>NZ_JBVJKV010000010.1:22431-360307 GCF_055585065.1 Streptomyces sp. NPDC054047 | reverse complement strand
CCTTCGGTGTTTCTTTGTTTCTGTTCTTGCGTTTCCGACTCTATCAGACTCTTTCGTGTCCGATTTTCCTCGGTGCCTTTCAGGTTTCCGCTCCGGCCTTTCGGCTTTCGCGTTTCCCTTTCCGGCGGTTCCGACTTTATCAGAGATTCTGAGTCGGAATTCCCCGCCCGGTTCGGGTGGCTCCGAGCACGTGAGTGCCGGGTGCTTCCCGTTCAGGCGGAGACGTAAACGTACTGGAGCGGGGCGCCCCGATGCAAATCGAGGCGCCCCGCTCCAAGTTCACGCAGTGTCGGGTCAGACCTCGACGACCACGGGAAGGATCATCGGGCGTCGCCGGTAGTTGTCCGAGACCCACTTGCCCAGCGTGCGGCGGATGAGTTGCTGCAGCTGGTGGGGCTCCACGACGCCGTCCTGGGCCGACTTCTCCAGGACCTCCTGGACCCTCGGCATGACGGCCGAGAAGGCCGAGTCGTCGATGCCGGAGCCACGGGCCTGGATGTGCGGGCCCCCGGTGATCTTGCCGGTGCTGGAGTCCACCACGACGAAGACCGAGATGATGCCCTCGTCGCCGAGGATCCTGCGGTCCTTGAGGGAGGACTCCGTGACGTCGCCGACCGAGAGGCCGTCGACATAGACGTATCCCGCCTGGACCTTGCCGACGATCTTCGCCTTGCCCTCGACGAGGTCGACGACGACGCCGTCCTCGGCAATCACGATGCGGTCGTGCGGGACGCCGGTGAGGGCGCCCAGCTCGGCGTTGGCGCGCAGGTGGCGCCATTCGCCGTGCACCGGCATCAGGTTCTTGGGCTTGCAGATGTTGTAGAAGTACAGGAGCTCGCCCGCCGACGCGTGGCCGGAGACGTGCACCTTCGCGTTGCCCTTGTGGACGACGTTCGCTCCCCAGCGGGTCAGGCCGTTGATCACGCGGTAGACCGCGTTCTCGTTGCCGGGGATGAGCGACGACGCCAGGATCACCGTGTCGCCCTGGACGATGCGGATCTGGTGGTCGCGGTTGGCCATCCGGGAGAGGGCGGCCATCGGTTCACCCTGCGAGCCCGTGCAGACGAGCACGACCTGGCTGTCGGGGAGGTCGTCGAGCGTCTTGACGTCCACCACCAGGCCCGGCGGGACCTTCAGGTAGCCCAGGTCCCTCGCGATGCCCATGTTGCGGACCATCGAGCGGCCGACGAAGGCGACCCTGCGGCCGTACTCGTGGGCCGCGTCCAGGATCTGCTGGATGCGGTGGACGTGGCTGGCGAAGCTCGCGACGATGATCCGCTTCTGGGCGCCGGCGAAGACGCCCCGGATCACGTTCGAGATGTCGCGCTCCGGCGGGACGAAGCCCGGGACCTCGGCGTTCGTCGAGTCGGAGAGGAGGAGGTCGATGCCCTCCTCGCTCAGCCGCGCGAACGCGTGCAGGTCGGTGAGGCGGCCGTCCATCGGCAGCTGGTCCATCTTGAAGTCGCCGGTGGCGACGACCATGCCCGCGGGAGTGCGGATGGCGACGGCCAGGGCGTCCGGGATGGAGTGGTTGACCGCGATGAACTCGCAGTCGAACGGGCCCAGACGCTCGCGGTCGCCCTCGACGACCTCGAGCGTGTACGGACGGATGCGGTGCTCCTGGAGCTTCGCCTCGATGAGCGCGAGCGTCAGCTTGGAGCCGATCAGCGGGATGTCCGGCTTCTCGCGGAGGAGATAGGGGACACCGCCGATGTGGTCCTCGTGGCCGTGCGTGAGCACGATGCCGTCGATGTCGTCGAGGCGGTCCCTGATGGACGTGAAGTCCGGCAGGATCAGGTCGATTCCGGGCTGCTCCTCCTCGGGGAAGAGCACTCCGCAGTCGACGATCAGCAGGCGACCGTTGTACTCGAAGACGGTCATGTTGCGGCCGATCTCACCGAGGCCGCCGAGCGGGGTGACCCGCAGGCCGCCCTTCGGGAGCTTCGGCGGGGCGCCGAGTTCAGGATGCGGATGACTCAAAAGACTCTCCTCACCACACGCGCCACGTACCTCCAGGGCACGTGGCGCGCATGACGTTCGTGCAGTAGCAGTTGTTTGGTGTGGGTGCAGGACCGTGTCCCGCGGTGTTACGCGTATTCAGTTGTGAAGTCTGTGGTCAGAGCTGTACCCCGCCGGCGGCGAGATCGATCTTGAGCTGGGCCGTCTCGTCGGGCGACAGTTCGACCAGGGGCAGCCGCAGCGGTCCCGCGGGGCGGCCCTGGAGGGTGAGCGCCGCCTTCGTGGTGATCACACCCTGCGTACGGAACATGCCCGTGAAGACCGGGAGCAGCTTCTGGTGGATCTCGGTGGCCTTCTGCACGTCACCCGTGACGTACGAGTCGATCATCGCGCGCAGCTCCGGGGTGACCACGTGGCTGACCACGGAGACGAAGCCGCAGGCGCCGACGGAGAGCAGCGGGAGGTTCAGCATGTCGTCGCCGGAGTACCAGGCGAGGCCGGAGCGGGCGATGGCCCAGCTGGCGCGGCCGAGGTCGCCCTTGGCGTCCTTGTTGGCGACGATCCGCGGGTGCTGCGCCAGGCGGACGATCGTCTCGGTGTTGATCGGTACGCCGCTGCGGCCGGGGATGTCGTAGAGCATGACCGGCAGCTCGGTGCTGTCGGCGATCGCGGTGAAGTGGCGGAGCAGGCCCTCCTGCGGGGGCTTGTTGTAGTACGGCGTGACCGTCAGGAGGCCGGTGGCGCCGACACGCTCGGCGTCGCGGGCGAGCTCGATGCTGTGGCGGGTGTCGTTCGTGCCGACGCCCGCCACGACGTGGGCGCGGTCTCCGACTGCTTCCACTACGGCTCGGACGAGATCGGCTTTCTCCGCGTTGCTGGTGGTCGGCGACTCACCGGTGGTGCCGTTGATGACGAGGCCGTCATTGCCTGCGTCCACCAGGTGGGCGGCGAGTCGCTGAGCGCCGTCGAGGTCGAGTGCGCCGTCCGCCGTGAAGGGCGTGACCATAGCGGTGAGGACCCTGCCGAAGGGGGTCTGCGGAGTGGAGGTCGGAGCCATGGGTAACACGCTACTCGCTGCTCAGCGCGTGGTCCCCCCTCGGGGGATGTGTGCGGACCTGACAAGTGAGGAGCCCGGCACTGCCTGCTCGGGGGTTCAAGCAGTGCCGGGTCCGTTTGATCAGGCTAGATGAACTTCCCGAAATGCCGCAATACGGACACCTCACTCAGCCCACCCGTACATCAGTGCCTTACGGAGCCACGCGTCCGTTGCCGTTGAACGCGGCGTGCGTGAGGGGCATGAGCTTGGCCCAGTGCTCCTCCATCTTTTCGCCGACCATCTCGATCTCCCGCTGCGGGAAGGACGGGACCTTGGCGAGCTCGTGCTGCGTGCGCAGGCCGAGGAAGTGCATCAGCGAACGGGCGTTGCACGTCGCGTACATCGACGAGAAGAGGCCGACCGGCAGGACCGCGCGGGCGACCTCGCGGGCGACGCCGGCGGCGAGCATCTCCTGATACGCCTCGTACGCCTGGCGGTACGAGTCCTCCATGACGCGGCCCGTGAGCTCCTGCTGGGCCTGGGTGCCCTCCACGAAGACGTACTTCCCGGGGCGGCCCTCCTGGACCAGCTTGCGGGACTCGTCCGGGACGTAGAACGTCGGCTGGAGCTCCCTGTAGCGGCCCGACTCCTCGTTGTACGACCAGCCCACGCGGTGTCGCATGAACTCGCGGAAGACGAAGATCGGGGCGCTGATGAAGAACGTCATCGAGTTGTGCTCGAAGGGGCTGCCGTGGCGGTCCCGCATCAGATAGTTGATCAGGCCCTTGGAGCGCTCCGGGTCCTTCTGGAGCTCTTCCAGGGACTGCTCCCCGGCAGTGGAGACACGGGCGGCCCACAGGACGTCGGAGTCGGTCGCGGCATGCTTCACCAACTCGACGGTGACCTCGCTGCGGAAGCTGGGCTTGAGGTCTTCGGTGGGGGTCTCGCTCACTGGCGCGGGTCCTTCCATGTGCATCACTCGGGCGGCGCCCACTCTATGGCCCGGCACTGACAATCGGCCGTTCGGTGCCTCGCCACGACAATCTTCGGCGAATTTGGCGAAACCGGGCACCATTTGGGCGTTTCGAGCGTCTGTCTAGACAACAGAGTTTCGTTCGAGTCGCGTGAGGAGAAACGCACATCATGTTCCGTCGGCGCGAGCCCGTACCGTTCGCCTTCATCGCCGAAGCCGACAAGTTCCGCAGCAATGTCACTCCCCCACCCCGAGAGCGCCCTTCGGCCGCTCAGGTCGTGGGCCGCACCCTGGTCGGCCTGGTCGTCGTCGCCGGCCTCGCGGGTTCCCTGCTGGTCGGCATGCCCGCCCTGTCGCCCGAGCAGTCACCCGCGCAGACCCAGCAGTCCGAGGCCTCGACCGGTCGATGACGACCGTCTCGGCCCTGCCCCGTCCGGACCCCCAAGGGTGGTAGGCGTGAGCAGGGCTCGGTAGCCTCACCGGGCACAGACCGTGCGTGGATCGAGTGAGGATTCAGTCGTGCCCCTGCCCTTTCTGACGGCGGACCGCGCCTTTGACGAGACAGCGGACGACGCCCCGCTGCCGTTCGACGATCGCGACCACTGGCGGCGGCCCTACCGGCCGGGGCCGTGGCGGGTGGGGGCGTCCGCACTGCTTCTGCTGCTCGCCTCGTACGTCCTGGTCGCCGCCGTGATCATCGCGTTCGCGGACTCCCTCGCGGGTGCCGCGATCTGCGCGGGGCTCGCGACGGTCATCATCGTGAGCGCGCTGCGGCTGCTGCGGGTGGGCACCTGGGTGAGCGCGCACGGACTGCGTCGTGTGTCCTTCCTGACGACGCAGACCGTGCCGTGGGACCAGGTCGTGACGGTGCGTACGACCCAGCAGCCCGTGCGGTGGCTGGGTCTTCCCCGCACGGTACAGGGGCAGGCGCTCATCCTCGTACGACGGGATCAGCGGGCCGATGGGCCGTCCTTCCTGCTCACCGACCGCAATGCCGACTTCCTGGCCCGGCACGAGGCCTTCAACCGGGCGGCCGACTCCATCGAGGTGTGGGCCGACGAGTACCGCCGCACCGCCTGATCCCCAGAGCTAGACGTTCACCGGTCGGCCCGCCCGCAGCGCGATCGCGCGCTGCATCGCCTTTCGCGCGCGCGGGGTGTCCCGGGCGTCGTGATAGGCCACGGCCAGGCGGAACCAGCAGCGCCAGTCGTCCGGGGCGTCCTCGGTCTCGGCCTTGCGCCGGGCGAAGACCTCGTCGGCCGAGTCGCGGTCGATCCGGCCGCCGGGCGTGCGCTTCAACTCGTCGACGGGCAGGCCGCCTTCGGCCTCCAGCTCGGCGGCCAGACGGTTGGCGCGCTGGACGAACTGCGTGTTCTTCCAGAGGAACCAGATGCCGATGAACGGCAGGATGAGCACCGCGACGCCGAACGTGACGGTGAGCGCGGTGCCGTGCTGTATCAGGAGCACGCCGCGGCTGCCGACCAGGACGAAGTAGACGACCAGGACGGCAGCCGTGACGGCGTAAGTGATCTTTGCTCGCATGAGGGTCAGCCGGTCCGTGTCAGTTCAGATCCAGGAAGTGTTCCAGGCCGAACGTCAGGCCCGGAGTGCTCACCACACGGCGTACGCCGAGCAGGATGCCCGGCATGAAGCTGCTGTGGTGCAGCGAGTCGTGCCGGATCGTCAGGGTCTCGCCCTCACCGCCAAGGAGCACCTCCTGGTGGGCCAGGAGGCCGCGCAGCCGCACGGAGTGCACCGGGACGCCGTCGACGTCCGCGCCGCGCGCGCCGTCGAGCGCCGTCGAGGTGGCGTCCGGCTGCGGGGCGCTGTCCGCCTCCCGACGGGCCTCGGCGATGAGCTGGGCGGTGCGCGTGGCGGTGCCGCTGGGGGCGTCGGCCTTGTTCGGGTGGTGCAGCTCGACGACCTCGACGGACTCGAAGTACGGCGCCGCGATCTGCGCGAACTTCATGGTGAGGACCGCGCCGATGGAGAAGTTCGGGGCGATCAGGACGCCCGTCTTCGGCGATGCGGCCAGCGCGGTCTCCAGCTGCGTGATGCGCTCGTCCGTCCAGCCCGTCGTACCGACGACGGCGTGGATGCCGTGTCGCACGCAGAAGTCCAGATTGCCCATCACCGAGTCGGGGTTGGTCAGTTCGACCGCGACCTGGGCGCCGGCCTCGACCAGCGTGTCCAGCTTGTCGCCCCGGCCGAGCGCCGCGACCAGTTCCAGGTCGTCGGCGGCCTCGACGGCTCGGACGGCCTCGGAGCCGATCCGGCCCTTTGCTCCGACGACCGCCACGCGCAGCTTGCTCATGTGCCTGATTCCTTAAGGGAGTTAGGAGACCGCTAAGGGGTTAGGAGACCGCTTCGTGCAGGCGGGCGGCCTGCTTGTCCTTGAGCGGGCCGATGGCCGAAAGCGACGGACGGTGGCCGAGGACCTCGCGGGCGACCTCACGGACGTCGTCCGGGGTGACCGCGGCGATCCTGGCCAGCATGTCGTCGACCGACATCTGCTCGCCCCAGCACAGCTCGCTCTTGCCGATGCGGTTCATCAGCGCACCGGTGTCCTCGAGACCGAGGACGGTGGAGCCCGCGAGCTGGCCGATCGCGCGCCCGATCTCGTCGTCCGACAGACCGTGCTCGGCGACCTGGTCGAGTTCGTCGCGGCAGATCTTCAGCACGTCGTGCACCTGGCTCGGGCGGCAGCCCGCGTACACGCCGAAGAGGCCGGTGTCGGCGAAGCCCGACGTGTACGAGTACACGCTGTAGGCCAGGCCGCGCTTCTCCCGGACCTCCTGGAAGAGCCTCGATGACATGCCGCCGCCGAGGGCGGTGTTCAGGACGCCCATGGCCCAGCGGCGCTCGTCCGTGCGGGCCAGGCCCGGCATGCCGAGGATGACGTGGGCCTGCTCGGTCTTGCGGTTGACGACCTCGACGCGGCCCGCCGTGCGCAGGGCGCGGGAGCCCTGGCGCGGGGCGACCGGCGTCGCGTCGGTGCGGTGCAGGGCGCCCGCCTTCTCGAAGGCGGCACGGACCTGACGTACGACCTTGTTGTGGTCGACGTTGCCCGCGGCCGCGACCACCAGGTGCGTCGGGTCGTAGTGCTTCTTGTAGAAGCGGCGGATCCGGTCCGCGTTCAGGGCGTTGACCGTCTCCTCGGTGCCCAGGACGGGGCGGCCGAGCGGGGTGTCGCCGAGCATCGTGTGCGCGAACAGGTCGTGCACGCAGTCGCCCGGGTCGTCCTCGGTCATCGCGATCTCTTCGAGGATGACGCCGCGCTCCGCGTCGACGTCCTCCTGGAGGATCAGGGAGCCCGTCAGCATGTCGCAGACGACGTCGATGGCGAGCGGCAGGTCGGTGTCGAGCACGCGTGCGTAGTAGCACGTGTACTCCTTGGCCGTGAAGGCGTTCATCTCGCCGCCGACCGCGTCAAGGGCGGACGAGATGTCCAGGGCGCTGCGCTTCTTGGTGCCCTTGAAGAGCAGGTGCTCCAAGTAGTGCGTGGCGCCGTTCAGAGCCGGGGTCTCGTCGCGGGAGCCGACGTTCGCCCAGATCCCGAAGGTCGCGGAGCGTACGGAGGGCAGGGTCTCGGTGACGACGCGGAGGCCGCCCGGCAGCGTCGTACGGCGAACCGTTCCGATGCCGTCCTTGCCCTTGAGGAGGGTTTGGGTACGGGCGACGGCCCGCCCCTCCGAAGAGGGGCGGGCCGTCGTCGTGGTGCTACGCGACGTCACTTGTCGGTGTCGTCCTTCGTGTCGTCGCCCTCTTCGCCCTCGACGACGGGGATGAGGGAGAGCTTGCCGCGCGAGTCGATCTCGGCGATCTCGACCTGGACCTTCTGGCCCACACCGAGGACGTCCTCGACGTTCTCCACGCGCTTGCCGCCGGCGAGCTTGCGGATCTGCGAGATGTGCAGCAGACCGTCCTTGCCCGGGAGCAGGGACACGAACGCACCGAAGGTCGTCGTCTTCACGACGGTGCCCAGGTAGCGCTCGCCGACCTCCGGCATGGTCGGGTTGGCGATGCCGTTGATCGTGGCGCGGGCGGCCTCGGCGGCCGGTCCGTCGGCGGCACCGATGTAGATGGTGCCGTCGTCCTCGATCGTGATGTCGGCGCCGGTGTCCTCCTGGATCTGGTTGATCATCTTGCCCTTCGGGCCGATGACCTCACCGATCTTGTCCACCGGGATCTTGACCGTGATGATGCGCGGCGCGTTCGGGGACATCTCGTCCGGAACGTCGATCGCCTCGTTCATGACGTCCAGGATGTGCAGACGCGCGTCACGGGCCTGCTTCAGCGCGGCGGCCAGGACCGAGGCGGGGATGCCGTCGAGCTTGGTGTCGAGCTGGAGCGCGGTCACGAACTGCTTCGTACCGGCGACCTTGAAGTCCATGTCACCGAACGCGTCCTCCGCACCGAGGATGTCGGTGAGGGCGACGTAGTGCGTCTGGCCGTCGATCTCCTGCGAGATCAGACCCATGGCGATACCGGCGACGGCGGCCTTCAGCGGCACACCGGCGTTCAGCAGCGACATCGTCGAGGCGCAGACCGAGCCCATGGACGTCGAGCCGTTCGACCCGAGGGCCTCGGAGACCTGACGGATCGCGTACGGGAAGTCCTCGCGCGAGGGGAGCACGGGCACGATCGCGCGCTCGGCGAGCGCGCCGTGGCCGATCTCGCGGCGCTTGGGCGAACCCACGCGGCCGGTCTCGCCGACCGAGTACGGCGGGAAGTTGTAGTTGTGCATGTAGCGCTTGCGCGTCACCGGCGAAAGGGTGTCGAGCTGCTGCTCCATGCGGAGCATGTTGAGGGTGGTGACGCCCAGGATCTGGGTCTCGCCACGCTCGAACAGCGCCGAACCGTGCACGCGCGGGATGGCCTCGACCTCGGCGGCGAGCGTACGGATGTCCGTGACGCCACGGCCGTCGATGCGGACCTTGTCCTTGATGACGCGCTCGCGGACCAGGTTCTTGGTCAGCGCGCGGTAGGCACCGGAGATCTCCTTCTCGCGGCCCTCGAACTGCGGGAGCAGCTTCTCGGAGGCGATCTCCTTGACGCGGTCCAGCTCGGCCTCGCGCTCCTGCTTGCCGGCGATGGTCAGGGCCTGGGAGAGCTCCGACTTCACGGCGGCGGTCAGGGCCTCGAGCACGTCGTCCTGGTAGTCCAGGAAGACCGGGAACTCGCCGGTGGGCTTGGCGGCCTTGGCGGCGAGGTCCGACTGGGCCTTGCAGAGCGCCTTGATGAAGGGCTTCGCGGCTTCCAGACCGGCGGCGACGATCTCCTCGGTGGGAGCCTCGGCGCCGTCCGCGACGAGCTGGATGGTCTTCTCGGTGGCCTCGGCCTCGACCATCATGATCGCGACGTCGCCGTCCTCCAGGACGCGACCGGCGACGACCATGTCGAAGACGGCGTCCTCGAGCTCGGTGTGCGTCGGGAAGGCGACCCACTGGCCCTTGATCAGCGCGACACGCGTGCCGCCGATCGGACCGGAGAAGGGCAGTCCTGCCAGCTGCGTGGAGCAGGAGGCGGCGTTGATCGCGACCACGTCGTACAGGTGGTCGGGGTTGAGCGCCATGATCGTCTCGACGATCTGGATCTCGTTGCGCAGGCCCTTCTTGAAGGAAGGACGCAGCGGGCGGTCGATCAGGCGGCAGGTCAGGATCGCGTCCTCGGAGGGACGGCCCTCACGACGGAAGAACGAACCGGGGATCTTGCCGGCGGCGTACTGCCGCTCCTCGACGTCCACCGTGAGGGGGAAGAAGTCGAGCTGGTCCTTGGGCCGCTTGGAAGCGGTGGTGGCCGACAGCACCATGGTGTCGTCGTCCAAGTACGCGACGGCGGAGCCTGCGGCCTGCTTGGCCAGGCGGCCCGTCTCGAAGCGGATGGTGCGGGTGCCGAAAGTGCCGTTGTCGATAACAGCCTCGGCGTAGTGGGTCTCGTTCTCCACTAGCGTTTTCTCCTCGTCTTCGTCCCTTGGCCCGTGTGGCACGGGGACGGTGGCGGAGAAGCGCTCCTTCTGGTGCGGGCCGGTCTTCGATCGAAGCACCCGGGCTGTACCCGGGGGCCACTACCGAGGACCGGCGGCGGCTTTCCTTGAGGTGCGCTTCTCCTCGTTCGGTGTGACGTCGTCTCGTCGCCATGTGCGACGCCGCTACGTCTCCGAACCGTGCAGTCCGATTCTGCCCAGTCCGGTATGGGTGTGCGTATGACGTTGTGCGACCAGACTACAAAGCGCTGGTGACACTTCGCACGTAGAGCGTGCGTACATCGTGTACGGCGCTCTTGTGTACGGCTACGTCGTGCTCAGCTGTACGGCGATGTCGTGCTCGGCGATGACGTACTCAGTGACGTCACCGCCACTGTCGCCTTCGCTGTCGGCACGGATCGCGCATACAGCAAAGGGAGCGGTCCCCTCTTGCGTGGGAACCGCCCCCTTCACGATGTCTTACTTGGCGCCCGCCGCGCCGCGACGGATGCCCAGACGGTCCACCAGCGCACGGAAGCGCGCGATGTCCTTCTTGGCCAGGTACTGCAGCAGACGGCGGCGCTGACCGACCAGGATCAGCAGACCACGACGGGAGTGGTGGTCGTGCTTGTGGGTCTTGAGGTGCTCGGTCAGGTCCGAGATCCGGCGGGAGAGCATGGCGACCTGGACCTCGGGGGAGCCGGTGTCGCCCTCCTTCTGGCCGAACTCGGTCATGATCTGCTTCTTCGTAGCGGCGTCGAGCGACACGCTTACTCCTCGTAGTCTTTACGTGGCCACCGAGTGCCCCTGGTCTAAATCGCAGGGGAGCTTCCATAACTCGGGAGGCTAGGTCCGCTGGGCGCTGTCTCCGGGGCCTCGATCACGTACTCGATCGAGGGGGTCTGGGGACGCGTACACATACGGCCGTTACACAGGGTACCAGTCGGCTTGTGGGAGCTTGACCGGGGCCCCGAAAGGTGCCTGCTCCGCCCGCTCCGCAAGGTGTCCCCTACCTCATTCTCCACCCTGCCGTGAGCGGTTCTCCCTCCCTGGTGTGAGCGTGATCGGATACCCGCTCCACGGCTCCAGGCCCCCAGTACGCTGAGCGGGCAGTTCGTTCGCACCGTTCGCACGTCGGATTCGCACGTCGGGAAGGGGCCGTCCCACCATGGCCGAGACAGAGGGCACGAGCGCCCAGGCGCAGGACGAGGACGTCGCAGCGCGCAAGGAGCGGGAGAAGAACGAGCTCTACGCTCTCGACATCTCCGGCGTCGAGTGGCACAGCGCACCGGGCACCGAGGCGCACGAGGAGCGGGTCGAGATCGCGTACCTGCCGGACGGCGCGGTGGCCATGCGGTCGTCGATCGAGCCCGAGACGGTGCTGCGGTACACCGAGGCGGAGTGGCGGGCCTTTGTGCTCGGGGCGCGGGACGGGGAATTCGATCTGGAGCCGACGCCGCCGCAGAGTGCCGGCCGGGACGTGGGCTGACCGGGACGTGGGCTAACTGGGACGTGGACTGACCGGCCTCCCGAGGCCGCTCCCCCGCCGGGGTGCGCGTGGATCTAGTGCTTCGCGCCCTCGATGCCGATGACCAGCCACGACCATTCCTTCTTCTTCTCGGCACTGGGCCGCCCTGAGGCCTTCCTGGTGCCGAAGAAGAAGTACGGGGTCTCCTTGCCGGGCCGGGGGTTCAGGCTCGTCAGTCCCATGGGCGTGATGCGGTCGCCGCTCTCCCGGTACGCGAGGAGCTGGTCACCGCTCATCCGCAAGGGATGGAGCAGCTGATCGCTCCCCGACTCGAACTTCATGACGGTCTTGCCCGTCCCGAGGTCGAACGACACGACGCGATTCGCGTTGTTGACCATGTCGCCGTGCGGGTCCTCGCGGCTCATGACGAAGACCTGGTCGTCACTGACCACCGTCGAGGGGCAGTCGTCGACCGCGCCGAAGCCTCTCGCGAGCGAACAGTTCACGACATGGCGACCGCCTTCGAGCCCGATGGTCGCGCGCCGCTTCCCGCGATCGTCCCGAACACGGTCTCGGACGTCGGGGACGCCTTGCCCCAGACCCTCTCGCCCGTGTCGATGTCGACGAAGGCCACCTGGTTGCACAGTGCCTCGGGATCGTTCTTGGACCTGTGGAGCACCGCTGTGCGGCCTTCCACCCGTCACATGACGGGTGACCCCGCAGATGACAATTCCTGCGAGCTCCGTCCGCTACCAGCGTGGACTGGGTGAAGGAAGAAGGAGGAGGAGGCGGGCCGAAGCTCACGTCGTGAGTTCTTTGTCTGCATCTGTGGGGGGCAGCGGTATCGGGCCGTCTACATGGGGGCACCGGGGGGAAGCGCATGATCGTACGTGGGCGCTCGGGCCGTTGATCCAGCGTGTCGGCCGCACCGCGGTCAACGCCGGTCCGTGGAGCGTCAGTTCCTCCGCACTCCACCCCGAAGCTCCTCTGCACTTCACCCCAAAACGCATGCGCGGCCCGGGGCGGGGTGGCGCGGGCCCCGGATGCCGAGACCGGATTGTTGAGTAGGGCTCGGAGGGCCGACTCGGCGAGAGGTGATGACAGGAGGACTCATGAATTGGCCAGCACTTGTCGCTTGTTGAGCGATTTGTCCGTCACTGTTTCGGATGAGGGGATCACTCCTGCGGGGAGCGTGATGGAACGGACAGCATTCGTGGGGTGGGCTGCCCTGCCGTGCTGGTGCTTTTGGTGATTAGGCTGGGACAGGGCGCGACGCCAGAACCCGCGAGTGGGTTGTGCGCGTCCACCACGGGGAGAGCCATGGCGGATCGGACGACAGAAACGGTCGCCCTCCCACCACGGCACGAGGGTGCTCGACCACATCAGGAGGCATTGTGAACAGCGATCGGGACGAGATCCGCGGGGGCTGGGACACACCCGTCGATGATCAGTCCGACGCGGAGTCCGCTGCCGAGACGACGGGCGAGTTCACCATCGACTACGCCCCGCCTGCCTGGTACACGCAGAACGCGTCCGGCAGTGCGGGGGAGACTCCTTCGGCGTCGCCTGCCGCTCCGGCGACCTCGTCGCCCGTCTCTCCGCCTGCTTCTCCGCCTGCGGCTTCTGCTGAGCCGGTCGCTCCTCCCGTCGCTCCCGAGCCTCCGGCTCCGCCGGTCGGGCTGCCCACTGCTGTGCCGAAGCTGCCTGTGGGGAGTGGGTTCAAGCCGCAGGCGGATTGGGCTGCGCCGACTGCTCCCGTGCCGCCTGCTCCCGAGCCGATTGATCCCGCTCCGGTTGATCCCGCTCCGGTTGTTCCTGCTCCGGAACCTGTTTCATCCGAGAGCGCGGCGGCTTCGGGGGGTGCTGCCGACTGGAGTGGAGCCGTTGCTGGTGTTGCCTCCTCTGTGCATGTGACGGGTGTTGTTCCTAAGCCTGAGGTGGAGCCTGAGCCCGAGTCCGCCCCTGAGCCGGAACCCGAAGATGCGGATGCGCCTGTCGCCGAGAGCAGTGGCGATCTGGAAAGTGGCGCCACCATGCGGTTCTCCGCCGGCGCTCTGAAACGGGAGATCGAGGAGCGTGCCGCCGCTGAGGCTCCGGCTTCGCGGGATGATGACGCCGCGACGGTTGAGCCTGATGCGGAGGAGGCCGGCGAGGGCGAACTTGGTCTTGGCGAGCTTGGTCTTGAGGATGAGAGTCCTGCGGCTTCTGTTGAGCCTGTCGACGAGTCCGACTCGGATGAGGATTCCTCTGCCGTTGATGACGATGTGAGCGTTGACTCCGATGTCGCGGACGAGATCCGTGATGCCGGTCCGCAGGACGCCGTTCCTGCCTCGCCCGTCGACGAAGTGCAGGACTCCGTACCGCCCTCCTGGACTCCGCCGCCCGCGCCGCACAGCGGGCTCCCGCCGTTGCCGCCCGCCTTCCAGCCCGCCGCGCCTGCGTCAGCACCGCAGTGGCCCGTGCCCGGCCAGGCCTCTACGCCGCCGGCCGCCGAGCCGACGCCTGCTGCCGCCGAGCCCGTGCAGCCGCCGGTGCCTCAGCAGGCTGAGCCCACTCCTGCGCCTGCACCTGCCCCTGCACCTGCACCTGCCCCCGCGCCAGCGCCCGTACAGCCGCAGGCTCCGCAGACTGCGCCTCCCGCTTGGCCCTCGCCGACCGGGCCCGTGGCTCCCTCACCTGTCGCGCCCACGCCTCCTGGTGGGTACGGGTTCCCGCAGGCCGGTGCGCCTGCTCCGACCCCGGCACCTGCCCCTGCCCCTGCTCCCGTGACGCCGGCCCCCGAAGCGCCTGCTCCGCCCGCCGGTTATGGGTTCCCGCAGCAGGGCACCGCCCCTGCCCCGCCGAGCGGTTATGGGTTCCCGCAGCAGGGCCCTCCCGCTCCGTACAACCCCAACTCCCCTGCCCCGCAGGGTAGTTACGGGTTCCCGCAGCCCCCAGCGCCCCAGGCCCAGCAGCCGCTCCCGCCCGCCGTCGCCCAGCAGCAGCCAGCACCGCAGGCAACTCCCCAGCCCTCGGCCCCCGTACAGCCGCAGCCTCCGCAACAGCAGCCGCAGCCGCAGCCGCCCCTTCCGGCTCAGCAGCAGCCGCAGGCTCAGCCCCAGGCGCAGCCCCCGGCCCAGCCTCAGCCCCCCATCGACCCCCGCACCGGTGCCGCCTGGCCGCAGGCCGTGCAGCACGATCAGCGGGAGCGGACCAACCCCGGGGCTCCGCTCGGTTACACCGCTGCCGTCGAGCTCTCCTCCGACCGGCTGCTTCGCAACAACAAGCAGAAGGCCAAGAGCAGCCGGCCCGCTGCCGGTGGGTCCCGGTTCAAGCTCGGCGGCAAGAAGGAAGAGGCCGAGCGGCAGCGGAAGTTGGAGCTGATCCGGACTCCGGTCCTGTCCTGCTACCGGATCGCTGTCATCAGCCTCAAGGGCGGGGTGGGGAAGACCACCACCACTACCGCGCTCGGGTCGACGCTCGCCACCGAGCGGCAGGACAAGATCCTCGCCATCGACGCCAACCCCGACGCCGGTACGCTCGGGCGCCGCGTGCGCCGCGAGACCGGGGCCACCATCCGTGACCTCGTCCAGGCGATCCCGTACCTCAACTCGTACATGGACATCCGGCGCTTCACCTCGCAGGCCGCGTCCGGGCTTGAGATCATCGCCAATGACGTCGACCCGGCCGTCTCGACGACCTTCAACGACGAGGACTACCGGCGCGCCATCGACGTACTGGGGAAGCAGTACCCGATCATCCTCACCGACTCGGGTACGGGGCTGCTCTACAGCGCCATGCGGGGCGTTCTCGACCTCGCCGATCAGTTGATCATCATTTCGACGCCCTCCGTGGATGGCGCCAGCAGTGCTTCGACGACGTTGGACTGGTTGTCCGCGCATGGGTACGCCGACCTCGTGTCGCGTTCCATCACCGTCATCTCCGGGGTCCGCGAGACCGGGAAGATGATCAAGGTTGACGACATCGTGTCGCACTTCGAGACGCGGTGCCGGGGCGTTGTCGTCATCCCCTTCGACGAGCATCTCGCCGCCGGCGCCGAGGTCGATCTCGACATGATGCGGCCGAAGGTGCGGGAGGCGTACTTCAATCTCTCGGCGATGGTTGCCGAGGACTTCGTGCGGGCCCAGCAGCAACAGGGCCTCTGGACTTCCGACGGCAATCCGCCTCCGGTCGTGGCTCCGCCCCTGCCGGGGCAGGGGGGTTATCCCGGACAGCAGGGCGCTGCGCCTGCTCCTGCTCCCGGGCAGCAGCCGTACGGCGGGCAGGCGCCGCAGCCCGGGCAGGCGCCGCAGCAGCCGTACGTTCCCCAGCAGCAGCCGCAGCAACAGCAGCCCCCGCAGCAGTACCCCCAGCCGGGTGGGCAGCCCTACCCGCAGCAGCCGGGGGCTCCGCAGGGGTGGCAGAACGCGGCGCCGCAGCAGGCTCATCCGCAGGCGCCTGCCGCGCCGGCGCCTGGACAGCCGTACCAGGATCCTCAGGGGCAGCCCGCGGCTCAGGGGCAGCCGCAGCCTCAGCCGCAGCAGGCTCCGCCGCCCGTTCAGCCTGGGCAGCCGTACCAGCCCGGGGCTCCCTATCAGCCGCAGCCTCCGGCGCCGGACGCGCCGCAGCAGTAGCCTCCGGCGATCTCAACTGGGCCCGCACCGACTTCCGGTGCGGGCCCAGTCCCGTTCCCCGGCCCCGCGGATTCCGCTGACGAACAAGCATTTCCCGCCCACCCGCCCGATCACCCCGCAGCCCCCACCCCCCAAAGGAAGACGCCCTCCCCCACCTGCCCCTCCCCCCACCATCACCCCCCGACCAGCCACGCTTCACAGGTCTTGACCAATGCGGATGAAATCCGGGTCAACTCGTTATTTCCGCAGGCCACATGGGGTTCACCTGCCGTTGACTGACGCAGACTGGCGCTGGTAGACACACACATCAACCAGCTGGCGTTCCTTGATCAACTAGCCATCTCTGCGCGAGCGATGACGCGAGGTCACCGACCCATGGATACACAAGATCAGCACGGCAGAACACGGTCTCACCCCACCACGAAGGCACCCCCACGGCCCCGCGGCCTCAGCCGCACCCGTATCCGTCTCCTCCTGGCATCGGGAGCCGCCGCCTTCACCCTCACCGCGGGCCTCGCCACCCCCCTCAACCCGGCCCCCGACCAGGCCGAGGCCAAGGCGGACGGCAAGAAGACCCTCACCGTCGCGGTGGCCCAGAGCGTCGACTCGCTCAGTCCCTTCCTCGCCCAGCGGCTGCTCAGCACCAGCATCCACCGCCTGACGTACGAGTACCTGACGAACTACGACGCCAAGGACAACCACGCCATCCCCGGCTTCGCCACCAAGTGGGAGCCCTCCGCGGACAAGCTGACCTGGACGTACACCATCCGGGGCGACTCCAAGTGGTCGGACGGCAAGAAGGCGACCGCCGAGGACGCCGCCTGGACGTTCAACAAGGTGATGTCGAAGGAAGGCACCGCCACCGCCAACTCGGGCTTCGTCGCCAACTTCAAGAAGGTGACCGCCCCGAGCCCCACCAAGCTCGTCATCGAGCTCAAGAAGCCGCAGGCCACCATGGCCGCGCTCGACGTGCCGATCGTCCCGAAGCACGTGTGGGAGAAGGTCGACGACGTCTCGAAGTTCAACAACGACGAGTCCTTCCCCATCGTCGGCAACGGTCCCTTCGAACTCACGGACTACAAGACCGACCAGTACGTGAAGCTGAGGGCCAACAAGGACTTCTGGCGCGGCGCGCCCAAGTTCGACGAGCTGGTCTTCAAGACGTACAAGGACCAGGACGCGGCCGTCGCGGCGCTCAAGAAGGGCGAGGTCTCCTTCGTGGCCGGCCAGCCCGCCCTCACCCCGGCGCAGGCCGCCGAACTCAAGGGCACGGAGAACGTGAAGGTGAACGAAGGGCCGGGGCGGCGCTTCTTCGCCATCGCCACCAACCCCGGTGCCAAGACCCGCGACGGCAAGAAGTTCGGTGACGGCCACCCGGCCCTCCTGGACAAGAAGGTCCGCCAGGCGCTCTTCCTCTCCGTGGACCGCGAGGCACTCGTCGACAAGGTCTTCCAGGGGCAGGCCGTCGAGGGCGAGGGGTACATCCCGCCGCGCTTCGCGGAGTACGCGTGGAAGCCCTCCGCCGACCAGAAGCTGTCGTACGACCCCAAGAAGGCCGCCCAACTCCTGGACGACGCGGGCTACAAGAAGAACAGCGACGGCAAGCGCGTCGGCAAGGACGGCAAGCCGCTCGACCTGCGCATCCTGTGCCACGCCACCGACCCGAACGACAAGGCCGTCGGCAAGTACCTCAAGGAGTGGTGGGGCGATCTCGGCATCGGGCTGAAGGTCAACTGCCTCGATGACGTGTCCGTGCCCTGGTACGCGGGCGAGTACGACCTCGCGTTCGACGGCTGGTCGGTCAACCCCGACCCGGACTTCGTGCTCGGCATCCATTCCTGCGCCGCGCTGCCGGTGAAGGCCAAGGAGAGCGCCGCGACCGACAACTTCATCTGCGACAAGAAGTACGACGATCTCTACAACAAGCAGCTGGCCGAGTACGACCCGGACAAGCGCGCTCAGACCGTCAAGGAAATGCAGTCCTGGCTCTACGACTCCGGGTACATGAACATCCTGGCGTACCCGAACGCCGTCGAGGCCTACCGCACCGACCAGATCAAGTCCATCACCACCATGCCGACGGCCGCCGGCAACATCTACGGCCAAGACGGTTACTGGTCCTGGTGGTCGGCGGTGCCCGCGGATGGGAAGAGTTCCTCCAAGGATGGAAGCTCGACCGGTGTCATCATCGGTATCGCCGCCGCCGCGGTGGTGCTCGTCGGCGGTGGAGTCCTGTTCGCCCTGCGCCGCCGTTCGACCGCAGAGGACCGCGAGTAACGCATGACCGCTGACAGCAATCCCGCACTGCTCGACACCGAGGGCGCCGCGGCGACCGACGATCCGGTATTCGCCGGGCCGTCGGCCCGCGGCCCTCGGGCCCGCAATACCCGCGCCTATCTCCTGTACGTGGCGGGCAAGCTGGGCGGCGCCGCCGTCTCGCTGTTCGCCGTCCTTGTGACCAGCTTCTTCCTGTTCCGTCTGATCCCGGGCGACCCGGTGAAGCAGATGACGGGCGGAAAGCGCGTATCGGCCGAACAGCTGGACGCGATGCGCAAGGAGTTCGGCCTCGACCAGCCGGTCATGACGCAGTTCCTCGACTACTGCGGCAATGCGCTGACCGGCGACTTCGGCACCTCGTACCAGTTCCACACCCCGGTGATGGACAAGATCACCGACGCGCTGCCCGCGACGCTCCTGCTCACCGGCACCGCGTTCGTGCTCTACACCCTCATCGGCATCTGGCTCGGCACCCGCACGGCCTGGCGCAACGGCGGGCTCGGGGACCGTGTCCACACCGGCCTGGCGCTCACCCTCTACTCGGTGCCGTCCTTCTGGCTCGGACTGCTCCTCATCATCACCTTCTCGGTGGGCGTCGGCCCGATCCCCGGGCTCTTCCCGACCGGCGGACTCGAATCGGGGGGCGAGACGGGCATCGCGTACGTCCTCGACGTCGCGCACCACATGGTGCTCCCCGTCATCACCCTGGTGGCGGTGGGATACGCCCAGACGCTCCTCGTCATGCGCTCGTCGCTCCTGGACGAGATGGGCAGCGACTATCTGACGACCGCCCGCGCCAAGGGGCTGCGGGACGATCTGGTACGCCGTCGCCATGCCGTCCCGAACGCGATGCTGCCCACCGTCACGCTGATGTTCGTGAACCTCGGCACGGTGGTGGCGGGCGCGATCCTCGTCGAGACCGTCTTCTCCTGGCCGGGGCTCGGCGGGCTCTTCTACGCCGCGCTCAGCGTGCCCGACCTGCCCCTCGTGCAGGGTCTGTTCTTCGTGTTCGCCGCCGCGGTGATCCTGATGAACACCCTGGCCGACGTGCTCTATCCGCTGCTCGACCCGAGGGTGGGCCGATGACGACCGAAGCGACAAAGACCGAGGTCCCGGTCGCGAAGAGCCCCCGGGCGCTCGCCTGGACCCGCAGACGCCACTCCGTCGCCCGCTTCTGGCGCGATTACCGCACGCACCGGGCCGGTCTCTTCGGCCTTGCCGCGCTCGTGGTCATCGCGCTCGTCGCCGTCTTCGCACCGCTCCTCGTCGGCTCGGACGCGCAGAGCGTGACCGACGCGCCGGGCAAGCCGATGGAATCGCCGAGCGGTGAATTCCCGCTGGGCACCGACCAGTTCGGGCGCGACCTGCTGGGCCTGCTGGTGTGGGGCGCGCGGATCTCGCTCACCGTCGGGCTGCTCGCCGCCGTTCTCTCGGTGGCCATCGGCACGATCGTGGGGATCACCGCCGGGCACTTCAAGGGCTGGTACTCCACCGTCATCATGCGCGTCACCGACTGGTTCCTGGTGATGCCGACGCTGGTGCTCGCCATCGCGCTCGCCTCGGTGATGTCCAAGTCCATCTGGACGATCATCCTGGCGATCGGCGTGACCACCTGGCCGACGACCGCACGGCTCGTCCGCGCCCAGACCCTGGCCGTGGAGTCCCGCCCGTACATCGAACGCGCGCAGGCGCTGGGCGGCGGCCACGGCCATGTCATGGGCCGGCACGTCCTGCCCAACGTCATGCCGCTGGTGCTCGCGCAGACGACCCTCGTGATCTCCAACGCCATCCTCACCGAGGCCACGCTCGCCTTCCTCGGCCTCGGCGACCCGACCGTCGTCTCCTGGGGCGGGCTGCTCCAGGACGCGCGCGAGGCGGGCGCGGTCAGCGCGGGCGACTGGTGGTATCTCGCCCCGCCCGGACTCGCCATCGCCGTCGTGGCCCTCGCGTTCACGCTGTGCGGGCGCGCCGTGGAATCCGTGCTGAACCCCAGGCTGGGGGTCTCCCGTTGAGCAGTTCGACCGAAGTGACGGAGACCAAGGTGACGGAACAGCGCCTGCTCGACGTGAGAAACCTCGAAGTGACGTACGCGTCCGGGGCGGCCGCCGTGCGCGGCGTGAACCTCTCGGTCGACGCGGGCCAGAAGCTCGGCGTCGCGGGCGAGTCCGGCTGCGGCAAGTCGACGCTGGCGCTCGCGCTGCTGCGGCTGCTGCCGGCCGGCACGAAGGTGACCGGCGAGGTCCTGCTCGACGGTGAGGACGTCCTCACCATGAAGTGGGGCCAGGTCCGCGCGGTCCGCTGGGCGGGCGCGTCGATCGTCTTCCAGGGCGCGATGCACTCGCTCAACGCGGTGCACCGCATCGGCGAACAGATCGCCGAGCCGATCCTGCTGCACAAGAAGGCCACCCAGGCCGGGGCCAAGAAGAAGGCCGGTGAGCTGCTCGAACAGGTGGGTCTGCCGGCCGCCCGCGCCGAGGCGTACCCGCACGAGCTGTCGGGCGGGCAGCGTCAGCGCGTGATGATCGCGATGGCGCTCGCCTGCGATCCGCGCCTGATCATCGCCGACGAGCCGACGACGGCCCTCGACGTGATGATCCAGGCTCAGATCCTGCGCCTGATCGAGCAGTTGGTGGCCGAGCAGGACCTGGGCCTGATCATGATCAGCCATGACCTCGCGGTGCTCTCCGACACCTGCGACCGGCTCGCGGTGATGTACGCGGGCCGCGTCGTCGAGGAAGGCCCGGCCTCCGAGGTCTACGAGAACGCCCGGCACCCGTACGGAAAGGCCCTCTCGGCGGCCTTCCCCCGCATCGGCGACGCGGCGTCCCGCTTCGCTCCGCGCGGTCTGCCCGGCGACCCGCCGGACCCCTCCGCGCTCCCCACGGGCTGCACGTTCCACCCGCGCTGCACGGTCGCCCTGGACACCTGCACCACGGAGGACCAGGCGCTGCGGGACGCGGGCCCCCGGCACCGCGCGGCGTGCGTACACGCGGGCGCACAGCTTCCGGCGCAGCCGACATCGGCACCGGCGACGGCGGAGCGCACTCCGTGAGCCCCGACAGAACACGCACCGAGGAGCAGCGACGCATGACCACCGATGACCCCCTGCTGTCGGCGGGCGACCTGCACATCACGTTCCCCGGCCGCCGTGGCGCGCCGCCCGCGCGGGCGGTGGACGGCGTGGACCTGGACATCGAGCCGGGCGAGATCGTGGCCCTGGTCGGCGAGTCGGGCTGCGGCAAGACGACCCTGGCCCGTTCCCTGCTCGGCCTGGTGTCGCCCACGTCCGGCAAGGTGACCTTCGGCGGCAAGCCGCTCGACTACTCGGGCCGCGCCCTGAAGGCGTACCGCAAGCGCGTGCAGCTGGTCCTTCAGGACCCCAGCGGCTCCCTCAACCCGCGTCACACGGTGTACGAGGCCGTGGCGGAGGGCCTGCGCATCCACGGGCACGGGGGCGACGAGCAGGCCACGGTCGCCGACGCCCTGTCACGGGCGGGGCTCCGGCCGCCCGAGCGGTTCTTCCTGCGCTATCCGCACGAGCTGTCGGGCGGCCAGCGTCAGCGTGTGGTCATCGCGGGCGCGCTGGTCCTGGAGCCCGAACTGATCGTCGCGGACGAGCCGGTGGCCTCGCTGGACGCCTCCGTACGCGGCGAGATCCTCGCCCTGCTGCTCAAGCTCCGTGACGAACTGGGCCTGTCCGCGCTGGTGGTGACGCACGACCTGGGTCTGGCGTGGAACATCGCGGACCGCGTCGCGGTGATGTACCTGGGCCGGATCGTCGAGACGGGCACGGTGGAGGAGGTCCTGACCTCGCCTCAGCATCCGTACACACAGGCACTGTTGTCGGTGCTTCCGGAGGCCCCCGGTGACCCGGTCGTCCTCACCGGCGAGCCGCCGGACCCGTCGCGCATCCCGGGCGGCTGCCGCTTCCACGCGCGCTGCCAGGTGCTCGCGTCGGGCGAGGCGGAGCGGGCTGGAGTGGCGGACCGGTGCCGTACGGAGGATCTGCCGGTGCTCTCCGGCGGCGGCGAGACGCAGGTGGCGTGCCACTGGGCGGCGGTCAACGTCAGCGCGTCCGGAGTCTGATCGAGGGCGTCAGGGCCTGCGCCGGAACGGCGGCCGGGCGGGGGCCCTGGGGCGGCGGATCGTTACCTCTTCCCCGTACGGGTGATCCGGGGCCTACCGGGCGTGAGCGCTGGGGAGTCACTGATCGGTTCGGTTTCATCACGGACCGTAGTCAACTCCACCGAAGTGAAGGAGATTTCCATGCGCCGTTCCGCCGCCGTCATCCTCGGGGCCGTCGCTCTGCTGGGGGTCCTCGCCGTGCCCGCCGGTGCCGTCCCCGACCCCGTAGGGACCGTCGACTGCGTGGCGCAGGCCGCCGGTGACGTCACCACGCTCGTCGATCCGGCGAGCCTGGGCGTCCCCTCAGAGGTGCCGGGCGCCGCGTGCCTCGCCCCGTGACCTGAACTCCCCTGAGTCGTCCCGTACTTGCGCGGTCACCCGGGACCCGCGCGAGTACGGTCGGCCGCGAACGGCGTGCCGCGTCGTTCCCGGCGGTATCGGTCCCACCGGCATCAGTCCCAGCGGTATCCGTCCCCGAAGTTGAGGACGTGCTCGAGCACGTCCTCCAGGGGGTCGTCGATCTGCCCGGTGCTGATCAGCGAGACCCTGGGCGCGTTGTGCGAGTTGTCGTGGGTCTCGTCCGCGTGCGCCGTGCCGGAGCACAGGACGGTCGGCACCGCGGCCACCGCCGCGACCAGCGCCCAACGGGACATTGCCTGCACCCAACTGCCGTTCACTGCAGCCTCCTTGGACCGTGCACGTGCGGGGCCGCCGATCGCGGCCCGCTCACCGTGCGTAACACCGGCACGACCAGGAAGTCACTGACGATCATACGAACGGGTCGTCGGACGTCGGGGCCCGTGCGTCGCCCGTGTGGGCTAACCCGATCTCCGCGGCCTCTCCCCACCTGCCGGAGGAATCCGGAAGAAAGCAGAGATCGCATGCGTCATCGCCGTGTCCTGACCCTCACCCTGCTCGCGGTCCTGGGCCTGTCCGTCACCGCGATCACCACAGCGGCCACGGCTTCGGCTTCGGCTTCGGCTTCGGCTTCGGCGGCACAGCACGGGACGGCGAACCCGGCCCCGCCACTGCCCCACATCGAGTCGCTGATCACCGAAGGAGTCAACGTCGAGGGCCCGCTGGTCAACAGCGTCGCCCTGCCGCACGTCCTGTAGGGAGGAGGACGGAGGGCCGGGGGCTGGGGGGCTTGGCCCTCGGCCCCCTCCTCCGATTACTCCGAAGCGCCCTTGGCGGAGTCCGCCTCGATGAGCTCGCGGGCCTTCTTCACGTCGTCCGCGATGGCCACGAGCAGCGAGTCGATCGAGTCGAACTTCGCCTGTCCGCGCACGAAGGCGAGAAAGTCCACGGCCACGTGCAGCCCGTACAGATCGAGCCCGATGCGGTCGATCGCGTACGCCTCGACCGTCCGCTCCGTCCCGTCGAACTGCGGGTTCGTGCCGACGGAGATCGCCGCGGGCATCGCCTCGCCCTGCGCGTGCAGCCAGCCCGCGTAGACGCCGTCGGCGGGGATGGCGGTGTGCGGCAGCGTCTCCACGTTGGCGGTGGGGAAGCCCAGTTCACGCCCGCGCTGCGCGCCGCGTACGACGACGCCCTCGACGCGGTGCGGGCGGCCGAGGATCTCCGCCGCGCCCTCCACGTCGCCCTCGGCGACCAGGCGCCGGGTGAGGGTGGAGGAGAAGGGCTCGCCGCCCCCGGCCTCACCGCTCACGTACAGGTCGATGACGTCGACTTCGTAGTCGTACGTGCCGCCGAGCTCGGTCAGGAAGGCGACGTTGCCCGCGGCCTTGTGGCCGAAGCGGAAGTTGGGGCCCTCGACGACCAGGCGCGCGTGCAACTTGTCGACCAGGACCTTGACGACGAAGTCGGCGGGCGACAGCTTCGAGAACTCCGTGGTGAACGGCAGGATGAGCAGCGCGTCCACGCCCAGCTCCGCCATGAGTTCGGCGCGCCGGTGGTGCGGGGCCAGCAGCGGCGGGTGGCTGCCGGGGCGCACGACCTCGGAGGGGTGCGGGTCGAAGGTGACGACCACGGCGGGCACGCCGAGCTCACGGGCGCGCTCCACCGCACGGCCGATGATGAGCTGGTGTCCGCGGTGTACGCCGTCGTAGGAACCGATGGTGACGACGCTGCGCCCCCAGTCCTGGGGGATGTCCTCCAAGCCACGCCAGCGCTGCACTGTCTTTGCTCCTCGCCGAACCTGTGTACGTGTGTGTACGTCCCATTGCCGATTGCGCAGGTCTAAGACTGCCATGCCCGTGCCGTCCGGATCGCATCGGAGGGGGTGGCGGGGGTCACGCGGGGACACGGGCTCCGGCGAGGTTCTCGATCATGCGGCGGGCGCTGGGACCGACGAGGGCGGACCAGTCCTGCGGGGCCGCGCGGATCCACCGGGAGACCAGGGTGGAGAAGCCCGCTACGGAACGGGCCAGCTCGACCAGGCGCCGATCGAAGCAGGTCGCGCCCTCCGGGGTGCGGACGAGCAGCACGCCGGTGCGGTGCACCAGGTCGCGGACCCTTTCCTTGTCGTCGCCGCCCGCCACGGCGCAGAGCACCGCGTCCAGGACCTCGGGCTCGCGCTCCTGGTCGAGCAGCACGTCCAGGAGCTCGGTGCGCAGGGCGCGCGACGCGTCGGTGCCGGGGGCGGCGAGGGCCGCTGCCAGCGCGGCGCGCACCGGGGGCGTGTGGTGCCGCAGGAAGGCCGTGACCAGCGGGTGGAGGACGGCACGGACACCGGGCCCCTGCTCGAACCGCAGGTCGAGGAAGGCCGCCACGTGCCCCGCGAGGTCGGGACGCAGCTCCAGCACATCGCGTACGAGATCGGCCACCCGCCGGGCGAGCCCGGGCGCCGTCACGTCGGCCAGGGCGCGCAGGACGTCGCCCGGCGCGGGGCCGGGTCCGTACAGGCGGGTCCGGAAGGCGGCGAGGATCTGCTCCGGGTGGGTG
This sequence comes from Streptomyces sp. NPDC054047, assembly GCF_055585065.1. Taxonomy (NCBI): domain Bacteria; kingdom Bacillati; phylum Actinomycetota; class Actinomycetes; order Kitasatosporales; family Streptomycetaceae; genus Streptomyces; species Streptomyces sp. NPDC054047. The sequence continues at coordinate 334,987 of NZ_JBVJKV010000010.1, read as the reverse complement.
TCGAGGGCGGTGACGAGCGCGCTCGCGGGCAGCTGCGGGTCGCCTGCGGTGAAGCGCTTCAGGGCGGGCGGCAGATGGCGTGCGCGGGTCTGCGGGTCACGCACGAGGAGGGCGAGGGCGGCGCCGTGCAGGGTGTCGTCGGCGGTGCGGGCGAGGAGGGCGAAGGCCGTGTACCGCAGGAGCCTGTGGTCGGCGTCCGTGGTGGCGTGCGGGGCGGCGCGCAGGCCGTAGGCGACGGCGGCGACACGGCGTGCGGGCCGCTCGTCGTGGACCCAGCGGTCGACGGCCCGGCAGACGGCCGATGGCTCCTCCTCCGCGAGCGCGGCGAGCAGTTCGTCGGCGCGGGGGTGGGCGCAGTCGACCAGGATCTCGGTGAGGTCGTCGATGGCGCGGTGGCGGTGGGTGTGGAGGAGGGCCTGCGCGGCCGATGCGACGGTGGCGTGGGGGGTGGCCGCGAGGGGGCGTTCGTCGGTGAACCAGCGGGTGAGTTGTGGCTGCACCTTTTCGGGCTCGGTGGCCAGGAGTTCGGCTACGGCGTCGAGGCAGCGGCCCTGCCGGGTGCCGGGCGGGGGGTCGTGGATCACTGCCTCCCGCAGGAGGTCGAAGCGGTGGTCTTCGGCCAGGGGCAGGCCCAGCCAGAACTCGGCGGGGTGGCTGCCCTGCTGGGCGAGGTCTTGGAGCAGCCCGAGGTGGAGGCTCGCGTCGGCCACCCGCTGCAGGGTCTCCACCAGCAGATGGCCGGCCCACCACTGCGCGTCCCCACACCCTTGCGCTGCGGCCCCCGGCGGCACGGGACCGCTGCCCCCACCCTCCGTCCAATCAGCCCCCGACGGCGGGGACCTGTGACCCACCTCCCCTGCCACATCAACACCCGGCGGTACAGGACCGCAGCCCCCACCCTCCGTCCAATCAGCCCCCGACGGCGGGAGCCGGTGACCCACCTCCCCTGCCACATCAACACCCGGCGGTACAGGACCGCAGCCCCCACCCTCCGTCCAATCAGCCCCCGACGGCGGGGACCTGTGACCCACCTCCCCCGCCACATCGACACCCGGCGGTACAGGACCGCAGCCCCCACCCTGTGCCACATCGGCCCCCGGCGGCGCGGAACCGCTTCCCCCACCCTCCGTCCAATCAGCCCCCGGCGGCCGGGGCCGGTGACCCACCTCCCCTGCCACATCGACACCCGGCGGTACAGGACCGCAGCCCCCACCCTGTGCCACATCGGCCCCCGGCGGCACGGGACCGTTGCCCTCACCCCCTGCCACTTCGGCACCCGGCGGCTGAGGTTGTGCCCACCCTTCCCCAAGCTCTCGGCTTCGCTCGAGCAAGGGAGACCCCAACCGGCCTGCCGAACGCCTGCCCACAACGAGGGCGGCCTCCCCGTTCCCCCCAGCGGGGGTGGCCCCGCTCTCCGCCGCCGTCCCCGCCGCTGTGGGCAATCGTCCCGCTGGGCGATGGAGGTCCCCCCGCTCGAGCGCAGCCGAGAGTGGGGGAGGGTGGGCACAGCCCTGGATGCCGGGGTCCGACTCGTCAGGCGCCGCGCAAGGCTCCCCGAAGCGGGCCAAGTCCCTCAGCCGGGCCTCCAGTTCAGCGGGGCCCCGCTGTCGGCCCAGGAGCAGCAAGGCCTGGATCACGGGGCCGATGCGGTGCCGGGGTACCGGCAAGGACGACTCGGTGTCCGGCGCAGCCGGCCCGTACCGGTACACCAGCGACCACAGAGCACCGTCCACGTCCAAGTGCATCCCCTGGATCCAGTCCGCGAGCTCCTCGTGCGCGAACCTGTACCCGTCCCCCGCGGGGACGAGGAGCCCCTCCGTGAGCACCGCGGAGGCCCACCCCGCCCCCCACGGGAACACCTCCTCGAACGACGCCCGGTCCAGCTCCCCCTGCCCCGGCCCCAGGCACCGCCGGGCGGCCTCGTGCACCTGCCCGGACACCTTCGCCGCCAGGCGCCGTACCGCCGCGCCCCGGACCCCGTTCGCCGCCGCGAGCCGCACCGCCACCCGCAGGCACAGCACGTCCAGATAGGCCTCGAAGATCTCCTCCCGGTCCGGGCACCCCGGCGGCGGCTCCTCCGGCAGGGCCGCCCGCACCTCCGCGAGGAGCCGCAGGGCCAGCGGATGCCGCGCGTCGGCCGCGGCGAGCGCGCCGTCCGGGATGCCGTACCGCGCCCGTGCGATCCGTGCCTGCCGCTCGGGCAGATCCCGCAGCTCCACGCACCCGGCCGAAAGCGAGGCGGGAAAGTGCGCCCCTGCCTGCTCCCAGTACTCCGAACGGCAGCCCACCACGAGCCGCGCCCCCGTCTCCCGCAGCCACTCGGCCGTCCCCCCGCTCCACTGCGCGAGGCGGTGCGCGAGGACCGGCGGCATCTCCTCCGGCCCGTCGAGCAACAGCAGCAGCGCCCGCCCCTCGTCCCGCACGAGCCGCGCGACCCGCCCGGCGGAGATGTCCCCGAGCCCGTCGTCCGCCTCGGGCAGGGCCTCCTCCGAAGCCTCCAGGATGCGCCCCGCCCGCTGGAGCGCCCGCTCCACCGCGTCGCCCACGCCCGTGTCCGTGCCCTGGAGGTCGGCGCCGCGCAGCCACAGCGTGGGAGCCGGTTCGGCGCCCCGGGAGCGGAGCGCGGCGAGCGCCGCGAGCTCCGTGGTGCGGCCGGTGCCGGGATCTCCGACCAGGCCGAGCACCTGCGCGGGCCCAGCCGTGAAGTCCGCCAACTCCCTTGCGGTGTCCGGGCGTTCGACCGGTTCGAGCAGTGCGGGGCGCGGCCCGTCGGAGCCCACCGACGTCGCCGCCAGGTGCAGCGCGCCCGCCAGGTTCAGATCGCGGCCGTACGCGGGAACGGTCGCCGCGTTGCGTGCGAGGAGCTCGGCGAGCGGCCCGCCCGGATCGGCTGCGGCCGCCTCCCGCAGCGGCACGGCGAACCCCGCCGCACGGTGCTCACTGTGCAGCGCGGTCCCCAGGACGGCGAGCACGGCTCCGGACGAGACGTCGACGACCGGGCCGCCCGCGGCGCCGCCGCCGAGCCGCAGCGCGTCCGCGCCGTCCGTACCGATCGCCAACTCCATGGCGGCGTCGACCAGATGGAAGCGGTCCGTCGCCGTGTACGTCACCGGCGCCGGGCCCAGGACCCGCGCCTCGCGCCTGCCGCGCGCGACGATGCGGACGTAGGCACCCATGGGGGTGGTCTCGCGGACCGTGACAGGCAGGGGCCGCAGGCACAGCCCCTCCGTGCGGACGAGCGCCAGATCGGCCTCGGGGAGTGCCACCACGGAATCGGCGGTCACCACGCAGACACGCTCCCCCGCCGCGTGCAGCACGATCCGCGCGAGGCCGTCGACCGCTTCGTGGCTGGTGATCACCGTGCCGTGGTCGTCGGCGGCGAAGCCCATCCCGCGCGGGCGCCCGGCCAGATCGCAGATCCGCACCAGGGCCCCGTCGAGCGCCGCCGGGTCACCCTGTCCCGCCATGCCCGAACCTCCCCGCCGCGCCCCGTACCTCCGACGGTAGGTCGGCGGTGATCAGCAGGACAGAACGCGTCGCGAACGCGCCCCCTTCCGCCCCCTCGATTCACTCCGAGCGCCTGCCCGATGGGGTGAATCCGCAGGGCGCGGTGGATACAACTTGAGGTGGGGGAAGAGGGGGGTTCGCCGTGGAGCGGCGCGCGACGACGCGCACAGTTGTCCGCCGCTCCACGACGGAGACCCGGGAAGGGCCATACGAAGGCGAAGGCTCAGGCGAAGACGGCCAGGCTCTTGGCCTTGCCCTTCAGCTCCTCGGCCAGGACCAGGAAGCGGCCCTCCGGATCGAAGACGGCGACGGCGCCGACACCGGCGTACTCCCCCGGCATCTCGATCCGTACGCCGTTGAGCAGCAGCTTCGCCCGCCGCTCGTCCACGTCCCAGCGCGGGAACGCGGCGGTGGCCGCCTCGGCGACCGGCATCACCGTCAGCTCCTCCTGGAGCTGGTCGATGGTCCTGGCGGCGTCCAGCTTGTACGGCCCGACGCGGGTGCGCCGCAGCGCCGTCAGATGGCCGCCGACCCCGAGGTCCGCGCCGAGGTCGCGGGCGAGGGCGCGGATGTACGTCCCCGACGAGCAGACCACGGACACGACCAGGTCCAGGACGGGGGTGCCGTCGTCGGCGACGGCGTCCCTGACGTCGTACACGGTGAAGGCGGAGATCTTGACCGGCCGGGCGGGGATCTCGAAGTCCTCGCCCTCGCGGGCGCGCGCGTACGACCGCTTGCCGTCGATCTTGATCGCGCTGACCTTCGACGGCACCTGCATGATGTCGCCGGAGAGCTTGGCGATGCCCGCGTCGATGGCGTCCCGCTTGATCCCCGAGGCGTCGGCCGACGAGGTGATCTCGCCCTCGGCGTCGTCCGTGACCGTGTTCTGGCCGAGCCGGATCGTGCCGAGGTACTCCTTCTCCGTCAGCGCGAGGTGGCCGAGGAGTTTGGTCGCCCGCTCGACCCCGAGGACGAGAACGCCCGTCGCCATGGGGTCGAGGGTGCCCGCGTGGCCGACGCGGCGGGTCTTGGCGATCCCGCGCATCTTGGCGACCACGTCATGCGAAGTGAAGCCGGACGGCTTGTCGACGATGACAAGGCCGTCCGGCGTCTTGTTGCCGGTGTTGCTCATGCCGAGGCGTCGCCATCCGTCTCGTCGTCTTCGTCTTCCGGCTTGCGGTACGGGTCGGCACCGCCGGCGAACTCGGCGCCCGCGGACACCTCGCGCACCTTCTCGTCCGAGAGCCGGGCCCTGTCGAGGAGGTCCTCGATGGCCTTGGCGTTGTCCGGCAGCGCGTCCGCCATGAAGGTGAGGCTCGGGGTGAACTTCACGCCCGCGGCCGCGCCGACCGCGGAACGGAGGACGCCCTTGGCGCTCTCCAGACCGGCGGCGGCCGCCGCGCGGTCCTCGTCGTCCCCGTAGACCGTGTAGAAGACGGTCGCCTCCCGCAGGTCACCCGTGACGCGGGTGTCCGTGATGGTCACGTGCGTACCGAGCCGCGGGTCCTTGATCCCTCGCTGCAGCTTCTGGGCAACCACCTCTCGGATGAGGTCCGCCAGCCTTTTCGCCCGCGCGTTGTCGGCCACTGCTCCGTCTCCTTCTTCGCCTTGCTGTGCAATCAGTCTTCGTCGCCGTGGAGCCTGCGTCGAACGGAGAGCAGCTCCACCTCGGGACGGGCGGCGACCATGCGCTCGCACCGGTCCAGTACGTCGGTGAGGTGCCCCGTCTCCCCGGAGACCAGCGCCAGGCCGATCTCGGCCCTGCGATGGAGGTCCTGGTTCCCGGTCTCCGCCGCGCTCACCCCGTACTTGCGGATGAGTTCGGCGACGATCGGGCGGACGACGGAGCGTTTCTCCTTCAGCGAGTGAATGTCGCCGAGGAGCAGATCGAAGGACAGTGTCCCCACATACATGTATGTCCGGATGTCCCGCCGGTGCGGGTTCGTGCCCCGCCAACCACTTGGCAGGGACACAAGAACCGTACACGGAACGGCCGGGGCCGATCGACGGGATTTACCTCCCCTCGACCGGCCCCGACCCGAGCTGCGTTGATCAGCCGCGAGGCTTCTCGCGCATCTCGTACGTCGCGATGACGTCGTCGATCTTGATGTCGTTGAAGTTGCCGAGGTTGATACCGCCCTCGAACCCTTCGCGGATCTCGGTGACGTCGTCCTTGAAGCGGCGCAGACCGGAGATGTTGAGGCTCTCCGCGATGACCTTGCCGTCGCGGATGAGGCGCGCCTTGGTGTTGCGCTTGACCTCGCCCGACCGGACCAGGACACCGGCGATGTTGCCCAGCTTGGACGAGCGGAAGACCTCGCGGATCTCCGCCGTGCCGAGCTCGACCTCTTCGTACTCCGGCTTGAGCATGCCCTTGAGGGCCGCTTCGATCTCTTCGATCGCCTGGTAGATGACCGAGTAGTACCGGACGTCCACGCCTTCGCGCTCGGCCATCTGCGCGGCACGACCGGCCGCACGGACGTTGAAGCCGATCACGATCGCGTCGGAGCCGGTCGCCAGGTCGATGTCCGACTCGGTGACCGCACCCACGCCACGGTGCAGGACGCGGATGTCGACCTCTTCGCCGACGTCGAGCTGGAGCAGCGAGGACTCGAGAGCCTCCACCGAACCGGACGCGTCGCCCTTGATGATGAGGTTGAGTTCCTGCACCAGACCGGCCTTGAGGGCCTCGTCCAGGTTCTCCAGGGAGAACCGAACACCCTTGCGGGCGAAGCGGACGTTGCGCTCACGGGCGGCACGCTTCTCGGCGATCTGACGGGCCGTACGGTCCTCGTCGACGACCAGGAAGTTGTCGCCGGCACCCGGGACGTTGGTGAGACCGAGGACGAGGACCGGAGTCGAGGGACCCGCCTCTTCCACGTTCTCGCCCTTGTCGTCGAGCATCGCGCGGACTCGGCCATACGCGTCGCCGACCACCATCGTGTCACCGACGCGGAGGGTACCGCGCTGGACCAGGACGGTCGCGACGGCGCCGCGGCCCTTGTCCAGGTGGGACTCGATCGCAATACCCTGCGCGTCCTGCGCCGGGTTGGCGCGAAGGTCGAGCGAGGCGTCCGCGGTCAGGACCACGGCCTCCAGGAGGGCCTCGATGTTCTCGCCCTGCTTGGCGGAGATGTCGACGAACATCGTGTCGCCGCCGTACTCCTCTGCCACCAGACCGAACTCGGTGAGCTGACCGCGCACCTTGGTCGGGTCGGCACCCTCGACGTCGATCTTGTTGACCGCGACCACGATCGGCACGTCGGCCGCCTTGGCGTGGTTCAGCGCCTCGATCGTCTGCGGCATCACACCGTCGTTCGCCGCGACCACGAGGATCGCGATGTCGGTGGACTTCGCACCACGGGCACGCATGGCGGTGAACGCCTCGTGACCGGGGGTGTCGATGAAGGTGATCCGGCGGTCCTCGCCGTTGACCTCGGCGCCGACCTGGTACGCACCGATGTGCTGCGTGATGCCGCCGGCCTCGCCCGCGATGACGTTCGTCTTGCGGATGGCGTCGAGCAGTCGGGTCTTACCGTGGTCGACGTGACCCATGACGGTCACGACCGGCGGACGCGCGACGAGTGCTTCCTCGCCGCCCTCGTCCTCGCCGAACTCGATGTCGAAGGACTCGAGCAGCTCGCGGTCCTCCTCCTCCGGGCTGACGATCTCCAGGACGAAGTTCATCTCGTCCGCGAGGAGCTTCAGCGTCTCGTCCGGGACGGACTGCGTGGCAGTGACCATCTCGCCGAGGTTCATCATCACGCCGACGAGCGACGCCGGGTTGGCGTTGATCTTCTCGGCGAAGTCGGTCAGCGAGGCACCACGGGACAGGCGGACCGCCTGGCCGTTGCCCCTCGGCAGCATGACGCCGCCGACCGACGGAGCCTGCATCGACTCGTACTCCTGGCGCCTCTGCCGCTTCGACTTGCGACCACGACGGGCGGGCCCGCCGGGACGGCCGAACGCACCCTGCGTGCCACCACGGGCACCGGGACCGCCGGGACGGCCACCGAAGCCGGGACGACCGCCGCCGCCACCGGGGCGACCGGCGAAACCGCCGCCACCGCCACCGGGGCCGCCGGGACGACCGGCGAAGCCACCGCCGCCACCGCCACCGGGACGACCGGCGAAGCCGCCGCCGCCACCGGGACGACCGCCGCCGCCACCGGCACCGCCGGGACGACCGCCACCACCGGGACCACGGCCACCGCCGGGGCCACCACCGGGACGCGGGCCGGCAGCGGGACGCTGCGGCATCATGCCCGGGTTCGGACGGTTACCACCGGCACCGGGAGCGCCGCCGCCGGGACGCGGAGCGCCACCCTGCGGGCGGGGCATGCCGCCCGGGCTGGGGCGAGCGCCGCCCTGACCCTGCGGACGAGGAGCACCCTGGCCGCCGCCCTGGCCCTGCGGGCGCGGGGCGCCGCCGGGACCGCCGGGGCCACCCTGGCCGCCGGGACGCGGGGCGCCGCCCGGACGGGGCGCCTGCGGGCGCGCCATGCCGGTGGAGCCACCAGAGGTGAAGGGGTTGTTGCCGGGGCGCGGTCCTGCCGGACGGCCACCGGGGCGCGCTGCGCCACCCTGGCCGCCGGGACGCGGAGCGCCACCCTGACGGTCGCCGCGGTCGCCACGACCACCCTGGGCCTGACCCTGACCACCCTGACCGGGGGCCGGACGGCCCGCGGGCTTGGGGGCACCCGGGCGAGCGCCCGGACGGGGGCCTGCCGGCGCCGAAGAGGCGGCCGGAGCAGCCGGAGCGGCCGGCGGAGCGGTGAACTCCGGGGCGGCCGGAGCCGGGGTGACCGGTGCGGCGGGCGCAGCCGGGGCGGCCGGAGCCGCGGGCGCGGCCGGAGCTGCGGGCGCCGGCTTGGGCGTCGGCGGCTTCGGACCCGGACGCGGGCCGGGAGCGGCCGGAGAGGCCGCGGGCTTGTCGGCCGCGGCGGCGGGCTTGGCCGCCGGCGGCTTGGGCGCGGCCGGACCCGGACGGGCGGCCTGCGCGGGAGATGCGGACGCCGGACCCGAGGGGGCCGGCGGCTTGGGGGCGGCCTGCTTGCGCGGCGCGCCGGGCTTGGCGGCGGCCTTGCCGTTGCCACCACCCTGGTTCAATGCGTCAGTCAATTTGCGTACTACGGGCGCCTCGATCGTCGAGGACGCCGAACGTACGAATTCACCGAGTTCTTGGAGCTTGGCCATGACGACCTTGCTCTCTACGCCGAACTCCTTGGCGAGCTCGTATACCCGGACCTTAGCCACTTCGCTCCTTTTAGGTCCGGGTTACGCCGGACCGTCGCTACTTCATGGGCGTACTCATCGCGTGCTCATCGAGTGCTCATCGCAATCTCGACCTACTTCCAACTCGCGGAATACCAGGGCCGCGCGGGGTTCCGCGCGACCTTCCTTACGGTGTTGCCTGCTGGGCAACTGTCTCGACGACTCGGCGCAAGTCCGCCGTGTCGAGCGGGCCCGGGGCCCGGAAGGCCCTCGGGAACGCTCTGCGTCGGACCGCCAGGTCGAGACAGACCGGGACGGGGTGGATATACGCACCCCGGCCGGGCAGCGTACCGCTTGGATCGGGGGCGCAAGCGCCCTCTTTCGCCACGATGCGCAGCAGATCGCTCTTGGCCGCTCGCTCCCGGCACCCCACACAGGTGCGTTCAGGGCATGCGCGGGCTTGCGTCCGGCCAGACACGATTAAGTCTACCTCCCCGCACCGACCTCACCCCTTTGGGGCAATAATCGAACGGTTGTTGTCTTGATCAGGACTCCGGAGAGTCCTGGACCTGCTCGGTGTCCGGGCGGATGTCGATGCGCCAGCCGGTGAGCCGCGCGGCGAGGCGGGCGTTCTGGCCCTCCTTGCCGATCGCAAGGGACAGCTGGTAATCGGGCACCGTCACCCGCGCGGAACGGGCCGCGAGGTCGACGATCTCCACCTTGCTGACCCGCGCCGGGGAGAGCGCGTGGGCGACCATCTCGCCCGGGTCGTCCGACCAGTCGACGATGTCGATCTTCTCGCCGTTGAGCTCGGCCATGACGTTGCGCACACGCTGGCCCATCGGGCCGATGCAGGCGCCCTTGGCGTTGAGGCCGGAACGGGTCGAGCGCACCGCGATCTTGGTCCTGTGACCGGCCTCACGCGCGATGGCCGAGATCTCGACCGAACCGTCGGCGATCTCCGGCACCTCGAGCGCGAAGAGCTTCTTGACGAGGCTGGGGTGCGTACGGGAAAGCGTGACCGAGGGACCGCGGACACCCTTCGCCACCCGGACGACGTACGAACGAAGGCGCAGGCCGTGGGTGTACTCCTCGCCCGGCACCTGCTCCTGCACCGGCAGGATCGCCTCGAGCTTGCCGATGTCGACGAGCACGTTCTTCGGGTCGCGGCCCTGCTGGACTACGCCCGTGACGATGTCGCCCTCACGGCCCGCGTACTCCCCCAGGGTCGCGTCGTCCTGGGCGTCGCGCAGCCGCTGCAGGATGACCTGCTTGGCGGTCGTCGCCGCGATACGGCCGAAGTCGGACGGGGTGTCGTCGAACTCCTTGGCCTCCTGGCCCTCTTCGAGGTCCGCCGGGTCCTCCGTCGCCCACACCGTCACATGGCCGCTCTCGCGGTCAAGCTTCACGCGGGCGCGACGGAAACTGCCGTCGGTGCGGTGGTAGGCGATGAGGAGAGCGGACTCGATCGCCTCGACCAGCAGGTCGAAGGAGATCTCCTTCTCCCGGACCAGACCCCGCAGGGCACTCATGTCGATGTCCACGGCTACGCCTCCTCTTCCTTCTTGTCCTTGCGGCTGAACTCGACCTCGACGCGCGCCTTGGCGATCGCGTCGAAGGTGAGCCTGCGGGCGGTGGGCTTGCGCCCCTTCACGCCCGGTACTTCAAGATCCACGCCTTCGTCGTCCACCTCGAGGATGCGGGCGATCACGTCGTCGCCGCCCTCCGTCAGCTGGAACTTCACCAGGCGCCCGACGGCGCGCAGATAGTGGCGGTGCTCCGTCAGCGGGCGCTCGGCGCCCGGGGAGCCGACTTCGAGGGTGTACTCCCCCTCGCCCATCGCGTCGCTCTCGTCGAGCTTCTCGGAGATCTCGCGGCTGATCTCGGCGATCTGATCCAGGTCCACGCCGTCGTCGGAATCGACGACGACCCGCAGCACCCGCTTGCGTCCGACCGAGGCCACTTCGATCTCTTCGAGATCCAGATCCTTCGAGCTGACGAGCGGTTCCAGCAGTTCTCGCAGCCTCTCGCTCTGGGTGGTGCTCATCCGGGTGACTCCTCGGCCGCGTGTGCTGTTGTGGGATCGTCGCGTGTCAGCTCAAAGGGTATCCGGTCCGGAGGGGTGTTGCCGCCCGCCGTCCGCCCGCTCCGCGCCCGGCACCGAGCCGCTCACGCGTACGACGGCAGGCCGAAGGTACGGTGATCACCGGGCTCGCGCCCGGCTTCGCCCACCTTCTGACTGCCTGCCTTTCTGGCCTTCCTGCCGAGGACGTCTGCTGTGCCGTCGTATCCCACCCCCTCGCACGCCCGTTCGGGGCCGCGCCGGAGGAGTCTGCTGACCGGGGCCGCCGGAGCGGCCGGGGCCGTGCTGCTCTCGGGCTGCTCGGACTCCGACTCCACGGACGAGAGCCCTTCCGCCGCCGCGCGGCTGCGCGCGCATGCCGCCCGGGACAGCGGTGAGCTGCTCGGGCGGTACGACGCCGTCCTCGCCGCCCATCCCTCGCTGGCCGGACGGCTGGACCCGCTGCGGGCGGAGGTGAAGCGGCACGCGGCGGTCTTCGCGGAGGGGGCCGCTTCCCCGTCCCCTTCCGGCTCCCCCGCCAAGTCCGCCTCGCCCACGCCGAAGCCCGCCGTCCCCCAGGACGAGAAGGCCGCCGTGCGCGAGCTCGCCAAGGCCGAGCGGGAGCTGGCGAAGCGGCGCGGGGGCGCGCTCGTCGACGCGCCCGCGGAGCTGGCCAGGCTGCTCGCGTCGGTGGCGGCGGCGGGCGCCGCGCACGCGTATCTGCTGACGGAGGGCGACAAGTGAGCGATTCCAAGGACGAGTTGAGAGCGGTGCAGGCCGCGCTGGGCGCCGAGCACGCGGCCGTGTACGGCTTCGGGGTCGTCGGCGCCCGGATCGGCGAAGGCCGCAGGGCCGAGGCGCGCACGGCGTACGACGCGCACCGTGCCCGGCGCGACGAGCTGCAGCGCGCCGTGCGCGACCTGGGCGGCGAGCCCGAGCCGTCGGCGCCCGCCTACGCGCTGCCGTTCGCGGTGCCGGACTCCGCTGCGGCCGTGCGGCTCGCGACGGAGTTGGAGGAGCGGGTCGCGGGGGTCTACGCGGATCTCGTACGCGCGTCCACCGGCGCCCGGCGCGGCAGCGCCGCCGAGGCGCTGCGGGAGGCGGCGGTCCGGGCAGCGCGGTGGCGCGGCGGGAGCGTAGCCTTCCCTGGTCTCGCCGAGCGGGCCGCCGGGTCGGGCACCTCCGCACCGGCGACACCCAAGGCGTAGCCGGCCGTCACGACAGTGGCGCGGCCGGCAGTCGCGACCGTAGGGAAGGGAACACCTCGCGTATGGCTCTCGAACCGCCCCGGCGTCTCGTCACCGCACTCGGTGAGACGGCGCAGGACGGCGACGACTGGCTGGAGGGGCTGCCCGGCGCAGCCGAACAGGCCGTCGCTCTACGCGAGTTGACCGTCGAGCGGGTCCACGTGCCCGGCGGGCGCAGCGGCCTCGTCGTCCTGGTGCGCCTCGCCGACGGCACACCCGCCGTGCTGAAGCTGGTGCCGCCGCGCTCGCGGCCGCAGAGCGAACGGGCCGCGCTCGCGCACTGGGGCGGGCTCGGTGCCGTACGCCTTCTGGACCCCTCCGCCACGGACGGCGCCCTCCTCCTGGAGCGGCTGCACCGCGACGTGTCGGTGCGTTCGCTGCCCGAGGCCAAGGCCCTCCTGGAGGCGGCGGGCACGCTGCGCCGGCTGTGGGTGGAGCCGCCCACGGAGCACCGCTTCGAGACGGTCGCCGAGCGGACGGGGCGGCAGGCCGAGGCGATGCGGGCCTCCGCATCCGCCGACGGGGAGGTCGCGCCGCTGGTGGACGCCGCGCTCGCCGCGCGGGACGAGCTGCTCGCGGGGGACGCGGAGGTGCGGCTGCTGCACGGCACGTTCCGGCAGAGCAAGGTGCTTCAGGGGGATCGGCTGCCGTGGCTGGCCGTGGGGCCCGACCCGGTGGTCGGGGAGCCCGCGTTCGACCTGGCGCGGCTCGTACGCGACCGCGTCGAGGACCTGATCGCCTCCCCCTCGGGGTCTTCGATCACCCGCCGCCGCGTGAAGAAGCTGGCCGAGGCGCTGGACGTCGACCAGGAGCGGCTGCGGGGCTGGACGCTGTTCCGCGCGGTGGAGTCCGGGGTGCGGGCCCGCCGGGTGGGGCGGGAGCAGGACGCGGAGCTGTTGCTGGAGTTCGCCGGGTGGCTGTAGGGGCGGGTTCTCTTCCCCGGCCCCGCCGAGTTCGTCCTCAGGCGCCGGACGGGCTGAGGATCAGCCCGTCCGGCGCTTGAGCAGCACCTCACTCAGGCAGTCAGGCGCGCGATCGCCTCAGCCACGGTCAGCTCCTCGCGCTCGCCGGTACGGCGGTCCTTCAGCTCCACGACGCCCTCGGCCGAGCGACGGCCCGCGACCAGGATCTGCGGGACACCGATCAGCTCCGCGTCCGTGAACTTCACACCCGGCGAGACGCCCGCACGGTCGTCGACCAGGACCCGCACGCCCGCCGCGTTCAGCTGCTCGGAGACGTCCAGGGCCAGCTCCGTCTGGAGGGCCTTGCCCGCGGCCACCACGTGGACGTCGGCGGGGGCGATCTCCTTGGGCCAGCACAGGCCCTTGTCGTCCGCGGTCTGCTCGGCGAGCGCCGCCACCGCGCGCGAGACGCCGATGCCGTACGAACCCATCGTCACGCGGACCGGCTTGCCCTGCTGGCCCAGGACGTCGAGCTGGAAGGCGTCGGCGAACTTGCGGCCCAGCTGGAAGATGTGGCCGATCTCGATGGCGCGGTCGAGCTGCAGGCCGGTGCCGCACTTGGGGCAGGGGTCGCCCGCCTCGACGACCACGACGTCGAGGTAGTCGTCGACCTCGAAGTCACGGCCCGCGACGACGTTCTTGGCGTGCGTGTTGATCTTGTTCGCGCCGGTGATCCAGGCGGTGCCCGGAGCCACCCGCGGGTCGGCGATGTAGCGGACCTTCTCCAGGCCCTGCGGGCCGACGTATCCGCGTACGAGATCGTCGCGGCCCTCGAAGTCCTCGGCCGTCACGAGCTCCACGACGGCGGGCGCCAGGTGCTCGCCGAGCTTGCCGAGGTCGACCTCGCGGTCGCCGGGCACGCCCACGGCGACGATCTCGCCGTCGACCTTGACCAGGAGGTTCTTCAGGGTCGCCGAGGCCGGGACGCCGAGGTGGGCCGCGAGCGTCTCGATCGTCGGGGTGTCGGGGGTGTCCAGGTCCTCGACGGGGCCGTGCGCCGAGCCGTCCGCCTCGGTGGCGACGAAGGAGACGGCCTCCGTGTTGGCCGCGTAGTCGCACGCGGGGCAGTCCACGAAGGTGTCCTCGCCGGCCGGGGCGGGCGCCAGGAACTCCTCGGAGGCCGAGCCGCCCATCGCGCCGGAGACGGCGGAGACGATGCGGTGGTCGAGGCCGAGGCGCTCGAAGATCTTGATGTACGCGGCGCGGTGCAGGGCGTACGACTCGGCGAGGCCCTCGTCCGTGGTGTCGAAGGAGTACGAGTCCTTCATCTGGAACTCACGGCCGCGCAGCACACCGGCGCGGGGGCGGGCCTCGTCGCGGTACTTCGTCTGGATCTGGTAGAGGATCACCGGCAAGTCCTTGTAGGACGAGCACTGGTCCTTGACGATCTGGGTGAAGATCTCCTCGTGCGTGGGGCCGAGGAGGTAGTCCGCGCCCTTGCGGTCCTTGAGGCGGAAGAGCAGGTCGCCGTACTCGTCGTAGCGGCCCGTCGCGTCGTACGACTCCTTGGGCAGGAGCGCGGGCAGGAGGACTTCCTGGGCGCCGATGGCGTCCATCTCCTCGCGCACGACGTGGGTGATGTTCTCCAGGACCTTCTTGCCGAGGGGCAGCCAGGACCAGATGCCGGCGGCGGTGCGGCGGACGTATCCGGCCCGGACGAGCAGCTTGTGGTTGAGCGTCTCGGCGTCCGCCGGGTCGTCGCGCAGTGTCTTGATCATCAATCGGGACATGCGCTGGACCTGGGCCATGGTGAACTCCTGCGGGATGGGGGTCCCCCCTGCTCGAGCGGAGCCGAGAGCTTGGGGGAGAGTGATGTCAGGAGGTTAGCCGGGGGCCGGGCGCGTGCGGAAATCGGTCAGGCGTCGGGGCGCCTCAGCGGCAGGGGCGCGCCCATCACCGCGTACGGCTTCGGGGCGCTGGGGAACTGGACGTTGCGGGCCAGGTCGGCGTACCCGAGGGAGCGGTAGAGGCCGCGCGCGGGGCTCTCGATGTCGATGGCGGAGAGGATCGAGCGGGGCTGGCTGACGGCGTCCGTGATGGTGGTGATGAGGGTGCGGCCCACTCCGCGGTTCTGGTGGCCGGGCTGCACATGGAGTTCGGTGATCACGAAGGAGTCGTCGAGCCAGTCGTCCAGGCCGCCGGCGCGCAGATACGGCTCGACGACCGTGGACCACCAGTGGCCGCGGTCGTTGGGCATGCCGTAGACGAAGCCGACGAGCCGCCCCTCGGGGGTGGTGGCGCCGAGCGCGCGGGCGCCGGGGTAGGTGATGTGCCGCAGCACGATCTGCCGCCGCACGGACACCTCGTCGTCGCTGAGCCCGAAGGCGTGGGCCTGCACCCGCAGCGCTTCGTCCACGTGCGCGGCGAGGTCGAGCGGCCCGATCACGACGTCGTCAGTCATGCGGTCAGTCATGCGCCGAACTTTAACTCGCTGACGGCGATACGTGAGGAGTGCGGTGTGAGACGCGGGGGAGCTAGAACAGGACGCTCATGAACGCCCCGACCTCCTGGAACCCCACCCGCCGGTACGCCGACCTGGCCGCGGTGTTGAAGTCGTTGACGTAGAGGCTGACGACCGGGGCCACGTCCGCGAGGGCGTAGCGCAGGACGGCCGCCATGCCCGGCGCCGCGTAGCCCTGGCCGCGGTACTCGGGGGCGACCCAGACGCCCTGCACCTGGCAGGCCATCGCCGTGGCGGCGCCGATCTCGGCCTTGAAGACGACCTTGCCGTCGCGGTCGAGGCGCGCGAACGACCGTCCCGCGCCGACCAGTTCGGCGACCCGTGCCTGGTAGAGCAGGCCGCCGTCACCGGCGAGCGGCGAGATGCCGACCTCCTCGGTGAACATCGCCACGCACGCGGGCATGATCGTCTCCATCTCGTCCTTGCGGACGCGACGGACGTACGGATCAGGGGTGATGTCCGACGGCAGCCGGTCGGTGACCATCAGGGGCTGCTGCGAGCGGACCTCGCGGGCGGGGCCCCAGGACGGTTCGAGCAGCCGCCACAGCTGGGCGGTGGGCTCGGCCGGGCCGACGATGGAGGAGCAGCGGCGGCCCGCCCTGCGGGCGCGGTCCGCGAAGGCGCGTACGGCTCGGGGGGTCGCGCAGATGGGGACGAGATTGGCGCCCGCGTAGCAGAGGGACTCCAGCATGCCGTCCTGGTACCAGCCCCACATCTCGCCGCCCAGGCGCCACGGGTCGAGGCCCGCGACCCGGACCCGTGAGGTCACGAAGGCGTTGGCCACCGGCTCGCGGTCGAGCACTGCGAGCGCGGCGTCCAGGTCACTCGGTTCGAGGACCCTGGTGGTGGTCTGAGTCAACACGTGCGGGGGCCTCACCATACGGTCTGCTGATCTCCGCACTGTACCTGGCGGGGGCGCCTTGTGCCCTGGGGTGGCTTGGAGGGGGCTTTGTCTGCTCTCCCCCGCGGGTGGCGGGTGGGTCTTCTTCGCCGCTTCGCGGCGGGATTCCCGCCCGCCCGATTACCCCGGGTGCCCGGGTGGATGGCAAGTAGAGGTCCGCCGCGAAGCGGCGGTTCGGGCCGAACACACGAGGGCTCCGCCACCCGACCCGGTGGCGGAGCCCTCGTTGCGAGAAAGTCAGCCGGCCACGGCCACCGACGGCTCCCCGGAGGGGACGCCGTCCTTCTCCATCTGCTCGGCGATCTTCATCGCCTCTTCGATGAGGGTCTCCACGATCTTCGACTCGGGGACGGTCTTGATGACCTCGCCCTTGACGAAGATCTGGCCCTTGCCGTTGCCGGACGCGACGCCGAGGTCGGCCTCGCGGGCCTCGCCGGGGCCGTTCACGACGCAGCCCATGACGGCGACGCGGAGGGGGACCTCCATGCCGTCGAGGCCCGCGGTGACCTCTTCGGCCAGCTTGTAGACATCGACCTGGGCGCGGCCGCAGGACGGGCAGGAGACGATCTCCAGGCGGCGCGGCTTGAGGTTGAGGGACTCCAGGATCTGGAGGCCGACCTTGATCTCCTCCACCGGCGGGGCCGAGAGGGAGACGCGGATGGTGTCGCCGATGCCCTCGGAGAGCAGCGCGCCGAAGGCGACCGCCGACTTGATCGTGCCCTGGAAGGCGGGACCGGCCTCGGTCACGCCGAGGTGCAGGGGGTAGTCGCAGGCGGCGGCCAGCTGGCGGTAGGCGTTGACCATGACCACCGGGTCGTTGTGCTTGACCGAGATCTTGATGTCGCTGAAGCCGTGCTCCTCGAAGAGCGACGCCTCCCAGAGGGCCGACTCGACGAGCGCCTCGGGGGTGGCCTTGCCGTACTTCTGGAGGAGGCGCGCGTCCAGGGAGCCCGCGTTGACGCCGATCCGGATCGGGGTGCCCGCGTCGTTCGCGGCCCGCGCGATCTCCTTGACCTTGTCGTCGAACTGCTTGATGTTGCCGGGGTTCACCCGGACCGCGGCGCAGCCGGCGTCGATCGCGGCGAAGACGTACTTCGGCTGGAAGTGGATGTCGGCGATCACCGGGATCTGCGACTTGCGGGCGATGGTGGCCAGCGCGTCCGCGTCGTCCTGCGTGGGACAGGCGACCCGCACGATCTGGCAGCCGGACGCGGTCAGCTCGGCGATCTGCTGCAGCGTCGCCCCGATGTCGGACGTACGCGTGGTGGTCATCGACTGCACCGACACCGGTGCGTCGCCGCCGACGGCGACCGTACCGACCTGGATCTTGCGGCTGACACGGCGGTCGGCGAGCTTGGTCGGTACGGACGGGATTCCGAGAGAAACGGCAGTCATCTGGCGTGCATCCCCAAGGTGTGGATCAAGGTCCCGAGATCGGCGGGCTCCAGGCTTCGAGATTACGGCACCCCACAGGGCCCGAGCACATCCCGCCCCCAAGTCCACCCAATGGTGGGCGACCGGACACATAGAGTGCCCGGCCGCCGCAAACTTCACATTGCTAGGAGATTCTTACCGGGTTAACGACGTCCGCGATCAGGACCAGGATCGTGAAGCAGATGAAGATTCCGGCCACCACATAGGCGACGGGCATCAGCTTCGCGACGTCGAAGGGGCCCGGGTCGGGCCGCTTCAGGACCTTGGCCGCGTTGCGCCGCAGCGACTCCCACAGGGCGCCGGCGATGTGCCCGCCGTCCAGCGGCAGCAGCGGCAGCATGTTGAACAGGAACAGCGAGAGGTTGAAGCCCGCCACCAGGAACAGCATCATCGCGACCTGGTTCTCCGGCGGGATGTCGAGGGTGAAGACCTCGCCGCCCACGCGGGCCGCGCCCACGACGCCCATCGGGGAGTCCTGCTTGCGGTCGCCGTCGCCGAAGGCCGCGTCCCACAGGTCGGGGATCTTGGACGGCAGGGCGATGAGCGACTCGACGCCGTTCTCCATCATGTCGCCCATGCGGTTCACGGAGTCGCCGAAGCCCTGCTTGACGATGCCGGTGGCGGGGGTGAAGCCGAGGAAGCCCGCGTAGACGTACTTGCCCTCCACATAGCCGCCCTCACCGTCGGTCTTGCTGACCTGGTTCTTGATGAGGTCGGCCCGCAGCTCCTTCCGCTTGCCGTCGCGCTCGACCGTGATGGTGGCCGGGCCGATGGTCTCGCGGATCTTGCCCTGGAGCGCGGACCAGTCGTCGACGGGCTGCCCCTGGAAGGCCACGATCTTGTCGCCGAGCTTCAGGCCCGCCGCCTTGGCGGGCGCGGGCGTGTCGCCCTTCTCGCACTTGGAGCGGTTCTCGCTCTGCTGGATGACGCAGTCGGACACCTTGCCGACCGTCGTCGTCTGGGTGCTGATGCCGAACGTCATCATCACGCCGAGGAAGATCGCCACGGCGAGGATCAGGTTCATGAACGGGCCCGCGAACATCACGATCACGCGCTTCCACGGCTTGCGCGTGTAGAAGAGGCGGGTCTCGTCGCCGGGCTTGAGCTCCTCGAAGGCGGCCGAGCGCGCGTCCTCGATCATGCCGCGCCACGGGGAGGTCGAGCGTGCCTCTATCCGGCCGTCCGGACCCGGCGGGAACATGCCGATCATGCGGATGTACCCGCCGAGGGGGATGGCCTTGATGCCGTACTCGGTGTCGCCCTTCTTGCGCGAGAAGATCGTCGGGCCGAAACCGACCATGTACTGCGGCACGCGGATGCCGAACAGCTTGGCGGTCGACAGGTGGCCCAGCTCGTGCCAGGCGATCGAGAACAGCAGCCCGACCGCGAAGACGACTATGCCGAGGATCATCATCAAGGTCGTCATGCGCGGGCCTCCGCGGTCGCCTTCGCCGTCAGTTCACGGGCCCGGGCGCGTGCCCAGGTCTCCGCTTCGAGGACGTCCGCGACGGTCAGGGAAGTTCCCGCCGACGGCGTGCCGTGTTCGGCGACGACCTTCGTCACGGTCTCCATGATCCCGTTGAAGGGCAGGGCGCCGTTCAAGAACGCGTCCACGCACTCCTCGTTGGCCGCATTGAACACCGCCGGGGCCGTGCCCGCGAGCTTGCCCACATGCCGGGCGAGCCCGACCGACGGAAAAGCGTCGGTGTCGAGGGGGAAGAACTCCCAGCTCGACGCCTTCGTCCAGTCGAAGGCGGGCGCCGCGTCCGGCACGCGCTCGGGCCAGCCGATGCCGATGGCGATCGGTCCGCGCATGTCGGGCGGCGTGGCCTGGGCCAGCGTCGATCCGTCGGTGAACTCGACCATGGAGTGCACGTAGGACTGCGGGTGGACCACGACCTCGATGCGCTCGAAGGGGATGTCGTAGAGGAGGTGCGCCTCGATGACCTCCAGACCCTTGTTGACGAGGGTCGCGGAGTTGACGGTGATGACCGGGCCCATGGCCCAGGTCGGGTGCGCCAGCGCGTCCTCGGGCGTGACGCCGGCCAGATCGGCCTTCGTACGTCCCCGGAACGGGCCCCCGGAGGCCGTGACGACCAGCTTGCGCACATCGGCGCGGGTGCCCGAGGCGAGCGCCTGGAAGAGCGCGGCGTGCTCGGAGTCGACCGGGATGATCTGCCCCGGCTTGGCGAGCGCCTTCACCAGCGGGCCGCCGACGATCAGCGACTCCTTGTTGGCGAGCGCGAGGGTGCGGCCCGCTTCGAGCGCGGCGAGGGTGGGCGCGAGCCCGATGGAGCCGGTGATGCCGTTCAGGACGGTGTGGCACTCGGAGGCGGCGAGCTGCGTGGCCGCCTCGGGCCCGGCGAGGATCTCGGGCAGCGGCTCGTCGCCGTACTGCCCCTTGAGCGCCTCGCGCAGCGCCGGTACGACGTCCTCGCGGGCCACGGCCACGGTCCGCACCCGCAGCTGCCTCGCCTGCTCGGCGAGCAACGCGACGCGGCCGCCCGCGGCGGAGAGCGCGGTGACGCGGAAGCGACGGGGGTTGCGCAGGACGAGGTCGATGGCCTGGGTGCCGATCGACCCGGTCGAGCCGAGGATGACGATGTCCCGCGGGCCGTCCGTGACGACGGGGTCGAAGACGAGATGCGGGTCGGCGAGGGGGGCTGGACTGTCGCTCATCCCCCCATTCTTGCCTGGGCGGCGGTGCGAGGGGACACTGCGCCCCGATCCGGCGGGCCGCAATCGTGTTCCGGGGCGCTCCTGTGACGGCGAACGCCCCGGAAAGCGCGTCAGCGGATCGGCCGGTGGACGTTCTCCCGGGTGCTCGCGCCCGGTGTCGCGTCCGCGATCCACGGGCCCTCGCCGCTGGGGTCGACGATGCCCGACTCCAGCCAGGTGTACATGCCGTTCAGGACGCCCTTGACCACCTTGCGGTCGATGTCGTCCGTGTTCGTCCACAGGCGGTCGAACAGCTCGTCGACGCGGATGCGGGACTGGCGGCAGAACGTGTCGGCCAGCTGGTAGGCCTCGCGGCCGTGGTCCTCCGTCGTCCGCAGGAGCTCGGCGCGCACGCACGCCGCGCTCATCGCGAAGAGTTCGGCGCCGATGTCGACCACGCGGCCCAAAAAGCCCTGCTTGGTCTCCATCTTTCCCTGCCAGCGCGACATCGCGTAGAACGTCGAGCGGGCCAGCTTGCGGGCGTTGCGCTCCACGTAGCGCAGGTGCGGGGAGAGGTCGGCGTGGCCGCTGGGGTGGAACTCGGCGTACGAGCGCGGGAGCTGGCCCGGGCCCGTGACCAGCTTCGGCAGCCAGCGGGCGTAGAAGCCGCCCGCCTTCGCGCCCGCCTTCGCCTTGTCGGTCAGCGACTTGTCCGGGTCGATCAGGTCGCCCGCCACCTTCAGGTGCGCGTCCACCGCCTCGCGGGCGATCAGCAGGTGCATGATCTCCGTCGAGCCCTCGAAGATGCGGTTGATGCGCAGGTCGCGCAGGACCTGCTCCGCCGGGACCGCGCGTTCGCCGCGGGCCGCGAGGGACTCGGCCGTCTCGAAGCCGCGGCCGCCGCGGATCTGCACCAGTTCGTCGGCCATCAGACAGCCCATCTCGGAGCCGTACAGCTTGGCGAGCGCGGCCTCGATGCGGATGTCGTTGCGGTCCTCGTCGGCCATCTGGGACGAGAGGTCCAGGACGGCCTCCAGGGCGAAGGTCGTCGCCGCGATGAAGGAGATCTTCGCGCCGACCGCCTCGTGCAGCGCGACCGGCTTGCCCCACTGCTCCCGCGCGCCCGACCACTCACGGGCGATCTTCAGGCACCACTTGCCCGCGCCGACGCACATCGCGGGCAGCGACAGGCGCCCGGTGTTGAGGGTCGTCAGGGCGATCTTCAGGCCCGCGCCCTCCGGGCCGATGCGGTGCGCGGCGGGGACCCGGACCTGGTGGAAGCGGGTCACGCCGTTCTCCAGGCCGCGCAGGCCCATGAAGGCGTTGCGGTTCTCGACGGTGATGCCCTCCGCCGCCGCCTCCACCACGAAGGCCGTGATGCCGCCCTTGTGTCCTTCGGACTTCGGCACGCGCGCCATGACGACCAGGAGGTCCGCGACGACGCCGTTCGTGGTCCACAGCTTCACGCCGTCCAGGACGTACGAGTCGCCGTCCGGCACCGCCATGGTCGCAAGGCGCGCCGGGTCGGAGCCGACGTCCGGCTCGGTCAGCAGGAACGCGCTGATGTCCGTGCGGGCGCAGCGCGGCAGGAACTCGTCCTTCTGCTCCTGGGTGCCGAACTGCTTGAGCGGCTGCGGTACGCCGATCGACTGGTGGGCGGAGAGCAGCGCGCCGATCGCCGGGCTCGCGGAGCCGACGAGGGCGAGCGCCTTGTTGTAGTAGACCTGCGTGAGGCCGAGCCCGCCGTACTTCGTGTCGATCTTCATGCCGAGCGCGCCGAGCTCCTTGAGGCCGTTCATCACCTCGTCGGGGATCTGCGCGTCGCGCTCGATGCGGGCCGAGTCGATCTTCGTCTCGCAGAAGTCGCGGAGCTTGGCGAGGAACTCCTCGCCGCGCCGGGCGTCCTCGTCGGCGGGCAGGGGATGCGGGTGGATCAGGTCGAGCCGGAAGCGGCCGAGGAAGAGTTCCTTGGCGAAGCTCGGCTTGCGCCAGTCCTGTTCGCGGGCGGCCTCGGCGACCTGCCTGGCCTCGCGTTCGGTGACGGACGGCCCGGAAGGGGGTGTGGTTGGTGCGGACATTGAGGAGCTCACCTCGCCGCGGAGGGGGCCGATCGGCTCCGGTTGACCCGATCTCGACCCGGTCGGTTACTGACTGGTGCTACTCGATCGTATGGATCGTATGTACCCGATTCGCCCGGAGCCCACCAGTCCTCGCGCAGCGTTCGGCGCATCGCGTCCCACGCGGTGTCCTCGCGCACGAGAACGGCCGGAGCCCCCGCACAGTGGGCTCCGGCCGTTCGGTCCGTGAACGGGTTACAGGGCGAGGCCCGTCATGACCATGACCCGCTCGTAGGTGTAGTCGTCCATCGCGAAGCGGACGCCCTCGCGGCCCACGCCGGACTGCTTGACGCCGCCGTACGGCATCTGGTCGGCGCGGTAGGAGGGGGCGTCGCCGATGACCACGCCGCCGACCTCGAGGGCGCGGTGGGCGCGGAAGGCGGTCTGCAGGTCGTGCGTGAAGACGCCCGCCTGGAGGCCGTACTTGGAGTCGTTGACGGCGGCGAAGGCCTCCGCCTCGCCGTCCACCTTCTTGATCGTGAGGACCGGTCCGAAGACCTCCTCGACGGCGATGGTCGCGTCGGCCGGTACGTCGGCGAGCACGGTCGGCGCGTACGAGGCACCGTCCCGCTTGCCGCCGGCCAGGAGCTGCGCGCCCGCCTGGACGGCCTCGTCGACCCAGGACTCCACGCGCTTGGCGGCGTCCTCGTTGACGAGCGGACCGACGTCGGTCTTCGGGTCGGACGGGTCACCGGTGACCTGGCCCTCGATCGCCTTGAGGACGCGCGGCACGAGCCGGTCGTACACGGAGGCGTCGGCGATGACGCGCTGCACCGAGATGCAGGACTGGCCGCCCTGGTAGTTGGAGAACGTCGCGATGCGCGAGGCCGCCCAGTCCAGGTCCTCGTCGGAGGAGAAGTCGGAGAGGACCACGGCGGCGCCGTTCCCGCCCAGCTCCAGGGTGCAGTGCTTGCGCGGCACCGAGTCCAGGATCGCGTACCCGACCTTCTCGGAGCCCGTGAAGGAGATGACGGGAAGGCGCTCGTCCTGCACGAGGGCGGGCATCTTCTCGTTCGCGACCGGGAGGACCGACCAGGACCCCGCGGGCAGCTCGGTCTCGGCGAGCAGCTCGCCGATGAGGAGGCCGGAGAGCGGGGTCGCGGGCGCCGGCTTGAGGATGATCGGCGTGCCGGACGCGATGGCCGGGGCGATCTTGTGGGCGCAGAGGTTCAGCGGGAAGTTGAACGGCGCGATGCCCAGGACGACGCCCTTGGAGAAACGGCGGGTGAAGGCGAGACGCCCCTGGCCACCGGCGTCGGTGTCCAGGCGCTGGGCCTCGCCGCCGTTGAACCGGCGGGCTTCCTCCGAGGCGAACCGGAAGACGGAGACGGCGCGGCCGACCTCGCCGCGGGCCCACTTGATCGGCTTGCCGTTCTCGGCGGAGATGAGCTGGGCGATCTCTTCCGTGCGCTCGACGAGCCTGCGGCTCACGTGGTCGAGGGCGGCGGCCCGCACGTGCGCCGGGGTCGCGGCGAACTCGTCGCGCACCGCGTACGCGGCGGCGACGGCCTCCTCGACCTGGGCGTCGGTCGGGACGGCAGCCTTGCCGACGACCCGCCCGTCCCAGGGCGATGTGACGTCGAGAGTGGTCTCACCGGTGGTCTGGCGACCGGCGAGCCAGAAGGCGTGGATGGAAGTCATGTCGATTCCCGGCCCTTCCGCGAAGGTGTGTCTTGGGGGGTACGTTCCCCACCGTAGGGGCGGCAGGGGTGCGGGACGTTTGTCCGACTCGGAGTACTGCCCTCCGGGGCCGCGCCTCTTTGGCAGGTGAGCGATTCCCCCGCATTTGCTCCGTACCGCTCGATTGCTCCGTACCGCTCGATCAGTCCGTACCGCTCGATGTCGCCTTCAGTGACAGCCACAGCTCCATGCGGACGTCCGGGTCGTCCAGGGAGCGGCCCAGGATCTCCTCGACCCTGCGCATGCGATAGCGCAGCGTGTGGCGGTGGACGCCCAGGTCGGCCGCTGCCGCGTCCCACTGGCCGTGCCGCGAGAGCCAGGCGCGCAGCGAGGCGATCAGGTCGCCGCGGCCCTTGGCGTCGTGCTCGTACAGGGCGCGCAGCAGACCGTCGGCGAACGCCCGCACCGCGTCGTCGGCGAGCAGCGGCAGGACCGAGCCCGCCGCGAGGTCCTCGTGCTCGACCATCGCGCGGCCCCGGCGCCGGGCGATGGAAAGCGCCTGGTCGGCCTGTTTGTACGCGGTGGCCGCGGCGATGGGTCCCGCGGGTGCGGAGAGGCCGAGCAGGAGGGCCGCCCCGTCGACCGCGCCCTGTTCCGGCGCCTCGGGGCGCGCGGCCTCCAGCGCCTCCGCGTACGCGACGCAGGCCGCGGCGCCCGCGCCGCCGTCCACGACGAGCAGCACGAGCCGCTCGCCGTAGGGGACGACCAGGAGTGCCTCGCCCGCGCGGGCGGCGGCCGACTCGACGGCGTCCGTGAGGGCGGCGAACGGGTCGCCGTCCTCCGGGGCGGAGGCCGATGCGGCCGGTACCTCCGCCACCACCAGGCGGAACGGCGCGTCCAGCAGGCTTCCGTACAACTCCCCCGCCACCGTGCGGGCGTGCTCCGGCTCCCCGGCGAGCAGCATCCGGAGCACGGCGGAACCGACCCGGGCCTCGGCGGCCTGGAGCGAGCGGTTGCGCTCGGTGGTGAGGGTGAGCAGCGCTATGGCCGAGTGCAGTGCGTACCGCTCGGCGGTGCCGAGGGTGGAGGCCGTGCCGACGGCGAGCGCGGCGCGGGGCCGCCGTCCGGTGCCGATCGAGTGCAGCTCCACCCGGTCCTCGGCGCCCGCGACGACCGCGCTCGCGGGCGCCGCCCGGTCCCGCAGCCGCTCGACGTCGGAGGTGAGCCGGGCGGCCCTGCGGGAGGCCCACTCGGGGGCGGTGGCGACGACGGCGCCGGACGCGTCGTACAGCGCGGCCCAGCCGTCCACCTGGCCGGCCAGCGCGCCGAGCAGCCCCTCGGGGCCGTCGCTCAGGGCCTGCTTGGTCAGCTCGCGCTGGGCGGCGAAGCCCGCCGTCACGGCGCGGTACTGGTCGGCGGCGATGGCCGCGGAGACGGCCTTGCTGATGGCGAGGAAGGGGGTACGACGCGGGACTTCGAGGAGCGGGAGCCCCTCGTCCGCCGCCGCGGCGACCAGCGCGTCCGGGATGTCCTTGTAATGCACCCCGACCGCGAACCCGAGCCCGACGACGCCCGCCGCCGCGAGCCGCTTCACATAGCGGCGCATCGCCTCCGGATCCTCCGCGTCCAGCTTGAGCGCGGTGATCATGAGGAGCTCGCCGCCCTCCATGTAGGGCACGGGGTCGGTGAGCTCACTGGCGTGCGCCCAGCGCACGGGCGCGTCCAGATGATCCTCACCCGCGCGCACGGTGAGCTTCAGTGCGGAGTGGTGGACGAGGGAGGCGAGCGTGGGCGGCATGGGACCTTCAGGTCTGTCAGCAGGTCAGGGCATGTCAGGGCGGGCGTCTGGCAGCGGCTGATGAGGCACGCGTCCCGGTCGGCCATGGAATCCCGGACCAGATGTGGATCTTTTGGCCGGTACGTATGAACGACCTGTGTCGATTCTGCCTCACCGTACGGTACGTACGGGACCGAATACCCCGTACGTACATCCCTACCTACGCCCCGGCGGCTGTACGTACATCCCTGAACTACGCCCCGGCGGCTACCCCCGAAGATCCACCAGCAGCGGCGGCGCGTGCTCTCCTCGTACGTCCGTCAGCGAGAGCACGGCGTGGCCCGGGGGCAGCGAGTGGGCGAGGTCGGACGCGGACCAGCGTTCGCGCTCGACCTTGCGCACGGTGACGGCGTCCGTCGTGACCGCCTTGCCGGTGACGAGCTTGCGCAGCGAGTGCAGCGCCCGCGTCATCGGCTGGTCGGCGAAGACGGTGTGCTGCGCGACTTCCTTGGTCTCGATCCACTCGGTGCCCCAGGCCTCGGTGAACCGGCGTCCGTCCCAGGTCGTCACTCCGGAGAAGGCCATCCGGCAGCCGACCGCGGCGTAGAGCGGCCCCTGGAGCGGCTCCGGCACCTCGCCGATGGTGCGCAGACCGAGCACGACGCCCGCGTTCAGCGACCGCAGCCGCTGGATGGCGCGCACGCTCTCGGTGGTGACGGTACGCGCGGCGTCGTCGAGGACCAGGCAGACGAAGTGCGGCCGCCGGGCACGGCCGCGCACGACGTACGCGAACTGGGCGAGCAGCAGCCGGGCGAGGAGCCTGGACGCCTCCTCGTGGCCGTGCTCGGGCAGATCCACCCTGACCCGCAGCGGGTGGTGGACGGCGGCGCGCATCGAGAAGGGGCGCCCATCGCCGCCGGGGTTGAAGAAGTCGGCGAAGGCGGGCCGGTCGAGCAGGGCGAGCCGGTCGGCCAGGGCGGGGCCCGGGTCGTTGGGAGAGTCGGACTGGCGGACACGGGCGTCGAGTTCGCGGCGCATGGCGGTGTGCCCGCCCGCGGCGAGGCCCGTCCGGAGGTCGTCGAGCCCGGCGGGGTCGCCTTCCAGGAGTTCGCGCAGCACGGGGACCGAGGGGAAGCGTCCGTGCAGCTGGCGGTAGGGGCCCAGGAGTTGGGCGAGGGTGGTGGCGGCGCGCCGGGTGTCGACGGCCTCGAGATCGCCGACCAGGCCTTCGGCGAGGAAGGCGGCGGCCTCGTCCGCGTCGGCGCAGTCCGCGTACAGGTCGATGTCGTGCACGGACGCCGGGTCGCCCGGCTTGACCACGACGTCGTACGCCTGGTCGGGACCGAGCGCCGTGCCCGCCGCGCACACGACGACGACCGCGCACTGTCCGGTGAGGGCGCCCAGGGAGAGCGATTCGGCGACCGGGCGCATGAGCCGTCCGGTCTTGCCCGCGCCGGAGGGACCCACCGCGAGCAGCGAGGTGCCGAGCACGGCGGGGTCGAGCGCGGCTCCGGCGTCGCGCACGGCGTAGGGGTTGCGCTCGTCCTTCGCGTAGCGGCCGATCTTGACCTGTCCGACGAGCAGGTCGTGGACGGCGCTGCGAGCGGGCAGGTCGCGCTGGCCCGAGGGGTGGGCCCAGGCGGCACAGCCGTGCCGCGCGACGGTGTCCACGAAGGTGGCGAGGGCGGCCGGGTCAGGGGCGCCCGGGTCGGGGGCGGCCGTGCGCCAGGCGTGCGTCACGCGGGTGCAGTCGACGTCGTTCATGCGTCCGCTGACCAACTCGGCGGAGAGCAGGTCGGCGGCCTTGTGCTGTCCTGCCGCGCGCAGTTCGGGCCAGTGCGCGCGCGGCGGCGCGGCGGCGGGGCGCGGCGGGGTCACGCGCGGCCGTGCCGCCACGGTCCTGCGGTCGCGGACCGCCTCCCACCATCCGCCGATGCGGGCGAAGGGCCACAGCACGGCGAGGGTGATCACGACGTACAGCGTGTCGGTGAGCACGCGCGACTCGAAGACTTCGTAGCCACCCGCGAGGAGGGCGACCAGCGAGAAGACCGGGTCGGCCACGGGCAGCGGCCGCGCGTCGAGCCCGAGGGCGCTCGGCCAGACGAAGACCAGGACGCCGACCGCCCCGACCGAGGCGATCACGGCACGGGCCGGTTGCGGACGCCGCGTCACGAAGTGCCGGATCGCGTCGGGCCAGGCACCGAGCCGCCCGACGGTGTACACCACCGCGCCGAAGACGAGACCGTCGTAGACGATGCGGGCGTCCTCGGCCTGCCTCATCTTGGGCTGGATGCTGCCGGCCCACCACCATTCACCCGGCGTGAACAGCTTCAGCGGGGCCCACTGGTAGGGGATGCTGCCCTGCCGCCACAGCGACCAGAACAGCAGACCGAGCACGGTGGAGATCACCATGCCCACGATCAGCCGCCGGTCGGCGCCCTCGGTATCGGCCTCGGGCGCGGGGGGCCGGTAGGCGTAGCGCCAGATGCCCGGTGCCGCCTCGGGGCGCGGCGCGGCGAGCCAGTCGGCGACGGACGACGCGTTGTCGGCGCCGGGCGGCTGTCGAGGCATCGGCGGCGCCGCGGGGCTCGGGGGCCCCGCCGGGCGCGGCACCGGTGTGGCGTGTGTGCCGCGAGCGTCGTGCGTGCCTTCGGAGTCCATGGCCCTTGCCCCCTGACCTGCCGGTCTGTCGGTTCAGCCGTCAATCTAGTGCCCCCGCATGGGTAGTTCACCGAATACGCGCCCGGACCTGCGGGAATGGGGCGGGCGCGAGGGCCTCGGCGGCCTGTGCGGCACACATCGAGACGACTACGGTCGTCCGATGCCCGATCCCGAAGACACCCACACCGGCACCGGCACCGGCACCGGCACCGGCACCGGCACCGGGCACCGCCGTCGGCGGCCCGGGGGAACGTGATCCCTTCACCAAGCCGCTGGCGGTGCTGGCGGTGCTGGCGGTGCTGGCGGTGCACGACCCCGCACACGCCACGCGCCTGTGGATCGCGGGCGAGCCCGGCGCCCGCCGCATGGTCTCCGTACCCGGCGGCGCCCGCCGCACGGTCTCCGTACCCGGCGGCGCCCGCCCCCTGAGCTTCGCGCCCGACGCCTGAGCCCGGCGCTCAGCCGCCGACGCCGCCGTCCGGGCCGCTATGTCCACCACGGACAACCGCCACGCCGAACAACTCCCCCGTGGAGCATGCCCGCCCCCACCCTCCGCCCCTAACCTGCGAAGAAAGCAAGCATTCGAGCGTCCGCCTCGTCCCACCCCCAGGAGCACCCCATGACCGCACTTCCGCAGGAGCGCCGCGTCGTCACCGCCATCCCCGGGCCGAAGTCCCAGGAGCTTCAGGCCCGCCGCACCGCCACGGTCGCCGGCGGCGTGGGTTCCGTGCTGCCCGTCTTCGCGGCGCGCGCGGGGGGCGGCATCATCGAGGACGTCGACGGCAACCGCTTCATCGACTTCGGCTCCGGCATCGCCGTGACGTCGGTCGGTGCCAGCGCCGAGGCCGTCGTACGCCGTGCGACCGCGCAGCTCGCCGACTTCACCCACACCTGTTTCATGGTCACGCCGTACGAGGGGTACGTCGCCGTCGCGGAGCAGCTCGCGGAGCTGACGCCCGGTGACCACGAGAA
This sequence comes from Streptomyces sp. NPDC054047, assembly GCF_055585065.1. Lineage (NCBI taxonomy): Bacteria > Bacillati > Actinomycetota > Actinomycetes > Kitasatosporales > Streptomycetaceae > Streptomyces > Streptomyces sp. NPDC054047. The sequence continues at coordinate 305,394 of NZ_JBVJKV010000010.1, read as the reverse complement.
GAAGTCCGCGCTCTTCAACTCCGGCGCCGAGGCCGTCGAGAACGCCGTCAAGATCGCCCGTGCGCACACCAAGCGCCAGGCCGTCGTCGTCTTCGACCACGGCTACCACGGCCGTACGAACCTCACGATGGCGCTGACCGCGAAGAACATGCCGTACAAGGACGGCTTCGGGCCGTTCGCGCCCGAGGTCTACCGCGTGCCGGTGGCCTACGGCTACCGCTGGCCGACGGGCGAGGAGAACGCCGGTCCCGAGGCCGCCAAGCAGGCCATCGACCAGATCAGCAAGCAGGTCGGCGCGGAGAACGTCGCCGCGATCATCATCGAGCCGGTGCTCGGCGAGGGCGGCTTCATCGAGCCCGCCAAGGGCTTCCTGCCCGCGATCGTGAAGTTCGCCAACGACAACGGCATCGTCTTCGTCGCCGACGAGATCCAGTCCGGCTTCTGCCGCACCGGCCAGTGGTTCGCGTGCGAGGACGAGGGCATCGTCCCCGACCTGATCACGACCGCCAAGGGCATCGCGGGCGGTCTGCCGCTCGCCGCCGTCACGGGCCGCGCCGAGATCATGGACGCCCCGCACTCCGGCGGCCTCGGCGGCACCTACGGCGGCAACCCGGTGGCCTGCGCCGGTGCGCTCGGCGCCATCGAGACGATGAAGGAGCTCGACCTCAACGGCAAGGCGAAGGCCATCGAGGCCACGATGAAGGCCCGCCTGAACGCCATCGCGGAGAAGTACGACATCGTCGGCGACGTCCGCGGGCGTGGCGCGATGATCGCCATCGAGCTGGTCAAGGACCGCGCCACCAAGGAGCCGAACCCCGAGGCGACGGCCGCGCTGGCCAAGGCCTGCCACGCCGAGGGCCTGCTGGTCCTCACCTGCGGCACGTACGGCAACGTCCTGCGCTTCCTGCCGCCGCTGGTCATCGGCGACGACCTCCTGAACGAGGGCCTGGACATCATCGAGGCGGCGTTCGCGCGCGTCTGAATCGTGTACGAGGGTTGGCACCCGACGGAGCCGGGATCACCCCAAAGGGGGAAGATCCCGGCTCCGCATGTGTCCGCACATGCCCCTGACGTGTGCCTGCCTCGCGCGGTGCCAGACCCATGACCTGGGGTGACCGTCAGGGCATGTGAAGAACGTGTGCGGGCCCCATGACGGCTTGCCGTTCCGCCTGTCGGCCTGTCACCACCTGACGTACGGTTTCTGCAGATGAGAGAAACACCCCGCCCACAGGGGACTGTGGGCGACACCGGGACGGAGCCTCCCCAGCCCCGTCTTGGTCGTGCCCTCGCGCACACACCCGGAGCTTCTGGCTCCGGAACTCCTCACCGATCGGATGGCCGCCCGCCCCAAACCCCCCGGGGCGCGCGGAACACCGGTCAGGACGGCCGCCCCGGAACCACCCCCCCTGTTCCGGGGCGGCCGACCACTTTCCTCTTCTGCCTCTGTGCGCTGTTCTTCGCGCTCATCACCTGGCAAGTGATCGCCGACGGCCCCCTCCGCGACGCGGACGAGCGGCTCGGCCCCTGGATCACCGGCAGCCGCCTCCCGGACGGCGCCGCGGAACTCCTCGCCGACCTGGGTTCGGTCGCCGTCGCGGCCCCGCTCCTCGCCGCGGCCATCGCCTACGCGGCCTGGCGCGGCCACCGAGCCGGTACGTACCGCTGGTGGCTCGCCCCGGTCACCGCCGCCGTGGCCATGGCCGTGGTCCCGGTGCTCGTGATCCCCCTGAAGGAACTCATCGGCCGCACCGGCCCACCCGGCATGGACGGCACCGGCTACTACCCGTCGGGCCACACGGCCACCGCCATGGTCGCCTACGGAGGCGCGGCCCTGCTCCTGCTCCCCTACCTGCGCGGCAGCTACGCACGCCGCGAACTGGTCATCGCCTGCGCCCTGCTGAACTTCGGGGTCGGCCTCGGCCTCGTCCGCCGCGGGTACCACTGGCCCCTGGACGTGGTGGCCAGCTGGTGTCTGTTCGGGATGGTGCTCCAGGTGATGGTGGTGGTCGTGGCGCGGCATGGCCGGCGCGCCGACGAGGAACCTCAGCCGAAGTAGCCGTCGAAGTTCTTCGAGAACTCCCAGTTGTTGAAGCGGTCCCAGTTGATCGACCAGGTCATCAGGCCGCGCAGGGTCGGCCAGGTGCCGTGCGGGGTGTACGAGCCGCAGTTCGTGCCCTTCGTCAGGCAGTCCAGGGACTTGTCGACCTCCGTCGTGGGGACGTGGCCGTTGCCCGCGTTCGTCGAGGCGGGCATGCCGATGGCCACCTTCTCGGGAGGCAGCGCGGGGAAGACGTTGTCCGCGTTCCCCGCGACCGGGAAGCCGGTGAGCAGCATGTCGGTCATCGCGATGTGGAAGTCCGCGCCGCCCATGGAGTGGTACTGGTTGTCCAGGCCCATGATCGGGCCCGAGTTGTAGTCCTGGACGTGCAGCAGGGTGAGGTCGTCGCGCAGGGCGTGGATGACCGGCAGGTACGCGCCCGCGCGGGGGTCCTGGCCGCCCCATTTGCCGGTTCCGTAGAACTGGTGGCCGAGCTGCACGAAGAAGGTCTCGGGGGCCATCGTGAGCGTGAAGCCGCTGCCGTACTTGGCCTTGAGGGTCTTGACGGCCGCGATGAGGTTCACGATCGAGGGGGTCTTCGGGTTCTTGAAGTCCGTGTCGTCGGCGTTCAGCGACAGGGAGTGGCCCTCGAAGTCGATGTCCAGGCCGTCGAGTCCGTACTCGTCGATGATCGCGGAGACCGAGGAGACGAACGTGTCGCGGGCCTGGGCGGTGGTGAGCTGGACCTGGCCGTTCTGGCCGCCGATGGAGATCAGGACCTTCTTGCCCGCCGCCTGCTTGGCCTTGACCGCGGCCTTGAACTCCTCCTTGGTCTCCACGTTCGGGCACTCGGTCTTCGGACACAGGCCGAAGCGGATGTCGCCGGACGTGGCGGAGGTCGGCTCGCCGAAGGCGAGGTCGATGATGTCCCAGCTGTCGGGGACGTCCGCGAGCCGCGTGTAGCCGGACCCGTTGGCGAAGCTCGTGTGGAGGTAGCCGACCAGGGTGTGGTCGACGACGGCAGCCTCTCGCGGGGCGTGCGGCGCCGGTTCGGGGCCCGCTGCCGCTTCTGTGGCGAGGAGGCCGGACGCGGCGAGCGCGCAGGCCGTGGCCGCTGCCACGGTGAGACGTCTGATGCGGCGGGCGAGGGGACGCGTGAGGGGACGCGGCGATGAACGGTCCACAACTGCCTCCGGGCATGGGGGGAATGGAGGGTGGGCCGCTCAATTTGGTCCAGACCAATGCGGTTGTCAAGGCCTCGTCAAACTTTGGGCGACAGCCCTGCGACGACGAGCTTTCGGCGGCCGGCCCGTGTCAGGGGCGCCCCCGCCGCTCCCCCGTCACTCCTCAGCCTGCTCCCCCGTCTGCTCCCCCGCCTGCTCCCCGTCCCGCGGCACCAGCTGCGCCGCCGCCTCGTGCATGGCCAGTTCGAGGAGCGCCGGATCGGTCAGCGTGCCCGATCCGTCGGGCGGGACCAGCCAGCGGACGCCACCCGTGGAGCGCCCCGGGTAAGGGACCACGATCCAGGTGCCGCGGCCCGCGCCGCGCACGCCCGTGCCGATCCAGCGGGAGACCGTGCCCGCCGGCACGAAGAACCCCATGCGGGAGTCCCCGAAGTCGGCGAGCACCGGGCCCGGGCGGTCGATGCAGCAGGTCAGTACGTCGAGCGTGGGATAGCCGAGTTCACCGGGAAGGATGAGTACGTCCCAGAGCCTGCCCGCCGGGAGCAGCGCGACCCCGAGGGGGTTGCGCTCCCACTCCCAGCGGCAGGCGTCCGGATCCGGCGCCACCGACACCAGCCATTCGACCCCCGACTTCGCCCCCGGACCAGTCATGTCCGTCATGGCGGGACCTCCTTCTCTCCGTGCGACAGCTGTGCATGTCACAGGAGAGAGGGGGCCGGGGCGGCAGCGTTACGCGGGTTCGGGAAACTTATTGACGAACCGTCGACAGGCGGCCGTCCGCGCCCCGGAGCCGGTCAGCTGTCGAAGCCCAGGCCCAGCTTGTCCATCGTCTTCAGCCAGAGATTGCGCCGCCCGCCGTTCTCGTCCGCACGGGCCAGCGACCACTTGGTCAGCGCCACGCCCGTCCACGCGAACGGCTCGGGCGGGAACGGCAGCGGCTTCGTGCGCACCATCTCCAGGGACGTACGCTCCGTGCGCTCGCCGGAGAGCAGGTCCAGCATGACGTCGGCACCGAAGCGGGTGGCCCCGACACCGAGCCCGGTGTAGCCCGCCGCGTACGCGACGCGCCCCGCGTGGGCCGTGCCGAAGAACGCCGAGAAGCGCGAGCACGTGTCGATCGCGCCGCCCCACGCGTGCGTGAACCGGACCCCCTCCAGCTGCGGGAAGCAGGTGAAGAAGTGGCCCGCGAGCTTCGCGTACGTCTCGGGGCGGTCGTCGTGCTCGGCGCGCAGCTTGCCGCCGAAGGGATAGATCGCGTCGTAACCGCCCCACAGGATGCGGTTGTCGGCCGAGAGCCGGAAGTAGTGGAACTGGTTGGCGCTGTCGCCCAGACCCTGGCGGTTCTTCCAGCCGATGGCCGCCAGCTGCTCCTCGCTCAGCGGCTCCGTCATCAGCGCGTAGTCGTAGACCGGGACCGTGTAGGCGCGCACGCGCTTGACCAGCGACGGGAAGATGTTCGTGGCGAGCGCGACCTGCCGGGCACGGATGCGGCCGTACGGGGTGCGCACGGCCATCCCGGCGCCGGACGAGACGAGTTCGAGCGCGGGCGTGTGCTCGTAGACGCGTACGCCCTTCTCCAGACAGGCGCGCTTGAGACCCCAGGCCAGCTTCGCCGGGTGGAGCATGGCGACGCCCTCGCGGTCCCAGAGGCCGCCGAGGAAGGTCGGCGAGTCGACGTGCTCGCGCAGGGCGTCCGCGTCGAGCAGCTCGGAGCCGCCCGCGAGGCCGTGCTCCGCCATCTCCTCGTACATCTCGCGCAGTTCGGCCAGCTGGTGCGGCTGGGTCGCCACGTCGATCTCGCCGGTGCGCTCGAAGTCGCAGTCGATGGAGTAGCGCTTGACGGCCGCCTCGATCTCGTCGAGGTTGCGGGCGCCGAGCTCCTCCAGCTTCGCGATCTCGCCGGGCCAGCGGGACAGGCCGTTCGCGATGCCGTGCGTGAGGGACGCGGCGCAGAAGCCGCCGTTGCGGCCAGAGGCGGCCCAGCCCACCTCGCGGCCCTCGACCAGGACCACGTCGCGGTCCGGGTCGCGCTCCTTGGCGATGAGCGCGGTCCACAGCCCGCTGTAGCCGCCGCCGACGACGAGCAGGTCGCCCTGCTCGTCACCGGTGAGGGCGGGCTCGGCGCGGGGCTTGCCGGGGTCGTCCAGCCAGTACGACACCGGCTGGGCGTCGGAGAGGGACTTGGTCCAACGGGTCATGGCGCTAGGGGCCATGATTTCCACTCCTTCAGAGTTCTTGACGCGATGTTCTTGACGCGATGTTCTCAACGCGCTTGCTTGTTGCGGCGCTTTCCGACGATCATCCCGCCGAGCACCAGGAGAACGGCGACGAGGAACATCGCCGTACCGATCACATTGATCTGAACGGGCGTGCCGCGCTGTGCCGATCCCCAGACGAACATGGGGAACGTGACGGTCGAGCCCGCGTTGAAATTCGTGATGATGAAGTCGTCGAAGGAGAGCGCGAAGGCGAGCAGCGCGCCCGCCGCGATCCCCGGTGCGGCGATCGGCAGCGTGACCCGGAGGAAGGTCTGCACGGGGCCCGCGTAGAGGTCCTGCGCGGCCTGTTCCAGGCGCGGGTCCATGGACATCACGCGCGCCTTGACGGCGGTCACCACGAAGCTGAGGCAGAACATGATGTGGGCGATGAGGATCGTCCAGAAGCCGAGCTGCGCACCCATGTTGAGGAAGAGCGTGAGCAGCGACGCGGCCATGACGACCTCGGGCATCGCCATCGGCAGGAAGATCAGCGAGCTGACCGCGCCGCGCGCCCGGAAGCGGTAGCGCACGAGCGCGAAGGCGATCATCGTGCCGAGCACGGTCGCACCGATCGTCGCCCAGGCCGCGATCTGCAGGCTCAGGCTGAGCGAACCGCACATGTCGGCGACGCCGCAGGGGTCCTTCCAGGCGTCGAGCGAGAAGTCCTGCCAGGCGTAATTGAACCGCCCCTTCGGCTTGTTGAAGGAGAACACCGTCACGACGACGTTCGGGAGCAGCAGATACGCGAGCGTGAGCAGACCCGCGATGACGACGAATTTGCCGCGGAGCCAGCGGAAGAAGGCAGCCATCAGACGAGATCCTCCGTCCCGGACTTGCGGATGTAGAACGTGACCATCACGAGGATCGCCGCCATGAGGATGAAGGAGAGAGCCGCTGCCGTCGGGTAATCCAGAATGCGCAGGAACTGCGTCTGGATGACGTTGCCGACCATGCGGGTGTCGGTGGAGCCGAGCAGATCCGCGTTCACGTAGTCGCCCGCCGCCGGGATGAAGGTGAGCAGCGTCCCGGAGACGACGCCCGGCATGGAGAGCGGGAAGGTCACCTTGCGGAAGGTCGTGGACGGCTTGGCGTAGAGGTCGCCCGCCGCCTCGTGCAGCCGGCCGTCGATGCGCTCCAGTGAGGTGTAGAGCGGCAGGATCATGAACGGCAGGAAGTTGTACGTGAGTCCGCAGATCACCGCGAGCGGTGTGGCGAGGACCCGGTCGCCCTCCGTCACGCCGAGCCAGCTGGTCACGTCCAGGACGTGCAGCGAGTTCAGGGCGCCCACGAGGGGGCCGCCGTCCGCGAGGATCGTCTTCCACGCCAGCGTACGGATGAGAAAGCTGGTGAAGAACGGCGCGATGACCAGGACGAGGATGAGATTGCGCCAGCGGCCCGCGCGGAACGCGATCAGATACGCGAGCGGGTAGCCGAGCAGCAGACACAGGATCGTGGCGGCCCCGGCGTACAGGACCGAGCGCAGGAACTGCGGCCAGTAGTCGCTCAGCGCGTCCCAGTAGGTGGCGAAGTGCCAGGTGACCTTGAAGCCGTCTTCGAGGGAGCCGGTCTGGACGGACGTGGATGCCTGGTAGACCAGCGGCAGCGCGAAGAAGACGACGAGCCAGAGAATGCCGGGGAGCAGCAGCCAGTAGGGGACGAGGCGGCCGCGCCTGCGGACCTTGCGGGGCGCCTCGTCCGGCTCCTGCGCCGGGGGCGCCTTGGTGAGGGTGGTCGTCATGCGGAGGCGTCCTCCTCGACCTTCTCGACGCCCGCCTCGATGTCCTGGGCGGCGTCCAGGCCGAAGGTGTGCGCGGGGTTCCAGTGCAGGACGACCTCGACGCCGGGGACCAGGCGGGTGTCGCGCTCGATGTTCTGGGCGTAGACCTCGAACTCGTCGCAGATCGGGCTCTTGATGACGTACTGCGTCGAGACGCCGATGAAGCTGCTGTCGGCGATGCGGCCCGTGATGCGGTTGCGCCCCTCGGGGATCTGCCCCGCGTCGTCGGCGTGCGTGAGGGAGATCTTCTCGGGGCGTACGCCGAGGATGACCTTGCCGCCCGTGGCGGTGGGCGCCGTACATCGCGCGGCGGGCAGGAGGAGCTTGCCGTCGCCCGCCTTGAGAGTGAGGTCGTCGCCGCTGCGTCCTGCGATCTCGGCCTCTATGAAGTTCGAGGTGCCGAGGAAGTTGGCGACGAAGGTGGTGCGGGGGTTCTCGTAGAGGTCGGCGGGGGCGCCGAGCTGTTCGACCTGGCCCGCGTTCATCACCGCGACCTGGTCGGCCATCGTCATGGCCTCCTCCTGGTCGTGCGTGACGTGGATGAAGGTGATGCCCACCTCGGTCTGGATGCGCTTGAGTTCGAGCTGCATCTGGCGGCGCAGCTTGAGGTCGAGCGCGCCGAGCGGCTCGTCCAGGAGCAGCACCTTGGGGTGGTTGATCAGGGCGCGGGCCACGGCGACGCGCTGCTGCTGGCCGCCGGAGAGCTGGTGCGGCTTCTTGCGGGCCTGCTCGCCGAGCTGGACGAGGTCGAGCATCTCGCCCACCTTGCCCTTCACGGACTTGATGCCGCGGCGGCGCAGGCCGAAGGCGACGTTCTCGAAGATGTCCAGGTGCGGGAAGAGCGCGTAGGACTGGAAGACCGTGTTGACGGGCCGCTTGTACGGCGGCAGCGCCGTGACGTCCTGCTCGCCCAGGTGCACGGTGCCCGAGCTGGGCTCCTCAAGGCCCGCGATCATGCGGAGCGTGGTGGTCTTGCCACAGCCGGACGCGCCGAGCAGCGCGAAGAAGGAGCCCTGCGGCACGGTGAGGTCGAGGGGGCGGACGGCCGTGAAGGAGCCGTACGTCTTGCTGATCCCGGTGAGGCGGACGTCGCCGCCGTGTTCTGTAGCAGTCGTCATGGTGCGTCCAGGGGGTCGAGGGAGTCGGGTCGGGACGAGGGAAATCGGGTCAGGCACCGGTCAGCTTGGCGAACTTCTCCTCGTACGCCGTCTCTTCCTTCGGCGTCAGCGAGCGGAACCCGTGGGACTTCGCGGCCATCTCCTTGTCCGGCAGGATCAGCGGATTGGCCGCCGCGTCCTTGTCGAGCTTGGCGAGCTCGGGGCGCACACCGTCCACGGGACAGACGTAGTTGATGTACGCGGCGAGGCGCGCGGCCGGCTCGGGCTCGTAGTAGTAGTCGATGAGCCGTTCGGCGTTGCGCTTGTGGCGCGCCTTGTTGGGGACGAGCAGGTTGTCCGTGGACGTGATGTACCCCTGGTCGGGGATGTGGAAGGCGATGTCGGGGTTGTCGGCCTGGAGCTGCACGATGTCGCCCGCCCAGCCGAGGCACGCGGCGAGGTCGCCCTTGTCGAGATCCGACGTGTAGTCGTTGCCCGTGAAGCGGCGGATCTGCTTCTTGTCGACGGCCTTCTGGAGGCGGGCGATGGCCGCGTCGAAGTCGTCGTCGGTGAACTTCGAGGGGTCCTTGCCCATGTCGATGAGCGTCATGCCGACGCTGTCGCGCATCTCGGAGAGGAAACCGACGCGCCCCTTGAGCTTGGGGTTGTCCAGGAGCTGCGACACCGAGGTGATCTCTTCGCCGTCGGTCGCCTTCTTGTTGTACGCGATGACGGTGGAGATGCCGGTCCAGGGATACGAGTAGGCCCGCCCGGGGTCCCAGTCCGGGTTGCGGAACTGGGAGGCCAGATTGGCGTACGCGTGCGGCAGGTTGGCCGGGTCCAGTTTCTGGACCCAGCCGAAGCGGATGAGCCGGGCCGCCAGCCAGTCCGTGACGCAGATGAGGTCGCGTCCGGTCTCCTGGCCCGCCGCGAGCTGCGGTTTGATCTTCCCGAAGAACTCGACGTTGTCGTTGATGTCCTCGGTGTACTTGACCTTGATCCCGGTGCGCTTGGTGAACGCGTCCAGGGTGGGGCGGCGTTCGTCGTCGTCGACGTCCATGTACTCGGTCCAGTTGGAGAAGTTGATCTGCTTCTCCTTGGCCGAGTGGTCGTCGGACGAGACCTCGCCCTGGCTCTTGCTCGCCGCCGGGATGCCGCAGGCGCTGAGCGCCCCCAGACCGCCGACGGCGAACGCGCCGCTCGCGGAGGCGCGCAGCAGGGAGCGGCGGGTGAGGGCGGCCCTGCCGTTCCTGAGGCTGCGGTGCATGGCGGCCAGTTGGGCCGGGGAGAGGGGGTCGGGCTCGTACTGCTCCATGCGCTTGGTTGCCCTTTCGGGAGGATGGGCGGCCGCTGGTCGGGCGGCCTTCCAGCAATCGGCTATCGGTCCCCGAAGACGGTGCGGTGCCAGTCCTTGCGGACCACCGCGGTGTTGTCGAACATGACGTGCTTGATCTGCGTGTACTCCTCGAAGGAGTAGGCGGACATGTCCTTTCCGTAGCCGGATGCCTTGTATCCGCCGTGCGGCATCTCGCTGAGGATGGGGATGTGGTCGTTGACCCACACGCAGCCCGCCTTGATCTCGCGGGTGGCGCGGTTGGCGCGGAACACGTCGCGGCTCCAGGCGGAGGCGGCCAGGCCGTACGGGGTGTCGTTGGCGAGCCTGATGCCTTCCTCGTCGGAGTCGAAGGGCAGCACGACCAGGACCGGGCCGAAGATCTCGGACTGCACGATCTCGCTGTCCTGCGCGGCGTCCGCGATGAGGGTGGGCTTGTAGAACGCGCCGGGGTGGTCGAGCGCCTCTCCGCCGGTGACCACGCGCGCGTAGGAGCGGGCCCGGTCGACGAAACCGGCGACGCGGTCGCGGTGGACGTGCGAGATGAGCGGCCCGAGGTCGGTGTCCTCGGCGAAGGGGTCGCCGAGCCGCACGGTCTCCATGAGCGCCGCGACGCCGTCCACGAAGGCGTCGTACAGCGGCCGTTGGACGTACGCGCGCGTGGCGGCCGTGCAGTCCTGGCCGGTGTTGATGAGCGCGCCGGCGACCGCGCCGTGCACGGCGGCCTCCAGGTCGGCGTCGTCGAAGACGACGAACGGCGCCTTGCCGCCGAGCTCCAGGTGCAGCCGCTTCACGGTCGAGGTGGCGATCTCGGCGACGCGCTTGCCGACGCCGGTGGAGCCGGTGAAGGAGGTCATGGCGACGTCGGGGTGGCCCACGAGCCGCTCGCCCGCGTCGCGCCCGGCGCCGCTGATGATGTTGACGACGCCGTCCGGGATGCCCGCCTCGGTGGCCGCTTGCGCGAAGAGCAGCGAGGTGAAGGGGGTCAGCTCGGCCGGCTTGAGGACGATCGTGTTGCCCGCGGCGATGGCGGGAAGCACCTTCCAGGCGGCCATCTGGAGGGGGTAGTTCCAGGGCGCGATGGAGCCGACGACCCCGATGGGCTCACGCCGTACGTACGAGGTGTGGTCGCCGGAGTACTCGCCGGCCGACTGGCCCTGCAGGTGCCGGGCCGCGCCCGCGAAGAAGGCGGCGTTGTCGACGGTGCCCGGTACGTCGAACTCCCGGCTGAGCTTGATGGGCTTGCCGCACTGGAGCGACTCGGCCTGCGCGAACTCCTCCGCGCGCTCGGCCAGTACGCCCGCGAAGCGGTGCATGGCGTCGGAGCGCTCGCCGGGGGTGGCGCCCGCCCACGCGGGGAAGGCGTGCGCGGCGGCGGCGACGGCGGCGTCCACGTCCTTCTCGCCCGCGAGTTCGTAACGGTGGACCTGGTCGCCGGTGGCCGGATCGACCACGGCGTGGGAGCGCCCGGATGTGCCCTCGGTCAGCCGTCCGGCGATGTACTGCGCGCCGTCCGCGAAGTGGTCCCGCGCCTGGAAGTTGTGCATGACGCTCTCCTCCGCCGTCGTCCCCGTCCCTGGGGGTCGGCGTAGCTCCAGATCGATTTGAGTGCCGATCCTGACAGAGCAGTGGTACTCCAACAAGTGATTCCGTTGTTGCCTTTTGGTTACGCGACGGAATCTGTCGACCAGGTGTCGAGTCGTCCTGGAAAACCCAGGACGGAATGTCAGTGGTGCGTGCCAGACTCGCGTGCATGACGAAGATCGACTCGGTGGACACGCTGGTCCGGGCGGTGCGCGCGGGGGAACGGGTCAGGTTTCTGCACTTCTGGGGGCACACCCCGCGCCGGGACGGGACGCTCGGCGCGAGCTGCTTCAGCCAGTGGTGGCAGTCGCCGTTCACGGTCGACGGGGTGGAGTACGGGACGGCGGAGCACTGGATGATGGCCGCCAAGGCCAGGCTCTTCTCCGACCCGGAGGCCGAGACCGCGGTCCTCACCGCGCGTACGCCCGCCGAGGCGAAGAAGGCGGGACGCCTGGTGCGGGGCTTCGACGGGGCGGTGTGGGAGCGGGAGCGCTTCGGGATCGTGGTCGAGGGCAGCGTCCACAAGTTCGCCTCGACCGACGCCCTGCGCTCGTTCCTGGTCGGCACGGGCGAGCGGGTGCTGGTCGAGGCGAGCCCGGTGGACCGCATCTGGGGCATAGGCCTGGCGGCCGACGACGAGGCCGCCCAGGACCCGGAGCGGTGGCGGGGCTTGAACCTGCTGGGCTTCGCGCTGATGGAGGCACGGGACCGCTTGTTGCGCTCCGCTTAGACCCTGCCCCCGGCAAGAGCGGCTCAGGTACTGACCGTCACGCTGGTCGACCGGCCGCCCGAGGCTCCGTCCTCCTCGAAGAAATCGTCCGGGACCACGATCAGGACCACCAGCAGAGCCACGCCCAGGACGACGCCCGCGACGCCGCAGATGATCCCGGCCAGCGCCTGCCCGGGGTTCGTCGCCTCCCCGCGCCGCGCCTTGCCGCGGCCGATCGCCCCGAAGATGATCGCGAGGACGCCCAGCACGATCGCCAGGGGCCACAGGCAGAAACCGGCGGCCGCGATGATCCCGAGGACCAGTGCGGCCACGCCCATCCCGTTGGAGGGCGCCATCGGCATCGCGGGCCACCCGTACCCGGGCGGGCCCTGCCCCTGGTAGCCGGGGTAACCCGGGTAGCCCGGATAGCCGGGATGCGCCCCGGGGTACCCGTAGGGCACCTGCCCCGGCCCCTCGGGCCCGACCGGAGGCGGCGGCACCGGCTCACCGGCGCCCGGCGGCCCAGGCCGGCCAGGAGGCCCCGGCTGCCCCAGAGGCCCCATTTGCCCCGAGCCGAGCGTCGACCGCTCGTGCACGGACGGTGCCGCCCACGGATCGCGCTTCTCCAGCGGCACCGGCCCGGACGCCATCCCGGGGGCCGCCCCGGAAGCCGGCCCCGCAGCCCCCTGCCGCGGTGCCCCGTCGTCCTCCGGCGGAGCCCAAGGGTCCCGACCCTCGGACGCATCCGGCCCCCTCGAACCCTCGGACATGCCGCGCCACCTCTTTCGTACGTTCCGTCATGCTACGGCCACAGCCCCCGGCCGACGGCACGCCACTTACGATGATCCCGACCCATCGATCAGCCGATCAATTCCGTTCCTGGGGAGGAAACCGTGACCGATCCGCACCGCACCCGTGAGCCACGCGACCCGCACGCCTTCATCGCCGGACTGCCCAAGGCAGAACTGCACGTGCACCACGTCGGCTCGGCTTCCCCCCGCATCGTCTCGGCCCTCTCGGCCCGCCACCCCGACTCCAAGGTGCCCACGGACGTCGAGGCCCTCGCCGACTTCTTCACGTTCACGGACTTCGCCCACTTCGTCCAGGTGTACCTCTCGGTCGTGGACCTGGTCCGCACCGCGGACGACGTACGCCTGCTCACGTACGAAGTCGCCCGCGACATGGCCCGGCAGAACATCCGCTACGCCGAGCTGACCGTCACCCCCTACAGCTCCGTGCGCCGCGGCATCGACGACCGCGCCTTCATGGACGCCATCGAGGACGCCCGCAAGGCGGCCGAGGACGAGCTCGGCGTCGTCCTGCGCTGGTGCTTCGACATCCCCGGCGAGGCGGGGATCGAGTCCGCCGAGGAGACGGTGCGGCTCGCGACCACCGACAAGCTGCGCCCCGAGGGCCTGGTCTCCTTCGGGCTCGGTGGGCCCGAGATCGGCGTACCGCGCCCGCAGTTCAAGCCGTACTTCGACCGCGCCATCGCGGCGGGCCTGCACTCCGTCCCGCACGCGGGCGAGACCACCGGGCCCGGCACCATCTGGGACGCCCTCACCGACCTGCGCGCCGAGCGCATCGGCCACGGCACCAGCGCCGCCCAGGACCCGAAGCTCCTGGCCCACCTCGCCGAGCACCGCATCCCGCTCGAGGTCTGCCCGACGTCGAACATCGCGACCCGCGCCGTCGCCACCCTCGACGAGCACCCGATCAAGCAGTTCGTCGCCGCCGGTGTCCCGGTCACCGTCAACTCCGACGACCCGCCCATGTTCGGCACGGACCTCAACACCGAGTACGCGGTCGCCGCCCGCCTCCTGGACCTCGACGAGCGGGGCATCGCGGCCCTGGCGAAGAACGCCGTCGAGGTGTCGTTCCTCGACCCGGCCGGCAAGGCGAAGCTCGTCGCGGAGATCGACACGTACACGCAGACCTGGCTCGCTCCCTAGCGCGGCACCACAATGGGCCCATGCGCACCGTGACAGCCGTGGCCCACCGAGGCGATCCCTACCGCGTCCGCGAGAACACCCTCCCGTCCCTGCGCTCCGCGCTCGACCGGGGCGCGGACGCGGTGGAGATCGACGTCCGCCTCACCCGTGACGGCGTCCCCGTCCTGCTGCACGACGCGACCCTCAAGCGCCTGTGGGAGCACGACCGCCCCTTGTCCACGCTCTCCGCGGACGAGGTGCGCGGCCTCACCGACGGCGGCGTGCCCACGCTGGAGGAGGCCGCCGCGGCGACCGACGGCCACCGGCTCATGGTGGATCTGCCGGACGCGACGCCGCGGTCCGTGCGGGCGGTCGTCGGCGCCGTCGCCGACTGCGGGGCGGCGGAGCGGACGTACTACTGCGCGGGCGCGCGGACGATGCTCGCGGTGCGCGAGGCGGATCCCGCCGCCGAGATCGCCCTCACCTGGACGACCCTCGCGCCGCCGCGCCGTGCCGTCCTCGACGCGATCAAGCCCCGCTGGCTGAACTACCGCTTCTCTCTGCTCCACCGTGAACTGGCCGTCCAGGTGCAGCGACAGGGGCTGCTCGTCTCGGCCTGGACCCCGGACACGAGGCGTTCGATGCGCCGTCTCCTCGACATCGGCGTCGACTCGATCACGACCAACCGCGTCGACACGCTGCACGCCCTGCGGGCGCGGCCCGACGGCGCGCTCTCGTAGCCGGACGGTCCCTCAACTAGCTTGTGGTCCATGGGGAACAGCGACGAGCACAACCGGGAAGAGCCGCTCTTCGTGTACGAGCGTGACGAACGGGGTTACCGCGGCCACCGCTTCAATCCGCGCAATCCCGTCGGGCGCATGCTGACCATCGCTCTTGTGGTCGGCATCGTCCTCGTCCTCCTGCTCATGGCGAAGTGACGGCCGCCTCCCGACGACGGCAGAAAAGCGCTCGGGCACCATTCGACACGTGACGAACCACGACCTGCTCGCCGACTGCCGGGCCCGCCTCGCCTTCGATCTGCTCGCCAACACCTGGAACGCCGTGACGCTCTGGGCCCTGCGGCACGGCCCGCGCCGCCCGGGTGAACTGCGCGGCCTGATCGGCGGCATCAGCTCCAAGATCCTCACCGAGACACTGCGCCGCCTCGAGTACAACGGCCTGGTCTCCCGGCAGTCGTACGCCGAGTCACCGCCCCGCGTCGAGTACGAACTCACCGCCCTGGGACATACGTTGATCGCCCCGATCGAGGCCTTCGGCGTGTGGGCCTTCGAGCACGGCGACGAGGTGATGGCGGCCCAGGAGCACGCCGACCGCGCATCCGACGCCTCCTCCCCCGGCGGCGCCCCCTAGGGGGGAGCCCCGTCAACACCCCTGAGGCGCCTCAGTGTTGTCCCCTCAGGGGTCACCGGTACCCCGCCCTCCCCAGTGAGGATCCGCCTCGTCCCGCCGATCACCAGGATGGGAACCACACCACCACGGCCCACCCTGGAGTCACACCGTGCCCTTCCCCGCCCGTACCGCTCTCGCCGCCGCCCTCGTCCTCGGCCTCACCGGCGCCGCGACCGCCCCCGCCCTCGCGCACGCCCCGGCCACGACGGTCCGCGCCCAGGAGACCGCCCCTGCCTCCGCGCCCAACGGCAAGGCCCTGCGCGAAGCGATCGAAGGGCTTCCGAACGCCGACGCGACCGCCGCCCTCGTCCGCGTCGGCGGCGCCGGTGGGGCCTGGCACGGCAGTTCCGGCGTGCACGACCTGGTGACGGAGCGGAAGGCCGACCCGCACGGCCGGTTCCGTGCCGGGTCGACCACCAAGATCGTGACCGCGGCCGTGGTCCTCCAACTGGCCGCCGAGGGCGAGCTGGATCTCGACAGACCCGTGCAGCACTACATGCCGGGCCTGTTCCCGAAGAAGACCTTCGAGCCCATCCCCGTCCGCAGCCTGCTCAACTACACCAGCGGCCTGAAGCCGGGCGACGGCTTCGACGACCCGTTCGCCCACCGCTACGACACGCTGAAGCCGCGGACGGTCCTCGCGTCGGCCATCGCCAAGGGACCCGAGCACGACCCCGGCGACGAACAGCACTACCGCAACATCGGCTACACCGTGCTCGGCCTGTTGATCGAGCGCGTCACCGGGGATTCGTACGCCGATCAGGCCGCCCAGCGGATCTTCAAGCCGCTCCGGATGCGCGACACCTACTTCCCCGGCGCCGATCCCCGCATCCGCGGCCCGCACAACCGCGGCTACCAGAGCGTGGAGCGGCCCGACGGCACCACGCGCCTCGTCGACGTGACCGAGTGGAACCAGTCGGACCGCTTCGCGGCGGGCGACATGATCTCCTCCACCGCCGACCTGGAGGTCTTCACCCAGGCGCTGTTCGACGAAGAGATCGTGCCCCAGCCGCAGCTGAAGGAGATGTTCACGCTGCCCGAGCTGGCGCCGGGCGCCCCGGAGCCCCTCTACGGCGCTGGGCTCCAGCGGATGAAGATCGACGGCAAGGTGTACTGGCTCAAGTCCGGCGCACGCTACGGCTACGCGAATCTCCTGGCCGCCTCCGAGGACGGCACCCGCACCCTCGTCTACTCGGTCAACGCGACCGACGCGAAGGGCGAGGGCATGAACCCGGTGGCCGAGCGGATCGCGCGGGCCGCCCTCAGCGGCAGCTGAACCGGAGCCTCCGTCACACCACCGGCCCGCGCCGCCCTCCTCCTACGCGACACCCGTCATGCGCGCGAACACCGTGACGTTGTTGGGGTAGTAGTTGCGGTCCGCGTCGAACTGTCCGCCGCAGGTGATCAGGCGGAGCCCCGCGTGGTCGATGTTCTTGTAGACCTCCAGGGTGGGGAACTCCTTCTTCGGGAACTCCTCGACGCGGTCCACCGTGAAGGTCGCCGTCCTGCCGTCCGCGCGGGTCACCTCGATGGCCTCCCCTGCCTTGATGGTCTTCAGCTTCTTGAAGACCGCGTCCGCGCCGTTCCAGGTCACATGGCCGGCGATCACCGCGGGGCCCCGAGAGCCGGGGGTGGGGCCCGGCTCGTACCAGCCCGCCAGATCGGGGTCCTTCGGCGTCGTCATCGTCCCGTCCCCGCCCTGCCCCAGCGTCTCCAACGCGCTCGACACGCCCAGGGAGGGGATGGCGACCCGCTGCGGAGCCGACCGGCCCAGGGGCGCGGCGGCCTCGCCCGGCCCCGCCCCCTCCCCCGGCGCCTGCGGTGTCCGGCTGTCCGCCGGGCCGCCCGGCTCCGCGCTCTGGCGGGGGGCCGTCGGCGGGGCAGCCGTGTCCGCCGCGTCCTGGCCCGCGCAGGCGGAGAGCACCAGAGCCGCCGCGATGGCGGCGACCGCGGCGGCGGACGCGTGCCGGACCCCGGCCCACACCCTCCGCACCGGCCGGCGCACGCCTCCGCGCACCGAGCGGCTCACGCGGCGCTCCCGCTCTTCGCGGCGACCGTGGCCCCGGGCGCCGTCCGCCGACGCGCGAGCACCAGCACACCGGCGGCGGCCACCGACGCGGCCCCGGCGCCACCGATCACGGCACCGCGGGACGTGCCGCCCTCGGCGCCGCCGCCGGTCTCGACCCCGCCGACGGGGACGGACCCGACCGCCGCGCCCTTGACCACACCGCAGTTGGTCGGAGCGGTGGCCTCCTGCGGGAGCTTCGGGTCGAGCTCGCTCTTGCCCGCGCCCTCGAAGTCGTACGTGCCGTTGTCGTTCGGGTCGATGCCGTGCTGCACGATGTGCAGGTCCTTGATGTGCTCGACCACGTCCTGTCCCACGGTGATGGTGCGCTTGTAGGAGACCTTGCCCTGGGCGTCGGCCACCGGCATCCGGTCCACGGCGAGGCCGCTGCCCGCGTCGGTGTCACCGGATTCGGTCAGCGAGATGTTGATGTCGCCGTAGTGGACGGTGGCCTCGGTGTTGTCGAGGATGCCGTCGCCGTTCGTGTCGTCGCCGTCGTCCGGGCACTGGAAGTCGTGCCCGTCGGTGGAGCCGTGCAGGTGCTGCGCCGACGGCTGTCCCGGCACCATCCCCTCGGACTTGATCCACACGGTCAGCGCGTTGCCGCGCAGGCTCAGGAGGGCCGTTCCGGTGGAGCCCGAGTCGTTCAGCTGCGCCAGGTCGATCTGATAGGCCGGGGGGTCCGCCGCGTAGACCGGGGACGAGGCGACCACCGTGAGGAAGGCGGCGGGCAGAGCGGCGAGCCCCACGAGAAGGCCGGTTCGCTTGATCATCAAGTTCGTCCTCTTCCGCGGCACCCGGACAGGCGGGCCGCACGAGCCATGCAGTTACCTATGAAACGGAACGAGACTCGGGGGCGTTCAAATCGAACGCGCGGTTCCGCGCGGGCCGTGCCCGCATCCGGGTACGGGCAGGAAGGATTCGTGGTCATGACGGCCGAGTGGAACTGGGAGAGCGGCCAGGGCCTGCTGGGCCTCGACGATCCCGCCGAGTGGGACGCGGCATACGAACGCGGCGAGGGGAACCTCGGCACGGCGGCCATCGGCCTCGCCTTCAACTGCCCGCTGGCCGAGGCCTCCCCCCGCATCGTCCGGGCGATGCGGTTGCCGGACCGCGGTCAGCGCGGGTTCGCGTACACCGCGGCGGGGACAGCGGCCCGGCTCAACGGCGAGCTGACGCCGGAGCTGTACGCCGCGCTGCGCGCCCAGGGCCATCGCGGCCTGGCCGAGACCGCCGTCGACGACACCCTCGACCACGTGCCGTTCCGGGAGCTGCCGCTGTGGTTCAAGTGGCGAACGGTCGCATCGAAGGTGCGGGACAAGCTGGATACGTGGCGGCTGAACATCACGTACGCGGCCGAGGACGTCAGGAAGGCCCTGGGGCGGCGCAGGTCGTGAACTGTGCGTGGTCACCGCGCAGCCACCGCAGCCCGGAGAATCCTGCCCTCGTCGCGTGATATGCGTCACGCAGGAGACCGGCCACCCGCCGCGGGCGGCGGGGTAACGATCTGGCCAGAATTTCACTCCACCGGCCATGCCGTCTTGACTGCGTCGAACTGCTTGACGTGCTGGTGCCGACCAGCGGCAGAGCCCGGGTGCGAGGCTACTCCAGCGGGATGCCGCGGCGCTCCAAGTGGCGGGCCAGTTTGCGTTCCTGGCGGGTCAACGGCAGGTCGGGTCGCAGGCGTTCGGGATGGTTTCCGGCCGGGCCGGTGAGCGGTCGCGCGGAGCGTTCGTCCTCGGCCCGGAGGACTTCACCGGCCAGGTACAGCATCCCCAACGCCATCAAGCCCTCCCAGACTGGACGCAGGACGTGGTCGATCGCTACGCGTCGGATCCCTCGGATGGACATGAGTGCGGATGGTTCCAGTGGCGTCTCGCGCCCCGGTCGAAAGCACCTCGGGGCCCAAGGGGCCGGGTGAGGGGCGAGAGGCGTGGAGGGCGGCCGGCGCGCGTGGCGCGTGGCCGGCGTGCGCCGCGCATGGTCGGCCGAGCGCCGCGGGTGAACGACCGTGCGCCGTGAGTGAGCGGAGAAATCGGTGATCGGACCGCGTCGCCCGCGATCGGGACGCCCGTCGGGGAGCACGGAACCCGCCACATGTTCCGGCCCGCCTCTCGGGCGGCCCGGACCGCGTCCACCGCTTCCGTGCGCCTTCCGCGCGTCGAGCTTCTCGACGACCGACAGGGGGCAGTCGCGTACGGAGCCGGGGCCGGACGGGGACGTGTCGCGCTGCCGATCACCTCGACCCCGCCCGCGGCCGGTCGGGGTCGATCACCGGCCGCCCCGATACGATCTTGCGGCCGATGACGGCACGTTCCCGGGACGGGCGCCCTTGTGGCGGCAGCCGAAGATCGGGCGATCTCGTCCCCTCGTTTCACATCTGCAACGATCTCGCGATCACGCTCCGGCGCCGGCAAAGCAGCCCCTGCACCACGCATTGGCGCAGTCCTTCGGTCGGCGGGACTCGGATCTCAACAATGCCCCATGCATGAATTCGGTGTACCCCGAGTTGAACCACCTCGGGAATGATATCCGGTGACGGCTGCTCTACCCGATCCGAGCACACCAACTGGTGTTCTCCCAGGCCACGTTAACCATGCGAAAGCCGGGGTGCACGGATGAGCGAATGTCAGGCGCACGGCGCATCGGAGAGCGTTCGGCGTATCGGCCGCCCTGGATCATGAGGGGTCAAATTCGGCCATCCACGATCGTCCACCCTGGATTAACAGTAGATTCATTGGCCAGTAATAGCCGACCGAAAAACCTGGCCCCGGCACTGGCGCGGGGCTGTGACCCGTGCAAGGTTCATCCACGACAGCAAACTGGGGGATTGGATGCACATACGTGTCCTGGGGGCCATCGAGGCCCAGTTGAACGACCGCTCGATTCTTCCGACCGCAGGCAAACCACGTCAGCTTCTCGCTCTGCTCGCCTTCCACAGCAATCAGGTACTGCCGGTCTCCACCTTGATGGAGGAGATCTGGACCGCCTCACCCCCGCGCAGCGCGCCGACCACTCTTCAGACCTACATCCTGCAGATCCGGCGCTGCATGGACACGGCGCTCGGAAAGGCCGGCGCCGGCCAGGGCGCCAAGGACCTGTTGATGACGCGGCACGGGGGATACCTGCTGCGGCTCGAACCGAACGGGCTCGATCTGTACGAGTACAACCGGGTGACGGCCGAGGGCCGTCAGGCCGAGGAGGTGGGCGACGACGAGGAGGCCGCCCGCCTCTATCGCGCGGCGCTCGCCCTCTGGCAGGGCCCCGCCCTGGCCGATGTGCACACCGGGCCGCTTCTCTCGGTGGAGCGGATGCGTCTCGAGGAGAGCAGGCTCGGCCTCCTCGAGCGCCGCATCCAGGTCGAGTTGCGGCTCGGGCTGCACGCCGAGCTGCTGACGGAACTCGCCGTACTCGTCGCCCAGAACCCGCTGCACGAGAGCCTGCACGCCCAGCTGATGGTGGCCTACTACCGCGCCGGGCGACCGTCGGCCGCGCTACGGGTCTTCCAGACGCTGCGCGCCGCTCTCGTCGAAGAACTCGGCATCGAGCCGTCCGCGCGACTCCAGCGGCTCCAGCGAGCCGTGCTCATGGACGATCCGGGACTGCTCGCCGAAGGGAAAGCGGGCCGGATGCTCGACCTGTATCCGGGGTGAGGAGAAAGCCGCGTCCGGCAGCCGGGGAAGAGACAGCCTCCGAGTCGCGCACCGCTGCCTCACGGCACCGTGCGCGACGGGAGGTCCTTCCCTCAACTGCCGCTACACCGGAGGATTCCCGTGCTTCCGCTCGGGCAGGGGCGCGTGCTTGTGCCGCAGCATCGCCAGGGAGCGGACAAGTACCGTACGGGTCTCCCCGGGGTCGATGACGTCGTCGACGAGGCCGCGCTCGGCCGCGTAGTACGGGTGCATCAGCTGCGACTTGTACTCCTTGACCAGCCGGGCACGGGTGGCTTCCGGGTCGTCGGAGGCGGCGATCTCCCGGCGGAAGACCACGTTCGCGGCACCCTCGGCGCCCATCACGGCGATCTCGTTGGTCGGCCAGGCGAAGGACAGGTCGGCGCCGATCGAGCGTGAGTCCATCACGATGTACGCACCGCCGTAGGCCTTGCGCACCACCACCGAGATCCGCGGCACGGTCGCGTTGCAGTAGGCGTAGAGCAGTTTGGCGCCGTGCCGGATGATTCCGCCGTGCTCCTGATCCACGCCGGGCAGAAAGCCCGGCACGTCGACCAGCGTCACCAGCGGGATGTTGAAGGCGTCGCAGGTGGAGACGTGGTGGGCGGCCTTCTCCGAGCCGTGGATGTCCAGGACCCCGGCGAGTGCCGCGGGCTGGTTGGCGACGATGCCGACGACCTGCCCGTCGATCCGCGCCAGCGCGCACACCACGTTGGGCGCCCAGGCCGCGTGCAGCTCGAAGTACTCGCCGTCGTCGACGACCTCCGCGATCACGTCGCGCATGTCATAGGCCTGGCCCGGTTCGGCGGGCACCAGGGAGGAGAGCGCGTCGGTACGGCGGTCCGGCAGGTCGACCGGCTTGGCGGACGGCGGCAGTTCACGGTTGTTCTGCGGCAGCAGCGACAGCAGATAGCGCACGTCTTCGAGGCATTCGGCCTCGTCGTCGTAGGCGAAGCCCGCGACGCCCGAGGTGCCCGCGTGCACATCCGCGCCGCCCAGGCCGTTCTGGGAGATCTTCTCGCCGGTCACCGCCTGCACCACGTCCGGCCCCGTGAGGAACATCTGCGAGGTCTCCCGGACCATGAAGACGAAGTCGGTCAGCGCGGGCGAGTAGGCCGCGCCGCCCGCGCACGGTCCCATGATCACGCTGATCTGCGGGATCACCCCGGACGAGCGGGTGTTGCGGCGGAAGATCCCGCCGTAGCCGGCGAGCGCGGTGACGCCCTCCTGGATGCGGGCGCCCGCCCCGTCGTTGAGCGAGACGAGCGGGGCCCCGGCCGACTCGGCGAGGTCCATCACCTTGTGCACCTTGGCGGCGTGCGCCTCGCCGAGAGCGCCGGCGAAGACGCGGAAGTCATGGGCGTACGCGAAGACCGTACGGCCGTGCACCAGACCCCAGCCGGACACCACCCCGTCGCCGTACGGCTTGCGCTCGTCCAGGCCGAAGCCGGAGGCCCGATGTCGGCGCAGCGGCTCCACTTCCGTGAAGGTTCCTGGGTCGAAGAGCAGATCCATCCGTTCGTACGCGGTGAGCTTGCCCTTCTCGTGCTGGCGCCGAGTGGCCGCGGGATCCAGCGCGCGGCCCGTCTCGGCCTTGAGACGGTTCAACTGGTCGGTTGCTCGGCGCAGTCCGGGAGCCGGGGCGTCCGAGAAGCTCTCGTCGAGGGTCGTCATCCCGTCACCGTATGATCGCCCCCTCGAGGGGCGCTCCAGACGTGGTCGGCCCCGAGGTGGGGCTCGGCGGTCCGTGCGTCGGGCCCGCCGACCGGGTGTTCCGCCGCTCCGGACCTGGTGGGGATCAGCGGGACTTCCAGGCCACCTGGGACCGGTGACGGTACCGCCCCGGGCCCCTCGCCCAAGAGGCCCGTAGCGGGCCTGCGGGCTCCTCCTCTTCCTGGCCTCCGCTGCGCGCCACGGCCAGCAGCACGCTCACGAGCGTGGCGAGCTCGGTGGGGTCGGGGCGGCCGCGGAGCACGATGAGACGGAGGGGTTCGTCCATGACAGCAGCGTGCGGCGGCCGCCTCGAAAAGGGCTCGGGGGTTGCTCGTCCCGGCGCGGCGATCCTGGCACGCCCGCCCCGCTGCGGCCGGCCAGTCGGGCACGACCGAGAATCCAGCGGGACTCGAGCGGCTCAACGGATCATGGTCTCGTTCCTCGACTTGCCGATGGAGAGCGCACTATGGCCACAGTCCGACGCCGGGTCCTTCTCTCCGTCGGAGGTGTCGCCCTGGTCGGCGGCGCGGGTTGGGGGGTGAACTGGCTGACCGCGTACAGCAGATACGAGCAGAGCAATGTCGGCAAGCTCAGCTTCCGCAACCGGCTGAAGTTCCCCGAACTGATCGACCCGAAGCCCGACGGCGCGGGCCGTCGCCACTACTCCCTGCGGCTCGCCCCGGGCACCAGGACGTTCCGGCAGGGCCAGAAGACCGACACCTGGGGCGCGAACGGCAGCTATCTCGCACCCACCCTGCGGATGCGCGACGGCGACGAGGTCTCGGTCGCCGTGGCCAACAAGCTCCCGGAGCGGACCACCCTGCACTGGCACGGCATGCATCTGCCGGCCGCGATGGACGGCGGCCCGCACCAGATGATCGAGCGCGACAGCACCTGGCGCCCGCGCTGGTCCGTGCACCAGCCCGCGGCCACCCTCTGGTACCACCCGCACCCGCACGGCTCCACGGGCAAGCACGTCTACCGGGGCGTCGCCGGGATGATCATCGTGGACGACGAACACTCCAAGTCGGCCGGATTACCCACCACTTACGGTATCGACGATCTGCCTCTGATCATCCAGGACAAGAACTTCCACGACGACGGGCAGTTCGACTTCACCGAGACCTCCTTCAGCGACGACGTGGCCGGTGTCGACAACCGCGGTGTGCTCGGCGACACCATCCTGGTCAACGGCGTCCACGACCCCTACGTCCCGGTCGCCACGGAACGCGTGCGGCTACGCCTGCTCAACGCCTCCAACGCGCGTATCTACCGCATCGGCTTCACCGACGACCGGCCCTTCCACCTGGTCGCCGCCGAGAACGGACTGCTGCGACGGCCGCTCGAACTGACCCGGCTGCGGCTCGCCCCCGGGGAGCGGGCCGAGGTGGTCGTGGCGTTCACGCCCGGTACGAAGACGGTGCTGCGCAGCTTTCCGCCGGACATCAATGTCTCCTGGCCC
This sequence comes from Streptomyces sp. NPDC054047, assembly GCF_055585065.1. NCBI lineage: Bacteria > Bacillati > Actinomycetota > Actinomycetes > Kitasatosporales > Streptomycetaceae > Streptomyces > Streptomyces sp. NPDC054047. The sequence goes on along the minus strand of NZ_JBVJKV010000010.1, from coordinate 281,162 downwards.
ACGGACCGGTTCCTCGGCGGCGACGACACGTTCGACCTGGTCGAGTTCCGGGCCTCGGCACGGCTGCGGAAGTCGCCCGAGCTGCCCACGCGGTTCGCCGGTGCGCCCCGGCCCATCGAGCTGCCCAAGGACCCGACGGTGCGAAAGCTCTCGTTCGTCGGCGTCCAGATCAACGGCAAGGCGATGGACCTGGCGCGGATCGACGAAGTGGTGCCCGCCGGGGCGACCGAGGTCTGGGAGATCGAGCGCGGCGACGACATGGTGCATGCCGTCCATGTGCACGGCTGCACCTTCAACGTGATCGAGGTGAACGGCGACAAGCCGCCGGCGCACATGACCGGCCCCAAGGACACCGTCTATCTGCCGGTCATCGGCACGGTCCGGCTGGCGGTCAAGTTCGACTCCCTCACCGACACGAAGACGCCGTACATGTTCCACTGCCATGTGCTGCGCCACGAGGACGACGGCATGATGGGCCAGTTCCTGGTCGTCGAACCGGGCACGGAGAAGCAGGTGTCGCGTCGGCTGACGCTCGACGACTCCCACGACTCGCACTGAGAGCGGCGACCGTCGCCGCGCGGTGTTGACCACGGCGACCGCAGTACATTGCCGCGCGCACTGCTGCCCACTGGTGCCCACTGCTGCCCACTGACTGCCCACTGCTGCCGTCCGTAACGCTGCTCGACGTCCCCAGGCTGCCACGAACGACGCGGACAGCTCTGCTCCGCTCCTGCCCAAGCGGCATTCGAGCGGCCTTATAGGGCCCATGGCGACTCTGGTGGCGCGCATCGAGGGCCGCCTGCTTGTGGGGCCACAGCTGCAAGGGGGACAGAGGTGCACCGTTTTCTGGCAGTGCGGCCACCGGCCGACGGGGGCAGGCTGCGGCTGCTCTGCTTCCACCATGCCGGGGCGGGGGCGCAGGCGTTCGCCGGGTGGCAACCACGGGTGGGCCGGGACATCGACGTGCTGCCGATACGGCTGCCCGGCCGGGAGACCCTGCTCAAGGAGCCCCGCATCACCGACGCGGAGCAGCTGGTGCACGAACTCCAGCAGGAACTGGGCCCGTTGCTCGACTCCTCGACCCCGTACGCCTTCTACGGGCACAGCCTCGGGGCGCTCGTCGCCTACCGCCTCACCCAGCATCGGCTGAACGCCGGCCTTCGGCCCGCCCGGCTGTTGCTCGTCGGGGCCTGCGTGGCTCCGCAACTGCCCGTCGACCTGCTCGACGCACGTGACCCGGCCGAACTCACCGACGAGGAACTGATGGTGGCGTTCAGCGGCGAGCAGTCGCTGCCCGAACCGTTGCGCAGCCGACCGGGACGGCTCGCACTCGTCCTGGCCACCCTCCGCTCCGACCTGCTGCTCGCCCGCAGTCTGCGGTCGGCGCCGGCCGCCGCGCTGCCGTGCTCGCTGCGGGCCTTCGCGGGCCGTGACGACGCGATGGTCTCCACCGCGCAGGTACAGGCCTGGCAGCACTGCACGCGTGCGGACTTCCGCCTGGACTCCGTGCCCGGGACGCACTTCTTCGTCCGCGGCCGTGAACTGCCCCGGCGCATCGGGGAAGTGCTGCGCAGCCCGGCACCCTCCGCACCACCGGTTCCGGCGGGATAGAGAACGCCGCGCCGACCTCGGCGAGAGCGGACCGAACACAAGCAGACGGCACCCCACCCATCGAGATACACCCATCGAAAGGACCGTCATGAGTGACATCACCCTGAGCGACCTCAGTGAGCTGCTCATCGAGAGCATCGGTGCCCCCGACGAGGGGACGACCATCGAGGGCGAGCAGGCCCTGGACACCTCCTTCATGGAGTTCGGCTACGACTCCCTGGCGATGCTCCAGCTCACCGCTCTGGTCAGCCGCAAGTACGGCATCGTGCTCGACGACGACGCCGTCGCCGAGGCCGAGACCCCGCGCCAGCTCCTCGCCGTCATCAACGCGGCCCCACAGGCGGGTTCCGTCCGATGACGGGGCCCGTCACCAGCCTGGCCGGCAAGCGCGTCGCGGCCCGAGCACGGAACGGGTCGCGTCCGGGCGGAGGTTGACCTCGCACCCGGTGACGTCCACCGCGAAGGACCGCACCCGGCCGCCGCTCCCCCGCTCCGCCCGGGGCGGCGAGCGCGGCCGGGGCGCGGGTGTCGCGCCCGCCGGAGAGCTCGGTGGCCGACAGGTTGTGGCCGGCCTCGTGCCGCCAGGGTCTTCCGTACTGCCGAACAGAGGAGTGCACGCCGATGACAGCCGAGCCCGTCACCCGGGGCCCACGCGACGAACAGCCCGAAGAGACCGGACTCCTGGGCCGGCCCCGGTGGTTCACCACCTTGTTCGGCACGGACGTCTGGGAGCGCTTCAGCTTCTACGGGATGTCCGCGATCCTCGTGCTCTACGCGAGCGAGCCGGTGGCCGACGGCGGGCTCGGGCTCTCCGACGACGACGCCGCACTGCTCTTCGGCAGCTACATGGCCGCCGTCTTCCTCTCGTCCGTACCCGGTGGCTGGATCGGCGACCGGCTGCTCGGCTCGTACCGTGCCGTCCTGTACGGCGGCGTGGTCATCGGGCTCGGGCATCTCACCCTGGCCGTGCCCTCCGAGTTCTTCTTCTATCCGGGGCTGCTGCTCGTCGCCCTCGGCACCGGGCTGCTCAAGCCCAACATGGCCAACCTGCTGAGCACCTTCTACGCCCCCGAGGACCGCTCGGGCCGGGACGCCGGATTCGCCGTCTTCTACATGAGCGTCCAGGTCAGCGCGCTGATCGCGCCGCTCATCGTGGGCACGGTGGGTGAGGGCGTCAACTGGCACCTCGGCTTCGGACTCGCCGCGCTCGGCATGGCGCTCGGTCTGATCCAGTACGTCCGCGGCGCCCGCCACTTCGGCGCCAACGGCAAGGTGCCCGAGCGCGCGGCCGCGCCCGCCCAGCGGGCCGCGGTGCTGCGCTGGAGCGGGGCCGCCGCGGGCCTGGTCGCCGTCGGCTACGGCGTGGACGCCGCCTTCGGGACCTTCCAGATCGGCCATGTGATGGCCCTGGTCGGGCTGCTCTGTGTCGTTGCCCCCGCGGCAGCGTTCTGGCGGCTCATCCGCAATCCGCTCCTGACGGCGGCCGAGCGCAGCCGGGTCAAGACCTACATCTGGCTGTTCCTGGTCTCCGCCGTCTTCTGGGGCCTGTTCCTCCAGGGCGGCTCCGTCTTCGCGCTCTTCGCGAAGGACTCCACGGACCGCGACGTGCTCGGCTTCACCATCCCCGCGAGCTGGTTCCAGTCCACCATTCCCCTGTTCGTGCTGCTCACCGCCCCGTTCTTCGCCCGGGCGTGGCAGCGGGCCGGCGAACGCCTCGACACCGCCGTCAAGTTCGCCGTCGGCATGGGCTGTACCGGCGCCGCCTACCTGGTGCTCGCGGCGGCCGCGCTGCTGGTCGCGAACACGGGCGAGCCGGTGTCACCGCTGTGGCTCGTGGTCTCCTTCCTGCTCCTCGCCTGCGGCGAGGTGTCGTTCGGGCCGGTCGGCATGAGCGCCACCACCGCGATCGCCCCGGCCACCTTCGTCAGCCAGATGGTCGCCCTGTTCTGGCTCGCGGGCGCCCTCGGCGGCGGTCTCGGCGGCAACGCCCTCAAGGTCTCCGGCGAGGAGGCCCCCGGCGCCGGATACTTCCTCTCGGTCGGCGCCGTGGCCCTGCTCGTCGGCGCGATCCTGCTGCTGGTCCGCCGTCCGCTCACCCGCAAGCTCGGGGTGTGAGCGGTACGGCGGGCCGCACGCCCCTCGTTACCAGGTGACGGGCAGGGACTTGGGGCAGCGGATCGGCTTGGCGGTGTTCCATTCCAGTTCGTCCAGGGGCACCGCCGGGCGCAGCGTCGGATGGCGGCGCAGCAGGGTGCCGAGCGCCACGCCGATCTGGAGGCGGGCCAGATGGGCGCCCATGCAACGGTGCGGGCCGTGCCCGAAGGCGAGGTGCGAGGCGCCCCGGTCCACCTCGAAGCGGTACGGATCGAAGAGGTCCGGGTGCTCGTACACCGCCGTGTCGCGGTTGGCCGACGTGGTGGACGGCAGCACCGCCTCGCCCGCCCGGATCACCGTCCCCGACAGCTCCACGTCCTCCGTGGCGACCCGCAGGGTTCCGCCGGTCATGGCGATGGGGACATAGCGCAGCAGTTCCTCGACGACGGGCTCGCGCAGCCGGTCCCCCTCGTACAACTCGCCCCACTCTTCGGGGTGTTCGCTCCCGTAGGCGAGCAGCACGTTCAGCGAACCGGCGATCTGCGCGGCGACGGTCTCATACCCGGCGACCAGCAACGTGGTGGCGAAGGTGCACAGCTCCGCATGGCTGAGCCGCCCGTCCTCGTGTGCCGCGACCAGCGCGCCGAACACGTCGTCGGTCGGCCGGCGCCTGCGACGCTCCACCAGTGCCGCGAAGTAGGTGTCGAGCTGCTGGGCCGCCTCGGTGGACCGGGCGGCGTGCTCCGGACTCAGGGTCAGATACGCCTCGGTCCAGTCCCGGAACTGGTCGCGCTCCTCCTCGGGCAGCCCCAGCAACTCGCAGATCACGATCAGCGGCAGCGGTTGCGCCAGGCCTGCGACCAGGTCGGCGGGCCGGTGCGCCATGGCCTCGTCCAGCAGACCGCGGGTGATGACACCGATACGTTCCCCCAGCACGTCGAGCCGCCGCGGCGAGAAGGCGCCGCCGAGCGCCCGGCGCAGCCGGGAGTGCTCGGGCGGGTCCATGGTGGTGATGGAGTTGGGGTCGAGCGGGATGTTGCGGGCCCGCGGAGCGCCCTTTCCGGCGGCCGCGGAACGGCTGAACCGGCCGTCGGAGAAGACCTTCAGGTTGTCGGCGTACGTGGTGACGAGCCAGCCGCGGTCACCGGACGGCAGCCGCACCGGGGCCACCGGGCACCCGGCGCGCAGCCGGGCGAGGTCCGGCGGCGGGGCGGCGGGGTCGGGGCTGGACAGGGGGAAGCTCAGCGGTGCTTCGGTGACGTGGGCGGGCTCGGTGGAGGTCATGCGGGTACTCCCTGCGCGGAGGTGTCCCGGTGGGTGAGGCGCGCCAGGGCCGCGGACAGCTCCTGGGCGGGCAGGCCCGACGGGGTGCCCGGCCAGCGCCATCCCACGAACCCGTCCGGCCGGACCAGGACGGCCCCGTCGTCTCCCACGCCGTACTGCGCCTGGAACTTCTTGGCCGCCTCGTCACCGGACGGCAGCTGGCACGCCCGCAGCCGGGCTCCCCCACCGCACGCCTCCGTGACGGCGCGCACCCAGCGGGAATCGCTCGTCACCAGGACGAACTCGGTGCCGTAGCGGTCCAGCAGCGACCGGCCGCCGGGCAGGGGCACGTGCGGGGCGCGCGTACCGGGTGCGCCGGACCAGCGGTCGGCGGGCAGGAAGGTCTCACCGGCGGCGGTGTCCCCGGACGTGGCACCGTCCCCGGAGGCATCGCCGGTGTCCCGCGCGGTGGACGCGTACTGGTACCCGAGCATCACCGCCGCGTCGTCGGCCAGCCCGGGGGGCGGACCGCCGTCGCCGCCCTTGCGGCCCCGGTCCTTGGAGCGCAGTACGGCCTGTTCCACGGTGGCCGTGCTCACCGGGCGCCGCTCGGCCTCGTAGGTGTCCAGCAGCCCTGGCCCGGCTTCGCCGCGCAGTACGGCGGCCAGCTTCCAGGCGAGGTTGTGCGCGTCCTGGATGCCGGTGTTGGAGCCGAACGCACCGGTGGGCGGCATCACATGAGCCGCGTCGCCGGCCAGGAACAGCGTGCCCTCGCGCCAGCGCGTGGCCACCCGCCCCGCGGACTCCCAGGGCAGCACGCCCTGGAGCTCGACATCGAGCGCGGGCACACCGGTGGCCTTGCGGATCAGCTCGACGCATGCGTCCGGCTCGAAGCGGTGCTTCTCCGTCTCCCAGTCGGGCCCGATGGGGACGTGCAGCAGCCAGCGGCGGTGGTTGTCGATGGGCAACAGGGCGCCCTGGAAGTCCTGTTGCCTGAGGTAGCACATCACGAAGCGGCGGTCGCGCAGCGGCTCGGTGAGATCGGCGTGGAAGTAGATGTTGGCGAAGTGCGCCAAGGTGCCGGGCCCTTCGAAGGCGATGTCGCGGGCCTTGCGCAGCGGGCTGTGTGCGCCGTCGGCCGCGACCACGTACGCGAAGGAGATCTGGAATTCCGTACCGGCACGCACATCACGCACGGTCGCCACGTCGCCCTCAAGGGCGGTGAGTTCATGGCCGAAGAGCAGCCGTGAGCCCAGATCCCGGGCGCGGTCGGCGAGCAGCGGCTCCAGTTCGTCCTGATCGCACAGCGCCCACGAGGTGGGGCTGATGTCGCTCCAGGCTTCGGGCCGGGGGTCGGCGGTATGCGCGCCGTCCATCCGGCCGAACTCCTCGCCGGCCAGATCGTGTGCGGCCACGATGCCGTGATTGGCGGCGAGCGCCACCGCGGACTCGGTGGCGCGGATCGCTTCCTCCAGGCCCGCGGCGCGCAGGATTTCCATGGAGCGGACGTTCACACCGCGGGCCCGGGGGTGGGTGCTGGTGGTCGCGTGCCGCTCCACCAGGACATTTGCGATGCCCCGCTGGGACAGGAACAGCGACATGGACAGACCGACGATCCCGCCGCCGACGACCAGCACCGGGGTGTACGCGGACGTGCCTGTTGCGGTCATGGAATTACCTCACCTGGCCGATTTCCGACGGAATGGAAGCTGTGGTGTACGGCGCCGGCATCGGACGCGTCCGGTCCGGCCCGCCCGAGTGCCGCTCGGGCAGATGGCGCGGAAGCCGGGACAGCGCGTCCGCCACCCGGCTCATCTCGAGATCGGTGGGCGCGACGATCCGCAGGCCGGGCACCCGCCCGGGGCTGGTTCCCGAGAAGATCCGGACCACGACGCCCTGTTCGGCCAGCTGGTCGTAGACCTCGTGCGCCTGCTGCGCGTCGTCCGTGTGGACGAAGCGGAAGTGGACGGGCGCGCCGGTGACCACCGCGTCGCCGAAGCGCTCGCACAGGAGGTCCTCCATCTGCTGCCCGGCATCCAGCAACCGGGTGCGGGTGGCCGCGGCCCAGGACCGTTCGCCGAGCGCGGCAGTGGCCACGGCCGCGTCGAGATAGGACAGCGGCCAGTTCGGCAGCCGCCGCCGCACGGCCTCGCGCAGCACGTCGTTGCGCGTCCACAGAGCGCCGGTGCGCACCCCCGCGATGCCGAACAGCTTGTTCGGCGACTGGAGCACCACGACGTTGTCCAGCCCGCACCGCGTCATGGACAGCGAGGAGTCCGCCATGAAATCGGCGTACGCCTCGTCCACGATCAGGGTCGCCTCGGGATTGGCCCGGCAGATCCTTACCAGTTCGTCCCGGGGAATGTAGAGCCCCAGCGGATTATTGGGGTTGGACAGCACCACGAACCGGCGCTCGCGCATGGCCGTCGCCACCCGCTCCGTGCGCCCGCGCACGGAGTCGCGCACGACGTCGATCCGGCCTGTTCCGGACCCGGCGCCCGAACCGCCTCCGGGGCCGAGGTGCCGGGGGAACAGCCGAATGGTGTCGGTGTAGTCCGGAGTGATCACCACGCTGTCCTGCGCGTACAACTGCGCGAGGACCGTGAGGAATTCGGTGATCCCCCGCCCCACCAGAAGGTCGTCGGGCGCGACGTCCAGATACTCGGCATAGGCGGCGGTGAACTGCTCCGAGGCGTCGTACGGATGCGTCCGCAGGGCCCGGGCGTCCACGTTCGCCAACGCCTTTTCCACGGCGGGGGGCGGCCCGTAGCGATTGACGCAGGTGCCCAGATCGAGAAGGTCCCGGTCGGAGGGCAGATGTCGCAGATCGCCCCCTTGGCGCTCGGCCGCCCCGGCGGAGGCGTCGGGATGGGAAACGGGCGTGCGCGTCATGATGCTCTCCTAGGTCGTCTTCCTCGGAAACCGTCGTGAACGGCCGCCGAGCGGCGGACACCGCCGCACCGGCCCGATGGTTTCCCGCCTCTCTCGACGCCTCTTCGAGTAATCCCAAACCCGCCCGCACGCGGCCCCCGTCCGCCGGGGCACTCCATGCCCGGTCAAGCAGCGCCCGTCCGCTCCTTGAGCCCACCTGCGCATGCTGCGCGGGACCCCATCCACGAAGGGACCCGCCGATGGCAAAGCCGACGCAAACGACGAGGACCACGCGAACGTTCTCGCCCCCGTCAGACCGACTGGCCGACAACGTAGGAGCAGGCCTGGTCCCCGTACTGGACGCGGTGGCCGCAGGAACCGCGGTCCAGGTGTTCGCCGCCGCGGTCGAGCTGGATGTCTTCGGCGCGCTCGCCGAGGCCCCGGCCACCACCGAGGAGATCCAGCGCCGCCTTGGGCTGCACCCCCGCCCGCTCCCCGATTTCCTCGACGCGCTCACCGCCATGGGCCTGCTCGTACGCGGCCCCGACGGCTACCGTGCCACCGCCGCGGCCCGGCTCCACCTCAGCGCCACCGCACCGGAGTTCATCGGCGCCTTCGTGACCGCCGGTCCCGCCCCGGAGCTGGTGGGCCTGCTGCGCACCGGCCACCTGGCGGAGCGGCCCGGCGAGGAGGACGGCGCGGGCGGAGACCCGTACGCCGACCCGGGCGCGGCCCACGCCTTCATCGCGTTCATGGACTCCATGAACGCGATGATCTCGGACGAGCTCGACGAGGCCATCGACTGGAAGAGCTACACCTCCTTCGTCGATGTGGACGGCTCACGAGGCGAGTTGGCCCGCCACCTGCTGGCGACATTCCCGCAGCTCACCGGCACCGTCGTGGACCGCCCCGAGGTCGCCGCCGCCTTCGAGGAACACTTCGCCAACGATCCGGCCCGCTCCCGGGTCGCCTTCCACGGCGCGGACGGCGGGCCTCTTCCGCGGGCCGACGTGGTGCTCCTGGGCGGAGTCCTGCACGACATCTCCATGAAGGAACGCGAGGACCTGCTCCGCCGGGCCTACGAAGCGGTCGCCCCCGGCGGTCTGGCCCTGGTCTACGACGTCATGATCGACGACGACCGCACCACCCTCAACCCGCTGCTGGGCAGCCTCCAGATGATGATGACGGTCCCCGAGGGCGGCAAGTACACCCCGTCCCAATGCCGCGAGTGGGTGGCGGCCGCCGGCTTCACCGACCTCGCCACCCAGCCCATGGGCGTGGACACCCTCATCATCGGCCACAAGAACTAGACGAGCGGTCCGGCATGCACGGCGCCCCCTGGAGTCCTCTCCAGGGGGCGCCTCTTTTCGACCCGCACCCGGCTCACCGGCGCAGGATCCTCAGAACGTCACCCGCACTCCGCTCCGCAGCCACACATCGAGGTTGAGCAGCATTTCCACGTCGGACCGGGCCGCCCACGCGCCCGCGCCCGAAGCGAGGCGCTCGGGTGTGCGGGCGACTTCGCGGGCGGCGTCGACGTCGGCGAAGTCGGTGACCGGGGAGGAGGAGTTGGAAAGGACGTCCAGCAGCTGGGCGCAGATGAGTTCGGCGTAGCGGATGTCCTGGGTGACGGGATAAGGGCTCTTGCGACGGTCCAGGATCTCGTCGGGGACGACGCCGCGGAAGGCGGCTCGCAGCAGGCTCTTCTCGCGGCCGTCGAAGCTCTTGATCTCCCAGGGGATGTTGTACGCGTAGTCCACCAGCGCCGGCTCGCAGTAGGGGACACGGACTTCGAGGCCGCAGGACATGGCCAGCCGGTCGCCGCGGTCGAGCAGGGACGGCAGCCAGCGGGTCATGTGCATGTAGTCGATCTCGCGGATGCGGCGCTGCAGGGCGCTGTCGCCGGGCAGCAGCGGGGTCTCGGCCAGGGTGGCCTCGTACTGGGCCTGCGTGTACGCGGTCAGGTCCAGCTTGTCCAGGAGCGTGCGGTCCAGCAGGCCGCAGCCCAGGCCGCGGCTGGCGCGGCCGTGCAGCTGGCCGACGGCGACCCACGGGAAGGTGGGGGCGTTCATCAGCTCGGGTTTGTGCGACCAGACGAAGCCGGCGAAGACCTCGTCCGCCGTGTCGCCCGACATCGCCACGCCGATGTGCTGCTTGACCTGCTGGAAGAGCAGGTACATCGAGGCGTCCATGTCGCCCAGGGCCGTGGGCTGGTCCTGGCGGTCCACCACGGCGGCGCGCAGGGCGGGGTCGGCCAGCGCCTCGGGGCTCAGTTCGATCTCCGTCAGGTCCAGGTCGAGGCGCTGGCTGAGCAGACGGGCATAGGCGATGTCGGGGGTGGCGCGTACCTCGTCGGGGCGGAAGTTCTCCGCGTACCCGGTGAAGGTCATGCCGAAGGCGCGCGGCGCCTCGCCCTCCTCGCGCAGCCGGGGCGCGGCCAGGGCGGCGATGGTGCTGGAGTCGATGCCGCCGGAGACGAGGATGCCCCTGGAGATGTCGGCGACGAGCTGTTCCGTGATGGTGCCGCCGACCATCTCGCGCACGGTGGCAATGGTGGCGTCAAGGTCGTGGGGGTGCTCGCGGGCGCTCAGCTTCCAGTAGTTGCGCTCGGTGAGCCGTCCGTCCTTGACGTGCAGGATGCTGCCGGGCCGTACCTCGAGGATGTTCTTGAAGATCGAGGTGCCGGGCGTCTTGGCCTGACTGAACAGCTCCCGCAGGCCGTTGTCGTCCACCGCCGGTTCCAGCTCGGGGTGGCAGAACATCACCTTGGGCTCGGAGCCGAAGAGCAGGCCGGTGGAGGTGCGGGCGTAGAAGAGCGGCTTGACGCCCATGTGGTCGCGGATCAGGAGGAGTTCCTGCGACCGGGCGTCCCAGACGGCGAAGGCGAAGATGCCGTGCAGGCGGTGGACGCATTCGGTGCCCCATTCCAGATAGGAGTGGAGCAGCACCTCCGTATCGCTGTTGGTGCGGAAGTGATGGCCCAGGCCACGCAGCTCCTCGCGGAGTTCGCGGTAGTTGTAGATCTCGCCGTTGTAGCAGATCGTCGCGAGGTCACGGCCGTCGTGGGTCACGGTCATCGGCTGCTGGCCGTTCGCCGGGTCGATGACCGAGGTACGGGTGTGCCCGAACGCAACCCGGCCGTTGTGCCAGATGTCCTGCTCGTCTTGTCCGCGGCACAGCATGACCTGGGTCATCCTCGCGATGGACTCCTTGCTGTCCCGGGCGTCAGGGACCCAGTCGATCACTCCGGCTATCCCGCACATGAGGCTCACTCCTCTTCGGAAAAAACGTCCGGCTCATGACCTGACGGAGTATCGGGACGTCAGGTCAACGCGTACTCAAGGCGCGCTCGTCGGGCCGCGTCACCCCCCGCCCGCGACCCGGTCGAAGTATTCGAGCACCGAGCGTTGCGCGGACCTGCCCGCGCCGAACGGAATCTCGGCGCCCACATAGCCGTCCGGGCGCACGATCGTGATCATCAGGCGGTTGCAGCCCGCGAGTTGGGCCCGGTTGACCACCCGCGGGTTCAGCGGATGGGTGACGCTGAGCGGCATGCGGGAGGGTGAGAGCACCAGCCACTGGCCCTGGCTCTGCAGCGTGGAGACGGTCCACACTCCGGCGGGCGTGTGGACGGGCCACGACGCGATCCACTGGCCCGCGCAGCCCTCCGCGAACCGCTCGGCCCCCGCGGTGAGCGGGCTCGCCTCGTACGCGGGTGCCGGCTCGGTACGGATGCGGGGGCTGCCCTCGATCAGGATCGGCCCGAGGGTGGCCTCCGGGTCGGCGGCGACCCCGGCGCGCAGCACTCGCTCCCCGCGCTCCATCAGCACCTCGGCGACCTGTCGCCGTTCGACCTCGTAGGTGTCCAACAGCCGTACGGACGCGTGGCGTTGGACGACGGCGGAGAGCTTCCACGCGAGGTTGGCGGCGTCCTGAATCCCCGTGTTCAGTCCGTGGACGGGCATGGGGAAGACCCGGGCGGCCTCGCCCAGGAGGATGACCCGGCCGGTCAGCCACTGCTCGGCGCGGCCCTCGACCGGTGTGTGCCACCACAGGTGCTGGGGGTCGTGCAGCCGCGCCTCGGGGCCGACCACTTCTCTGAACAGCCGCTCCACGTCCCCGAACGAGGGCCGCACGGTGGCGTCCTCGGTGCCGGAGGCGAGGAAGACGCGATGGCGGCCGTCGGCCAGCGGCACCATGCCGACGTGGCTGTACGGGGCGTGGAACAAGTCCTCCCGCTCGGGCGGCAGCTCCACCCCGGAGATGCCGGCGTCCACCTGCCACCACGCGACGCCGTCGTGGCCGCGGACCTTCCAGTCCACTCCGGCGGCGGCCCTGGACAGGCTCTGCGCTCCGTCCGCCGCCACCACCCAGGCCGCCCGCAGCACCTCGGAGCGGCCCTCCGGGGTGCTCAACTCGACGCGGACGCAGTCCTGTTCCTGGTCCAGGACGGTCGCGGTGACACCCTGGCGCACCGGGCAACCGTGCTGCCGGGCGAGCGCCGTGAGGTACTCCTCCTGCTGGTCCTGGCGGACCAGCAGCGGGTAGGGCCACTGCTGGTCATCGGCGTCCTCCAGCAGCGAGACGGCGGCGGTGCGGTCTCCCACGTGGAACACCTTGGAGCGCATCGGTACGCCGTGCGCGCGCAGTTCGTGCGGGGGCTGCCCGAGGCGGGCGTACGCGTACATGGTGCGGCGCCACACGTTGGGGCAGCGGGCGCCGGGTCGGGGGGCGGGGCGGCGCTCGGCCACCTGGCAGCGCACGCCGTATCTGGCGAGGTCCGCGGCGAGCGCGAGACCGGCCGGCCCGGCGCCGATGACCAGGACGTCAAGGTCCGTGTCCGGTAGGGGGTGTGGGTACGGGTCTCGATCGGGCAACGGGATGCTCCTTTCACGGCGTGAGCCGTACGGGGTGGGGCCGATCCTCCCGGGACCGCTCGGAAGCGGCCTCGAACGGAAGTCGCGTCCCAGGGGACCGGTGCGGCTCCCGGACCGTGCCCGCCCTGTGGACCGGTTCCAAGGTCACCCGAACGTCGCTTGAGAACGGCCGTCGAGACTCGGGGTGCCTCAGGAGATCTCAGGAGATCGAACCCGCCACGACCACGAGCAATACGACTCACGAGTGAAAGGTAGGGCGGCACATGGCTCTGTCCGCCATCGCATACAAGGTGAGGCCCGGACTCGACGACGAGATCGCGCGCGTCCTCGCCGACGAGCCCGAGCGACTCGCCCCCTTGTCAGCCACGGGGCTGTTCGCGCAGGGAGACACCGTCATGCGGGTGTTCCACCACCACGACGACGCCGACGACGTGATCCGCGCGATCACCGATCGGGACGCGGCCCGGCTGGCCCCCTACCTCCAGGACGGCGGCGGCCCGGCCCCGATGCTGTGCGTACAGTCCCGCTTCATCGAGGACCGGCCCGCCGGGATGGCCGCGCTGCGCTACCGGGTCAAGTCCGGGCACGCGGAGGACATCCGCAAGGTGTTCGCCGAGGTCCAGGCGGAAGCACGGCCCACCCTGCGCGGGGAGCAGGGCCAGGAGACCGGGGTGATCCTCGGCGTCGGCCTGTTCGTCCACGACGACAACATGATCCGCGTGGTGCTGTTCGACGGTGAACTGGACGACGTGGCCGCCTACATGTCCAAGCGCGGCGGACGCCCGGGCATGGAGCAGAAGCTCGCCCCGTACATGGCCGAGGAGCGCCATGTCGAGACGCCCGAGCAGTTCCTGAAGCAGTTCCGCGCCAACACCATGCGCTGTGTCAGCCAGCAGCGGATGCCCGCGCTGTCATGACGGCCCGGCTGGTCGTCTACCACCGGGCGCCCACCGACGACCCGCTCGCGGTGGAGCGCGCCTACCGCCTCTTCCTGCCGGACTTCCGGCCCACACCGGGAGTGCTCGGCGTCGCCCTGCTCCGGCTGGCCAAGGACCCGTACGGCTATGCGGTGATCACCGACTGGGAGGACGCGGACGCGTACGAACGGTGGCGGCAGGGGCCGGCCCACCAGCAGCGGAAGACCCCGCTGCGCCCCTATCAGGACCAGCAGCGCACGCCCTGTTACGAGCTGTACGAGGTGCTGGACACCGCGCCCGCCGCAGCGCGGGACCTCGCGGCCAAGGACAGTGCGCCCGGCACGGCCCGGGACGCCGACAAGGAGTACCCCTCGTGACCGTAGACACACAGCCCCTGGACGGTGGGCTCAAGGACAAGCGGGTGCTCGTCACCGGCGGCACCCGTGGCATCGGCCGGGCCATCGCTCTCGCCTTCGCCCGGGGCGGGGCCCAGGTGATCACCTGCCACCTCGGCTCCCACGAACCCGACGCCGAACTTCGCCATGCCGTACGGGACATCCACCGCGCCGACGTGTCCAGCGGGCCCGATGTGGCGCGGCTGGCCGAGGCCGTGGCCGAGACCCTGGGCGGCCTCGACGTCCTGGTCAACAACGTGGGCGCGGACGGCGCGGCGCCGCTGGCCAGGCTGGAAGAAGACGAGTGGGCCCGGGTCATGGACCGCAACGCGACCGCCTGCTACCGGGTCACGCGGGCCGCCCTGCCCCTGCTGGGCGAGGGCTCGTCCGTGATCAACATCGGTTCGGCCGCCGCTCTGCGCGGCAGGCCCGCGGCCGCCCACTACGGAGCCGCCAAAGCGGCGCTGATCGGCTTCACCCGTGCGCTGTGCAAGGAACTCGGCCCGCAGGGCGTCCGGGTCAACACCATCGCACCGGGCATGGTCGCCGACGGCACCGAGGACCCGCACGACCCCGTCACCCAGCGGATCGTCGCCCTGACACCGCTGGGGCGGCTCTGCCGCCCCGAGGACGTCGCCGCCGCCGCCCTGTTCCTGGGCAGCGACAGCGCGGCGTTCCTCTCCGGAATCACGCTCAACCTCGATGGAGGAATCTGATGCCGTACGCCGCGATCAGCTACCGGATCAAGCCGGAGAGCCAGGAAGAAGTCGCCGAACTCTTCTCCGGTTTCCAGCGGGTGAGCACCCCGGTGTTCACCGACGACGACGGCCAGGAGGTGGGCCGACTGCTGGGCACCGCCGTCTTCCTCCAGGACGACGTCCTGGTCCGCGTCATCCACTACGAGGGCGACTTCGCGCAGATCGGGCGGCACATGGGCGCCCAGAAGGGCGTCCACATCCTGGAGGAGAAGCTGGCTCCCCACCTGGCCGAGGCCCGGGAGACCGACACCCAGACCGTGGACGGCTTCACCTCGCACTTCCGCTCCTCCGTGATGCGCTGCATCTCCCAGCTCTCCATCGACACCCACCCGCAGGCGCAGAGCCAGAACTGATCGACGAATCTAAGGAGTTGGGCATGACCGCCACCGGCACGTCCGGCACGACCCCGCACGGTACGCCCGGCACGCACCCCGCCGGTCCGACGGCCTCCGCCCCACCCGGGCCGCCCGGCGGGGCCGCGATCCCGCCCCACGCCCGGCTGCTGCTGCTCACCAACGGCAAGCGCGTCTCCCAGGTCGTCTACGCGCTCGCCGAGGCGGGAGTGGCCGATGTGCTGGCGGGCGGCGAGCTGACGGTGTCGCAGCTCGCGGAGAAGACGGGGACCGACCCCGGGGCGTTGCGCCGGATGCTGCGCTGTGCGGCGGCGGTCGGGGTCTTCACGCTGCGGGAGGGGGGGAAGGTCGGGCTGACCGACATGGCCCAGGCGCTGCGCAGCGATGTGCCCAACAGTCAGCGCGACATGATCCTGTTCAACGGCAGCGAGGCGGTCAGCCGCCCGTACGCCGAGATCAGCACGGCGTTGCGCACCGGACGGCCGGTCTTCGACGACATCTTCGGCATGGACTTCTTCGGGTATCTGCGGCAGCACCCGGAGACCAGCGCGCTGTTCGACCGGGCGATGTCCCGGATGAGCGCCACGACCACCCAACAGCTGCTCGAATCCTTCGACTTCGGCAGGTTCCGGCGCATCGCGGACATCGGCGGCGGGCAGGGGTACTTCCTCAGCGAGCTGCTGCTGCGCAACCCGGGGACGCGCGGCACGCTCGTGGACCAGCCGCAGGTGGTGGAGAACGCGCCGGCGTTCTTCGAGGAGAAGGGGGTCGCCGAGCGGGCCGAGGTGGTGAGCGGCGACTTCTTCGGCGAGCTGCCGGGCGGCCACGACGCGTACGTGCTCAAAGCCGTGCTGCACGACTGGGACGACGCCGCGGCAACCTCGATCCTGCGGGGCATCCGGCGGGCGATCGGGGACGACACGGCGGCCCGGCTGGTGGTCCTGGAGCACGTTCTGGCGCCGGGCGACACCTGGGACCAGGGCAAGTTCCTGGACATCGACATGCTGCTGCGATTCGGCGGCGCCGAGCGGGATCTCGGCGAGTGGCGGGAACTGCTGGCCGCGGGCGGCTTCGAGCTGGAGGACGAGCCCGCCGCCGGGCGCTGGGCCGTGCTCACCTGCCGCCCTGTGTGACGGCGGCCGGGGCCGCCGGCGGGGGACGGGCCACTGAACAGTGAACTTGACGGTGAGCACTGTTCAGCTAAGGTGAGCACTGTACAGCTCGCCCGTCCTCTCGGAAAGACGATCATGACTTCCGAAACAACTGCCGCAAAGGCACTGGAACCGCTCAAGAAGTCCCGAGTGGCCCTGCTGACGACGTACAAGCGCAGTGGCGTCGGGGTCGCGACACCCGTCGGCCGGATCCTCAAAGAGGACCGGATGTTCTTCAACACCCGGTCGAAGACGTGGAAGGTCAAGCGGCTGGCCAACAACCCGCGGGTCACCCTCGCCCCGTGCACCCGCAGGGGCAAGCCCCTCGGGCCGACCGTCGAAGGCGTGGCACGCCTCGTCCCGCCGAAGGCACAGGGCGAGATGTCGACCTTCGAGAAGATCCAGAGCTCCGCGTGGATCCTCATCTACCGGCTGATGTACCAGGACCGCCCGCTGACGTACGAAGTACGCCCCGCGGCCCCTGGCGAGGACCCCTTCGCGCAGGACGACGGCGGCCGCTGACCGCCCGCGGCCACCGGCCGCGGGCGTACCGGCCGCGCGTACGGGCGCGCACCCGCTCCCGGCTTGAGCCCGGCTCAAGCGAAAGAAGTGCGGGGCCCTCAAGAATCGACCGCAGCAGTGCAGCAGCAATTCCTCAGCGCCGACCACACTGCTGAAATGCGTGCATATATCGGGTGGAAGGATTCGTTTCCATGGAGATTTACGAAATAGTCGCGGGTTCCGGTGGGATCAAGGCACCGGAGACCGTGCCCGCCGGTGTGGTGACCTTTCGCATCCAGGCCACCGACCCCGACGACGCCTGGCTCGGAGTCGTGAAGCTGGCCGATGGAATTCCGCTGGAAAAGCATGTGGACAATCTCCGGACGGCCTATGGGTACGGCCCGGACGCCATGGCCGCCAGCAAGGTCGTGGACCGGGAATTCACGATGCTCGGTGGCGGCGCGGTCACCGGTCGGACGTCGGTCTCCTTCACCGCGGAGCTCACCGAGGGCACCTACCACCTCTTCGACTACAAGCGCGTCAAGGACGACGGCTTCACCGCGGCCTCCATCCCCGTCGTGCGCGCCGAGGCGGGGTCCGGGCAGGCAGCCGCCGCGCTCCCCGAGGCGAGCGTGGAGATCGTGCAGTGCCGCACCGACGACGGGCCGCGCTTCAGGGCCCCGGACCGGATTCCCAGCGGCGCGTCGATCCGGATCACCAACGACGTCGGCCAGTACAACGAAGCGATCCTGATGGCGGTGAAGGAAGGCGCCACCAGCGAAGACGTGGCGGCGTTCTTCACCGCCAAGTCCCAGGGGCTGAAGCCCCCGATGACGGATCTGATCCGCGCCAACCCGGTCGGCTGTGTCCCGCTCTCCCACGGACGTTCGGCGGTGATCGCCGCCGATCTGACGCCCGGTCCGTATGTCCTCACCACCTGGCTCACCAACCTCACCACGGCGCGGATGTTCGCCGTCGAGGGCATGCACCAGATGATCACCGTCGACTGACGGGGCCGCGGCCACCAGATCATCACCCGCACACTCACTCACCAGCACCCGGAAAGGCAGAGACAACATGTCGCAGCGCAGCAAGGACGAAGAGGCGATCAAGGAGATCCTGCTCAGCATGGCCAGGGCATGGAACGCGGGCGACGGCGCCGGCTACGCCGCCCCGTTCCTGGACGACGCCAACTACATCTCCTACGACGGGCAGCTGGCGGAGGGCCGCCAGGTCATCCAGGACATCCACCAGATGCTCTTCGACGGGCCCCTGAAGGGCTCGAAGATGGACGACCAGCACCACGGCGACCCCAAGATCCACTTCCTCACCGACGACTCCGCCGTGATCATCTCCGTCGGTGGTGTCTCGTTCGGCGAAAGCGCGGAGACCGACCCCGACCGCGGTTCGATCGTCAGCCTCACCGCGGTGCGCCAGGGCGACACCTGGAAGCTCGCCTCCTTCCAGAACACCCGCCGTCAGGCCGCCTACCAGCACTGACCGCCGTACCGGCCCCGGGCCCGCGCCGGAGTACCGGCCGGGCCCGGCGCCGGTACGGGACCGGGCGGACCACCGCAGAAGGGAGGACAGCGTGGTGTCACACATCTTGGCGGTCCTGGCGCTGACCGCCTCCGGAGTCGGCGCGGGAGTGCTCACCGCCGTCGCCATCAGCGTCTTTCCGGCGCTGTGCAACATGCCGCCGGAGCGCTATGTGGAATCGCACCGGATGTTCGGCAAGGGCTTCCACCCGACCATGCCGATCGTCTTCAACGTCGGGATGTTCTCGGCGTTCGCGCTGGCCGTCATCGAGGGGGGCGCGTCCAGCATTCCGTTCACCGCCGGCGGCCTGGCCCTGCTGGCCAGCCAGTGCGTGTCCCACCTCGGCAACGTCCCCATCAACCGGCGGCTGGCGGCGCTCGATGCGCGGAACATCCCCGACGACTGGGACGACCCCCGGCCCAGGTGGGGTCACCTGAACCGGATTCGCGCTTCGCTGGCCGTTATCGCGCTCGCCCTGATCGCGACCGCCACGGCGGTCTCGTAACACCCGATGGTCTCACTCGGGTTTCACCGCCAGGGCCAGCATCTCCGGGCCCCCGTCCATCAGCTGTACGGACGGGGCCCGGAATCCGCATGCGGCCAGCCAGCCGCTCAGCTCGCCGAAGGTGTACTCCGAGCCGGACTCGGAGAACAGCAACTGGTCGAGGCTGGCCAGCGACGATTCCCGGCTGTGCTGCCGGCTCTCGTCCGTGAGCTGGTCGAAGACCAGCAGCGTGCCGCCGGGCCGCAGCGCGTCGAAGGCCCGGCGCAGCAGCCGGAGCCGCTCGTCCTCGGACCAGTTGTGCAGGATGCGGCCCATGATGACGACGTCGGTCTCGGGCAGCGGCTCCTCGAAGAAGTCCCCGCCCTGGAAGGCGACCTTGTCCCCGGCGCCCGCGCGCACCGCCATCGTGTCGAACTGCTCCTTCAGGGCGGGCAGGTCCACGCAGGTGCCGCGCAGATGCGGCTGCAGCCGAAGGAGTTCGAAGGCGAGGGTGCCGTTGGAGCCGCCCACGTCCACGAACGACTCGTAACGGGACCAGTCCAGGGAGCGGGAGATGACGGGGGCCGCGGCCCGCGCGAAGACGGCCATGGCGTCGACGTAGACAGCGCTCCACTCCAGGGGCCCCTCCTGACCGTCGGCGCCCCCGTCCTGCTGCGCGGCGTCCGGCTGCCCGCCGCCCTGTTCCGAGCCACCCTCTTCCGCGCCCCACTCTCCGTCGCCTCCGGCGGTGAAGCCGGTGCACGGACGGCCGGTCCGCAGGCTCGTCTCCAGCTGCGGCCACAACCAGTACAGCCCTCCGTTCAGCCCGAGATAGCCACCCAGGTACGTCTCGGTGTGCTGGGCGTCCAAGTGGCGTGCGGCGACCGGCGTGTTGGCGTACATGTCACCGGTGCGCTCCAGCAGCCCATGGCTCACCAAGGCGTCCAGGAAGGCCTGTGCGCCCCGCGGGTGCAGCTCCAGGCGCCGCCGGAGCTCCGCGCCGCTGAGCGGGCCGGAACCCAGCTCCGTGAACACCTCCAGCCGCACCGCGGTCAGGATCAACTGCGAACTCGCGAACCCCTTGGCCATGCCCAGGAGTTCGTTCAGGTTCATTTCCACAGCAACACTCACTTCCCACAAGGAACGGACAACTGACATGACCAGTGCACAAGGACGGAAGAAGACCTCGCTGCGCGCCATCCGGCGCTCATTCGGCAGCTCCAGCAAGCCGATGTACGAGACCTCCGGCATCGTCGAGGCGTCGGTGGACGCGGTACGCGCCCTGCTCACCAACGTCTCCGAGGGCGAGGCGAGCAAGCGCAACGCCGTACTCCTCAACGACCCGGCCCAGAAGGTCACCCTCAAGGGCGGCCCCGACCGCTTCTCCCTGCCGTACGGTGCCGCCGAGGTGAACCGCAGCCGCGGCAGCTTCGCCGAGATGGGCAACTGGTGGTACAAGGGCGTCTTCACCGCCGAGCCGCACGCCAAGGGCACCCGGCTGCTGCTGCAGGTCTACAACCACGCCCCGAAGTTCCGGGTCTTCGTCTGGATGACGCAGTTCGGCCTGGCGGACGTGGCCGTGGACGCCATGGACAAGGCCCTGAAGCGGATCACCGCGGCGACCGGCTACAAGACCCACCGGGAACGGTGACGGCGGCGAGAGCGGCGACAGCGGTACGTCCGCCCGCCTGACGGGAGTGCTCAGCAGTGATACGTCCGTGGCCGGTGGGCACATGGTCGAACTCCCGTCTCCGCCGTCCGGTACCCGTCCACCGTGCCGTGCGGAGATCGATCCCCGCCGGAGCGTGGCTCGACGCACGCCCGAGCGCGGCCGCCCGGACCGGGCAGCACACCACAGCGCGGCAGGCCGGTGGTCACCGACACTGCCGCGCTGTGGTGTGCTGCCCGACGCCGCGGGCTGTGCTGTACGGCCCGCCGGCCGCCGTCTAGGGGCTCAGGCGGCCTCGAGACCGGCCCGGCCGATCAGGCGCATGGTCGCCATCGACCCGGCGCGCCGATAGCGCCCCAGCCGCTTCCGGTTCTCCACATGCGGTGCGCTGAGCTCGAACTCCCGGAAGCTCGCCTCGTCGGCCCAGTCGGTCATCACGTAGTAGGAGCCCTCCGAGCCGCTCTCCCGGAGCAGCCACTGCCCCAGATTCGCGGGCTGCTCGGAGATGGTCCTGGCGATGTCCCGCCAGGTCTCCTCGAACTCCTGGCCGGTCCCCGGCGTGATCTCCATGTGCAGGACGGCCCGGAACGTCTCCGGCTCGGCCACGTCCGACTCCTTTCCCAGATTTCGCGGACTTCCGGATGTCCCGGACAGCTCTGCTTGATGTTCCTGTTGAACCCGGGGGCGCGGAGGGGCGGTTGAGTGCCCCTCCGCCGGAGGACCGGGAGCCGGCCGTCAGCGGCTCCGCCGGCCGGCCGGCATATCGGCCCCGGCGGCCGGGTACGCCGCGCTCACCTCGTACACCCCGAACGGCCGCGCCATCCCGGGGTGCCGGTAGGGCCGCAGCGGCGCCGTCTGCCCCTTGTGCTCCGACCCTTGCTCCCAGCGGTCGAAGTCCGCGCGGCTGGCCCACCGGCTGACGACGATGAACTCCGCGGGATCGTACGGCGAGACCAGCAGCTCGTTGCCGAGCAGCCCCGGCACGCCCTCCATGGCCCGGCTGGCCTGGTGGTACGCGGCGGTGATGCCCTCGGTGTCCTCGGTGGAGTGATAGAGCAGGACTCTGATCTCCCCCTTCATCGCTGCTCCCTCCTACGCCCGGGACCGCGCCCCGGCCGCCGGGGCCTCGGCCACCAGCTCCAGGAACGCGATCGAGCCGCTGGAGCGGAACGGATGCAGCCGCGCCCGGTGCTCCAGGTGGGCCGGGCTGTCCTCGAACTCGCGGAACTCGCGCTCGCTCGTCCAGTCGCTGACGATGTAGAAGACGTCGTCCTCCTCGGTGCTGGACGCCAGCGAGTGGCCGCGGTTGGCGGGGTGCTCCCCGACCACCGAGGAGTGCTCCGCCCACGCCTGGATGAAGCCGTCCGCCATGCCCGGGTTGACCGTCATCTTCAGCAGCACCCGGAACGACGCGGCGCTCACGAGATGCCTCCGTCGACGTACACCACGGACCCGGTCACGTAGCGGGACAGGTCGCTGGCCAGCCACAGCACCGCGCCGGCGACCTCCTCGGGCTTGCCCAGCCGCCCGAGCGCGGTCTTCGGCTCGTAGCGTGCGAGCATCTTGGTGCGCTGCTCCTCCGGCATCTCCCACAGCGCCTCGGTCTCGATCACCCCGAGCGCCAGGACGTTGAAGCGCCAGCCCTTGTGGCCGAACTCCTTGGCCAGCGAACGGCTCAGCCCGCGCAGGGCCGCCTTGGTCGCGGTGTAGTGCGACCGCAGCGGGATGCCGACCTCGGAGGACTTCGAACCGACGCTGATCACCGAGGCGGTGGGCGACAGCAGCGGCAGCGCACCCTGGATGACCAGGTGGGCGGCGGTGAGGTTGGTGGCGACGATCCGGTTCCAGTCCGCCAAGGTCAGTTCCCCGTAGGGAACATGCGTGATCGCCCCGGCGTTGTTGACCACCAGGTCGAGCTGTCCGAAGGCCCGCTCGGCCTCGGCGAGCAGCGCGCTCACGCCCTCCGGCTCGGCCAGGTCGGCGCGCACCACATGGTGGTTGCCGCCGATCTCCTTCAACTCCCGCCGCAGCGACTCCACATGGTCGCTCTCCTGGCGGTAGCAGGTGATCACGTCCAGTCCGGCCCGGGCGAGCTCCAGCACGACCCCCCGGCCGATCCCACGGGATCCTCCGGTGACCAGAGCCTTCTTGCCTTCCACGTTCAGTTGCACAACGGACCTCCTAGGTCGCATCGGAAAAGATTCACAGCAGCGTCGCCAGCGCGGCGCAGTTGGCCGCGAGCGCCGCCGTCAGCAGCCAGGTGCGTACCTGGTTCCACCGTCCCCATGAGCGGCGCGGGTCCCGCTCCGCGAAGTCGGCGGGCAGTCGCTGCGGATCGAGCGACTGCACCCACCGGTTGACCGGCACGTTCTTCACCACCGACACCGTGATGGTGCCCAGGGCGAGCAGGGCCGCCAGGGCGTGCAGCACGCGTGCCTCCGAGTGGCTGCCCGCGATGGCCAGCACCGCCGCGCCCAGCGCCGTGCCCACGATGCACAGCGGCATGAACGGGTCGTAGCGGGTCGAGTAGAAGGCGTGCGCGTGCACATAGCGGGCCGGAGGGAGCAGGTTGAGATACGCGAAGCCGCCCAGCTGGGTGTTCATCATGACGCCGGCACCCAGACCGTTCACCAGCAGCACCAGGGGGACCATGACGACTTCCAGCACGAGGTCCCCTAACCGGCGTTGGACAGCTGGTCTGCCCTCGCCTCGACCCGCTCTTTGATGTGCTTCAGCTGGATGCGCGTGTTGGTGTTCAGGCGCTCGCTCATGGCGGCCAGCGTCACCGGGGCCTGCGGCTTCATCTCGAAGTCCTGCACCCAGCGCAGCTGCACGCCGGCGTCGGTCTGGGTGTACTCCCAGAACAGCGACATGTACTTGAACGGCCCGGTCTGCACCCGCTTGGAGTGTGTGGTCCGCTCCGCCTCGTTGACCGTACGGTCCGACGTCCAGCTCCACTGCTGCCCGTTCTCGTCCGGATGCAGCGTCAGCCGGAAGCGGATGGTGTCGTCGCCGAAGCGCTCCAGGATCTCCGCCCCGGCGTATTCGGTGAACAGCCGCGGCCAGGACTCCACGTCGTTGGTCATCTCCCAGACCAGGTCCATCGGTGCCACGATGACAATGGCGTTGTCGGTGTGTCCGGCGACAGTCATGCCCGCGCCTCTTCCTTCGTCTGACGGTTGATGCTGCTGTCCAGGGCGCCGCGCGGGTCGCGCAGAGTGAGCTCGCTCATGAATGCTGCTCCTGTCCGGTCATGTTGCTGAATGTGACTGTTGCTCAGCGGTCGATCCGGCCCAGCGCCACCGCGGCGTTGAACCCGCCGTACCCCCGGGCGATCACCAGCGCCACGCGCGGCGCGCACTCGCGCGGCGCCTCACGCACCAGGTCGATGCCGGGGATCGGCCGGGTGACGCCGGCGGTGTGCGGCACCACGCCGTCGCGCAGGCCGAGCAGAGCGGTGGCGACGTCGAGCGGGGCGCCGCCGCCGTACAGCCGTCCGCTGAGCACCTTGGGCGCGGTGACCGGCACCCCGGAGGGCCCGAACACCTCGGCGATCGCGTCGACCTCCTCCTGGTCGTGCAGCGGGTCGCCCATCGCGTCGGCGTAGACCACGTCCACGTCGGACGGGTCCAACCGGGCGTCGGCCAGGGCCCGTCGGAGGGTGCGGGGCAGCGAAGTGGGCTGTCCCGGCAGGTCGAACCCGGCCGCGTACCCGAGGACCACGCCGTAACCCCGGCCCTCGGCCAGCGCCGGTTCGCCCCGCTCCGCGATCAGGATCGCCCCGCCCTCTCCCGGCACATAGCCGCAGGCGTCCACGTCGAACGGCAGGTACGCGCGGTCCACCTGCTCGCTGCGCGACAGCTTCCCCGACGACAGCTGCGCCACCAGCCCGTACGGGCACAGCGAGGCGTCGGTGCCGCCCGTGACCACGAGCCGGGAATCGCCCCGCAGCAGACGGCGGGCCTGCCCCAACGCGTCGAGTCCGCCCGCCTGTTCGGCGCTGATGACCCCGCAGGGGCCGCGCATGCCGTGCCGGATGGAGATCTGGCCGGTGGTGGCGGCGTAGAACCAGGCGATGGACTGGTAGACGCCGACCCACCCGGGCCCCTTGGTGTAGAGCTGCTCCATCTCGCGCTGGCCGAACTCGGTGCCGCCCGAGGAACTGGAGGTGACCACGGCCATCTCGAACTCGTCGAGCGTCGCCAGGTCCGTCCCGGCGTCCGCGAGCGCCGCGTCCGCGCCGTAGAGCGCCAGATGGGTCCAACGGTCGGTCTGCGGGACCAGCCGCCGGGGCACGCTCTCCCGCGCGCTGAAGTCCCCGACCTCACCGGCCAGTACGACCGGGTACGAGGACGGGTCGAAGTGACTGATCCGTCCGATGCCGCTCTTCCCGGCGAGCACCGCCTCCCAGTGCTCTTCGGCGTCCATGCCGGTGGCCGCGACGACGCCGAGGCCGGTGATGACCATGTCATTGCCGTTCATTGCCGGTCTCCCGAAGGTTTGCGGATCACCATGGCGCTCTGGAACCCGCCGAATCCGCTGCCGACGCTGAGTACGCTGTCGAGCTGCCTCTC
Source organism: Streptomyces sp. NPDC054047 (assembly GCF_055585065.1). Taxonomy (NCBI): domain Bacteria; kingdom Bacillati; phylum Actinomycetota; class Actinomycetes; order Kitasatosporales; family Streptomycetaceae; genus Streptomyces; species Streptomyces sp. NPDC054047. Next base: position 256,105 of record NZ_JBVJKV010000010.1, on the reverse strand, counting down.
CCGTGCGGTCAGCGGCACGTAGTCGAGATCGCACTCCGGGTCCGCGTGGTGCAGATTGGCGGTCGGTGGGACGACTTGGCGGTCCAGCGCCAGCGCACAGGCCGCGATCTCGATGGAGCCGATCGCGCCCAGCGAGTGGCCCACCACCGACTTGATGGAGCTGACCGGTACCTCGTAGGCCCGCCGGCCCAGGCTGCTCTTGAACGCGGCCGTCTCGTGGCGGTCGTTCTGCTTGGTGCCCGAGCCGTGCGCGTTGATGTAGTCGATGTCGTCCGGGTTCAGCCGGGCCTCGGCCAGGGAGGCCCGGATGGCCGCGGCCATCTCCCGGCCGTCCGGCTTGAGTCCCGTCATGTGGAACGCGTTGCTGCGCCGGGCGTAGCCCGCGATCTCCCCGTAGATCGTGGCGCCCCGGGCCTTGGCGGCCTGGTACTCCTCGATCACCATCACCGCGGCCCCCTCACCGAGGACGAAGCCCCGGCGCTCGGCGTCGAACGGCCGCGATGCGTGCTCGGGGTCGTCGTTGTCGGGCGAGGTCGCCTTGATCGCGTCGAAGCAGGCGGAGGTGATCGGCGACAGCGGTGCGTCCGTGGCGCCCGCGAAGACGACCTCGGCCGACCCCTCGGTGATCAGCTGCACCCCGTGGCCCACCGCGTCGAGGCCCGAGGTGCAGCCGGTCGAGGTGAGCGACACCGGCCCCTGCGCCCCGACGTCCCTGGCCACTTCCACGGCCAGCGTGCTGGGCACCATCTGCTCGTACAGATGCGGCACCCCGTAGGTGTGGTCGACCAGCCAGCGGCGGCCGCTGTCGGACAGGACCTGGTACTCCTCCTCCAGGCTCATCGTGCAGCCGACCGCACTGCCGATGCTGACCCCGAGCGTGCCGGGGTCGAGCGCCGCGAGGTCCAGTCCGCTGCCCGCGAGCGCCTCCCGGGCGCAGACCACGGCGAACTGCGCGGCCCGGTCCATCCGCCGGATCTCCTGGTGCGTCAGCCCGGATGCCATCGGGTCGAAGTCCACCTCGGCGGCGATACGGGAGCGGAACCCGCTCGGGTCGAAGAGCGTGATGTTCCGGGTCTTGCTGCGCCCGGCGACGAGCACCTCCCAGAACGCGTCCTTGCCCACCCCGCCCGGGGCCACGACCCCGATACCAGTGATGACGGCGCGTCGGCTCATCGGCTGCTCCAGGCAAGCGTGGTGTGAGCCCGACGCGTCGAGTGCGCCGCGTCCGTCTCCTCGCTCACAGCTGCCGTCCCTCGCCCGCGGTCCAGACGTAGAACGGGTTGGCCATCGCGTCCTTCGGCTCCTTCCAGTCGGGGTCGTACGGCGCCACGAACTGGGTGAGCTTCTCGCTGACGTCGTTGTAGAGCGGGTGGCGGCGCGCCTTGTACAGGTCGGGCGTGATGTCGTCATCGGCCTCGACGAGGTGGAAGTACAGGTCGTGGAAGGCGAAGAGCGTTCGCCGCGACACCCCCACCATGCGCGGCAGGTCGGTGGCGTCGGACTGGGCGAATGTGTCGGCGATGCCGGCGGTGTCCCGTGCCTCCTGCAGGCGGGCAACAATGAGAGTCCTGTGCACGGCTGTCCCCTTCAGCTGGATGAATGCGCGCCAGGACAGTCGCAGTCGGCGTCGGAGCGCCACTCGATCTGCATTAAAATATCGGCCGAATCGCAGCGGACTGGTCGGTTCCGGCCATCTGTCCGACGCCGGAACCGTTAGCGCGATAAAGCCGCGCCGCGACGGTCACTGCGCGTGCCGGAGAAACGATCAAGGAAAATGGCCGGACATAGTCGACGAGACGTCACACGGTTCCCGTACGTCACCCTTGACCTTTCGGCAGACACACATACGCTCCGTCCTGCGGCTCAATCGATCCGCGACAATGACTCAAGCGACACGCGAGATTGAGGCGTGTACATTCCAAACGACCCTGTAGCAGGATTGGGGTCAGCACCGAGCGAGACGGGGGACCAAGACGGGGATGCAAGACGGGGATATACAAACGGGGCCTGAAACAGGCGTGTCGTTGCGGATACGCCTGCCGATGCGAGCACGGCGTCACCCTCTGATATCGGCCTTCCGGCCACTGACCGGCCCGGACGGGCTGGTGGAGACGGTGCACACGCCTGTCGCGCGGTATCAAACCGGCCACCGGCGCGTTACGTCAGCGCCACAGATGGCTGTTCTCATCGGCTTCATGAAAAAGACGCACCGGGGCGCGGTGCGACTTTTCAAGGTGCCGCTTCGCCATCTCCATGTGACCCTCTTGTGGCCTCCTGAAAGCGGAAGAAGCTATTCCACTCAGGTGATCGTCGCGATTTAAACAAACCTTGCAAAGCCCGAACAGGTTTCACCGGAGGACAGGTTCGTTCACAAGGGAGGATTCACGATGCGATTCACGGTTCTTGGCTCGGTCGAGGTCATCAATGGAGACCGGCACTGCACACCCTCCGCACCAAAAGTCCGTCAAGTGCTCGCCCTTCTCCTCCTCCGGGCCAATCACCTGGTCCGGGTTGACTCCATCATAGAGGAACTATGGTGCGATTCCCCGCCCAAAAGCGCCATGACCACCGCCCAGACATACATCTACCAACTCCGCAAGATGATTGAGCGGGAGCGGTTCGCACAGCGCGGCGAAGACATTCTGCAGACCCAGTCCTTCGGCTACCTCCTCAACTTCCGCACGGACGCCATTGACGCCTGGAACTTCGAGAAGCTGGCGGCGGAAGGCCAGGCCGAACTGAGGGCGGGGCGCGCCGAGCAGGCAGCCGCCACCCTCGCGAAGGCCCTCAAACTGTGGGCCGGCCCCGCGCTCGGCAACATCGCCTGCGGGCCTGTACTCAGTGCGTACGCGGTGCAGTTGGAGGAGCAGCGGCTACAGGTGCTCCAGCAGCGCATCGAAGCGGAGCTCCAACTCGGCAGGGAGCGCGAGCTGGTTGGCGAACTGCGGCGGCTCGTCGCGGAGAACCCGCTCAACGAGTGGTTCCACGGGCGGCTCATCCGCGTGCTTCAGGCCATCGGCCGCCGTCACGAGGCCTTGCAGACCTACCAGAAGTTGAGGACGATACTGAGCGAGGAGATCGGGCTGAGCCCGTCGATCGAGGTACAGCGCATACACCAGGGCCTTCTCGCCGACGACCAAGTGCTCCTCCCCAGGCAGAACGCTCACATGGGCCCGTCGACAAGCGCTCCCGAACGAACAGGCACCGTTGGCCCTCGCAGGTCGCGATCCGCCTGAACCCCCAGCCGTCGACCGACCCACAAGGCGTCCACCCCCGGAACACGGGGGTGGACGTGGTCACGCCGTCCGGAGTCGGCGCCACCATGTCGCGGTATACGGCGTTCACCTTACAAGAACAACGTTCTGCCCTCAAGAGGCCTCTCCATGTATCCTCAGCCCATGGCCAGGATCGATCCCCAAGACAACCTCGCTGACGACGCCGGCGCTCTCGCTCCGTTGCCTTGGGATCAGCACCGCCTGTCCAAACGCACCGCTCCCAAGCGCAAGCCGCTGACCCTGAAGACGATCATCGACGGAGCCCTTGACGTCCTTGACCGCGAGGGCATCGAAGTCCTGAGCATGCGCAAGGTCGCGGCGGAGGTCGGCGTCACCGTCTCGGCTCTCTACGCGCACGTGCGCGACAAGGACGAGCTGCTCCAGGTCATGTACGAGCACGTCTACTCCCAGTTCCGCGTGCCCGAGCCGGACCCGGACAACTGGCGCAAACAGATCAAGGACATGGCCCACGATCTGCGCGACCTCCTCCAGTCGCACCGCGACATGGCCCGTATCTCCATGGGCCGTTACCCCGCCGGCCCGGAGATGATCGTCCAACTGGAGCGGATGCTCGCCCTCTTCCTCACCGCCGGACTCCCCGTCCCCATCGCCGCCAAGGCGGGCGACATGCTCTCGCTCCTGGTCGAAGGCGTCGTCCTGGAATCCGACATGTGGAACGAGCGGGGCATCGACGGCGATTCCGGCGACGAGGTCCGCAACTACTTCGCGGACCTCCCCAAGGACCGCTTCCCCAGGCTGACCGAACACGGCCCGGTGATGTTCACCGACTCCCCCGACGCCCGCTTCGCGCTCTTCCTGGACGTCTTCATCAACGGCCTTGCCCTCTACCGCACAGCGCCCGCCGAAGCCTCCGACGCGGCGGCCACCGAACCGGCATAGCCCCGCCCACCCGGCGTTCGAGTTCGCCTCGAAACCCCCCGGGCACGGTGAAGAACCCAGGTGCCATCTACGCGCCACAGGCCTTCACCGAACAGGGGTGCACCATGAACGCGGAACAGCTGAACGCGGAGAAGCAGCGCGTCTCCGTCGCCACCATCGAGCCCAACCGCCGTCGCGGCGGCGATCTGCGGCTCACTCTCGGCCCGAAAACCGTAGGCGCGACCTCCGGCTTCGGCGGCTTCCTCAAGCTCCAGCCGGGCGAACTGATCACCGAGCACCTCCACCCCTACTCGGAGGAATTCCTCTACGTCATCGAGGGCGACCTGGAGATGAGCCTCAACGGCGAGAAGGTCTCCCTCGCCGCGGGCGACTCCTTGCTGGTGCCCATCTCCGTCCGGCACCGCCTGGTGAACACGGGCACCACACAGGCCACCGTCATCTTCCACCTGTCGCCCCTGGCTCCCAGCCCTGAACTGGGCCACGTGGACACCGAACAGCCCACCGACGCCTCCCAGCCCCACATCCCCGTGGGAAGCCCCACCCCCTCCTCCTGACCCGCACGTGGTCCCGGGCCGGCCCCCTTCCGCCCCGGGACCACGTCCCTCACGGGCCCGACCGGCCGGATGCCGGGCCCGCTACAACCCCGCGATCGCGTTCCACCGCTTCGCGAACTCCGTGCGCTCCTCGGAGGTGATGTCCCGCGCGATCGCGAGCCGCTCGCGCATCGTGTCGTCCGGGAAGATCAGCGGGTCCTCGGCGAGCGAAGCCAGCTCCTTGTCCTTGGACGAGGCGAGGATGTCGCGCGCGGCCGGCACCGGACAGACGTAGTTGACCCAGGCGGCGAGCTCGGCGGCCACCTCGGGCTCGTAGTAGTAGTCGATCAGCCGTTCCGCGTTCTGCTTGTGGCGGGCCAGGTTCGGGATCATCAGCGACTCCGCCCACAGCTCGGCGCCTTCCTCGGGCACGAGGAACTCGATGTCCGGGTCGTCCGCCTGGAGCTGGATCACGTCACCGCTGTAGGCCTGACAGGCCAGGACGTCGCCGCTGGAGAGGTCCTTGATGTAGTCGTTGCCGGTGAAGCGGCGGACGTGCTTCGAGGCCACCAGCTTCTCCACCCGGTCGCACATGCGGTGGAAGTCGTCGGCCTTCCACTTCGTGATGTCGACCCCGTCGCCCTGCATGAGCAGCGCGAACGCCTCGTCGAGGCCGGAGAGCAACGTGACCTTGCCCTTGAGATCGCCGGCCCACAGGTCGGACACGTGCTTGATCTCCCGGCCGAGCCTGCGCTTGTTGTACGCGATGCCGGTGATGCCCGACTGCCAGGGGACGGTGTGCCCCCGCCCGGGGTCGAAGTGCGGTGAACGCAGCAGCGGGTCCAGGTACTTGGTGACGTTCGGCTGCCGGGCGCGGTCCATCTCCTGGACCCAGCCCAGCCGCACGAAGCGGGCGCACATCCAGTCGCTGATGACGATGAGGTCGCGGCCGGTCTCCTGGTGGTTCATCAGGGACGGGCTGATCTTGCCGAAGAACTCGTCGTTGTCGTTGATCTCCTCCGTGTAGCGGACGTCGATCCCGGTCCGCTTCTCGAAGGCGTCGAGCGAGGGCCGCTTGGTCGAGTCGTCGTCGTCCGTGTCGATGTACAGCGGCCAGTTGGCGAAGGTCAGCGACTTGTCCTGCCGGGAGCGGTCCGCGGCGGCGCGCTCGCCGGGTCCGATGTACGCGGCGGGCACACCGCAGCCCGCGAGCGTGCCGAGGGCCGCCCCGCCGCCGATGACACGCAGCAGGGACCGGCGGGAGACTGAGGAGGCACTGGGGTTCGCTCGCACATCGGCAGCATGCGCCTGGGTGTCACGTACAGGCAATGGACGCTGCGTCGAGCCGAGCGGTCCGGAAGCGACACCCTGTCGATCTGTCCGATCACCCCCGCCCGCGGGCGCTCACGCGGGCGCCAGCCACCCCGCCAGATCCCCCGCCGTGATCCGCACCGGCGCGGCCGCGTCGACCGGACCCGGGTAGAGCCGGTACACCGTGCCGGACGCGGCATCCTCCGCCCCCTCCAACTCCCCGTGCAGGAGCGCCAGCAGAGCACGGCGCCCCGCCAGCTCCGGCCCCGGCTCCGCGCGCAGCTCGTCCGGCTCCCAGCCGTCGCGGACGCGCAGCGCGAAGTCGGCGCGCGGCTCGTCATCGGCACGGCGGTAGCCCCACAGGACGTGGCCACGCCCGCGCACGTACACGGGCCCGTCGGTGCGGGCGGCGGCCGTCCAGCAGGCGAGGTCCCACAAGGTGGCACGACCGCGCGGCTGGAAGGTGTCCAGCAGGTCGTTGCCCATCCGGCCGAGCCGCTCGCGGTAGCGCCACACGTCGTGGTGGCCGTCGCCCGTGCCCAGGGTGACGTCGGCCCACCAGGCGCGGCGCGTCCGCAGGTCGACGATCATCGGCACGCGCAGCGCCGCGTCACCCGCGAGGTCGAAGCGCTGCCGGACCGTGCGCGGGTCGTACACGGCCCGCTTCTCGCCGCTCACCGCCATGAACCCCGAGAAGGCGTCCGGGAGTTGGTCGAAGGGGACGTTGTTGTACGAGAGGACCGCGGGCACCACGAAGCGCACCCCCGCGTTGGCCAGCCGCGGCAGGTCCAGGTCCAGGTACTCGGTGGCGCCGTGCGGGGCGGGCGCCGACGTCAGGTCCCCGGAGTGCCGGGCGGCGCCGCCCGCGTACGTCAGATGCGTGTAGTCGCACAGGCCGACGAAGCGCCACAGGTCGTCGTAGAGCGCGACGGACAGGTCGAGGTCGACGCGCACGCCCTTGGGCTGGCGCCAGTGCAGGAAGAGCCGCACGTTCTCGCTGTCCGCCGGCATGGGCAGCGAGCTGCCGCGCGGCACAGCGACCAGCGAGGCCGCCGAAGCGCGCTCGGCGAACGGCACCGGCAGATCGGCGAGCGAGGCGTCCAGGACGGCCACCTCGTACCGCTCCCCCTCGCGAACAGCGAGCCGCCGTACGGCCTCCGCCTCGATCAGCTCACCGGCGCGCCCCACCACGCGGGACGGCAGCGGGGGCCGGTCGTCGTCGATCGCGTACGCCTGGGTGACGCGCCCGCGCGGGAAGAAGACGCGGCGGTGCCCCGGCACGGAACGGACCTTCATGCGGCCGTACGCACCGAGCAGCGGCCCGGGAGCGGTGTGCGGCAGAGCGTTCGCGAGCGCATCGGCCAGCACATCGGGCAGGGTCTCGGCGCCGGAACGGGCCAGCAACAGGTCCAGGCGGCGCAGGAGTTCGCCGGGCCGCTCGCGCAGCAGCCCGGCCGCGGCCGTGGTGTCCCAGCGGCCGAGCGCCTCCTCGACGCGCCCCTGCCAGGTGGAGATCCGCAGCCGGTCGCCCTCGATGCGGACGTCCTCGTGGCGGGCGGCCTCGGCGAGCAGCACCTCGGACAGCGCACCGTCACCGATGCGGGTGCCGCGCAGGACGGCGAAGGCGAGCGCCACGCGCGCGTGGCGGTGGGGCTGCTCGAAGGGGTGCAGGATTTCGCCGACCCGCTTCCAGGCGCGCGGGTCGCGGGCCATGTCCTCGGCGAGGCGTCGCAGGTCCAACCCGTCGAGCAGGGCGAGGAGTTCACGGCGCACGGGACGCGGGAGCCCGCGAAGACGCGGCGGTTCGAGCAGGTCGGGGTCGCCCCCCATTGGGGTCTCCCCTGCTCGAACGGAGTTGAGAGCTTGGGGAAGTACGACGAGAATCCGCAGCACGTCGGTGGCGGTGTCCACGTACCGCGCGATCAGCGCACGCGTTTCGGGGAGGTCGAGCAGCGGCGCGAGGGCGAGCGCCTTGCTCTCGCGCAGCGGTATCTCGGCCGGGAGCCAGTCGGCGGCGTCGGCCGGGTCCAGGTGACCGAGGAGCAGGACGAGGTCGTCGTGGTCCTGGGGGTTGAGGGGCGTACGGCGGGCGAGCAGGGCGGCGAGTTCGGCCGCGGTGTCGCCGGGCGCGGCGATGCCAAGGGCGCGCAGGACCTCGCCGCCGTCACCGCCGAGCCCTGCCCCGGTGTCGAGCCAGGGGTCGGTGGGCCCGTCCGTCTCGTAGCGGTTCTCGCAGATCAGGCAGGCGTACCAGACGCAGCAGTCCTCGCAGCAGCCCCAGTCGTCCTCGATGCGGTGGCACTCGTCGCACAGCAGGTGTCCACAGGGCGCGAGCGCGCGGACGCGGGCCTTGGTGCTGGCGCAGTTCATGCAGGGCTGGTGCGGCTGGGCGGCGAGATGCCGGGCGACGAGAGAAGTGAACCGGTCGTACGCGTGCTGGTACGGGACCTCTGCGGGGAAGCTCCGGAACAGCGGGGCGTGGTGACGGTCCGAGCCCATCAGCGCGTCGACGTCGGCGAGCAGCTTCATGCCGGTCGCGGCGAGGTCGGCGGCGGACAGCGCGGTGAGCGCGCGGCGCAGCGGGGCGGTCAACAGGTGCCCGCGGTCGGCGAGTTCGGCCTCGAGGACGACCACACCGGCGTCGGCCACGGCGGTCCGCCCGGCCCCGGAGGGCACGAACACGCTCTGCCGCCGGCGCAGCAGCAGCCCCGCGAGGTCGTCGGTCGTCTTCATCAGGTCACACCCCCGTAGTACAGAAAATGCGGGGGCGGGGAGTGGGTGCGCTACGGATCTTTTGCAGAGATGAGAAAGAAGGAAGCACACCACGGAGCCGCCCCCGCGTTCCTGACGGTACGCGGGGGCGGCGGGGCCGGGCATCCCAATTAGCCCAGGGCCAGGGAGGACTAACCCTCGATCGACGTCATCACGTGCTTGATGCGCGTGTAGTCGTCGAAGCCGTACGCGGAAAGGTCCTTGCCGTAGCCGGACTTCTTGAAGCCGCCGTGCGGCATCTCCGCGACCAGCGGGATGTGCGTGTTGATCCAGACGCAGCCGAAGTCGAGGACCTTGGCCATGCGCATCGCCCGCGCGTGGTTCTGCGTCCAGACCGAGGAGGCCAGGGCGTACTCCACGCCGTTGGCGTACGACACGGCCTGCGCCTCGTCCGTGAAGGACTGGACGGTGATGACCGGGCCGAAGACCTCGTTCTGGATGATCTCGTCGTCCTGCTTGAGGCCCGAGACGACGGTCGGGGCGTAGAAGAAGCCCTTCTCGCCGACCCGCTGGCCGCCCGCCTCGACCTTGGCGTGCGCCGGAAGGCGGTCGATGAAGCCGGAGACCTGCTTCAGCTGGTTGGCGTTGTTGAGCGGGCCGAAGAGCACGTCCTCGTCGTCCGGCTGGCCGGTCTTCGTGTCGGCCGCCGCCTTGGCCAGCGTGGTCACGAACTCGTCGTGGATGGACTCGTGGACGAGCACGCGCGTGGCGGCCGTACAGTCCTGGCCCGCGTTGAAGAAGCCCGCCATCGAGATGTCCTCGACGGCCTTGGCGATGTCGGCGTCCTCGAAGACGACGACCGGCGCCTTGCCGCCCAGCTCCAGGTGGACCCGCTTGAGGTCCTTGGAGGCGGACTCGGCGACCTGCATGCCGGCGCGCACCGAGCCGGTGATGGAGGCCATCGCCGGGGTGTTGTGCTCGACCATCGCGCGGCCGGTGTCACGGTCGCCGCAGACGACGTTGAAGACGCCCTTGGGGACGATGGAGCCGATGATCTCGGCCATCAGGACGGTCGACGCGGGGGTCGTGTCCGAGGGCTTGAGGACGACGGTGTTGCCCGCGGCGAGCGCCGGGGCGAACTTCCATACGCCCATCATCATCGGGTAGTTCCACGGCGCGACCTGCGCGCAGACGCCGATCGGCTCGCGGCGGATGATGGAGGTCAGACCCTCCATGTACTCGCCGGCCGCGCGGCCTTCGAGCATCCGGGCCGCTCCCGCGAAGAAGCGGATCTGGTCGACCATGGGCGGGATTTCCTCGGACCGCGTCAGGCCGGTCGGCTTGCCCGTGTTCTCGACCTCGGCCGCGATGAGCTCCTCGGCGCGCTCCTCGAAGGCGTCGGCGATCTTCAGCAGGGCCTTCTGGCGCTCGGCCGGCGTCAGGTCACGCCAGGCGGGGAACGCGGCGGCGGCGGCCTCCATGGCGGCGTCGACGTCGGCCTGCCCCGACAGGGGCGCGGTGGCGTAGGGCTCGCCGTTGGCGGGGTTGACCACCTCGGTGGTCCGGCCGTCGGCGGCGTCCCGGAATTCTCCGTCGATGTAGTTACGCAGACGGCGCAGCTCGGTGGTCACTTCCGGCCCTCCAGTCAGATGTCCAATGGATGAGACTCCCACCCTAGTCGGTACACCGACGCTTTCAACATACCCGGGGCCCCCAAGCTGCGAAATCCGTGACGATCGAAGCTCCAGACAACGAATTTCATCGATCTGACCTTGCGGAACTGTCGAGTCCTGTGCACCATGGGGTCGTGGCCAGTCGCAGCGCAGATTCCAGCGGTTCCCGACCAGGGAACGGTTCTTCGTCCATCGACGCCGTCTCCCTGGCGATCATCGAACAGCTTCAGGAGGACGGACGCCGTCCGTACGCCGCCATCGGCAAGGCCGTGGGCCTGTCCGAAGCGGCCGTGCGGCAACGCGTCCAGAAGCTGCTCGACCAGGGCGTGATGCAGATCGTCGCCGTCACGGACCCGCTCACCGTGGGTTTCCGGCGTCAGGCGATGGTCGGCATCAATGTCGAGGGCGATCTGGATCCGGTCGCGGAGGCGCTGACGGCCATGGCCGAGTGTGAGTACGTGGTCATGACCGCGGGCTCCTTCGACCTGATGGTGGAGGTCGTCTGCGAGGACGACGACCACCTTCTCGAAGTGATCAACAAGCGCATCCGCGCCCTCCCCGGCGTGCGCTCCACCGAGAGCTTCGTCTATCTGAAGCTCAAGAAGCAGACCTATATGTGGGGAACCCGATAGCCGTGAGCAAGGACCTCAGCCGAACCGCGTACGACCACCTGTGGATGCACTTCACCCGCATGTCGGACTACGAGAACGCACCCGTGCCCACCATCGTGCGTGGCGAAGGCACCTACATCTACGACGACAAGGGCAAGAAGTACCTCGACGGCCTCTCCGGCCTGTTCGTGGTCAACGCCGGTCACGGTCGTCACGAGCTCGCCGAGACGGCGTACAAGCAGGCGCAGGACCTGGCCTTCTTCCCCATCTGGAGCTACGCGCACCCGCAGGCCGTCAAGCTCGCCGAGCGCCTCGCGAACCACGCGCCGGGCGACCTGAACAAGGTCTTCTTCACCACCGGTGGCGGCGAGGCCGTCGAGACCGCGTGGAAGCTGGCGAAGCAGTACCACAAGCTCACCGGCAACCACCAGAAGTACAAGGTCATCTCCCGCGCGGTCGCCTACCACGGCACCCCGCAGGGCGCCCTGTCCATCACCGGCCTGCCCGCGCTCAAGGCCCCCTTCGAGCCGCTCGTCCCGGGCGCGCACAAGGTGCCGAACACGAACATCTACCGCGCCCCGATCCACGGCGACGACCCGGTGGCCTTCGGCCGCTGGGCCGCCGACCAGATCGAGCAGGAGATCCTCTTCGAGGGTCCCGAGACGGTCGCCGCCGTGTTCCTGGAGCCGGTGCAGAACGCCGGTGGCTGCTTCCCGCCCCCGCCCGGGTACTTCCAGCGGGTGCGCGAGATCTGCGACAAGTACGACGTGCTGCTCGTCTCGGACGAGGTCATCTGCGCCTTCGGCCGCCTCGGCACGATGTTCGCCTGTGACAAGTTCGACTACGTCCCGGACATGATCACCTGCGCCAAGGGCATGACGTCGGGCTACTCCCCGATCGGCGCCTGCATCATCTCGGACAGGCTCGCCGAGCCGTTCTACAAGGGTGACAACACCTTCCTGCACGGCTACACCTTCGGCGGCCACCCGGTCTCGGCCGCGGTCGGCAACGCCAACCTCGACATCTTCGAGAAGGAGGGTCTCAACCAGCACGTCCTCGACAACGAGGACGCGTTCTACCAGACCCTGCGCAAGCTGCACGACCTGCCGATCGTCGGCGACGTCCGCGGCAACGGCTTCTTCTACGGCATCGAGCTCGTGAAGGACAAGGCCACCAAGGAGACGTTCAACGACGAGGAGACCGAGCGCGTCCTGTACGGCTTCCTCTCCAAGGCGCTCTTCGAGAACGGCCTGTACTGCCGCGCCGACGACCGTGGCGACCCGGTCGTCCAGCTCGCCCCGCCGCTGATCTCCACCCAGGAGACCTTCGACGAGATCGAGGGCATCCTGCGCCAGGTCCTCACGGAGGCGTGGACGAAGCTCTGAGCCATGGGGAGACCCATGGTGTGATCGAGTGATCAACACCGGCCCCGGGGGCGCCCGTTCGAGTGAGAACGGGTGCCCCCGGGCCGCGTCGTTTCCAGGCAGCCCGGCCTGGATCCCTAGCGTGCCCAGTGACCGATCGGCCCCGCCTTCGTTCCCCCGTACGGGGGAGGCAAACTGATCTGAACCGAGGTGTACGTGATGGTGGCCCCGCCGGACAACGACGTGCTGTGGGCACGCGCCCTGCACGTCACACACAACGGCTCGCCAGCGCTCACCGGCGTATCACTGGGTGTGCGCGAGGGCGAGATCCTCGCCGTCACCGGCCCGCGCGGCAGCGGCAAGACGACCCTCCTGCGCTGTCTCTCCGGCCAGCTCCTTCCCGAGCAGGGCGAGGTCTGGTTCAACAGCACGCCGGTGCACACCATGGGGCCGGTCGTCCGTGAGCGCCTGCGCCGCGACCGCTTCGGCTGGATCGACCCGGAGCCGCACCTCGTGCCCGAGCTCACGGCCTGGGAGAACGTCGCGCTGCCGCTGATGCTGCGCGACGCCACGCACCGCGTCTCCAAGACCACCGCCCAGGAGTGGCTCGACCGCCTCGACATCGGCGACTGTGCCCGCAAGCGGCCGCACGCGCTGCTTCAGGCCCAGCGCCAGCGCATCGCCATCGCCCGCGCCCTGGTCACGATGCCGTCCGTGATCTTCGCCGACGAGCCGACGGCGCCGCTGCACCGCGCCGACCGCGCCCACGTCCTTCGTACGCTGACGACCGCGGCCCGCTCGCACGGCATCACGGTCGTCCTGGCCACGCACGACGCGGAGGTCGCCGCCCTCGCCGACCGCACCGTCACGCTGCTGGACGGGCGGCGCGTGAACACGGTGCACCTGCCAGGGGCGGGCGACCTCGGGGAGGCGGGCGGTGACGCGGACGGTGCCGTTGCGGGGGCCGGCTCTGATGCCTCCGACCCGGGCTCCGACTCCGCCGCCGACGGCGACTCCGACGATGCGGAAGGCCGGGCCGCGTGCTCGCTCTCCGTCTAGCCCGCGGGGCTCACCCCCTGGTCCAGCTGCGCCGGCTGCTCGTCGCCGCCGCGTCGGCCGGCACCGGCTTCCTGCTGCTGTGCACGCTGGGGTACGCGATGGGCCACCCGGACGCCTCCGGCGGCGCCCTGCTGCGGCTCGCCTGGTGCGTCGCGCCGATCGCCGCCACCGTGTACTTCGCCGTCACCGTCGCGCGCACCGACCCGGCGACCCGGCCGCGCTCCGGGCTCTCCGCGGTGGGCCTCGGCCCGGCCAAGCTCACGGTGCTCGCCGCGATCTCCACGGCCGTGGCGTGCACGCTCGGCTCGATGGTGGCCCTCCTGTTCTTCCTGCACCTGCGGGGCGATCTGACGGGCCTGCCGTTCGACGGCGCCGCGGCCGACCTGCTCGCCGCCGATCAGCCGCTGCCCGTCGGCGCGGCGCTCACCCTGCTCTCCCTGGTCCCGCTGACCGCTTCCGCCGCCGGTGCGGCCGTGCTGCGGCCACGGACCGCGAAGCCGGGCAAGGAGCAGGACGAGCCGCCGCGTCCGGACGCACCGGCCGCACCGCCGAGCGGGCTGCCCTGGGGGATCGCGCTGCTCGCGGCGGGCCTCGCCGTCGAGGCGTACGCGAGCCGCTCCCCCGGCGCCTCTGACCTCACGATGCCGGGCGGTCTGACCGGCAGCCCCGCGGGCGTGCTCGCCGGGTGGACGCTCACCGCGGTCGGCCTCGCGCTCGCGGGTCCCGGCCTCACCTATCTGTGCGGGCGCCTCCTCCAGGCGGTCAGGCCCGGCGCGATGCGGCTCCTGGCCGGGCGCGGGCTGCAGGAGGAGGCCCGGCGGATCGGGCGGCCGCTCGGGGTGCTCTGTGCGGTGGGCTCCGGGGCGTACGCGGCGCTGACGCTCTACTCCGGTGCCCGGCCCGACGTCGGCCCGCTGACCACGCTCGGCTCGCTGCTGGTCGCGGGCTGCGCGGTCCTCACCCTGGCCACGGCCGCGATCGAGGCCAAGCACGCGCGCTCGGACACGACGTCCGCGCTGCTCCAGCTCGGGGCGCCCGTGTCGATGCTGCGCGGCACCGCGGCGCTGCGGGCAGCCACGCTCGTGGCCGTGCTCGGGCCGCTGACCTGGGTGGTCGCGGAGCTGGCCGCGACGCCGCTCGCGGGGTGAGGGGTCCTCGCCGAACTCGCGGAAAGAAATCTCGCGACGGGCGATGAGTTCTGCGTCGAACGTGCGTCTACCCCTCCGTAAGACACGGAACGCACGGACCGCACGGCACGCACGCGACGCACGCGCCTCGCGGAACTCACCGAAACGGGAGACTCCTCATGTACCAGCAGATGATCTTCGTGAACCTCGCCGTGAACGACGTCGACAGCTCGAAGAAGTTCTTCACGGAGCTCGGCTACACGATCAACCCGCAGTTCTCGACGGACGACTGCGCCTGCGTCGTGATCAGCGAGACGATCGTCGCGATGCTGCTGAGCAAGCCGCGCTACCGCGACTTCACCAAGAAGGAGATCGCGGACTCGACGACGACCAGCGAGACGCTGCTCTGTCTGAGCGCCGAGAGCCGCGCGAAGGTCGACGAGCTGGTCGACAAGGCCGTGGCCGCCGGTGCCACGGAGGGCAAGACGCAGGACTTCGGCATGATGTACGGCCGCGCGTTCGACGACCTGGACGGCCACACCTGGGAAATCATGTGGATGGACGAGTCCGCGGTCCAGGGCTGACGGCCCGCCCGGCGCCCACCGCCCCACCCGGCCTGCTTAGCATGGGCGGATGCAGCCGACTCCCGAACCCGCATCCGCCCCCAGGCCCTCACCCCGACTCCCGGGCGGCGACCGCGAGATCGAGTCGCTGGAGGAGTTCGACGAGATCGCCGCGGGCGGCTCCCTCGCCGGGTGCCGCGTCCAGGCGATAGACCTGACGGCGCGTACGACCGCGTTGACGGCCTGCGACGCCACGGGCGCTGTCTTCCTCGGCTGCGCCATGGAGCAGAGCGCGGTGGACGCGATGCGGACCGCCGGGGCACTGGTGTTCCCGCCCGTCCCCGGCCTGCCGTTCGACCCGTACCGCGGTCTTCTCTACACGCCCGACGAACTGTTCGCGGGACTCTCCGAGGGCGGGTACGAGGCGACTCCGGACGCCCGCGCGTACGCCTGGTTCCAGGAGACCAAGGCCGACGGCGACGTCTTCTCCTCGATGCTCCGCGCGATCCACGACGACTCGGTCTCGGACGCCCTCGACGAACTGCTCGTCAGCGCGCGGGTGGTGGGCGTCATGGGCGGCCACGCGATGGCCCGCGGCACGGACGCGTACGAGGGCGCAGCCCGGCTCGGCCGCTCGCTGGCCCGCGCCGGGTTCACGGTCGCCACGGGCGGCGGCCCCGGCGCGATGGAGGCGGCGAACCTGGGCGCGTACGCGTCGGTCTTCCGCGACGAGATGCTGGACGAGGCGCTCGAACTCCTCGCCAAGGCACCCTCCTTCACGCCGTCGATCACCGAGTGGGCGCGGGCCGCCTTCGACGTCCGCGAGCGCTGGCCGTCCGGCGGCGCCTCGGTGGGCATCCCCACCTGGTTCTACGGCCACGAGCCGCCGAACGCCTTCGCCACCCACCTGGCCAAGTACTTCGCCAACGCCACCCGCGAGGACGGACTGCTCGCCCGCTCGAACGCGGGCGTGATCTTCCTCCCCGGCGCGGCGGGCACGCTCCAGGAGATCTTCGACGCGGCTACGCCGAACTACTACGAGTCCCGCGGCGAACCGGCCCCGATGATCCTGGTGAACCGGGAGCACTGGACGGACCGCCTCCCGGCGTGGCCACTGCTTCAGGCGCTGGCGCGCGGGCGTTCCATGGAGTCGAAGATCGCCTTGGTGGACAGGGTGGAGGAGGCCCCCGACGTCCTGCGGGGCTTCAGCCCGTACGGCTTCTGAGCACCCCGTACGGATTCCGGGGCGGGCCCCCGGAGGGCGGGGATCAGCCCAGCACCACGACATCCCCGGCGTCGAACGCAACCCCCACGGTGTCCCCCACCCCAGGCGCGTCCCGCAGCGCACAGGCCGCCTCGAGCCGCGGCCCCACCCGTGGCTCCAGATGAACGGCGACGTGCGTGCCCCGGAAGGTGCGCGCCGTCACCGCGCACGGCAGCCCCTCGTCGGCGGGGACCAGCCGCACCCCTGCGGGCCGCACCAGCAGCCGGCACCGGCCGTCCACCGCGTCCTCAGGCACCGGCACCTTGCCCCACACGGTGTCCGCCACGTCACCGACGACCGTGGCGTCGACGACGTTGTCGAAGCCGAGGAACCGCGCCACGAACTCGTCCGCCGGGTTCCGCCAGACCTCAAGTGGCGTACCGGACTGGGCGATCCGCCCCTCCCGCATCACCACGACCCGGTCCGCGAGCGCGAAGGCCTCGCCCTGGTCGTGCGTGACCGCGAGCACCGTCGTACCCAACTCGTCGAAGAGTTCACGGAGTTCGACGACAAGCCGCTCCCGCAGCGACCGGTCGAGCTGACCGAGCGGCTCGTCGAGCATGAGCAGGCGCGGCCTCGGCGCGAGCGCCCGCGCCAGGGCCACCCGCTGCTGCTCGCCGCCCGAGAGCGAGGCGACGGCGCGGCGCTGCGCACCCGGCAGCCCCACCAGTTCGAGCAACTCGGCCACGCGGTTGGCCTGTTCGCCCCGCGACGCCCCGTGCATCCGCAGCCCGAAGGCGACATTGCCCGCCACGTCGCGCTGCGGGAACAGCTGGTGGTCCTGGAACATCAGGCCCACCCCCCGCTTGTGCGCGGGCACGCCCCGCTGATCGCGGCCATCGAGCAGGACCTGTCCGGCGTCGAGCTCCTGGAGCCCGGCGACCGCGCGCAGCAGCGTCGACTTGCCGCTGCCGCTGGGCCCGAGCACGCACACGATCTCGTGCTCCCCGACCGCGAGCCCGACCCGGTCGAGCACGGCCCGCGACCCGAACCGCACGGTCGCGTCCGCCAACGTCAGCAGGCCCGGACCCACGCCCACACTCATCAGAACTCCCCAGTCGTGCGGTCGGTACGGAGCCGTTCGAGCAGCAGCAGCGACACCGCGCACACCACCATCAAGATCGTCGAAAGTGCCATCGCCTGCCCGTAGTTGAGCTCCCCGGCCCGCCCCAGCAGCCGCGCCACGGCGACCGGGAGCGTCGGATTGTCCGGCCTCGCGATGAACACGGTCGCGCCGAACTCCCCCAGGGACACGGCGAAGGCGAATCCGGCGGCGATGAGCAGCGCCCGCCGCACCATCGGCAGGTCGACCTCCCGCCAGGCCCGCAGCGGCGAGGCCCCGAGCACGGCCGCCGCCTCGCGCAGGCGTCCGTCCACCGCGCGCAGGACGGGAAGCATGGTGCGTACGACGAAGGGCACGCCCACCAGAGCCTGCGCGAGCGGCACCAGAATCCAGGTGGAGCGCAGGTCGAGCGGCGGCTTGTCCAGCGTGATCAGGAACCCGAAGCCGACCGTCACCGCGGACACCCCGAGCGGCAGCATCAACAGCGCGTCGAAACCGCGCACCAGGCGACCGGCCTTCCGCGTGAGCGCCGCCGCCGCGAGCCCGCCGATCACCAGGGCGATGGCGGTGGCGGCGAGCGCGTACTGGAGCGAATTCCAGACGGCCTCGATCGGCGGCACGAGGAAGGCCCCGCCGTCCGCCGATGTCAGCTCCCTGTAGTAGGTGAAGCCGTAGCCGTCGGGGCCACTGAATGACCGCTCGATCAGCACCCCGAGCGGCAGCAGGATCAGCACGGCGATGGTGACCATGACCCCGCCGAGCAGCGTCCACTGCCCCGCCCCGCGCGGCGCCCGCGCGACCGCGGAGGCGTCGACCAGCTTCAGGGCGGTCTCCCGCCGCCGCACGGTCCACGCGTGCACGGCGAGGATCAGGCCGACCGCAGCGAACTGCACGATGGTCAGGACGGCGGCCGTCGGCAGGTCCAGGAGCTGGGCGGTCTGCCGGTAGATCTCGACTTCCAGCGTGGAGTACGCGGGCCCGCCGAGGATCTGCACGACGCCGAACGAGGTGAACGTGAACAGGAAGACCATGAGCGAGGCCGCGGCGACCGCGGGCCCGAGCGCGGGCAGCGTCACCGTCCGCCAGGCCGTCCAGCGCGAGGCGCCGAGCATGCGCGCGGCCTCCTCCTGGCGCGGATCGAGCTGCGACCAGAGCCCGCCGACCGTGCGGACGACGACGGCGTAGTTGAAGAAGACGTGCGCGAGCAGGATCGCCCACACGGTGGTGTCGAGCCGCACGCCCCACATCTCGTCCAGCAGCCCGCCCCGGCCGAGCAACGCCAGGAACGCGGTCCCGACGACGACCGTCGGCAGCACGAACGGCACCGTGACGACGGCCCGCAGGATCTGCTTGCCCCTGAACTCGAAGCGCGCGAAGACGTACGCGCCGGGGAGCGCGATGAGCAGCGTGAGTGCGGTCGACGCGAGCGCCTGCCAGGTGGTGAACCACAGCACGTGCCGCACGTCCGACTGCCCGACGACGTCCGCGATCCGCCCGAACTGCCACTGCCCGCCCACCTTCAGGCCGCGCGCGACGATCGCGGCGACCGGATAGGCGAAGAAGACCGCGAAGAACGCGACGGGCACGGCCATCAGACCGAGCCGCGCCGCGCCCCCGCGCGCAAGCCCCTGAGGGGACTTGCCCCGAGGGGACTTCCCCTTACGAAGCTTGCCCTCGCGGGGCTTGCCTACTTCAGTACGAGCGAGGTCCACGACTTGACCCACTGCTCGCGGTTGTCGGCGATCTTCTTCGGCGCCAGGGTCTCCGGCTCGGCGATCGTCACGCCGTGCTCGGCGAACAGCTCGGGCACCTCGGAGTTCTTCCGCACCGGGTTCACGAACATGTTCAGCGGCATGTCGTTCTGGAACTCGCTGCTGAGCAGGAAGTCGAGCAGCGCCTTGCCGCCCTTCTCGTTCTTGGCGTTGCCGAGCAGCCCCGCGTACTCGACCTGCCGGAAGCAGGTGCCCGTGGCGACGCCGGTCGGCGCCTCCTTGGGCTGCGGCTTCGCGTAGAGCACCTCGACGGGCGGGGACGAGGCGTACGAGACGACGAGAGGACGGTCGCCCTTGGCCTTCTTGCCGCCCGCGGAGCCGGAGAACTCCTCGTTGTAGGCCTGCTCCCAGCCGTCGACGACCTTGACGCCGTTGTCCTTGAGCTTCTTCCAGTAGCCCTGCCAGCCGTCGTCGCCGTACTCGGCGGCCGTGCCCAGCAGGAAGCCGAGGCCGGGCGAGGAGGTCGCGGCGTTCTCGGTGACCAGCAGGTTCTTGTAGGCGGGCTTGGTCAGGTCCGCGAAGGACTTCGGCGGCGCGAGCTTCTTGTCGGCGAAATACTTCTTGTCGTAGTTGACGCAGATGTCGCCGCTGTCGACCGGCGTGACCCGGTGCTTGTCCTGGTCGACGCGGAACTGCGGGAGAACCTGGTCCGAGCCCTTGGCCTCGTACGACTGGAAGAGATCGTTGTCGAGCGCGCGCGAGAGCAGGGTGTTGTCGACGCCGAAGAAGACGTCGCCCTGCGGGTTGTCCTTGGAGAGGATCGCCTTGTTGACGGCGGCGCCGGCGTCCCCGTCCTTGAGGACGTCGACCTTGTACCCGGAACTCTTCTCGAACGCCTTCAGTACGTCCTTGGAGACGTTGAAGGAGTCATGGCTGACAAGCGTGACGCTCTTGGAGTCTTCGGCCTTGTCGCCGCTGCCCGACGAGCTGCCGCACGCGGAGAGCGCGACGAGCGAGAGGCCGACCGCGACGGCGGTGACCGTGGCCTTCTTGGTGGTGCTCACTTGGGTGGTGCTCACTGAATTGATTCCTCCTGGAGTGACCAGGAAGAGACGCGGCCCTGCCCGCGGACCGGATGGGACCGGTCCGCGGGCAGGGCGCAACAGCATGAGTGATGTCCGAACTTCCTACCCGGAATGACCCGGGCAAGGTTCAGAGGGTCTGCGGCCAACCTGTCCTTGGTGCCGCACTCTCAGCGCTGTGGCGCTCCCCTGTCGGAATATGAAGATGTGTTCCGGCTATGAAGTTGTGTTCCGGCCAGAGTAACCCTCGGCGGACTAACGCTCGGACGCGGCGAGCTGACCGCACGCCCCGTCGATCTCCTGGCCACGGGTGTCACGCACCGTGACGGGCACCCCATGGGCAGCAATGGCATCCACGAAGGCCTTCTCGTCCTCGGGCCGCGACGCCGTCCACTTCGATCCCGGCGTCGGGTTCAGCGGGATGAGGTTCACGTGCACGGGCTTGCCCTTGAGCAGCCGTCCGAGGCGGTCACCGCGCCACGCGTGGTCGTTGATGTCCCGGATCAGCGCGTACTCGATGGAGAGGCGGCGCCCCGACTTGGCGGCGTACTCCCAGCCGGCTTCGAGGACCTCGCGCACGTTCCACCGCGTGTTGACGGGTACGAGGGTGTCGCGGAGCTCGTCGTCGGGCGCGTGCAGCGAGATGGCGAGGCGGCACTTGAAGCCCTCGTCGGCGAACCGGTGGATGGCGGGCACGAGCCCGACGGTCGACACGGTGATCCCACGCTGCGAGAGCCCCACACCGTCGGGCTCAGGATCGGTGAGCCTTCGGATCGCCCCGGTCACCCGGTTGTAGTTGGCGAGCGGCTCGCCCATCCCCATGAAGACGATGTTGCTCAGCCGCGCCGGGCCCCCGGGAATCTCCCCGTCCCGCAGCGCCCGCATCCCGTCGACGATCTGGTGCACGATCTCGGCGGTCGACAGG
Organism: Streptomyces sp. NPDC054047; assembly: GCF_055585065.1. NCBI lineage: Bacteria > Bacillati > Actinomycetota > Actinomycetes > Kitasatosporales > Streptomycetaceae > Streptomyces > Streptomyces sp. NPDC054047. The sequence continues at coordinate 234,931 of NZ_JBVJKV010000010.1, read as the reverse complement.
TTCCGGTCGAGACCGGCCTGCCCCGTCGCGCAGAACGGGCAGTTCATCCCGCACCCGGCCTGCGACGAGATGCACATCGTCACGCGGTCGGGATAGCGCATGAGCACGGACTCGACGAGCGTCCCGTCGAAGAGCCGCCACAGCGTCTTGCGCGTGGTGTCGTCGTCACAGCTGATGTGCCGCACCACGGACATCAGCTCGGGAAGCAACGCCTCCTGCAGCTTCTGGCGCGAACCGGCGGGGATGTCGGTCCACTGCTCCGGGTCGTGCGCGTACCGCGCGAAGTAGTGCTGCGAGAGCTGCTTGGCACGAAACGGCTTCTCGCCGACGGCGGCGACGGCTTCCTTGCGCTCGGCGGGCGTGAGGTCGGCGAGATGCCGCGGCGGCTTCTTGGCTCCGCGGGGCGCGACAAAGGTGAGTTCTCCGGGTACAGGCATGGTCCATCCAGTGTCGCAGACACCGGAGGTCCAGCCGGGCCACGGTCCCCCGCAACGCGCCCCGTGCGCGCAAGGCCGTCGACCGGGTGTTCCTTCCGAGGGACGCCGGGCACACGTGAGCAATGACCTCTTACTGTCTGGCATCGGTGCAACTGGCGGAGAAGTGGGTCGGTCCCCCGTGGTTCAAGTGGGCCTTCCTGGGCGTGTGGGTGCTCTGCGGAGTGTTCATCCTCTTCAAGCTGAGCCGGAACGGATGGAAGTTCCCCCGGCGGCGCTGACGACCGCCGGGCCGGGCATACGAAAAGGGGCCCGCCGTCCCCTGGACGACGAGCCCCTCACGTACGTGTACGCAGGTCAGCCGGACCCTACGAAGACGACGAGCAGCAGCCACACCACCGGAGCGGTCGGCAGCAGCGAGTCGAGGCGGTCCATGATGCCCCCGTGGCCGGGAAGCAGCGTGCCCATGTCCTTGATGCCCAGGTCACGCTTGATCATCGACTCGCCCAGGTCACCGAGCGTGGCGCTCGCGGCGACCGCGAGGCCGATGAGCAGCCCCTGCCACCACGTGCCGCCGTCGATGAGGAACTCCATGCACAGCGCGCCCCCGGCCATCGCGAACGTCACCGCGCCGACCAGGCCCTCGCGGGTCTTGCCGGGGCTGATGCGCGGGGCCAGCTTGTGCTTGCCGAAGCGCCAGCCGATCGCGTACGCCCCGGTGTCGCTGACCACGGTCAGGAGCAGGAACGTGAGCACCCGCATCGCGCCGTCGTCCGCGGTGAGCATCAGCGCCACGAACGTGGCGAGGAACGGGACGTAGAACGCCGCGAAGACGCCCGCCGTGACGTCCTTCAGATAGCCCTCGGGCGGCTCGGTCATCCGCCAGACGAGCACCGCGAGCGCGGTGAGCGCCATGGCCACCCAGGCACCCTCGGCCCCGCGGACGTAGCCGGCGACGACCATCGCGGCGCCGCCCACCGCCAGCGGGACCAGCGGCGCCTTGATGCCCTTGCGCTCCTCGAGCCGCGAGGTGAGCTCCCAGAGACCGACCACGACGGCGACCGCTATGACGCCGATGAAGAGGGCCTTCACGATGAAGAGCGACGCGATGATCACCGCGCCGAGCCCCACGCCGACTCCTATGGCCGCCCCGAGATCACGGCCCGCGCTCTTCTTCTGCGGCGCTTGAGGCGCACGCGGCGCCTCGGGGGCGGGCTGTGATGCGCTGGACATGGGCTCCTGGGGTACTTCAGGCACGTCAGGCACGATGGGCATGGGCTGCGTCTCTGCTGGATACAGGGCGTCAGGCGCATCGTACGCGGGACCTGCCGGGGCAGCCCCTTGAGCAGGGCCCTGGTCGGGCGGCCCCCAGTACCCGGCTCTGGGAGGCGCCCCCCAGGAAGAGTCGTTCACGGATCGGATTCCTCAGTCCTCAGACCCGAGCACTCAGACCTCGAGCAGCTCGGCTTCCTTGTGCTTGAGCAGCTCGTCCACCTGGGCGACGTACTTCGCGGTGGTGTCGTCGAGCTCCTTCTCCGCGCGACGACCCTCGTCCTCGCCGATGTCGCCGTCCTTGATCGCCTTGTCGATCGATTCCTTGGCCTTGCGGCGGATGGAACGGATCGAGATCTTGGAGTCCTCGGCCTTGGTCTTGGCGACCTTGATGTACTCCTTGCGACGGTCCTGCGTCAGCTCGGGGAACGTCACCCGGATGATGTTGCCATCATTGCTGGGGTTGACGCCGAGGTCGGAGTCGCGGATCGCCTGCTCGATGTTGCGCAGCGCGCTCTTGTCGAACGGGGTCACCACGGCCATCCGCGGCTCGGGCACCGAGAACGAGGCCAGCTGATTGATCGGCGTAAGGGCGCCGTAGTAGTCAGCCACGATCTTGTTGAACATCGCCGGGTGCGCACGGCCTGTGCGAATCGCGGCGAAGTCCTCCTTGGCGACCACGACGGCCTTCTCCATCTTCTCCTCGGCCTCGAGGAGGGTCTCTTCGATCACCACTTGCTCCTGCGTGTTGTGAGTGGGCTGCGGGCGCCCCCACACGGTGAAGTAGGGGGAGTCCATGGGGCGTCGGCTGCGTCGCGTCTCTTTCCCTGCACCGTGTCCGACCGGCAGGGCTTTGTCCATCCCTCAGGGGCGTCCCCGAGATCAGGCGCGGGTGCCCTCGTCGCCCACGAGTGTGCCGATCTTCTCACCCTTGACGGCACGGGCGATATTGCCGGTGGACAGCAACTCGAAGACGAGGATGGGCAGCTTGTTGTCGCGGCACAGGGTGATCGCGGTCATGTCGGCGACCTTCAGGTCGCGCGTGATGACCTCGCCGTAGCCGAGCGCGTCGTACTTCACCGCGTCCGGGTTGGTCTTGGGGTCGGAGTCGTAGACCCCGTCGACGCCGTTCTTGCCCATGAGCAGGGCCTCGGCATCGATCTCCAGGGCGCGCTGCGCCGCGGTGGTGTCAGTGGAGAAGTACGGCATGCCCATACCGGCTCCGAAGATGACCACACGGCCCTTCTCCAGGTGCCGTACGGCGCGCAGCGGGATGTACGGCTCCGCGACCTGGCCCATGGTGATGGCGGTCTGCACGCGGCACTCGATGCCTTCCTTCTCCAGGAAGTCCTGCAGCGCCAGGCAGTTCATGACGGTGCCGAGCATGCCCATGTAGTCGGAGCGCGCCCGGTCCATGCCGCGCTGCTGGAGCTCGGCGCCGCGGAAGAAGTTGCCGCCGCCGATGACGGCCGCGATCTGGGCACCGTCGCGGACGACCGCGGCGATCTCCTTGGCGATCGCGTGCACCACGTCGGGGTCGACGCCAAGGCCGCCCCCGCCGGCGAATGCCTCACCGGAGAGCTTCAGCAGGAAACGACCGGGGACTTTATCGTCGCCACTGTTTGTGTCGGCCTTGGTGGTCATGGAGTTCTCGCTTCTTTTTGCTCGGCGCACATACGAAGAAGGCCACTGCCGGTGGGGTGTTGTTCGCATCCCATGCTCGGCAATGGCCTCCTCGTCAGATCTGCGGTCGTACGTCGCGTACTGCGTGGGGTACGCGGGCGACCGCTGTCGACCCTAGCGGGGTCTACCGTCGATCGCGGTACGGACTCAGATGCCGACCTTGATGCGCGAGAAGCGCTTCAGGGTGACACCGGCCTCGTCCAGGACCTTCTGGACGGACTTCTTGTTGTCGAGCGCGTACGGCTGACCGAGGAGGGTGGCCTCCTTGAAGAAGCCGTTGACGCGACCCTCGACGATCTTGGGCAGCGCGGCCTCGGGCTTGCCCTCGGCGCGGGTGGTCTCCTCGGCGACGCGGCGCTCGGACTCGACGACCTCGGCCGGAACGTCCTCACGGGAGAGGTACTTCGGCGCGAAGGCGGCGATGTGCTGCGCGATGCCCTTGGCGAGGTCGGCGTCGGCCTTGTCCAGCTCGACCAGGACACCGATCTGCGGGGGCAGGTCGGGCATGGTGCGGTGCATGTACGCGGTGACGTACGTGCCCGCGAACTGGGCGAAGCGGTCCAGGACGATCTTTTCGCCGAGGGTCGCGTTGGCCTCGTCGACGTACGCCTGGACGGTCTTGCCGGCCTCGATCTCGGACGCCAGCAGCGCCTGGAGGTCGGCCGGGGACGTCTTGGCGATGTGCGCGGCCAGCGAGTTCGCGACGGCCTGGAACTTGTCGCCCTTGGCGACGAAGTCCGTCTCGCACTTCAGCTCGACGATGACACCGGAGGTGTTGTCGTCGGCGATGAGGGAGACCACGGCGCCGTTCTCGGCGGAACGGCCCTCGCGCTTGGCGACGCCCTTCTGGCCCTTGATGCGCAGGGCCTCGACGGCCTTGTCGACGCTGCCGTCAGCCTCGTCGAGCGCCTTCTTGCAGTCCATCATGCCGGCGCCCGTGAGCTCGCGGAGCTTCTTGACGTCAGCGGCGGTGTAGTTCGCCATGATCCTGAAATTCTCTTTCGGAGGTCTGAAAGATCTACGGGTGAACGGCGGGGGCCTGAAGGCCCCCGCCGTCAACTACCGAACCTGTGAAGGTCAGGCCTGCTCGGTCTCCGCGGCGGGGGCCTCAGCGGCGGCAACCTCGGCGGGGGCCTCGGCCTGCTCGGCGTCGGCGGCCTTCTCCGTCTCGGCGGACTTCTGAACCTCGGCCTCTTCGGCCTTCGGCTCGTCGGCCTTGGGCTCGTCGGCCTTCTTCTCGCCCTCGAGCAGGTCGCGCTCCCACTCGGCGAGCGGCTCGCCGGCGGCCTTCTCGCCCGGCTTCTGGTCGCCCGTGGCCACGCCGGAACGGGAGATGAGGCCCTCGGCGACGGCGTCGGCGATCACGCGGGTGAGCAGGGTGACGGAGCGGATCGCGTCGTCGTTGCCCGGGATCTTGTAGTCGACCTCGTCGGGGTCGCAGTTGGTGTCGAGGATGGCGACGACCGGAATGTTGAGCTTCCGGGCCTCACCGACCGCGATGTGCTCCTTCTTGGTGTCCACGATCCAGACGGCGCTGGGCACCTTGGACATCTCGCGGATACCACCGAGGGTCTTCTCCAGCTTGGCCTTCTCGCGCGAGAGCACGAGAAGCTCCTTCTTGGTGAGACCCGACGCGGCGACGTCGTCGAAGTCGATCTGCTCGAGCTCCTTGAGGCGCTGCAGACGCTTGTAGACGGTCGAGAAGTTGGTGAGCATGCCGCCCAGCCAGCGCTGGTTCACGTAGGGCATGCCGACGCGGGTCGCCTGCTCGGCGATGGCCTCCTGCGCCTGCTTCTTCGTGCCGACGAACATGACCGTGCCGCCGTGGGCGACGGTCTCCTTGACGAACTCGTAGGCGCGGTCGATGTACGACAGCGACTGGAGCAGGTCGATGATGTAGATGCCGTTGCGCTCCGTGAAGATGAAGCGCTTCATCTTCGGGTTCCAACGACGGGTCTGGTGACCGAAGTGGACGCCGCTTTCCAGCAGCTCCCGCATCGTGACGACGGCCATGGCCGTACTCCTTGGTGTTCTCGGTTGTGCCGCGTCCGCCGGATGGCGGTCGCGCCTGACGCCCGCGATGCGCCGTGCCACAAAGGACCGAGAGGCGCTGGCACCTGGCTTTTCATGGCCTGGTGTCGGGGCGTGCGAAGTCGACCCGGTGACCCGGATCGCCACAAGAAGTGTACGGGACCCGCGGGGCAGCGGGTGACGCCGCTGTCCACAACCGGCTGGTCATCCACAGATCCGCGCCATGATCCCCGCCGAGGGGCCGGGCGGGGGACGGTTCTGGCATGTCTCACATGCGACGAGAGCTGAGTTGTCTGGTGCTGTTGACCGTGGCGCTGATCACTGCGCTGGCGCTGCCCGCGGGGGCGGGTGTGCGTGCCGCCGGGGAGCCGGTGCCGAAGGTGGGCGGTGCGTGGCCCGTGGGGGTGCGGCCGCCCGTCGTACGGGGGTGGGAGCCGCCGGCGACGGAGTACGGCCGGGGCCACCGGGGTGTGGATCTCGCGGCGCCGCCGGGCGCCGTGGTCCGGGCGGCGGCCGCGGGGAGGGTCTCCTTCGCGGGCCGGGTGGCGGGCCGCGGGGTGATCGCCGTGGAGCTTGCGGGCACGGGGGATCCGCCCCTGCGCACGACGTACGAGCCGGTGCGGGCCACGGTCGAGAAGGGTGCCGAGGTGACGGCGGGCGAGGCGCTGGGGGTCCTGGAACTCCCTACGGCGCACTGCCCGAGCAGCTGCCTCCACTGGGGCCTGCTGAGGGCCGACACATACCTGGACCCCCTGTCGCTGCTGCCGCCGTGGCTGCTGCGGCGCGGGGCGTCCCGCTTGCTGCCGGTGATCGATGTACCGCTGCCGCGAGCGCCCCGGCTGTGGGCAGGGGCTGCGCAGGGCGGTTGGGGCCTGCCCCGCTCGAGCGGAGCCGAGAGCGGGGAGAAAGGTGGGCACAGCGCACTGCTGCCGGGTGCCGATGCCCGGGGCCTCAGCCCCGCACGCCCCTCAACGCCATGGCGACTGCCGCCTCGGTGATGGCGGTCGGCTCCTCGGCGACACCGAGCTCGATCCGCCGCACCGCGGCGTCCACGATCCCCTGAAGCAGCATCGCGGCCATCCGAGGCTGCTCATGCCCCAGGGTCTCGAGCGCCTCGACGATGATGGCGATCAGACCCCCGTGCGCGGCACGGATCTTCTCCCTCGCCCCGGCGTCCAGCTCGCTGGCCGAGATGGCGACCACGGCCCGGTGCCGCCGGTCCCCGACCAGCGCCAGCTGCCGCCGGACATACGCCTCGACCTTGCCCTCGGCGGAGTCCGCCCCCTCCATCGCCGCCGAGACCTCGGCGGCCCAGACGGGGAAGTCGACCTCGCACAGCTCCTCCACGACCGCGGCACGCGACCGGAAGTACTCGTACACGGAGGACCGCGCGAGCCCCGTGCGTTCGGCGAGGGCGGGGAAGGTCAACGCCTCCGTACCGCCCTCGGACAGCAGGGAACGCGCGGCGTCCAACAGGGCGCCCCGCTGCATCGACCGGTGCTCGGCCACAGAGGCCGCTCGAATCCTTGGCACGCCCTCCACTCTACGGACGTGACCGCCAGGACGGGAGTCGATCCACCCCGCGAAACCCCACACCGGTGCCGCACGGAGCAGCCCGGGGGCAGGGACGATTCAGCGCGCTCAGCGGCCGAAACTCGCCAGCTTCGCCCGCAGCTGGAGCACCGATTTCGTGTGGATCTGGCTCACCCGGCTCTCCGTCACGCCGAGCACGTTGCCGATCTCGGCGAGGGTCAGACCCTCGTAGTAGTAGAGCGTGACGACGGTCTTCTCCCGCTCCGGCAACGTATTGATCGCGCGCGCGAGCAGCCGCCGCAGCTCGCGGTCCTCGGCGACCTCCACGGGGTTGTCGGCCGCGGTGTCCTCGAGCGTGTCCATCAGGCTGAGCCGGTTGCCGCCCTCGCCGCCGACGTGGAGGAGCTCCTCCAGGGCCACCACGTTCGCCAGCGACAACTGGCTGAAAACGGCGTGCAGTTCCTCCAGCGCGACGCCCATCTCATGGGCGACCTCGCTCTCCGACGGTGTGCGCCGCAGCTGCGCCTCGAGCGTGGCGTAGGCCCGCTCGACGTTGCGCGCCTTCTGCCGCACGGACCGGGGGATCCAGTCGAGCGCACGGAGTTCGTCGATCATCGCCCCACGGATGCGGGTGATCGCGTACGTCTCGAACTTGATGGACCGCTCGATGTCGAACTTCTCGATCGCGTCGATCAGCCCGAAGACCCCGGACGAGACGAAGTCCGCCTGCTCGACATTGGGCGGCAGCCCCACGCTGACCCGGCCCGCGACGTACTTCACCAGCGGCGAGTAGTGCAGGATCAACTGCTCGCGCAGCCGCCCGTCCCCCGTCTCTTTGTACGACCGCCACAGCTCGTCCAGCGACGAGGGGGCGGGGGGCCGCTCCCGCTCGCCGCTACGGGCGGCGGGGGGAGCTGCCGCCCGATCGGACCCTGAGGTGTGCTGGGGCATTCGTCGCCTTGAGCCGTTCTGCCGTGAACTGGTGGGGTCGTGCGAGCCGATGGATTCGCCCGCACCCGCGAGGTGGTGATCTTGCGTGAAGTGAATGAGGTTGTCCGTCTGCTTGCCTGTGGTTGCCTGTCCGCGTCGGAATCCTTGTGAGCGTAGCGTGACTGGAGTGTCGCAGTGTGCGAACAATAGGGGATCCCGCGTACGCAGATACGTTCCGCTGGACGCCCCACCGAGTTCCCCTCATCGCCGTCCGTGACGACCACGGAGCGCCAACTCCGCTTTTTTCCAAGGCCGTCGGGGGTTGGGCCAGACGGCCGAACACGCTCGGTCACGAACCCCTTCCCTCCGGGAAGACCGACACAATCGCCTGGCGTGTCAACTGCCAGCCGTCGCCGTGTCGTTCGACGAACCCGAGAGAGCGCAACTCGTACAGCCGACCGACCGCTCCGTCCACCGTCGTGCCCGCGCCCAGCGCGATCTCCCGGGCCGGCGCACTCCCCCGGCCGGGCAGCGCCGCCAGCACACGGGCGGCGTCCGGGGTCAGCAGATCGCGCGGCACGACGGGGCCGCGCCGCTCCGGGGCGACCTCGCCCATGTCTCCCACCAGCTCGACGACTTCCGCCGCGTCGGTCACCAGAACGCCCTCGCCCCGCAGCAGTTCATGCACCCCCGCCGAGAGACCGCTGGTCGCCGGGCCCGGCACCCCCATCGTGAACCGGCCGAGCTCCTGCGCGCCGCGCGCCGTGACGAGCGCACCGCTGCGGTACGCGGCCTCGACGACGACGCTGCCCCTGGTCAGGGCGGCGATCACGCGGTTGCGGAGGATGAATCTGCTCGGCGTCGGATGATCTCCGGGCGGCAACTCCCCGACCAGTAGACCCTGTTCCGCGATCCTCCTGATCAACTCGGCGTGTCCTCGCGGATAGGCCCGGTCGACCCCGCACGCAAGGACCGCGACGGTGGCCCCACCGGCCCCCAGCGCTCCCCGGTGCGCGGCCCCGTCGATCCCATAGGCACCGCCCGACACGACCACCCAGCCCCGCTCGGCGAGCCCCGCCCCGAGGCCGGCCGCCATGTGTGCCCCGTACTCCGTGCAGGCCCGGGAGCCGACCACGGCCACCGACCGCAGCGCCCACATCCGCAGGCTGGGCTGCCCCCGCACCCACAGCCCCACCGGCCGCGCGTCCCCCAGGTCGTCCAGCTGGACGGGCCACTCCGCCTCCCCCGGGCACACGAACCGCACCCCCGCGTCCCGTGCCACCGCCAGGTCCAGCTCGGGCCGCGCCCTTTCCGCCCGCGCCCGCAGCCCTTCCCACCGCCCCGGCGTCACCCCGGCCAGCCGCTCGTCCCCCTCGGTCAACCGCCGCACCACTTCGACGGCCCCGGTCTCCCGCAACCACCGCCCGCCCGTCACGTCCCCCGGTTCGAGGATCCGGGTCAGCGCGACCCTCGCCAGACGCTCCTCCTCCGAGGCGGAGCCCGGACCCGGCACCGAGGTCATGTCAACGCCCCGATCGCCATCGGCACGCCCCGCGACACCCCCGTACGCAACTGCAGCGCCAAAGCGACGTCCTGCGCGGCGGGGCGGTCGCGGCCCGCGAGGTCCGCGACGGTCCAGGCGACCCGCAGCACGCGGTCGAGCCCCCGGGCGGTCAGGAACCCGCGCTCCAGGTCCAGTTCGGCAGCGTCCAGGGCGCCCGGCTCGGCGGGCCACCGTGCGCGCAGCGCGTGCCCCGGCACTTCGCTGTTCGTCCGCCAGCCGGTGCCGGTGAGTCTGGCCGCCGCTCTCTCCCGGGCGACGCGCACCCGGTCGGCGACCGTCTGCGTGGAGTCCCCCCGCGTGCCGTACCCGGCCAGCTCGGACCGGGTGACGGGCTCCACCTCGACCTTCAGGTCGATCCTGTCGAGCAGCGGGCCCGAGAGCCGTGCCTGGTAGCGGCGGACGACGGACGCGGGGCATTCGCAGCCGTCGCCCAGCAGCGTGTGCCGACCGCAGGGGCAGGGGTTGGCGGCCAGCACCATCAGGAATTTCGCGGGCAGCCGCACCACTCCCGCACTGCGAGCGATCACCACATGGCCCGACTCCAGGGGCTGGCGCAGGGAGTCCAGGGTCTGGCTGCTGAACTCGGGCGCCTCATCGAGGAAGAGCACCCCGCGGTGAGCCAACGAGACCGCCCCCGGCCGCGCGATTCCCTTGCCGCCGCCCACGAGCGACTGCATCGTCGCGGAGTGGTGCGGCGCGCAGTACGGCGCGGTGTCCACCAGGGGTCTGCCCGGCGGCAGCATGCCCGCCACCGAGTGGACGGCCGTCACCTCCAGGGACTCCTCCCTGGTCAGCCGGGGCAGGATGGCCGGCAGCCGCTCCGCGAGCATCGTCTTTCCCGCGCCCGGCGGGCCCTGCAGGAAGAGATGGTGGCCGCCCGTCGCCGCCACCTCCACGGCGGTCCTGGCCGACGCCTGCCCGACGACATCGGCGAGGTCCAGGGCAAGGGCGTCCTCCAGACCGCCGCCGAGTCCCGTGCCCACGCCGGTTCCCGGCACGCAGAGCCCCGCGAGCATCGGGTCGGGCCGTCCCGGCTCGTCCGGCTCCTCCTCCGGGACCGGCTCGTCGGTCAGCACCGCGATCAGCTGGCGCAGACTGCGCACCCCGAGCACCGAGACCCCGGGCACCAGCGCGGCCTCTGCCGCCGTGCTCTCCGGGACCACGACCTGCTCATAGCCCGCGTCCGCCGCCGCGAGGACCGCGGGCAGCACGCCCCTGACCGGCCGCACCCGCCCGTCGAGCCCCAGCTCGCCGACCATCACGATGTCGGCGAGGACCCGCGGATCGATCCGCTCCGCCGCACCGAGCACCGCACAGGCCACCGCGAGATCGAAGCCGCTGCCGCCCTTGGGCACCGACGCCGGGCTGAGGCCGACCGTGAGCTTCTTCTGCGGCCATTCCCCGCCCGAGTTGACCACCGCGGCCCTGACCCGGTCCTTGCTCTCCGTCAGGCTCTTGTCCGGGAGCCCGACCAGCGTGAACGCCGCGACACCGGGCTCCAGGTCGGCCTGCACCTCGACGACCACGCCCTCGACGCCCACCAGCGCCACGGAACACGTACGCGCGAACCCCATCAGGCCACCCCCCGCGCGTGCTCCACGACAGGGGCGCCGCGGCGTGGGATCAGCACCCCGACGAGGTCGATCCGCACCCCGCCCGGCGGCGGGCCGCCGCGCTCCTCGATCCAGCGCTCGGCCAGGCGCCGCAGCCGCTCCGCCTTGGCCCGGCCCACGGCCGCCATCGGATGCTGATAGATCCCCGAGCCGACCAGGCCGGCCCGGCGCGTCTTGACCTCGCAGACGACCAGCGCTTCGCCGTCCATGGCCACGATGTCGATCTCGCCGGTCCTGCCACCGCGCCAGTTGCGCTCCAGAACCGTCATCCCGGCTTCGCCCAGCCGCCTCGCGGCCAAATCTTCGCCGTACTGCCCGAGTGCCCCACGTGCGTTCATGTCGGAACCACCTCCGACACCCACACTGGGGCTCGGCCCCGGCCCTTGTGGATCTTGGTGGACGACTCACGCGTTGTGGAAAACTCGCTCACCCGTCTCGGTGAGCCCCGCCGAGACGAGGAGGCGGACTCAGCCTCCCGGCAGCTCGAGATCGCTCTTGTTGAGCTCCTCGATATTCACGTCCTTGAACGTCAGGACGCGCACCTGCTTCACGAACCGTGCGGGCCTGTACATGTCCCACACCCAGGCGTCCGCCATGGACACCTCGAAAAAAACCTCACCCTGGACCGAGTGCACCTGCATCTCGTAGTCATTCGTGAGGTAAAAGCGCCGTTCGGTCTCGATCACATATTTGAACAGACCGACGACATCGCGGTACTCCCGGTAGAGCTTCAGCTCCATCTCGGTCTCGTACTTCTCGAGGTCCTCGGCGCTCATGGCATGTTCCCCTTCAGCCGTGCGTCCCCCCATTGTGCGTCAGCCCCTGGAGCCTCTACACGATTTCCGTGTCGAGGGTCACGGGCCGGCTCGGAGGACCCTCGTCGAGCAGCCTGCGAAGCAGCTCGGCGAGCCTGGTCGGATACACCGTCTCATGTGCCTCGGTCAGTTCTTGGCACGTCCACCAACGCGCTCCAGCGACACTCCGCCGTTCCAGCTCCGTCAGCCCTGTGGCCTGCGTGGACGTCTGTGACGTACGCGCCAGGAAGTACCGCTCGTCCTGGTCCCAGCGCCGTCCGGCGAAGGGGAAGGAGCAGATCCGCTGCCACAGGGCGGGGCCGAGCTCGACCTCGGTGATGCCCGTCTCTTCCATCAGTTCACGCAGCGCGGCCTGTTCATGCGTCTCGTCGCCCTCCAGACCGCCGCCCGGCGTGAACCACCAGTCGTCCGCCGTGTCCCCCGGCTCGTGCCCGTGCAGCAGGAGGATCCGGTCCTGCGGGTCGAGCAGCACCACGCGCGCGACCTTCCGCAGCGCTTCCGGCTCCGGCCGCGCCACCGGCCGCGGCTCAGCCGACATGCGCGGTCGCCCCCGAGCGGTCCCGGCTCTGCGGACGCTCGCGCCCGCGCCGCATCCGCTTGGCCACCGGACCGTAGGCAGCGCCGCCCAGGACGAGGACGGCACCGGCCACCACCGCCCACACCACGAGCCGTACGGGCCCCGGGTCGGAGATGCCGCCCGCCATGTCCGCGAAGCCCTCGGGGCGCTCCAGCGTCCCGAGCCTGTCCGTCGGCCAGGCCACCGCGTCGACCCGCCCCTCCACCGCGTCGCGCGGCACGGAGCCGTGGTTGGAGTCGCCCAGGTGCACGCTGGAGTCCAGGGAGCCGCTGCGCTCGTCGCCGAGCAGGAAGAGGTTGCCCTTGGGGACCGTGGTGGCCGGGATTCCGGTGGCCGCGGCGCCCTTGCCCCCGGGAAGATACGGTTCTGCGACCTGCTTGCCGTTGACCATCAGCTTGCCGTCCGTGCAGCAGGAGATCCGGTCGCCGCCGACGCCGACCACACGCTTGACCATCGGCAGATCGCCCCAGCTCGCCTGCCGGAAGACGACGACGTCACCCCGGCGCACCTCGCTGCCGTCTATCCGCTCGGCCAGGACCCGGTCGCCCGCGCCGATCGTCGGCGTCATCGACCCGGTGGGCACGGTGTACGGCTGGTACAGGACGGCGCCCCAGACGAAGCCGCCCAGGAAGAGCACACAGCCGAGGGCCACGGCCAGTCCCGACAGCACGCTGCCGAGCCGTCCGCGGCCCTCGTCCGTACGTTGTGTCCTGCTCATCCCAGTGCTCCCCCATATCGGAGACGACCCCGCGCCCCTACGAACAGAGGCTCGGAAGATCAGCGATCTGGGACGGCACCCTACCCGGCGGTACCTCCGCCAGAAACCCTCCCGGCCTGGGCGGCGGCCACCGTGAGCCGACGCCTGCGCCAGAGCACGACCGGAACCGCACCCGCGAGCCCGAGGGCCGCCGGCGCCGCGCTCATCGCGGTGTTGATGCCCTGCTGGTCGAAGGTGTCCGGCTTGGGCAGCGTCGCCCAGCGGGTGGGCGGCCAGGCGATCACGATCGCGCGGCCCACGACGTTGTCCACGGGGACGGCGCCGCCGCCGGGCTGGTTCTGGTGGTAGCGGGAGTCCAGCGAGTTCTGCCGGTGGTCACCCATGACCCAGATTTTGCCCGCGGGGACGGTGATCTTGAACTGGCCGCCCTGGTCGTCGACGCTGCACGGGGTGTTGCCCTCGAAGACGTACGGCTCGTTCAGCGCCTTGCCGTTGACCTTCACCGGTCCTGTGCCCTTGCACTCCACCGTGTCGCCGCCGACCGCGATGACCCGCTTGATCAGGTCCTTCTCGTCGGCGGACGGCATCAGGCCGACCCAGCCGAGGACCCGCTGGATCGCGTTCGGGTCGGGCGTCGGCTCACCGTCCAGCCAGTGGCCGGGGTCCCGGAAGACGACGACCTCGCCGCGCTCGGGCTCCGAGCCGAACCACGGTGTCAGCTTGTCGACCAGGACGCGGTCGCCCTTCTGGAGCGTGTTCTGCATCGAGTCCGAGGGAATCGAGAACGCCTGCACCAGGAAGGTCTTGATCACCAGCGCCAGGATCAGGGCGATGCCGATCAGGAGCGGCAGCTCCTTCCAGAAGGAGCGGGGCTTCTTCGCCCCCTTGGCCTGCTTCCCGTCGAGATCGCCGGGTGCGGGACTGGAGCCCGCGGTGTCACTCCCGGGGTTCACGCCGTCCGTCGCGGCCCCGGTCTCCGGCTCGTCCGACCGCCCTGGCTGCTCCTCGGGCCCACCGTGTCCGGACCGTGCGCCGACCGCCACATCCCCCACATCCACTCCTCAGTCCGTGCTGTTGCCCGCTCCTGATGCGATGCAGGCCCACCACTCCCATAACGAGCGGGAGTTCCGCAGGGGTCGGGAGTCCGGTCAATCCGTATCGATCGCCGAGGGCCACCCTATGCGACGGGCCGAGGGCCGTGTCCGACTCCGCACGCGCGTCGGGCACGGAGGCGTACGTCTCGGGCTCCTCCAGCTTGCGCCAGTGGTCGAAGGGCCAGGCGATGACGAGCGCGCGCCCCACCACGCTCTCCTCGGACACGGTGCCGCTGAACTTCTCGGTGCGGTGGAAGCGGGAGTCGGCCGAGTCGGAGCGGTGGTCACCCATGACGAAGAGGCGCCCGTCGGGGACCTTCACCTGGAACTCGAAGGACGAGGGCTCATCACCGGGATTGATGTACGGCTCGGTGAGCGGGACTCCGTTGACCGTGAGCTTCTTGTTCTTGTCGCAGCACTTCACGGTGTCGCCGCCGACGCCGACCACGCGCTTGATCAGGTCCCGTTCGTTGTCGGAGGGCAGCAGCCCGATGAAGGACAGGCCCTCCTTGACCTGCTTGACGACCACGGGGTCGTCCTTCTTCTTGGTCTGTTCGTCCTCGAGCCAGTTGCCGGGGTCCTCGAAGACGACGACGTCGCCGCGCTCGGGCTTGGCACCGAACCACGGGGTGAGCTTGTCGACGAGGACCCGGTCGCCGATCTTGATCGTCTGCTCCATGGAGCCGGAGGGGATCACGAAGGCCTGCACCAGGAAGGTCTTCAGGACCAGGGCTATCAGGAGCGCGACGCCTATGAGGAGGGGTATCTCCTTGATCGCCGAGCGCCGCCTGCGCCGCTTGACCTTCCGCGCGAGCTTGCGCCGCTCGGCCCTTCCTGGCAGTACGGGACCGCTGGTGGGCCGGGATCCGGTGGGCAGCCTGGTGTCGGACCGGTGACTGGCGGCTCGCGTTCGCCCGCGGTTACCCATGCGCGCCGCCTGGTGCCGGCACGCGCGCGTAGCTGTCGGGGCGCTCCAGAGAGGTCCAGTGGCCGATGGGCCAGGCGATCCAGTCGGCTCTGCCGATCACGGAGTCGACGGGGATCATGCCGCCGCCGGGCTGGCCCAAGTGGTCGCGGGAGTCACGGGAGTCGCTGCGGTGGTCACCGAGGAGGAACAGGCTGTCTTCGGGCACGACGGCGACGAAGCGCGCCTTCGAGGGGGCGTCCCCCGGGTACAGGTAGGGCTCGTCGACCGGCTCGCCGTTCACCTTGATCCTCCCCCGCTCGTCGCAGCAGACCACCCGGTCTCCCCCCACCCCTGCGACCCGCTTGATGTAGTCGGCGTCCCCGAAGTAGCCGCTGCCGTCGAAGACGACCGCGTCACCTCGCTGCGGCTCGGAACCGAAACGGTACGCCAACTTGTTGACGAGTACCCGGTCTCCGACCCGGAACGCGGGCTCCATGGAGCCACTGGGGATCTGGAACGGCTGCATCACGAAGGTGCTGACGAGCAGCAGGAACACCATGCAGATCAGCAGCGTCAGGGTGGCTCTGCCGCCCGGCACCCAGGAGACGAACGACATAAAAGCGGAGCGCGACCGGTCCTCCGCCCCCGCGGACTCCCCGTCGCACTCGGCGCTCGGGGAATCGGTGGGTGGGGAGGAGCGGTCGCGCTCCGTGTGCTGTGCTTCGGTGTCCATCGGGGCCAGATGCTATCCGGCTCCGCTGTGGACCCGTGCGCGAGCTCAGTTGTCGCGCTTCTCCTTGATCTTCGCGGCCTTGCCGCGCAGCTCACGGAGGTAGTACAGCTTCGCGCGACGCACGGCGCCGCGGCTGACGAGCTCGATCTTCTCGACGATCGGCGTGTGCACCGGGAAGGTGCGCTCGACGCCGACGGAGAAGGAGACCTTGCGGACCGAGAAGGTCTCGCGCACGCCGGCGCCCTGGCGACGGATGACTACGCCCTTGAACTGCTGCACACGCGAGCGGTTGCCCTCGATGACGCGCACGTGGACGTTGACGGTGTCACCCGGGCGGAAGGCCGGGATGTCGGTGCGCAGCGAAGCGCTGTCGACGGAGTCGAGCAGGTTAGCCATGATCGTCTGCTTTCTTCACTGATGCCACAGGTCATCAGCGGTAAGTTCGTGATGAGGATTCGATTGCTGTCCACGCCGGGCGGGCGTCTTTCCCCCTGTGGCAGGGGCGCACGCTGGACGTACAGCAGCGGCCTATTCTTCCACGGCGTCGGGGTCTCGCCCAAATCGGCCGTCGGGACCCGGCCGCCACCCCAGGATCGAGAGCATCTCGCGGTCCTTCTTGTCGAAGGCGGCGGGGTCGCAACGCTCGATCAGATCGGGCCTGTTGCGGACCGTGCGCCGCAGCGCCTCGTCCCTGCGCCAGCGCGCGATCTTGCCGTGGTGGCCGCTGACCAGCACGTCGGGGATGCCGTGGCCGCGCCACTGGGGGGGCTTGGTGTAGATGGGGCCTTCGAGGAGGTTCGCCATGGCGCCGGGGGCGAAGGAGTCGTCGCGGTGGGACTCGGCGTTGCCCAGGACGCCGGGCAGCAGCCGGGCCACGGCCTCGGTGACGACCAGGACGGCCGCCTCGCCGCCCGCGAGGACGTAGTCGCCGATCGACACCTCGTAGACGGGCATCCGGGTCGCGTACTCGTCCATGACGCGGCGGTCGATGCCTTCGTAGCGCGCGGGCGTGAAGACCAGCCAGGGCCGCTCGGAGAGCTCCACGGCGAGCTCCTGGCTGAAGGGGCGCCCGCTGGGCGTGGGGACGACCAGGACGGGCCCGTGGGCGCCGGCCTCGTACCCCTCGGCGAGCACGTCGTCGAGCGCCGCGCCCCAGGGCTCGGTCTTCATGACCATGCCGGGGCCGCCGCCGTAGGGAGTGTCGTCGACCGTGTTGTGCCGGTCGTACGTCCACTCCCTGAGGTCGTGCACGTTCACGTCTAGCTGGCCACGCGCGCGTGCCTTGCCGACGAGGGAGACGTTCAGGGGTTCCAGGTACTCGGGGAAGATCGTGACGACGTCGAGCCGCATCAGGCGTCGTCCCCCGCAGGAGCCTCGTCGTCCCTGGCGGAAGCGATCTCCGCGCGGTCGTCGATCAGCCCCGGCGGCGGGTCGATGATCGCCCGCTGCTCCTCCAGGTCGATCTCGGTGACGATCGCCTCCACGAAGGGGATCATCACCTCGCTGCCGTCGGGCCGCTCCACGATGAACAGGTCCTGCGAGGGCAGGTGCGAGATCTCGGTGATCCTGCCGACCTCGACCCCGTCCTTGGTGACGATGTCGAGGTCCATCAGCTGATGGTCGTAGTACTCGTCCTCGTCCTCCGGAAGCTCTTCCGGATCGACCTCCGCGATCAGCAACGTGTTGCGCAGGGCCTCGGCGCCCGAGCGGTCGCGTACGCCCTCGAAGCGCAGCAGCAGCCTGCCGCTGTGCACCCGGCCGGTCTCGATGGTCAGCGGCCCCGTGGAGGCGGGGTCGGTGGCGAGGACGGCGCCGGGCCCGAGCCGCAGCTCCGGCTCGTCGGTGCGCACCTCGACGGTGACCTCACCCTTGATGCCATGGGCGCGGCCGATCCGCGCGACTACCAGCTGCACTGCTGTCTCTCCTGTCATGTGCCTACGGAAGGAGGCCCGTAGGCGCCTACAGACGACTACGGGCCGGGGAAGGCCCAGAAGCCCTCCCCGGCCCGTGCCGGTGCTACCTGTGGTTCAGTGAACCTGGTCCACGTCGACGAGGTCGACGCGGACACCACGGCCGCCGATCGCGCCCACGACGGTCCGCAGAGCGCGCGCGGTACGGCCGTTGCGGCCGATCACCTTGCCGAGGTCATCCGGGTGAACCCGGACCTCGAGCACACGCCCCCGGCGCAGGGTGCGCGAGGCGACCTGCACGTCGTCGGGGTTGTCGACAATGCCCTTCACGAGGTGCTCGAGAGCCTCCTCGAGCATGCTCAGGCCTCGGTCGACTCGGTGGGCGCGGCCTCGGCCGCGTCCGCCTTCTTGTCAGCCTTCTTGGCCTTCTGGGTGATGGCCTCACCCTTCGCCTCGTCGCCCTCGAGGCCCTTGGTGAAGGCCTCGAACGCGGCGCGCTTGTCCTTGGGCTCCGCGACGAGCAGCGGCGCGGGGGCCGGAAGGCCCTTGTGCGCCTGCCAGTCACCGGTGAGCTTCAGGATCGCCATGACCGGCTCGGTCGGCTGAGCGCCGACGGAGAGCCAGTACTGCGCGCGCTCCGAGTTGACCTCGATGCGCGAGGGGTTCTGCACCGGGTGGTACAGACCGATCTCCTCGATGGCCCGACCATCACGGCGGGTACGGGAGTCGGCGACGACGATGCGGTAGTGAGGCGCGCGGATCTTTCCCAGACGCTTCAGCTTGATCTTGACTGCCACTGGAGTGGTGTCTCCTGGTCTTGACGTGGTTGGGCACAACGAGATGCCACGTGGGGTTGCGGTACTCGGGGTGCCCGATGGACGCGTCAGCCGGAGGCGAGAGGGTTCCTATGCGGCTGTCGAGTACAGCTAGCCATTGTGCCATACGTCGCCGGGGCGTCCGAAACCAGTCCGGACGCCCTGACGAGCACGGTGCGGCACCGCTCCGGCCCGGCCCCGTCAGCCGGCGGCGGCACCCACCACTTCCGGAATGCGGAAGGGCTTGCCGCAGCCGCCGCAGACGATGGGCGCCTGGGCGAGCACCGACGGGACGACGCGGACGTTGCGCCCGCAGTCGCAGACCGCCTTGACGCGGACGCCGCCCCCGGAGGAGCCGTGCCGGGCGGCCGGACCCCGGAAGCTGCGTGCCGTGTCGGCGGCGGTCGCCGCGGTGTGTGCCTTGAGGGCGCGCTGGAGCCGCTCGATCGTCGGGCGGTAGCGCTTCCTTGCCTCGGGGTTGAGCGTGACCAGCGAGAAGCCGCTGCTGGGGTGCGGTTCCTCGGGGTGGTCAAGACCCAGCTCCTCGGCGATCGCGAGGAATCTGCGGTTGTGATAGCGGCCCGCGCGTGAGGTGTCGCGTACGCCGCGTGACGCGGCGATGCCATGGACTGCCTCGTGGAGCAGTCGCTCGAAGGAGAGCTCGGCGCCGCAGGCGGACGACGACTCTCCGATCAGGGATTCGGGCGCGGCAAGATCGGGCAGCTCGGGGTGGTGCCGCTGAATATCGGCCCACGCCTGTGCCAGCTCTGCGGCGAGAACAGGTGGTGTCGTGCTCACGTCGTGAACAACGAGCCGGGATGCCCAGGGGTTCCATTCCGGGGCATCCCAAATAATTTGCACGTACCCGTCAGTTGCCATTGATGCGTCCGGACGAGGGCGGGTGCGCTGATCTGCCCAGAAGCCTCGCAGCTCATAGCAAGCCGGTACGTAGTAGCGCGTACGCCCCGGCGCGTAGAAGAACTCCGCACACCGGGGCTTGTGTTGCCTGGGCAGGCGTACGAGCCGGGAACGAGCGCGCTGGTACCGGAAGGCGCGCCGTCAGTAGGCGCGGGCCACTACGGCGACGTTACCGGGGGTCTCATCGGCGTCCGGCACCGCCCCGTCCTCCGCGACCAGACACCGTACGGACACGGAGTGCTCCGCGAGCTTGGCCTCGCCCTCCGGGCCGAGCGTGGCCCACGGGATGCGTGCCCAGCCGCCGGCCGCCGTGGCCTGGACGGCCTGGTCGACGGTGGTGACGTCCGAGGTGCGGGACTCCCTGCGCTCGCGGGCCTGGTCCAGGAGCAGCCTCTGGTCCTCTTCGAGGACGGTGGGCAGCAGCGCCGCGAGGGAGTCGATCGCGACCGGCTCCTTGCCTCCCTTGATGCGGCGGGCCAGCATCGCGGTGCCGCTCTCCAGGTCGCGCGGGCCGACCTCGACGCGGACCGGCACTCCCTTGAGCTCCCAGTCGACGGCACGGCGCCCGAAGGGGGTGTCCGTGCGGTCGTCGACCTGGACGCGCACGCCCGCGGCCTTCAGGCGCTCGCCGATCTCGTGGACCTTGGCGAGCACCGCTTCGTCGCCCTTGATGGCGAGGACGACGGCCTGGACGGGTGCCAGGCGCGGCGGGACCCGCAGGCCGTTGTCGTCGCCGTGCATCATCACCAGGGCGCCGATCATCCTTGTCGTACTGCCCCAGGAGGTCTGCCAGACGAGCTCCTGCTTGCCCTCCTTGGAGAGGTACTGGGTGTGGAAGGCCCGGGCGAAGTTCTGGCCGAGCTCGTGGCTGGTGCCGAGCTGGAGGGCCTTGCCGTCGCCCATCATGCCTTCGAGGGTGAGGGTGTTGATGGCGCCCGCGAAGCGCTCCTGGGCGGTCTTGCGGCCCAGGACGAAGTCCATCGCCAGGACGT
Organism: Streptomyces sp. NPDC054047; assembly: GCF_055585065.1. Taxonomy (NCBI): domain Bacteria; kingdom Bacillati; phylum Actinomycetota; class Actinomycetes; order Kitasatosporales; family Streptomycetaceae; genus Streptomyces; species Streptomyces sp. NPDC054047. The sequence continues at coordinate 214,392 of NZ_JBVJKV010000010.1, read as the reverse complement.
CGCGCATGAAGGCGCCGTAGACGTCCGTGTGGATGCGGGCCGCGAAGTCGCGTGCTTCTTCGTACGTCGCGTGGGCCGTGTGGCCTTCCTGCCAGAGGAACTCCGAGGTCCGCAGGAAGAGCCGGGGCCGCAGCTCCCAACGGACCACGTTCGCCCACTGGTTGATCAGGAGCGGCAGGTCGCGGTAGCTCTGCACCCACTTGGAGAAGTACTCGTTGACGATCGTCTCGGAGGTGGGGCGGATGACGACCGGCTCCTCCAGCTCCTTGCCGCCGCCGTGCGTGACGACGGCCAGCTCGGGGGCGAAGCCTTCGACGTGCTCGGCCTCCCTGGTCAGGTACGACTGGGGGATGAGAAGGGGGAAGTACGCGTTCTGGGTACCCGTCTCCTTGATGCGGGCGTCCATGTCCTGCTGCATGCGTTCCCAGAGGCCGTAGCCGTACGGTCGGATCACCATGGTGCCGCGCACCGGGCCGTTGTCGGCCAGCTCCGCCTTGTTGATCAGGTCTTGGTACCAGCGCGGGAAGTCTTCCGCCCGGGGCGTGAGAACGGGTGCCTTAGCCATGGCGCGCATGGTACGGCGGTCCTCCAAAGAGCGTGCATTGAATTCCTCCGGGGGGCGCACGACGGTGGCACGCAAGCATTGCCCCACAACCTCTGGACGCCACGACGGATGCGGAGTTCTCTGGCATACAGGGGGAGTGCGAGCGCACTGCACGGGGGCGGACGAAACGTTTGAATACGACACTCCAGCAACTCTCGGCGGATTGGGGCGCTTTCGATGACACCTACACTCGCGCAGCCGCACCTCCCCCGCGCGGGCACGACCCCCCGTGGCGTGGACCGGTGCGCACGCGCGCGTGACTGGGCGGAGATCCAGGAACGGATGCTGGTTCCGCTCTATGAAGCGGTGTACGAACGACTCGAAGTAGGCAGCGGTACACGGCTTCTCGGCCTCGGCTGCGGTTCCGGACTCGCTCTCCTGATGGCGGCATCACGGGGCGCGTCGGTCACCGGTGTCGACCCCTCGGCGCCCGAACGGCTCGCCCTGGCGCGTGAGCGCCTGTTGCCCGAGGCAGGCCTGGACGCACGGCCGCACGGCGCCGCCCGGCTCGTGGAGGGCGGCCCCGACGACGTGTCGGGGCCGGACGCGCCCGGGTTCAACATGGTGACCGCTTTCCAGCCGATCGGCTGCACGGCGGGCGACTCCGAGGGCCTCTCCGGCCTCCTGGAGTCCACCGTCCCGCTGACCGGGCGCGGCACCCCGGTGGTCCTCGTCGGATGGGGTCCTCCGGAGCGCTGCACGACCTCTTCTGTACTGAGGGTGGCGACCAAGCTCGCCGACCCTCTCCGTAGTACGGGAAGTTGGCGCCCCGCGCTCCGCGACGACCTGGAGGAGGTCGCCCAGCGGGCGGGCCTCAAGCCGGACGGCTCGGGACGCGTGGCGTGCCCCTTCGGGTACGCGGACACGGACAGCGCGGTCCGCGGTCTGCTCTCGACGGGGCTGTTCGACGCCGCGGTGGGTGCGACGGATCAGGTGCAGGTCGACAAGGAGCTGACGGAGGCCCTGCATCCCCACATGCGGCGGGACGGCACCATCTGGATGCCCAACGTCTTCCGGTACTTGATCGCGCGCACGCGGTAGTCCTTGTCGGCGAAGAGGGCTAGTCGGCGTCCTTGGTGAGGCGGGTGATGCCGGCGACCCGGTACGCCGCCTCCTCCTCCAGCGTCTCGTTCTCCAGGAGCGCGGCGGCCAGGGCGTCCAGCCGGCTCCTGTGCTCCCGCAGTTGCCGGCACGCGCTCTCGTAGCACTCGTCGACGATCCGCCGCATCTCGTGGTCGATCGTGTCGAGGGTGACCGGGGCCGCCGAGAGGCCGTAGGCCTGCTGGGCGTCGCTCGGCAGCGCGGAGAGGCGGCCCACGCGCTCGCTCATGCCCCAGCGGCCGACCATGCCGCGGGCGATGTTGGTGACCTGTTCGAGGTCGCTCTCGGCGCCCGTGGTGATGGCGTCGAAGACGACGTGTTCGGCCGCCATGCCGCCCAGGGCTCCGACGATGCGGCCACGCAGATACTCCTCCGTGTACGCGTACTTGTCGGAGTCCGGTGTCGACAGCGTGACGCCCAGGGCGCGCCCCCGGGGCACGATGGTGATCTTCCGGACCGGGTCGGCGCCGGGCTGCAACATGCCGAGCAGGGCGTGCCCGCTCTCGTGGTACGCCGTGCGCCGCCGCTCCTCGTCGGGCATGACCAGTGGCCGCTCCGCGCCGAGCTGGACCTTCTCCAGGGCCTCGGAGAGGTCGGCCTGCGTCACCTTCCTCTGCCCCCGCTTGACGGCGAGCAGGGCGGCTTCGTTGGCGAGGTTGGCGAGTTCCGCGCCGGTCATCCCCGGTGTCGTACGAGCGACCTGGGCGAGGTCGGTGTCGTCCGCCATCGGGATCTCACGCGTGTGGATCTTGAGGATGGCCTCGCGTCCGCCGCGGTCGGGCGGGCTGACGGTGACGACCCGGTCGAAGCGGCCCGGGCGGGTCAGCGCGGGGTCGAGGATGTCGGCGCGGTTGGTGGCCGCGAGGACGATGACGCCCTCGGAGCCGGAGAAGCCGTCCATCTCGGTGAGGATCTGGTTCAGCGTCTGCTCGCGCTCGTCGTGCCCGCCCATCCCGCTGCCGCCGCCGCGCGCCCGCCCGATGGTGTCGATCTCGTCGATGAAGATGATGGACGGCGCGACCTTCCTGGCCTCCGCGAAGAGTTCACGTACGCGCGAGGCGCCGACGCCCACGATCATCTCGATGAACTCCGAGGCGGACGCCGAGAAGAACGGCACCCCGGCCTCACCGGCGACGGCCCGCGCGAGCAGCGTCTTGCCTGTGCCGGGCAGACCCGCGAGCAGCACGCCCCGCGGCATCTTGGCGCCCATCTCGCGATAGGCCGAGGGGTTCTTCAGGAAGTCGACGACATCGCTCAACTCGCCCTCGACCTCGTCGATGCCCGCCACGTCGGCGAAAGTGGTGCGCTGGTCACCGGGTTCGAGCTCCACCGGCTTCGGCGGCGCCTTGCGCCCCAGCATGCCGCCCGCGCCGCCCATGCCCGAGCTCATCCGCCGGGCGATGAAGATCCACAGGAAGACCAGGAGCAGCATCGGCGCGAGGGAGATGAGCAGGTTGGAGAGGAAGCTGCGCTCCTGCACGACGGGCTCGGCGGTCACCGTGACGTCGTGCTTGGTGAGGTCGTCCCAGAGCTTGTCGTCGGCGAAGGCGGGGCGCTGGGTGATGAACTTGGTGTACTTCCCCTTCTCGTCGCCCGGCTTCTCCTGCTCCTTCTTGAGCTGACCCTGGATCGCGTCGCCCTTGGAGTAGATCTTCGTGACGTTCCCGGAGTCGACCTGCTTGCTGAACTCCGTGTACGAGATCGTCGGCTCGTCGCCGTCGTTGAAGAAGGAGAGGACGAGGTTGGCGATGAGATAGACGATGAGCGCGGTGAGGATGAGCCCGCCCCAGCCGCCCGGCATCTTCTTCTTCGGAGGTGGCGTGGGCGCGGGCGGGGGTGCGCCCTCGGAGCGCCATGGCTGGTCGGGCGCCTGGCGCGGCGGCACAGGGTTGCTCATATGCGGACGTTACGACAGAAAAAGGGGCCGGGCATCCGCTCCGGAAACGCCTGGGGCGCCCCTCTCGGCAGAGGGGCGCCCCAGGAAACGCACGTAACGCAGGACCTCAGCCCATGAACTTCTTGAACTCGTCCGGCAGCTCGAAGTCCTGCGCCTGCTGGCCCGCGGGGAGGCCGAAGGCGCCGCCTTCCTGACCCGCCTGCTCGCGGCGGGCTGCGGCCTCCTGCTCCTCCTGCTTGCGCTTCATCGGGTTGCCCGACTTGCGCTTGCCCTTGGCCTGCTTCTGCTTCTTCTTCTGCTTGCCGGCGCCGCCACCCATGCCCGGCATCCCGGGCATGCCCGGCATTCCGCCGCCCTGGGCCATCCGCGACATCATCTTGCGGGCCTCGAAGAAGCGCTCGACCAGGTTCTTGACGGCGCTGACCTCGACGCCGGAGCCCTTGGCGATACGGGCGCGGCGCGAGCCGTTGATGATGGTCGGCTCGTGGCGCTCGCCCGGCGTCATCGACTTGATGATGGCGGCGGTGCGGTCGACGTCCCGCTCGTCCAGGTTGTTGATCTGGTCCTTGATCTGCCCCATGCCGGGCATCATCCCGAGCAGCTTGCTGATGCTGCCCATCTTCCGGACCTGCTCCATCTGGGCCAGGAAGTCGTCGAGCGTGAAGTCCTTGCCCTTGCTGCTCGCCAGCTTGGAGGCCATCTTCTCGGCCTCTTGCTGGGAGAAGGTCTGCTCGGCCTTCTCGATCAGCGTGAGCATGTCGCCCATGCCGAGGATGCGGGACGCCATGCGGTCCGGGTGGAACGCGTCGAAGTCGTCCAGCTTCTCGCCGTTCGAGGCGAACATGATCTGGCGCCCGGTGACCTGCGCGATGGAGAGCGCGGCACCACCGCGGGCGTCACCGTCGAGCTTCGACAGGACCACGCCGTCGAAGCCGACGCCGTCGCGGAAGGACTCCGCCGTGTTCACGGCGTCCTGACCGATCATGGCGTCGACGACGAAGAGGACCTCGTCCGGGCTGACGGCGTCGCGGATGTCCGCGGCCTGCCGCATCAGCTCCTGGTCGATGCCGAGGCGTCCCGCGGTGTCGACGATGACGACGTCGTACTGCTTGGTCTTGGCGAACTCGATGGAGTCCTTGGCGACCTGGACCGGGTCGCCCACGCCGTTGCCCGGCTGCGGGGCGTAGACGCCGACACCCGCGCGCTCCGCGACGACGGACAGCTGGTTCACGGCGTTGGGCCGCTGCAGGTCGCACGCCACCAGGAGCGGGGAGTGGCCCTGCCCCTTCAGCCAGAGGCCGAGCTTTCCGGCGAGGGTGGTCTTACCGGCACCCTGCAGACCGGCGAGCATGATGACGGTCGGCGGGTTCTTGGCGAACCGCAGGCGTCGCGTCTCGCCACCGAGGATGCCTACGAGCTCCTCGTTGACGATCTTGATGACCTGCTGGGCGGGGTTCAGGGCCTGGGAGACCTCGACCCCCGCGGCGCGCTCCTTGACCTGCTTGATGAAGGCCCGGACGACGGGGAGGGCGACGTCCGCCTCGAGCAGGGCGATGCGGATCTCGCGCGCCGTGGCGTCGATGTCCGCCTCGGAAAGGCGGCCCTTGCCCCGGAGGTTCTTGAATGTCGCTGCGAGGCGGTCGGAGAGAGTGTCGAACACGGCGGTCGCGAATCCTCGGGTCGAAGGGGGCGCCCCCCGCTCGCGCGGAGCTGAGCGTGGGGGAGGGCGGATAGGTCGCCCTCCAGGGTATCTGTCCCGCCGGGCGGGCGGGCCCGCAGGAGCGGGGCGGGCTTCCGTCACTCCGTGACGGGGTGATCGCCTTGCCTGCCGGCCCTGGCGGAGGCCCTGCTGGACGGGCCTCTCCCACCCGCCCACCCGCATCCACCCCTGAACGAACAAGCTCTCCCGCCCACCCGCCCGATTACCCCACAGCGCCAAGGGATGGGTGGGCGGTGGGGGCGATCCGCGTAACGGGTGGGGTGGGGGACGTGGCCAGCCCCGCACCCCCTACCCCCTCAACCCCTCAACCCCTCCTCCACCGCCCGAGCCACCCCCGCCGCCCGCTCCCCCGACAGCGGGGTCGGGGATCCCGCCCCCACCCCCGCCTCCGTCACGTAGAACGCGTCCACCGCGTTCGCCCCCAGCGTCGACACATGCGCACTGCGCACCACCACCCCCGCCGACTCCAGCGCCCGCCCGATGCGGTGCAGCAGGCCCGGTGCGTCCTGGGCCCGTACCTCGATCACCGTCGCGAGGCGGGAGCCGGCCGAAGCCACCGTCACGCGCGGCGGCGGGGCCACCGTCCCCCGGCGGCGCGGGTACGCCGCGTCCCGTTCCGCCAGCCGTGCCGCGATGTCCAGCGAACCGTCGAGCGCCCGCACCAGGTCCGACCGCAGCCGCGCCGCCTGCGGCAGGGAGCCGTACTCCGCCGCGACCCGCCAGTTGAGCAGCAGCACCGAGTCCTCGAGGCCGGACGGCAGCCCGACCCCCCGCAGCTCCGCCGTACGCACCGCGAGCCGGTGCACGGCCAGCACCCCCGCGACGGCGGACAGCACACCGGGCTGGTCCGGCACCGCGATGATCAGCTCCACGCCCAGCGGCTCCGGGCCCCCCGAAGCCTCCTCACCACCTGCCGCGGCTCCCTCCGTCTGTGCCCGCAGCGCCAGCACAGGGCCACCCGTACGGAACGCCTCCACAGCCAGCCGCTCCTGCTCGGCCGTGGGAGCCGCGTCCTCCACCGCCTCCGGTTCCTCCCCCGAAAGCACCGCCCCGACCCGCTTCACCAGATCGGCGACGAGCGAACCCCGCCAGGTGGACCAGGCCGCCGGACCGGTGGCCAGGGCGTCCGCCTCCGTCAGCGCGTGCAGCAGCTCCAGCGTCCCGACCGATCCCACCGCGTCCGCCACGGACCGCACCGTCGCCGGATCGTCGAGGTCGCGCCGCGTGGCCGTCTCGATCAGGAGCAGGTGATGCCGCACCAGAGTCGCGAGGACCGCCACGTCCCCCCGGTCGAATCCGATCCGCGCGGCGACGTCCCGGGCGATGATCTCCCCGGCCACGGAGTGGTCCCCGGGCCAGCCCTTCCCGATGTCGTGCAGCAGCCCGGCCACCAGCAGCAGGTCGGGCCGTCCCACGCGCCGGGTCAGCTCCGAGGCCTGCACCGCCGTCTCCACCAGGTGCCGGTCGACCGTCCACGTGTGCACGGCGTTGCGCTGCGGCCTGCACCGCACCCGCTCCCAGTCGGGGAGCAGGCGAGTGATCAGCCCCTCGGCCTCCAGCGCCTCCCACACCTCGACCGTCGGCCGCCCCGCTCCCAGGAGCGTCACCAACTGCTCCCGGGCCTCCGCGGGCCACGGCGTCGGCAGCGGCCGCACCGTCGCCGCCATCCGGCGCACCGCGTGCAGCGACAGGGGCAGCCCCGCCTGCGCCGCCGCCGCGGCCGCACGCAGCGGCAGCACGGGATCACGCTCGGGCCGGGCCGCCCGGGCGAGGACGACCTCCCCGTCCTGCTCCACGACCCCCTCGGCCAGCGGCGACCGCTCGCCCGCGGCTCCCTTGCCGCCGCCCAGCATCGCCCGCAGCCGGGGCCGCACGGACCGCGACCGCAGCACCCTGCTCACCTCGCGCCACGTCACGTCACTCGCGTACGACACCGTGCGCGCCGCCTCGTACACCTGCCGCAGCAAGGTGTCGGCGTCCAGCAGGCCCAGTTCCGCCGCGACCTGATCCTGTTCCTGGAGCGCGAGCCGGTCCGTGGCCCGCCCCGTGGTCAAGTGCAGCGCGTCCCGCACGTCCAGCAAACGCCGCCGGGCATCGGAGAGCCCTTCCCTCGGCGCGTCCGCGAGCCAGGAGGCGGCGACGGCCCGCAGCGCGGTCGCGTCCCGAAGGCCGCCCCGCGCCTCCTTCAGGTCCGGCTCCAGGAGGTAGCTCAACTCCCCCTGCCGTTCGGCCCGTTCCTCGCACAGCTCCCGCAGCTCGGGCAGCCGCTTGGGCGCGAGGTTGCGCCAGTCGGCGAGGACCGCCGTCCGCAAGCCGGCCGTCAGCCCCAGGTCACCCACCACGTGCCGCGCGTCAAGCAGCCCCAGCTGCACCTTGAGGTCCTCCCCCGCGGTCTTGCGCGCCTCCACCGGCGTCCGCACGGAGTGGTCGAGCGCGAGCCCGAGATCCCAGATGGGGTACCAGATGCGGTCCGCGAGGGCCGCCACCTCACCGGCGTCCGCGCTGCCGTCGTGCAGCAACAGCAGGTCGAGGTCGCTGCGCGGCGACAGCTCTCCCCTGCCGTAGCCGCCCACGGCGACCAGCGAGGCCCCGCGCGGCGCACCCGCGGCCGTGAAGAGTCCGGTCAGCCAGTCGTCCGTGAGGTCGGCGAGGGCCGAACGGCGCGGCGGCCCGGACTGCGCCTCCCCTTGAAGGAGGCGCAGCCGGGCCGCCGCGTAGCCGCTGGGTCCGGAGTCTTCCGAGTCCGATTCAGTACGTACTTCCACACTCGTCACCCAGCAGCTCCTGTCAGTCCCGCTCAGTTCCGCTCAGCCTCTGGTAGCTCAGCCCTTGCCGACCGAGCTCACAACGCATCAGGCCCACGCTCGCCGGTCCGCACCCGGACGGCCGTCTCGACCGGGACGCTCCAGACCTTGCCGTCCCCGATCTTGCCGGTCCGGGCGGCCTTCACCACGACATCCACGAGCTGTTCGGCGTCGTCGTCCTCGACCAGGACCTCGATCCGGATCTTGGGCACGAGGTCGACGGTGTACTCCGCGCCACGGTAGACCTCGGTGTGGCCGCGCTGTCGGCCGTAGCCGCTGGCCTCGGTGACGGTCAGGCCCTGCACGCCGAAGGCCTGGAGGGCTTCCTTGATCTCGTCGAGCCGGTGCGGCTTGACGACCGCGGTGATGAGCTTCATGCGTCCACCCTCTTGTTCTTGCCGGTCGCAGCCTTACCGGCGTCCTGGGCCGGCGGGCCGGGCACGGGGGCGGTACGGGGAGCCGTGCCACCGCCCGCTCCACTGAAGTCGTACGCGGTCTCGGCGTGCTGCACCTGGTCGATGCCCCCGACCTCCTCGTCCTCGCTGACCCGCATCCCGATGGTCTTGTCGACCAGGAGGGCGAGGATCGCGGAGGCGATCATGGAGTACGCGAGGACGGCGCCGACACCGGCGGCCTGCTTGCCCAGCTGTTCGAGTCCGCCGCCGTAGAAGAGGCCCTTGGCGTCGGACTGGACGCCGCCGGTGGCGAAGAAGCCGACGAGCAGCGAGCCGACGACACCGCCGACGAGGTGGACACCGACGACGTCGAGGGAGTCGTCGTAGCCGAACTTGAACTTGAGGCCGACGGCCATGGCGCAGAGCAGACCGGCGATGGCGCCGATCGCGATCGCGCCGAGCGGCGAGCAGGAGCCGCCGGACGGGGTGATCGCGACGAGGCCCGCGACGGCACCCGAAGCGGCGCCGAGCGTGGTGAACGCGCCGTGCCGGATCTTCTCGTAGGCGAGCCAGGCCAGCATGGCCGCGGCGGTGGCGACCTGCGTGTTCAGGAACATCATCGCGCCGACGCCGTCGTCGTTGCCCAGCCACGATCCGGCGTTGAAGCCGAACCAGCCGAACCACAGGAGCGCGGCGCCGAGCATGACCAGCGGCAGGCTGTGCGGCCGCATCGGGTCCTTCTTGAAGCCGACGCGCTTGCCGATGACCAGGATCACGCCGAGCGCCGCGGCACCGGCGTTGATGTGCACGGCCGTACCACCGGCGAAGTCGATGACGCCGAGCTCGAAGGCCCAGCCGCCCGTCCCCCACACCCAGTGCGCGACCGGGAAGTAGACGATCGTGGCCCAGAGCGCGACGAACAGCGCCCAGGCGGTGAATTTCACGCGGTCGGCGAGCGCACCGCTGATCAGCGCGGGCGTGATGATCGCGAACATCAGCTGGAAGACCGCGAAGACGTACACCGGGATGGTGTAGCCGTCCCACAGCTCGGTGAGCCCTATGCCGCTCAGCCCGACGTAGTCGGACGACCAGCCGATGAGGCTGCCGTGGTCGGTGCCGAACGCGATGGAGAAGCCGTACAGCACCCAGAGGATGGTGACGATCCCCAGACTGATGAAGCTCATCATCAGCATGTTCAGCGTGCTCTTGACGCGGACCATGCCTCCGTAGAAGAAGGCGAGTCCCGGCGTCATGAGCATCACCAGGGCGGAACAGATGAGCATGAACCCTGTGTTGGCGGCAGACAGCTGCGGGGCGTCTGCGGCGATCGTGATGCCTGGGGGCATCGGCGTCTCCTCGTCGTCGTATGCGGCCCGTGCGGGCGGGGCGAGTGGGGTCTCCCCTGGTCGAGCGGAGCCGAGAGCTTGGGGAAGGGTGGGCCGTTATGCGCCATGAGATTGGCCCAGCGCCGTTTCAGGGGGCGCCCCTCGATGTTTCGCCGCAGTGACGAAGAGGTCGTACGTGTTACGCGTCCATGAACTGCCGGGTCAGGCGGGGCGCGGTTTCATACCCTGCGCACACCACGCAAACCGACCGCGGCGGCCATCCGGTTGACCTGGCGTGGGGGAGCCGAGTCGGGCAGTTCGGGATGGGCCGGCCGCGGCCGGGGTTCTGGTGGGGCGCCGTCAGACCGCTTCCGCGGTCTCCGGCATGTCGATGGCGAGCTGGTCGGTCAGCTGCACGACCTCGGCGATGTCGCCGAAGTCCCGCACGGCGGTGTCCACGGTCTTGCGAAGGCGGGTGTTGACCCGCTCGGAGCGGACCTTCTTGGCGATGGTCAGGGCCTGGCCCGCGAGCACCGTGCTCTGCTCGGGCTCGCGCTGGAGCAGGTGGACCGTGGCCATCCCGATGAGGTTCAGTGCGTACGAACGCTGGTGCTCGGAGTCCTTGCCGAAGAGGTCGACGGCGCGCTCCATGACGGGCTCGGCGAGCGATGCGTACGTGGGGCTGCGGCCCGCCACATAGGCCAGGTCGCGGAACGAGTGGGCGTTCTCGCCGTTCAGCTCGGCCTCGGAGAAGAAGCGGATCCAGTCGGGCTCGGGCTCGTCGAACTCGGCGGCGTCGGCGAAGGTGTCCTCGGCCATGCGCACGGCCCGCTTGCACTTGCCGGGCTGGCCCATGCTGGCGTACGCGCGGGCCTCCATCGCATACAGCATGGCCTGGGTGCGCGGGCTCGCGCAGTCCCGGCTTCCGTACTGCGCGAGGTGGATCAGTTCGAGCGCGTCGTCCGGCCGTCCGAGGTGGATCATCTGGCGGCTCATGCTGGAGAGGATGTACGACCCGAGGGGCTTCTCGCCGGCTTCCTTCGCGGCGTGCAGGGCGAGCACGAAGTACTTCTGGGCGGTGGGCTGCAGTCCGACGTCATAGCTCATCCAGCCGGCCAGTTCGGCCAGCTCGCCGGCGACCTTGAAGAGGCGCTTGGACGTGGCCTCCGGCTGGGGCTCCTGCAACAGGTCCGTCACCTCGTGCAGTTGGCCGACGACCGCCTTGCGCCGCAGCCCGCCGCCGCACTGCGCGTCCCACTGCCGGAACATCACGGTCGTGGACTCCAGGAGGTCGAGCTCCGGTTTGGAGAGCCGGCCGGGCCTGCGGGACGGGGCGGGCGGCTCGGGGTCGCCGACCGGGGTGGTCGGCCCCGGGACCAGCCAGCGCTGCATGGGCTCGATGAGGGCGGGGCCCGCGGAGAGCGCGAGCGAGGTGCCGAGGAAGCCGCGCCGGGCCAGCATCAGGTCGCTGCGCGAGAACTCGCTGATGAGCGCGACGGTCTGGGGCCCGGTCCAGGGCAGGTCTACGCCCGACACCGAGGGCGACTGGTGCGGGGCGCGCAGGCCGAGGTCCTCGACGGCGACGACACAGCCGAAGCGCTCGGAGAACAGCTCGGAGAGGATGCGCGGGATGGGCTCGCGGGGATTCTCGCCGTCCAGCCAGCGCCGCACCCGGGAGGTGTCGGTGGAGATGTGATGGGCGCCCAACTGCCGTGCCCTGCGGTTCACTTGGCGCGCCAGCTCGCCCTTCGACCAGCCGCTGCGCACGAACCAGGAATTGAGCAGTTCGTTCGGGCGCTTCTCAGCGTTCGCACCACTTCCGCCATTGCCGCCCACTGGAACGCCCCCATCCCTCAAGACACTTACGCGCGGTCCCACGCCAAGCCCTACCAGAATGCCGCGCACCGCGGCTCTCCGTCCGGAGAACGTCACCCATCGAACAGGAAACCGACTTGCCTCCGGCATACCCACGAGTGCACACCACTCAGGGCCCGTGCACTGAAAGTAATCCTACGATCACCCCTCCGGCGAGGGCGATCGCGGAAACGCCACCATTCGCCACCCCTTCGAATGAACTCCCCGCCCTCCACAAGCGATTGACTTGACAGTGGACGTTCGAAGGTGGGCGGAAGGGAGCACTTGGGGGCGCGAATGACCGAGCGCACCCCCCTGAGAGCACCGGCGCCTGAACAAAAGCACAGGGTCACGATCCGATTCCGTCACGTAACCACACCGCGCTCGACCCGTTGGAGGGGGCATGGGCTTCACGATCGGCGGCATCCGGGGGACCGACAAGCCCCGCACCGGTTCACGGCGGCGCGGCCGCGCGTCGGACTGCACCGCGGTGGCTGAGTACACCGGGCTGTGGGGATGGGCCGCGGTCCCCGGCGCACGGGCCCAGGACGGCCGCTGCTCCTGCGGCGCGGCCGACTGCGCGGCCCCCGGCGCCCACCCCCTGGAGTTCGCTCCCGAGGTCCCCGCGGGGGCGACGCTCGGCGAAGTGACCGAGACCTGGGCCCAGTTCCCCGGCGCCGCCGTATTGCTGCCCGTGGGCCGCGCCTTCGACGTGATCGAGGTGGCCGAGGCGGCCGGCCGCAGGGCGCTGGTCCGCCTGGAGCGCATGGGCCTGCCGCTCGGCCCGGTGGCCGCCACCCCGGAGGGCCGCACGCACTTCTTCGTCGCCCCCGGCGCCGCCACCGAACTCCCCCAGCTGCTCTACCGCATGGGCTGGGACGACGCCGGCATCGACCTGCACGGCCTGGGCCCCGGCACGCACATCACGGCCCCGCCGTCCGACCGCGCGGGCCTCGGCCCGGTCCGCTGGCTCCGCGCGCCGGACCTCGACTCCGCGACGCATCCCCCGCAGGCGCGGCTGGTCCTGGGGACACTGGCGTACGTGGCGCACCGCTCACCGGCGTGACCGGCGCTCCGCAGACGGAAATGCCCCACCCCGGCTGCACCCCGGGGCGGGGCATTTCTCTGGTCGTACGCCGTCTCCCGCGGGGCTAAGGAGCCACGGAGCCGCCTCGCGTCACCTACTGGTCACCGATGAGCGCGTCGACGAACGCCTCCGGCTCGAACGGCGCGAGGTCGTCCGCGCCCTCGCCGAGCCCGACCAGCTTCACCGGCACGCCCAGCTCGCGCTGGACCGCGACGACGATGCCGCCCTTGGCCGTGCCGTCCAGCTTCGTCAGGACGATGCCGGTGATGTCCACGACCTCGGCGAAGACCCGCGCCTGCACCAGGCCGTTCTGCCCGGTCGTCGCGTCCAGGACGAGCAGCACCTCGTCCAGCGGCGCGTGCTTCTCCACGACGCGCTTGACCTTGCCGAGCTCGTCCATCAGGCCCGTCTTGGTGTGCAGCCGGCCCGCGGTGTCGATGAGGACGACGTCGGCGCCCTCCGCGATGCCTTCCTTGACCGCGTCGAAGGCGATCGACGCGGGGTCGCCGCCCTCGGGACCGCGGACCGTACGCGCGCCGACGCGGTCGCCCCAGGTCTGCAGCTGATCGGCGGCGGCGGCGCGGAACGTGTCCGCGGCGCCGAGGACGACCGAGCGGCCGTCGGCGACGAGGACGCGGGCGAGCTTGCCGGTGGTGGTGGTCTTGCCGGTGCCGTTCACGCCGACGACCATCACGATGCCGGGCGTCTCCAGGCCCGACTCGGTCTTCACGGTGCGGTCGAAGTCCGTGCCGAGGAGCGCGAGGAGCTCCTCGCGCAGCAGGGCGCGCAGGTCGTCCGTGGTGCGGGTGCCGAGCACGCGGACGCGCTCGCGAAGGCGCTCGACCAGTTCCTGGGTGGGGGCGACGCCGACGTCGGCGGTGAGGAGCGTGTCCTCGATCTCCTCCCACGTGTCCTCGTCGAGGTGCTCGCGGGAGAGGAGCGTGAGCAGCCCCTTGCCGAGTGCGTTCTGCGAGCGCGAGAGGCGCGAGCGCAGACGGACCAGGCGACCTGCCGTGGGCTCCGGGGTCTCGATCTCCGGGGCGGCCTCGGGGGCCTCTTCGGTGACGACCGGCGCCTGTGCTCCGGCGCCCGGGAGTTCCACCTCCTCGATCGTGCGGCGCGGTTCGTCGCGCGGCGTCTCGGCCTCGTCGCCGATATGCGGCTCGGCCGGAGGGGCGGTGATGGTGGGCGTGGACGACGGGGCCTGCGGCGGCAGCTGCTTCTTCTTGCGGCTGCCGATCACGAGCCCGCCGAGCGCGCCGATCACGACCACGGCGATGACTACAGCAAGGATGACGATTTCCATAACCCACCCAGTATCAGCCATGGGGGCAGCAGAGGCCCAGGCTGTAGCTTCCTCCAAAGAACATAAGCTCATAGAGGGCACTACTCGGACTAAAGTACGATGGAGCTCTCCGCATCAACGCGCGTAGAGTCCAACGCGATCACCCCCACGGACGGGTCGCGACGTTGCGATCCGAGCGAGAGGCACGGACCCCACCCCATGAGCACCACCGCCGAAACCGAAGGCGCCCTGGAGACACGCGGCCTCGAGCCCGTCCCCGACTCCGAGCGCACGGGCCGGACCCGCGAGCTGTTCCCCACCTGGGTGGCGGCCAACATCAGCGTCCTGCTGCTCACCATGGGCGCCGGTCTCATCGTGACCAACGGCCTCAACTTCTGGCAGGCCCTGGTCGTCGCCCTGGTCTCGCCGCTGCTCAGCTACGGCCTGGTCGGGCTGATCTCGATCGCGGGCAAGCGCGGCGGCTCCCCCGGCATGACGCTCTCGCGCGCCGTCTTCGGCCAGCGCGGCAACCTCTTCCCCGGCTCGCTGATCTGGATCGCACGCTGGGGCTGGGAGACGATCAACGCGGTGACGGGCGCGTACGCGATCATCACCGTCCTGGACATCTGCTTCGGCGTGAAGTCCAGCACGTGGCTGACGGTCGTGACGCTGGTCGCCTTCGTCGCCTGCACGTTCCTGATCAGCGGCCTGGGCCGCAAGGTCCTGCACATCTGCAACACCTGGGCGACGTACCTCTTCGGCGCGTTCAGTGTCCTCGTCCTGGTCTACCTGGTGGCCAACACCCCCTGGTCGGACGTCTTCTCGCGGCCCGCGGGCTCCACCGCGGCGATGGTCGCGGGCGTCGGCGTGATCGCCGCGGGCGGCATCAGCTGGGTCCCCACGGGCCCGGACTTCACGCGCTACCTCCCGCGCAAGGCCTCGAACAAGGCCCTGGTGGGCAACGCCATCGGCGGCGCCGGCATCGTCGTCGTACCGATGGTCCTGATGGGCGCGGTCATGGCGGTCAGCACGCCGAGCCTGTCGGACGCATCGGACCCGGTCTCCTTCCTCGGCCAGCTGCTTCCGACGTGGATCGCCGTGCCGTACCTGGTGATGGCCCTGATCGGCATGCTCCTGATCAACTCGATGTCGATGTACTCCGCGGGCTTTACCGCGATGACGCTCGGCATCAAGGTCCCGCGCACGTGGGCGGTCTCCATCAACGCCATCATCAGCCTGATCTTCGGCTACCTCCTGATGAACGTGGCCACCAGCTTCATCGGCTCGTTCATCTCCTTCCTGACCCTGCTCGCCGTCGCGTTCTCCGCCTGGATCGGCGTCTTCGGCATCGACATGCTGCGCAGGAAGACGTACGACGGCGAGGCGCTGATGGACACCAAGCGCACCAGCGCCTACTGGTACAAGGCGGGCTTCGCCTGGCAGGCCATGACCGCGTGGGCGATCGCCCTGGTGGCGGGGCTGCTCTTCACGAAGGTCGACTGGTTCAGCGGTCCGCTCGCCACCTCCTGGGTCGGGCGCAACGGCCTGGGCTGGCTGGCCACGATCCTCATCGCGGCCGCGCTGTACGCGGTGCTGCCGAGGAACCCGGCCGTCGAGGCGCCCGAGGGCCCCAAGCGAAACGGCGAGGGCGAGACGGAGCTGGTCTCGGCCTGATCCGGAGCAACTGCCCCCGGACCCTGGTCATCTGACACCACGTCATCTAACGTCCCTCTTCGCCCGCCCATGGTGAAGGGGGACGTTTTCCATGCCCGTCACAGTCGTACGCTTCAACCTCGTCGATCCGGACGCCACGCCCACCTCACTGAGCGAGCGCTACAAGGCCGCCCTGGAGATGGCCGCGTACGCCGACGACCGGGGCATCTCCACCGTGCAGACCGAGGAGCACCACGGCGTCGGCAACAACTGGCTGCCCTCGCCCTTCACCTTCGCGGGCGCGGTGTTCGGCGCGACCCGGCGCATCGCGGTCACGGTCTCCGCGATCATCGGGCCGCTGCACGATCCGCTGCGGCTGGCCGAGGACATCGCCGTACTCGACCTGCTCAGCGGCGGACGTCTGGTGACCGTGGCGGGGATCGGATACCGGCCCGCCGAGTACGAGGCGTTCGGCGTCGAGTGGAAGCGGCGCGGCAAGCTCCAGGACGAGCTCCTGGAGACCCTGTTGCAGGCGTGGACCGGCGAGCCCTTCGCGTTCCGCGGCCGCACCGTGCGCGTCACCCCGCGCCCCTTCACCCAGCCCCACCCGATGCTCCTGGTCGGCGGCTCGTCGCAGGCGGCGGCCCGCCGCGCGGCCCGGCTCGGCCTGCCGTTCTTCCCCAGCGCCCATCTGCCCGAGCTGGAGGCGTACTACAACGAACGCCTCACCGAGTACGGCACCAAGGGCTGGACCATGATGCCCGCGGCCGAGACCCCGCTCCTGCACATCGCCGACGACCCGGACCGCACCTGGGCCGAGCACGGCGAGCACTTCCTGCACGAGGCCCGCACCTACGCCTCCTGGCAGTCCAAGGACATCCGCTCGGCGGTGAAGTCGAGCGCGACCACGGTCGCCGAGCTGCGGGCCGAGGGCGTCTACCGCGTCCTGACCCCGGACCAGTGCGTGGCGTACGTACGGGGCGGCGGCGCCAATCTCGTCCTGCATCCGCTCTCCGGCGGGATGCCGATCGACGAGGGCTGGCGCAGCCTGCACCACTTCTGCGAAAACGTGCTGCCCCGGCTCAAGGAGTAGGTCCTTGAACCGGGGCAGCATCCTCAGAGGAGGGGCAGCGGGGATTAGCCCATTTCCTCCAGGGTCTTTCCCTTCGTCTCCTTGACGAACTTCATGACGAAGGGGATCGAGATCACGGCGAAGGCGCCGTAGATGATGTACGAACCGGTCAGGCTCCACTCGGACATGCTCGGGAACGTCTTGGTGATCGCGAAGTTGGCGAGCCACTGGGCCGACGCGGCCACACCGAGCGCCGCCGCGCGGATCCGGTTGGGGAAGATCTCGCCGAGCAGGACCCAGACCACGACGCCCCAGGAGAGCGCGAAGAAGAGCACGAAGAAGTTGGCGGCGATGATCGCCGTCAGGCCCTGCGCGTTCGGCAGCGTGACGTTGTCGCCGGAGCCGGTGCGGTACGAGAACGCCCAGGCGCAGGTGAAGAGCGCGAGCGCCATGCCGGCCGAGCCGATGATGGCCAGCGGCTTGCGGCCGATGCGGTCGACGAAGAGCATCGCGATGACCGTGCCGATGATGTTCACGATCGACGTCTCGAACGAGTACAGGAACGAGCTGCTCGGGTCCTTGCCGACCGACTGCCACAGCTGGTTCGAGTAGTAGAAGATCACGTTGATGCCGACGAGCTGCTGGAACACCGAGAGGCCGATGCCGATCCAGACGATCGGCAGGAAGCCGACCTTGCCGAGCAGGTCCTTGAAGGAGGACTTGTGCTCGCGGCGCATGCCCTCCTCGATCTCGATGACGCGCGCGTCCAGGTCGATCTTGGTGCCCTCGACCTCGCCGAGCACCTTCCTGGCCTCGACGTCACGGCCGACCGAGATCAGGAAGCGGGGGGACTCGGGGATGACGAAGGAGAGCACGCCGTACAGGACGGCGGGGATGACCATGACGCCGAGCATCAGCTGCCAGGCCTCCAGGCCCATCAGCTTGCCGCGCTGGTCGTCGTCCGCCAGCTTCAGGATGCCGTAGTTGACCAGCTGGGAGACGGCGATGCCGATGACGATCGCGGCCTGCTGGAAGGAGGCGAGGCGGCCTCGGTACGCGGGCGGGGCGACCTCGGCGATGTAGGCCGGGCCGATGACGGAGGCCATGCCGATGCCGATGCCGCCGATGAAGCGCCACATCGTCAGGTCCCAGGCCGCGAACGGCAGGGCGGAACCGATGGCGCTCGCCGCGAAGAGGACGGCGGCGATCTGCATGCAGCGGATGCGGCCGATGCGGTCGGCGATGCGCCCGGCGACCGCCGCGCCGACGGCGCAGCCGAGCAGCGCGGTGGCGATGATCCAGCCGAGCATGTTCGCGTCGACGTCGAACCGGTGCTGGATGGCGACGGTCGCGCCGTTGATCACGGAGCTGTCATAGCCGAAGAGGAAGCCGCCCATGGCTGCGGCCGCCGTGATGAAGATGACATGGCCGAGATGGTCCGGCCTGGCCTCTCTGCCTTCGGGCTGGGGCGCCTTCATTGTGCTGGTCACATGGACTCCTCGGGCCACCGGCAGCATCGCCGGGGGTGGGGGTGAGCACTTCAAGTGGCGCACAACTTCACGCCGCCCACCACCTGAAGGTAAAAGCAACGTTGCAGAGACTATGCCTTCAAGTTTCGAAGTCAAGACCTGGGTTCCTGTGAACTTCAGGCACATGTGTGGCGTGCTTCGTTCAAGTCTTGAAGTTAATGAGGTGGGCCCGTGAAGGGCTGTGAAGGGGCTAGCGCAGCCGCTGGCTGATCACCTTCGAGACGCCGTCGCCCTGCATGGACACGCCATAGAGCGCGTCCGCGACCTCCATCGTCCGCTTCTGGTGCGTGATCACGATGAGCTGCGAGGCCTCCTGCAGCTCCTCCATGATGCGGATGAGCCGCTGCAGGTTGGTGTCGTCGAGCGCGGCCTCGACCTCGTCCATCACATAGAAGGGACTCGGCCGTGCCTTGAAGATCGAAACGAGCAGCGCGACGGCCGTCAGCGACCGCTCACCGCCGGAGAGCAGCGAGAGCCGCTTGACCTTCTTGCCCGGCGGGCGCGCCTCGACGTCGACTCCCGTGGCGAGCATGTTGTCGGGGTCGGTCAGGATGAGCCGCCCCTCGCCGCCGGGGAAGAGCCGCGAGAAGACGCCCTCGAACTCACGGGCGGTGTCGCGGTAGGCCTCGGTGAAGACCTGCTCGACGCGTTCGTCGACCTCCTTGATCACTTGCAGGAGATCGGTCCGCGTCTTCTTCAGGTCCTCCAGCTGCTCGCTCAGGAACTTGTGACGCTCCTCCAGCGCGGCGAACTCCTCAAGGGCCAGCGGGTTCACCTTCCCGAGCTGCTGGTACGCCCGTTCGGCTGACCTCAGCCGCTTCTCCTGCTCACCGCGGACGTACGCCACGGGCCTGTTGCGCGGATGCTCCGGGTCGTCGGGGAGCTCCTCGCCCTCGGCCGCGGGCGAGGGCGGCACGAGCTGGTCGGGGCCGTAGTCGGACACGAGTCCTGCCGGTTCCACACCGAGTTCCTCCAGTGCCTTGGACTCCAGCTGCTCGATCCGCAGCCGCTTCTCGGCACCGAGTACCTCGCCGCGGTGGACTGAATCCGTCAGTTTGTCGAGCTCCGCCTTGAGATCGCGCCCCTGGCCCCGCTCGGCGGCCAGCTCACGCTCGCGCACCTCCTTGGCCCGCTCGGCGGCGGCACGTTCCTCCTGGGCCCGCACCAGCGAGACCTCGACGTGCGCGAGCAGCTGCCGCGCACCACGGGCGACGGCCTCGGCGACCGCCGCCTCGTGCCGCATCCGCGCCTTGCGCTGCTCGGCACGCGCGCGTGCCTCGCGTTCGGCGCGCGCGGCCCGGTCGAGCGAGTCGGCACGCCCCGCGAGCCCCTTGACCCGCTCCTCGTGCGTACGCACCTGGAGCCTGGCCTCCATCTCGGTCTGCCGGGCGTTGGCCCCGTCGGCGGCGAGCCGGTCGCGCACCGAGGTGTCGGGCTCCTCCTCCACCGGAGCCTCTTCCGCCACGGCGAGCCGCTCGGCCAACTCCTCGGCGTCCTCGACCGCCTTGTCCAGCGCCTCCTGCGCCTTGGCCGCGGCGGCCGCACTGCGCTCGGCCTCGCCCGCCGCGCCACGCGCCTGCCCGGCGAGGGCGCCGAGCTGCTGCGCCACGGCGGACTTCTCCCGGTCGGCGGCGCGCCTGCGCTCCCCCAACTCCTCGACCAGCAAGGCGACTTCCTTGCGCCGCTCCCCCGCGTCCCGCTGAGCCGTCGCCAACTCGTCGCACTGCTCGGCGAGTTGTTCCAGCTCGGCCGCCGCCTCGTCGACGGAGGCCTGCACTTCGAGCAGGCTCGGCGCCCCGGCGGACCCGCCCTGCGCGAAGTGTGCCCCGAGCAGATCGCCCTCGGCGGTGACGGCGGTCAGCTCCGGGTGGGCATAGACGAAGTCCTCGGCGTCCTCCAGCGTGCCCACGACGACCATCCCCCGCAGCAGCCGCCGCACCGCGGGCATCAACTCCTCGGGCCCACGCACCAGTTCGGCCACCGGCGGCGGCCCTTCGGCACCTTCCTGCCGTACGTCACGGGGGTCGACGTCCGACTCCGGTGCCCCCGCGAGGAGCAGCGCGGCCCGCCCCGCGTCCTGCTTGCGCAGCAGCCGGATGGCCTCCGCCGCCGATGCCGGTGTGGTCACCGCGATCGCGTCCGCCGCCGCGCCGAACGCCGCAGCGACCGCGACCTCGTGACCCGGGGCGATCGAGAGCAGCTCGGCCGCCGGACCGAGCAGCCCCGTGAGGCGGTCCTTGGCGGCGAGCAGCGCCCCCGTACCGTCCTTGCGGCGCAGGCCCAGCGCGAGCGCCTCGTGCCGGGCGGCGACCGCGGCCCGCTTGCGCTCGGCGGCGGTGGCCGCCTCCCGTGCCGCGGTCAGCGCGCCCTCGGCCTCCGTGAGGGAACGCTTCGCCTCGTCGTGCCGCTCGCCGAGTTCCGCGTCACCGGCGTCGAGCCCGTCGACCTCCGCCTTCAGCTGCTCGTACTCCTCCTGGGCGGCGACCGCGCGCTCCCCCGCCTCGTCGCGCGCCACGGCGAGCCGGTCGATCTCGGCCTGGGCGGAGCCCGCCCGCGAGCGCGCCGCGTTGACCTGTCCGTTCAGCCGCGCGAGCCCTTCACGCCGGTCGGCGATGGACCGCGCCACGTCCTTGAGGCGGCGCTCCTCGACCGCAAGCTCCCGCTCCAGATCGGCACGGTGGCCGACGGTGTCCTCAAGGGCGTGCTCCGCGGCTTCCAGGGCGGCTTCCAGCTCCGCCTCCTGCTCGCGGATGCGCGCGGCCTCGCGCTCCATGTCCTCGGGGTCACGGCCGCGCCGCTCCTCCGGGGGCGCGGCGGTCGCGCTCTTGACCCGGGCGTCGGCGAGCGACACCGTGCCGCGCACCCGCTCGGCCAGCTGGGAGAGCTCGTACCACGTCTGCTGCGCCCGCTGGAGCCGCGGCGCGAGGCGGCGCACCTCGTCCTCCAGGTCCGCCTCCCGCTGGAGCGCCTTCTTCAGCTCGGCCTCTGCGCTGTCCTTGCGCCGCTTGAGCTCCGCCTCGTCGGCGACCTCGTTCCGCAGCGCGTCCCGCAGGCGTACGAGATCGTCGGCGAGCAGCCGCAGCCGGGCGTCGCGCAGATCGGCCTGGATGACGGCGGCCCTGCGCGCCACGGCGGCCTGCCGGCCGAGCGGCTTGAGCTGGCGCCTGAGCTCGTCGGTCAGATCCTGTACGCGAGCGAGGTTGGCCTGCATCGCGTCGAGCTTGCGCAGCGCCTTCTCTTTGCGCTTGCGGTGCTTGAGGACGCCCGCGGCCTCCTCGATGAAGGCGCGGCGTCCCATGGGGTCGGCGTGCAGGACGCCGTCGAGCTGGCCCTGCCCGACGATGACGTGCATCTCGCGCCCGATGCCGGAGTCGGAGAGCAGTTCCTGGATGTCGAGCAGCCGGCAGGTGTCCCCGTTGATCTGGTACTCGCTGCCGCCGTTGCGGAACATGATCCGCGTGATGGTGACTTCGGCGTACTCGATGGGCAGGGCGCCGTCGGAGTTGTCGATGGTGAGCGACACCTCGGCACGGCCGAGCGGCGGGCGCCCGGTGGTGCCGGCGAAGATGACGTCCTCCATCTTGCCGCCGCGCAGCGACTTGGCGCCCTGCTCGCCCATGACCCAGGACAGCGCGTCCACGACATTGGACTTGCCGGAGCCGTTCGGTCCGACGACGCAGGTGATGCCCGGCTCGAACTTCAGCGTCGTGGCCGACGCGAAGGATTTGAAACCGCGCAGTGTCAGGGCCTTGAGGTGCACGCCGCCGGACTCTACCTTTCACTGACCGTTTCACCCAGGAACATGCAGGGCACATCAGGTGTAACGGAAACGGCTGCACGGCGGCAAGAAAGAAGGGACGCCGAAGCGTCCCTTGCAGATCTGGACAAGCGGCTGACATGGGCAGCCCGACCACGTGCGTTAACAGGCATCCCGCAGAGCGAAGAGTGCGTCACGCGATCACATGTCACGTCACGCGCGATCTCGCGGGATCAGCGCCTTACTGAAGGTGTGGTGGTCAGGTGAGCGCAGGCTCCGCCTGGGGTACGTCGATGCTCTCCAGGAGCGATTCGTGAGAAGCGGCAGCCGCGAGCGCGTCGTTCTCGGCCTGGATCTTCACAAGCTCAGATTCCAGGTCCTGGACGCGCTGCTGGAGCCGTCGCATCTCGGCGAGAAGTCGCGGGTCGGAACCGCCGACGTAACCGAGAAGCGCCTTTGCCATGATGGATGGTCCTCCACAATGAGTGACCGACCGAAGCGGTGTGGGTCGTGAGGGATTCGCACCCGCGGTGCTTGGCACTCGTTGTACTTGCTGGGTCTTGCTGGCCGTTCTCACATGCCAAACAGCTAAGGTGCGCGGGGCTTCCAGAGTCTCACCAAAAAGTTTGACGGTCAACACGATCACGCCCCGTATTGGCGGGCAACCCGGGGGCCTGCGGCCGATGGAACGGCGGCGCTGCCTCTGCTGCGGGGCCCTGGGGGCGTGTCGATCATCCTTCACCTGGGAGCCTGCCACGACGGGCCGTTCTTGGCAACCACCAGGCGTTTCCTGCCCCGGGCAGTTGCCCTGACCACACCGGGGCGGGTACGTACGACGGCTCTCCGTCAGCGAATCGCGAACGTCTCGTAGATGCCGCGCGGAGTGTCCCAGATCTCAGTGACACCGTCGACGCGGCCGGGTGTGTCGCCCTCGCGCAGCCAGTCGAGCAGCCCCTGGGCGCCCGCGCGCGGACCCTCGGCGACGACTTGCACACGGCCGTCCTCCAAATTGAGAGCAAAACCACTCAGGCCGCCGATCTCCAGGGCCTTGGCCCGCGTGAACCAGCGGAAACCCACGCCTTGCACCCGCCCACGCACCCAGGCCGTGAGTCTGACTTCTTCGTTCATGGGTGCACGCTAACCGGCCAATTGCACTCGGAGCACTTCGTCCCCATGCGCCATCGCGTACAGTCCCGAATCGATGAGCCTCACCCGTATGGGTGAGTCACGTTGACCGCTCAGGACGAGGAAGGCCAGGAGATGGGACGCCACCGACGCTCCGGCGCAGGGGCAGCCGCCACCGGCCGCGCCACTGGGGTCTCCGACACGTACGCGGGCGAGCACGCCGGCGCCCCGGAGCCCCGCCCCGCCACCGTGTCACACCGCCGCAGGGGCCGCGCCGCACCGGTGCGCACCGGCCTGCTCGGTGTCTCGGCGGCCGTCGCCATGGGCGCCGTGGCCGTCGCGACCGGCCTGGTCCCGGGCGCCGAGAACTACTCCCTGGGCGGTGGCGGCGACTCGAACAAGGTGCGTGCCGCGACCACCCCCAGCGAGGTCGCGCCGCAGGGCGGCGAGAACGGCACCGCCGAGCGCGAGTCGGCACCGCCGAGCCGCGGCTCGGAACGCCCCGACGCCCCGACGCCGACGCCGACCCCTTCGAAGGCCACCGAGAAGCCCTCGGCCGAGCCGTCGAAGAAGCCGTCGACCAAGGCGCCCGAGCCCGAGGCCGGCGAGAAGAAGAAGACGACGCCCCCGAGCGCCCCCGAGCGCACGCCGTCCGAGAAGCCGAAGGCCCCGCCGGCCACCGGCTCGAAGTCGCCGTCCGCCGAGAGCGCGGCCGAGGCAGCGGTGCTCACCCTGGTCAACGCGGAGCGGGCCAAGGTGGGCTGCTCCCCCGTGCGCGCCGACGCCGCGCTGGCCTCGCTCGCCGGAGACTTCAGCGCGGACATGGCCGAGCGCGACTTCTTCGACCACACCGACCCGGACGGCGCGACCCCCTGGGACCGCGCCGAGAAGGCCGGGATATCGGACCTGGGCGGCGAGAACATCGCCCGCGGCCAGGCCAACGCCCAGTCCGTGATGGACGCCTGGATGAACAGCTCCGGCCACCGGGCCAACATCCTCAACTGCGACTACAAGACCCTGGGCGTCGGCGCGCACTTCGCGCCGGGCGGCCCGTGGTGGACGCAGGACTTCGGCTTCTAGGAAGTTCTAAGAACTTCCAGGAAGCCCGCGGGTCCTCAGGCCGCGACAGCCGAGCGGCCGGTCACGAACACCCGGGCGGTCTCCGTGATGCGGCGGCCCAGGTGCTCGGCCGTGGCGATGTCCGCCTTGTGCACGCCTTCGGGACCCTCGTCGGCGTTGGTCTGCGCGGCGGCTCCCGAGAAGAAGCCGAGGCGGTTGAGGTCGTGCTCGGAACCCTGCGTGGAGTTCCAGCCCGGGGTCAGGCCGAGGTTGACCCAGTGCATCGCGTGCTGTGCCGCGAGCGTCTGGAAGTACTGCAGGGTGTGCAGCTTGTCGCCGCTCTTGGAGCCGGAATTGGTGAATCCAGCGGCCAGCTTGTCGTGCCACGTCTTGGCGAACCAGCGCTTGGACGAAGCCTCCGCGAAGACGTGGAAGGCGCCGGACGCGGTGCCCATGTAGGTGGGCGAACCGAAGACGATCGCGTCGGCGGCGTCGAGCAGCTCCCACTCCGCTTCGGTGATCTCGTCGACCTTGATCAGGTGTGCGGTGGCGCCCGCTTCGACGGCACCGGCACGGACCGCCTCGGCGACGACGGCGGTGTGGCCGAAGCCCGAGTGGTAGGCGATCGCGACAACAGGGCTGGTCATGGTGGTGCTCCTCATGCGGCAGGACGGCAGCGGGACAGGCCGGACGGACTCCGGGCGATGACTGCCCGAGCAGTGACTGAAGGAAAGCACTAACTTCTAGTTAGTGCAACCCAGCAGTTAGCGCTGTCCAGGAGTATGCTGTCCGCATGGATTCCACCGCTCAGGCCGAGGACACCCCTGACGTGGCGTGTCCCGAAGGCGCCCAGGATTTGGCGTACGACGTGTTCTCCAAGCAGTGCCCCTCGCGCGGCACCCTGGAGCACGTCACCGGACGCTGGGGCGCGCTCACCCTGGGCGCGCTGCACGACGGCACGTTCCGTTTCAACGAACTGCGCCGCCGGGTCGACGGCGTGAGCGAGAAGATGCTGTCCCAGACCCTGCACGCCCTTGAGCGCGACGGCCTGGTCCACCGCGAGGCGCAGCCCACCAACCCGCCGCGCGTGGAGTATCGGCTCACCCCGCTGGGGCGGGAGGTCTCCGACCGCCTGATGAACCTCATCCACTTCGTGGAGGGCAGGATGGACGGCGTGCTCGAAGCACGCGAACGCTACGACAGCGTGGCGGCCGGCGGTCGCTGACAGCGCGGGCAGAAGTAGCTGGAGCGGTTCATCCAGGGGCGCCGGCGCATCGGCGTACCGCAGCGGCGGCACGGCTCGTCCTCACGTCCATAGGCGTCGAGCGAGCGCTCGAAGTACCCGGACTCGCCGTTCACGTTCACGTACAGACTGTCGAAGCTGGTGCCGCCGACGGCGAGGGCCGCGTTCATCACGTCCCGTACGTGGCCCAGGAGTTGGGCCGTGCGCGGGCGCGTGAACGTGGCGGTGGGCCGTTCGTAGTGCAGCTTCGCCCGCCAAAGGGCCTCGTCCGCGTAGATGTTGCCGACCCCGCTGATCAACGACTGGTCGAGCAGGGCGCGTTTGATCGTCGTACGGCGTCGGCGCAGCGCGGCGTGGAAGGCCGCGTCGTCGAACTCCTCGTCCAGCGGGTCGCGCGCGATGTGCGCGATGACGTCCGGCAGCCCGTCCGGGGTGTTCGCGTGCAGCGAGAGTCCGCCGAAGGTGCGCTGGTCGACGAAGCGCAGCTCGGTGCCGAGGGCGTCGGCGAAGCGGACCCGGACCCGCAGGTGCTTCTCGTCGGGTGACTCCTGGGGCTGGACGAGCAGCTGCCCGCTCATGCCGAGGTGGGCGAGGATCGAGGTGCCGCTGTCCTCGACGGGCAGCCAGAGATATTTCCCGCGCCGCATCGCCGTACCGACGCGGTGGCCCTTGAGGCGGAGCCCGAAGTCGTCACCGCCCGCGATGTGCCGCCGCACGGCGCGCGGATGCAGCACCTCGACATCGGCGACGGTGCGATGGGCCACCCACCGCTCGAGCCCACGCCGGACGACTTCAACTTCGGGCAGCTCGGGCATGGGGATTCACTCCGGGGCAAACGGGTGGGTGGGCGGGAAAAAACGCCGCGAAGCGGCAAAAAAGCTGGTGCCGGCCACCCA
The DNA here is from genome assembly GCF_055585065.1 of Streptomyces sp. NPDC054047. Classification (NCBI taxonomy): domain Bacteria; kingdom Bacillati; phylum Actinomycetota; class Actinomycetes; order Kitasatosporales; family Streptomycetaceae; genus Streptomyces; species Streptomyces sp. NPDC054047. The sequence goes on along the minus strand of NZ_JBVJKV010000010.1, from coordinate 187,986 downwards.
AAGGGCGACCGGCACCAACAGTAAAGCGCTGTCAGGCAGACGGAGCCTCGGAGACTCCGTCAACCCCCGCGGCAGCGGGAGCCGCGGCGGCGACTTCCGCCGCCTTGATCCGCTCGTCCGCGGCAGCGCGAATCTCGCGCCACGCGGACTCAGCGGCCTGCTGCTCCGCTTCCTTCTTGCTGCGGCCGGTGCCGGTGCCGTACGAGACGCCTCCGACGCGGGCGGCAGCAGTAAAGGTCTTCTCGTGGTCCGGGCCGCTCTCCGTGACGAGATACTCGGGAACGCCGAGGCTCTCGGTGGCGGTGAGCTCCTGGAGGCTGGTTTTCCAGTCCAGGCCCGCGCCCAGGTTCGAGGACTTTTCGATCAACGGGTCGAAGAGCCGGTGCACCAGCTCGCCCGCCGCGTCCAGACCCTGGTCCAGATAGACCGCACCGATCACCGCTTCAAGGGTGTCGGCGAGGATGGATGCCTTGTCCCGGCCACCCGTACCCTCTTCGCCCCGGCCGAGCCGGATGAAGGAGCCGAGTTCGAGGCCTCGACTGACCTCCGCCAGCGCACGCGAATTGACCACCGCGGCCCGCAATTTGGCCAGCTGGCCTTCGGGCAGGTCGGGGTGGGTGCGATAGAGCGTGTCCGTGACGACGAGTCCCAGCACCGAGTCCCCGAGGAACTCGAGCCGTTCATTCGTCGGCAGACCGCCGTTCTCGTACGCGTACGAACGGTGGGTCAGCGCACGCACCAGAAGGGCGGACTCGAGTTTGTACCCGAGCCGCCCTTCCAAAAGCGTGTGGGACGAGGCCGTGTTTTCCGCCTGCTTCTTGGCGTTTTCCGCCTTGGCGTCATCCGCCATTTTGTGGCTAGACACGGTGCCTCTCACCAGCCGCTCAGACCTCGAGGACCTGGCGCTTGTTGTACGTGCCGCAGCTCGGGCACGCGATGTGCTGCAGCTTCGGCTCCTGGCAACGCTCACACGAAACCAGAGTGGGGACCGCAGCCTTCCACTGCGACCGGCGGTGGCGCGTGTTGCTGCGCGACATCTTCCGCTTCGGAACAGCCACGGCTACTTCTCCTGCTTCTCGTCGACGCCGGCTTCGGCGCCGCTCACGTCGTCCTTCTCGCCGTCCTGGATGGTCCCGGCGAGTCCCTGCAGTGCCGCCCAACGGATGTCGGCGACGTCGTGGTGATGCTCCGGGTCGTCCGCGAGCCGTGCTCCGCACTGGGAACACAGGCCCGGACAGTCGTCCCGGCACACCGGCTGCATCGGCAGTGCGAGCACTACCGCGTCACGCAGCACAGGCTCGAGGTCGAACAAGCCGTCCTCGAGATAGAGCCTGTCCTCATCCTCTGCGGATTCCTCGGCGCCGCCGGCCGGTTCCGCGGTGCGGCCCCGGTCGTCGGCGTCAGGGTACGAGAACATCTCCTGGAAGTCCGCTTCCACCTCAAGCTTCAGCGGCTCCAGACACCTTACGCACTCCCCCTCGGCCGACGCACGGGCGGTGCCTGTGACAAGCACCCCTTCCATGACCGACTCAAGACGGATCTCCAGCTCGACCGGCGCGCCTTCCGGCACTCCGATAACCCCTTCGATGCCGAGGACACCCGGAGAACCGGGGGCCTCGACGGAACGGGTCAGCCGCTGCAGCGCACCGGGACGCCGACCCAGCTCATGCGTGTCGAACACGAGAGGGTTTCGGTGGTCAAGGCGAGCACTCAGGGCTTTTCCTGCTTTCGAATCCTGGAAGTTCAAGGAGGGCCGCCCCCGTCGTGAGCTTGGCTCACTAGCCGGGCAGCCTGGATCGCGGACGTACGCGCGACCGAAGAGCCAGGATACTGGACCATTCGCTCTCGGCCCAATCCGGTCCCTGACCGCCCCGGGAGCAGGGGTCAGCGGCCCTGTTCGTACTGGCGCAGCTGCTCCGCGGTGATCATGCCGGTGTCGAAGAGACTGGTCTCGTCGAGCACCCCGGGGGCGGGCTGTTGCTGCTGCTGCGGATCCCCGTACCCCTGCTGTTGCTGGGTCTGGTCGTACCCCTGCTGCGGGTAGCCGTAGGGATCCTGCTGCTGATAGCCGTACGGGTCCTGCTGGGCGTACTGCTGCTGGTAGGCGTACTGGTCCTGCTGCTGGTACGCGTACGGATCCGGCTCCTGCTGGGGCGGAGCGTAGGGCTGCTGCACGGGGATCTGCGGGGGCGCCTGGGGCGGCTGCGGGGCCGCCGGCGCGGGGACTGCGGGTGCCGCGGGTGCCGTGGAAGCCGTCGGGTCGGTGAGGCCCGCGAGGTACTCGGCGTCCGTGGTGTGCGCCTGGGATCCGAGGCCCTCGGCGAGGCCCGCGAGGTCGTCGGCGGGCGCGCGGCCGTGCAGGGTCTGGCGGCCGCGGCCGACCGCCTCCAGGGTCTTGGCCAGGACCGCCTCGAAGGCGCCGAGCTTGGCGTCGACGTATGCGTCCGCGTCCCGGCGCAGCGTCTCGGGGTCCAGGCTGCGCTGCGGGGCGTCCTCGTCCTCGTAACCCTGCTCGTCGAGACCGGGGCCGGTGCCGAGGAGCTTCTCGCGGCCGCGGCCGACCGAGCCGAGGGTCTTGGTGAGGACGACCTCGAAGTTGGCGAGCTTGCTGTCCACGTAGTCGTCGGCCTCGACACGGACCTCGTCTGCGGCCTGCCGGGCCTCGGCGAGGATGCGTGCGGCCTCGCCCTGGGAGTTGCGGGCGACCTCCGTGTCGGAGATCAGCGAACCGCGCTCGGCGTGTGCGCTCTCGATGATCCGGTCCGCCTCCTGGCGGGCCTGCTCGACCAGCTGCTCTCGGCCGCCGATGAGCTCCTGCGCCTGGGCGAGGGAACCGGGCAGCGCCTGGCGCACCTCTTCGAGCATCGACAGCAGATCGGCGCGGTTGACCACGCACGAGGCCGACATGGGCATGGACCGGGCGCTGCCGACCGCCTCGACGATCTCGTCGATCTTCTTCTGCACGTCCACCGTGTGCTCGCCACTCTCTACAGCTGATTGGAGACGGACGGCACGACTGTAAGGCCAGTCGGCTTCCGTCCGACACCGGGTGACGGGCTGTCAGGCCGTCACTTCTTGCCGATGCGCTCCACCAACGCCTCGTGGACCACCGGCGGCAGCAGGTGGGCGACGTCACCGCCCCAGGCGGCGACCTCCTTGACCAGCGATGAGGAGAGGAAGCTGTAGGTGGGGTTGGTCGGCACGAACAGGGTCTCGACGCCCGAGAGGCCGTTGTTCATCTGGGCCATCTGCAGTTCGTAGTCGAAATCGCTGACCGCGCGCAGACCCTTGACGATGGCCGGGATGTCGCGCTGCTTGCAGAAGTCGACGAGAAGGCCGTGGAAGGACTCGACCTCGACGTTCCCGAAGTCGGCCGTCACCTCGCGGATCAGCTCGATCCGCTCGTCGACGGTGAACAGGCCCTTCTTCGACTGGTTGATCATCACCGCGACGTGCACCACGTCGTACAGCCTGGAGGCGCGGGCGATGATGTCGAGGTGTCCATTGGTGATGGGGTCGAATGACCCCGGACAGACGGCGCGGCGCAACTGAAGTCCCTCGCTCTCCGGTCCGGTCATGGCGCGATCACTGAGTCGTCGCACGTAGAGGCGGCGCGACCGTACCAAAACGTGCCTTCGCCGTAGCGACGGGACCTCAGTGCTTCGAAGCCGTCGGGCCAGCTGAATTCTCCGCCTCTGGTACTGCGTTCAACGGTGACGAGCGCATCGTCGGTGAGCCAGCCCCCCGCACGGAGTGTGAGCAGAATCTCGCGAAGATCGTCATCGGTGACGACGTACGGAGGGTCGAGGAAGACCAGGTCGTACGGGTCCGTGGGGGCGCCGCCCTGGACGATCTGGGCCGCTTTGCCCGCCCTGACCTCGGCGCCGGGCAGGCCGATGGACTTCACGTTCTCCCTGACGGTGCGCACCGCGCGGGCGTCGGCCTCGACGAGCAGGGCGTGGCCCGCGCCGCGCGAGAGCGCTTCGAGGCCGATGGCTCCGGACCCGGCGTACAGGTCCAGGACGCGCGCGCCGTCCAGCGTTCCCTGGAGGGCCTGCCAGGTGGAGAACAGGCCCTCGCGTGCGCGGTCGGTCGTGGGCCGGGTGCCGGTCCCGGGCGGGACGGCGAGGCGACGTCCGCCGGCCACACCGGCGATCACGCGGGTCATCTGAGTCCTTGTCGGTGAACGATCGTGCGGGAAGATCCGCCCTCAGTCTCTCAGCCCCGGCGCCGCTCCTGCCTGTCAGCCCTTGTCGAGGTACTGCTCGCGCTCGTCGTCCAGGAGGGCGTCCAGGGCCGTGCGCAGCTCGGGCAGGCGCTCCAGGTCCGGGTCGGCGGAGACCACCGCGACGGCCTCCTCGCGGGCCTCGGCGATGATCTCCTCGTCCTCGATGACCGCGAGCATGCGCAGGCTGGAGCGGACACCGGACTGCGCCTGGCCGAGGACGTCGCCCTCGCGGCGCTGCTCCAGGTCGATCCGGGAGAGCTCGAAGCCGTCGAGCGTGGCGGCCACGGCTCCGAGGCGGGCGCGGGCGGGGCTCGCCTCGGGCATGTCGGTGACCAGGAGGCAGAGGCCCGGGGCCGAGCCACGGCCGACGCGTCCGCGCAGCTGGTGCAGCTGCGATACGCCGAAGCGGTCCGCGTCCATGATCACCATGGCGGTGGCGTTCGGGACGTTCACGCCGACCTCGATGACCGTCGTCGCGACCAGGACCTGGGTCTCGCCCGCGGCGAAGCGGCGCATCACCGCGTCCTTGTCGTCGGGCTGCATGCGGCCGTGCAGGATCTCGACCTTGAGGCCGCTCAGCGGGCCGCGGGCGAGCTGCTCGGCGACCTCGACGACGGCGAGCGGGGGCCGCTTCTCGGCGGTGGCCTCCTCCTCGGCCTTCTTCTTGGCCTTCTTCGGATCGGCGGCCTCGTCGATGTCGTCGCCGATCCGGGGGCACACCACGTACGCCTGATGGCCGTTCTCGACCTCCTCGCGCACGCGCTCCCACGCGCGCGCCAGGAAGTGGGGCTTGTCCTCGGCCGGCACGACATGGGTGGCGATCGGCGAACGGCCCGCGGGGAGCTGGTCCAGGACCGAGGTCTCCAGGTCGCCGAAGACCGTCATCGCGACCGTGCGCGGAATGGGCGTGGCCGTCATGACGAGGAGGTGCGGGGGCTGCTTGCCCTTGCCGCGCAGGGCGTCGCGCTGCTCGACCCCGAAGCGGTGCTGTTCGTCGACGACGACCAGGCCCAGGTCGTGGAACTGGACCTTGTCCTCGATCAGCGCGTGCGTGCCGATGACGATCCCGGCCTCGCCGGTGACCAGGTCGAGCAGCGCCTGCCGCCGTCCCGCCACCCCCATGGAGCCGGTCAGCAGCGTGACCTTGGTGCCCTGGTCCGAGCCGCCGAGCATGCCGCCCTCGGCGAGCTCGCCCATCATCTCGGTGATCGAGCGGTGATGCTGCTGGGCGAGGACTTCGGTCGGCGCGAGCATGGCGGCCTGCCCGCCCGCGTCCACGACGGCGAGCATGGCGCGCAGGGCCACCATCGTCTTCCCACTGCCCACCTCCCCCTGGAGGAGCCGGTGCATCGGGTGTTCGGTCGCCAGGTCGTCGAAGATCTCCTTGGAGACCTTTTCCTGGCCCTCGGTGAGGGTGAAGGGCAGTTTGGCGTCGAAGGCGTCGAGCAGGCCGCCGTCGCGGGGGCGGCGGGCGATCGCGGGCAGTTGCGCGTCCGCGTACCTCCGGCGGGCCAGGGCCACCTGGAGGACGAAGGCCTCGTCCCACTTCAGGCGGTCGCGGGCGGATGCGATGTCCGCCTTGGTGTGCGGGCGGTGGATCTTCAGGAGCGCCTCGGGGAGCGGGATCAGCCCCCGGCCGTCGCGCAGGCTCGGCGGCAGCGGGTCGACGGCCTCCTGGGCGCTGGGCAGGACCGCGTCCACGGACTTGGCGATCTTCCAGGACTCCAGCTTGGCGGTGGCCGGATAGATCGGGATGAGGGCGCCGGCCCAGGAGTCGACCGCTTCGTCGGCCTCGCCCTTCAGGAGTTCGTACGCGGGGTGGGCGAGCTGCATCTTGCGGTTGAAGACGGACGCCTTGCCCGCGAACATCGCGCGCGTGCCGGGCAGCAGGTCCTTGTGCGGCTTGTGGATGCCGCGGCCGAAGAAGACCAGCTGGAGCTGGCCGCTGCCGTCGGTGATCGTCACTTCGAGGCGCTGGCCCCTGCCGCCGTTGAACGTCAGGATGCGCGCCGTCGCGACCTGGGCGACCACCGTGACGTGCTCGTCGAGGGGCAGGTCGGCGAGGCGGGTGAGCTCGCCACGCTCCGCGTACCTGCGCGGATAGTGGTGCAGCAGGTCACCGACGGTGTGCAGGTCCAGGTGCTCGGCCATCACCTTCGCGGTGGCGGGACCGACCACTTTCTTCAGGGGTTCTTCGAGCGCGGGCACGAGATCCATTGCACACCACGCCACTGACAATTCGGCGTACGTCCGTGAAATCCGCTGGTCAGGATGGTCGCGAGCGTCGGCTACTCCACGCCGATCAGCAGCAGGGCCGACTGGCGGCCGCCTCGGTAGACCACGGTGTCGACCGCCAGATGCATCTCGCGCACGTGCTTCTCCAGCTCCTCGCCGAGGCTGTCCGGCACGTCGTCGCCGAGCACCAGCGTGACCATCTCGCCGCCCGCGGCCAGCATCCGGTCGAGGACGGACCGTGCGGTGCGCGTGGTGTCGTCGCCGATCACCGCCACGTCGCCGTCGATCAGGCCGAGGACGTCACCGGCCTGGCAGATGCCCGCCATGGTCCACGACTGCCGCTCGGCGACGGCCAGTTCGGCGTACCGGGTCGCGCCGGCCGCCGAGGTCATCGCGACGACGTCCTCGTCGAAGCGGCGGTCCGGCTCGTGCACGGCGAGCGCCGCGATGCCCTGGACCGCGGACCGGGTGGGGATCAGCGCGACCCGCACGCCTTCGGTGCGGGCCTGCTCCGCCGCCGCGGCAGCGGTGTGACGCAGTTCGGCGTCGTTCGGCAGGAGCACCACCTCGCGCGCGTGGGCCCGCCGGATCGCCTCGACGAGCTCCCCGCTGGCGGGCGGCTCCCCGGGGCGCGTGGGCACGGTCGTCGCCCCGGCCTCGGTGTAGAGACCGGCGAGGCCCTCCCCCGGTACGACGGCGACGATCGCGCGCTGCGCCCGTTCCCGGGGCGGCGGCGTGACGCCCGCGGTGTGCGCGTCCCCCACCCCGAAGTGGGTGATGCGGATGCGGTGCGGCCGTCCGGCCTCGACGCCCGCCTCGACGGCGGCACCGGCGTCGTCCACATGGACGTGGACGTTCCACAGGCCGTCGCCGCCGACGACGACGAGCGAGTCACCGAGTCCGTCGAGCCGTGTCCGCAGCCGCGCGACGGCCGTGTCGTCGGCCTCCAGGAGGTAGATGACCTCGAAGGCGGGGGCCGTGGCGTTTGTGGGGTCGGCCGGGGGCTCCTGGCACTCGGTGGGCTCCACGCGCGCGTGGCCGCCCGAAGCGGTCGTCCTCAGGTGCGGGGAGGCCGTCTTCGGGAGCACCGTCCCGCCCGAAAGGGCTCCCACCAGCGCGCCGAGCACCGCCACGAGCCCACGTCCGCCGGCGTCCACCACTCCCGCGCGCCCGAGCACCGCGAGCTGCTCCGGCGTCGCGTCCAGCGCCCGGCACGCACCGTCGTACGCGGCCCGCGCCACCGCCCCGCAGTCGCCGTCGGCACCGGAGGCGGCGTCGGCCGCGGCGGCGGCCACCGTCAGGACCGTGCCCTCGACGGGATGCGCGACCGCTTGGTAGGCGGACTCCGCGGCCTGCCGCAGTGCGAGCGCGAGCTCCCGGCCGTCGGCGTGATCCGAGTCACGGTCGGCGCCGAGCACCTGCGCCATCCCCCGCAGCAGCTGCGAGAGGATCGTGCCCGAGTTGCCGCGGGCCCCGATCAGCGCGCCGTGCGCCATCGCCCGCACGGCCTCGGCCAGGGCGGGCCGGGTCGGCTCGAGTCCGGTGAAGACCGCGTCGACCGCCTGGGCCGCCGATTCCACGGTCAGATAAAGGTTGGTTCCGGTATCCCCGTCCGCGACCGGATAGACGTTGATCGCGTCGATCTCCTCGCGGGCCCTTCCCAGGGCGTCCAGGGCGAGGCCGCACCAGGCGCGCACCGCGACGGCGTCGAGGTTCTGCGGCACCTGCTCGCCTCCTAAAGGCATCCGGACTGGACGCAGCGTAGACCGGGACGGGCGAAGGGCCCGGGGCGGGGCCGGGGCGAGACATGGTAGTTTCGTTCTATCGAAGCAGTCGTTGTATGCTGCTCCGGTTGCCCGATACCCATCGGGACATTCCTCCTGGCAACGCCACCCACGATCATTGCACTGATCCCGGCATGCCGGGATTAACCGTAAGTGCATCTGAAGTCTTGGAGTGACCCGTGGCTGCCAACTGCGACGTCTGCGGCAAGGGGCCGAGCTTCGGCAACAACATCTCGCACTCTCACCGCCGTACGTCCCGTCGCTGGAACCCGAACATCCAGCGCGTTCGTGCCGTGGTCAGCGGGACGCCGAAGCGGCTCAACGCCTGCACCTCGTGCATCAAGGCCGGCAAGGTCTCGCGCTGACGCAATTCCCCAAGCTCTTAATGAGCAGGGGATGCCCCACTGCGCGGCCACCTAGCTGGTTGCTAAAAGAGACGGTCCCCCTCGGGGGACCGTCTCTTTTGTATGCCCTGCCTATGGGGACTGTCCGTGCCCGCGATCAACTCGGCGATCGTCTCGACCAGTTCGGCCGACGCCTGCATGCCGGCCGTGACGACGCAGTTGCCGTGCGTGCCGAGCGCGAGCATCGTCTTCACGTCGGCCCGGAGGCCCGCGCCACCGCCGGAGTCGGAGCCGGCGACGGCGACGGCGGCGGCGGCGGCGGCGACGGCGACGGCGACGGTCAGGACGCGGGCGCCGGTGTCATCCGTCGAGCTCTCCGTTGTCGCCGAAGTGGTCCCAGCCCTTGCTGGTCCAGGGCGCCCCGTCGACCGTCACCTGCGGCAGGGCCGAGGGGTTGAGGACCTCGCCGATGACCTTCCAGCGGGCGGGCAGCTTCACGTCCGCGGGGAACGTCGCGACGATCGCGTGGTCCTCGCCGCCGTTGAGCACCCACTGGAGCGGGTCGACGCCGACGGCCTGGCCGATGTCGTTCATCTGGGAGGGCACGTCGACGTCTCCGGAGCGGATGTCGATGCGCACCTTGCTCGACTCGGCGATGTGGCCGAGGTCGGCGATGAGCCCGTCGCTCACGTCCGTCATCGAGGTCGCGCCGAGGCCGGCGGCCGCGGGGCCCGCGTGGTACGGCGGTTCGGGCCTGCGGTGGGCCTCCACGAAGGCGCGGGGCGAGCGGAAGCCGCGCGAGAGCACCGCGTGCCCGGCTGCGGACCAGCCCAACCAGCCCGTGACGGCGACGACATCGCCGGTCTGGGCGCCCGCGCGGGTGACCGGTTCGTGGTTGCGCAGATCGCCGAGCGCGGTGATCGCGACGGTGATCGTGTCGCCGCGTACGACATCGCCGCCCACGACGGCCGCTCCCGCGACCTGGCATTCGTCCCGCAGGCCGTCCATGAGCTCGGTGGGCCAGCTGGCGGGGAGTTCGGCGGGCACGACCAGGCCGAGGAGCAGAGCGGTCGGTACGGCGCCCATGGCGGCGATGTCCGCGAGGTTCTGCGCAGCGGCCTTGCGGCCCACGTCGTACGCGGTGGACCAGTCGCGGCGGAAGTGCCGCCCCTCCAGAAGGATGTCGGTGCTGGCCACGACCCTGCGGTCGGGGGCCGACACGACGGCGGCGTCATCGCCGGGGCCGAGCCGGACGGCCGGGGTGGTGGTGAGCCGAGAGGTGAGTTCCCTGATGAGCCCGAACTCCCCCAACTCGCCGACGGTTCCCTTCACCGGGACTCACCATGCCCTTTCACGCTGCTCGGCTTGCGGTCGCGAGCCTTCACTGTCATAGGTACGGTCGGTATGACCGTCAACTTCTGTTGCCCGTCCACCGCGATGTGCGCGCCACAGCTCCCCCGGGTCTCCCCGCTGGAAGCGGCGACGCGGTACCGTGGCGTCCCTTCTCCCCACATGATCCTCGTGGCCGCCCTGGAGGTTCCGTGGTACAGGCGTACATCCTGATCCAGACCGAGGTCGGCAAAGCGTCGACCGTCGCCGAGCTGATCGCCAAGATCCCGGGAGTGATCCAGGCCGAGGACGTGACCGGTCCCTACGATGTCATCGTGCGCGCGCAGGCGGACACGGTGGACGAACTCGGCCGCATGGTGGTCGCCAAGGTCCAGCAAGTGGACGGCATCACCCGGACCCTGACCTGCCCCGTCGTGCACCTCTAGCCCCCGTCTACCCTTGGCCGGTGAAGATTTCCCGTCGCCGGCGTCGCTGCCTCGTCTCGGCCCCCGCATTCGCACTCCTGATCGCGTCAGCGGGCTGCTCCTCAGCAGACGAAGCGGCCGAGGCTGCGGTTCCCACCCCGGACAGCAAGGTCACCGAACTGTGCCGGAACCTGGACAAGCAGCTGCCGAAGAAGGTGGACGGTCTGGGGCGCGCTGATCCCGAGCCGAAGTCCGAGCTGACCGCCGGGTGGGGAGACCCGGCGATCATACTGCGCTGCGGTGTCGCGAGACCGACCGAGATGAACAACCCCGAGGCGGACGGCGTGACCGCGGACGGCGTCAACTGGCTGCTCGATGAGCAGGACGACGGCTCGTTCCGCTTCACCTCCACGCTGCGCAAGGCGTACGTGGAGGTCACGCTGCCCAAGGAGCGCGCGGGGAGCGGCGTGAGCCCGCTGACGGACTTCGCCGCCCCCGTCAAGAAGGCCATCCCGAAGGGGATCGCATAGCGCCTGTACGGGGTGCTCCCTGTGTACGGGTGCTCCGGTTACAGGGTGCTAGCGCAGCCCCGTCGACCGGTTGAGGGCCGCCTGGACGAGGCGGTCCACCAGCTCGGGGTAGCTGACGCCGCTCGCCTCCCACATCTTCGGGTACATCGAGATGGGCGTGAAGCCGGGCATCGTGTTGATCTCGTTGATGACGAACTGCCCGTCCTCGGTGAGGAAGAAGTCCGCGCGCACCAGGCCCTCGCAGGACGTGGCCTCGAATGCGTCGACGGCCAGCCGCTGGATCTCGGCGGTCTGCTCGGGCGTCAGCGGGGCGGGCACGATCCCGGGCGTCGAGTCGATGTACTTCGCCTCGAAGTCGTAGTAGTCGTGCGACTGCACCGGCGGGATCTCGGCGGGCAGGCTCGCGCGCGGCCCGTCCTCGAACTCCAGGACCCCGCACTCGATCTCGCGGCCGCGCAGGAGCGACTCGACCAGGATCTTGGGGTCGTGGCGGCGGGCCTCCTCGATCGCCTCGTCGAGGCCTTCGAAGGAGTCGACCTTCGTGATGCCCATCGAGGAGCCACCACGCGCGGGCTTGATGAACAGCGGCCAGCCGTGCTCGCCGGCGAACCCCGCGATCTTCTTGCGGGCGGCCTGCTGGTCGCGGTCCCACTCGCGCGGGCGGATCACCAGGTACGGGCCGACGGGCAGCCCGAAGGAGGTGAACACCCGCTTCATGTACTCCTTGTCCTGGCCGACGGCCGACGCGAGCACTCCTGCGCCCACATAGGGCACTCCGGAGAGCTCGAGGAGTCCCTGGAGCGTGCCGTCCTCGCCGTACGGACCGTGCAGCACCGGGAAGACGACGTCGACCTCGCCGAGCGCCTTGGGCACGGCGCCGGGCTCGCTGTAGACGACCTCGCGGTTGCCCGGGTCCAGGGGCATCACGACGCCGCCGTCGGTCGACTCGGCGAGCGCGTCGACGTTGGGCACCTGGCGGTCGGTGATGGACATGCGCTCGGGATCGTCGGCGGTCAGGGCCCAGCGGCCCTCCGTCGTGATGCCGATGGGCAGGACGTCGTACTTGGTGCGGTCGATGGCACGCAGTACGGCGCCCGCCGTGACGACCGAGATGCCGTGCTCCGAGCTGCGGCCGCCGAACACGACGGCCACACGCGGCTTGCGGAGCGGCAGCTCAGAGCTCTGCTCGGGGTGCGCCTTGGGGCTCTGGGGGAGGTTCTCGCTGCTCATATCGGCTTGAGAGTACCCGCTGAGGAAAAAACAGTCAGCGGCGCTCGGGCTTGGCGCTGCGCGACATCAGTTCCTTGAGGGCGACCACCGGGGGCGTGCCCTCGTGCACGATGCCCACGACCGTCTCGGTGATGGGCATGTCGACGCCGTGCCTGCGGGCCAGATCGAGCACCGACTCGCAGGACTTGACGCCCTCGGCGGTCTGCTTGGTGACCGCGATGGTCTCCTTCAGCGTCATGCCCTTGCCGAGGTTGGTGCCGAAGGTGTGGTTGCGCGACAGCGGCGACGAGCAGGTGGCCACCAGGTCGCCCAGGCCCGCGAGGCCGGAGAAGGTCAGCGGGTCCGCGCCCATCGCCAGGCCCAGGCGGGTGGTCTCGGCGAGGCCGCGCGTGATGAGCGAGCCCTTGGCGTTGTCGCCCAGGCCCATGCCGTCCGCGATGCCGACGGCGAGGCCGATGACGTTCTTGACGGCGCCGCCGAGTTCGCAGCCGACGACGTCCGTGTTCGTGTACGGGCGGAAGTACGGCGTGTGGCAGGCGGTCTGGAGGCGCTGCGCGATCGATTCGTCGCGGCAGGCGACCACGGCGGCCGCGGGCTGCCTGGCGGCGATCTCGCGGGCGAGGTTGGGCCCGGTGACGACGGCGATGCGGTCGGCGGCGACCTTCGTGACGTCTTCGATGACCTCGCTCATCCGCATCGCGGAGCCGAGCTCGACGCCCTTCATGAGGGAGACGAGGACGGTGTCGGGAGCGAGCAGCGGCGCCCACTCGGCGAGGTTGCCGCGCAGGGTCTGCGAGGGCACGGCGAGCACGGTGAAGTCGGCGCCGGCTGCGGCCTGGGCCGGGTCGGTGGTCGCCCTGAGGTTCTCCGGGAGTTCGACACCGGGGAGGTAGTCGGGGTTCCTGCGCGAGGAGTTGACCGCGTCGGCGAGTTCGGTGCGCCGGCCCCACAGGGTGACGTCGCACCCCGCGTCGGCGAGCACCATGCCGAAGGCAGTACCCCAGGAGCCCGTTCCGAAGACGGCGGCCTTCACCGGGTTCGTCACTTGCTGTCCTCCGTGGTGTTCTTGGGGGTGTTCTGCGTGACGCTGCGAGCGGTGCGGTTCTCCGCCGCCCTGCGTCGCTGGGCGGCGCGCGCCCTGCGCGGGTCGTACGGGATCTCGGGGGCCTGCTCCCCCCGGATCTCCTCCAGGAGTTCGGTGACCGCGGCCATGATGGTCTCGGTCACCTCCCGCAGGACCTCGGGGCTCGGTTCCTTGTCGTAGAAGCGCGAGAGGTCGACCGGACTGCCCGCGAGCACCTGGAGCTTCTTGCGCGGAAAGAGGCTGAGCTTCTTGCTGTACGGGGGAAGTGCGAGGTTGGCGCCCCACTGGGCGACGGGGATCACCGGGCACTTGGTCCGCAGGGCGACCCGCGCGGCACCGGACTTGGCCGTCATCGGCCACATCTCGGGGTCCCTGGTGAGGGTGCCCTCGGGGTAGAACGCCACGCACTCGCCGCGCTCGATCGCGTCGACCGCGGCACGGAAGGCGTCGAGCGCGTTCGTGGTCTCGCGGTAGACCGGGATCTGGCCCGTGCCCTTCATGACCTTGCCGACGAACCCGTCCTTGAAAAGGCCGTCCTTTGCCAGGAAACGGGGCACTCGTCCGGTGTTGTACTGAAAATGCGCGTACGACAGTGGGTCGATATACGAGTTGTGATTCACCGCGGTGATGAATCCACCGTCGGCCGGAATGTGTTCCATTCCACGCCAGTCCCGCTTGAACAGAACCACCAGCGGCGGTTTTGCGATGACCGCCGCCAGGCGGTACCAGAAGCCGATTCTGCGGCGGGACACTCGGACACCTTCCTCCATGAACCTGGTCGGCCGCACAAGTGTCGCCCCAGGCTGCCTGTCTGTCGAGAACACCGTACGCCCACCCGTCTCCCGCCACCGCCCTGGCAAAGAGGCGCAATGCGCCGCCCCTTCCGATCCCGGAACCCGGCCCCGCCGGCGCCCCGGTCAGCAGGTCACAATGGGCCCGACGCGAAGGACGGAGCCGCCCCCCGTGCAGTGGACCCTGGTCATACCCCTGAAACCGCTGGAGCGCGCCAAGAGCAGGCTCACCGCCACCACCGGCGACACCCTGCGGCCGGGCCTCGCCCTCGCCTTCGCCCAGGACACCGTGGCCGCCGTGACGGCCTGCCCCGCGGTACGCGATGTGGTGGTCGTCACGGACGACGGCCTCGCCGGGCGCGAGCTCGCCCTGCTGGGCGCCCGGATCGTGCGGGACGAGCCCGCGGGAGGCCTCAACGCCGCTCTGGCGCACGGCGCGGCGGCCGTGCGCACCGGGCGGCCCGAAACGGCCGTCGCGGCCCTGAATGCCGACCTCCCGGCACTGCGCCCCCTGGAATTGGCCCGGGTACTCGACGGCGCCGCCCAATTTCCCCGCTCATTCCTCTCGGATGCCGCAGGAATCGGCACGACACTGCTGTCCGCTGCGCCCGGCACGGAATTGCGCCCCGCATTCGGCGCGGCGTCCCGTTCCCGGCACGCCGCTTCCGGCGCGGTGGAACTTCCGCTCGACGGCGTGGATTCCGTACGCCAGGACGTGGACACCGGCGACGATCTGCGGGCCGCTCTCGCGCTGGGCGTCGGGCCGCGCACGGCTGCGGCCGCCGCGCGGCTGCTGATCGCCGACTGAGTACGCTTCCCCCATGCAGGCGACCGCGTACACGTACGACCCCGAGACCCGCAGCGGCAGCGTGCTGCTCGACGACGGCACCCCGGTGCCCTTCGATCCCCCGGCGTTCGACGCGGGTGGCCTGCGGCTGCTGAGGCCCGGCCAGCGGGTGCGGATCGAGGTCGAGGGAGAGGGCGAGCGGCGCCGCATCACGTTGGTGACTCTTCAGACGTTCTGAGCCCAGGGCGCCCCGGTGCCCCTCGCATGCCCCGCACAGGGCCCCGGACACGCCGCGGGCCGGGCTCCCAGTTGGGAGCCCGGCCCGGCGCGTGAGTGCCCTCGTGCCCTTACTTCTTGCGGGCGGTCGCCTTCTTGGCGGTGGTCTTGCGCGCCGTCGACTTCTTGGCGGGCGCCTTCTTGGCGGTGGCCTTCTTGGCCGGCGCGGTCTTCTTGGCGGTGGCCTTCTTGGCGGGAGCGGCCTTCTTGGCCGTCGCCTTCTTGGCCGTCGCCGCCTTCTTAGCGGTCGCCGTGGTCTTCTTGGCCGTCGCCTTCTTGGCGGTGGCCGCCTTCTTGGCGGTCGCCGTCGTCTTCTTGGCGGTGGCCTTCTTGGCGGTGGCGGCCTTCTTCGCCGTCGCCTTCTTGGCGGTGGCCTTCTTGGCCGCGGCCTTCTTCACGGTCGCCGAAGCGCTGCCGCCCGAAAGGCTGCCCTTGGGCGCCTTCTTGACCGCGACGTCGTTCTTCGGGAGCTTCTTCGAGCCGCTCACCAGGTCCTTGAAGCCCTGTCCGGCGCGGAAACGCGGAACCGAGGTCTTCTTGACCCGAACGCGCTCCCCGGTCTGCGGGTTGCGGGCGTAACGGGCCGGACGGTCAACCTTCTCGAACGAGCCGAAACCGGTGACCGAAACACGGTCTCCGCTGACCACGGCACGGACGACTGCGTCCAGAACCGCGTCCACGGCGTCGGCGGCCTGCTGACGGCCACCCACCTTGTCGGCAATCGCTTCTACGAGCTGCGCCTTGTTCACGTCTTCCCCTTCGGAGACCTCGCCCGAGCGTATTCGCCAGGCTTTTTCGCACGTTAGGCAGATATATACCGCAAATCAAACACGAAACGGGCTAATCACCCTTGTGCCGCAACGAACTCGGCTGTCCATGAGTTCCTCGAAGGTTCCTCGAAGGGCCGTTTGAGCCTTGTGGCTCAAGCGTCTTCGGGGAATCGGCCCTCGTCGGCTTCGTCGATGGACTCCATCAATCGCTCCAGACGCCTTGCCGCATCGGCGAGATCGTGTTTGGCCGCGGCCGTAATGACCAGCAGCTTCCGGGTCAGCGCCATCCGTACGCCCTCCGGGACTTGCAGTGCACGCACCCTTGAGTGCGCTTCCTTCAGTTGGTCCGCAACAAGCCCGTAGAGCTCGAGTTGGCTGTCACGTTCCATGCACCGATTGTGCCATCTGGGGCGAGTTGTCGCCTCCGCAGGGGGTAACTACCCACATCCGGCGCCCTCCTGAGGGTACCCGGTCGATGCGAGTACAAGGGGATTTCAAGCCTCTTCTGCCTGCCGAATCAAGGGAGTTGAGACCACCCGTTCAGGTCAGCGGACACCCCTCCGGGGGCAGACACAGATGTACCCCCAACCGTCCACGATTGGGGGTACACCAGGGTGTTGCGGGGGTGTCAGACCTGCACCGTCCGCGGCTTGTACGAGGGGCGCTTCGACTCGTACGCGGCGATGTCCGGCTCGTTCTGGAGCGTGATGCTGATGTCGTCCAGACCGTTCAGGAGACGCCAGCGGGCGTTCTCGTCGAGCTCGAAGTCGGCGGTGACGCCCTCGGCGCGAACCTGGCGATCCTGCAGGTCAACGGTGATTTCGGCCTGCGGGTCGGCCTCCGTCAGGGCCCACAGCGCGTCCACGACCTGCTGGTCGAGCACCACGGTGAGCAGGCCGTTCTTCAGCGAGTTGCCGCGGAAGATGTCGGCGAAGCGCGAGGAGATGACCGTCTTGAAGCCGAAGTTCTGCAGCGCCCAGACGGCGTGCTCGCGCGAGGAGCCCGTTCCGAAGTCGGGACCGGCGACCAGGACGGTCGCGCCCTGGCGTTCGGGGCGGTTCAGGACGAACTCGCCGTCCTTGCGCCAGGCCTCGAAGAGCCCGTCCTCAAATCCGTCCCGGGTGACCTTCTTCAGCCAGTGGGCGGGGATGATCTGGTCGGTGTCCACGTTGCTGCGGCGCAGCGGAACGGCCCGGCCGGTGTGCGTGGTGAATGCTTCCATGGCTCTCAGACTCCGGCGGTGACGGGGGCATCAGGGGCATCGGTCAGGTCGGCGGGCGACGAGAGGTGGCCCGTGACCGCGGTGGCGGCGGCCACCTGGGGCGACACCAGATGGGTGCGGCCGCCCTTGCCCTGCCTGCCCTCGAAGTTGCGGTTGGACGTCGACGCGGAGCGCTCGCCGGGGGCCAGTTGGTCGGGGTTCATGCCCAGGCACATCGAGCAGCCCGCGTGCCGCCATTCGGCTCCCGCGGCGGTGAAGACCTTGTCCAGGCCCTCCTCGATGGCCTGCAGGGCGACCCGGACCGAGCCCGGGACGACCAGCATCCGTACGCCGTCGGCGACTTTGCGGCCCTCGACGATGGAGGCGGCCGCACGCAGGTCCTCGATACGGCCGTTGGTGCACGAACCTACGAAGACGGTGTCGACCTTGATGTCGCGCAGCGCCTGCCCGGCGGTCAACCCCATGTATTCCAGGGCCTTTTCGGCGGCGTACCGCTCCGAGGCGTCTTCGTACGAAGCAGGATCGGGGACGTTCGCCGAGAGCGGCGCGCCCTGGCCCGGGTTGGTGCCCCAGGTGACGAACGGCGCGAGCTGGGTGGCGTCGACGTAGACCTCGGCGTCGAAGACCGCGTCCTCGTCCGTCTTCAGCGTCTTCCAGTACGCGACCGCCGCGTCCCACTCCTCGCCCTGCGGGGCGTGGTCGCGGCCCTTGATGTAGTCGAAGGTGGTCGCGTCGGGGGCGATCATGCCCGCGCGGGCGCCGGCCTCGATCGACATGTTGCAGATGGTCATGCGGGCTTCCATCGAGAGTTTCTCGATGGCGGAGCCGCGGTACTCCAGGACGTAGCCCTGGCCGCCGCCGGTGCCGATCTTGGTGATGACGGCGAGGATCAGGTCCTTGGCCGTGACGGTGTCGGGCAGTTCGCCGTCGACCGTGATGGCCATGGTCTTGGGGCGGGCCATCGGCAGCGTCTGGGTGGCCAGGACGTGCTCGACCTGGGAGGTGCCGATACCGAACGCCAGGGCGCCGAACGCGCCGTGCGTGGAGGTGTGGGAGTCGCCGCAGACCACGGTGGTGCCGGGCTGGGTCAGGCCCAGCTGGGGGCCCACGACGTGCACGACGCCCTGCTCGACGTCGCCCAGCGAGTGCAGGCGCACACCGAAGTCGGCGCAGTTCTTGCGCAGCGTCTCCAACTGGGCGCGCGAGACCGGGTCCGCGATCGGCTTGTCGATGTCGAGGGTCGGGGTGTTGTGATCCTCGGTGGCGATGGTGAGGTCGAGACGCCGCACCGGGCGGCCGGCCTGCCGAAGGCCGTCGAAGGCCTGCGGGCTCGTCACCTCGTGCAGCAGGTGCAGATCGATGAAGAGGAGGTCGGGCTCGCCTTCGGCGCGCCGGACGACGTGGTCGTCCCAGACCTTCTCCGCGAGTGTCCTACCCATCGCTTTCCCTCCGACCGGCTGTGTTGTGCCGGCCCAACTAGAGAATTGTTCGTCCACGCCCGTACCCCTCGTGCCGCGCGTGGGCCGCTTTCCGTTGGTCCGCGGATCGCACTCACAGGGTGACGTGTTCCATGGAAAATTGAACTTGCGTTTCACAGAGTGAGACGCGAGTATCGACGCATGGACAACTCTAGCGGCGTCGGCGTTCTCGACAAGGCGGCTCTCGTCTTGAGCGCCCTGGAGTCCGGTCCGGCCACCCTCGCGGGGCTGGTCGCGGCCACCGGACTCGCACGACCCACGGCACACCGTCTCGCCGTGGCACTGGAACACCACCGGATGGTGGCGCGCGACATGCAGGGCCGTTTCATTCTCGGCCCGCGGCTCGCGGAACTCGCGGCGGCGGCCGGCGAGGACCGCCTGCTCGCCACGGCGGGCCCGGTCCTCACGCACCTGCGTGACGTGACGGGCGAGAGCGCGCAGCTCTATCGGCGCCAGGGCGACATGCGCATCTGCGTCGCCGCGGCCGAGCGCCTCTCGGGCCTGCGGGACACGGTCCCGGTCGGCTCGACGCTCACCATGAAGGCCGGTTCGTCCGCGCAGATCCTGATGGCCTGGGAGGAGCCGGAGCGCCTGCACCGCGGCCTCCAGGGCGCCCGCTTCACGGCCACGGCCCTTTCGGGCGTACGCCGCCGGGGCTGGGCCCAGTCGATCGGCGAGCGGGAGCCGGGCGTCGCGTCCGTCTCCGCCCCGGTGCGCGGCCCCTCGAACCGCGTGGTCGCCGCCGTCTCGGTCTCCGGACCGATCGAGCGCCTGACCCGCCACCCGGGCCGGATGCACGCGCAGGCCATCATCGACGCCGCCGGGCGCCTGTCCGAGGCCCTGCGCCGCACGGGCTGACCGGCCCGGCACCACGCACAGACAGCACGCAGAACGCCCGAGGGGCCGCCTCAACGCCGCGGCGACCCCTCGGGCGTTCTTTTTTCTGCGCCCCCACGGTTCTCACAACCGTGTTCTCACATCCGTGTTCTCACGCCGCCTTGAGACGGTCGGCGGCCCTGTCTCCCCTGCGGCCGACCGGCACCACGCCGATGGCCTGGCCCAGGCCGAACTCCGGCATGTTCACGTACACCGCCTCATGGGCACCGGCGGGCACGACATACGTCTCGTGCCAGAAGCCGACCTTCCCCTTGCCCTCCCGCACCCGCCGGTTGAAGGCGGCCCACGCGGGCCGGTGCTCCTTGCCCTGCGCGGACGCGTAGGCGAGCAGCTTCTCCGGCGACTCCCAGTACTGGACGACGTACAGCAGCCGCGTCCCGCCGAACAGCAGCTGATAGCCCAGCATGCCGATCTCCCGGTCCATGGACAGCTCCTTGAGCATCCGCGGCATCGCCCGGAAGACGGGCCACCAGCTGCGCACGGCACGGAAGTTGTTGATGCGCATCCCGATGGTGAAGACGGTGACGCCGCCCTGCGCGTCGGCGGTCATGCGCCCTTCGATCGGCTTGGTGCTCACGATGGTTCCCCCTTCAGAGAGCGTTGGATAGTTTCGCTATCCATGATTGGATAGTGCCACTCACCAAGTGGATGCGCAAGAGAAAAGAGGAGCGGCGAGCCGATGAGACTGGCGGAGCTCAGCACGCGCAGCGGGGTCTCGACGGCCACGATCAAGTACTACCTGCGCGAGGGCCTGCTCCCGCCGGGCCGCCGCGTGAGCGCGACCCAGGCCGAGTACGACGAGAAGCACCTGCAGCGGCTGCGGCTGGTCCGGGCCCTCATCCAGGTGGGGCGGGTGCCGATCTCGTCCGCGCGGGACGTGCTCACCGCCCTGGAGGACGCGTCCCTGGACCACAACTCCCGTCTGGGCACGGCGGTCTGGGCACTCCCCCACGGCCCCGAGCCCGTGGCCGGCGATCCGGCCACGGACGCGGCGCGCCACACGGTGGACGCTCTGCTCGACCGGCTCGACTGGCAGTTCAGCCAGGGCTACGGGTCCGAGTCGCCGGCGTACGGAATGCTCGTGACCGCGGTGGCGACGCTCACCCGGCTCGGATACCCGTGCGCCGTCGAGGACTTGACGCCCTACGCGCGCTCCGCCGGTCAACTGGCCGTCACCGACCTGGACTTGGTGGAGCGTCACGAGTCGCCCGACGAGCAGCTCGAGGCGGCGGTCGCCCTCACCGTGCTGTACGAGCCGGTCCTGCTGAGCCTGCGCAGGCTCGCCCAGGCCGAGGAGTCCAACCGCCGCTACGGGCAAGAGGGTTCGGACGCACCGGGAACGTCGGAGGAATGACGAAGGGGCCCTCCCTTGCGGGAAGGCCCCTTGCCGTTCGCGTACCCCCGACCGGATTCGAACCGGCGCTACCGCCTTGAGAGGGCGGCGTGCTAGGCCGCTACACAACGGGGGCTAGCTTGTCCTGCTGTACTGCGCTGGGCTACCAGGACTCGAACCTAGAACAACGGAACCAGAAACCGTCGTGTTGCCAATTACACCATAGCCCACTGTGGTCTAGACCAGCTAGACCCTGCGTACCCCCGACCGGATTCGAACCGGCGCTACCGCCTTGAGAGGGCGGCGTGCTAGGCCGCTACACAACGGGGGCCCTAGCGATCCTGCATCGGCTGCAGCGGGTGCGACCCGGACTGCTTCCATGGGAAGGATCTGTACCCCCGACCGGATTCGAACCGGCGCTACCGCCTTGAGAGGGCGGCGTGCTAGGCCGCTACACAACGGGGGCGTTGCAGATAAGCTCTGCGAGCTGGCCTACCAGGACTCGAACCTAGACTAACGGAACCAGAAACCGTCGTGCTGCCAATTACACCATAGGCCATCGATACGCAACCCCTTGCGGGAGTTTTGCTCGACTTGCGCTTCCTGGTCGGACCTTTCGGCCTTCTCGGGCGGCGCAGGAAGAACATTACCCGAAGGTGGACGGCGCTCCAAAACGGGTATCGCCGCGGAGCAGCGGCGGCAGCTCGGTGAGACGCGTGATGCGGTGCACGCCCGACGGGCCTTCCTGCGCCGCGCTGTTGCGGTCGAGCCAGATCCCGAGAAGACCGGCGTCCCGGGCGCCTCTCGCGTCGATCTCCGGCTGGTCCCCCACGTAGGCGACTTCCTCGGGCGCGAGCCCCATCGTCGTGCACACCGCGAGGAAGGCCTCGGCCGCGGGCTTGGAGACGCCCAGCTCGGCGGCGCACAGGACGGACTCGAAGCGGTCGCGCACGCCGAGGACGCGCAGCTTGCGGTCCTGGACCATCAGGGCGGAGTTCGAGAGGACGGCATGGCGGTAGTCGTCGGCGAGGGCGTCCAGGACCGGGACGGTGTCGGGGAAGAGGGTCCAGGCGGATTCGTAGTGACCGAGGTAACGCTCGAACCAGGCGTCCGCCTCCTGGTCGGTGAGGACGGCGTCCAGGAAGTCGCGTACGCGGTCACGGCGCTGGGCCTCGAACTCGATGCCGCCGGCGCTGAAGCGTGCCCAGTGGCGCTCGGTGACCTCTTTCCACAGCGCGAGGGCACGCTCGGCGGTCTCGTACCGCTCGATGAGACCTTCGGCGGTGAGGTGGGCGTGCATACCGGTGGTGTCGGCGTGCGCGTAGTCGAAGATCGTGTCGTCCACGTCCCAGACCACGGCTTTGATCGGCATGCCTACGACGGTAGGCGAAGGACCCGGGAGCCGTGGTGGCTTCCGGGTCCTTCGTCGGCGTACTCGCGGCTACGCGGCGAGCTTCGCCAGGGTCGCGTCGATGCGGGACAGGGACTTCTCCTTGCCCAGGATCTCCAGGGACTCGAAGAGCGGCAGGCCGACCGTGCGGCCCGTGACGGCCACGCGGACCGGGGCCTGGGCCTTGCCGAGCTTCAGGCCGTGCTCCTCGCCGGCGGCCAGGACGGCCTCCTTGAGGGACTCGGGGGACGTCCAGTCGGCGGCGTCGAGCTTGGCGCGGGCCGTCGTCAGGAGCGCGGCCGGGTCGCCCTTGCCCATGGCCTTCGTCCAGGACGCCTCGTCCTCGACGGGCTCGTCCAGGAAGAGGAAGTCGACGTTCTCCGTGATCTCGGAGAGCACCTTGATGCGGGTCTGGGCGTGGGGGGCGATGGCCTCCCAGGCGGCCTGATCGAAGGCCTCGGGGGCCCAGTTCGCGTGCGGGGCCTTGAGCCACGGCTCGCAGGCCGCCGCGAACGCCTGCACGTCCAGCATGCGGATGTGGTCGGCGTTGATCGCCTCGGCCTTCTTCAGGTCGAAGCGGGCCGGGTTGGCGTTCACGTCCGCGAGGTCGAACTTGGCGACCATGTCGGGGATCGAGAAGACGTCCTGGTCCGCGGAGAACGACCAGCCCAGGAGGGACAGGTAGTTCAGCAGGCCCTCGGGGAGGAAGCCGCGCTCGCGGTAGAGGTTCAGGGACGCCTGCGGGTCACGCTTGGAGAGCTTCTTGTTGCCCTCGCCCATGACGTACGGCAGGTGGCCGAAGGCCGGGGCCTCCTTGGCGATGCCCAGGTCGGTCAGCGCCTTGTAGAGGGCGATCTGCCGCGGGGTCGAGGAGAGCAGGTCCTCGCCGCGCAGGACGTGGGTGATCTCCATCAGGGCGTCGTCGACCGGGTTCACCAGGGTGTAGAGCGGTGCTCCGTTGGCGCGGACGATGCCGTAGTCCGGGAGGTTCTCCGGCTGGACGGTGATCTCGCCGCGGACCAGGTCCGTGAACGTGATCGCCTCGTCGGGCATGCGGAACCGCACGATGGGCTTGCGGCCCTCCGTGTCGTACGCGGCACGCTGCTCGGCGGTCAGGTCGCGGCAGTGGCCGTCGTAGCCGGACGGCTTGCCGGCGGCGCGGGCGGCCTCGCGGCGGGCGTCCAGCTCCTCCGTGGAGCAGTAGCAGTAGTACGCGCGGCCGCCGTCCAGGAGCTTCTGCGCGACATCCTGGTAGATGTCCATGCGCTGCGACTGGCGGTACGGCGCGTGCGGGCCGCCGACCTCGGGGCCCTCGTCCCAGTCGAAGCCCAGCCAGCGCATCGAGTCGAGCAGCTGCTCGTACGACTCCTCGGAGTCGCGAGCCGCGTCGGTGTCCTCGATGCGGAAGACCAGGACGCCCTCGTTGTGCCGGGCGTAGGCCCAGTTGAAGAGAGCGGTGCGGACCAGACCCACGTGGGGGTTGCCGGTCGGCGAGGGACAGAAACGTACGCGGACGTTCGTCGCGTTAGCCACGCTTGATCACCTTGTTGGTGAGAGTGCCGATGCCTTCGATGGTGACGGCGACCTCGTCGCCGACGTTGAGGGGGCCGACCCCTGCCGGGGTGCCCGTGAGGATGACGTCGCCCGGGAGCAGCGTCATGGCCTCGGAGATGTGCACGATCAGGTCCTCGATGGAGCGGACCATCTCGGCCGTACGCCCCAGCTGGCGCTGTTCGCCGTTGACCGTGCACTGGATGGTGAGGTCGGAGGGGTCGAGCTCGGTCTCCACCCAGGGGCCGAGCGGGCAGGAGCTGTCGAAGCCCTTGGCCCTGGCCCACTGGTTCTCGCGCCGCTGCACGTCACGCGCGGTGACGTCGTTGGCGCAGGTGTAGCCGAGGATGACGTCACGGGCGCGCTCGCGCGGGACCTCGCGGCACATGCGGCCGATGACCACGGCCAGCTCGGCCTCGTAGTGCAGCTCCTGCGAGAAGGAGGGGTACGCGATGGCGTCGCCGGGGCCGATCACCGAGGTGGAGGGCTTGAAGAAGGCGACGGGGACGTCCGGGACCTCGTTGCCGAGTTCCTCGGCGTGGTCCGCGTAGTTGCGGCCGATGCCCACGACCTTGTTGGGGAGCACCGGAGGCAGCAGCCTGACCTTGCTCAGCGGGACCTTCGTGCCGGAGAGCTCGAAGTCCGCGAACGGAATGCCCTTGATGATGTCGAGGACGAGCCCATCGGTCGTTCCGGGAGGGCTCTCGCCCTCGACCGCGCCGAAGGCGACGTTGCCGTCGATGGAGAACCTGGCGATGCGCACGGAGCGGTGGCCCTTTGCTGGAGGAGAGTGATCTGACACCCCAGGCTAACGCGGTGGCGTCCCGCCAAGCCTCCTGCGACCCCGCGGCCTCGCCGCCCCCTCGATCGCCCGCGGCCGCGGGCGGCGCTCAGACCGCCGACGGGCTGAATTCCTCCGGCGCGACCATCAGGATCGTGCGCTTGGGGTTGGCCGTCTGCGTCGGCAGCTCGACGGCGTGCTCCGGGCGGTCGGCGGCCGGCTGGACCTCCTCGGCGTCCGTGAGGTGCGCGAGGGTGGTGCGGCGGGGGTTGGCTATGTTGTGGAACATCGCCGACTTCACAGTCTTCATCTGCTGTTCGGGCCCTGTCAGTTGAGGCGTCGTGTCGTGGACGCGGGTTGTCGGATTCGCCATCCCTGTAAAGCGTCAGGCTAAACATCCAATTCCCGGCCAAAGCCCGGATGAGGCCTTGATCTTCATGTGAGTTTGCTCACGAGGGAGCGGGCAAATGGGTCAATTCAGGCTCGTGGAGACCTTGTTGGAATCGGACATTGCGCCACTGAAGGCATCATTCCGCTCCCGATCATGAAGACTGGGACACCCCTTACCCCTTGGTTTCCTGGGGTCAATGGCCCGTTTTGCCCTGAATCACTTTCTACGTCTCGTGACGCGCCACTCACGCCGTGTCACGGAGGTCGCGACGCGGCACACGGGCCTTGTTGGAGATCCTGCACTGTGCTGGAATTCCCGGGACCGCCGCGGGATCGAACCGGCGCGCAGGGGCGCAACGCAGCGCCGAGTGGCGGCGGGAAAGGGGAGCAGCGCCGGTCACTCACGACCACCATGGGGCGTTCTGCGCCCCACGACGCCGACACCGTCCCGCCGTTTGTGCGGAGGGACGCCTGGTCCAGAGGTTGCGACGCTAGTGCAGGGACGTTTCAAGAGGGATGGCAGCAGCGCTGCGGCAGAGCCGGAGCGCGGCGGGACCGACCGCGGCTCCTCGGCCCAGCACGCCCAGAACCCCGGGCAGGTACCGACCGGTGACAACGGCCTCGGAGCCATGCGCGGATCGAGCGGCGGAAGTCTGTCCACGGCCGCCGCGAACCAGGGCGGCTCGACGGGCACGACCGGCACGGTGAAGTCGCCCACCGGTCCCGGCTCGCGAATAGCCCTGCGCAACTGGCGCATCTCCACCCGTCTGGTCTCGCTGCTCGCACTCCCCGTGATCACCGCGACCTCCCTCGGCGCGCTGCGTATCAACGAGTCCATGGACGAGATTCAGCAGCTCAACAACATGAAGATGCTGACGGACATGACCAAGCGGGCCACTGAGCTGGCCACCGCGCTCCAGGAGGAGCGCGACCGCTCGGCAGGTCCCCTCGCGCACGGCGCGGACTCCTCGGACTACGTGGTCAAGGGCGCCCGGCAGAAGACCGACCGCGCCTACAACCGCTTCCTCCAGGAGACGCAGGACCTCGACAACACCGACGACGACAAGGGCCTCCTCGGCGTCCGGGCGAACACCGTCGAGATCACCCAGCAGCTCCAGCAGATCAACAAGGTCCGCAAGGACGCCTACGAGGACGCGAACTCCACCTCTCAGACGGTGGACGCCTACAGCCAGCTCATCGAGCAGCTGCTCACCCTGTCCTCGGACATGGCGCAGGCGACCAGCAACCCGGACATGATCCAGCGCACCCGCGCCCTGACGGCCTTCTCCTCCGCCAAGGAGTACGCCTCGGTGCAGCGCGCCGTGATCGCCGCCTCGCTCCCCGCGGGCGACAGCACGTTCGGCAAGATCTCCGAGACCGACCGGCGCTACGGCTGGGCCGCGCTCGACAAGGAGAACTCCAAGCTCGATGCCTTCAAGGGCATCTACGCGGGCAACCCCGATGAGCTGACCAAGCCCATCGACGGCGGCAACTCGTCCATCAAGGGCGCCGACTCCTATGCCAAGCGCGTGCTTGAGCAGGAGGGCGGCATCAAGCTCCAGGACAAGCGCTCGTACAAGGACTGGGTCGACGCCGACACCACCAAGATCGACGCGATGACCAAGATCGAGCTCACGCTGCTCAACGAGATGGAGCAGAAGGCCCGCGAGCTGCGCAACGAGTCCGAGCAGGCCGCCATCCTCAACGGTGCGCTGATCCTGCTCGTCCTCGGTGTCTCGCTCGTCGGCGCCTTCGTCGTGGCCCGGTCCATGATCCGCTCGCTGCGGCGCCTCCAGGACACCGCGACCAAGGTCGCCCAGGACCGGCTGCCCGAGCTCGTCAAGCAGCTCTCCGAGGCCGACCCGCAGGACGTCGACACCTCCGTCGAGTCCGTCGGTGTGCACTCCCGGGACGAGATCGGCCAGGTGGCCGCGGCCTTCGACGACGTGCACCGCGAGGCCGTCCGCCTCGCCGCCGAGCAGGCGCTGCTCCGAGGCAACGTCAACGCGATGTTCACCAACCTCTCGCGCCGTTCGCAGGGCCTCATCCAGCGCCAGCTCTCGCTCATCTCCGAGCTGGAGTCGCGCGAGGCCGACCCGGACCAGCTGTCCTCGCTGTTCAAGCTCGACCACCTCGCGACCCGCATGCGCCGTAACGGCGAGAACCTCCTGGTCCTCGCCGGTGAAGAGCCCGGCCGCCGCTGGACCCGGCCCGTTCCGCTCGTCGACGTGCTGCGTGCCGCCGCGTCCGAGGTGGAGCAGTACGAGCGCATCGAGCTCTCCGCGGTCCCGACGACCGAGGTCGCGGGACGCGTGGTCAACGACCTCGTGCACCTGCTCGCCGAGCTGCTGGAGAACGCGACCTCCTTCTCCTCGCCGCAGACCAAGGTCAAGGTCACCGGTCACGCGCTGCCCGACGGGCGTGTGCTCATCGAGATCCACGACACGGGCATCGGCCTCTCCCCCGAGGACCTCGCCGCGATCAACGAGCGGCTCGCGTCGCCGCCCACCGTGGACGTCTCGGTCTCGCGCCGCATGGGTCTGTTCGTGGTCGGCCGTCTGTCGCAGCGTCACGGCATCCGCATCCAGCTCCGTCCCTCGGACTCCGGCGGCACGACCGCGCTCGTCATGCTGCCCATCGATGTCGCCCAGGGCGGCAAGAAGGCGCCGAACAAGCCCGGTGCGCCCGCCCCCGGCCAGGGTGGCGGCCCCGTCGCCGCGCAGGCCTCGGCGGGTGCCGCGGCCGCGCGCCGTGGAGTCGGCGCCGGCAACGGCCCCGGAAGCGGTGCGCCCGGCGCGGGTCCCGCGGGTTCCGCGGGCCGGCTCGGTGCCGGTCCGCCTCGCGGTCAGGTCACGGGCACGGGGCCGCGGGCCGCGCTGCCCGCGCGTGACGGGTCGCGCGCCGGTTCGCCGGCCGGGCCCTCCGGTCAGCAGCCTCCCCGCCAGGGACCGCCCGGACAGGGTGCCCCTTCCGGTGGCAGCCTCTTCGAGGGTGGCCAGGGCGGACCGGGCGGTGGCCGCGGTCCGGGCTCCGCGCCGCAGCCTCCCGTTCCCCAGCAGCGTACGAATCCGGTGAACCCCGCCGGGCCCATGAACCCCGCCGCGAACGACGCCGGGGACCAGGGCCGCAGGCCGCAGCTGCCGCCGCGCGGCGGTCCGCGTGCCGAGCTGCCCGGGGGCAACCCGCAGCCGCGCGTGCCCAGTTGGAGCGACGAGAACGCGCAGCCGCAGGTCTCCCGCGAGCCCTTCGACACCCCGCGCGGGCACGAGGAGCCGGAGTCCACCGGGCAGTTCCCCTACCCCGCGGCCGGCGCGGGCGCGCAGGGCCCCGGTTCGACCGCCGAGTTCGCGCGCCCCGACTTCAACGGGCCTCCGCCCGGTACCGGCTCGCCGCGGAACGCGGGCCAGCAGGGCGGCCAAAGCCAAGGACAGGGTGGCCAGGGCGGCCAGGGCCAGGGCCAGGGCCAGCAGGGCACCGGCCAGTTCGTCCGCCCCGACGTCTTCGGCGGCCAGGACACCTCTTCCGGCACCGGTCAGTTCCAGCGTCCCGGCACCAGCGCCCCCGGCTACGACAGCCCGGCGCCCGGCGCCGGTGCGCCGCAGCAGCGCGGTGGCCGTGACGCGGGCGAGGCGCCTCGGCGTGGTCAGGGTCCCGGCCAGGGCCAAGGCCCCGGTCAGGGTCAGGGTCAGGGCGGCCAGCTCGGCATCCCGCCGGTGCCTCCGGTGCCGCAGCAGCCCGTGCAGCCGGAGGGCCTGCCGCCCGCCGGCCCCGGCGACGGCCGCACCCCGCTGTTCGACACGCTGGAGACCAACTGGTTCCAGCAGCAGCAACAGCAGGGCCAGCAACAGGGTCAGCAGCAGCAAGGGCACCAGGGCCCGCAGGGTGGCGACCCCTCCCCCGCGCCCGGCGCCCCCGAGCAGCAGCGGCCCCAGCGTCCGCAGCGCCCGCAGCCCTCGTCGCCGCTCCCCACGCGGCCCCAGGGGCAGCAGCAGAACCCGGCCGCGCCCCAGCGGCCGGCCACGGCGCCCGCCCCCGCGTCCAACGGAACCGGCGGCGGGAACGGCAACCACGTCACGAACGGCAGTGCCGCCTCCTGGCGCACTTCGCCCAACGACGAGCTGGGCCGCCAGGCCGAGCGCGTCCGCCAGCCGTCCGCCGGAGGCGTCACCACATCCGGCCTGCCGCGCCGCGTCCCGCGAGCCAACCTCGTAGCGGGCACCGCACAGCAGCAGCAGGACAGCACAGGTCCGCAGGTCTCGCGTGCGCCCGATGACGTACGCGGCCGGCTGACGAATCTCCGTCGGGGCATCCAGCAGGGTCGCCAGGCCGGTACCGGCCAGACCGGCAGCTTCCCCACTCACCAGCAGGAGCGTTAGTTGAGTCCGAGCCAGGCGGCACAGAATCTGAACTGGTTGATCACGAACTTCGTGGACAACACCCCCGGGGTGTCCCACACCGTCGTGGTCTCCGCCGACGGCCTCCTTCTGGCGATGTCCGAGGGCTTCCCGCGTGACCGCGCCGACCAGCTGGCCGCGGTCGCGTCGGGTCTGACCTCTCTCACCGCCGGGGCCTCCCGGATCTTCGAGGGCGGCGCCGTCACCCAGACCGTGGTGGAGATGGAGCGGGGGTTCCTCTTCCTCATGTCGGTCTCCGACGGTTCGTCCCTGGCCGTGCTCGCACACCCCGAGTGCGACATCGGCCTCGTCGGGTACGAGATGGCGCTCCTCGTCGACCGCGCGGGCGCCGTCCTCACCCCGGACCTCCGCGCCGAACTGCAGGGCAGCCTGCTGCACTAGCTCTCTTCATCGGCCGCCCCACCGACCGAACGTACTGACCACCGTCCGGCCACCCTGGTGCCCCCCACCGGCTCTATCAGACGGCACGCAGACCACCTGCTGTCCCGCCCGGAGGATCCATGACCCCGCCCAACGCCTCTCACGATCCGTACGGCTCTCACGCGTCGTACGGTATTGAAGGCGACCAGCCGCTGGTGCGTCCTTACGCGATGACCGGCGGCCGGACCAGGCCCCGCTACCAGCTCGCGATAGAGGCGCTGGTAAGCACGACGGCCGACCCGGCGCAGCTGATGGGGCTGCTCCCGGAGCACCAGCGCATCTGCCACCTGTGCCGTGAGGTCAAGTCGGTGGCCGAGGTGTCGGCGCTGCTCTCCATGCCGCTCGGCGTGGCCCGGATCCTCGTGGCCGACCTGGCCGAGGCCGGGCTCGTCGCCATTCACCAGCCCGGCGGCGACGAGAACGCCGGCGGCCAGCCAGACGTGACACTGCTCGAAAGGGTGCTCAGTGGACTTCGCAAGCTCTAGCAGCGGAGCGACGGCTCGCTCCACCACCAGCGCGAAGATCGTGGTGGCGGGCGGCTTCGGCGTCGGCAAGACCACGTTCGTGGGCGCGGTCTCCGAGATCAACCCGCTGCGCACCGAGGCCGTCATGACGTCCGCCTCCGCGGGCATCGACGACCTCACCCACACCGGGGACAAGACCACCACCACGGTGGCCATGGACTTCGGCCGCATCACGCTGGACCAGGACCTGATCCTGTACCTCTTCGGTACGCCCGGTCAGGACCGCTTCTGGTTCATGTGGGACGACCTCGTACGCGGCGCCATCGGCGCCGTCGTCCTTGTGGACACCCGCCGTCTCGCCGACTGCTTTCCGGCCGTCGACTACTTCGAGAACAGCGGCCTGCCCTTCGTCATCGCCCTCAACGGATTCGACGGCCACCAGCCGTACACCCCCGATGAGGTGCGCGAAGCTCTCCAGATCGGACCCAACACACCGATCATCACGACGGACGCGCGACACCGTGCGGACGCAAAGAGCGGCCTGATCACGCTGGTCGAGCACGCACTTATGGCACGACTCAAGTAGACGAGACCGTACGGCAGTTGCCGTAGATTCCACAGAGCGGTCTGTGTCGTTTGACACGGATGACCGCTCTGTTCATAACGTTTCGACAGAGAATTGACCGGGCGCCGCCACGCGTCGCGGTCATCCGGTGTCGCTGTGCGCACGAGAGCCCCGCCTTTTGGCGGGGCTCGCTCTATTTGACCGTTTTATCTGAGGCTTACACCACTCGGAACCAGCCCTTCACACTGTTTGGTAGAGGACCCCCTGACGTGCTGGAATGCGCTGAACTGCCCAGTAGCACGGGCCTTGGAGACGACAGCGGGACCGGTGTAGGTCCCGCCGCCGAGAGGTTGTTGGTCGAGTGAGGCGAAGCAAGCCGAGCCCCGCACCGCCGCATACGCGGGACACGCGGGGCAACTTCACCCCGCCGCCGCGCACAGCGGCGTCCCCCACCGATGTGCAGGGCATGGAGCCGCCGGCGCCCAGTGGCGGCAGAATGTCCCCGCGCAACTGGCGCGTGCCGACCCGCCTGAACGCGATCCTCCTCATACCCGTGCTGGTCGGCCTCGTCATGGGCGGCTTCCAGGTCAAGGGCTCGATCGACACCTGGAGCGAGGCCCAGGACGCCGAAAGCACGGCCCGCCTCGTGCAGGCCTCCCTCAACTACGGCAACCGCCTCATCGAAGAGCGTGACCTCTCCGCCGCTCCGCTGCTGCGCGGCAAGAAGAACGACCCGGTCGTCGTGAAGGCCCGCAAGGCCACCGACAAGGCCGCGGACGAGTTCGACGCCGCCGCCGAGGACATGCCGCAGAAGGAAGGCCTCAAGCGCCGCCTCGACGGCTTCCACAAGGTCGAGCCGGGCCTGCAGTCCCTCCGCCAGGCCGCCTACACCTCCAAGCTCTCCGGCGCGCAGACCGAAGAGGGCTACGTCGCCATCCAGCACCCCCTGATGGAGTTCGCCAACGAACTCGGTCTGGGCACCGGAAACATCACCAGCTACGGCCGTACCGTCTACGCGATCTCGCTGACCAAGGCCGCGCTCTCCCTGCAGCGCTCCATCGGTACGCACCTGCTGGTCAAGCCCGGCCCCACCGCTCCCAGCCTCGCCAAGCAGCGCGTGGCGCTCTCCTCGTACGCCTACCTCGAGGGCATCGCCATCGAGGAGTACACCGGCGGCGGCACCCCCGAGGACGTGGCCAAGCTCGAGGCCGCCAAGAAGCAGCTGAAGGCCGACGGCGAGAAGCAGGCCAAGCAGGCCGCCGCCGCCGCGAAGGCCAAGGGCGAGACGTTCGTCCCGCCGCCCTCGTCCGAGGCGATGGTCGCCGCCATGGCGCAGCTGGAGACCACCCAGCCCAGCGCCCGCGTCGCCCTCGCCGGCAAGGGCGTGACGCCCGAGGCATGGTGGGCCACCACCTCCGCCAAGTTCGACGCGTACCGCACCATCGAGTCCGACCTCGCCGACAAGGCGGTGACCGAGGCGTCGGACATCGCATCCGACGCCCAGCGCAACGCCTACATCACCGGCGCCATCGTCGTGGTCGCGCTCCTCGCCGCCTTCATCCTGGCCGGGCTCATGGCCCGCCAGATGTCCCGCGCGATGCGCCAGCTGCGCACGGCCGCCTTCGGCATCGCCGAGCAGCGCCTGCCGATGCTGGTCGACCAGCTCTCGCGCACCGACCCCGGCCGCGTCGACACCCGCGTACAGCCCATCCCGATCTCCTCCACGGACGAGATCGGCGAGGTCGCCCGCGCCTTCGACCAGGTGCACCGCGAGGCCGTGCGGCTCGCCGCCGAGCAGGCCCTGCTCCGCGGCAACATCAACGCGATCTTCACCAACCTCTCGCGCCGCAACCAGTCCCTGATCGAGGGCCAGCTGACCCTCATCACCGACCTGGAGAACAACGAGGCCGACCCGGACCAGCTGGAGAGCCTCTTCCGCCTGGACCACCTGGCGACCCGTATGCGACGCAACGGCGAGAACCTCCTGGTCCTCTCCGGCGAGGAGCCCGGACGCCGCTGGGACCAGCCCGTCCCGCTGGTCGACGTCCTGCGCGCCGCGTCATCCGAGGTGGAGCAGTACGAGCGCGTCGAGCTGTCGGGCGTCCCGGAGGCCGAGATCCACGGCCTCGCCGTGACCGACCTCGTGCACCTGCTCGCCGAGCTCCTGGAGAACGCCACCACGTTCTCCTCGCCGCAGACCAAGGTTCGCGTCACCGCGACCCGTCTGCCCGACGGCCGCATCATGGTCGAGATCCACGACAAGGGCATCGGCCTCACCGCCGAGGACTTCGCGGACATCAACCACAAGCTGGCCAACCCGCCGACGGTGGACGCCGCGATCTCGCAGCGCATGGGCCTGTTCGTGGTCGGCCGCCTCTCCGACCGGCACGGCATCCGCGTCCAGCTGCGCCCCTCGGGCGAGCAGGCGGGCACGACCTCGCTCGTCATGCTCCCCGACGGCATCACGCACGGTGGCGGCGGCGAGCACCAGCTGCCCGAGTCCGAGTTCACGGTCTCCTCGATCATGCCGGAGCAGCACGCCCCTGAGCAGCCCGCCTTCCACCACGAGCCGATGCGTACCGCGGCCGAACTGGGCTTCGACGACAGCCGCTACAACGGCGACGGGGCCGACTCCCAGGAGCTCGACCCGGTGGGCCGCTCGCTGATGCGCGAGGAGCGGCGTGCCGCTCTGGAGGCGCAGGCGCAGTCCGCCGACGGCCGTCCCCTCTTCCGCGACGAGGTCGACGGGCAGCAGGGCGGCTTCGACCAGCAGGGCGGCTACGACGCCGGGTACGACCAGCAGGCCCCGGCGTACGACGAGTACAACCAGGGCCAGACGGCGCAGCCGGCGTACGACGACGCGTACTACCCGGCGCAGGACGGCTACCAGGACGCCCCCTATACGGAGGCCGGTCACGATGATCACGCCGCTCGTACGGGTGCCGTCTCCGAGCCGTTCGCGGCCTACCCGGACCGCTCCCACCAGGACGACTGGCCGACGCGCGACGGATACGAGAACAACTCGGGCGCGTATCAGGCCGAGTACTCTCCGGAACCGGAATCTGGTCCGGCGGCTCCCGAGAACGGCGCCGAACGCGTAGGCTTCGAGCGTCCCGGACCGGCACCGTCCGCAGTCCACGACACGACGTCTGCGGGTCTTCCGCGCCGCGGCTCCACCGGTGCGGCCGGCAACAGCAACGGCAGCGCCCCGGCCCCGGCCGGCGACGCGTTCGGCAACACCGACAGCAGCTGGCGTTCGTCCAACGACGACCGCTGGCATCGCGCCGAGTCGCTGAAGGAGCCCAAGGCGGGTGGGGTCACCCCGTCCGGTCTCCCGAAGCGGGTGCCCAAGGCCAATCTGGTCGAGGGCACGGCGGAACAGACCCCACAGGGCGGCCCTCAGGTCTCCCGCGACCCCGAGGACGTGCGGGGCAGGCTGAGCAACCTGCGCCGCGGCGTCCAGCGGGGACGCAGCGCAGGCAGTGACACCACGAATGGCCAGGACACCGGTAATCACCGCGGTGGACCTGACAGCACCTACAACCAGGAGCGTTAGTGTGAGCCCGATGAGCCAGGCGGCGCAGAACCTGAACTGGTTGATCACCAACTTCGTGGACAACACCCCTGGGGTGTCCCACACGGTGGTGGTCTCCGCCGACGGACTCCTTCTGGCGATGTCCGAAGGCTTCCCCCGCGACCGGGCCGACCAGCTCGCGGCCGTCGCGTCCGGTCTGACCTCCCTCACCGCCGGGGCCTCCCGGATCTTCGAGGGCGGTTCCGTGACCCAGACCGTTGTGGAGATGGAGCGAGGATTTCTCTTCCTTATGTCCATCTCCGACGGCTCCTCGCTGGCCGTGCTCGCCCACCCGGATGCGGACATCGGTCTCATTGGGTACGAGATGGCGCTTCTTGTCGACCGCGCCGGCACCGTACTCACGCCCGACCTGCGTGCGGAGCTGCAGGGGAGCCTTCTCAACTAGTAGACGTACGGTGCGTTTTCGCGTCCCGTGGCCGTAAGGTTTCGGGACGCGGCTCCAGAATGATGGTGCCCGGCACAGTCGGAGGAGGAGTACGTGGCAGGTTCAGGAACACCCCCGGACGGTTCGTCATCGGCCAGTTGGTCGCCTGGTCACGGCCAGGGGCAGGGGCCGCACGACGGTGCGCCGAACCGTTACAACTTCCCCTCCGCGCCGAGCCAGCACCGCAGGCCCTATCAGCAGCCGCAGCAGCCGGGCCCCCGCCAGAGCCCGTACGAGCAGCCTCACAACCCCAGGATCCAGCCAGTGCAACCACAGCGACGCGCCCCGGAAGCGGCGCCCGCAGGTTCTGCGAGCAACCCCCTGGTGCGCCCGTACGCCATGACGGGCGGCCGCACCAGGCCCCGCTACCAGCTCGCCATCGAGGCGCTGGTGCACACCACCGCCCAACCGCACCAGCTCCAGGGCCAGTTGCCCGAGCATCAGCGGATCTGCAACCTGTGCCGCGAGATCAAGTCAGTCGCTGAGATCTCGGCACTCCTCTCCATTCCTCTCGGCGTCGCCCGGATCCTCGTAGCCGACCTGGCGGAGGCCGGACTTGTCGCCATCCATCAGCCGGGCGGCGACGAGTCCGCCGGCGGCCAGCCAGACGTGACACTGCTCGAAAGGGTGCTCAGTGGACTTCGCAAGCTCTAGCGGCGGAGCAACAGCCCGCTCCACCACTTCCGCGAAAATCGTGGTGGCGGGCGGCTTCGGCGTGGGCAAGACCACGTTCGTCGGGGCGGTCTCTGAGATCAACCCGCTGCGCACCGAGGCCGTCATGACGTCCGCCTCCGCGGGCATCGACGACCTCACCCACACCGGGGACAAGACGACGACGACCGTCGCCATGGACTTCGGCCGCATCACGCTGGACCAGGACCTGATCCTGTACCTCTTCGGTACGCCCGGTCAGGACCGCTTCTGGTTCATGTGGGACGACCTCGTACGCGGCGCCATCGGCGCCGTCGTGCTTGTCGACACGAGGAGGCTCGCCGACTGCTTCCCCGCCGTCGACTACTTCGAGAACTCGGGTCTGCCCTTCGTCATCGCCCTCAACGGCTTCGACGGCCACCAGCCGTACACGCCCGACGAGGTCCGTGAGGCGCTCCAGATCGGCCCGGACACCCCGATCATCACGACGGACGCGCGCCACCGTGCGGACGCGAAGAGCGGTCTGATCACGCTCGTGGAGCACGCGCTCATGGCGCGGCTTCGGTAGCAGCCCCGTAGCCGTCACGCAGTTCGCCCCCGCCGGCAGGAGCCGGCGGGGGCGAACTGCGTGACGGAGCCTTCAGGCCACTGTCGCCTTGCGTAACATCTTTGGCCAAAACACATGCCTGCCGCAGTGATGTATTCGGTGGCACTCTCACTGGAGGGACAGGCAGGTTCGCCATCATTCCTGCCCTTCTTCCCTCCGACGGATCGAGAGCAGGAAGCGGAGCCCTCACATGAGCCTGCCCCAGCGACCCGGCGCGCGGGCGCCACCGGCTCCGTCAGCCGAACCCGGGCACCTTGAGCTCCGCCCAGACCACCTTGCCGCCGACCGTTGGCTCCACCCCGACGTCGGCCGACAGAGCCGCGACGAGGAACAGCCCACGCCCACTCACCTGGAACGGGTCCGGGGGCTCGGTGGGCACCACCGGAAGCTCGGTGGAGGTGTCCGTCACCTCCAGGCGCACACCCTCAGCGCCCGTGCGACGTACGGCGAACTCGAACGACGAGCACGTGCAGTGCCGCACATTGCTGCACAGCTCGGTGGCCACGAAGGCGCAGTCGTCGACCAGCGCCTCCAGGCCCCAACTGCGCAGGCAGGCGCCGACGATCCGGCGTATCTGCTCCAGGCAGTGCGGGTCGTACTCCATGCGGACCTCGCAGGATCTGCTGATCACCACGAGCTCCTCCGCGGACGTGTTCGGCATTGCCCCTCCGGCACCGCTGTAGGTGTCAACTCAACCGAGAACAAAGGACGTTGGGCTCGCATCATGTCGAGGCATTTATCACTTAGGCAAGTATTACTCACGGTTCGCATCCCGCAAGGGAGGGGCCGCAGATGACAGTTGTCTGGCCGGAAGGCGCGGGACATCATGTGCGCATGCCGCAAAGTGACATGCCCACCATGCGCAGCCGCCGTCTCGGCGCCGAGCTGCGACGACTCCGGTCGGAAGCCGGCCTCAAGGTCCAGGACGCGGCCGATGCGCTGGAGTGTGGGCAGCCAAAGATCAGTCAGATCGAGACAGGAAAACGAGGCATCCGGCAACTCGACCTCACCACCCTGCTCAATCTGTACGGGGTGAAGGACGATCAGCAGCGGTCGAATCTGAAGCGGCTCGCCAGGGACATCCACAAGGTCGACTGGTGGTCCGGTCAAGGCCCTTTGCTCAGCGGCGACTTGCGCGACTACCTCACGCTGGAAGCCGACTCCTCACTCATCCGCTCCTACGAGCCGATGGTGCTGCCGGGCCTGCTCCAGACAGAGGCATATATGCGGGAGATATTCACCGCGGGAGCTGAAGCGGATCGCGTCGAAACTCTTGTGAAGACGCGGATGAGACGCAAAGATCTGCTGCACGGCAACAGTGAATTCCGGCTGCGCGTCGTCATCGACGCCCCGGCACTGCACCGCATTTCTGGTCCCACTGAATTGATTCGTCAACAATTTCAGCACTTGATCGAAGTGGGCAATCAAGCCAATGTCACCGTTCAGATCCTCCCTCTGAACATCACATTGCCGCTCGCACAGTACGCTCCGTACACGGTCTTCACCTTGCACGGAGAACCCCCCATAGAGGTGACCTGGTTGGAGCACATGACCGGGGGAACATTGCTGGAGCAGCGGCCTGACGTCCAGGTTTACACCAAAGCCTGGGACGACCTGACGGCCGCCGCACTCTCCCCCGCCGAGTCTCGCCAGTACATCCTCGACCACATGAAGAAAGAAAGCGGGTCGTGATGTCTCGCACATCTGCGGCCGGTCTCGCGTTCACAGAGGCAGAAGACGAATCAGTGAAAGCGAACTGGCACAAGAGCACCTACAGCGGCGCCTCGAACGGCTGCATCGAGCATACGAAGCTTTCGGCCGATCAGCGGGCGATTCGTGACACGAAGAACCGGGAGTTCGGAACGCTCGTCTTCGACTCCACCGCCTGGCGCGCATTCATCACTGGAATCAACTCCGGGATCCTGCAGATATGAGCACGAACACGGCGAGCGGCACACGCGTCACACAGCGGGACAAGACGCTTCTCTACGCGCTCGACATCTCCCGCGCCCAGTGGACAAGCACCCCGGGAAGCCCCGTCGAGGGCCCTGTGGAGATCGCCCCGCTGGAGAACGGCGCGGTGGCCCTGCGCAACCCCGCGGACCCGCGCGGTCTCGTCCTGCGCTTCACCGCGGAGGAGTGGTACGCGTTCAAACTCGGCGTGCTGGCCGGAGAGTTCGACTGACCTCCTGGTTGGACTGGCCTCCTGGTTCGACTGACCTCCCGGGCGGACGCCGAAGGACCCCGCGCCATGGCGGGGTCCTTCGGGGTGCCTGTCGGTCTTGCCGGCTGCTTCAGGGCGCCGGTCAGCCCTGCCAGCTGTGCGGGGCGCGGAAGCCGGGCGAGCGCTCCAGGCGACGCCAGCCGGCCTTGTCGCGGCCTCGGCGGGGCGCGGGGGCCTGTGCGGAGGCGGCGGCGCTACGGGCCAGCAGGATCGCGGTGATGGCGGCGACCTCTTCGGGCTCGGCGTGGCCCTTCTCGACGCGGATGTCGGGGGTACTCATGTGCAGCGTTCTCCTTGTGGGCTACTGCAGGATTACTGCGGGGGGTTGCCGTGCTTGCGCGACGGCAGGTCTGCGTGCTTGTTGCGGAGCATCGCGAGGGAGCTGATGAGCACCTCACGGGTGGCGGTGGGGTCGATGACGTCGTCGACCAGGCCGCGCTCGGCGGCGTAGTAGGGGTGCATCAGCTCGGCCTTGTACTCCTTGACCATCTTCTGCCGCATGGCCTCGGGGTCCTCGGCGGCCGCGATCTGACGGCGGAAGATGACGTTGGCGGCGCCCTCGGCGCCCATCACCGCGATCTCGTTGGTGGGCCAGGCGTAGGTCAGGTCGGCGCCGATGGACTGGCTGTCCATGACGATGTACGCGCCGCCGTACGCCTTGCGCAGGATCAGCGAGATCCGCGGCACGGTGGCGTTGCAGTACGCGTACAGGAGCTTCGCGCCGTGGCGGATGATCCCGCCGTGCTCCTGGTCGACGCCCGGCAGGAAGCCCGGTACGTCGAGCAGCGTCACGATCGGGATGTTGAAGGCGTCGCACATCTGGACGAAGCGGGCCGCCTTCTCGGAGGCCTCGATGTCCAGGACCCCGGCCAGGGACTGCGGCTGGTTGGCGACGATGCCCACCACCTTGCCGTCCAGGCGGGCCAGGGCGCAGATGATGTTGCGGGCCCAGCGCTCGTGGACCTCCAGGAAGTCGCCGTCGTCGACGAGCTCCTCGATGACCTTGGCCATGTCGTACGGACGGTTGCCGTCCGCCGGGACCAGGTCGAGCAGCACGTCCGAGCGGCGGTCCGCCGGGTCGTCCGACTCGTGGGTGGGCGGGTTCTCGCGGTTGTTCGAGGGCAGCATCGCGATGAGGTAGCGGACCTCGGCGAGGCAGGTCTCCTCGTCGTCGTACGCGAAGTGGCACACGCCCGAGGTCTCGGCGTGCACGTCCGCGCCGCCCAGGCCGTTCTGCGAGATCTCCTCGCCGGTCACCGCACGCACCACGTCCGGT
This sequence comes from Streptomyces sp. NPDC054047, assembly GCF_055585065.1. NCBI lineage: Bacteria > Bacillati > Actinomycetota > Actinomycetes > Kitasatosporales > Streptomycetaceae > Streptomyces > Streptomyces sp. NPDC054047. The sequence continues at coordinate 148,490 of NZ_JBVJKV010000010.1, read as the reverse complement.
CCGGTGATGAACATCTGCGAGGTCTCACGGACCATGAACACGAAGTCCGTCAGGGCCGGGCTGTAGGCCGCGCCACCCGCGCACGGGCCCAGCATCACCGAGATCTGCGGGATGACACCCGAAGCCTTGGTGTTGCGCTGGAAGATGCCGCCGTACCCGGCGAGCGCCGATACGCCCTCCTGGATACGGGCACCGGCGCCGTCGTTCAGCGACACCAGCGGGGCACCGGCCGCGATGGCCATGTCCATGATCTTGTGGATCTTCGTGGCGTGCGCCTCGCCGAGCGCGCCGCCGAAGATGCGGAAGTCGTGGGCGTACACGAAGACCGTGCGCCCCTCCACCGTGCCCCAGCCGGTGATGACACCGTCCGTGTACGGCTTCTTCGCCTCCAGGCCGAACCCGGTCGCCCGGTGCCGGCGCAACTGCTCGACCTCCTGGAACGACCCCGCGTCAAGCAGCAGCTCGATCCGCTCGCGTGCGGTCAGCTTGCCCTTCGCGTGCTGGGCCTCGGTCGCCTTCTCGCTCGGGCCGCGCAGCGCCTCGGCACGGATCGCGTGCAGCTCGGCCACGCGCCCACGCGCGTCGGTGGGCTCGCCCTCGGGAGAAGAAGCGGTGTCGTCCAAAACGGTCATGTAGTGACCTTACGAAGTGGGCCTACTGAAACGGACCGTCGACTATGAACAGTCTCCGGCCCATTTTCCTGGCACCCCCGAACAGAAGCTCTCTGCTGTACGCGCGAAGTGACTGCTCAGAGCCGTGTCCAGCTGTAGGGATTCCACAAAGCGTCACGTGAGAGACACCTCACAGGCGAGGAGAGTTCCGCGTGATCGAACCGACACGCTCCGTTTGATGTTGAATGTTGAACTGAATCGCGCTAGAGTCAATCTCGTTGAACATTCAACAGACACATCCCGCATAGCTCGCAGCTCGGCCTCCCCCGGCCGCAGCTCGTCCCCCAAGGAGCAGTCATGGGTCTCTTCGGCCGCAAGAACGAAACCGCCACCTCCTCCGCCGGCACCGCCACGGCGCCCGCTCCGGTCAACCCGGACCTGGCCGCCCTGACCGGCGAGTACGCGATCGACCCCTCGCACACGTCCATCGGCTTCGTCGCCCGCCACGCCATGGTCACGAACGTCAAGGGCTCCTTCACCGACATCGCCGGCACCCTGCACCTGGACGGCACCGACCCGTCCGCGTCGACGGCTTCCATCGACGTACAGATGGAGAGCATCGACACCGGCAGCGCGGACCGTGACGGTCACCTCAAGAGCGCGGACTTCTTCAAGACGGACGAGTTCCCGGAGATGACGTTCCGCTCCACGAAGGCGGAGGCGCTGGGCGGCGACGACTACCGCATCACCGGTGACCTGACGATCCTCGGCACCACGAAGCCGCTCGCCATCGACCTCGAGTTCAACGGCTCGGCCACGGACCCCTTCGGGAACGAGCGGGTCGGCTTCGAGGGCAAGGCGGAGATCCTCCGCTCGGACTGGGGCCTCACGTGGAACGCCGCGCTGGAGACGGGCGGGGTGCTCGTCTCCGACAAGATCAAGCTGAACTTCGACATCTCGGCGATCAAGTCGGGCTCCTGAGCCCAGCCGGTCTTCCGGGCCGCCGCCTCGCGGCGGATGCTTTCCCGCCCGATCGCCCCGCATCCTTGGGTACGGTGCGGGGCGTGGCCGCGTTCATACAGCAACTGCCCGCCCTGATAGGCGTGATCGTCGGTGCGCTCGGGTCGTATCTGGCGATCACCCGGGGCGACCGGGCCCGCTTCCAGCGGGAGCAGGCCGCCCGGTGGGAAGAGCGGCGGCTCGCCGTCTACGGCGACTACGCCCGCGTACTGAAGCAGGCGGTCACGCTCACGTACCGCGTCGCGGCCCATCTCGGCAACGACCCGCATCCGCACCCCCTGTCCCCCGAAGAAGCAGCGCCCCACCTGGCGGAAGCCGCCATCGCGCGGGATCCGGTCGGGGAGGCGCTGCTGATGCTCGGCACGCCGGACGTCGTGGACAAGGCGCGGGTCTGGGTCCTCACGGTCGTCGAGATGGAACGGTTCCTGCGCGAGGACACCCGGGACCCGGTCGCCTGGGCCGCACTGCTCGACCGCCAGCGGACCACACGCGAGGGCTACTACCAGGCGGTCCGGCGCGACTTGGCGCTGCCGCCCGGACATTCGGGACGCTGGCGCATGCCGCCGTCTGAAGGGACTTGAGGGCACGCCTTGCCTTCGAGCGCGGTCCAGCTTCTAGCGTCACCCGCATGAGCACACGGCAAGGACAACAGCACAGGATCGGCAGCCAGTTCGGCGCGCTGAGCACGGCGGACGACGTACTCGCCGGAATCGACCTCTCGGGCAGGACGGCGCTGGTCACCGGCGGCTACTCCGGGCTCGGTCTGGAGATCACCCGGGCGCTCGGCAGGGCGGGCGCGCACGTCATCGTCCCGGCGCGCAGGCCGCTTGTCGCGCAGGAGGCGCTGCGGGGCACGGACCGCGCGGAGGTGCGGTCGCTCGACCTGGCGGACCAGGAGAGCATCCGGCACTTCGCGGAGCGCTTCCTCGCCACGCACCGCACCCTCGACATCCTCATCAACAACGCGGGCGTGATGGCCTGCCCCGAGACCCGCGTCGGCCCGGACGGCACCTGGGAATCCCACTTCGCGATCAACCACCTCGGCCACTTCGCCCTGGTCAACCGCCTCTACCCGGCGCTGAGTCCGGGCACCGCGCGTGTCGTGTCCGTGGCCTCGTCCGGGCACTTCCTCTCCGACATCCGCTGGAGCGACCCGCACTTCCACGACGGCTACGACCGCTGGTCGGCCTACGCCCAGTCCAAGACGGCGAACGCGCTCTTCGCCGTGCACCTCGACTCCTTGAGCGCGGCCGGCGCCGGGCCACGGGCCTTCGCCGTGCACCCCGGCAGCATCCTCACCCCGCTCCAGCGCCACATCCCCCGCGAGGAACAGATCGCTCAGGGCTGGATGTCCGCCGACGGCACACCCGCGCAGGGCTTCAAGACCCCGGCGCAGGGCGCGGCCACGGCGGTCTGGGCGGCGACGTCACCGCTGCTGGATGCCCATGGCGGCGCGTACTGCCAGGACTGCGATGTCGCGGAGCCCGCCGCGACGGAGGACATGCTGATCGGGGGCGTCAAGCCCTGGGCGACGGACCCCGAAGCGGCGGCCCGCCTGTGGCACCTGTCGGCGGAAATGACGGGGTTGGGCGACCCGGCCTCCCCCTAGGCCCTGACGGATGCGATGTGCGCCAGGATCGCTTCCGCGAGCGGGCCCTGCACCGCCGGGGGCAGCGCGTGCCCCATGCCCGCGATCTCCACCACCCGTGTGCCGCCGCCTCCGACGACCTGGGCCAGGTGGTGCGGATGCGGGGGCGGGAACACCGGCTCGGCCGGGCCGGAGATGACGAGGGTGGGGACCTTCGTGCCGGCCAGTTCGTCGGTGCGGATCATGTGGGAGTCGTCGGCTCGGGCGTGCGCCGTGGAGGCGACGTGGGTCCCTGTGTGCGCGATGATGCGGCGCTCCAGATCACGGAAGTACGCGTCTTCGGCGGCCAGTTGACCGCCATTCAGGACGCGCCAGTGCTCCACCCGGCGGTCGAGCTCGGCCTCCGGCCCCTTGTCCTCGACCGGGCGGGACCACATCTCCAGGACTTCCGGTGCGATGCCGGGGAGTTCGCCGACCGGGATCCGGGTTCCGTCCGGGGCGGTGTACGGGGTCTCGCTGAGCGCGCAGGTGCCGATCAGGGTGGCGCTCAGGACGCGTTCGGGGTGGTCGGCGAGGACCAGCTGGGTCAGCATGCCGCCGAGCGACATCCCCACCAGGTGCGCCCGCTCGATGCCCAGGCCGTCCAGGACCGCCACCGCGTCCTGCGCCAAGTCAGTGATCGGGTACGGGTGCTGGTCGAAGGTGGAGGTGGAGCGGCCGGTGTCCCGGTGGTCGTAACGGATGACGTGATGCCTTTCGGCGAGCGCGTCCACGAACTCCTCGGGCCACCCGAGGCCGGAGGCCTGGGCACCCATGATCAGGAGCAGCGCCGGGGCCTCGGGGGCACCCCGCCGCTCCGTCCACAGGCGGATGCCGGGGGCGGCTTCGACGTACTGCTGGTTCATGGGGGGCACCTTCCGAGTCGGCTCAAACAACGGAACGAGACGTATCGTCTCGCAAACCCCTCATCCCGTCAACCCGATCCCCCGCATCCGCAACAACCAGCGATCGGCCGCAGTCGGCAGCGAGACGCGAGGGGACGGGCCGGTATGTCCGCCCGGAGCACGGCACCCAACACTCCAGAACCGAAGCAACCCCACGGCCACCCGACGATAGCGAGGACGGACATACCGGCACGGCCCCGCACCCACCCCCAGACCGGACCCGCAGGACGCCCCCACAGCCCGCAGTCGGCAGTCGGCAGTCGGCAGTCGGCAGTCGGCAACACGAACCGCCCGCCCCACCGATGGACCGGCCCCGCCCCCATGACGGATCAGCCCCGCCTAGAACCCCCCGCCCCCAAAGTCCCCGCCACCCCCGAAGTCCCCGCCCCCGCCGAAGTCCCCAGGGTCGAAGTCCGATCCCGAGTAGTCCCCGCCGTCGTACCCGGCCCCCGCCCCGGCCCCGTAATCCGCCCCGTACGCCGGGCTCGCCATCATTCCGCCCAGCATCGTTCCCACCAGCAGGCCCGGCAGCATGCCGCCGCCGAAGTAGCCGCCGGCCCAGGGGCCGTACGCCGGACCCGCCTCCCAGTACGGGCGGCGCTCGCCCGACTCCGTGGCCACCGTCCGGGCCATCGGCTCCTCCCCGTCCGCGAGGCGCGTCGCGTCCGCCAGGCAGACCGGGACCGAGCGCTCGGCGCCACCCGGCGGCGCCCACTGCGCGTCCTTCACCGACGGGCCGTGCCGCGGGTCGAAGAAGCACGGAGCGCGACGCTCCGGAAGCGGCCGGCCCTCGCGCCGGGCGGCAAGGAGCGCCAGCGAGAAGCGGCCGTCCTCCAGCGACTGGGTGACCGCCCGCACCTGCTCGGGCCGCTCCGCCGCCGCCATGAACGACTTCGCCTTCTCGTAGGAGTCGAGGGCCCGTTCGTAGTCCGTGCGCATCGCGTCGTCCGCGCCCGCCTCCGCGGGGTGGAAGTCGAGGCGGTCCAGCTCCTCGCCGTACGCCGTGATGTCCTCGTCCACCACGACCCGCAGCTTCTCCAGCGCGGCCCGCTCCTCCTCGGCCCGCCGCCGCCGGTTCCGCCGGACCACGGCGTACGTGGCCCCGCCACCCGCGACCAGCACCGCGCCGACACCGATCAGCGCGCCCACGGGAGCACCACCGTCAGAACCGGAACCCGCACCGTCCCACGAAGCGGGCGCCGAGCCGCGCGCGTCCTTCACCGCCTGGTCGACGAAGTCGTTCAGCTGGGTCCTGGTGTCGGCCACGTCCCCGTACGTCGTGACGAGGTTCGAGACGGCCGCGTTGCTCAGCACCGCCCGGTCGGCCTTCGCGTCGAACGCGTCGCCGAGCCGGATTCCGTACACACCCGTCACACCGGTCTCGGTGCGCAGCTTCTGGAAGAGGTCCTGCTTGGGGAAGTCGGCGGGCAGCACCGCCACGAACACCGGCTTGTCGGCGTCCTCGATCTTCTTTGCCAGAGCGTCCGCCTCGGCCCCGGACAGCTGGTCCGAGGCGGCCGGATCCACATACACCGGGCTCTTCTCCCAGGCGTCGGCCACGGCCGGAACGCTCGTGGCGGACACGGCAGCCGCGGCCCCGGGCGCCGCCGTGAACGACACGGCACCCAGGGACACGAGAAGCCCGGACAACGCGACAAATATTCGCTTCGTCCTATTGCTCATACTTCGAAGCTAACTCAGTCGGGCCCACAACGACGGCCCCGAGCGGCCCGAACCCGGACCCGGACCCCGGACCCCGGACCAGCCTTCTACTCCACCGGCTCCACGCCCGCCCGCAGCAGACCGAAGGTGTACGCGTCCTCCAGCGCCTGCCACGACGCCGCGATCACGTTCTCCGCCACGCCCACCGTCGACCACTCACCGTCACCGTCACTGGTGGAGATCAGCACCCGGGTCGTGGACGACGTGCCGTGCTTGCCCTCCAGGATGCGGACCTTGTAGTCGACCAGCTCCATCTTGGCGAGCTGGGGGTAGATCCGCTCCAGGCCCACCCGAAGCGACCGGTCGAGCGCGTTGACCGGGCCGTTGCCCTCCGCCGTGGCGACGATGCGCTCGCCCTTGGCCCACAGCTTCACGGTCGCCTCGTTCGCGTGCGTGCCGTCGGGCCGGTCCTCGACGATGGCCCGCCAGGACTCGACGCGGAAGTAGCGGCGCGCCCGGCCCTCGGCCTCCTCGCGGAGCAGCAGCTCGAAGGACGCGTCGGCGGCCTCGTACGTGTAGCCCTGGAGCTCGCGCTCCTTGACCCGCTCGACGACCCTGCCCACGAGCGCGCGGTCGTCGCCCAGGTCGATCCCGAGCTCCTTGCCCTTGAGCTCGATGGAGGCGCGCCCCGCCATGTCCGAGACCAGCATCCGGATGCGGTTGCCCACCAGGTCCGGGTCGATGTGCTGGTAGAGATCCGGGTCGACCTTGATCGCGGAGGCGTGCAGGCCCGCCTTGTGGGCGAAGGCCGAGACGCCCACGTACGGCTGGTGCGTGGAGGGGGTGAGGTTGACGACCTCGGCGATGGCGTGCGAGACGCGGGTCATCTCGCGCAGCGAGCCCTCGGGCAGGACCTGCTTGCCGTACTTGAGCTCAAGGGCGCCGACCACGGGGAAGAGGTTGGCGTTGCCGACCCGCTCGCCGTAGCCGTTGGCGGTGCACTGCACGTGCGTGGCGCCGGCGTCGACGGCGGCGAGGGTGTTGGCGACCGCGCACCCCGTGTCGTCCTGCGCGTGGATGCCGAGCCGGGCGCCGGTGTCGGCGCGGACGGTCCCCACGATCGCCTGGACCTGCGCGGGGAGCATGCCGCCGTTGGTGTCGCACAGGACGACGACGTCGGCGCCCGCCTCACTGGCCGTGCGGACGACGGATTTCGCGTACTCGGGATTGGCGCGGTAGCCGTCGAAGAAGTGCTCGCAGTCGACGAAGACGCGCCGCCCCTGGTCCACCAGGTAGGAGACGGTGTCGCGCACCATCTCCAGGTTCTCCTCCAGGGTCGTGCGCAGGGCGAGTTCGACGTGCCGGTCATGGGACTTGGCGACGAGCGTGATGACCGGGGCGCCGGACGCCAGCAGGGCGTTGACCTGCACGTCCGTGGCCGCCGAGCCACCCGCGCGGCGCGTGGCGCCGAAGGCGACGAGCTGGGCGTGCCGGAAGGTGATCTCTTGCTGGGCGCGGGAGAAGAACTCGGTGTCGCGGGGGTTGGCGCCCGGCCAACCGCCCTCGATGAAGCCCACGCCGAAGTCGTCCAGGTGCCGGGCGATGGTCAGCTTGTCCGCGACGGTCAGGTTGATTCCCTCGCGCTGCGCGCCGTCGCGCAGCGTGGTGTCAAAGACGTGGAACGAATCGTCGGGTGTGCTGGTTTCCGTCATGCTGATCTGGCTCCTGTGTCGGATCTCGGTCTACCGGAATGACCGGCTCCACCGCCTCAATGATCCCTCGCGCTCCGCGTCCGGCTGATGTTGGGCCAGGAAACGAAAAAACCCCTCGTGGGTACGAGAGGTTTGCGCGCGGGTCTGAGAGACGACGGTGTCCGCCCGTACATGGTGGTACGAGACGGTCACTGCGGACCGGCGCGCCTGCTGCCAATAATCATGGCGAACGAGAGCACGGTGGCAGCCTGCCACAGCCCGCACACACCGCGCTGCCCTGTCTCACGATGCGGGCGACGCGTGGGACGCGCCGCCCGCCGTGGGCCCCGACTGACGTCAGTGGTCAGCGCAGGTGGCGTACGAAGGTGTCGTAGCCGTCATTGGTGTCGCCGCCCAGGAGCGACGCGTCGCCGGAGAGGAAGGCGATCCGGCGCCCGTCTGCCGAGATGCCGCCGGGGGCGACCTGCGCCGAGGCCGCGCCGCCCGTGGTGTCGGGCGTGACGAGGGTGGTGCTGCCCTTCTTGAGGTCGCGCAGGTAGACGGGCCACTCCTTGCCGTACTCGGAGCCCGCCTCGGCGAGCTCCGACGTGAACGTCAGCCTTCGGCCGTCGGCGCTGATAGCGGGCGCGCGGGTATCGGCCTCGCCGGGGCCGCCCTGGGTGCCGTGGACGCGCTGGTTCCCGCCGGAGGCGATGTCGTGCACGAAGACGTTCCAGGCGGCGTCGTCGTCGTTCGGGACCAGGTGCGTGTCGCGGGACTCGAAGACCACCGTGCGGCCGTTGCCGCTGATGGACGGGGCGAGGGACTCCTTCTCCGTCTCCGATCCGTCGTGGGAACGGTCGATCTCCGTCAGCTCACCCGTCGTGCGATCGCGCAGCAGCACGTCGCTCCAGTCGTCGCCGCGCGGGCCGTTGAAGTAGTTGTACGCGTAGACGACGCGGCTGCCGTCGTCGCTGACGGTCGCCCCGTGCGCGGTGCGCCCGTCCCTGGCCGGGTCTGCCTCGCTGATCCGCTCGGTCGTGCCGGTCTTGCGGTCGCGCAGGAAGACGACGCCGCCGGGGCTGCCCGCGCGCCGGCCGACGTCGAAGACGGCGTACCGCGCGTTCGGGGTCAGCGAGACGGAGCCCGCGCCGCCGGCGCCGTCCGGCAGCTCGACGTCGAGCCGCTCGGCCTTCTTGGTCCTGCGGTCGTAGAGCCGGACGTCGGATTGCGAGTAGGAGCCCGCGGGGCTGGTGATCATCGCGACGTACCGTCCGTCGGCGCTCAGCGAGGGCCCCCTGACGTCACGCCCTTCGAGGGCGATCCGCTCGGTCCTTCCGGTGCGCAGATCGCGTACGAAGACGTCGTTCAGGCCGTTGGTGTCGCCCGCGACCAGATCGGTGGCCTCGGAGTCGAAGGCCGCGAACCGGCCGTCGCGGCTGATGGTCGCCGCCGCCGACCGCGCGTCGGCGGCCTTCCCGTCGGCCGTGACGCTGACGCCCTCGGTGCGGGGCGCGGCGTCGGGTGCCGCGGACGCGGCCGGCAGGGTGCCGGCCGTGACCGCGGCGACGAGTGCGGCGGCGGCCAGGGCCGCGCGGCGCTTGGTGCTGTGCATGGTGAAGTCCCCCGTGTTTCCTTGGTGTTCGGTGCGGATGCTGCACGCGATGCGTACGCAATGTCTGTGATGCGCGAGATGCGCTTACGGTTGCGCTTCTCCCGGAACTGTCCGCAGGAAGACGTCGGACACGCCGTTGGTGTCCCCCGGCACCAGGTCGGCCGACGCCGACGCGAAGGCCACGACCGTGCCGTCCTCGTTGACCGACGGGTTCTGTGCCGCGAGGTCGTTGCGCCCGCCGTCGAGGTCGACGCTGATCAACTGCGTCTTCCCGGTGGCCAGTTCGAGCAGGTGGACGGAGGGCACGGAGCCCTTGCCGCGCTTCTTCGCCGAGGTGTAGGCGACATGGGTGCCGGTCTTGGAGAGCGACGCCTGCGCGGTGTACCCCTTCTTCTTCGGGGCCTTCACCAGGGTCGTGGTGCCCGCGTCGAGGTCGCGCACGAAGACGTTCGTGTCGCGGTTCCCGTCGCCGGACGCGAGGTCGGACGCGCGCGAGTCGAAGGCGACGCGGCGCCCGTCCGAGCTGATGGAGGGGGCCGTGGACGCGCCGTCGGCCTCGCCGCCGTCCCGCGCCACGGACACCTTCTCGCGGGCGCCGGTGGTCATGTTCCGGACGTGGATCTCGCCGCCCTGTTCGTACGAGACGTACTCCCCGTTGTAGCTCACCGACGGCTTCCCCGCCGGCTCGTCCGATGCCTCGCTGACCAGGTCGGTGGTGCCGCCGCTGAACTTGAAGCGGTAGACGCGCGGTTGGGGCGCCGGGTCCTCCTCGGTGGCGGGGAGGGTGGCCGTGTAGGTGATCCACTGGCAGCTGGGGTCGACGTGGGGCTGCTCCATCGAGGTGAAGCGGACCCCTTGGTAACCGGTGAGGCCGGTGATCTTCCAGACCGGGCGGTTGCGGATGTAGACGGTCGGCCGGTGGTCGGGCTTCGGCGGGCTCGCGAGGTCCGTGGACTCGGAGACGAAGCCGACCATCCGCCCGCTGGGGCAGGGCGAGCCGTCGTACGACGGGCCGTTGGCGCCGGAGCTGACGTACGAGTATCCGCCGCGGTCCTTGACGGACACCCCCGGCAGGCCGTCGGCGCCCCCCTCGGACGTGAAGGCGACCACGCGGTCTTCGCCCATCGCCGGGTCGTACGACGGGGCGGCGAGCTGTCCGCCGGTGGTGTTCACGCTGATCCGCTCGGTGGGCGGCGGCACCGGGTCCGGCTCCGCGTGGGCAGGGAGCGCTCCCACTGTGCCGAGCAGGGCGGCCAGGCACAGGCCGGTGGCCGCTCTCTTGCTGCTGTCCATGATGTGCTTCCCCCGGTTCGGTCAGTGGGTGTGGCGTACGAAGACGTCGGAGTCGCCGTTCGTGTCGCCCGGCACGATGTCCGGGTCCTCCGAGGAGTAGACGATGCCGCGCCCCTTGCCGGCGATCGCCCCCGGCGATGCCCCGCCCTGGCCGATCGTCGTCTCGTGGCCGCTGGGCAGGTGGCGAAGGCGGATGTCCGACCTCCCGTCGCCGTGGACCCCGTACACGAACCGACGGCCGTCCGGGCTGAGCGCCTGCGCCCTGCCCTGCGCGAAGTGCTGGACCTTCCCGGTGCGCAGGTCCCGTACGTAGGCGCCGTTCGCGCCGTTCATCGCCACCGTGCGGCCGTTGCCGCTGACCTGCACCAGCGTGGACGGGGTGCCGTCGTCGATCCGGGTGAGGCCGCCGGTGGTGCGGTCGCGGAGCCAGATCTGGGTGGTGCCCTTGTCCTCGTAGGCGACGTAGCGGCCGTCGGCGCTGATGGAGGGGTCCACCATGTCGCGGGCCGAGTCCGGCGGTCCGTCGCTGACGACCTCTCGGGTGCCGGTCTCGCGGTCGTAGACCTCGACCCGCTGGGGGTCCCCGGGATGCTGCGGCTGGAGGTCGTAGGCGATGTAGCGACCGTCCGCGCTGATGTCGGGGGACGACGCGCTGTACTTGAATCCCCTGCCGTCGATCTGCTTGATCTGCCCCGTGCTCAGGTCGGTGAGGAAGACGTTGATGCCGTGGCTGCCCCAGCCGGTGTGCGCCGCGTACCGCCCGTCGTCGCTGATGGAGGGGGCGCCCATGGAGTTCTTGATCCGGGTGACGTCGCCGGTCTTCAGGTCGCGTACGTGCCCGTAGTCGTACGGCCCCTGATAGGGGTCGGGCGTCAGGCTCTCCGCGTCGCTCCAGAACGCGACGTACCGGCCGTCGCCCGTGATGGACGCGGTCCTCGACGGGCCGTCCCCCTCGGTCCCGTCCGCCGCGACGCTCACGCGCTCCACCTTCGGCGCCCGCGGCTCGTGCGGCGCGGCCTGCGCCGCGGCCGGTAACACGGTGGTGCCGAGCGCCGCGGCCAGCAAGGCGCTCAAGGACACACGTCTAGCAGTGGACATGGCTTCCCCCAAAACCTGTCGTCACCCCCGGCCCGACACCGAAGGCCCACCCGGATACAAGCGCACCGCCAAGAGACGCACAATCCGCAGGAACGCGTACAACCTAGACGCGGCCGTCGGGGTCCTGCCCGCCAAAGGCGAGTGCTCCGTCCAGGAACTCCCGTACGTGAGCGAGGATTTGGTCACGTCCCGTGCCGCGCAGGCCGATCGCCACGTGGATGGAGAACCCGTCGAGCAGCGCCCGCAGCCGCGCCGCGAACCGGTCGGGGTCCAGGGCGCCGAACTCGCCGCGCGAGACGCCTTCGGCGAGCAGCGCCACCAGGTCGCGGTGCCAGGCGCTCTCGATGGCGACCTGCCGGTCGCGCTCGTCCTCGTCGGCGTTCAGGGAGCGGTTCCAGACCTCGAGCCAGAGCGTCCAGTGGGGGTCGCCGGGGCCGTCGGGGACGTACAGGTCGACGTACGCGTCGAGCCGCTCGCGGGCCGTGCCCCGCCGCGCCAGCAGCCGGCCGCGCTCGGCGCCGAGGGCTGACTCGCTCCACTCCAGGGTGCGCAGGAGCAGCTCGTCCTTGGTGCGGAAGTAGTAGAGGAGGTGGCCGCTGCTCATGCCGACCTCGCGGCCGAGCGCGGCCATGGTCAGCTTCTCCAGGCCGCGCTCGGCGATCATCTCCATGGCAGCGGCAAGCACGTCCTCGCGCGGTGGTGCGTTCTTCCGGCGGGCGGCCTGGGCCACGGGGACTCCTGCGGTGACTCGTCTGACGCTAGATCTTGGGGATCTTCGGCTGCTGCTGGGTGATGCAGTGGATGCCACCACCCCCGGCAAAGATCGTACGGGCGTCCACGAGCGTCACGGTCCGCTCCGGGAAGAGCCGGCGGAAGATGCCCGCCGCGATCTCGTCGCGCGGGTCGTCGAAGGCGCACAGGACGACGCCGCCGTTGCAGAGGTAGTGGTTGATGTAGGAGTAGTCGACCCAGCCCTCGTCGTCGGTGAGGACGGTCGGCGCGGGCACCTCGACGATCTGCAGGGTGCGGCCACGGGCGTCGGTCTGCCCCTGGAGGACCCCGATGATCTCCTTGCTGATCTCGAAGTCCGGGTGGGCGGGGTCCTGCTGCGAGTGGACGAGGACGACACCGGGGGCGGCGAACGCGGCGACGATGTCGACGTGCCCCCGGGTGCCGAACTGTCCATAGTCACCGGCCAGGCCGCGCGGCAGCCAGATCGCCTTGCGCGTGCCGATGCGGGCGTGGATCGCCTCCTCGGCCTGCTCGCGGGTCAGGCCCGGATTGCGCCCCGGGTCGAGCTGGACCGTGTCGGTCAGCAGGACCGTGCCCTCGCCGTCGACGTGGATGCCGCCGCCTTCGTTCACGAGGGGCGAGGAGTGGACGGGCACCTCGGCCAGGTCGGCGACGTGCCGGGCGATCTTCGCGTCGTGCTCCCAGCGGGCCCAGTCCTGGCCGCCCCAGCCGTTGAACGTCCAGTCCACGGCGGCGAGTTGCTGGCCATCGCGTACGAAGGTGGGGCCGATGTCACGCATCCACGCGTCGTCCAGATCGCGCTCGACCAGCTCGATGTCGGGGCCCAGGAGCGCGCGGGCCGACTCGCTCTGGCCGGTCCCGACGACCATCGTGACGGGTTCGAAGCGGCGTACGGCACGGGCGACACCGGCCCAGGCGGCCCGCGCCTCGGCGAGCTCGCGCTCGTTCGTGAACGTCGGGTTGGGGCCCGGCCAGGCCATCCAGGTGCGCTCGTGCGGGGCCCACTCGGCGGGCATGTGGAAGGTCATGGTGATCCCTACGGCAAGGACTATGGGAAGGACTGCGGGACGGGCTACAGGAAGTAGAGGCGGTTGAGCGAGACGGAGTCGGCCGGCTCGGAGCGGACGGGGTCGCCGTCGAGCGTGACCAGGCCGGAGCGCTGGTCGACGTCGATGGAGCCGGTGCGGGAGTTGAGCCGCAGGTCGGCGGGGCCGATGCCACGGGTGCCCCGCACGGCGACCCGGCGCCGCCGGGTCGGCATCCGGTCGTTGCCCTGGTCGACGGCGGCCTGCGCGACGAAGGCCACCGAGATGTCGGCGGGCGTCGCGCCGTACGCCCCGAACTGTGGGCCCAGGACGAGCGGCTCGCAGGTGTCGGTCGCGGCGTTCGGGTCGCCCACCACTCCGTAGGCGGGGAAGCCGGACTTGAGCACCAACTGCGGTTTGGCGCCGAAGTATTCGGGCTTCCAGAGCACGATGTCGGCCATCTTGCCGACCTCGATGGAGCCGACCTCGTGGGCCAGGCCGTGGGCGATGGCGGGGTTGATGGTCAGCTTGGCCATGTAGCGCAGGACGCGCGCGTTGTCGTCGTCCGCGCCGTCCCCGTCCATCGGGCCCAGCTCGGCCTTCATCTTCCCGGCCATCGCGAAGGTCCTGCGTACGGTCTCCCCCGCGCGCCCCATGCCCTGCGCGTCGGACGAGGTGATGCCGATGGCACCCAGGTCGTGCAGCACGTCCTCGGCGCCCATGGTCCCGGCGCGGATGCGGTCGCGGGCCATGGCGGCGTCACCGGGCAGATCGGTCTTCAGGTCGTGGACCGAGACGATCATCCCGTAGTGCTCGGCGACGGCGTCCCGGCCGAACGGCAGCGTCGGATTGGTGGAGGAGCCGATCACGTTCGGCACGCCCGCCATCTTCAGGACGTTCGGCACGTGCCCGCCACCGCATCCCTCGATGTGGAAGGCGTGGATGGTCCGCCCTTCCAGCACCTTCAGCGTGTCCTCGACGGACAGACACTCGTTCAACCCGTCGCTGTGCAGGGCGACTTGGACGTCGTGCTCCTCGGCCACCCGCAACGCGGTGTCGAGTGCGCGCGTATGCGCGCCCATGTCCTCGTGCACCTTGAAGCCCGACGCCCCGCCCTCGGCGAGCGCTTCGATGAGCGGTGCGTCGTGCGAGGACGAACCGCGCCCCAGGAAGCCGATGTTGACGGGCCAGGCGTCGAAGGCGTTGAACGCGTGCTTCAGCGCCCAGGGCGAGTTGACCCCGACGCCCCACACGGGCCCGAACTCCTGGCCGATGATCGTGGTGACGCCGGAGGCCAGCGAGGCCTCCATGATGCGCGGCGAGAGCAGATGGACGTGGGTGTCCACGGATCCGGCGGTGGCGATGAGCCCCTCGCCCGACACGATGGACGTGCCGGTGCCGACCACGACGTCGACCCCGTCCAGGGTGTCGGGGTTACCGGCCCGCCCTATGGCGTGGATGCGGCCTTCCCTGATCCCGATGGACACCTTGCGGATGCCCTGCACGGCGTCGATGACCAGCACATTGCTGATCACGACGTCACAGGTCTCCCGCACGGCGGCGGCCTTCAGGTGCAGCCCGTCGCGGGCCGTCTTGCCGAACCCGGCGAGGAACTCCTCGCCGTACCGCTGCGAATCCGACTCCACCCGGACGGTCAGCCCGGAGTCGCCGAGCCTGACGCGGTCGCCCGCGCGGGGCCCATGGGTGGCGGCGTACGCGTACGGATCGATGCTCATCGGTCGGCTCCTCCGTCTACTGCTCGGTCGGCTCCCAGATGTCGGTCGGCTCCCAGATAGCCGCACGCCACGGCCCTGCGCAGGGCCTCTTCCTTGGCGCCGGGCGCATCCAGCGCGCCGTCCACCAGGCCGGCGAAGCCGATCGCGACGCGCTCGCCGCCGATCGGCACGAGCCCGACCTCGACGCTCTCGCCGGGGCCGAAGCGGACGGAGGACCCGGCGGGGACCGCGAGCCGCATGCCGTACGCGGCCGAGCGGTCGAAGTCGAGCCGGGGGTTGGCCTCGAAGAGGTGGAAGTGCGAGGTGACGGAGACGGGCACCGTGGCGGTGTTGTGCACGGTGAGCGTCACGACGGGCGCGAGCTCCGCGTGCTCCGGGCCGGGCAGCAGCGCCCCCGGCGCCTCGCTGCCCATCCCCGCCCCGATCGGCCGGGAGACGACGGCGAGCCGGGACCCGTCGTCGAAGACGGCCTCCACATGCACCTCGGTCACCACGTCCGCGACGCCCGGCAGGACGTCGTCGGGCCCGAGGACCGAGCGCGCCCGCTCGATCGCCTCGGCGAGCCGGACGCCGTCGCGGGCCGCCTCGCACACCGTGTCCGCGATCAGCGCGGTCGCCTCGGGGACGTTGAGTCTGAGGCCGCGCGCCTTGCGGGCCCTGGCCAGCTCGGCCGCCCCGAAGAGCAGCAGCCGGTCGCGTTCCGTGGGGGTAAGCCGCACGCCACCACACCTCCATCGTTTGAACACCACTCTAACCACGACATCGGCATGACGAAAACATTGACGTGCGAGCAGGACTCAGGTCACATTGAGCGGCACTCAAACAGTCGAACGGCGGCCTGTGTGCGCAGGCCGCCACGATCGAGCGTCAGGGGCACCCTCATGCCGATAGAACAGCGCGGAGTCGACACCATCCCGGACGGGGAACGCACCAGCGGCCCCCGCGACCTCATCTCGATCCTGCTCGGCTCCAACCTCTGCCTCGGGGTGATCGTCTTCGGCTGGCTGCCGGTGTCGTTCGGCCTCGGGTGGTGGGCGTCCGTCACGTCCGTGGTGGCGGGCACGGTCCTGGGCACGGCCCTCACGGCACCCCTCGCCCTGGTCTCCCTCCGCACGGGCACGAACCTCTCCACCTCCTCCGGGGCGCAGTTCGGCGTGCGGGGCCGCCTGATCGGCTCGATCGTCGGCCTCCTGCTGTCGCTCGGCTACACCGCGCTGACCATCTGGATCGGCGGCGACGTGATGGTGGGCGTCCTGCACCGCCTGACGGGGCTCCCGTCGAGCGGCCTCTCGTACGGGATCGTGTACGCGCTGCTCGCCGCCGCCACGGTGACGGGCGCGGTGTACGGCTACCGGGTCCTGCTGCGCCTGTCGCGCGTGCTCGCGGTGGGCATGACGGCGCTGCTGATCCTCGGGACGGTGGCGTACGCCCCCGACTTCACCACGTCGGCCCTGCCCGACGCAGGCGGCTACCTCCTCGGCTCCTTCTGGCCGACGTGGCTGCTCGCCCTGGTGGCGGCGGGCCTGAGCGGCCCGATCGCGTTCATCACGCTCCTGGGCGACTACACGCGCTACGTCTCCCCCACGCGCCACAGCTCGCGCACGGTACTGCACGCGTCATGGGTCGGCCTCCTGGCCGGACTTCTGCTGCCCCAACTCTTCGGTACGTTCACGGCGTACGCGGCGGGGGCGGCGCTCGACTACGCGGGCCCGCTGGTCTCCGCCTCCCCCACCTGGTACTTGGTCCCGCTGCTCCTGGCCGCCTCGGCGGGCTCGGTGGGCAACGCGGGCCTGATGCTGTACTCGATGGGCCTGGACCTGGACGCGATCCTGCCGCGCGCGTCGCGGGCGCGGGCGACGTACACGGTGGCGGTGGTGGCCACGGGGTGCGTGTTCGTGGGCCACTTCGCGTGGGAGGCGCAGGACGCGATGACGTCCTTCGTGCTCCTGCTCACGGCGATCGGCACACCGTGGGCGGTGATCACCCTGATCGGCTTCGCGCGCTGCGGGGGCGTCTACGACGCGGAGGCGCTCCAGGTCTTCAACCGCCGTTCCAGGGGCGGGATCTACTGGTACCGCGGGGGCTGGAACATCCCGGCGGCGGTGAGCTGGGCGCTCGGCGCGGCGGTGGGCCTGGCCGCGGTCTCGCTCCCCTCCTACGAAGGGCCGCTGCTCTCCCTGACAGGAGGGGTGGACTGCAGCTTCCTGCTGTCGGGCCTGGTGGGCGGCCTGACGTACGTGATCATGGACCGCGGACAGGCGCCCGCCCCCGCGGAGAGCGCGTCACCGGTCAGCGCGCAGGTGCCGTGATCAGCTCGTGCAGGTACCGCTTGACGATGACGCCACCGCAGGAACGGTCGATCAACTCCCGTACGCACCGCAACAGCCCGTCGCGCGTGTGCTGTCGCACCCCAGACGCAGCGACCCGCCCCGGACACCGCAAAGGCCGGTCCCGGAAGGTCTACTTCCGGGCCCGGCCTCCGTCCGCGTACTCGGATAAGCCCTCAGCCGAGGTCATGCATCCAGCCGTGCCGGTCCTTCGCCGTGCCCCGCTGGACATCGAGCAGCGCCTCGCGCAGCTTCATCGTCACCGGGCCCGGCTCGCCGCCGCTCTGCGTCCACTCGCCCGAGCGGCACTTCACCGTACCCACGGGAGTGATCACCGCCGCCGTGCCGCAGGCGAAGACCTCCGTCAGCGTGCCCTCGGACGTGTCCGCCTGCCACTGGTCGATCGAGACCCGCGACTCCTCCGACTCGTAGCCGAGGTCGCGGGCGACCGTCAGGAGCGAGTCCCGGGTGATGCCGGCCAGCAACGAGCCCGTCAGCGTCGGCGTGACGATCTTGTCCCCGTACACGAAGTACAGGTTCATGCCGCCGAGCTCCTCGACCCACTTGTGCTCCACCGCGTCCAGGTACGCGACCTGGTCGCAGCCCATCGCCGCCGCCTCGGCCTGGGCCAGCAGGGACGCCGCGTAGTTGCCGCCGGTCTTGGCGTCGCCCACACCGCCCGGCACCGCCCGCACGCGGTCCTCCGACAGCCAGATCGAGACGGGCTTGACGCCACCGGGGAAGTACGCGCCCGCGGGCGACGCGATGACGATGAAGAGGTACTCGTTGGCCGGCTTCACGCCGAGGCCGACCTCGGTCGCGATCATGAACGGGCGCAGGTACAGCGACTCCTCGCCACCGTGCGCCGGCACCCACGCCTTGTCCTGCTTCACCAGCGCGTCGCACGCCTCGATGAACGTCTCGACCGGCAGCTCCGGCATCGCGAGCCGCCGCGCGGACCGCTGGAAGCGCTCCGCGTTGGCCTCGGGGCGGAAGGAGGCCACCGTGCCGTCGGGCTGGCGGTAGGCCTTCAGGCCCTCGAAGATCTCCTGCGCGTAGTGCAGGACGTTGGTCGCCGGGTCGAGGGAGAGGGGGCCGTACGGCACGAGCTGACCGTCGTGCCAGCCGCGCCCCTCCGTCCACTTGATCGTCACCATGTGATCGGTGAAGTGGCGACCGAACCCGGGGTTGGCCAGGATCGCCTCGCGCTCCGCCCGGGACAGCGGGCTCGAGGTGGGCTTGAGCTCGATCGTGGGTGTCGGCGTCGTCGTCATGAGTACTAGTCCTTCACGGTGTGATGGTGACGGACCGCGCTCACGCCTGTACGTCTCGTACTAGGACGTCCGAGTAACCCTGCATTCCGCGGCCCCACGTTCGATTATCGCTCGCGTGGCGCCGAGGAAGAAACAGCGTGAATGCGGCCCAGGGGTCGATGGTGGCACCCGGAGCCGCATACGAGAAGCCGCCGGGTGGTCAATCCGACCCGGCGGCTTCTGTGTGAAAACGGTGAGCTACCGGGTCAGCCCGCTACTCGTACGGCGAGCGCGTCGCCGATCTGCTCGGTGGTGCGGACGGTGTCACCGCGCTCCGCGAGGTCGGCGGAGACGGCGGTCTCGATGCGCGCCGCCTCGTCCTCGTGGCCGAGGTGGCGCAGGAGCAGCGCGACGGACAGGACGGTGGCCGACGGGTCGGCCTTGCCCTGGCCCGCGATGTCCGGCGCCGAGCCGTGCACGGGCTCGAACATCGAGGGGAACTCGCGGCTCGGGTTGATGTTGCCCGAGGCCGCGACGCCGATGCCGCCGGAGACGGCCGCGGCAAGGTCGGTGATGATGTCGCCGAAGAGGTTGTCGGTGACGATCACGTCGAAGCGGCCGGGGTCGGTGACGAGGTAGATCGTCGCGGCGTCGACGTGGATGTAGTCGGTGGTGACGTCGGGGAACTCCTTCGCCACCTCGTTGAAGACGTTCGTCCAGAGGTGACCGGCGTACGCCAGGACGTTGTTCTTGTGGACCAGCGTCAGCTTCTTGCGCGGGCGGGCCTGGGCGCGGGCGAACGCGTCACGGACCACGCGCTCCACACCGAAGGCGGTGTTGACGGAGACCTCGGTGGCGACCTCGTGCGGGGTACCGGTGCGGATCGAGCCGCCGTTGCCCGTGTAGGGGCCCTCGGTTCCTTCGCGTACGACGATGAAGTCGATCTCGGGCTCGCCCTTGAGCGGGGTCGAGACACCCGGGAGCAGCTTCGAGGGCCGCAGGTTGACGTGGTGGTCGAAGAGGAAGCGGAGCTTCAGCAGGAAACCGCGCTCCAGGACGCCGGACGGGACCGAGGGGTCGCCGATCGCGCCGAGGAGGATCGCGTCGTACTGCTTGAGGGCGTCGACGTCGGCGTCGGTGAGGGTCTCACCGGTCGCGTGGTAGCGCTTGGCTCCGAAGTCGAACTCCTTGGTCTCCAGCTTCACATCCTGCGGGAGGACGGCATTGAGGACCTTGAGCCCCTGGGCCACGACTTCCTGGCCGATTCCATCACCGGGGATCACTGCGAGATTGATGCTGCGAGACATGACGGCAGCCTACGCTCCGTCCCACGGGATGACACACGGAGTCCGGCATGCGGACACCCCTGGTCACGCAACCGGTGCGCCATCACATGGCCACCCCCTCTTCACCCTCAGGCCTGGCGCGAGTTGGGGACCACTGGGAAGTTCTCCTCCCATGGACACTCCCGACGTCGGCATACCGGAGCAGCTCGCGGCCAGGATGAGCATGCCGGAGCAGCACGAGTACCTGCGCGGTAAGTTCTCCCGCCGCAGGGTCCTGGCCAGTTCGTTCGCCGCCGCGGGGACGGTCGGCGGCATCGGCCTGCTCGCCGGCAGCTCGGGCAGCGCCCACGGCGAGGACGCGTCGCCGTCGAGCCCGCTCGCCTCGCCGTCCGCGCCCGTCGGGCCGGTCAAGGTCGACGGCAAGCTGGTGGCGCCCTTCGCCCGGCATCTCGCCTTCGGGGCCGACCCGAAGACGCAGATGCGGGTGTCATGGCAGGTTCCGTTCGCGGTCAAGTCCCCCTATCTGCGGGTGGGGCCGAAGCCCTGGGAGCTGAGCCGGAAGATCGAGGCGGAGGTACGCGACCTGCACACCCCGTCCCTGTCGAAGAAGCTGCCCGCGGTCGAGCAGTACTACCTGCACGCGGCCTTGGACGGTCTGCGGCCCGGCACGACGTACTACTACGGCGTCGGCCACGAGGGCTTCGACCCGGCGTCGCCCGAGCGGATGGCGACGATCGGCTCCTTCCGCACGGCGCCCGCGACACCGGAGAGGTTCGTCTTCACGGCCTTCGGCGACCAGGGCGTGAGCTACGACGCGCTCGCCAACGACCAGTTGATCCTGGGCCAGAACCCGTCCTTCCACCTGCACGCGGGCGACATCTGCTACGCGGACACCACCGGGCACGGCAAGGAGTCCGACACGTACGACGCACGCGTGTGGGACACGTTCCTCGCACAGACCGAGTCCGTGGCGAAGTCCGTCCCGTGGATGGTGACGACCGGCAACCACGACATGGAGGCGTGGTACTCACCGAACGGCTACGGCGGCCAGTCCGCGCGCTGGTCGCTGCCGGAGAACGGCTTCGACCCGAAGAACGCCCCGGGGGTCTACTCCTTCACGTACGGCAACGTCGGCGTCGTCGCGCTCGACGCGAACGACGTCTCGTACGAGATCCCCGCCAACAAGGGCTACACGGACGGCAAGCAGACCGCCTGGCTGGACAAGCGCCTGGGCGAGCTGCGGGCGGACGGGACCGTCGACTTCGTGGTGGTCTTCTTCCACCACTGCATGTACTCGACGTCGACGCACGCCTCGGACGGCGGGGTGCGCGACGCGTGGCTGGCGCTCTTCGCCAAGCACCAGGTGGACCTGGTCGTCAACGGCCACAACCACGTCTACGAACGCACCGACGCGATCAAGGGCGGCGAGGTCGGCAAGCCCGTGCCGGTCGGCGCGTCGACCGATCCGACGCGCGACGGCATCGTGTACGTCACCGCGGGCGGCGCGGGCAAGGACCTCTACGGCTTTCCGGCCGGGGTGAAGGACAGCTTCGAGGGGAACGTCGAGGACCGGGAGTCGGTCCGGACGTTCCACTGGACGAAGTCGCGCCATCCCGCGCCGGACACCGTGGAGTGGTCACGGGTGCGGTACACCGGCTTCTCGTTCCTCGCGGTGGAGGTGACGGCCGGTGCGCACCCGAAGCTGACGGTCTCCGCGCTCGCCGAGAGCGGAGAGCGCGTGGACCACTTCGAGGTGGTGCGCGGCAAGTAGGGACTCAGTGCCCCGTCTCGCCGCCGTTGTCCCTGCGGTCGAGGGCGCGCTGCAGGGCCGCTGCGGCGTTCTTGCGCTCGGAATCGGACTTGCGGGAGGTGTGGCGGACTCGGCGTGCGGTCGTCTCGGCCATGAGAGATCCATTCCTTGAGGGAAGGGGTGATTTCGAGACGCCGGAGGGGCGGGGAGCACAGGAGCGGCAGGGGTTGCCTGCGTGGGGCTCCGGCTCACGACCGCCATTCGCTTGGTCGAGCGAGACGTTCGGCTCCTACAAAGCTAAGCGAGGACGGAGCGTCTGTCTCCACAATTACTCGGACTTCCTACTATCTGAGACGGGCCTCACTCCCGGCCCCTCCTTTGGCGGCCCTGAGCTCGCGGATCAGGGCGCGGACGGCGACAGTGGTGGCCAGCTCAGGCGTGGTGACGTAGCCCACCGAACGTGACGGGCGCTCCGGACCGAGATCGGTGATCTCGATTCCGTCCGGTGCTCCGTTCAGCGAGAGCGCGGGCATGATCGCCATGCCGAGACCCCTGCTCACCATCGAGAGCACCGCTCCGTCGTCCTCGGTCAGCACGGTCGCCCTCGGGATCCAGTCCTGCCCGGCCCACCAGGCCCGGGTGTAGGACCCGCAGTTCTCGTGCCAGTCCACCAGCGGCAGGGAGCGCGGGTCGGGGTGGCCCGCCGGGTGCACCAGCGAGTAGGGCTCCTCGATCAGTACGTCGCCGATGAGCCCCGCGGGCACCGGCGAGGTCGACCCGATCGTCGCGATGCCCACGTCCGCACGCCCCTCGGCGACCTCGCCCGCCGTGCCCGCCCCCAGCTCACGGACCACGCGCACCTCCGGCTCGATGCCGGGATGGCGGGCGGTGAGGCGCTCCAGGACGGGCGGCAGCAGATACAGGGCCACGCTGCGGAAGGCGGCGATGCGCAGCGGCCCCGCGACCGTGCCCCGCTCGGCGCCGCGGGCCTCGGCGGCCAGGGCGTCCAGGAGCCGCAGGACGCGCCGGGCGTGGGCAGCGGCGGCGGCCCCGGCCGCGGTCGGCGTCGCGCCCTTGCGGCCCCGCTCGAAGAGCACCGCCCCGACCTTGCGTTCCGTCCCGCGGATGGAGTGCGAGACCGCGGACTGCGTGAGCCCGAGGACCTTGGCCGCCGCCGAGAACCCGCGCTCGGCGTCGACGGCGACGAGGATGCGGAGTTCGTGGGGCGCGAGGTCGGTGGCGGCGGACGCGGAGGCGGCGAACGCGGTGGCGGCGGACGGAGAGGTGGCGGACGCGGTGGTGGCTGCGGCCTTCGCGGCTGTGTCCATCGTGGGTCCCACCTGCTTCTATGAGGGCTCTTCATGGGTCGGGGCGTTCCATGAGCGCAACCCTCTCCCCGGCCCCCGCATTCCTCCGTACGGTCACCGCCATGACCGAGACCGCACTGACCGTGCACCAGACCGCCCGCCCCCACGGCTTCCCCACCCCCGAGCACTTCGCCTTCGTGGAGTCCGCACGGCCCGAACCCGCCCCGGGCACGGCCCTGGTGGAGAACCTGTACTGGTCGGTGGACCCCTACCACCGCGAAATGATGGACGGGGAGTTCGCGCTGAACGCCCCGCTGGAGGGCCGCTCCATCGGCCGCGTCGTGGAGTCCCGCGACCCCGCGCTCCCCGAGGGCGAGATCGTCTTCCACCGGCAGGGCTGGCGCACCCACTCCGTCGTCACCCCCGACGAGGCACGCGCCGTCCCCCGCTTCGACGGCGTACCGCTCTCCGCGCACCTGAGCATCCTCGGCGGCACCGGCCTGACCGCCTACGCCGGCCTCACCCGCATCGCCGAACTCCGCGAGGGGCAGGACCTGTTCGTCTCCGCCGCGGCCGGCGGCGTGGGCACGGCCACCGGGCGGCTCGCCCGGCTCATGGGCGCGGGGCGGCTGGTCGGCAGCGCGGGTACGGCGGCGAAGGCGGCGTACCTGACGGAACACGTCGGCTACGACGAGGTCTTCGACTACCACACGGGCCCGACGGCCGAGCTGCTCGCGAAGGCGGCGCCCGACGGGATCGACCTCTACATGGACAACGTCGGCGGCGAGCCCCTCGAAGCCGCGATCTCCTCGCTGCGCGAGTTCGGGCGGATCGTACGCATCGGCACGATCGCCGAGTACAACAGCACGGGCGCGCCGTACACCCTGCGCAACCTCCCCGACATCGTCGAGAAGAGCCTGCGCATGGAGGGCTTCCACGTACGCAACCACCGTGATCTGCAAGAGGAGTTGAACGCGTTCGTGGTGCCGCATCTGCAGAGCGGTCGCATCGGGCTCGACGAGACCGTGGTCGACGGCTTCGGCTCCATCGTGGACGCGTTCCTGGGGATGCTGCGGGGCGAGAACCTGGGCAAGATCATCGTGCGGTCGTCCTCGGAGGCCACGGCCGCCCTCGGCGGCTAGAAGCAGCCGGAAGCCGTCAGAAGATGTCCCCGTCGCGCCAGTCGATGAGCAGTTCGTGCTCCGGGTCGAGGTCGCCGCCCCACAGGAGCGGGGGTTCCTCGTCCGGCATGTGGACCACGCCCTCGGGGCCGAGGGTGCCGACCGCGCCCTTCCACTCCTGCCAGCCGCGCCCGATGTAGAGCCGCTCCCCCTCGTCCGACGCCGAGAGCGCCCCCAGTGCGTACGCCCGGTCGATCACCCGCTCCAGGGCGCCCATCACCTGGCCGCCGAGGCCCTGCCGCTGCCGGTCGGGGCGGACGGCGACCGCTTCGACGTATCCGATGCGCAGCGAACGGCCGTCGTGCAGGATCCGGCGCTGGACCACGGAGCCGTGCGCGAGGAGGAGACCGGAGTCGTCGTGCACGAGGGCGTGCACGCCGCCGAGACCGTGGTCCCAGTCCTGGTCGCTGAAGTCCCCGTCGAACGCCTCGTCCATCAGGGCGCGGGCGGCGCGCAGTTCGCTGGGGTCGAGATCGCAGGTATGGGCCGTACGCAGCGTGGTCACCTCTCCACCGTACTCAGGCCGTATATGAGTACGCACGCCGATTTGCCGGTGTCCGGACGGCGGCAGAGTCGGTGCCATGAACGGCCTCTACGCTCTCAAGCCCTGGTACGCGGACCGGTTGTCCGGCGTACGCGGCGCTCTCGCCCGCCGCGAGGTGTCGCCCGACACCCTCACCGTGGCGGGTGTGCTCTGCGCGGCGGGCGCGGCGGCGGCACTCGCCTGGCTGCCGGTGCCGTTCGCCGCGCTCCCCGTGGCCGTGCTGCTCGCCGCCCGGCTCGCCTTCGCGAACCTCGACGGGGCGCTGGCCCGCGACACGGGCCGCACGACGCGTCGCGGCGCGCTCGTGAACGAACTGGGTGACCGGGCCGCCGATCTGGCCGTGCTTGCGGGCTTCCTGACGCTGGCCCCGCTGTGGCTGGTGGCGACGGCGGGCCTCGCGGCGACGCTGCCCTCGTGGGTGTCGCTCGCGGGCGCCGCGGCGGGCGCGCCCCGCCTGAACGGCGGCCCGGTCGGCAAGACCGAGCGCTGCGCCCTCGTGGTCCTCGCGGCGGCCTCCGGGTGGGCCGCCGCGGTGCTGGTGGTGATCGCCGCGGGTTCGGTGCTGACGGCGGGGGTGCGATGGGCGCGCCTGTGGCGGGAGTTGGGGCCTTCGGCTCCGGCCGCCGGTGATGTGCGGGACCAGCGATGAGCACCGCGTTCGTCGCCGGGGAGGTCGCGGGGCGGGCCCTGCCCGTGGTCGCCGGAGTGCTCGGTGCCGGTGGGGTGGCCGTGGCCGCGCTGCCCTCGCGGGTGCGGATGCGGGCCGAGCTGCGCAAGCGGTGGCGGACCTGGGCGCTGGCGGCGCCGCTCTTCCTCGGGGCGTTCTTCCTGGGCCGGGCGGGGGCGTTCGCGCTCGCGGCCGGGCTCGGGGTCGTCGCCGTGGGCGAGTACGCGCGGATGGCGGGGCTGCCGCGGGGCGAGCGCGCGGTGCTGGGGGTGGCCGCCGTGGCGGTGCCGGGCACCGCGGGGGCCGCGCCCGGCGCCCTTGATCTGCGGACGGCGGGCGCGCTCCTGATCGCAGCCGCCGGTGTGGCCCTCTTCTCCGGGGACGCCGCGCAGGGCTTCACGCGGGCGAGCCGGACGGTCTTCGGGCTCCTGTGGATTCCCGTGTCGCTGAGCGGGCTCGTGCTCCTTGGCGACACGGCCGTGGCGGTGGGCGTCGCGGTGGCGTTCGGGGACGTGGGGGCGTGGTGCGGGGGTACGGCGCTGGGCCGCGGGGGACTCCTGTCCCGGCCGCTCTCGCCCCTCTCCCCCAGCAAGACCTGGGCGGGCGTCGCGGGCGCCGCCGTCGCGACCGCCGCCGCGCTGGCCGCGGTCGGCGCGTTCTCCCCCGTGCTGTGGGCCGCGGTGCTCCTCGGCTGCGTGCTCGGGGATCTTCTGGAGTCGATGGTCAAGCGCGAGGCGGGCGTGAAGGACGCGGGGAGCTGGCTGCCGGGATTCGGCGGTCTCCTCGACCGGATCGATTCGCTGCTGGTCGCGCTGTTGCTGACGATGGTGGTGACGCTGTGAGGGTCCGTACGCCGTATCCAGCCCGTCCGGCGCTTGAGGACGAACCCGGCGGAGCCGGTGACCGACGGCGCCCGAGGCGCGGCGCCGCCCGTCTCCGCCGCGCCCTCTGGTGGACCCTGCTGACCCTCACCGGCGGTGTCGAGCGGCGCGGCCAACTCCCGCGCGGCGGCTGTGTGGTCGTGGCGAACCACTCCTCCCACGCGGACACCGCCGCCCT
The DNA here is from genome assembly GCF_055585065.1 of Streptomyces sp. NPDC054047. Taxonomy (NCBI): domain Bacteria; kingdom Bacillati; phylum Actinomycetota; class Actinomycetes; order Kitasatosporales; family Streptomycetaceae; genus Streptomyces; species Streptomyces sp. NPDC054047. The sequence continues at coordinate 122,080 of NZ_JBVJKV010000010.1, read as the reverse complement.
CCTCGCGGCGCTCGACGCCGGCCACGCGCCCGCGATCGGCGCCGCCGCCGACTACTGGTTCGCCTCCCGCCGGCGCAGCCGCATCTGCAGCCGGCTGGCCGCGGGCTTCCCCGTGCGCCGCACCGGAGGCGGCATGGACGACCTGCTGTCCAGGGCGGACGCCCTGCGCGCGGGCGGAGCCGTCGTCCTCTTCCCCGAGGGCACCCGCGCACGGGAGGGCGAGCTCGGCGCCTTCCACAAGGGCGCGCTGGTTCTCGCCCGGCAGGCGGACGTACCCGTCGTCCCGGTCTCCATCGACGGCACCGCACGCCTCCTGCCCAAGCACGGCAAGCTGCGCCCCGCCCTGGTGAGGGTGCGCATCGGAGCCCCGCTGCCCCCGGACACCACACCGGAGGAGGCGCGTGAGGCGGTGGCCGAGCTTCATCGGCGTACGGCGCGGGAACCCCTCAAGGACTCCGCCGCCCGCAAACGGATCGCGGCCGTCGTCAGCTCCCGCTGGGGTCTCGCGGCAGCTTTCCTCTGGGCCCTCGCCGAGGCGCTGAGCTGGCCCCTGATGCCGGAACTGTTCCTGGCGATCGCCTGCGTGGCGGTACCGCGCCGCGCCCTGAAGCTCTCCCTCACCGCCCTCGCGGGAAGCCTGGCGGGCGGCCTGCTCGCGCTCCAACTGGCCGCGTCCGGCGTGCAGTTGCCGCATCCCCTGACCACGGACCGGATGCGCGCCGAAGTGCATGAGGAACTCGCCGTCGAGGGCGCGGCGGCCGTCCGCCACCAGCCCTGGAACGGCGTCCCCTTCAAGGTCTACGCACGCGAGGCGGGCCTCGCCGACATCGCACCGCAGGACTGGCTGGCCCAGTCGGCTCTCTCCCGCGGCTCCCGCACCCTCACGGTGGGCCTCGCCTTCGGGGCCTTCGGGTTCCTCGCGCATCGGCTGCGGCGGTTCTACGGACCGTATCTGGCCTTGCTGGGTGGCGGATTCACGATCGGGCTCTCATTGATCGTGACGGGATGGAGCTGACCGGGGCACACTCGTGAGCATGGCTGACGAGACCGCAGAACGGCCCTGGACCCCCATCCACGGCGAGCCCTACCGTTCCGTTCCCTACCGCCCCGATCGCATGCCCGCGTCCGAATCCCTCGCGCACGCCGCCGAGTTGCGGACGCGGATGCAGCAGCGGCGCACGGTGCGGCAGTTCGCCCCCGACCCGGTGCCCCCGCAGGTCGTGCGGGACGCCATCGCGTGCGCGGCGACGGCGCCGTCCGGCGCGCACCAGCAGCCGTGGACGTTCGTCCTCGTCCAGGACCCGGACGTACGCCGCCGCATCCGCGAGGCCGCCGAGCACGAGGAGCGCGTCTCGTATGACGGGCGGCTCGGCGAGGAGTGGCTCGCGGCCCTGCGTCCGCTCGGCACGGACGAGGTGAAGCCGCATCTGACGGACGCGCCCGCGCTCGTCGTCGTCTTCCAGCAGCGCTACTGGCTGGGCGACGACGGCACCAAGCACAAGCACTACTACGTGGACGAGTCGGTCGGCATCGCGGTGGGGATGCTGCTGTCCGCGCTGCATCTGTCGGGCCTCGCCGCACTGATCCACACGCCGAGCCCGATGCGGTTCCTGTCGCAGGTGCTCGGCCGTCCCGAGAACGAGAAGGCGTTCGCGGTGATCCCCGTGGGCTATCCGGCGCCCGACTGCCAGGTCCCCGATCTCGTGCGCAAATCGCTGGATCAGGTGCTCGTGGAGGTCTGAGCGGACACGAGGACCCGGTCGAGGGCCGGGTAGTCGGTGTAGCCCTGCGCTCCGTGCGTGTAGAGGTGCGCCGGGTCGATCTCCTGGAGCGGGGCGTTCAGCGCGAACCGCTCCGGCAGGTCGGGGTTGGAGATGAACGCCCGCCCGTACGAGACGAGGTCCGCGAGGCCCTCGGCCAGGACCGCCTCGCCCGCCTCACGGGTGGTCGGGTCGCCGTTCTCGCCTACGTTGCCGATGAGAGTGCCGTGCCAGTGGGGACGCAGGTCGGTGAGGGCCGGGTAGCTGTCGTTGTCGGTGAGGTGGAGGTAGGCGAGGCCCAGGCCGTCGATCTCGTCGAGCAGGGCGCGGTAGACCGGGCCCGGGTCGGCCTCCGCCATCCCGAACTGCGGGTTGCCCGGCGAGAGGCGCAGGCCCAGGCGCTCGGCACCGATGGCGTCGGCGACGGCGCGTACGACCTCGACGGCGAAGCGGATGTTGTCGGCGATCGAGCCGCGGCCGTACGCGTCGGTGCGGAGGTTGGAGTTGTCGGCGAGGAACTGGTGGATCAAGTAGCTGTTGGCGCCGTGCAGTTCGACGCCGTCGAAGCCCGCGGCGATGGCGTTGCGGGCGGCGTCCGCGAAGTCCTGGACCGCCGTGCGGATGTCGTCCAGGCTCATCTCGCGCGGGGTGACCGGGTCGGCCTTGGCGCCGTCGCGCACGTGGACGCGCTTCGGGTCGACGAGCACGGCGGACGGCGCCGCGGGCACGTCCTCGTCGATCCGGGACAGCGGGTGCCCGTGCCGGCCTCCGTGCATCAGCTGTGCGTAGATCCGGCCGCCGGCGGCGTGCACGGCCTCGGTGACCCGCCGCCAGCCCTCGATGTGCGCGGGCGTCTCCAGGCCGGGGAAGCGCCAGCCGCTCTGGCCCCGGCTGCTGGGCCAGATCCCCTCGGTGACGATGAGACCGGCGCTCGCGCGCTGGGCGTAGTGGTCGGCGACCACGGGGAGCGGGGTGCCGTCCTCGGTGGCGCGGTGGCGGCTCATGGGGGCCATGACGATGCGATTGGGCAGACGCAGGCCATGGGCGGTGGGTGCGGAATACGGTGTGAGGAGCTTGATGTTCGTCATGCCGGAACGGTAGAAGCTGACACCGGTGTCAGATTCAAGTGCCACATTCGAGTGCGGAGGTACGCGGAGTATGAGGATCGGCGAGCTGGCGAAGCGTACCGCTGTGAGTGAGCGGTCCCTTCGCTACTACGAGAAGCAGGGCCTGCTGTACGCGGACCGCACGGCGGGCGGCCACCGCGACTACCCGGAGTCGGCGGTGGACCGGGTCGTCCACATCCAGGAGCTGTTCGCGGCGGGCCTGTGCAGCTCGAAGATCGTGCAGCTGCTGCCGTGCATGCGGGACCAGGACGGCGGCCCTTCGGAGAAGGCGACGCCGTGGCTGGTGGAGGAGCTGTCGGTGGAACGGGCCAGGATCGACGGCATGGTGGAGGAACTGCTGCGGGCGCGGGAGGTCCTGGACGAGGTGATCTCGGCGGCTGCGGGGAGCTGAGCGGGTGGACCGCGCTCTCCCGCCCCCGGCCCACCCATCCCTTGTCGCTGCGGGGCAATCGGGCGGGTGGACGGGAAGGGCTTGTTCGTCGAGGAGCGGACGCGGGGTTTCGGGCGGGTGGGCGGGAGAGGCTGTTCGGCCAGAGGAACCCGCCGGGGAGAAATAACACCGCCCCCGACCGGGGTGGGGCCCAGGTCGGAGGCGGAGTTCAAAGGGGGGCGCGAAGGCCCCGTAGGCCTTAGCCCATGTGCGGGTAGCCGTACTCCGTCGGCGGAACCAGCGTCTCCTTGATGGCTCGCGTCAGCGTCCACCGCTGAAGGTTCTGCGGAGCACCCGCCTTGTCGTTCGTGCCGGAGGCACGCCCACCACCGAAGGGCTGCTGCCCCACGACGGCGCCGGTCGACTTGTCGTTGATGTAGAAGTTGCCCGCCGCGTAGCGGAGCTTCTCCATCGTGTGGGCGGCCGCCGCACGGTCACCCGCGATGACCGAACCGGTCAGCGCGTAGTCCGACGCCGACTCCATCTGGGTCAGCATCTCCTCGTACTTGTCGTCCTCGTAGACGTGGATCGCGAGGAACGGGCCGAAGTACTCGGTCGTGAAGACCTCGTTGGCCGGGTCCGAGCACTCGACGACGGTCGGACGGACGAAGTAGCCCACCGAGTCGTCGTACGTGCCGCCCGCGACGATCGTGCAGGTCGGGTCGGCCGCCGCGCGGTCGATGGCCGCCTTGTTCTTGGCGAACGCGCGCTCGTCGATGACGGCGCCGATGAAGTTGGACAGATCGGTGACGTCACCCATCTTGATGCCGTCGACCTCGGCCGCGAACTCCTCCTTGAAGCCGTCGTTCCAGATCGAGGCGGGGACGTACGCACGCGACGACGCGCTGCACTTCTGGCCCTGGAACTCGAAGGAACCGCGGGTCAGCGCGGTCTTCAGGACGGCGCGGTCCGCGGACGGGTGCGCGACGACGAAGTCCTTGCCGCCGGTCTCGCCGACCAGGCGGGGGTACGTGCGGTAGTTGGCGATGTTCTCGCCGACCGTCTTCCACAGGTGCTGGAAGGTCGGGGTCGAGCCGGTGAAGTGGATGCCCGCCAGGTCGCGGTGGGTCAGGGCCACCTCGGAGACGGCGATGCCGTCGCCGGTCACCAGGTTGATGACGCCCTTGGGCAGGCCCGCCTCCTCCAGGAGCTGCATGAGCAGCACGGCGGCGTGCGTCTGCGTCGGGGACGGCTTCCACACGACCACGTTGCCCATGAGGGCCGGGGCGGTCGGCAGGTTGCCGGCGATCGCGGTGAAGTTGAACGGCGTGATCGCGTAGACGAAGCCCTCGAGCGGGCGGTGGTCCAGGCGGTTCCAGACGCCGGTCGAGTTCGCCGGGGGCTGCTCGGCGAGCAGGTCGCGGGCGTACTTGACGTTGAAGCGCCAGAAGTCGATGAGCTCACAGGGAGTGTCGATCTCGGCCTGCTGCGCGGTCTTCGACTGGCCGAGCATCGTGGACGCGGCGAGCGTCTCGCGCCACGTCGTGGAGAGCAGCTCGGCGGCGCGCAGGATGATCGCCGCGCGGTCGTCGAAGGACATCGCGCGCCACGCCGGGGCGGCGGCGAGGGCGGCGTCGATCGCGTCCTGGGCGTCCTGCTGGGTGGCGCCGCGGCCGTTGCCGATGACGGCCTGGTGGTTGTGCGGCTGCACGACCTTGAAGGGCTCACCGCCACCGAGGCGCTTGACGCCGCCGATGGTCATCGGCAGCTCGATGGGGTTCTCGGAGAGTTCCTTGAGCTTGGTCTCGAGGCGGGCACGCTCCGGCGAACCGGGTGCGTAGCCGTGCACCGGCTCGTTGACCGGCGCGGGGACCTGGGTCACAGCGTCCATGAGTTCCGTATCTCCTTAAGAGGGGTCGGGGAAAGGGAGCTCAGCCCTTGGTGAGGATGGAGCGGGCGAAGAAGAGCAGGTTGGCCGGCTTCTCCGCGAGGCGGCGCATGAAATATCCGTACCAGTCGGTGCCGTAGGCGGTGTACACGCGCATCCGGTGGCCCTCGGCCGCGAGCCGCAGGTGCTCGTCGCTGCGGATGCCGTACAGCATCTGGAACTCGTACTCGTCCAGTTTGCGCCCGGCACGGCGTCCGAGTTCCTGGGCGATGGAGATCAGTCGCGGGTCGTGGGACCCGATCATCGGGTACCCGTCGCCCTCCATCAGGATGCGCATGATGCGGACGTACGCCTTGTCGATCTCCGCCTTGTCCTGGTACGCGACCTCGGCGGGCTCCTTGTAGGCGCCCTTCACGATGCGTACGCGGCTGCCGGCGGCGGCCAGGCGGCGGGCGTCGTCCTCGGTGCGGAAGAGGTAGGACTGGATGACGCAGCCGGTCTGCGGGAAGTCCTTCCGCAGCTCCTCGTGGATGGCGAACATCGAGTCGAGGGTGGTGTGGTCCTCGGCGTCCAGGGTGACCGTGGTGCCGATCGCGGCGGCGGCAATGACGACCGGGCGGACGTTGGCGAGGGCGAGCTCGTGGCCGCCCTCCAGCGCCTGGCCGAACATCGAGAGCTTGATGGACATCTCGGCCTTGGTGCCCAGGCCCAGGTCCTTGAGGCGCTCGACGAGCTCCAGGTAGGCGTCGCGCGCGGCGGCGGCCTGCTCGGGCGTGGTGATGTCCTCGCCGACGACGTCGAGGGTGACCTCGAGGCCCTTGTCGGCGGCATCCGTGATGATCGGCACGACCTGGTCCACCGTCTCACCGGCGATGAAGCGGGCCACGACCTGCTTGGTGCCCGGGGCCGCCGAGACGAAACGGCGCATCTGGTCGCTGCGCGACGCGGCGAGGATCACGGGACCCAGCACGGGCACCTCCACGGAGAGTAGAACGGGGCCGTACCTGGATATGCGTAACGACCAGATACGGCACGGAGAACCACCGTGAAACTTAAGGATCCCTCCGATCCTGGGCCATCGACAGCTGTCACGCATCCGTGCCCTGGATCTCAGACATCTGTCTGAAGCCCGGGGCGAACTACGTCAGAATGGACAGCGTGAAAGGCGATTACCAGGAACTGGTCGACGAGATCTCAACCCTGCTGGGCGCCCCCGCGACGCTGGAGAACCGCGATTTCGAGCTGATCGCCTTCGGCGCGCACGACAGCGGCGGCGACACCGACTTCGACGCGACGGCCCTCGACCCGGTGCGTACCCGATCGATCCTCACGCGCCGCTCCACGGCCGGGGTCCGCACCTGGTTCGAGAGCTTCGGCATCACTCGCGCGACGGCCCCGATCCGCATCCCGCCCACCCCGGAGGCGGGCGTCCACCGCGGGCGGATCTGCCTTCCCGTACGGCATCGGGGGTTCGCCCTGGGGTACGTATGGCTGCTCGACGACGATCCGGGTCCCACGGACGCCCAGCTGACCGCCGCCATGGAGGTCGCCACCCGCATCGGCGCGCTGCTCGCCGACGAGGCGCAGGCCAGCGCCGATCTGACCCGGGAGTTCCGGGCCGTCCTGACCGCCGAGCGGGGCTGGCAGCGGGACATGGCCGTGGCCGACCTGCGCACGGCGCTCGGCCCGCGCGGCGAGGGCCTGCACGCGGTGGTCTGCGTCGCCCCTTGGCCCTCCGCGGACCCGGACTCCGCCCCCTCGGTCCGTACGGTGCAGGGGGCGACGGCGCTGTGCACGGTGCCGTGGGGCACGGCGGGCCAGAGCCTCGCGGTCCTGGTCCGGCTGCGCTCGGCGGACGTGCTCACCCCCGCGGTGTCGGCGGCCACGCGGCTCCTGGAGGCGGCGAAGGGCGGTGCGGCGGGGATCGCGAACGCCCGGCACGGCCTGGACGAGCTCGGCGCCGCCTGGTGGGAGGCGTCGACGGCGGCCCGCGCGGCCCGCGCCGAGCCGCGCTTCGCCCCGGTGGCCCAGTGGTCGGACGTGGGCCCCTACCGCCTGCTCACGTCGCTGCCCGCCGAGGCCGCCCAGGACCCGGTGGCCCGCGCGCTCCTCTCCCCCGCCCACCGCGAACTCGCCCGCACGGCGGAGGTGTTCCTCGACTGCGCGGGCCAAGCGGGGCGCACGGCGGCGGAGTTGGGCATCCACCGCCAGACGCTCTACTACCGCCTCTCGCGCGTGGAGCAGCTGACGGGCCTGGACCTGGACGACGGCGAGGACCGGCTGCTGCTGCACATGGTCCTGAAAGCGTCACGACTGTAAGGGCACGGCCACAGAAGGCGGTCGGCATGATCATGGCGAGGTAGCGTCTCCCCCGACCACTCACGCAACTCCACAGGGGAGAAAGAACACCCAATGAAATTCAAGCTGTTGGGCCCTGCTGTCGCCACCGCCGCCCTCGTCGGGACCACCCTCACCACCGGTGTCGCCGTGGCGCAGACGCCGTCCGCGCCGGTGTCCGCCGCCGCGGCGCCCAGCTGCCTCAACGGCCTCACGAACGTGCCCGCCAAGCAGACCGTGAAGGTGCGCACGCACGCGAAGCTGAACGCCACCGCCAAGGGCCAGTGGAACAAGGGCAAGAAGGGCTTCCTCTGCAACGACGGCAAGTCGATCACGGGGCAGAAGTACACCCTCTGCGGCAAGACGAGCACCAAGTGGCAGTACGGCATCACGAACGGCACGAACGTGAAGGGCTACGTCCCCGAGGCGTGCCTCAAGTGGGGCATCGGCGCCTGATCCGGCGCCCGCGGTAGCGGCATGACGGTGGTGCGGTCGGCGAGAGCCGGTCCGCACCACTCGCGTCTCACGCCCCGGACATCCGCTCCGTCGCCCGCCGCATGCCCTCGGTCAGCTGCTCGGCGCTGGTCGCCGACTCCGGGTCGAAGAGCCACTGGACCATCAGGCCGTTGAGCAGCGTCGCGTAGAAGCGGCCCTCGGTCTCCACCACGTCGTCCGGGATGACGCTCTCCTCGATCCCGGTGAACACCGCCGCCAGCCCGCTGCGCCCTTCCCGCTGCGCCTTGACCAGCAGATCGCGCACCCCGGCGAGGCGCTCTCCCTGCGTGATGACCTCGAAGGTCAGCATCCAGATGGCGCGGGACTCGGGGAACGCGCGCAGGATGTTCGCCCAGGCCTCCTCGAACCGCTCCAGCGAGCCGCCCTTCGTGGCACTCTTCACGGCGCTCTTCTCGCCGCTCGCGGCACCCGGTTCCTCCTCGAAGGCGTCACCGGCCTTCTCGACGAGGGCGACGAACGCCGCCACCAGGAGCGCGTCCTTCGAGCCGTAGTGGTACCCGATCGACGCCAGGTTCGTCCCCGACTCCTTCACGATGTCGCGGGCCGTCGTGCTCACGAAGCCCTTCTCCAGCAGGCAGCGCTTGGCGCCTTCGAGCAGATCCTCACGGTGTCCCATGCGGTCCAGCCTACCTCCGATCCATACGGACGTCCCATACCAGCGTTTTACACACTCGTACTAGACAAGCGTTTATGACGCTCGTACAGTCCTCGGCATGACGAACTCGACGCACGAACAAGCCAATGCGGCGGTCCCGGAGCGCGCGGGCCGCAAGGAGTGGACCGCCCTCGCCGTCCTGATGCTGCCGCTGCTCCTGGTCTCGATGGACGTCTCGGTCCTCTACTTCGCAGTCCCCGCGATCAGCGCCGACCTGGAGCCCAGCGGCACCCAGCAGCTGTGGATCTTCGACATCTACGCGTTCGTGCTCGCGGGGCTGCTGATGACGATGGGCTCGCTCGGCGACCGCGTCGGGCGCCGCAAGCTGCTCATGTTCGGCGCCGCCGCCTTCGGCGCGGCCTCCCTGACCGCCGCCTACGCGGGCAGCGCCGAGCTGCTCATCGCCGCCCGCGCGGTCCTCGGCATCGGCGGCGCGACCCTGATGCCGTCCACGATGGCCCTCGTCCGCACGATGTTCCGCGACGCCGGACAGCGCGCGAAGGCGATCGGCATCTGGTCCGGCGTGATGGTCGCCGGCATCGCGCTGGGCTCGGTGATGAGCGGCATCCTCGTCGAGCACTTCTGGTGGGGCTCGGTCTTCCTCGTCAACCTGCCCGCCATGGTGCTGCTCCTGGTCCTCGCGCCGGTCCTCATCCCCGAGTTCAAGGACCCGCGGCCGGGCCGCTTCGACCTGCTGAGCGTGCCGCTGTCCATGGCCGCCGTGCTGCCCGTCGTCTACGGCCTCAAGGAGAGTGCCGCCGAGGGATTGGAGCCCGAGTACGTCGCTTCGCTCGCCGTCGGACTCGTCTTCGCCGCCCTCTTCGTCCACCGCCAGCGCACCACGGCCTCCCCGCTGATCTCCCCCGCGCTGTTCCGTGGCCGCGGCTTCGCCCCGGCCGTCCTCCTGAACCTCGTCTCCGCCCTGGCGATGATGGGTTCGGCGTACTTCACCACGCAGTACCTCCAGTCCGTCCTCGGCAAGAGCGCCATGGAGGCCGCGCTGTGGGCGCTGCTCCCCTCGGTCCTCATCGGCTTCGCCGCACCGGTCGCCACGGCTCTGGTGCAGCGGGGGATGAACCGCGCCCACGTCGTCTCGTCCGGCTTCGCCGTCTCGGCGTGCGGGTTCGGCCTGCTGACCCTGACCGGCACGGACTCGATGTGGACGGTCCTCGCCGCCGCCGGGCTCCTCGCCTGCGGCGCCGTGGTCATCGGCTCGCAACTCACCGACCTGGCCCTCGGCTCGGCCCCGGCCGAGAAGGCGGGCTCGGCCTCCTCGCTCCTGGAGACGGGCCAGGAGTTCGGCGGCGCGCTCGGCATGGCGCTGCTCGGCTCCATCGGCAACGCGGTCTACCGGAGCGAGATCCCGGACGCGGCCCCCGCCGAGGCCCACGAGACGCTCGGCGGCGCGCTCGCGGTGGCGCAGCACCTGCCGGACAGGGCGGCCTCCACCCTGACGGACGCGGCTCGGGAGGCGTTCACCAGCGGAATGCATGTCACCGCGCTCACGGGGGCGGCCGTACTGCTGGTCGCGGCGGCCGTGGCGGCGGTCACGCTGCGGCAGATCAAGCCGGTGGAGGCGACGGAGTCCGAGCCGGAGAAGGTCCTGGTCTGAGCCTGAACGCCAAACGCCGGACGGGCTGGAGAGATCCAGCCCGTCCGGCGTCTGAGGACGAACTCGGCGCAGCCGGTGATGGCGGCGCCCGAAGCTACGGAGCGACTAGTCCGTGAGGTTCACCGCGCGAGCGGACTCCGCACCGATCTCCTCGGCCAGCTCGTTCAGCACCGACTGCGGCACCGTGTCGTCCACGGTGAGGACGGCGAGCGCCTCGCCGCCCACGTCCGCGCGGGCGACCTGCATGCCGCCGATGTTGATGCCCGACTCACCGAGGACACGGCCGACGGTGCCGACGACACCGGGACGGTCCGCGTACCGCAGGACGACCATGTGCTCGGCGAGCGCCAGGTCCACGTCGTACTCGCCGATGGCGACGATCTTCTGAAGGTGCTTGGGGCCTGCCAGCGTGCCGGAGACCGAGATCTCCTCGCCGCCGGTCAGCGTGCCGCGCACCGTGACCACGTTCCGGTGGTCCGGGGACTCCGAGCTCGTGGTGAGGCGGACCTCTACGCCGCGCTCCTGGGCGAAGAGAGGCGCGTTCACGTAACTCACGGTCTCGTCGACGACGTCCTCGAACACGCCCTTGAGCGCGGAGAGTTCGAGCACCTTCACGTCGTGCTGGGTGATCTCGCCGTACACCTCGACGTCGAGCCGGGCCGCGACCTCGCCCGCGAGCGCGGTGAAGATCCGGCCGAGCTTCTCGGCGAGCGGCAGACCGGGGCGCACGTCCTCGGCGATGACGCCGCCCTGGACGTTCACCGCGTCCGGCACGAGCTCACCCGCGAGGGCCAGGCGCACCGACTTGGCGACGGAGACACCCGCCTTCTCCTGCGCCTCGTCCGTCGACGCACCGAGGTGCGGCGTGCAGACGACCTGGTCGAACTGGAAGAGCGGGGAGTCCGTGCAGGGCTCCTTCGCGTACACGTCCAGACCGGCGCCCGCGACGCGGCCTTCCTTCAGCGCCGAGTACAGCGCCTCCTCGTCGACGATCCCGCCGCGCGCGGCGTTCACGATGCGGACGGCGGGCTTGACCTTGTGCAGCGCGTCGTCGCCGATCAGACCGACCGTCTCGGGGGTCTTGGGCAGGTGCACCGTGATGAAGTCGGAGACCTCAAGGAGCTCGTCGAGCGTGAGGACCTTGACGCCCATCTGCGCGGCACGCGCGGGCTGCACGTACGGGTCGTAGGCGACGACCTTCATGCCGAAGGCGCTCATGCGCTGCGCGACCAGGGCGCCGATGCGGCCGAGGCCGACGACACCGAGGGTCTTCTCGGCGAGCTCGACGCCCGTGTACTTGGAGCGCTTCCACTCGCCGGCCTTCAGCGCCTGGCTGCCCTGGGGGATGTTGCGGGCCGTGGCGATGAGCAGGCCACAGGCGAGCTCGGCTGCGGTGACGATGTTCGAGGTGGGGGCGTTCACCACCATGACGCCGGCCTTGGTGGCGGCCGACACGTCCACGTTGTCCAGGCCCACGCCCGCGCGGGCGACGACCTTCAGCTTCTTGGCGGCCGCGATGGCCTCGGCGTCGACCTTGGTCGCGGAGCGGACCAGGATGGCGTCCACGTCGGCGATGGCGGGCAGCAGTTCGGCGCGGTCCGCGCCGTTGCACTGACGGATCTCGAAGTCCGGGCCCAAGGCGTCGACAGTGGCAGGCGACAGCTCTTCAGCGATGAGTACGACCGGTTTGCCGTTGGCAGCAGTGCTCACGTGAGTCCTCACAAGTCCAATGCGGACGGCCGTCCCGACGGCCGCATGCGGTGGAGGGTGCTAGCCGCGTGGAAGACGCACGACGCTGTGGGCCTGACGCGAATGTTGAAAGCAGTCTAGTGGCGTCCTGACGGGTGTCTTACGCCTCGGTGGAAGGATCACCCGTCCGTGGCTGGACGGGGTGGACAACGAGGTCGTCCGCGGCCCTTCCGGTGATCGACGTGAGGGCCGGGACTGCGGTCCCGGCCCTCGCGTCGTACGGCTTACGCCTCTTCGTTCACCCACGACATGAGCTTGCGGAGCTCCTTGCCGGTGGTCTCCAGGAGGTGGTTCTCGTCCTGGGTCTTGTACTCGTTGTACTTCTTCAGACCGCCGTGGTACTCGTCCATCCAGGCCTGGGCGAAGGTGCCGTCCTGGATCTCGGTGAGGACCTTCTTCATCTCGGCCTTGGTGGCGTCCGTGATGATCCGCGGGCCGGTGACGTAGTCGCCCCACTCGGCGGTCTCGGAGATCGACCAGCGCATCTTCTCCAGGCCGCCCTCGTACATGAGGTCCACGATGAGCTTCAGCTCGTGCAGGCACTCGAAGTACGCGATCTCCGGCTGGTAGCCGGCCTCGGTCAGCGTCTCGAAGCCCGCCTTGACCAGCGCCGCGGTGCCACCGCAGAGCACGGCCTGCTCGCCGAACAGGTCGGTCTCGGTCTCCTCGGTGAAGGTCGTCTTGATGACGCCCGCACGCGTGCCGCCGATGCCCTTGGCGTACGAGAGAGCCAGCGCGAAGCCGTTGCCGGTCGCGTCCTGCTCGACGGCCGCGATGCACGGAACGCCGCGGCCCTCCTCGTACTGACGGCGGACGAGGTGGCCCGGGCCCTTGGGGGCGACCATGCAGACGTCGACGCCCGCGGGGGCCTTGATGAAGCCGAAGCGGATGTTCAGGCCGTGACCGAAGAACAGCGCGTCGCCGTCCTTGAGGTTGTCCTTGATGGACTCCTCGTAGACCTGGGCCTGGATGGGGTCCGGGACCAGGATCATGATGACGTCGGCCTCGGCGGCGGCCTCCGAGGGAGTCACCACGCGCAGGCCCTGCTCCTCGGCCTTGGCCTTGGACTTGGAGCCCTCGTGCAGACCGACACGGACGTCGACACCCGAGTCACGGAGCGACAGCGCGTGGGCGTGGCCCTGGCTGCCGTATCCGATGACCGCGACCTTGCGGCCCTGGATGATGGACAGGTCGGCGTCGTCGTCGTAGAACAGCTCGGCCACTGGAAATCTCCTATGTGTGCTGGTGTTGCGACCCACCGTACGGCGGGCGGGGGAGGGAAGTTTTACGGTCTCGGTATGCGGGCGGGCCCGGGGGGCCGTTCTGGCTGGTTCAGGCCGAACGGTCGAGCGCCCGCAGGCTGCGGTCGGTGATGGAGCGCGAGCCCCGGCCGATCGCGATGGTGCCGGACTGGACGAGCTCCTTGATGCCGAAGGGTTCCAGCATCTTGAGCATCGCCTCCAGCTTGTCGCTGGAGCCGGTGGCCTCGATGGTGACCGCCTCGGGCGAGACGTCCACGGTCTTGGCGCGGAACAGCTGGACGATCTCGACGATCTGCGAGCGCGTCTCGTTGTCGGCGCGGACCTTCGCGAGGACCAGTTCGCGCGCCACGGCGCCGGCCGGCTCGAGTTCGACGATCTTCAGGACGTTGACGAGCTTGTTGAGCTGCTTGGTGACCTGTTCGAGCGGCAGGTCCTCGACGTTCACGACGATGGTGATGCGTGAGATGTCGGGGTGCTCGGTGACGCCCACGGCCAGGGAGTCGATGTTGAAGCCGCGGCGGGAGAACAGGGCGGTGATCCGGGCGAGGACACCGGGCTTGTTCTCGACCAGGACGGAGAGCGTGTGCTTGGTGGACATGACTCGTGGTCTCTCTTTCGCTCTCGGTCTCAGTCGTCTTCGTTGTCGCCGAAGTCGGGGCGGACCCCGCGGGCGGCCATGACCTCGTCGTTCGAGGTGCCTGCGGCGACCATCGGCCAGACCTGGGCGTCCTCGTGGACGATGAAGTCGACCACGACGGGGCGGTCGTTGATGGCGTTGGCCTCGGCGATGACCTTGTCGAGGTCCTCGGGGCGCTCGCAGCGCAGCGCCACGCAGCCCATGGCCTCCGACAGCTTCACGAAGTCCGGGACGCGGGTGCCCTTGTTGGGCGGAGTGTCACCCTCGGGGCCCGCGTGCAGGACGGTGTTGGAGTAGCGCTGGTTGTAGAACAGCGTCTGCCACTGGCGGACCATGCCGAGGGCGCCGTTGTTGATGATGGCGACCTTGATCGGGATGTTGTTCAGGGCGCAGGTGGTGAGTTCCTGATTGGTCATCTGGAAGCAGCCGTCGCCGTCGATCGCCCAGACCGTGCGGTCGGGCTGTCCGGCCTTGGCGCCCATCGCGGCCGGGACCGCGTACCCCATCGTTCCGGCGCCGCCGGAGTTCAGCCAGGTGGCGGGCTTCTCGTACTCGATGAAGTGGGCGGCCCACATCTGGTGCTGGCCCACGCCCGCCGCGAAGATCGTGTCCTCCGGGGCGAGCTTGCCGACGCGCTCGATGACCTGCTGGGGGGAGAGCGAGCCGTCCTCGGGCTGGTCGTAGCCCAGGGGGTAGGTGTCGCGCCAGCGGTTGAGGTCGTTCCACCAGGCGGTGTAGTCGCCCTGCTGGCCGGCGGTGTGCTCGGCCTGGACGGCCTGGATCAGGTCCGCGATGACCTCGCGGGCGTCTCCGACGATCGGCACGTCCGCGGCGCGGTTCTTGCCGATCTCGGCCGGGTCGATGTCGGCGTGGACGATCTTCGCGAAGGGCGCGAAGCTGTCCAGCTTGCCGGTGACGCGGTCGTCGAAGCGGGCTCCGAGGGCGACGATCAGGTCGGCCTTCTGCAGCGCGGTGACGGCGGTGACCGCTCCGTGCATGCCCGGCATCCCCACGTGCAGCTTGTGGCTGTCGGGGAATGCGCCGAGCGCCATCAGTGTGGTGGTGACGGGCGCTCCGGTGAGTTCTGCCAGGACCTTCAGCTCGGCGGTGGCGTGGGCCTTGATGACGCCGCCGCCGACGTACAGGACGGGCCGCTTGGCCGTGGTGATCAGCTTGGCGGCCTCGCGGATCTGCTTGGCGTGCGGCTTGGTCACCGGGCGGTAGCCGGGCAGGTCCTGGGTGGGCGGCCACTGGAAGGTGGTCTGTGCCTGGAGGGCGTCCTTGGCGATGTCGACCAGGACCGGTCCCGGGCGGCCCGTGGAGGCGATGTGGAAGGCCTCCGCGATCGTCGCCGGGATGTCCTCCGCCTTGGTGACCAGGAAGTTGTGCTTGGTGATCGGCATCGTGATGCCGACGATGTCCGCCTCCTGGAAGGCGTCCGTACCGATCGCCTTGGAGGCCACCTGGCCGGTGATCGCGACCATGGGCACGGAGTCCATGTGGGCGTCGGCGATCGGCGTGACGAGGTTCGTGGCACCGGGGCCGCTCGTCGCCATGCAGACGCCGACCTTGCCGGTGGCCTGCGCGTAACCGGTGGCCGCGTGGCCTGCGCCCTGCTCGTGCCGGACCAGGACGTGACGGACACGGGTGGAGTCCATCATCGGGTCGTAGGCGGGAAGGATGGCGCCGCCGGGAATGCCGAATACCGTGTCGGCCCCGACTTCCTCGAGAGAACGAATGAGGGACTGCGCACCCGTGACGTGCTCGACGGGGGCGGACTGCTGTCCTGAGGATCGGGGCCGCGGCTGCGGATGGTGGGCCCCGGTGGCCTGCTCGGTCATCGGCATTCTCTTCTCGAAGCTGAGGGTTTTTGCGGGGTGTTTGCGGGGATTTGGCGGGCGCCGGTGCAACAAAAAACCCCTCGTGCCGTGAGGCAAGCGAGGGGAGCGCGTCGGAGCGGGTGCGGGGATTCCGGTGTCTGACCGGTGACTCCCAGCTTCAGCCGACGCGCTTTCCAAGTACGAGAATTCGGGTGCGCATGGCATTGACCCTCTCCCCGGCGCACAGTGCCTGTCAAGTAGGTGGGACGGGGGTCTCATTATGTGAGCGGACGAAGGACTCGACACCTCCTCCGTACGACAGTGGATGGGCGCCCGCGAAGACCGGCTCCACCGGACCGTGCGGCACCGGATAGCGCCCGAGCGACAGGGCTCGGCGCAGGCGGTACTCGTCGAGCGGCCCGGAGAACGCCATGCCCTGGCCGTGCGTACAGCCCATCGCGCGCAGGGCGATGACCTGCTCCGGCAGATCGACGCCGTCGGCCACGGAGCGCAGCCCCAGATCGGTGGCGATGCGCAGCAGCCCGGCGGTGATCTTGTGAAGCCGCGCGGACTCGACGACGCCCTCGATGAGACTGCGGTCCAGTTTCAGTACGTCGACGGGGAGCCGTCGCAGGGCGGTGATGGCGGCATAGCCGCTCCCGAAGCCGTCCAGGGCGATCCGTACGCCGAGCCTGCGCAGGGAGGTCAGGCGGCGCTCGAGGTCGTCCAGCGGGACCCGGGGGTCGCTGTCGGCCAGCTCGATGATGAGCGCCCCGGAGGGCAGCCCGTACCGGGTGAGGAGCGCCTCGATGGAGCCGAGCGGCATGGAGCGGTCCAGGAGGCGCCGCGCGCTGATGCGGACGGCGACGGGCGTCGCATGGCCCGTGCGGCCGCGCTCGGCGGCCTGCTGGACGGCTTCCTCCAGCATCCAGCGGCCCAGCTCCCCGGTGCGGGCGCCCTCCTGGGAGTCCGAGGTGTCGGTCACGCGCAGGAACTCGGCGGGCGTGAAGAGGATGCCCTGCTTCGAGCGCCAGCGCGCCTGGGCGGCGACCGAGCTGATGCGTCCGTCGTCCAGGGAGACCACCGGCTGGTGGAGCAGCGCGAACTCGCCCTCGTGCAGGGCGGTGCGCAGCCGTGTGGCCAGCTCCGCCTTGCGTACGACGTCCGCCTGCATCTGGGGGGCGTACAGCTCGACGCGCCCCTTGCCCGCGGCCTTGGCGCGGTACATCGCGAGGTCGGCGTTGCGCAGCAACTCGCCCGCGCCGATGCCTGGTTCGGCGAAGGCCACGCCGATGGAGGCCGCCACGCGCACGTCGTTGCCGTCGATCGCGTAGGGCTGGGAGAGGGTGATTCTGAGACGGTCGGCGAGTTCGTAGATGTGCTGCTCGCGTGCGGCCTGGTCGCGGGTTCCGTCGCCCACGATGAGCGCGGCGAATTCGTCGCCGCCAAGCCGGGCCGCGCAGTCCCCGGACCTGACGGCCTCCTGAAGGCGGCGGGCCGCCTGGATCAGGAGCTCGTCTCCCGCCTGATGGCCGATGGTGTCGTTGACCGCCTTGAAGCCGTCCAGGTCGATGAAGAGCACGGCCGTGCCCCGGTCGGTGACTCTGCGGCCGGTGAGCGCCTGGCCGACCCGGCGGGTGAACAGGGCACGGTTGGGCAGGTCGGTGAGCGGGTCGTGCTCGGCGTTGTGCTGCAACTGCGCCTGCAGGCGCACCCGTTCGGTGACGTCGCGGCTGTTGAAGATGAGGCCGCCCTGGTGGCGGTTGACCGTGGACTCCACGTTCAGCCAGTCGCCGTCGCCGGACTTGAAGCGGCACTCGATACGGGTCGTGGGCTCGTCGACGGGGTTCGCGGTGAGGAATCTGCGCACTTCGTGGACCACACGGCCCAGGTCCTCGGGGTGCATCAGCGAGGCCAGTTCGGAACCCATGAGCTCCTCGGCGTCCCGGCCGTAGACCCCGGAGGCGGCCGGACTGACGTAGTGGAGTATGCCGTTCGGAGCGGCGATCATGATGACGTCGCTCGAACCCTGGACCAGGGAGCGGAAGTGGTTCTCCTTCTGGGCCAGTTCCTGGGTGAGGGTGATGTTGTCCAGGAGCATGATGCCCTGGCGCACGACCAGGGCGAGCACCACCGTGCCCGCGGTCAGGAGCACGACTTCGTCGATCCTGCGGCCGCTGAGCACGTTGTAGAGAATCCCCAACGTGCAGACGGCGGCGGCGAGATACGGCGTGAGCGCGGCCAGCGATCCGGCGATCGGACGGGTGGCGGCGGCCCGGGCGCCCTTGGGGACGCCGTCGTGCTCCACGCGCGCGTGCTGCGGTTCGTCCGCGTGCTTGTGCCGGGGCACCGCCCACGGCGCGTACGCGAGGAGCAGTGATCCCGCGAACCAGCCCGCGTCCAGCATCTGCCCGGAGCGGTAACTGGCGTGCAGCAGGGGCGAGGTGAACATCGCGTCGCACATGACGGTCAGCGCGAGGGCACCGACCGCCGTGTTCACCGCCGTGCGGTTGGCGGAGGATCGTCTGAAGTGCAGCGCGAGGACCATGCTGACCAACGCGATGTCGAGAAGTGGATAGGCGAGCGAGAGCGCGGCGTGCGCGACGCTCTGGCCCTCGAACTGCGCCGTGTGCGCGAGCGCGAGGCTCCAGGAGAGCGTGAGCAGTGAGCCGCCGATGAGCCAGGCGTCGAGCGCGAGGCAGACCCAGCCGGCCCTGGTCACCGGGCGTTTGGCGAGCACCAGCAGGCCGATGATGGCGGGCGGCGCGAAGCAGAGGAAGAACAGGTCCGCCAGGCCCGGGCTCGGCACGGGCCGCTCCAGCACGACCTCGTACCAGCCCCATACGCCGTTGCCCAGGGCCGCCATCGCGGAGGAGAGCGCGAACAGCAGCCACGCGGGTCGAAAGCGACTGCGGCGGGTGCGCGAGTAACGGAAGCAGGAGACCGCGGCGGTCGCCGCCGCGATGCTCAGCCCGAAGTCGCCCATGATCAGCGCGGCCCGGGTCGAGCCCCAGCCGAGCGCGGCCCCGGTGGCATAGCCGCCGCAGACCACGAGGAGCGCGATCTGCGAGACCAGGCCCGCGCCGCCGCCGGAGACGGGGCGCCTGGCCAGGGGTGCTCGGGGCGGCATCTGCGCCGTCAGGCCTCCACCGCCCTCCAGGGCGGTGGCGGGTGACGGACGGGTGCTCACCGGGCCGCCCTGGTCCGTGCCGCCCCTGTGTCCGTCCGCCTCCCGTGACTGGTCGGCTCCGGGACTTCGTGTGCGTAACCGTCGCGCGTCCGCATGCGGGCCGGTGCGCGTGAGAGTCGCCGCCGGCGGCCTCGTCGCGTCGGATCGTTCGCCCATTGGCCGTACATCGCCCGTCGCCCCCCTCGCGTCTGATGTCTCGTCCCCGGCGCCGAAAACGGTCCACGGCGCAGCCCCTGTCGGGACGATACACCAGTCTCGTCACTCAGGGACATAGCTTCTCTACGCTCCGTGACTGCCAACGAGATCGTAAACACGGCGCGCACGCACACGGATGCGGAGCGTGCCCGAACGAGCCCTGGGCGACTGCGGCTTGGTGCGCTACTCGGTCGTCAGGACGACGTTGCCGAGGGGTTCCCCGGCGACGTACCGGCTCAACTGCGTGGCCAAAAGGCGTTTGGCGCGGGGCAGGAAGGCGGAGGTCGATCCGCCCACGTGCGGGCTGATGAGCACTCCAGGAGCGTGCCACAGGGGGTGACCTGCGGGCAGCGGTTCCGGGTCGGTCACATCGAGGGCGGCGGTGATCCGTCCGCTCTCCAGTTCGGCCAGCAGCGCCTTGGTGTCGACGACGGGGCCGCGCGCGACGTTCACCAACAGGGCGCCGTCCTTCATGCGGGCCAGGAAATCGGCGCTCACCAGGCCACGGGTGGTGTCGGTGAGGGGCGTGGAGAGGATGACCACGTCTGCGTCGGGGAGCAGCGTGGGCAGTTCGGCGAGCGGGAGCACGGGGCCGCGCTCCGTGGCACGTGCAGAGCGCGCGACGCGCGCCACCCGCGCGCACTCGAAGGCGGCGAGCCGGTCCTCGATGGCGGAACCGATCGATCCGTAGCCCACGATCAGCACGGACTTGTCGGCGAGCGCCGGATAGAACCCGGACCGCCAGTCCTCCTGCCGCTGTCCTTCCACGAAGCGGGGGATGCCGCGCAGGGACGCCAGGGTCAGGGCGAGCGTCAGCTCGGCGGTGCTGGCCTCGTGCACCCCCTTGGCGTTGCACAACCGCACGCCGGGCGCGAGGAACTTGAGCCCGGACTGCATCTGGTCGATGCCCGCGGAGAGTGTCTGTACGGCGCGTACGGATGTCATCTCGGGCAGCGGTCGTACGGCGATCTCCGCACCCTTCAGATAGGGCACCACGTAGAACGCGCAGTCGGCGGGGTCCGCCGGAAAGTCGGGGCCGCCGTCCCAGAAGCGGTAGTTGAGCCCGGCGTCGGCCGCGCCGGGCAGGCCTTCGATCTCGTCCGGGTCGAAGGGGAGCCATACGTCAGTCGTCATGGTCAGGAGGCTAATGCGCACAGGCCGCACGCCGCGTAGGGGGAGGCAGAGGTTACGTTGGGGGCGCTCGGACATGAGGTGGGAGGGCACGGCCAGGTGGACCGCAGGACGATCGGCGCGACAGCGCTCGAGGTGGGTGCGGTCGGGCTCGGCTGCATGCCGATGAGCTGGGCGTACACCGGCTCCCGGCAGCGGGGCGAGGAGTCGCTGCGCACGGTGCACGCCGCGCTCGACCAGGGCTCGACCCTGCTGGACACGGCGGACATGTACGGGCCGTTCACCAACGAGCTCCTCGTGGGCCGGGCGCTGAAGGAGCGGCGGGCCGAGGCCTTCGTGTCCACCAAGTGCGGGCTCCTGGTGGGCGAGCAGCACATCGTCGCCAACGGCCGCCCCGGCTATGTGAAGCGGGCCTGCGATGCCTCGCTGCGGCGGCTCCAGACCGAGACGATCGACCTTTACCAGCTGCACCGCGCCGATCCCGAGGTGCCCGTCGAGGAGACCTGGGGCGCGATGGCCGAGCTCGTCGCCGCGGGAAAGGTGCGGGCGCTGGGGCTGTGCGCGGTGGGCGCCCGTGCCTCGCGGCGCGAGGGCAGAGGGCTGCACGAGGGGACGATCCGGCAGCTGGAGCGGGTCCAGCAGGTCTTCCCGGTCAGCGCGGTGGAGGCCGAGCTCTCGGTGTGGTCGCGGGAGGCGCTGGAGACGCTGCTGCCGTGGTGCGCATCGCGCGGGGTGGGCTTTCTGGCGGCGATGCCGCTGGGGAACGGTTTCCTCACGGGCACGCTGACGCCGGGGCAGGGCTTCGAGCCGGACGACGTGCGGGCCCGGCACCCCCGTTTCACCGCCGAGATGATGGCGGCCAACCAGCCGCTGGTGGTGGGGCTGCGCCGGGTGGCCGAGCGGCACGGGGCGACACCGGCGCAGGTGGCGCTGGCGTGGGTGCTCGCGCAGGGCCGTGACGTGGTGCCGATTCCCGGGGCGAAGCGGGACCGCTGGGCGGTGCAGAACGCGGGGGCGGCGTCGGTGCGGCTCACCGGGGCGGATCTGGCGGAGCTCGCGGCGCTGCCTTCGGCGATGGGGTCGTGGGACTGAGGTCGGCGGCGGGCGTGTGGCACTGGCGTCCAGGACCCTTGTTGCACTGACGTCCACGCGTCGGGAAAGCCGGGCTGGGAACCTGTCGGGACCGAGCGGTGTATGAACAGTAGAAGCGCTGCGTCGAAGGGAACCTGATCGTGCAACGACCTGCTGTCACGGCCGCATTGGCTGCCGCTGCCCTTGTGCTCACGGCCGGTTGCTCGTCCGGGGGCTCGGACACGCCGGACAACTCAAAGAGCGCCGAGTCGAGCCCCGCGACGTCGGACGGGACGTCCACGGGAAAGCCCCGCGCCGGCGAAGCCCCGCCGGAGAAGGGGTCGGCGAAGGTCACCAAGACCCTCACCGAGGACCTGAAGTCGCCGTGGGGCCTGGCGCCGCTCCCCGGCGGGGACCTGCTGGTGTCCTCGCGCGACGAGGGGACCATCACCCGCGTCGACGGCAAGACGGGAAAGAAGACCGAACTGGGCTCGGTCCCCGGCGTCTCCCCCGCGGGCGAGGGCGGCCTGATGGGCCTGGCACTCTCTCCGTCGTACGCATCGGACCACATGGTCTACGCGTACTTCACCACCGCGTCGGACAACCGCGTCGCCCGCATGCTGTACGACGAGAAGAAGCCCTCCGGCCAGCAGTTGGGGGCGCCCGACACGGTCTTCAAGGGCATCCCCAAGGGGGTGGTCCACAACGGCGGCCGGATCGCCTTCGGCCCCGACAAGATGCTGTACGCGGGCACGGGCGAGACGGGTGACACGGGCCTGGCCCAGGACAAGAAGTCGCTGGGCGGCAAGATCCTGCGCCTGACCCCGGACGGCGAAGCGGCCCCCGGCAACCCCTTCGGCGACTCCCCCGTCTACTCGTACGGCCACCGCAATGTGCAGGGCCTGGCCTGGGACGAGGAGAAGCGGCTCTGGGCCGCGGAGTTCGGCCAGGACAACTGGGACGAGCTGAACGAGATCAAGGCCGGCGACAACTACGGCTGGCCGGAGGTGGAGGGCAAGGGCGACGAGGAGGGCTTCCACGACCCGGTGGCCCAGTGGAAGACCTCGGAGGCCTCCCCCAGCGGCATCGCCTATGCCGAGGGCTCGGTCTGGATGGCGGGCCTGCGCGGCGAGCGCCTGTGGCGCATCCCGGTCCGCGGTGTGGACGGCACCGTGGAGCCCCAGTCTTTCCTGGAGGGCAAGCACGGCCGTCTGCGCACGGTGGTCGCGGCGGGCGGCGACAAGCTGTGGCTGGTGACGAACGAGACGGATTCCCGGGGCACCCCGGAGGAGGGGGACGACAAGATTCTCGAGGTGACGGTGAAGTAGCAGGGTGAAGTAGCAGGAGGAGACCAGGGCGGGCGACTACTTCTCGGGCGAAGAGCCGGGGTCGGGGGCGGGCGCGGGGTCCGGCTGGGGTGCGGCGTCGGCCGCGGGGCCCGGCTCGGGGTCGGGGGCGGGCGCGGGGTCCGGCTGGGGTGCGGCGTCGGCCGCGGGGCCCGGATTGACGTCCGTCGGTTCCCGCTCGGTTTCCGGATACGGCTCCGCTTCTGCCTGCTGTGGCACCCTCACCACCACCTTGCCGGAGGTCAGGTCTATCGGGCCGCGGCTGGGATCGCCGTCGGCCACGTCGACCCGGCTCAGCTCCAGCCGCTTCTGCTCGTCGTCCGTGTGTTTGCGGCCGGGCTGGAAAAGCTCGATCGGGTTGAACACTGCGCCTCCTGGCGGCCGGGTTCCTCCTACCAGCGTAAGCGAGCGCCCCCGGAACCCTCCGGAACCGTCCGGCACCGGAAAAGCGCAGGTCAGCCGGCGGTTTTGGCTCGTTCCGCGGGGAACAGGCGCAGGCGGTGGGCCAGCGCCGCCGCCTCGCCCCGGCCGGCCACGCCCAGCTTGGCGAGGATGTTGGAGACGTGGACGCTCGCCGTCTTCGGGGAGATGAAGAGCTCCTCGGCGATCTGGCGGTTGCTGCGGCCCGCGGCGACGCGGCGGAGCACGTCCCGCTCCCGGCTGGTGAGACCGAGCGCCTCCGCGGGGTCGACCGGGGTGAGGTGGGGGCTCGCGGTGCCGTGGTCGTGGGCGTGCTCGTTCAGGGTGAGGCGGGCGCGCTGGGCGAGCCCCGAGACGGACTCGGCGAGGGGCCGGGCCTTCAGGCGCTCGGCCACCTCGCGGGCCTGCCGCAGCAGACAGGCGGCACGCTCACGGTCCGCTTCGGCGCCCCCGCCCGCAGGGGCCGAGGCAGCGGCCGCGAGGAGGGACTCGGCGAGGCGGAGGCGGGTGCGGGCGAGGTCGTAGGGGCGGTCGAGGGGTTCGAACGCGGAGACGGCGGCGGACCAGTCGGCGGGGGCGTCGCGGTCCTCGGCGCGCAGGAGTTCGGCGCGTACCCACTTCTCGTGGGCCGCCCAGACCGGCATGGGTGAGGGGAGCTTCTTGGCGGCTCGGCGGATGCTCTCGATGGCCTCGGTCCGTCCGGGCTCGGCGGCGGGCAGGCCGCGGCTGTCGGCCTCCGAGGTGGCGGCGGCCAGCAGCAGGGGCCAGGTGTAGCGCTGGGTGCCGGGCGGGAAGCCCGTGGCCAGGGCCTGTCCGAGCTCGGCGCGCGCCGACGCGACACCGGCCGCGCGGTCGGGGTCGGCCGCCGCGATGCCGAGGGCGGCGGTGACCAGAGGGAGGGAGTACTGCGGCATGAGGTCGTGCGAGCCGTAGTGGCCCCGGGCCGCGGCCAGTTGGGCGGCGGCTTCGGACACGTCACCGCGGCCGAGGCAGAGGAAGGCGAGCTGCAGGGCCGCACCGGCCCGGGGCTTGACGCTGAGCGCGCCGCGGCGGGCCGCCTCGGAGGCGTCGACCGCCTCGTCCCAACGGCCGAGCGAGACAAGGGTCTCCGCCTTGTTGACCTGGACCCAGCTCTCGGTGTCCGTGAGGCCGTACTTGCGGCAGAGCGCCAGGCCCTGGTCGCTCACCTTCAGGGACTCCAGGGAGCGGCCCGCGCCTTCGAGCACGGAGGGCAGGTTGATGTGGATGTGCGGGATGCGGGAGACCAGGCCCGGCGGCGCCACGCACCGGTCCCTGACCGCGTACATCTCCGCGAACCCGTGCTCGACGTCGCCCGCGTCGACCAGGAGGCCGCCGAGGATGAGCCGGGCGTTGAGTTCGATCTCCTCGGCCTTGACCATCCGGGCGTACTCGACGGCTCGTTGGGCCGCCGCCAGGGTCTCGGCGCCGGGGTTGTGGAGCATGCCCCAGGAGGCGACGTTGGTGAGGACCTCCGCGTGCACCTCGGACGGCGGAAGGCCCCGGACCAGCTCCTGCGCGGTGGCTATCTCCGCCCAGCCGTCGCCCCGGGCGAGCGTCGAGATGAGCCGGGAGCGCTGGATCCAGAACCAGGCGGCGCGCAGCGGGTCGTGTCCGTCCGCCAGTTCCCGCAGCGCACGCTTGGTGATCTTCAGGGCGCGCTCCCGCTCACCGCAGAGACGGCCGGCGACGGCAGCCTCCGCCATGAGGTCGAGGTAGTGCAGCGGGGTGGTGGCGGGGTCGCAGCCGCAGGGCGGGTAGACCTCGG
Organism: Streptomyces sp. NPDC054047; assembly: GCF_055585065.1. Taxonomy (NCBI): domain Bacteria; kingdom Bacillati; phylum Actinomycetota; class Actinomycetes; order Kitasatosporales; family Streptomycetaceae; genus Streptomyces; species Streptomyces sp. NPDC054047. The sequence continues at coordinate 97,208 of NZ_JBVJKV010000010.1, read as the reverse complement.
CGTAGTCCAGGGGGCGCAGGTCGAGGCGTACGTCTTCGGGGGCGCCGTCCCACAGCTCCATCGCCCGTTCGAGGAGGCTCAGTTGCTCGGCGTACGCATAGCGGCGACGGGCCTCGACGGAGGCGCGCAGGACCGCCGGGAGCGCCTTGGCCGCGTCGTGCGCGTGGTACCAGTAGCTGGCCAGGCGCGTGGCGCGCTGGTCGGCGGCGACGAGTGAGGGGTCGGCTTCGAGGACCGTGGCGAAGCGGCGGCTGATCCGGGAGCGTTCACCGGGCAGCAGGTCGTCGCCGACGGCCTCGCGCACCAGGGAGTGCCGGAAGCGGTAGCCGTCGCCGTCGGGCGAGGGCAGCAGGATGTTGGCGCCGACGGCGGCCCGCAGCGCCTCGATCAGGTCGTCCTCCGCGAGCCCGGCGACCGCGGCGAGCAGCGGGTACTCGACGTTCGAGCCGCCCTCGGCGACGATCCTGGCCACCCGCTGGCTGTTCTCGGGCAGCTCCTCGACGCGTACGAGAAGGAGATCGCGCAGGGAGTCCGAGAGGCTCGCGCAGCTGCCGCCGTGCGCGGCGACCGCGAGCTCCTCGACGAAGAAGGCGTTGCCGTCCGAGCGGTCGAAGATGTCGTCCACCAGGGACGGCGCGGGCTCGGCGCTGAGGATGCCCGCCATCTGCCGGGCGACTTCGTCCTTGCTGAATCGGGGCAGTTCGATGCGCCGCACCGTGCGCAGGCGGTCGAGCTCGGCGAGGAGCGGGCGCAGCGGGTGGCGGCGGTGGATGTCGTCGGCGCGGTACGTCGCGACGACGACGAGGCGGCCGCTGCGCAGCGTGCGGAAGAGGTAGGCGAGGAGGTGGCGGGTCGAGGCGTCGGCCCAGTGCAGGTCCTCCAGGGCGACGACGACCGGGCGGTCGGCGGCGAGCCGCTCCAGGAGGCGGACGGTCAGCTCGAAGAGGCGGGCCATGCCCTCCTCGTCGTGCTGGGCGTCGGTGCCCCTGCGGCGCTGCGGGGCCTCGCCCAGTTCGGGAAGGAGCCGGGCGAGCTCGCCCTCCTGGTCGGCGACCGCGGCGTCCACCTCGTCGGGCAGCTGGCGGCGCAGGGAGCGCAGGGCGCTGGAGAAGGGGGCGAAGGGCAGACCGTCCGCGCCGATCTCGACGCAGCCGCCGAGCGCGACGACGGCGCCCTCGGCGCGGGCCGCCGCGGTGAACTCCTCGATGAGGCGGGTCTTGCCGACGCCCGCCTCGCCGCCGAGCAGCAACGCCTGCGGCTCGCCCGTGCCGGGGGTCTTCCCCTTGGCACGGGCGAGTGCGTCGTTCAGTACGCCCAGTTCGTCGGAGCGGCCGACGAACACGGGGCTTACGGACCTGGTCTCCACAGCGGTGAGCATCGCACAGGGCGCATGCGTGGTGGCAGCGGATATTCCGAGGGCAGAAGCCCCCGCGCCCATCACGCGGCCCGGGTGAAGCGGGTCCTCCACTGGCCGGTACTCACCCGCCCCTCGGATTCATGACGGGCCGAGCGGCGGCGGGCCGCCTTGGCCTCGCGGGCCTCGCGCAGCAGGCGGCGGCGGTCGGCCTCGCGGGTGAGGTCGGCGGCGCGCAGCTGGTGCATCTCGTACTCGAACATTTCGACTCCCTGAGCTGGTGTGACGGCCGTGTCCGGCTTCGCTTTCCGCGATGCCTTTACTTTCGTCTCCCAGGCAGGGGTGGCACATCGGGAGAGTGCCGCATCTTGAGGGGGCCGGGGGCCTTAGGCGGGTGGGAGGGGGCCTTAGGGCCTCAGGAACCCGGAGGCCTGCCTAAGGCCCTGCCCCGGGTCCGCCTACGCAGAACGCCGGTGAGCTGCGGTTTCAGCTCACCGGCGTCACGAACACTGCGTTGCCATCAACTCGTCGACGGCAGCCCGAAGATGAGGTCCGAGTACTTGGCGATGGCGAGCAGCAGGCCGATGACGCCGAGGGCGACACCCGCCCAGGCCACCGACTTGATCCACGGCGCCTGCACCTGGTCGGGTGCGCCGAACGCGGGCCTGACCAGGACGACGAACCCGACGACCAGCGCGGCGAGCGCGAAGGCTCCGGCGATCAGCGCCGTGATCTGCCAGGAGTCGCCGTACAGGGCCTGGATCTGGTCGGCGACGCTGGCCGACTGCTTGGTCTCCAGCTGACCGACGATGTTCGAGCGGGCCGCGGCGACCGTGCCGAGCCAGCCGCCGGAGAGGCCGATCACACCGAGAGCGGCGGAGACGACGGCCGCGGCGCCCTGGAACACGCCGGTGGACTTCGCCGGAGCGACCTCCTCGACCACGACGAGCTCGTCGTCGTCATCGACGTCGTCGCCCTCGACGGCGTCCGCCTTGGTGGCGTCCACCTTGGTGGCACCCTCGGCGTCCTTGGTGACCTCGGCGTCCTTGGTGTCCGCGGCCTCCGGCTCTGCGGGCTTTGCGGCCGCCTCGGCCGCGGTCTCGTCCTCTGTCTTAATTCCCATGCTCCGCACCGTACGGACGGAGTCTGAGAAGTTTCTTAACGAGCCGCGTCGCCGCCGACGGCACGCCCGGCGGCCTCCGCTTCCCGGGCCTCGCGCGCCTTGCGCCACTCCGGAGCGAGCACCGACCACACCTCCATGTCGTGCCGCACGCCCTGCCAGGGGAAGCTCTCCCGCAGCACCCCGTCCTTGGTCATCCCGAGCCGCTTGGCCACCGCGATGCTGCGGTCGTTCGCCGATGAGGCCAGCCACTCCACGCGGTGCATGCCGCGCGCGTCCACCGCCCAGTCGATGACGACCCGGCTCGCCTTCGTGATCAGCCCGCGCCCGGCGGCCGAGGGCTCGAGCCAGACGCCGACCTCACAGCTCTCGTTCGCCGTGTCGAAGATCCGGAAGAGCACTCCGCCGACGAGCGTGTCGTCCAGCCAGATGCCGTAGAGGCGGCCCGTGTCGGCGGCCTGCTTGTCGGCGTACACCTGGAGCCGCTCCCGGGCCGACGCGAGGTCGGTCGTCAGCGCGGTCAGGGGCACCCACGGCGCCGCGTACTCGCGCGCCCGCTCGATGTGCGTGAGGAACTCCTGCGCCTGCCACGGCTCGATGGGCCTCAGCTCAGCGCCCTCGCCCAGCGATATCGCGAACATCCCGCTCCTTCAGTCCGTCCGGCTCCACGACCGATGCGTCGTGCGTGTCCCGTTGCATCGAGATCCTCGCACTCACGACGGCCGTGTTCGAACGACATTCCGGGGGCTCGATGCTGATGCGCGGCAGCCAGCGGTCGAGGCCGCGCGGCAGCCACCAGTTGGCGCCGCCGAGCATGTGCATCAGGGCGGGCACCAGCAACGTACGCAGGACGAACGCGTCGAGTGCGACCGCCGCCGCGAGGCCGATGCCGAACATCGCGATGACCCGGTCGCCGCTCAGGACGAAGGCGAGGAAGACCGAAATCATGATCACGGCCGCGGAGTTGATCACGCGGCTCGTCTCGGCGAGGCCGACGCGGACGGCCCGCCGGTTGTCGCCGGTCTCCAGCCACTCCTCGTACATCCGGCTGACCAGGAAGACCTGGTAGTCCATGGAGAGCCCGAAGAGGACGGACACCATGATCACGGGCAGGAAGGGTTCGATCGGCCCGGCGGACCCCAGGCCGAGCAGCTCGCTCCCCCAGCCCCACTGGAAGATCGCGACGACGACCCCGAAGGCCGATGCCACCGCCGCCACGTTCATCGCGGCGGCCTTCAGCGGGATGCCGATGGACCGGAAGGCGAGCAGGAGCAGGACGCAGCCGAGGCCGATGACCACGCCAACGAAGAGCGGCAGCTTGCCGACGATGATCTCGGCGAAGTCGTCGTAGCTGGCCGTGACGCCGCCGACCTGGAGGTCGAGCGAGGTGTCGGCCTCGGCCCTGGGCAGCACGTCGCCGCGCAGCCGGTCGACCAGCTCGCTGGTCCGCTCGGACTGGGGGGACGAGTCCGGTACGACGGTGATGTGGGCGGCGGTGCCGTCCGCGTCGTACGTGACGGGGCTGACGGAGGCGACGCCCCGGGTCGATTCGAGCGTGGAGCCGAGGTTGGCGAGGGCGAGCCGGTCGCCCGCTCCCTGGACGTCCGTGACGAGCGTGAGCGGGCCGTTCACGCCGGGCCCGAAGCCGTCCGCGAGCAGGTCGTAGGCCTGGCGTGTGGTGGCCGACGCGGGGTTGTTGCCCTGGTCGGACGTGCCCAGGTGCAAGGAGAGCGTGGGCAGGGCGAGGAGCGCCATCACGGCGACGGCGACACCGCCGAGCAGCTTGGGGTGCCGCTCCACGAAGGCGGACCAGCGGGCGGCGAGCCCGGTGGGCAGCTCGGGGGCGGGGCCGTGTTCGGCGAGGGCGCGCCGTTCGCGGCGGCTGAGCGCGCGCGGGCCGATCCAGGACAGGAGCGCGGGAAGCAGCGTCACGGATGCGGCGACGGTGAGCAGCACGGTCAGCGAACCGGCGATCGCGACGCCGTTGAGGAAGCTGAGGCGCAGGATGAGCATGCCCAGCAGCGCTATGCACACGGTGGCGCCCGCGAAGACGACCGCGCGTCCGGTGGTGGCGACCGCGCGCTCCGCGGCGACGGCCACCGGAAGGCCCTGCTTGAGGCCCTTGCGGTGTCTGGTCACGATGAACAGCGCGTAGTCGATGCCGACGCCGAGCCCGATCAGGGTGCCCAGCATCGGCGCGAAGTCCGCGACGGTCATGAAGTGCCCGAGGAGCACGATCCCGGCGTACGCCGTGCCGACCGACACCAGTGCCGTGGCGATGGGCAGGACCGAGGCGGCGAGCGAGCCGAAGGCGAGGAAGAGCACGACGGCGGCGACGGCGACCCCGACGATCTCGGCGGTCTGCGCGCTCTTGGTCTCGGTCAGGCCGACGGCGCTGCCGCCGAGCGCGACGTCCAGGCTGTCCGAACCGGCGGCCTTCGCGGTGTCGACGAGGGCCTGTGCGTCCGCCTTGTCGACGGCGTCGGCCTGCTCGTGGAAGGTGACGTTCGCGTACGCGATGCGGGCGTCGTCACTGATCTGTGCGGCGCCGCGCTCCGTGTAGGGACTGCTGACGGAGGCCACCGCGGGCATGCGCTCGATCGTGTCGAGGGCGGTGGTCATCGTCTGCTCGACGTCGGCCGCGCGCACCGTCGTGCCCGCCTCGGTCCGCCAGACGACGGTGTTGCTGTCGCCGCCGAGCCCTTCGAAGCCCTCGTTCAGGAGCTGGGTCGCGCGGCCCGACTCGGTGCCGGGCACGTCGTAGTCGTTCGAGTACGCGGATCCGGCGACGGCCGCGGCGCTCGCGGCGCCGCCGAGGGCGACAAGCCAGAGCAGAACTGCCAGGAGACGGTGCTTCACACACCACCGTGCGAGTGCTGCCACTGACGAGCTCCCTGGGATGTTTCGTGGATCTTTATCGGGAACCGTCTTGAATGAACTGAACAGCCCGCAAAGAACGCATGAGCGACGACATAAGCGCCAGAGACACTTTGACAGCCTCTGGAGATCGTTGGTCTCGTTCGTGGGTTTCCTCACAAGGTCACAAAGGGTGTGCGAGGCCCCATCGGGACCTCGCACACCCTGAGAACTGGGGCTTCAGCCCGACACGCTCGCGCGTCCGTTCTCTATGTGCCCCATCAGACGGCGCCGGAAAGCAGGCTCGCCCGCCGCTGTCGCCTGAATGTCGTACCAGCCGTGCTCGTCGTCCGTGTGCCAGGCGATCGTGCGGCTGCTGCCCGCCTTGACGCGGACGATCCGCGTCCGCGACCTGATGTCCGCCTTGTCCACGTATCCCAGGGGCTTGACCGTGAAGATCAGCTCCTTGCGGCCCCGGTTGGCGAGGGTGACGTGGAGCTCGCGGCGGGTGATCGCGGAGGCGAGCTGCGCGCCGCCGTCCTTGCGGCCCGCGAACTCGCGCCGGAAGCCGTTCGGCCCGGTGATCGTGAACGCATACGCGTCCCCCTTCACGGGCACGGTCCAGGAGCCCGTGCGCACGACGTCCTGGTGCTGCGGGGTCGCGAACTCGCCGGCGTACGGATAGAGCGCGAAGTGCGCGCTGGAGCTGCCGCCGTTGCGCAGCCGCACCGAGAGAGCACCGCTCTCGCCCGGCTTCGCGTACGCGTCGGGCTGGTAGGGCAGCGGGCGGGCGCGGCGGGTGCCGGGCTCCTGGACCGGCATGGACTGCTTCAGGGGCGGCTGCGGGGACCAGCGGCCGCTGAACGCGGGGATGGCGCCGGGCTGATCGACCTCGGGCTGCCGGTGGCCGCGCTTGAAGTCGAAGGCGCCGGTGAGGTCACCGGTGACCTTGCGGCGCCAGGCGCTGATGTTGGGCTCCTTGACGCCGGTCCACTTCTCCAGGAAGCGCACGACCGAGGTGTGGTCGAAGACTTCGGAGGTGACGTAGCCGCCGACGGTCCAGGGCGAGACGACGAGCATGGGGACGCGCGCCCCGAGGCCGGTGGGCTTGCCGTCCCAGCGCTCCTCCTTCGCCTCGGCGCTGTCGCCGCCGGGCACGGGCGGCGGGACGTGGTCGAAGAAGCCGTCGTTCTCGTCGTAGTTGATGAAGACGGCGGTGCGGCGCCATACCTCGGGGTGCGAGGCGAGGGCGTCCAGGACCTTGTAGACGATGGTGGCGCTGTGGATGGGTGAGGAGACGCTGGGGTGCTCGGAGTCCAGGGCGGAGGGCACCAGATAGCTGACCTTCGCCAGCTTGCCACCCGCGACGTCCTTGGCGAACTCCTCGGCGAGCTTGCCGGTGGGCACGCGCCGGAGCCCGCGCTCGAAGAGCGACTTCTCCCGCTTGGTGAGGGTGGCGACGCCCTCCTCCAGGGTGGCGAGCAGCTTCGCGCGCTCGGCCTCGTCCTTGGCGTCGCGCACCTTGGCGTAGAAGGCCTCCATGAAGGTCAGGCCGGTCTTGGCCAGGACCTTGCGTGCGATGGCCTTGAAGGTGGTGAAGAACTCGATCTGGTTGTCGGTGAAGTTCTCCCACTCCGTGTACGTCTGCCAGCTCACGCCCGCCTTCTCCAGGCGCTCGGCGTACGTCCCCCAGTCGTATCCGGGGTGCCTGCCCTCGTCGTACGCGTCGTTCTCGACGGCCCGCTTGCCGCTCGCCTCGAAGCCGGTCTTGCCGCTCCACAGGTGGTTGCGGTTGGGGCTCGTGGAGGTGTGGATGGACGAGTGGTAGGCGTCGCAGACGGTGAAGGTGTCGGCGAGTTCGTAGTGCAGCGGGATGTCGTCGCGCGTGTAGTACGCCATGGTCGCGGCCGTCTTGGCGGTGATCCAGCCGTCCATCCAGCCGTCGTGCCAGGCCTTGGCGCCGCCGCTCCAGGAGTGGTCGAGGGCGCCGATGTACTGAAGGTCCTTCTTCTGCGCCGCCGCGGCCTCGCGGACCGGGAAGGGCAGGACGGTGGTCAGCACGCCCGGCTGCTCGAACACGGACTTGCCGCTCGGGAGCCGGATGGCGTTGCGGTCGCCGAAGCCGCGTACTCCGCGCAGGGCGCCGAAGTAGTGGTCGAAGGACCTGTTCTCCTGCATCAGGATGACGACGTGCTCGATCGAGTCGAGCCCGCCGCTGCCGGGTTTGCGCCGGTCGTCCGCCAGTGCCTGCTGCAGTGACGGCGGCAGGAAGGATCCGACGGCGGCGGCGCCGAGTGCGCCACCGCCGACTGCCATGAGCCGCCTGCGCGATATCTCCGGGGACACGTACGACCTCCAGTCGACGGCCAATGGTTCTCCGCTGATCCATTGGTCTGCTCCGCCGGGACGCTAGTGAAGTCGGGTATCCCTGTGAAGACTTGAGGACGAAGTCGGCGTGAACGGATGGGCCTGGAGTGAAAATCGGGGCCTGTGTGCCGATTCAGGAGCCGATCAGGAGCCCCGCCCAGAGCGCCACCGTGGACGCCGCGAGCGTCGCCGGCACGGTCAGCACGCCGAGCACGGTGAACGTCCGCAGGTCGGCGTCCGTGCCGTGGTCGTGCAGGATGCGGCGCCACAGCAGGGTCGCGAGGGAGCCGACGTACGTCAGGTTCGGGCCGATGTTGACGCCGATCAGCGCGGCGAGGACGGGGCCGGGGCCCGCGGGGGCGACGGCGGGAAGGAGGGCGAGGATCGCGGGCAGGTTGTTGATCAGGTTGGCGAGCACGGCGGCCACGGCCGCCACGGCGAGCAGCGCGGGCAGTGAGGCGCCGTCCGGCAGGAGCCACTCGATCCCGGAGCCCAGGCCGTTGTCGACGACCGCCTTGACGACGACGCCGAGCGCGAGCACGAACAGGCAGAACAACGGGCCCGCGGCGTGGACGATGCGCCTGGCGGTCGTACGTTTGCGCAGCAGCGCACGGCCGGCGAGCACCGCAGCCCCCGCGAGGGCGGCCCACAGGGGTTCGAGGCCCACGAGCGAGGTCGCGACGAACCCGACGAGCGTCAGCCCGAGGACGACCAGGGTGAACACCGGCACCGGCGTCGGCTCGGTCTCCTTGGGCTCCAGGGCGCCCGCGTCCAGATCGGCGGCGAAGTACCGCCGGAAGGCGACGTACTCGATGCCGATGGCGACCAGCCACGGCAACGCCATGAGCAGCGCGAACCGCGTGAAGGTCAGTCCGCTGGCGGTGAGGGCAAGCAGGTTGGTGAGGTTGGAGACGGGAAGCAGGAGCGACGCCGAGTTGGCCAGGTGGGCGGTGGCGTAGACGTGCGGCCGGGGCCTGGCCCCGACGCGGGCGGCGGTGGCGAAGACGACCGGTGTGAGCAGCACGACCGTGGCGTCGAGACTCAGCACGGCGGTGATCAGGGCGGCGACGCCGAAGACCCCGCCGAGCAGCGCCTTGGTCCGCCCGCCGCAGAGCCGGGCGACGAGATCCCCGGCGGCGGCGAAGAGCCCGTCGTCGGCGCAGAGTTGAGCCAGCACGAGCACGGCGGCGAGGAACCCCACGACCGGCAGCAGGCTCTGCACCTCGTCGAGCGCGTGCTGCGGCGACACGGCCCCGAGCCCCACGACGATCCCGGCGGCGGGCAGCGCGGCGGCGGCCTCGGGCCACTGCCGGGGCCGTACGACGGCGAACGCGAGCACGGCGAGCAGCAGGCCCACGGAGAGGATCTCGGCGGTGACGGTGTTCAGGGGGATGCTCCGTGGCCCGGGTGGGGCGGTGGTTCGGCGGGACGGACGTCCCACAGCGTAAGCCGCGCGGCCACGCGACATCGCGGCGGGAACGGCGCGGCTCGGCCCGGCCGGACAGCGCCCCGCCCACCCACTCGGCCGCTCCGGGGCAATCGGGTGGGTGGGCGGGAAAAATCCGCCGCGCAGGGGCGGTTCAGGCGGCGCACGCGCAGGGCGGCGCCCCGCGAAAGGTGCGCCGCCCTGGATGCCGTACGAGCCGGAGAGGCTAGCCCTCCACGCCCAGCTTCTCCAGGATCAGTTCCTTGACGCGGGCCGCGTCGGCCTGACCCCGGGTCGCCTTCATGACCGCGCCGACCAGCGCACCGGCCGCCGCGACCTTGCCGCTGCGGATCTTGTCGGCGATGGCGGGGTTGCCCGCGATCGCCTCGTCCACGGCGGTCGTCAGCGCGCCCTCGTCCGAGACGACCTTCAGGCCGCGCTTCTCGACGACCTCGTCCGGCGTGCCCTCGCCCGCGAGGACACCCTCGAAGACCTGGCGCGCCAGCTTGTCGTTCAGGTCGCCCTTGGCGACGAGCTCGGCGACCCGGGCGACCTGCACCGGGGTGACCGGGAGCTCGTCGAGGGCCTTGCCCGTCTCGTTGGCGTTGCGGGCCAGTTCGCCCATCCACCACTTGCGCGCGGCGGCCGCGTCGGCGCCCGCCTCGATGGTGGCGACGATCGGGTCGACCGCGCCCGCGTTCAGCATCGACTGCATGTCGTGCTCCGAGACGCCCCACTCCTCGCGGAGGCGGTTGCGGCGCACGCGCGGCATCTCGGGGAGACCGGCACGCAGTTCCTCGACCCAGGTGCGGGCCGGGGCGACGGGGACGAGGTCGGGCTCCGGGAAGTACCGGTAGTCCTCGGCGTTGTCCTTGATGCGGCCCGACGTCGTGGAGCCGTCCTCCTCGTGGAAGTGACGGGTCTCCTGGATGATCGTGCCGCCGCCGTTCAGGACGGCCGCGTGGCGCTGGATCTCGAAGCGCGCCGCACGCTCCACGGAACGGAGCGAGTTGACGTTCTTCGTCTCCGAGCGCGTACCGAACTCCTCGCGCCCGTGCGGGCGCAGGGAGAGGTTCACGTCGCAGCGCATCTGGCCCTTGTCCATCCGGGCCTCGGACACGTCCAGCGCCTTGATGACCTCGCGCAGCTCGGCGACGTACGCCTTGGCGACCTCGGGGGCCCGCTCGCCCGCGCCCTCGATCGGCTTGGTGACGATCTCGATGAGCGGGATGCCCGCGCGGTTGTAGTCAAGGAGCGAGTGCGAAGCGCCGTGGATACGGCCCGTCGCGCCACCGACGTGCGTGGACTTGCCGGTGTCCTCCTCCATGTGGGCGCGCTCGATCTCCACGCGGAAGACCTCGCCGTCCTCCAGCTGGACGTCCAGATAGCCGTTGAAGGCGATCGGCTCGTCGTACTGAGAGGTCTGGAAGTTCTTCGGCATGTCCGGATAGAAGTAGTTCTTCCGGGCGAAGCGGCACCACTCGGCGATCTCGCAGTTCAGCGCGAGACCGATCTTGATGGCGGACTCGACGCCGATCTCGTTGACCACCGGCAGGGCGCCGGGCAGTCCGAGACAGGTCGGGCAGGTCTGGCTGTTGGCGTCCTGCTTGAGCTCGGTGGAGCAGCCGCAGAACATCTTCGTCTTGGTGCCCAGCTCGACATGGACCTCCAGGCCCATGACGGGGTCGTACGTCGCGAGGGCTTCCTCGTACGACACCAGGTCAGTCGTGACAGTCACGGTGAAACTTTCCCTCTCAACCCAGCAGGACGTCGTCGTCGCCGAGCTTCTTCAGCTCACGAAGGAGCAGAGCGAGGCCGGTGGCGATGGCGGCGGCGGAGACAGCGGCGTCCACGAGCCGGAGCGTGTCGTTGTCCTTGCGGGCCATTCGGGCCTGCTTGACGACGGCGACGGCGCTGAACGCGGTGGTGGCGATCGACAGGTACGCGCCGGGCTTGGACTTCTTGAAGCCCTTGGCCTTGGCAGTCATGGGACTCACAGTGACGGTGCCTCCTCAAGCAGCGGGTGCCCCCACCTTTCCACGAAGGCGGCCTCGACGGCAGCGCCCACCTTGTAAAGGCGGTCGTCCTTCATGGCGGGGGCGATGATCTGCAGTCCGACGGGCAGGCCGTCCTCCGGCGCGAGGCCGCAGGGCAGCGACATGGCGGCGTTGCCCGCCATGTTCGACGGGATGGTGCACACGTCCGCGAGGTACATCGCCATCGGGTCGTCGGCGCGCTCGCCGATCGGGAAGGCGGTGGTGGGCGTCGCGGGCGAGACGATCACGTCGACCTGCTCGAAGGCCTTCTCGAAGTCCTTCGTGATCAGGGTGCGGACCTTCTGGGCGCTTCCGTAGTACGCGTCGTAGTAGCCAGAGCTCAGGGCGTACGTGCCCAGGATGACGCGGCGCTTGACCTCGTCGCCGAAGCCCGCCTCGCGGGTCAGGGCGGTGACGTCCTCGGCGGACTTCGTGCCGTCGTCGCCGACGCGCAGGCCGTAGCGCATGGCGTCGAAGCGCGCGAGGTTCGACGAGCACTCGGAGGGCGCGATCAGGTAGTACGCGGAGAGCGCCAGGTCGAAGGACGGGCAGTCCAGCTCGACGATCTCGGCGCCGAGCTCCTTGAGCAGGGCGACCGACTCCTGGAAGCGCTGGACGACACCGGCCTGGTAGCCCTCGCCCGCGAACTGCTTGACGACACCGACGCGCATGCCCTGTACGGAGCCGTTGCGCGCGGCCTCGACGACCGGCGGGACCGGGGCGTCGATGGACGTCGAGTCGAGCTCGTCGTGCCCGGCGATGACCTCGTGCAGGAGCGCCGCGTCCAGGACCGTGCGGGCACAGGGGCCGCCCTGGTCGAGGGAGGACGAGAACGCGACCATGCCGTAGCGCGAGACGCCGCCGTAGGTGGGCTTGACGCCGACCGTGCCGGTGACGGCCGCGGGCTGGCGGATGGAGCCGCCGGTGTCCGTGCCGATGGCGAGCGGTGCCTCGTACGAGGCGAGGGCGGCGCTGGAGCCGCCGCCGGAGCCGCCGGGGATGCGAGTGAGGTCCCACGGGTTGCCGGTGGGGCCGTACGCGCTGTTCTCGGTGGAGGACCCCATGGCGAACTCGTCCATGTTGGTCTTGCCGAGGATGACGACGTCGGCTTCCTTCAGCTTGCGCGTGACGGTCGCGTCGTACGGCGGGATCCAGCCCTCGAGGATCTTGGAGCCGACCGTGGTCGGGATGCCCTCGGTGGTGAAGATGTCCTTGAGCGCGAGCGGCACGCCGGCCAGCGGGCCGAGCTTCTCGCCCTTCTCCCGCTTGGCGTCGACGGCGCGGGCCTGCGCGATGGCGCCCTCGCGGTCGACGTGCAGGAAGGCGTGCACCTTCTCGTCGACGGCCTCGATGCGGGCGAGGTGGGCCTCGGTGACCTCGACGGCCGTGAGCTCGCCGGAGGCGACCTTCGCGGCGATGTCGGCGGCGGTGAGCCTGATGATGTCGATCTTGCTGTCCGTCATGGTGGGTTAGTCCTCCCCCAGGATCTGCGGCACCTTGAAACGCTGCTGCTCTTGGGCCGGGGCTCCGGAGAGCGCCTGCTCGGGGGTGAGCGACGGACGGACCTCGTCCGCGCGCATGACGTTCGTCAGCGGCAGCGGGTGGGAGGTCGGCGGTACGTCTTGGTCGGCGACCTCGGAGACGCGGGCGACCGCGCCGATGATGTCGTCGAGCTGTCCGGCGAAGTGGTCGAGCTCTTCGTCCTTCAGCTCAAGACGTGCTAGGCGGGCGAGGTGGGCGACCTCCTCGCGCGTAATGCCAGGCATGCGGCGATCCTCTGGGGGTGAGTGTGTGGTTTGTGGCCCAATCCTATGGGGCCGCGCCCCGTGCACGTGAAACGGATTCCCTCGGCGGGGGTCCTGGCGCTCCCCCGCGGCGCCGGGCACCGCCTCTTCCCACCCGGCGGCTACTTCACGATGTCGGCGCCGGCCTCGGCCTCCGCGGCGGCCGCCGCCTCCTCGGCGGCGACGTCCACGGGCCTGCGCCACCCGCGTGAGCCCCGGGCCCGCAGCCAGGCGGTCGTCTCGTCCGGCGGCATCGCCGCGGCCACGAGCCACCCCTGCACCGCGTCGCACCCCAGATCGCGCAACCGCTCCCACGTCTCGTCGTCCTCGACACCCTCGGCGACGACGAGCAGCCCCAGGGAGTGCGCGAGGTCGACCGTGCAGCGGACGATCTCCGCGTCCTCGTTGTCGATGGCGAGCCGCGCCACGAACGACCGGTCGATCTTCAGCTCGCTCACCGGCAGCCGCCGCAGATGCACCAGGGAGGAGTACCCCGTGCCGAAGTCGTCGAGCGACATCTTGACGCCGTGGCCGGTCAGACCCGCCAGGGTGTCCGCCGCCCGCTGCGGGTCCTCCAGCAGGACGTGCTCCGTTATTTCCAACTGCAGCGCCCCCGCCGGTACGCCGTGCCGGGCCAGGCGGGCCGCGACCGCGCCGGCGAAGCCGGGCGTGTGGACGTCGCGCGGCGACACGTTCACCGCGACGGGGACCTTGAGTCCCATCGCCTGCCACTTCGCCACCTGGCACAGGGCCGTCTCCAGGACGTACTCCGTCAGGTGCGGCATGAGCCCGGACGACTCGGCGATGGCGATGAACTCGTCCGGCGGCACCTTGCCACGCTCGGGATGCACCCACCGCACCAGCGCCTCCAGGCCCGCGACACGGCCGTCGAACTGGACCTTCGGCTGGTAGTGGAGCTCGACGTCACCCGCGTCGAGCGCCCGGCGCAGATCTCCCAGCAGGCCGAGCCGGTCGGGGGTGTTGGAGTCGCGCTTGGACTCGTACACCTCGACGCCCGTGCGGTCCCGCTTGGCCTGGTACATCGCGACGTCCGCGCGCCGCAGCAGGCCCTCGGCGTCCATCGCGTGGTCGGGGAAGACGGCGAGCCCGGCGCTGGCCTCCAGGACCAGCGTCAGGCCGTCCAGGTCGAGGGGTGAGCCGAGGGCGGCGACCAGCGACCGTGCCACGCGGGTGGCCGACGTGGTGGAGTCGGCGATCGGCAGCAGGACGGCGAACTCGTCACCGCCCAGCCGTGCGGCCTCCGCACCGCGCGGCAGGGCAAGACGCAGCCGGTCGGCGATCTGCAGGAGCAGCCGGTCGCCCGCGAGATGGCCGAGGGTGTCGTTGACCGAACGGAAACGGTCCATGTCGATCAGCATCAGGGCGGACCGCGCCCCGATCCGCTCGGCGTCGTCCAGGGCCGTCCAGGTCCGCTCCAGGAGCCACTGCCGGTTGGGCAGGCCGGTGAGCGGGTCGCGCAGCTGCTCCTCGGCCCTGGCCCGCGCGATCCACAGCGTCGAGTCGAGCGCGACCAGGGGAATCGCGAAGAGCGGAAGCAGTATGGGCGTCGAGGCCGCGACCACGCAGATCAGCGGCGCGATGCCGAGCAGCGCGACGCCGACGAGGCCCTGTCTGACCAGGGCCGTGCGGGTGACCGTGGGCAGGGCGCCGGTGCGCGGCGCGTGGACGTACCAGAGCAGGACGCGGGTGACGACGAGGTAGGCGATGGCGGCGAGGGCCACCTCGGGGGCCGAGTACAGGTCCCAGGTCTCGGGCAGCCAGGGCGACTCCACCGAGGGCGCCGTGCCGAACGCGGCCATGGCCAGGGCGCCCGTGCCGATGCCGAGGATGTCGACCGCGCCGTGCAGGATGCCCTGGCGCCAGCGGTGGCGGCGCGCGACGCCGACCAGGACGACGACGGTGAGGCTGACCATGCCGGCGGGCACCCAGCCGTACAGCAGGAGGACGGCGACGGTGAGCGCGCCGCCCGAGCCGGTGCCGCCCCACCAGCGGTCGCGGCCGAGCGCGACGAGGTGGCCGACGATGAGGCCGGTGAGGACGGCGAGGGACCAGCCGACCGTGCCGGAGGGGAACAGCGTGCCGCGTCCGGTGAAGGCGTGGAAGAAGCCCGTGCCGAGCACCACGGCGGCGATCGCCACGACGGCAACCGGAAGCACCGGCCAGGGGTCGCGCTCGCCGGACGCGTCGTCCGGGCCGTGCGCCTCGGCGCCGCGCCACAGCGGCCTGCGCCGCCCCTCGGCCCCGGTCTGGGTGGCGAGGGGCCCGGTGTTGCTGGCGGCCGCGGCCTCGCCCACGCCGAGCTCCTGCGTGCCGTAACCGCCGACGGTGCTCCATGCGCGCTCGCGTCGCTCAACTGCGGTGCTCGGGACGGCGGGGAGCCTGCTCTGGGCTTCGCGCGCGTCCCGGGCCGCCCGTGCCGCTCTGCGTCCGCTGAGCCACGCGCCCGGTCCGCGCCGCAGGCGCGCGCGCAGCCGGGAGTCCGGTGCGGCGCTCTCGGTCGGTTCCATTCCCGTCCCTCTCACAGCCGGCGGTGCCCACGCCACGCGGACTCGCTCCAGAAGTCAGCCGCGTCTGAAACCCCTTCCCCGTGCTCCCGATGAGCAGGGGATACCCCCCAATCGCAGCGGGGCACGGCAGGCGCACACCTCAACAGTAGGCCGCAGAAGGCTTCTACGGGCAGCGGTCCACAACGGTTGCCCGAATGCGACCCGGCCACCCGTATGCATCTGGTATGCGCTGAACGGGTGGCCTTCAACCGCTACTCCTCGGTCGGAAGCGCGAATTCCATCGCCGCGTCCGGTCCCTGTTCCAGCAGGACGGCGAAGCCTTCCTCATTGAGAACCGGAACCTTCAGCTGCATCGCCTTGTCGTACTTCGAGCCGGGATTGTCGCCCACGACCACGAAGGCTGTCTTCTTGGAAACGGAACCGGTCACCTTTGCTCCCCGGCTCTGCAGCGCATCTTTTGCGCCATCCCGGGTGTGCTTCTCCAGTGTTCCGGTCACGACGACCGTGAGGCCTTCGAGCGGCCGCGGCCCCTCGTCCTCTCCCCCGCCCTCTTCCTCCATGCGGACCCCGGCCGCGCGCCACTTGCGCAGGATCTCCCGGTGCCACTCCTCCTCGAACCACTGCTTGAGGGAGGCGGCGATGATCGGGCCCACGCCCGCGACGGCGGCCAGCTCCGCCTCCGTGGCCTGCTCGATCCGCTCGACGGAGCGGAATTCGCGGGCGAGCGCCTCGGCGGCGACCGGGCCGACATGGCGGATGGACAGGCCCGTGATGACCCGTGCGAGCGGGCGCTCCTTGGCCGCCGCGATGTTCTCCAGCATCGAGACGGCGTTCTTCCTGGCCTCGCCCTGCTGGTTGGCGAAGACCGTGGCGATCTTCTCCTCGCCCGTCTTGGGGTCCCGCTTGGGCAGACCGCTGTCCTGATCCAGTACGTAGGCCTTGATGGGCAGGAGCCGCTCGATGGTGAGGTCGAAGATGTCGCCCTCGTCCAGGATCGGCGGCTCGGACGGCTCCAGGGGCTTGGTGAGAGCGGCCGCCGCGACATACCCGAAGTTCTCGATGTCCAGGCTCTTGCGGCCCGCGAGATAGAAGAGACGCTCGCGCAACTGGGCAGGGCAGGACCGGGCGTTGGGGCACCGGAGGTCGATGTCGGCCTCCTTCATCGGCCGCAGCGCCGTCCCGCACTCGGGGCACTCGGCGGGCATCACGAACTCCCGCTCGGTGCCGTCGCGCAGGTCGACGACGGGGCCGAGGATCTCCGGGATGACATCGCCCGCCTTGCGCAGGACGACCGTGTCCCCGATGAAGACGCCCTTCTTCTTCACCACGTCCTGGTTGTGCAGGGTGGCGAACTCGACCTCGGAGCCCGCGACGGTGACGGGCTCCACCTGGGCGTACGGCGTGACGCGGCCGGTGCGGCCGACGCCCACGCGGATGTTGACCAGCTTGGTGTTGACCTCCTCGGGGGCGTACTTCCAGGCGATCGCCCAGCGGGGGGCGCGCGAGGTCGAGCCGAGGCGGCCCTGGAGCGGGATCTCGTCCAGCTTCACCACGACGCCGTCGATCTCGTGCTCCACGGAGTGGCGGTTCTCCCCGAAGTACGTGATGAACTCCCGGACGCCGTCCAGCCCTTGGACCACCTTGTTGTGCTGGGCGGTGGGCAGGCCCCAGGCGTGCAGGAGGTCATAGGCGTGGCTGAGGCAGTCGATGTCGAAGCCCTCGCGGGCGCCGATGCCGTGCACCACCATGTGCAGCGGGCGCGTCGCGGTGACGCGCGGGTCCTTCTGGCGCAGTGAACCCGCCGCCGCGTTGCGCGGGTTGGCGAAGGGCTTGTCTCCGGCCTCCACCAGGCGGGCGTTCAGCTCCTCGAACTTCTCCATGGGGAAGAAGACCTCGCCGCGGATCTCGACCAGGGCGGGGATCTTGTCGCCCTTGAGGCGGTCCGGGATGTCCGAGATCGTGCGGACGTTCGGCGTGATGTCCTCGCCGGTGCGGCCGTCGCCCCGAGTGGCCGCGCGTGTGAGCTTGCCGTCCTCGTACGTGAGGTTCACGGCGAGGCCGTCGATCTTCAGCTCGCACAGGAAGTGGTGGTCGCCGGTGCCGACCTCCTTGGCGACGCGGTCGGCCCAGGCGGCGAGCTCCTCGTCGTCGAAGGCGTTGTCCAGGGAGAGCATGCGCTCGCGGTGCTGGACCGAGGTGAACTCGGTCTCGTACGCCCCGGAGACCTTCTGGGTGGGCGAGTCGGGCGTGCGCAGCTCCGAGTACTGCTCCTCCAGGGCCTCGAGCGAGCGAAGGAGCTTGTCGAACTCGGCGTCGCTGACGACCGGCTGGTCGTTCACGTAGTACCGGAAGCGGTGCTCCTCGATCTGTTCGGCCAGCTGGGCGTGCTGATCCCGTGCCTCGGCGGGCACAGAGCCTTGCTGTTCGACAGCCACCGTTTCGTCCTCCCGTTACGTCATACCCAATTACTCAGGGTTGTCCGCGAGTGATCTCGCCGCCCGGGCGCAGTGGGCGAGCGCCGCGCGCGCGTACGCGGGGGAAGCCCCCGCGAGCCCGCACGACGGAGTGACCACGACCGACTCCGCGAGAGAACCCGGATTCAGCCCCAGCCTGCGCCACAGCGTCCTGACACCCATGACGCTACCGGCAGGGTCTGACAATGGGCCGTCCACGCCCGGCACGACACCGAGGAAGAGCTTCGTGCCGCCCTCGACGGCCTCCCCGATCTCGTCGTCGTCACGCTCGGTGAGCAGCGAGAAGTCGAACGAGATCGCGTCGGCGCCCGCGCGGCGCAGCAGCGCGAACGGCACGTCGGGCGCGCAGGAGTGCACCACGGCCGGGCCGTCGCCGTGGACGCCGATGACCTCGCGCAGGGTGCTCTCCACCAGCTGCCGGTCCACGGCGCGGTGGGTGCGGTACTCGCTCGCCGTCTTGACGTGTCCGCGCAGCACGGCCATGAGCGAGGGCTCGTCGAGCTGGAGCACGATCTGCGCCCCGGGGATGCGGCGGCGTACGTCCGCGAGGTGGGCGCGCAGGCCCTCGGCGAGCGATCCGGCCAGGTCCCGGCAGGCGCCGGGGTCGGACAGGGCGGCCTGCCCGTTCTTGAGCTCCAGGGCGGCCGCGAGGGTCCACGGGCCGACGGCCTGCACCTTGACCGGCCCTTCGTACCCCTGGGTGAACTCCTCCAGGGCGTCGAGGTCTTCGCCGAGCCACGCCTTCGCGCGGCGGGTGTCCCGCCCGGGCCGGTCGCCGATCCGCCAGCCGCTGGGCTCCACGCGCGCGTAGAGCTCGACCAGCATCCCGGCGGTCCGGCCGATCATGTCGGCGCCGGGCCCCCGCGCGGGCATCTCGGCCAGGTACGGGAACTCCTCCAGGCTGCCGGATACGGTCTTCGCGGTCTCGCGGGCGTCGCCGCCCGGCATCGACCCGATGCCGGTGGCCGGGCCCCAACTGAATGCGTTCACTGTCCGGGCCGCACCGTCAGGTCGTTGACCTCCGCGTCACGCGGCAGGTCGATGGCCATCAGGATCGTCGTGGCGACGGACTCCGGGTCGATGAAGCGGGAGGGGACGTAGTCCTTGCCCTCCTGCTGGTGGACCTTGGCCTGCATGGCGCTCGCCGTGCGGCCCGGGTAGACGGAAGTGACGCGGACGCCGTTCGCGTGCTCCTCGCCGCGCAGGGAGTCCGCGAGGGCCTTGAGGCCGTGCTTGGAGGCGGCGTAGGCGGACCAGGCGGGGCTCGCGCTCAGACCGGCGCCGGAGTTCACGAAGACCACGTGGCCCCGGGTGGCGCGGAGTTGGGGCAGGAAGTGGCGGGTCAGCTCGGCGGGGGCGATGAGGTTGACGTTGAGCTGGTGGCGCCAGGACTTGGGGGTGAGGTCGCCGACCTTGCCCAGGTCGACGACGCCCGCGATGTGGAGCAGGGAGTCCACCCGGTCGGGCAGCGACTGGTGGCCGAACGCCCAGGAGAGCTTGTCCGGGTCGGAGAGGTCGCCCACGAGCGTTTCCGAGCCGGGGAATTGCTTCGCGAGTTCCTTGGCCCGGCCCGCGTCCCGCGCGTGCAGGACGAGGGCGTCGCCGCGTGCGTGGAGACGGCGGGCCACGGCCGCGCCGATGCCGGAGCCGGCGCCGGTGATCACATGTGTTGCCATGCGTCCATCGTCGCACCCCGGCAGGTGCAGGTCAGCGCGGCAGGTCAGTGCATGCCCACGGACTCTTCCAGGTAGGCGAGCGCGCCGACCGCCTCCTCGGCGAAGAAGACGAGCCCGGTCAGCGGCACCGGCAGGAAACCCTCGTCCTCCATGCGCTGGAACTGCTCCTTCAGGCCGTCGTAGAAGCCCGCCGAGTTGAGCAGGACCACGGGCTTGGTGTGCTTGCCGTGCTTCTTCAGTTCGAGGATCTCGGTGGCCTCGTCCAGCGTGCCCGTACCGCCGACCATGATCACGACGGCGTCGGCCTTCTCCAGGAGCAGCGCCTTGCGCTCGGCGAGGTCGCGCGCGATCACCATCTCGTCGGGCGCGGAGACAGCCCGGGCCTTGGCCGCGAGGAAGTCGACGGAAACCCCCACGAGACGCCCGCCCGCCTCCTGCACACCGTCGGCGACGACCTTCATCAGACCGCTCTCCGAACCACCCCACACCAGGGTGTGACCGCCCTTGCCGAGCAGTTCGGCGAACTCGCGCGCGGGGCGGGTGTAGCGCTCGGGAAGGTCGGCGGCGGAAAGGAAGACACAAATGTTCATGGCTTCACCGTACGATCCGGCACAGACTGGGTGGGACACGGCCGTTCACCGAAGGAGACGCTGTGACCGCAGGACACGAGATCACCGTCGAGCAGGGCACCGACCACGTACGCGTGGTGCGCGAGGGCCAGGTCGTCGCCGAGAGCCACCGCCCGCTGCTGCTGCACGAGACGGGCTTGCCGGTGCGCTACTACCTCCCTCCGGAGGATGTGCGCACCGACCTCCTGACCCCCTCGGACACCACCACGTACTGCCCGTTCAAGGGAACGGCGTCGTACTGGTCGCTGCCCGGCGCCGAGAACGGCAAGGACGCGGTCTGGGGCTATCCCGAGCCGAAGGAGGCGGTGGCGCAGATCAAGGACCACTTCTGCTTCTACGAAGTGGAGACCCCAGGGGCCTAGGCCGCCGCCGTGGCCCTCTGCGTCGTCGCGATCGTCGCCGAGCCGACCACGCGCGTGCCGTCGTAGAGCACGATCGCCTGGCCGGGGGCCACGCCGCGTACGGGCTCGTCGAAGGAGACCCGCAGCTCAGAGCCGTCGACCAGCTCCGCGCGCACCTGCGTCTCGCCGCCGTGCGCCCGCAGCTGCGCGGTGTACGTGCCGGGGCCGGAGGGGGCCGCGCCGCACCAGCGGGGCTTGATGGCCGTCAGGGCGGTGACGTCCAGGGCGGCCACCGGGCCGACCGTCACGGTGTTGTTCACCGGGGAGATGTCCAGGACGTAGCGCGGCTTGCCGTCGGGGGCCGGGGTGCCGATCCGCAGGCCCTTGCGCTGGCCGATGGTGTAGCCGAACGCGCCCTCGTGGGTGCCCAGCTTGTTCCCGTCGGCGTCGACGATGTCCCCCTCCGCCTTGCCGAGGCGGTCCGCGAGGAAGCCCTGGGTGTCGCCGTCGGCGATGAAGCAGATGTCGTGGCTGTCGGGCTTCTTGGCGACGGCCAGGCCGCGCTCCTCGGCCTCCGCGCGGATCTCCTCCTTGGTGGTGAGCGTGTCACCGAGGGGGAACATCGCGTGGGCGAGCTGGCGGTCGTCCAGGACCCCCAGGACGTAGCTCTGGTCCTTGGCCATGTCCGATGCGCGGTGCAGCTCGCGCGTGCCGTCCTCGTTCACGACGACCGTGGCGTAGTGGCCGGTGACGACCGCGTCGAAGCCCAGCGCGAGCGCCTTGTCCAGGAGCGCGGCGAACTTGATCTTCTCGTTGCAGCGCAGGCACGGGTTGGGGGTGCGCCCCGCCTCGTACTCCGCGATGAAGTCCTCGACCACGTCCTCGCGGAAACGCTCGGCCAGGTCCCAGACGTAGAACGGGATGCCGATCACGTCCGCCGCCCGCCGTGCGTCGCGGGAGTCCTCGATGGTGCAGCAGCCTCGCGCGCCCGTGCGGAACGACTGCGGGTTCGCCGAGAGCGCGAGGTGCACTCCGGTCACGTCGTGCCCGGCTTCGGCGGCGCGCGCGGCGGCGACGGCGGAGTCCACGCCGCCCGACATGGCGGCGAGTACGCGAAGGGGGCGGGGGCGCTGCGGGGTCCGGTTCTCAGTCATAGCTCTAACAGGGTACGGGCCCGCGGGAACCAGTCGCCCGTGAGTAAGCGTTGACGATCACATGGGGGAAGAACAGGACACGACGGCGGAGCAGCAGCGGGGGCGCCGCGGCGTCAACCGCAGGACGCTGCTGATCGGCGGTGCGGCGGCGGCCGTCGGCACTGCCGTGCTGGCCTCGGACGAGCTGGGCCGCCTGTGGTGGCGCCTTCCCGGCGTCGTCAAGAAGCGCAAGGAGGGCGAGGTCGACGCCCGGGGCGCGCAGTGGATAGCGGCTTCCGACTACAACTGGCGCCGGGCCGACCGCCCGGACGACTACGGAATCGACATGGTCGTCATCCACGTGGTGCAGGGCGGGTACGCGACGGCGCTGAGGGTGTTCAAGGACCCGGCGCACGGCGCCGCGGCCCATTACGTGGTGCGCAAGGACGGGCACGTCGCCCAGATGATCCGCGAGCTGGATGTGGCGTTCCACGCGGGGAACAAGAGCTACAACGAGCGGAGCATCGGCATCGAGCACGAGGGCTTCGTCGACAAGAAGTCCTCGTTCACCGACGCCATGTACGCGTCGTCGGCGCGCCTCACCGCCGGCATCTGCAAGCGGTACGACATCCCGGTGGACCGCGAGCACATCATCGGGCACGTGGAGGTGCCGGGCACGGACCACACGGACCCCGGTCCGCACTGGGACTGGGACCGGTACATAGGGCTGGTCAAGAAGGCCCGCACCGCCCTCGGGTGACCCCGCCGCAGCCGGCGGCTAGCGCAGGTGCACCGGCAGCGACTCCACCCCGTACACGATCGACAGCTTGCGGAACGCGAGCTCCTCGGGGGCGACCGCGAGCCGCATCTGGGGGAAGCGCTTCACCAGGGCCGGATAGGCGGCGCGCAGCTCCATGCGGGCCAGTTCGGCGCCTATGCAGCGGTGGATGCCGTAGCCGAAGGCGAGGTGGCCCGAGGCCTTGCGGTGCGGGTCGAAGCCGCCGCCGTCGGGGGTGTACTTGGCGTCGCGGTTGCCGCCGCTGAGGGAGCAGAGGACCAGGTCGCCCTTGGGGATGAGCACCCCGGCTATCTCGATGTCCTCGCGGGCGAACCGCGGGAAGGCCACCTGGACGACGGTGAGGTAGCGCAGCGCCTCCTCGACGAAGGGCGCGGTGGCCGCCTCCTCCTCGCGCAGCCGCGCAGCCGTCCGCGGGTCCTGGAGGAGGAGCAGGGAGCCGAGGGCCACCATGCTCGCGGTCGTCTCGAAGCCGCCGGTGAGGATGCCGTCGGCGAGACCGGCGAGCTCCTCGTCGCCGACCGTGTCGCCGTGCTCCTTCACGATCATGCCGAGCAGTCCGTCGCCCGGGTTCTCGCGCTGCTTCTTGACGACGTCCCGGAAGTAGGAGAGCGAGGCGGACATGGCGCCGAAGGGAGCGGTCGCTCCGCCGAAGAGGTCGAAGCGCTCCATGGCCAGCTGCTGGAAGTCGTTGCGGTCCTCGTAGGGCACGCCGAGCAGTTCGCAGATCGTCAGCGAGGGGATCGGCAGGGCGAAGGCCTGGACGAGGTCGACGGGCCCTTCGGCGGCCTCCATCGCGTCGAGCCGCTCCTCGACGATGGCCTCGATCCGGGGCGTGAGGCGGCGCAGCCTGCGCATCGTGAACTCGGGCGTGAGGATGCGGCGCAGATGCGTGTGGACCGGGGGGTCGCTGAAGCCGAGGCCGCCGGGGTTCTGCTCCTCGACCACGCCGGCGTTGCCCGCGAGGTTGGTGAAGTCGTTGCTGAAGCCTCCGGTCGCGCCGAGCACGGCCTTCACCTCGTCGTAGCCGGTGACCACCCAGGCGTCCATGCCGAACGGCAGCGGCACCCTGGAGATCGGCTGCTCCGCCTGGTGCTCGGTGAGCCGGGCCACCGGGTCGAGCCCGTCGCGGCGCATCGGCGCGAGCAGGGGCTCGGGCAGCCGCGAGATCGCGGAGGCGCTGATCCCGTTCTTCTGGATCTTGGAGAGGTATATGCGCCCGAGCCGCGCGGCGATGCGAGAGCGGAGGTTCGCCTTCAATGTGAACTCCATGAGGGGGTTGTCGTGCGGCCCCGAACGCGCGGAGCGGACTCGCGAGCGGCAAGCATAGATCGGCGGGCTGTGGGCCTCGAATCCCGCTCCGGCGCCTGTCCGCCCGATAGCGGCCGAAACCGGCATCAACTCCGGGCGTCAGCAACTGAGTCGAGCGTCACCCCGGTCACTTGTCGGCACAAACCGGGACCAAGCGGAGAGTCAGCTCAGCCCCGCCGTCCGCGCTCGTTCCACCGCCGGGCCGATCGCCTGGGCCACCGCCGCCACGTCCGCCGCCGTCGAGGTGTGCCCGAGCGAGAAGCGCAGGGTGCCGCGGGCCAGGTCGGGGTCGGTCCCGGTGGCGAGCAGCACGTGGCTCGGCTGGGCCACGCCCGCCGTGCAGGCCGAGCCGGTGGAGCACTCGATGCCCTGGGCGTCGAGCAGCAGCAGAAGGGAGTCCCCCTCGCAGCCGGGGAAGGTGAAGTGCGCGTTCGCGGGCAGCCGGCCGGCCGGGTCTCCCCCCAGGATCGCGCCGGGGACCGCCTCGCGCACGGCGGAGACCAGATCGTCCCGCAGCGCGCCGATCTCGCGGGCGAACCACTCGCGCTGCCCGGCGGCGTGCCGCCCCGCCACGGCGAAGGCGGCGATCGCGGGCACGTCGAGCGTCCCGGAGCGCACATGACGCTCCTGCCCGCCGCCGTGCAGGACGGGCACGGGGCTGTACTCGCGGCCCAGGAGCAGCGCCCCGATGCCGTACGGACCGCCGATCTTGTGCCCGGAGACGGTCATCGCGGCGAGCCCGGAGGCGCCGAAGTCGACGGGCAGCTGGCCGAAGGCCTGCACCGCGTCGGCGTGCAGCGGGATGTCGAACTCCCCGGCCACGTCGGCGAGTTCGCGGATCGGCATGATGGTGCCGATCTCGTTGTTGGCCCACATGACGGTGGCGAGGGCGACGTCGTCGGGGTCGCGCTCGATCGCCTCGCGCAGCACCTCGGGGTGCACGCGGCCGTACGCGTCGACGGGGAGGTACTCGACGGTGGCGCCTTCGTGCTCGCCGAGCCAGTGCACGGCGTCGAGGACGGCGTGGTGTTCGACGGGGCTGGCGAGGACCCGGGTTCTCGCGGGGTCGGCGTCGCGCCGCGCCCAGTACAGGCCCTTCACGGCGAGGTTGTCGGCCTCCGTGCCGCCCGCGGTGAAGACGGTCTCGCTGGGGCGCGCGCCGAGCGACTCGGCGAGCGTCTCGCGGGCCTCCTCGACGGTGCGTCGCGCCCGGCGCCCCGCGGCGTGCAGTGAGGAGGCGTTGCCGGTGACGGCGAGCTGGGCGGTCATCGCCGCGATCGCCTCCGGGAGCATCGGAGTGGTCGCTGCGTGGTCGAGGTAGGCCATGGTGGGCTCGATTCTACGAGCCCCGGCGGCCCCCGCGTCCAAGCGGTGTCAGCCCGCGAGACCCCAGGACACGGTGTTGTCCATGGACATCAGTGCGGCGAGGACGACGAGGTCGGCCACACCGAGCCCGAGCCCGAGGAACGCGCGGCCCTTTCGGCTGGTCCCGCGCAGCAGCGCGATGCTCGCGAGGACGATCGCGATCGGGCCGAGGAAGAGGTTCAGGACGAGCAGCCCGACCAGGCCGAGGACGAACGAGGCGACGGCCATGCCGTCGGTGTCGCGCCGGCCGGTGGGGACGAGGGCGGGGCCGGAAGAGGCGGTCGAGGAGGTGGAGTCCTTCGACTCGGACCGGGCCTCGGGCTTGTGGGCGATGGTCGTGAGGTCCATGGTGCGACTCCTTTCGGGTGCCGTACGGATCAGCGCTGGTCGGAGCTCAGGAGTGACGGCGGCCGTGCCGCTCGCGGACCGTGAACACCACGAGCCAGACGCCGATGACGGCGGCGGCGACGAGGGAGACGGAGACCGGCGCGTGGGCCACGGTGCCCATCGCGACGCCGAGCAGCAGGAGGGCGGCGACGAGGAACAGCATGAGACACCTCTCGTGTGAGGGTTTCGGTGAACGCTTGTGGTAACAACTGTTCACTGACATAGAGAGTACCGCCTCTCCGGCTTTTCAATCTCGGAGAACAGTTGTTAACTGCATGGCATGAGTCACACTCTCGGCGTCCGGCAGGCCCAGAAGCAGAAGACCCGGCAGGCGCTCCTCGACGCGGCGCTCCAGCTGCTCGAGGAGCAGAGCCTGAGCAGCCTGGGCCTGCGCGAGGTCACCCGCGCCGTGGGCGTGGCCCCCACCGCCTTCTACCGGCACTTCCGCGACATGGCCGACCTGGGCGTGGCCCTGGTCGAGGAGGCGCTGAGCAGCCTGCACACCACACTCGTCTCGCTCCTCGCGGCGACCGACGACGGAGACGACGGCGAGGAACGCATCGCGGCCGCGGTCGAGCTGATCGTCGCGTACGTGCGCACGCACCCCGCCCACGTCCGCTTCATCGCCCGCGAGCAGCACGGCGGCGTGCAGGCCGTGCGGTCCGCGATAGGCGATCAACTCACCCTGTTCGCGCAGGAGGTGAAGGGCCAGTTCGCCCGCGAGCCCGAGTCCGCGGGCTGGGACGAGGACGATCTCCTGATGCTGGCCAGGATGTACGTCGACCACATGGTGATGACCGCGTCCGCACTCCTGGAGGCGGCACCCGGCACCGAGGAACAGGTGGCGGCCAGCGCGCGACGGCAGCTGCGCCTGGTGTCGCTCGGGCGGCGCCACTGGCTGGACGAGCGGTGAGCCGGAACCGGACGAGCGGTGAGCGGAAACCGGTCGGCGGCCAGGAAGCAGGGCTCGCGGACCCCGCCGCGACGACTCTCCCGTAACGCGATCCTCGACTCTCCCGTAAGGAGCTACTAGCCTTACGGTCATGACGACCGATCGCGGCTGGACCCTCGACCAGACCTTCGCAGGACCGACCGGAACAGTCCGCTGGGCCGCCCTGGGCCCCGAGGACGCGCCGCCCGTCGTCCTGGTCCACGGCACCCCCTTCTCCTCGTACGTCTGGCGGGGCGTGGCCCGCGCGCTCTCCCACGAACACCGCGTGTACGCATGGGACCTGCCCGGCTACGGAACGTCGGAGATGCGCTCCGGCCAGGACGTGACCCTGGCCGCGCAGGCCCGTGTCCTCACCGAGCTCATCGCGCACTGGGGCCTGGACGAACCCGCCGTCGTGGCGCACGACTTCGGCGGCTGCGTCGCCCTGCGCGCCCACCTCCTGCACGGCGCCCGCTACGAACGCCTCGCCGTCGTCGACCCCGTGGCCCTCGCCCCCTGGGGCTCCCCCGCCTACCGGCTGCTCGGCGCGCACGCCGACGTCTTCACCCAGCTGCCGCCCGCCCTGCACGAGGCACTGGTGCGCGAGTACGTCGCCTCGGCGAGCCACCGCGGTCTGCACCCGGCGGTGCTCGACCGCCTGGTCGAACCCTGGTGCACCGAGGAGGGCAAGGGCGCGTTCTACCGGCAGATCGAGCAGAACGACCAGCGGTTCACCGACGAGATCCGGGGCCGGTACGGCGAGTTGGCGCTGCCCGTCCTCATCTGCTGGGGCACGGACGACACCTGGATCCCGGTGGAGCGCGGCCACGAGCTCGCCGGGCTGATCCCGGGCGCCGAGCTGCGGCTGATCGAGGGCGCGGGACATCTCGTACAGGAGGACGCGCCCGCTCAGCTCACCGGTGAGCTGAGCCGCTTCCTGCGTACAGGCCGGTGACCGCGGCGGCGGCGTACGCCAGTTCGGCGCGCACCTCGGGCGGCGAGAGCACCTCCACACTGGCGGCGAACGGAAGCAGCGTGCGGGCGTCGCCGACGTCCCCGAACCCCAGCCGGACCGTGATCCACTCGCTCTCCCCGTCGTCCTCGGGACGCTCGGCGAGGAAGTGGCCCTTGAGGCGCAGGAACTGGGCGAACCGGTCGCGCGCGACCCGCGCCGTCACCTCGACGCCGACCGGACGGTCCTCGACCTGACGCTTCAGCACGCCCCAGATGTCGGCGAGTTCGACCCCGGCCCTCCGCCGCACGGGCTGGTCCGTGAGGGTCGCCCCCTGCACCCGGTCGGCGCGGAAGAGCCGCGGGGCGCCGCGCCGGTCGGCGACCAGGTACCAGACGCCCGCCTTGGAGACGAGGCCGTAGGGGTCGACGGTGTAGGCGCTCGGCTCCGCGTCGCCGCTGTGCCGGTAGCGCAGCCGCAGCCGCCGTTCGGAGAAGACGGCGTCCTGCAGCACGTCGAGGTCGACGGTGACCGCATCCGATCCGCGGGGCCCCGGCATCCAGCGCGCCGAGTCGACGAGGATGCGCCGGCTCGTCAACTCGGCGGCGGGCCGGTGCGGTTCGGGCAGGGCCGCCATGACCTTGCGCAGCGCGGAGCCCAGCGCCGCGTCGAGCCCGAGCGCGGCGTGCGCGCCCTGCGCGGCCAGGATGAACAGGGCCCGCGACTCGTCCGCGGTGAGCCCCGTGACGTCCGTACGGAACCCGGGAAGCAGCGCGATGCCCCCGTGCCGCCCCCGCTCCGCGTACACCGGGACGCCGGAGGTGGAGAGCGCCTCGATGTCGCGGTAGATGGTGCGTACGGAGACTTCGAGGCGCTCGGCGAGTTCATGGGCGGGTACCTGCCCACGCGTCTGGAGCAGCAGCAGGATCGAGAGCAGCCGGTCGGATTTCACGCGGCCAAGGATGACGGAAAAGGCTGACATCGACTGTCAGGACAGGGCGGGAAGGGGGACCTGTCGGCCCTCCCCAAGTCCCGCTTATGATTCAGGCGTGTTCGATTCCCGGCACATCAGGTCATTCCACGAAGTGGTCCGCACCGGCTCCTACTCCGCCGCCGCCCGCTCGCTCGGCTATACGCAGCCGGCGATCACCCAGCAGATGAAGGCGCTCGAACGGTCCGTCGGCACGGTCCTGTTCACCCGCGTCGGACGCAGGATGCGGCTGACCGAGGCGGGCGAGGCGCTGTCCCGGCACGCGGGGATCATCCTGGGGAACATCGACGCCGCCCAGCAGCAGATGAACGCCATCACGGGCCTGCGCACCGGGCGCGTCCGCATCTGCGCCTTCCCCAGCGCCAACGCCACCCTCATCCCCGAGGCGCTGGCCCGGCTCGCGAAGAGCCACCCCGGCGTGCGCGTCGAGCTCCAGGAGAACGAACCGCCCGAGTCGCTGCAGCGCCTGGTGGACGGCGACTGCGACATCACGCTGGCCTTCCACTACCCCGGGCTGCACGAGGACGTACCGGACGAGGTGGTGGAGATCCCGCTGATGGAGGACCAGTTGACGGTCCTCATGCCGGCCCGCCACCCACTGGCGCGGCGCCGCTCCGTCCGGCTCGCCGACCTCGCGGGCGAGCGCTGGATCGCGGGCTGCCTGCGCTGCCGCGCCAACTTCCTGCACGAGTGCGCCGAGCAGGGCTTCGCACCGGACATCGCCTTCACCACGGACGACAACCTCGTCATCCAGAGCCTGGTCGCCGAGGGGCTCGGCATCGCGATGATGCCGGGGCTCGTCCTCAACTTCCTGCGCCACCGGGAGGTGGCGGGCCGGGCCCTCGATCCGGCGTCGCGGCGGCAGGTGTCGGCGTACGCGCTCCGGGAGCACCTGCGGATACCGGCGACGGCGCTGGTCCTGGAGGAGCTGAAGGCGGTCGCGGCGAACCGGGTGGGCTGCTGAGGCGCTCACCCCGCGCCCGCACAGCCCCGCCCTGCCCCGGGACCAGAAACCCCCATCCATAAGCAGAAGTTGGGATACGGCTTAGAAACTGTCGTTGGACGTGATGGAAGGGCAGCAGGACGCTGCTCGTATGAGTGCCTCCATCACCGCGTCCCGCGCGGCCCGCACCACCGGGCGCCTGCGCACCCTCGTCGCCGACATCCGCGAGGCCGTCGGCCGGGGCCTCCCGCCGGATCTGACGGCGTACCTGGTCGCCGAGCGGCTCGCGCCCCATCTGGGCGCGCCCGATCTGCTCGCCGACGAGCAGTGCGAGGGCGATCCCGAGCGCTACCGGCAGCATTTACTGCACGCCGAGCACGACGGCAGCTTCTCGGTGGTCGGCCTGGTCTGGCTGCCGGGCCAGCACACGCCGGTCCACGACCACGTCTCCTGGTGCGTCACCGGCGTCCACGAAGGCGACGAACACGAGCGCCGCTACCGCCTGCTCCCGGCGACGTCCGGCGCCCCGGCACGGCTCGTCGCCACCGAGGACCTGGTCAACCGGCAGGGCACGGTGTGCGGTTTCGCACCGCCCGGGGACATCCACCGGGTGTGGAACGCCGGTACGGGGCGGGCGATTTCCCTGCACGTGTACGGCGCGGACATCTCCCGCCTGGGCACCAGCGTGCGCCGGGTGTACGAGCTGCCGGCCGACCGCTGATGGCCCTGCTCGGGCAACGTCAGCGGGTCGCTCCGGCCGCGGTGGCGCCTCCCGGCCGCCCCCGGCCTCTGCCGGGGCTCGCTCTCGCGGCCGCCGGTGTGGCGGTGGCGTGGGCGACGCATGCGCTGCTCCCTGCCGTGCCGATGCTGACGGCTGCGGTGGTCCTTGGCCTCGCGGCGGCGCATCTGCCGGGTCTGCGCGCTGTCGTACGGGGCCGGTGCAAGGCGGGACTCTCCCTCGCCGGAAAGCGGCTGATGCGGCTCGGGATCGTGCTGCTGGGCCTGAAGCTGAGCCTGGACGACGTCCTGGGGCTCGGCTGGGCGACGGTGGTGATGGTGCTCGGGGTGGTCGCGGCGACGTTCTTCGGGACGTGGTGGCTCGGCAGGCGGCTGGGGCTGCCCGGCGATCAGCCGCTCCTGATCGCGACCGGCTACTCGATCTGCGGCGCGTCCGCGATCGGCGCGGTCAGCGAGGCGACCGAGAGCGACGAGCGGGACGCGGCGGTGTCGGTGGCGCTGGTGACACTCTGCGGGACGCTCGCGATAGCCGTACTGCCGCTGCTTCAGGGGCCGTTGGGGCTGAGTGACGCGGAGTTCGGCCGATGGGCGGGGGCGAGCGTCCACGACGTGGGGCAGGTGGTGGCCACGGCGCAGACCGCCGGGGCGGGGGCGCTGGGGGACGCGGTCCTGGTGAAGCTGATGCGGGTGGCGGTGCTCGCGCCGCTGGTGGCGGCGGTGGGGCTGTCCTTGCGGGCACGATCCGCCGGTCGCGGGGCGGGGAAGCGGCGGCCGCCGTTGCTGCCGCTGTTCGTGGCGGGGTTCATCGGGATGGTCGTGGTACGGAGTACCGGGTGGGTTCCTGGGGCCGCGCTTGACGTGGCGGGGCACGCACAGGAACTACTGCTGGCGGCGGCCTTGTTCGGCCTGGGCAGCGCGGTGGATCTGCCCTCGCTCACCCGAACAGGGGGGAGGGTGGCGGCACTTGGCCTGTGTGCGTGGGTGGTGGTGGCGGGGGTTTCGTATGTGGGGGTGATGGTGGTCGGGTAGGGATTTCCTCTTCCCCAACCCCGCCGCTTCCCGAAGACCGGCTGCGCCGGAGCGTCCGCAAACGCCGGACGGCTGAAAGATACCCCCGGGCCGGGGATATCTCAGCCCGTCCGGCGTTTGAGGACGAACTCGGCGGAGCCGGTGATGACGGCGACCAAGGCCCCCGCGCCAGCGGGTTTTCGGGAAGGGGCGGGGTTGGGGAAAACGCCTTGTCAGGCCAGCCGCACCCGGGCCAGCTGGCGCGACTGGGCCACCAGGCGGTCCTCGCTGTCCCAGACCTCCGCGTCCTCCTCCAGGAAGCCGCCCGCGAGGTTCCGCGTGGTGATCGCGATGCGCAGAGGGCCCGGCGCGGGCTTCGCCCGTACGTGCACCGTCAGTTCCACCGTCGGCACCCAGCCGGAGATGCCCAGCTCGAACGCCGTCGGCGGCAGCGCGTCCACCGCGAGCAGCAGCGACAGCGGATCCGCGTCGCGGCCGTCCGCGAGGCCGAACCAGGCCCGCATCTCCCCCTTGCCGGAGGGCTGGCCGAGCGCCCACCCCAGGGTGGAGGGGTCCAGCTTCAGGAAGAGGCGGTCACTGATCGCCGAGCTGCCGGGCACCGGCCGGTGGTCCGGCGCGTCCTGCGGCCCGAAGCACTGGTCCAGCGGCGGCAGCGCCGGCGGCTCGGCCGTCGTACGGACGTCGTCGGGAAGCTCCGCCAGATCTCCGTACGAGGCGAGCACGCGAATCCGCTCGACCTCGCGCCCCTCCGCGTCGTACTGGAAGAGCGAGGCCTGCCCGGTCGACAGGGTCCGCCCGGCCCGCGCCGTGTCGGTGCGGATCACGGCGGGCCCGGGGTGGGACGCCGTCAGGTAGTGCGCCGAGACCGTGAAGGGGTCCGCGTGCGGCAGGGCGTCGGCGAGCGCGCGGCCGAGGACCGCGAGGAGATATCCGCCGTTGACGGCGTTGATGATCGTCCATCCCGCGGAGAGCTCGACGTCGTAGACGCCTGGCTCCCGCCGGGTGACCGCAGTGTCGCGGTCGAACTCGCTGTCGCCGATGCTCACGGGCACCGCTGCCGATATGGATGCTGCCTCTGCCATACCGGCAACGTACAACATCTAATTACTGAGCGGTAGCTTTTTCTGCGGAGACGCTTCTGCGGAGATGCTTCTGCGGCACACCCACGCTCCGCGAGCCCGCCCGCCTACGACGCCTCCTCCACCTCCACCGCCGTCGAGCGGCGGTGCCAGGCCCGCGGGGCGCGCCAGTGGTAGCGCAGCGCGAGCAGCCGCAGGACGAAGGTCGTGACCACGGCGAGGGCGCTGGTTCCGGCGTTGACCATGTCGTAGTTGATGCAGAGCGCGACCATCGCGGAGCCGACGATCGCGGGCACGGCGTACAGGTCGCGGTCCCAGCGCACCAGCGAGGGCACTTCGTTGGCGATGATGTCGCGCAGCACGCCGCCGCCCACCGCGGTGGCGAGCCCCAGGGCCGCCGACGCGGTGAGCCCGAGGCCGTAGTCGTACGCCTTGGTCGTGCCGGTGACGCAGAAGAGACCCAGGCCCGCCGCGTCGAAGACGTTCACCGCGAGCTGCGTGCGCTCCACCTCGGGGTGCAGGAAGAAGACCAGGGCGGCGGCGAACAGCGGCGTGACGAAGTAGCCGAGGTCGACGAACGCGGCGGGCGGCA
Source organism: Streptomyces sp. NPDC054047 (assembly GCF_055585065.1). Lineage (NCBI taxonomy): Bacteria > Bacillati > Actinomycetota > Actinomycetes > Kitasatosporales > Streptomycetaceae > Streptomyces > Streptomyces sp. NPDC054047. The sequence goes on along the minus strand of NZ_JBVJKV010000010.1, from coordinate 64,370 downwards.
CCGCCCCGATGACCACGTCACGGAAGATCCCCCCGCCCAGCGCGGTCACCTCGGCGAGCACGACGATCCCGAAGACGTCGAAGTTCTTGCGTACGGCGAGCAGGGCGCCGGAGATCGCGAAGACGAAGATCCCGACGATGTCGAGCGCGTGCTGGACGGAGGGACTGAACAGATCCTGGATCACGCGACATTCTTACCTGCCCGCCGCCGCGGGCCTCACCAGGGCGGCGCCGCCAGGCAGCGCCGCGCCGCGGCTACAGGGCGGGCTTGCCCTTCGTGAACAGCCACGTCTCGAACAGGGCGTCGAGCTGCTTGCCGGAGATCTTCTCGGCGAGCCGGACGAAGTCGGCGGTGTCCGCGTTCCCGTACCGGTTCTGCGCGGCCCAGGCCGGGAGCAGCTTGAAGAAGGCCTTGTCGCCGATGCGCTCGCGCAGGACCTGGAGCGTCATCGCGCCGCGCTGGTAGACGGCGGAGGCGAACATCGTGTCGCGCTGCGGGTCGCCGACGACGATCTGCCAGAAGGGCGCGTCGGCGGGGCGCGAGTTGTAGCCGGCGAGGAAGGCCTCGCGGGCGGTCTGGGTGCCCTTGTGCTCGCTCCACAGCCACTGGGAGTAGGTCGCGAAGCCCTCGTTGAGCCAGATGTCGCTCCACTTCTCGGGCGTCACGGAGTCCCCGAACCACTGGTGGGCGAGCTCGTGGGCGATGGTCGACTCGCTGCGGATCGCGGAGTAGACAGGCTTGGTCTGGGTCTCCAGGGAGAAGCCGGCCTGCGGCATGTCGTCGACGATCGCGCCGGTCTCCTCGAAGGGGTAGGGCCCGAAGACCTTCGACCAGTAGTCGGTGACCTCGGCCGTGACGCCGTACACGTCGACGTTGTTGCTGTTCTCCAGGACCGGGTCGATGGCGACGTAGATGGGGGTGCCCCCGGGGGTCCTGCCGGTCTTCACGTCGAACTTCCCGATGGTGGCGGTCGCGAGGTAGGTCGCCATGGGCTTGGACTCGCGCCAGTGGGCGACGGTCTGTCCGCCCTTGGAGTACGTGTCGACGAGCCGGCCGTTGGAGACCCCGGTCAGGCCCTTGGGGGCCTTGATGCGGATGTCGAAGGCGGCCTTGTCCATCGGGTGGTCGCTGGAGGGGAACCAGGTCGACGCGGCGTTGGGCTCGCAGGCGACGAAGACGCCGTCGGTGGTCTTCATCCAGCCGTAGTCGGAGCCGAAGACGATGGGGCCGCCCAGCGGCTCGGGCACGCCGCCGTAGGTGACGGTCACGGTGAACGTCTTGTGCTTGCGCAGGTGGTCGCGCGGGCTGATGCGGATCTCGTCGCCGTCACGGGTGAACTTCGCCCGTCTGCCGTTCACCTCGATTCTCGTCACCTGAAGCTTCTGGAGGTCGAGGTCGAAGGAGGAGAGGTTCTGGGTGGCGCGCGCGGTGATCGTGGTGCGGCCGTCGAGACGGTCGGTGTCGGGGTTGTACGCGACGTCGAGGCCGTAGTGGCGTACGTCGAATCCGCCGTTGCCGAGCAGCGGGAAGTACGGGTCGCCGACGCCGGGCGAGCCGGGGTGGGGCGCGGGTGCGGCGGCGATCAAGCAGAAGGAGGCGGCGGCTGTGGCCAGCGCCCCCAGACGTGCCGAACGGGAGAGTGCCATGAGTCATCCCTTCGCGCGTGTTCCGATGAAACGGACACGCAGACTCTGCACTCTCCCGTATGGGCGTGTACATGACTTGGTGCCTGATTTTTACCAAGTCATCAGGTGCTACTGGTCGGTTGACGCCTGACCCTTGGCTTCCGCTTCCGGGGCGACCTTCGCGACGGTCTCCTTCGGGGGCGCGGCCTCCTCCGGGGTGACGGTCTCCTCCGGGGTGACGGTCTCCTTCGGGGCCACGGTCTTCTTAGGGGCCGCGGACTCCTCGGCCGTCTCCTCCGCCTTGCTCACCACCGACACCACCTCGATCGCCTCCTTGGCGACCTGAAGCAGCTTGGTGTCGCCCGGCTGCTGGTCCTCGGCGTTCTCCGGGTGGTGGCACGCCACCTGGTGGCCGGAGGCCAGGGCGATCAGCGGCGGCTCGGTCTTCGCGCAGATCTCCGTCGCCTTCCAGCAGCGCGTGTGGAAACGGCAGCCGGTGGGCGGGTCGATCGGCGAGGGGACGTCACCGCGCAGCAGGATGCGCTCGCTCTTGACGCCGCGCCGCTTGGGGTCGGGCACCGGCACCGCGGAGAGCAGCGCCTTGGTGTACGGGTGCATCGGCGTGGAGTAGAGGTCCTTGCGGTCCGCCAGCTCCACGATCTTGCCGAGGTACATCACCGCGATGCGGTCCGAGACGTGCCGGATGACCGAGAGGTCGTGCGCGATGATCACGTACGTGAGACCGAGCTCGTCCTGGAGGTCGTCCAGGAGGTTGACCACCTGCGCCTGGATGGAGACGTCCAGGGCGGAGACGGGCTCGTCGGCCACGACCAGCTTGGGCCGCAGCGCGAGCGCGCGGGCGATGCCGATGCGCTGGCGCTGGCCGCCGGAGAACTCGTGCGGGTAGCGGTTGTAGTGCTCGGGGCTGAGCCCCACCCGCTCCAGCATCTCCTGCACGTGCTTCTTCAGGCCGCCCTCGGGCTTGACGCCCTGCAGCTTGAACGGCGCACCGACGATCGTGCCGATGGTGTGCCGCGGGTTCAGCGACGAGTAGGGGTCCTGGAAGATCATCTGCACGTCGCGGCGCAGTGGACGCATCTTGGCGGTGTTCAGGTGCGTGATGTCCACGCCCTCGAACTCCACGCGGCCCGCGGTCGGTTCGAGCAGGCGCGTGATCAGACGGCCCATCGTCGACTTGCCGCAGCCCGACTCGCCCACGACGCCGAGCGTCTCACCCGGGCGTACGTCGAAGGAGAGCCCGTCCACGGCCTGCACGGCCGCCACCTGGCGCTGCAGCAGCCCCTTCTTGATGGGGAAGTGCTTCACCAGGCCGTCGACCTTGAGCAGCGGCTCGACCGAGCCCTTCGTCTGCGCCGGGATCGTCATCTCCTGGCCCTTCGCCTGGTCTTTCGTGTCGTCTTTCACAGCTTCGGCGCAATCTCTTCGGTCCAGATCCGGGTGCGCTCGTCCTGCGACATGTGGCAGGCGGAGAAGTGACCCGATCCGACCTCGCGCAGGTCGGGGCGCTCGCGGCGGGTGATCTGGTCCTTGGGGATGTCGGCGTACGGGCAGCGCGGGTTGAAGGCGCAGCCGTCGGGCAGGTTGATCAGGCTGGGCGGGGAGCCCTTGACCGGCACGAGACGGTCGGTCTCCTCGCGGTCGATGCGCGGCATCGACCCCAACAGGCCCCAGGTGTAGGGGTGCTGGGGCTCGTAGAAGACCTTCTCCGCGGTGCCACGCTCGACGCAGCGCCCGCCGTACATCACGAGCAGTTCGTCCGCCATCTCGGCGACCACGCCCAGGTCGTGCGTGATCATGATGACCGCGGAGCCGAACTCCTTCTGCAGGTCCCGGATGAGGTCGAGGATCTGCGCCTGGACGGTGACGTCCAGGGCGGTCGTCGGCTCGTCCGCGATGAGTAGTTCGGGGTTGTTGACCAGGGCCATCGCGATCATCGCGCGCTGACGCATGCCGCCGGAGAACTCGTGCGGGTAGCTGTCCACCCGCTTGTCCGGCTGAGGGATGCCCACCCGGTCGAGCATCTCGATGGCCCGCTTGCGGGCGACCTTCTTGTCCACGTCGTTGTGGACCCGGTACGCCTCCATGATCTGCTTGCCGATGGAGTAGTACGGGTGCAGCGCGGACAGCGGGTCCTGGAAGATCATCGCCATGTCGCGGCCGCGGAGCTTGCGCACCTGGTTGGGGTCCGCGCTCAGCAGCTCCGTGCCGTTGAGCCAGATCTCACCGGACAGCTGCGGCTTGCGGCTGCCGTACTGGCCGGCGGTGTGCAGGCCCAGGATGCCCAGCGAGGTGACCGACTTGCCGGAGCCCGACTCGCCGACGATGCCGAGGGTCTTGCCCTTCTCCAGCTGGAAGCTGAGCCCGTCGACGGACCTGACCAGGCCGTCGTCGGTCGGGAAGTGCACCTTGAGGTCGCGCACCTCGAGGAAGGCGGTGGGAGCGACCGAATCAGCGACGGGTTCTCCGACCGCCGCTCCGGTCTTGTGCAGTTCGGTCATCCCAGCCTCACTCGCGGGTCGATGACGGCGTACAGAAGGTCGACGACGAGGTTGGCGAGGGCGATCGCGAGCGATGCGCACAAGGTGACGCCGAGGATCACCGGCAGGTCCTTGTTGCTGATGGCCTTGACCGCCTCGAGGCCGAGCCCCGGCAGGTTGAAGGTGGACTCGGTGAGGACGGCGCCGCCGAGGAGCACACCGAGGTCGAGGCCGAAGACCGTGAGGATCGGCGTCATGGCGGAGCGCAGCGCGTGCCGTCTGATGACGACGGCCTCGCCGAGCCCCTTGGCGCGCGCGGTGCGGATGTAGTCCTCACCGAGCACTTCCAGCATGGTGGCGCGGGTGAGACGCGCGTACATGGCGGCGTTGAGGAACGCGAGCACGATCCAGGGAAGGATCAGCGTCTCGAACCAGATGTTGATCGGGTCGTCCGTGGTGAGGGTGTCCTCGATCTTCACCCAGCCGAGCGTGTGGACGAAGAGCCCCATCGCGATCATGCCGGTGAAGAAGATCGGCAGCGAGACGCCGCCGAGGGCGGTGATCATCGCGGAACGGTCCCAGATGGTGCCGCGCTTGAGCGCGGAGAGTACGCCGGTGGCGACACCGGCGACGAGCCACAGCACACAGGCACCGGCGGCGAGCGCCGCGGTGACGGGCAGGGCGTCCTTGAGGGTCTCCCAGACGGGCGCCTCGGTACGGAAGGAGTATCCGAAGCAGGGGGCCGGGCAGTGGGTCACGTCGGCCCCGTTGGCGTAGTCACGCCCCATCGGGATGCCCTTGACGAAGTCCCAGAACTGGACGAGCAGAGGATCGTCCAGACCCAGTTTGATGCGGATGCCCGCGAGCTGCTCGGCACCCGACGACTTGCCGGCGAAGAGGACGGCGATGTCCTGGCCCGCCCACTTGGGCAGCATGAAGAAGACGGTGAAGGTCGCGAGCAGTACGACCAGCACCATGACGACAACGGCGATCAGGCGCCGGATGAGATAAGCAAGCACTGTGCGCGGCCCGGCGGTGACCGGGACCCCCTTGTGAGGGGTCCCGGTCACCGCCCCGGGCCATCACCTGCCCTTCGGACTGGCGGGATGGGGCGGGGTGGGACTGCCTTGCGGCGTGGACTACTTCTTGTCGCTCACACCGAGCGAGACGTAGTCGTAACGACCGCTGTACGCGGCGGACGAGTAGACGTTGGTCGCCCGCGAGGAACGCCACGAGATGTTCTTCTCGTAGATGAAGGGCATCCAGTACGCCTTGTCGACGATCTCGTGGGCCAGATCGGTGTAGATCTCACCGGCCTTGTTGGGGTCGACCGTGGCGATCGCGTCGTCGAAGTACTTGTCGATCTTCGGCTCGTCGATCTGCGACTCGTTGTAGTTGCCGTTCTCGTTGATGAAACGGCTGTCGAACAGCGGCTGGGCGTAGCCCTGGCCGGTCGGGAAGTCAGGACCCCAGCCCGCCATCGTCATGCCGATGCCGCGCTTCTTCACGACCGAGGGGGAGCCGGTGATGCTGGAGGAGTCGGCGCCGTCGATCTGGTCGACCTGGGCGTCGATGTTGACCTTCTTCAGCTGCTCCTGGAGCGCCGTGGCGGCGTCCACCTCACCCGGCTGGTTGGTGCGCGCCGAGATCTTGGTCGAGAAGCCCTTGGGAGCGCCGCACTGCTTGAGCTCGTCCTTGGCCTTGGTCAGGTCCGGCTTGCCCTTGCGCTCCTTGATGCCGTACGGGTCGTAGTCGTCGTGACCCTTGATCGACTTCGGGAAGACGCTGGTGGCGATCTCACCGGCGGCGACCGGGCCGCCACGGGTCTTCTGCAGGCTCGCGAAGTCCGTGGCGTAGAAGACGGCCTTGCGGCAGTGCTCGTCGTCGAACGGCTTCGTCTTGGTCACCAGGGCGACGTAACGGACGAAGTCCGTCTGCATGTTGTCGACGTTGTCCTTGTGGTCCTGAATGGCGGTGGTACGACCCGACTGGGTCATGCCGGTGCCATTCATGTCGATGTCGTAGTCACCTTCCATCAGGCGCTTGTCGTTCTCTTCGAGGTTCGCCGAGATGGTGACCTGGATCTTGTCCGGCAGGGCCGGGCGGACCGGGTCGGACGACTTCTTCCAGTTCTTGTTGCGGACGAGCGTGATGCTCTTGCCCGCGCTGTAGTTCTGGAACTTGTACGGGCCGGAGGAGAAGGGGCGCTGGGTGTACTTGGCGCCGGTGTCCTCGGACTGCTTCACCGGGGTGCCCGACGGCATCGCGAGCATCTGCTCGAAGTCGCCGTTCTTCTTGGGCAGCTTGAAGATGATGGTGTTGTCGTCCGGCGTCTCGATCGCCTTCAGACCCAGCTTGTCCTTCGACTTGTCCTCGTAGGGGCCCTTGTACTCGCCCTTGGGGTCAAGCGTGGACTTGAGGTAGCCGGGACCACCGGTGATGACCTTGGTCGCCCAGATGCGCTCGATGCCGTACTTGATGTCCTTGGAGGTCAGCTTGGAGCCGTCCTCCCAGGTGAGGCCGTCACGCAGCTTGTACGTGTAGGTCTTGCCGTCGTCGCTGATCTTCGCCGTGTCCTCGGCGAGGTCGGGGACGAGCTTGTTGGACGCGGCACCCGGCTTGGTGTCGTACGTGATCAGCGTGCGGGTGTAGTACCGCATGAAGTCCCACGTCATGCCGTAGTACGCGCGCTGCGGGTCGGCCGAGTCCAGGTCCTGCTTGGCGATGAACTTGAGCGTCCCGCCCTTCTTCTTCGACTCGTTGGCGACCTTGCCGATCGCCGCGTTGTAGCCGGCGCCCTTGCTGTCGTCGTCGTCGCTGCCGCCGCCGCACGCCGTGGTGGTCACCAGCGCCGCCACGACGAGGGCCGCGCCTGCGGTCAACCGTCGTTTAGAGGAACCTGTGGGCATTTCTCGCATCCTCCGAGATTCGCGGTCCTTGGCTTTGACTGCCTGAAGAACCATGGGAAGAGCCACCTGACGCTGCGGCAGGGGCAAGCCAGTTGGAGCTGTTTACCGAGTTCCCTTGGGGTCCAGGGCGTCGCGCAACCCGTCACCGAAGAGGTTGAAGGCCAGCACTGTCACGAAGATCGCCAGGCCAGGGAAGACCATGAACATCGGGTCGTGCTCGTACGTCGCCAGCGCGTCCCGGAGCATGCCGCCCCAGGAAGCCGTCGGCGGGCGTACACCTGCGCCGAGGAAGCTGAGCGCCGCTTCGGTGAGGATGTTGGTGGGGATCATGAGCGTCGCGTACACGGTGATCGGAGCGACCAGGTTCGGCAGCAACTCACGGAAGAGGATGTGCCGTTGACCGCCGCCGAGGCTGCGGGCCGCCTCCACGTACTCGCGTTCGCGCAGCGAGAGGGTCTGGCCGCGGACGATGCGCCCGACGTAGGGCCAGCCGAAGAAGCCGATCACCAGGATCAGTACCGCGATGCGGACGCCGCTGCCGGTGAGCCCGAGCAGGTCGTCGGGGAGGACGGAGACCAGGGAGATCACGAAGAGCAGCTGCGGGAAGGCGAGCAGCACGTCCATGACCCGGCTGATCAGGGCGTCGATCCAGCCGCCGAAGTAACCGGCGATGATCCCGAAGAAGGTGCCGAGGACCACGGCCACCACGGCGGCGAGGAACGCCACCAGGAGCGAGATCCGGGCGCCGTAGACGATGCGGCTGAAGACGTCGCGGCCCTTGTTCGGCTCCACTCCGAAGAGGAAGTCCCAACTCATGCCGCCGAACGCGCCCTTGGGCAGGTTCGTCAGGTCTTCCAGCTCGTCCTGATGGAACTCGTTGGGCGGGTGGCCCAGCAGGGAGACGATCAGGGGCGCGAAGACGGCGACAAGGACCAGGACGAGCACGGTGATGCCGCCGGCCAGCGCGACCTTGTCCCGCTTCAGGCGGTTCCAGGCGATCTGCTTGAGGGACCGCCCCTCGACCTTCCTCACCCCTGCATCAGCTGCGGGAGCGACGTCCGCTGTCGGGTCCGCGTCCGCAGGTGTGTCATGCAATGGTGCCGTCATCGTGGCAGGGACCCCTCTCAACCGGTGGTGACCGGCCCGCACTTGTCGCTGTAGCGATGTGATCAGTCCGTCGTACACAGGGGCGAAGCGCCCCTGGTGCGGGAGTCTTCATCGCGGTTGCGATCTGTTACCAGCCTTGACGGGGAAAGGATGCGCAACCGTGATGCTGATCGAGGTGTTCCGTTATCCGGACGCAGGTGAACGAGGGGCGAACACGGGGCAGTTGCATCGCAATGGGCCACGGGTGCCCATTGGGCCCCTCCGCCATCAGAACGGACATTGTGGCGGTCAGGGCAGGTATACGAGCCGCGGTGGCCGGTTCACGGCCCTTTCGGTAAGGGTCGCAGCACTGTTTCAGTACTGCGCGGGGTAGCCGTACCCGCCCGCGGGCGCCGGGGCCGGCTGGGCCTCGCGGTCGTAGAACGGCCGGGCATTGGCGCGCAGCCACATGGCCACCGGGTCGTACGCGTCGGACATCGCGACGGTCGACACGGGCAGGCCGTCGGGGACGGCGGCGATCGACTGCTGCATCATCGTGCGCACCCCGTCGACCGACGAGGGCGCCGTGTCGTACACATCGAGGCCGATGGCCAGATACGGCGCACCGAGCGCGGGCTGCACCCAGGCGCGGCGCAGCGAGCGGACCGCGGGGGTGCGGTGCGCGTTCTGCGTGAGCAGGGCGTAGAACTGGGGGATCTCGATGGCCGGCTCGGTGAGCCGCAGCGGGCCCGCGGGCAGCAGGTCGAGGCCCGACGCGATGCGCCGCAGGTCGAGCCAGGGGATGCCGACGCCGCCGCCGGGGGCGTGCGGGTTGAGCCAGAGGCCGTAGTGGTCGGGGTAGAGCGTGCGGGAGATGTCGAGCCCGCTGACCACTTCGTACGAGCGGTTCCAGCCACTGGCGGAGAGCTCCTGGGCGGAGGTCACGCACGGCGCGTACCCGAGGCCCTCGACCTCCATGTTCCCGTACTGGGCGTCGGGGGACCCCGCCTGGCCGTGCCAGAGCAGCATCCACACCTGGTCGGCGGCGAGCGCCCGCAGGAGCGCCTCGTAGGCGTCGTAGCGCCCCGGCGTCACCTGGCGCAGCATGTGCTCGACCTGCCCGGCCGCAGCCGTGCCCGACGCACTCACCCTTAACCGCCCCTTCGCGATGACCCGCTGACCCGGTGTCCCCGGCTCATGAAACCAGCTTAAGCGGCGATCCTGACACCGACTTGACGTACGGCACCCTCACACACGTACCCGCACATGTCCTTACGCGTGTCCGTGCTCGTGCCCGGGGCTCTGCCCGAAGAAGGGCCGGACCCGCTCGCGCATCCAGTCGCCGACCGGGTCCTGGGCCACGTCGAGCAGCACCAGGTTCACCGGCCAGGCCACCGGTGCCAGACCAAGGGCCCTGCCCACGGCCTCCATCGGCAGCTCGCGCGCGTTGCCCTCCCAGGAGCTCAGTTCGACGCCGACGAACAGCGCGGGCGCCTCGCCCTCGACGCTCGCCAGGCAGCGGCGGGCGCTCAGGACGACCCCGGTGGCCTCGAACTCACGGGCGGCGGCGGACAGGAAGTCCACCGGGTCCTCCTGCCAGTCCGGTTCGAAGAGGCGTACGCGGCCGCCGGTCGCGGGCCCGTCCAGCGGCGTGCGTCCCGACCGGCAGAGCTCGGCGACGGCCGGCGGCGGAAGCGGGACCCCGATCGTGCCGTCCGGGTTGACCGCGATGCCCATCTGCGGGGGAAGCCCGCGCGCGAACTCCACGGCGGGCGCCACGGTGCAGCCCATCCGGCCCCCGGTGACGTGCTGGAACTGCTGCTCGGAGCTGAAGACGGGGACGTAGGCCTGGCCGTCGATCTCCAGCGTGGGCAGGTCCAGGGTGCCGCTGTCCGGCGCCCCGCCGTTCGGCAGCGGGACCCAGACGTGGCTGCGGCCGAGCACCTCCACGATGCGGGCGCCCGCGGACGCCCGGGGCGCCCCCGGCGTGCCGAGAGAGGCCGCGAGCACCTCTTCGAGTTCGTTGCCCGGCCATCCTCCGTAGGGATGGGCGTGCGCCTGCGCCGGAATGTCCATCTGTCTTAACCCCTGCTCGGTCCCGCTCTGCCTGCGGCACGACCCTAACGTGAGCGGCGGCTCAGTCCCCGAAGCCGATCCCCCGCAGCACCCCGGCCGCCGTCCGGTCGAGCAGCACCGCCGAGCCGCAGCCGCGCGGCAGATCGCCCCTCTCGGCGGCGCCGACGAGCCGGCCGACCGTCCTGCGGTGGCGCGCGAAGGCGTACCGCGACACGCCGCGCCCGCGCGCGAGCTGGCCCTCTATGGCGGTGTCCGGCTCCACGTCGAGCAGCAGCAGATGCAGGGTCGTGCCGCGCCGCGCGGCCTCGCGGGCCAGCCAGCGGCGCACCCAGGCCTGGGTGCCGCAGTCGTGCACCACGACGCCCTCGCCGGAGCGCAGGGCCCTGCGCAGGCCCGCGTAGTGCGCGATGCGGACCAGGGGGCGGTACACCGCGTACGGCAGCAGGCTCGGCATGCGCCGGGCCCAGCGGTCGCGGGTGTCCTGCGAGTCGATGCGCGGGCCCGCGACGGCTCTGCGCATCAGCGTGGACTTGCCGCTGCCCGGCAGCCCGGAGACGACGATCAGATCGCCCTCGCCGAACGTGAGCCGGTGCGGGCTGTGGCCGGTCCGCTGCCGCAGGTCGCGGACGACGGCCGCCGGCAGGGGGCCGCAGCTCTCCCTGGTGGGGGCGGCTGCCTGTTTGGGCAGGGCCACCCCCGTGTTGGTCGCGTAGACGCTCGTCCTGCGCACCGTGATCGGCCTCCCCATAGCGGTCACGTACCTGCTTACCGCAGCTTCCCCGGCAAGTGTAAAGAGAAGGTAATGCGGCACAAGGGCATTACCCGACTGGCACTGCCCTGTGACGCGGGCGCGTGCAATGATGTGCGCGCAAACTCCATACAGGCCGTTTGAATCCGCGCGGGAGAGTTCCCGGACACCGTCGAAAGACGCTCCGGGGCGCCGAAGGAGCAAGTCCCTCCCTTGAATCTCTCAGGCCCCGTACCGCGCGGGCGAGGCACATCTGAAAAGCGGGCCGCGGTCGCGGCTCCACCCAAGGTGCAAGTCATGACCCCCTGTACGGACGGGTCGTGGTGAACCTCTCAGGTTCCGATGACAGATGGGGAGGATCGACCTCGCCCGTCATGCCCTGGGAGTTCCACTGATGAGTACCGTCCCCCGTCTGACCGCCCTCGATGCCGTGCATCGTGCGCTCGGCGCGACGATGACCGACTTCGCGGGCTGGGACATGCCGCTGCGCTACGGCAGCGAGCGCGACGAGCACATCGCCGTCCGCACCAAGGCCGGTCTCTTCGACCTCTCCCACATGGGCGAGATCACGGTCACAGGACCGCAGGCCGCGGACTTCCTGAACTTCTCGCTGGTCGGCAACATCGGCTCCGTCGGTGTCGGCCGCGCCCGCTACACGATGATCTGTGCCGAGGACGGCGGCATCCTGGACGACCTGATCGTCTACCGGCTCGGCGAGACCGAGTACATGGTGGTCGCCAACGCGTCGAACGCGCAGGTCGTCCTGGACGCGCTCACCGCCCGCGCCGACGGCTTCGACGCGCGGGTCCGTGACGACCGCGACGCGTACGCGCTGCTCGCCGTCCAGGGTCCCGAGTCCCCCGGCATCCTGAAGTCACTCACGGACGCGGACCTGGACGGCCTGAAGTACTACGCGGGCCTGCCGGGCACGGTCGCGGGCGTGCCCGCGCTCATCGCCCGGACGGGTTACACCGGCGAGGACGGCTTCGAGCTGTTCGTGGCGCCCGGCGACGCCGAGAAGCTGTGGGGCGCGCTGATGGAGGCGGGCGAGCCCGTCGGCCTGGTCCCGGCCGGCCTCTCCTGCCGCGACACGCTCCGCCTGGAGGCGGGCATGCCGCTGTACGGGCACGAGCTGACCGCCGAGCTGACGCCCTTCGACGCGGGTCTGGGCCGGGTCGTGAAGTTCGAGAAGACCTCGCAGGCCGACACCTTCGTGGGGCGCGCGGCGCTCGCGGCCGCCGCCGAGCGCGCCGAGACCGCTCCCCCGCGCAAGCTGGTGGGCCTGATCGCCGAGGGCCGCCGCATCCCGCGCGCGGGCTTCTCCGTGGTCGCCGACGGAAAGGTCATCGGCGAGGTCACCTCCGGGGCGCCGTCCCCGACACTGGGCAAGCCGATCGCCATCGCGTACGTGGACGCCGCGCACGCGGCTCCCGGCACCGAGGGCGTCGGTGTGGACATCCGCGGCACGCACGAGCCCTACGAGGTCGTGGCTCTGCCGTTCTACAAGCGCCAGAAGTGACACTTCCGTCTCTTTGGTAACCCGGAAGTGACCCCCCGCACATCATTCCCGTTCCGCAGCACCCACCCGCGTACAGGAGAATTCAGGTCATGAGCAACCCCCAGCAGCTGCGTTACAGCAAGGAGCACGAGTGGCTCTCGGCCACCGAGGACGGTGTGGCGACGGTCGGTATCACGGAGCACGCCGCCAACGCGCTCGGTGACGTCGTCTACGCCGACCTCCCCGAGGCCGGCGCCGCGGTGACCGCGGGCGAGACGTGCGGCGAGCTCGAGTCGACCAAGTCGGTCAGCGACCTGTACTCGCCGGTGACCGGTGAGGTCGTCGAGTCGAACCAGGACGTCGTGGACGACCCCTCGCTCGTCAACTCCGCCCCGTTCGAGGGTGGTTGGCTCTTCAAGGTACGCGTCACGGAGGAGCCGAAGGACCTGCTCTCCGCGGACGAGTACACCGAGTTCTCCGGCAGCTGAAGCCCCCCGAAGACCCCTAGGGACCACCTGATGTCGCTTCTCAACACCCCTCTCCACGAGCTGGACCCGGAAGTCGCCGCCGCCGTCGACGCCGAGCTCCACCGCCAGCAGTCCACCCTCGAAATGATCGCGTCGGAGAACTTCGCTCCGGTCGCCGTCATGGAGGCCCAGGGCACGGTCCTCACCAACAAGTACGCCGAGGGCTACCCCGGCCGCCGCTACTACGGCGGCTGCGAGCACGTCGACGTCACCGAGCAGATCGCGATCGACCGGATCAAGGACCTGTTCGGCGCCGAGTACGCCAACGTCCAGCCGCACTCCGGCGCCTCCGCCAACCAGGCCGCCCTCTTCGCGATCGCCCAGCCCGGCGACACGATCCTCGGCCTGGACCTGGCGCACGGCGGCCACCTCACGCACGGCATGCGCCTGAACTTCTCCGGCAAGCAGTTCAACGTGGTCGCGTACCACGTCGACGAGGCCGGTCTGGTGGACATGGCCGAGGTCGAGCGTCTGGCCAAGGAGAACAGCCCGAAGGTGATCATCGCGGGCTGGTCCGCCTACCCGCGCCAGCTGGACTTCGCGGAGTTCCGCCGGATCGCCGACGAGGTCGGCGCGTACCTGTGGGTCGACATGGCGCACTTCGCCGGTCTCGTCGCCGCGGGCCTGCACCCCAACCCGGTGCCGTTCGCGGACGTGGTCACCTCCACCACGCACAAGACGCTCGGCGGCCCGCGCGGCGGCGTCATCCTGGCCCGCAGCAAGGAGTTCGCGAAGAAGCTGAACTCCGCGGTCTTCCCCGGCTTCCAGGGCGGCCCCCTGGAGCACGTGATCGCGGCCAAGGCCGTCTCCTTCAAGGTCGCTGCCTCCGAGGAGTTCAAGGAGCGCCAGCAGCGCACCCTGGACGGCGCCCGCATCCTGGCCGAGCGCCTGGTGCAAGGCGACGCGAAGGCCGTCGGCGTCGACGTCCTGTCCGGCGGCACGGACGTGCACCTGGTCCTGGTGGACCTGCGCAACTCCGAGCTGGACGGCCAGCAGGCCGAGGACCGCCTCCACGAGGTCGGCATCACGGTCAACCGCAACGCGGTCCCGAACGACCCGCGCCCCCCGATGGTCACCTCGGGCCTGCGGATCGGTACGCCCGCGCTCGCGACCCGCGGCTTCCAGGAGGAGGACTTCCGTGAGGTCGCGGACGTCATCGCCGAGGCGCTGAAGCCGGGCGAGGTCGACACGGAGTCGCTCAAGGCCCGCGTCTCGGCCTTGGCAGCCAAGCACCCGCTGTACCCCAACCTGTAGCAGTTTCGTACGCTTTCCTTCGTACGATTCTTCGGGGCACCGCGCACACTGGACAGTGAAGACAGTGAGTGCGGTGCCCCGGCTCATGCCCCGCGTTCGCAGTTCTCCGCACAGTTCGTTCCGTAGTTCTCCGCACCACCCCGGCAGACAACGGCGTCTACCAACCATCATTGGAGTCTCTCGTGGCCCTCTCGGTCTTCGACCTGTTCTCGATCGGCATCGGCCCGTCCAGCTCCCACACGGTCGGTCCCATGCGCGCCGCCCGCATCTTCGCGAGCCGCCTCAAGAACGAGGGCCTGATGGCCCACACCACCGCCATACGGGCCGAGCTCTACGGCTCCCTCGGCGCCACCGGCCACGGCCACGGCACCCCGAAGGCGGTCCTGCTCGGCCTGGAGGGCGAGTCCCCGCGCGAGGTCGACGTCGAGTCCGCCGACGACCGCGTCGAGCGGATCAAGAGCACCGGGCGCCTCAACCTCCTCGGCATGCACGAGATCGACTTCGACTTCGACGAGGACCTGGTCCTGCACCGCCGCAAGGCCCTGCCGTACCACGCCAACGGCATGACGATCTTCGCGTACGACCACGAGGGCGCCCTCGTCCTGGAGAAGACGTACTACTCCGTGGGCGGCGGCTTCGTGGTCGACGACGACGCGGTGGCCGGCGAGAACCCGATCGTGCCGGACGACACGGTCCTCAAGCACCCCTTCCGCACCGGCGACGAGCTCCTGCGCCTGGCCTCCGAGACCGGCCTGTCGATCTCCGCGCTGATGCTGGAGAACGAGAAGGCCTGGCGCACCGAGGCGGAGATCCGCTCGGGGCTGCTCGACATCTGGGGCGTCATGCAGTCCTGCGTCTCGCGCGGCATGTCCCGCGAGGGCATCCTGCCCGGCGGCCTCAAGGTCCGCCGCCGCGCGGCCAACTCCGCGCGCCAGCTGCGCGCCGAGGGCGACCCGCAGGCCCGTGCCATGGAGTGGATCACGCTCTACGCGATGGCGGTGAACGAGGAGAACGCCGCGGGCGGCCGCGTCGTGACCGCCCCGACCAACGGCGCCGCGGGCATCATCCCGGCGGTCCTGCACTACTACATGAACTTCGTGGCCAACGGTTCCTCCCAGGAGGAGCGGGAGGACGGCGTGGTCCGCTTCCTGCTCGCGGCGGGCGCGATCGGCATGCTCTTCAAGGAGAACGCCTCGATCTCCGGCGCCGAGGTCGGCTGCCAGGGCGAGGTCGGCTCCGCCTGCTCGATGGCGGCGGGCGCCTTCGCCGAGGTGCTCGGCGGCAGCCCCGAGCAGGTCGAGAACGCCGCGGAGATCGGCATGGAGCACAACCTCGGCCTGACCTGCGACCCGGTCGGCGGCCTCGTCCAGATCCCGTGCATCGAGCGCAACGGCATGGCGGCGGTGAAGGCCGTCACCGCGGCGAAGATGGCGATGCGCGGCGACGGCAGCCACAAGGTGTCCCTCGACAAGGTCATCAAGACCATGAAGGAGACCGGCGCCGACATGAGCGTGAAGTACAAGGAGACGGCGCGGGGCGGCCTCGCGGTGAACATCATCGAGTGCTGAGCCTCCGACAGGGCTCTCCCAGCAGGTGGCGTCGGAGCGGACCTGTTTCAGGTCGCTGAGGCAGGCGTCCGCTGCCTGAGTCGTCGTGGCGTGCCGTGCGGCGGGACCCGGTGGCCGGTCCGTCGGCGCCGCCGCGAGGGCGGCGAGCTTGGCGCCGTCACCGCGGTCCGCGTCGCTCAGCGCCTCGGACAGGCCCTCCCCCGCGTCCTCCGGCGTGTACATCGCGGTGGTGACGACGTCGAGCACCGTAGGCGGCGTAGTCGCCGACAGCCCGGCGGAACCCCACGGCCTGCCGAGATAGGTGAGCTTCGCGCAGGCCGCCGCCGCACCGCCCCGGCGGACCTGCCGGCGCGCGGTGTCGATCTCGACGTCGGCGACACGGTGCACGGGCGTACGACTCCGGCCCGGCGGCACAGGCTGCGCACCCTGGCGACCAGCTTTGGCACGGCGAACGGCTTGACCAGGTAGTCGTCGCCCCCGCCCGCTCGCGAAGCCTTCGACCCGGTCGGCGACGGTGTCGCGCACGGTCAGGAAGGGCACCGGGCAGGTGGGGCAGGTTCTCACCGCGCGACAACCCAGGTTCTCACCGCGCGACAACCCAGGTTCTCACCGCGCGACAACCCAGGTTCTCACCGCGCGAGAACCAGGTTCTCACCGCGCGAAGAACAACGCCTCCGCGCCCACCGGCCGATACCCCGCCGCCTGGAAGGCCCGCACACTGCGCGCGTTCCCGGCCGACTGCTGCGACCACACCGGGGCCCCGCCGGGCACCAGATGCCGGGCGGCGAGCGCCAGCGCCCGGCCGAGCCCCCGGTGCCGTACGTCCTCGGAGACCTCGATCGCCGCCTCCCAGCGCCCGGCGAGACCGCGCCCGAGCACCAGTACTCCGCCGCCGTCGGCGGCCCACACGCGCACGTCGTCGCGGCGCTTGCGGGCCCGCACCACCCGGGGGTGGTCCGGGTCGTCGATCTCGCGGAGCCCGACGGCCGGTCCGGGTCCGCCCGGCAGCGCGGCGGCCACGGTGAGGAGGTCGGTGGTGTCCGTCGTGCGTCCGGTCCGCTCCATGAAGGCGGCGAGGAACAGGGGGTTCATCGTGGCGGCCAGCGGGTCGCAGTCCAGCGCGGCGAGGGTGGCGTGCACCCACCGCGGGTCCTCGTCCGTGAAGACCACCGAATGCGCGGTGAAGGCGATCACGCCCGCGTCGCGGTGGCAGGGCTGCGGCACGACGGTCGTGGTGCCGTCGGGCGGCGGGAACTGCCCGACGGCCGCCGCGTCGAGGATCGCCCCGAGCGCGGCAGGGGTGCTGGCCATGGGCGTACTCCTTGTGATCGCGTCCTCGGACGGCCGATACCCTAACCCCCGTCAGTAGTGCACGAAGAAGGGGTGGATCCGGTGGCGGACATCGAGGAAGCGCGCAAGACGTTCGACCAGTTCGACGCGGACGGCGACGGCTTCATCACGGCGGCCGAGTGGAAGTCGGCCATGGCGAAGATGGGGGACTTCTACGTCACCGAGACGGTGGCCGAGGCCGTGATCGGCACGAAGGACACCGACAAGGACAAGCGCCTGTCGTTCGACGAGTTCTGGGCGAGCCTGAACAAGTAGCGGGAGCGCGGCACAAGGGGCCCGGCACGGGAGTGCGCCGGGCCCCTTCCGCGTATCTCGACCGGGGTGATCGCTGGTCAGTACGTCGTCCATGGCGCGTTTCGTACGGCCGTCGAGGCGATGGACGCGGAGGGGGCGGCGGGGGTCTGCGGGGGCGGTACGCGTGGCGCAGGGCGAACTGCAGGACACCCCTGGGCCGGTTGACGGCCGGCCATAGGGCCCCCGCACCTACCGCCCAGTCTCCGTCTCCCGCTCCGCAGCACTGTCGATCCCGTAGAACCGCGCCGACGCGTCCACATGCGCCATCCGCCGCATCGCGTTGAACACCGCCTCCCCCAGCACGGTGCCGATCACCACGCTCTCCACCAGGTCCTCGACCGCCACCCGCCGGTCCACGTAGCCGAGGTCGGCGCGGGCGACCATCTCGGCGGCGTCGGCGTACGTGTCGAGCAGTTCCGCGAACGCCCCGTGGCCGACGCGCCCCATGGCGGCAAGGGCCCGTGACAGGTCGGCCGCGGCGGGATTCGACTCATGGGTGCGCCAGCCGCGGCGTGCGATCAGCTCCTCGACCGCCGTGTGCGCGGCCGCCGCCTCGGCGTCGTCCTCGGCCTCCCCCGCCGAACCGAGCCGGTCCGCGGCGGCTCCGAGCACCTTGTGCAGCGCGCGCCCCGGGTCGTCGACCGCGCCGAGCACCTCCGCGATCGCCGCCACCTTCAGGCCGCCCACGTCGAGCAGCGCGCGGATGAGGCGCAGCCTGCGCTCGTGCGCCTCGCCGTACTGCGCCTGGTTCGGGCTGCTCAACTCGCCCGCCGGCAGCAGCCCTTCGCGGACGTAGTACTTGATCGTCGGCACCGGCACACCGGTCCTGCGGCTCAACTCGCCAATACGCACGGCCTGCCCACTCTCCTCTTCGCGCTTGCGCCCGCCACTCTGCCACCGGCCGCGCCCTTGCCATCCCCGAGCTCCATCATAGATAGTGGCGCTATCGGATAGCGGACAGCGCCACTATCTATATTTGCCGCAGAGGCGAACACAGACAATCAGGGGGATTCCCATGCCTTTATGGCGTTCATGGCACCGACCGCTCGTGGTCTTCTCCGCGTCCATGGTGGTCCTGGCCGTCGTGTCCGGCGTCGGCCTGGTCGTCGACGACCGCGTGCTCGTCGGCTCGCGGATCTGGTTCAAGCCGTTCAAGTTCTCGGTCTCGTTCGTCGCGTACGGTCTCTCGCTCGCCTGGATGCTGTCGTTGCTCGACCGCGGCCGCAGGGCGGGCTGGTGGGCGGGCACGGTCGTCGCCGTGTCGAGCCTCACCGAGATGGTGCTCATCACCGGGCAGGTGGTGCGGGGCAGGCGCAGCCACTTCAACCACCAGACCCCGTTCGACGAGGCCCTGTTCAACGCGATGGCCGTCACCGTCGTCATCCTGTGGCTCGGCACCCTGCTCATCGCGATCCTGCTGCTGCGCGCCCGGATCGCCGACCGCGCGTCCGCCTGGGCGATGCGCTGCGGAATCGCCATCGCTCTCGCCGGGGCGGCCGTCGGGTTCCTGATGACCCAGCCGGCGCCCGGTCAGCAGCGGGGCTCCTCGCCGATCGTCGGCGCCCACAGTGTCGGCGTACCGGACGGCGGCCCCTCCATGCCGCTGACCGGCTGGTCGACCACCGGCGGCGATCTGCGCATCCCTCACTTCGTCGGCATGCACGCGCTGCAGTTGCTCCCGCTGCTCCTGATGGGCCTGACGGTCCTCGCGGCGCGCCCCCGCTTCGGGCGGCTGACCGGCGAGCGGGTGCGGCTGCGGCTCGTGCTCATCGCCTCGGCCGCGTACGCCGCCGCCTTCGCCCTGGTCACCTGGCAGGCCCTGCGGGGCCAGCCGCTCATCCACCCGGACGGCGCGACGCTGACGGCCGCCGGCCTGATCACCGGCGCGACGGCCGCGGGTGCGTACGCAGCCCTGCGCACCCCAACCAGCCGTAATACCAGCCCAGTTCAGAGCCCAGTACAGGCAGCCGGAAGCCCTCTGGAAGAAGACGACAACAAGGAGCTTGTGTCATGACCGGATTCCTCTTCGAGCTCACCTTCTGGCTGGCCGCCCCGGTCTGGCTGCTCATGATCTTCGCACCGGGGTGGCGGACGACCGCACGGATCGCCGCCTCACCCCTCACCGTCCTACCGGTCCTCGCCGTCTACGTGGCGATGGCACTGCCCGTCCTGCCCGAACTCTGGGCCGCCGTCAGCAGCCCCGACATCGACGGATTCCGCGAGCTGCTCGTCCTCGCCGGCGGAGCGGGCGCGATCTGGGCGCAGGTCATCGCCTGGGACCTGCTGATCGGACAGTGGATGTACCGCGAGGCGCGGCGCATCGGCATCCACCCGCTGGTCATGGGACCGCTCCTGGTCCTGACGATCCTCCTCTCGCCGTTCGGCCTGCTGCTCTTCCTGCTCCTGCGGGCCGTGAAGGAGAACCGCGATCAGCCGCGGCCCTTGGTCGGCTCCATGCCGCGCTGATCGACCACCGCACGCTCCAGGACCGCGACTCTGCCGGAGAGGACCTCGGGGTTCCCCGCCTTGCCGGGCCTGCCGCCCGGCTTGTGGTCCTTGGTCATGTAGCTGCGCGCGCCGAGGTAGGCGAAGGACTTTTTGTCGAAGATCCATTCACTGCGCATCGCGAACGATGACTCCTCGAGGGTGATGCCGATCCCGTGGCGGCCCGCCGCGTCCACCGCGTCCGGGATCACGGTCACCCCGGGGAGCTTCGCGACGGCCTTGTAGAACGCGGCGGCGTTCTCCGCCGGCATGATCGCCTCGGCGATCAGGTCCCCGATCCTGTCGAAGACCGCCTGCGCCTTCGTCTCCTCCCCTTCGATCACCCGCGTCTCGGCGTACAGCTTCTTCAGCAGGGCGTCGGGGTCGGTGGGGAGCGAGGCCAGCCAGTCGTACGTCGGCCGCTCGGGCCCCTCCGGAACGGCACCGCTGTCATCGGAACCGTCCACGGCGGACGCCTCGATGGGCAGGTCCTGACCGGGCATCGACGCCCCCTTGCCGCTCTCCCGGATCAGGCCGATGTCCGTGACGGGGGCGGGGTTCTGCGCCATCCAGACCTGCCGCTTGAACGGCGCGCCGAGCTTCACCTTGCCGTAGAGCTCGCCCTTGTTCTCCTGGACCAGGCTGCGCACGTACACGAACTGGCTGTCCTTCACCCCCTGCGTGTCGGCCTTCAGGGACGCGGTGGCGATCCGGTCGAGCGTGACGGCCGCACCGGCACTGGCTCCTCGGCCCGCTCCCATGTCACGGACACCGCCGGAGCCGCCGGACCCGGCGGAACCGGAAGGAAGCGTGGCGGCAAGGACCCCGGCCACCGCGAGCGCGGCGGCGGCCGGCATCAGCACGGCGGGGCGCAGGAAGCGGCGGCGGGCCGACGCGGGGACGGCCTCCTCGCGATCCACGGTGGCGTTGTCGCGAGCTGCGTTGTCGAAGGCGGCGTTGTCGAAGGCGGCGTTGTCGCGGTCGATCTGCTGCATCAGGATGTCCTTGTGGTGAAGGTGACGCCCCGGCGGAAGTTCCCATTCGTCTTCGTCCGACTCCGCGAGCAGGCGGGCCAGTTCAGCGGCCTCGTCCTCTCCCCGGGACGGGGTGGCGGCGTTCATCGGAATTCCTCCCGCAGGGGCAGGGCCGCGAACGCGGCCTCACTCTCTACCTCTCCGCGACCACGGAAAGGTTCCGTCACGTTCTTCACTTCCCTCGCACCGGCCCCGTCGTCCTCGCTGAGCCGCCGCAGCCGCGCACGGGCCCGCGAGAGCCTCGAACGCACCGTGCCGACCGGAACGCCGAGCGCCTCGGCGGCCTGTGCGTAGTCAAGGCCGGACCACACGCACAGCACGAGCACCTCACGCTCCTGACGGCGCAGCCGACGCAGCGCGCCGTGCACCGCCGCGAGCCGCCGCGCGTCGTCCATCCGCCCCGCCGACTCCTCGGCGAAGTCCGCCACTTCGGGCGGGGACGGCTGACGGGACAGGAAGGCCAGCCGCCGGCGCAGGCCGCGGTTGGCGTTCTGCGCCTTGTGCGTCGCGATGCCGAGCAGCCACGGCTTGAGCGAACCGCCGTCCGGTTCGAGACGCTCGCGGGTGCGCCAGGCCGTCAGGAAGGTCTCGGACATGACCTCCTCGGCGGTCGACCAGTCGCCGGTCAGCCGAAGCGCATGGTTGTAGACCGTCCGCGCGTACGCCTCGTACAACTCACCGAACGCCTCCCGCTCGCCTGCCCGGATCCGTGCATGGATGCCATCTCCCAGTTCAGTAGGCCTCACACCACGTATCTCTCCGCACCCCGGGACAAGTTCCTGTGCCCCTCGTCACAAGAATGCCCCCCGCCGCCCCCCGGCCCGGAATACTCCACCCGATCCGGAGGTTGGCTCCGCTACGAGACCAGCGAACCAGCCAACCCCCGGAAGGGCCAGTCATGAAGATCGGCATCATCGGCGCGGGCAACATCGGCGGCAACCTCACCCGCCGCCTCACGGCCGTCGGCCACGACGTGTCCGTCGCGAACTCCCGCGGCCCGCAGACCCTCACGGACCTCGCCGCGGAGACCGGCGCCACGCCCGTGACGGTGGAGGAGGCCGCGCGCGGCGCCCAGGTCGTCGTCGTGACGATCCCCCTGAAGGCCGTGCCGAACCTGCCGTCCGGCTTCCTCGACGGAGCGGCCGACGACGTCGCCGTCATCGACACCGGCAACTACTACCCGCAGCAGCGCGACGGGAAGATCGCCGAGATCGAGGAGGGCCTGACCGAGAGCCGCTGGACCGAGCGCCAGATCGGCCACCCGGTGATCAAGGCATTCAACGGCACCTACGCCCAGGACATCCTCGACAAGCCCCAGCCCAAGGGCACGCCCGGCCGCGTCGCCCTGCCGGTGTCCGGCGACGACGAGGCCGCCAAGAAGGTCGTACGCGACCTCATCGACGAGATCGGCTTCGACACCGTGGACACCGGCGGCCAGGACGACTCCTGGCGCCAACAGCCGGGCACCCCGGTCTACGGCCTGGCGGCGGACACGGAGGCAGTCCGCAAGGCACTGGACTCCGCGTCCCCGGAGCGGACAGCGGACTGGCGCGCCTGACCACCGACGCGACGGGTCGCGCGCGGGACGGCTACGGCTTGGCCCAGTCCCGCAGCGCGGCCTCGCTCGCGAAGTCCGCGACGTTCTTGTCCAGCGGCGTCGACGTGTACTGGTGGATACGCCACTTCGCCTGGATGCGCGGCTTGCCCGCCGAGACGTAGTCCGCTATCCACAGACCGTCACCCGCAAAGGATGTGCTGTCCCGGGTGGTCCAAAAATCGCGGTTGCAGTAGAGCAAACACCTGTGCGAGGGCCGCAACCGCTTCACCTCCCGGATGAAGCGGTCCTTCTCCGCGTTCGACGCGGCCGTCCGGTCCCCCGTCCACTCCCAGTCCACCGCCAGCAAGTCCCCCGCCTTCTCGGGGGCCTTGCTCACGAAGTACTCCGCCTGGGCCGTGATGTTGCCCGGCCACAGGAAGTGGTAGAAGCCGACCACACAGCCGCCGTCCCGTGCGCGCTTCGTCTGCGCGGTCAGTCTTGGGTTGACGTACGAACGGCCCTCTGTCGCCTTGATGATGACGAAGGATATGCCGTCCGTGTCGAACGTGGACTGGTACGAGCTGACGTCGATGCCTTTGAGCACGGGCAGCCTCCTGAGCGGCAGAGGGGAGATCGGCTGGATCTACCCTTGTGGTGCCCGGTGGCCGTGATGGTCAACCGTTGAACGGCTCAGCGGAAGATCCCCGTGTGGCCCAGCGAGTAGCGGCCGGGCTGCGGGTAGACCGCGAGGCCGTGCGGGCCGCCGCCCACCGGGATGCGGGCGGTCTGGACTCCGGTGCGGGTGTCGATGGCGTACACCTCGGAGTCGTAACGGCCCGACAGCCAGAGGGTGTTGCCGTCCGCCGACACTCCGCCCATGTCGGGGCTGCCGCCCTGGGGGAGCTTCCACTTCTTGGTGAGTTTGTTCTTGGGGAAGTCGAAGACGGAGACGGTGCCCTCGCCGCGGTTGGACACGTACATCTCGCGTGAGTCCCGGCTGACGTACAGGCCGTGGGTGCCCTTGCCGGTGGGCAGGAGCTTGGGCCGGCCGAACTTCTCGCCGTTCAGGACCCACATGCCGTCGGCCATCATGTCGGCGACGTAGAAGGCCTTGCCGTCGGGCGAGATCTTCACGTCCTGCGGCATGGCGCCCTTGAAGGGCAGTTTCTGCTGGCCGATGACCTTCATCTTCTCCGTGTCGACCTTGAGGAGTTCGCCGGAGAACTCGCAGGAGACGATGAAGTAGCGCCCGTCGGCGGAGAAGTCGGCGTGGTTGACGCCGTAGCAGCTGACCGGTTCGGTCTTGACCTCCTTCATGGTGTGCGGGTCGCGGAAGACGAGCTCGCGGTCCATCGAGGCCATGACGATGGCGTACTTGCCGTTGGGCGTGAAGTAGAGGTTGTACGGGTCGTGCACGTCGACGGGCTTGCCCGCCTTGCCGGTCTTGGGATTGATCGGGGTGAGCGTGTGGCCTCGGTTGTTGTTGACCCAGAGCGTCTTCATGTCCCAGGAGGGGACGACGTGCTGGGGCTGGACCCCGACGTCGATCGTGTCGATCACTTCGTACGTCTTGGGGTCGATGACGGAGACGGTGTTGGAGTTGGTGTTGGGGACGTAGATCCGGGAGGGGAAGTCCTTGACCACCGGGGAGAGTTTGTTCGGGCGGTCGGCCGCGTAGACGTCCTTGGGGTCGAGGACGGGCGGCATCCCGGGGAGGCCGGGGGCGACCTTGGGTCTGGTGGGTTTCTGGATGCCCTTGGTGCCGAGGGCTTCGTTCTCGCGGGTGTCGCTGCCGCAGCCGGCGAGCGCGGCGGTGACGACGGCGCCGGCCGCGACGACCGCTCCGGTGCGCCGGGTGAGGTTCAGGTGCAGGGTCATCAGGTCAGCAGCTCCGTGGTCGTCACCGCGCGCAGGCCGCGGCGGTCGAGGTCTTCCAGGACGGCGGGGAGCGCGGCGACCGTGTCCGCGTACCCGAAGTGCAGGCTCACGATCGAGCCCGCGCGCACTTCTGAGGCGATCTTGCGGGTGACGGCCGGGGCGCCCGGCGAGGTGAAGTCGAGGGAGTCGACGTCGTACGAGAGGACGTGCGGGTAGCCCGCGCGGTGGGCGAGGCGGGTGACGAGGGGGGTCGCGGTCTGGGCGCGCGAGGGGCGGAACCAGGTGCCGATGGAGCCGGTGAGGCGGCGCAGTCGGTCGGCGCAGCCGGTGATCTCCGCGCGGGCTTGGGCCTCGTCCATGTCGTTGACGGTGCGGTGGTGGTGGGTGTGGTTGCCGAGGTCGTGGCCGCCGTCGAGGATGCGGCGGGCGAGTTCGGGGTGTTCGTCGAGCCAGCCGCCGACGGCGAGGACGGTGATCCTGGCGTCCGCCTTCTCGGCGATGGAGAGCAGGGAGCGCGCGGTGGCCGGGTCGCCCTGGCCGTGGAAGGTGAGGGCGACCTGGGGACGGCCGCGAGGGCTGTGCGCGATCTGGTCGGGCAGGCCGGGGTAGCGGCGGGGTGCGGGGGCGGCGCGGGGCGCTTGCGCGGCGGGGTGCCGGGCGACGGGTGCGGCCCGGTGCGCCGCGGGGGCGGTTCCGGAGGCGGAGCAGCCTGCGGTGAGCGCGCCCGCGACGGCCAGTGCGGCGCCCGCGCGCAGGGCTCCGCGGCGGTCAGTCTCGATCACGCGACCATTTAATGGTAAAAGCGCGTGAAAGCCTCTTATTGCCCACCCACGAACCCTGCGGGTCGGGGCCGCGGGGCAGCCGGCCCCTCTCTCGTCTCTTGCGGAACACCTGTCACAGCCAGAACTTAACCAGCGTTTACCAGGCAGGTGTCCCAGCTCACCAAGGATTCACTTTCACCCTGCCCCGTTTTGCACACCTATGACCGGATAGGGGCTTTTGGATCAGTGGCCCCCGTCTGCCATAGTCGAATCCACGACCCCCATTGACCCGGGCTCAGGTCGTCATCGGCGCCCGTGGACCACACCCCTTTGTCCACGCGGCGCTCCGCGCAGGCCCCCGCAGCGCCCCATCCGGCGACCGGGGGCTTTCGCGTATCAGCGGTCGGCGACCCGCATCTCGAACCAGGTCGTCTTGCCGCGCGGCAGCAGGTCCACGCCCCACCGGTCGGAGAGCTTGTCGACCAGGAAGAGCCCGCGGCCGCTGAGGTCGAGTTCATGGACAGGCATCAGGCAGGGCAGTCCGCGCGAGGGATCGCGCACCTCGACCCTGATCCAGCCGCGCCGCCGCATCATCCGCAGCCCGAAGACGCGGGCGCCGGTGTGCCGCACGGCGTTGCCGACGAGCTCGGAGGTGAGGAGGACGGCGTCCTCGGTGAGCTTCGGGGAGAGCCCCCAGTGCCGGAGCACGACGACCTGGGTGAGCCGGCGCGCGATGGCGGCGGACTCCGGGCGCGACGGCAGCGGAACCTCCGCGTCCGTCGGATTGCCGAACAACTCGAGCGCTTTGAGCGCGTGTTCGTCCTCAACCGCCGGCGACCAGCGCGCCGCGGTCGCACTCCCGTGTCGCCGCGGCTGTTCGATACCCTCCAGCCCCGCCATGCCCCCCATCATGGCCGCACGGAACGCGTTCCGGGGCCGTTCCGACGGAATAAGCCCCCCGGAACCATCCGTTCCGGGGGGCCGGGTAGGCATATGCCAGTGGCAGTCAGGCACCTGTTACACCCCTGCTGACCTGCGATGACTACCCGCTTACGAGTGATCACTTACGGCCGCGAACCGGGCAGACTTAAGGTTCTCTTAAGGCGTGCATAATCCGCTCCTTCGGGGGACACTTTGGCTGACGCGACCTCAACTGATGCCGATCCAGCGGAACTTCGGGCGCCGCCGC
Source organism: Streptomyces sp. NPDC054047 (assembly GCF_055585065.1). NCBI lineage: Bacteria > Bacillati > Actinomycetota > Actinomycetes > Kitasatosporales > Streptomycetaceae > Streptomyces > Streptomyces sp. NPDC054047. Next base: position 38,054 of record NZ_JBVJKV010000010.1, on the reverse strand, counting down.
AGAGAAATCTCAGAGGAACTTGGCCTTGCCCGGGCCCTCCTCGACGAAGCTGCGCATGCCCCGCTCGCGGTCCTCGGTGGCGAACAGACCGGCGAACCAGGTGCGTTCAATGGCGAGCCCGGTGTCGATGTCCGTCTCCAGGCCCGCGTCCACGGCCTCCTTGGCGGCGCGCAGCGCGAGCGCGGGCCCCTGCGCGAGCCGCGCGGCCCACTGGTGCGCCTGCTCGTACACCTCGGCGGCGGGCACGACGCGGTCCACCAGGCCGATGGTGAGCGCCTCGTCGGCCTTGACCATGCGGCCGGTGAAGATGAGGTCCTTGGCCTTGGACGGGCCGACCAGACGGGACAGGCGCTGGGTGCCGCCCGCGCCGGGGATCAGACCGAGCAGGATCTCCGGCTGGCCGAGCTTGGCGTTGTCGGCGGCGATGCGGAAGTCGGCGCAGAGCGCCAGCTCGCAGCCGCCGCCGAGGGCGTAGCCGGTGACGGCGGCGACGACGGGCTTGGGGATGCGGGCGACGGCGGTGAAGGAGTCCTGCAGGGCGCGGGACCGCACGACCATCGCCGCGTGGTCCATGTCCTGCATCTCCTTGATGTCCGCGCCCGCCGCGAACACCTTCTCGCCGCCGTAGATGATCACGGCGCGTACGTCGTCGCGCCGGGTCGCCTCTTCGGCCAGCTCCTTGAGCCGGTCCTGCAGGGCGATGTCGAGCGCGTTCATCGGGGGGCGGTCGAGGCGGATCGTGCCGACGCCTTCGGCGACTTCGAGATGCACAGATGTCATGCGAGGCACGTTAGCCGTGCCTCGCATGACGGGGACATGCGGCCGGGTGTTCCCGGCGGGCCGGTCAGGCCTTCCACTTCTCCCAGGACATGTTCCAGCCGTTGTAGCCGTTCTCGGGCTGGATCGTCTTGTCCGCGGAGTTCTTCACGACCACGAGGTCCCCGATGAGGGAGTTGTCGAAGAACCATCCGGCGGGCGTCTTCTTGCTGTAGCCGCCGCGCACGTCGCTCAGGCCTATGCAGCCGTGGCTGGCGTTCGTGTTGCCGAAGGCGCCGCCCGACCAGTAGTTGCCGTGGATGAACGTGCCCGACGTGGACAGGCGCATCGCGTGCGGGACGTCCTTGATGTCGTACTCGCCGCCGAAGCCGACGGTCTCGCCGTTCATGCGCGTGACCTGGAGCTTCTCGCTGATGACCATCTGGCCGTTGTACGTCGTCGTGCCCGGCGCGCCCGCGGTGATCGGGATCTTCTTGATCTGCTTGCCGTCCCGGACGACCTTCATCTGGTGCGACTTGGCGTCGACGGTGGAGACCTGGCTGCGGCCGATCGTGAACTTCAGGGTCTTGGACTGCTCGCCGTAGACCCCGGGCCGGCCCTCGACACCGTCGAGGTTGAGCTTGACGGTGACCTTCGTCCCCGCCTTCCAGTACTTCTCGGGACGGAAGTCGATGCGGTCGTTGCCGAACCAGTGCGGCTCGACCTGCACGGCCGGTTCGGTCTTGACCTCGATGGCCTTCTCGACGGCCTCCGGGTCGGTGATGCCGCGCGTGAAGTGGACCGAGAACGGCATTCCGACGCCGACCTTCGAGCCGTCCTCCGGCGTGAACTGCCCGATGAAGGTGTTCTTCGGGGTCAGCGTCGTGAACGACGTGTCCTTGGCGGACTCACGGCCCTCGGAGTCCTCGGCTATCGCGTGGACCTTGTACTTCGTGGAGGCCGCGAGATGGTGCGCCGGCGTCCAGCCGGCACCGCCCGAGGTGATCTTGCCAGGGACCGGATTGCCCTTGCTGTCCTTGACCTCGACCTTCGACAGCTTGCCCTTGGCGGCGGCTATCTTCAGTGCGCCGCTGGTGGCCACCGAGTCGGCGCCGTCCTTGGGCGCTATGGTCACCACCGCCGTCGACGGCGCGTTCTTGTCGGCCTTGTTCTTGCCGTCGCCGCCCGCGTCCGAGTCGCCGCCCCCGCCGCATGCCGTGACCAACAGCAGCGTCACACCCGATGCCACCGCAAAGAGGCCCTTGGTCCCCCGTCGCCGAGCGCGCCCCCGCGCACCAACCGACGTCCCCGATATCGGTCGCCCGTTCAAGATGTGTCTCCCCTCGCACGGCCTGGTCAGGCCCGCACCCCAGTGCATCAGCGCGCACAGACACGCGCCTGCGCTAGATAACCACACGGCCTCGACCGATGACTCCCCGCCAATGTCACTGTTCAGTCCCAACTGCGCACGGGGTGCGGGCCCTGCCTCAGTTCCGCTCCGTGGGCTTGGCTTCCGGCTTGGAGCCGGGCGGTGCCGTCCAGTCCTTCCACTCCATGTTCCAGCCACCGAGCCCGTTGTCAGGAGCGACTTTCTTGTCATCGCTATTGACAACTTCCACCACATCGCCAATCAGAGTGCGGTCGAAGAACCACCCCGCCGGGGTCCGTGAGCTGCCGCCCTTCACGTCGCGCAGGCCCACACAGCCGTGGCTGACATTTGTGTTGCCAGGCGCGTTCGGCGACCAGTAGTTGCCGTGCAGGAAGGTGCCGGACGTGGTCAGACGGATCGCGTGCGGGACGTCGGGGATGTTGTACTCCCCGCCGAAGCCGACGGTGCGGCTGTTCATCCGGGTCACCTCCAGCATCTCGGTGACCACCATCTTCCCGTTGTACGTCGTGGTCTTGGGGGCCCCGGCGGTGATCGGCACCGTGGAGAGGAGCTCGCCGTCGCGGCGTACTTCCATGGTGTGCTCGGCGGCGTCGACCAGGGAGGTCTGGCTGCGGCCGACGGTGAACGAGAAGCTCTTGTCCTGCAGTCCGTAGACGCCGGGGGCGGCCTCCACGTCGCGCAGGCGCAGGGCGACGGTGACCTTCGTGCCGGGCTTCCAGTACTTCTCGGGGCGGAAGTCCAGGCGGGTCTTGCCGAACCAGTGCGGGCGTACGTCGACTTCCGGGTCCGCGGTGACGTGGATCGCGCGCTGGACGGCCTCGCGGTTCTCGATCTCCTGGTTGAACTCCAGGGAGACGATCATGCCGGTGCCGACCGTGGAGCGGTGCTCCGGCGACACGTAGCCGATGAAGCGCTCGTCGGGGACCTGCGTCGTGAACGTCGTGTGCCGGGCCGAGCGGCGGCCGTGGCCGTCCAGGGCGACGGCGTCCACCGAGTACTTCGCCGCCAGCGCCAGGCCACCGTCGTCCAGCGGCTTCCACGTCATGCCGTCCTCGTCGATGCGGCCGGGCACCGGAGCCTCCTGGGCGTCCTGCACGCGGACGACCTTCACCGATTCGAGGCGTCCGTCGGGGACCTCGACCTGGAGGCGTTCGTCGCCCTTGACTCCCTTGCTGCCGTCGTCGGGCGTCACCCGGATGACGTCGGCGGGCGTCCGTGGCTTGCCCATTAGGCGGTCGATGCCACCACCGTCACCGCTGCACCCCGTGGCTCCGGCAAGCAGTCCTGCCCATGTCACTACGGCGGCCAGCGCGGCCCCTGCGCGCCGAGCGCGCCTCGCTACCTGTCTCACGTCCGTCCCAACGACCGTCCCCCTCCTGGGGAAACGTGAGTGCGACGCACACGCTGGGCAGAACAGTGGGGAGGACGGCACGGGCTCGCGGGTCCACGTGGGCCGTCCGGTCCGGTACGCCCCGCCGCCGGGACGCGGCAGGGGTCGAGCCGCAGGAGGCGGATGGGTGTCCAGCGCAGCCGAACAGGAAGCACTCCGGGGTGGGCGGCGCGGGACGGGCGCGGCCGACGGGAGCGGTAGGGCCAGCGCCGTGAACGGGACGTCGGCACGGGCGCGCGCCGCGCCGCGGGCCGCCGCGGGCGCGCCCGCCCTGCCCGTGTGGCCGGGGGCGCCGACGCCGCTCGGCGCCCGGTTCAGAGTGGGGCCCGACGGGGAGGCGGGCACGAACTTCGCGCTGTGGGCGGGGGGTGCGCAGGCCGTCGAGCTCTGCCTGTTCGACGAGCAGGGCGTCGAGACGCGCTCGCCGCTGACCGAGCTGACGCACGAGATCTGGCACGGCTTCGTGCCGGGCGTCCGTCCGGGGCAGCGCTACGGCTACCGCGTGCACGGCCGCTGGGACCCGTGGACGGGCGCCCGCTGGAACCCGGCGAAGCTGCTCCTCGATCCGTACGCGCGTGCGGTGGACGGCGACTTCGCCACGCACGGCCTGCCGCCCGAGGTGTACGGACACGTGCGGGACTGGCCGCAGCAGCACGTGGCCGACACGGTGCGCGACGACCGGGACTCGGCGCCGTACGTCCCCAAGGGCGTGGTCGTGCACGACGACGCGCCGGACGACGAGTGGGCCGACGACCGGCGCCCGAAGACGCCGTGGGCGGACTCGGTCATCTACGAGGTCCACGTACGCGGCTTCACCAAGCTGCACCCGGGGATTCCCGAGGAGCTGCGGGGTACGTACGCGGGGCTGGCGCATCCGGCGGCGATCGAGCATCTCGTACGGCTGGGCGTGACGGCGGTGGAGCTGCTTCCGGTGCACCAGTTCGCCCACGAGGACCACCTGCTGCGCAGGGGCCTGCGGAACTACTGGGGCTACAACTCGATCGGCTACTTCGCGCCGCACGCGGCTTATGCGGCGTCGGGGACGACGGGCGGGCAGGTCGGCGAGTTCAGGCGGATGGTGCGGGCGCTGCACGAGGCGGGGATCGAGGTGATCCTGGACGTGGTCTACAACCACACGGCGGAGGCGGGCGAGCTGGGCCCGATGTTCTCGCTCAAGGGCATCGACAACCGCGGCTACTACCGCCTCCAGCCGTCCGACGCCCGGCGGTACGCGGACTACACGGGCTGCGGGAACACGCTCCAGGTGGTGCAGCCGCACGTCCTCCGGCTGATCACGGACTCCTTGCGCTACTGGGTGACCGAGATGGGCGTGGACGGCTTCCGCTTCGATCTGGCGGCGGCGCTGGCGCGCTCGTTCCACGACGTCGACATGCTCTCCCCCTTCCTCGCGGTGATCGCGCAGGACCCGGTCCTTCGGCGCGTGAAGCTGATCGCCGAGCCGTGGGACGTGGGCTCCGGCGGCTACCAGGTGGGGGCCTTCCCTCCCCTGTGGACGGAGTGGAACGACCGCTACCGGGGCGCGGTGCGGGACTTCTGGCGGGGCGCGCTGCCCGATGTGCGGGATCTGGGCTACCGGCTCTCCGGGTCGAGCGACCTGTACGCGTGGGGCGGGCGGCGGCCGTACGCCTCGGTGAACTTCGTGACGGCGCACGACGGGTTCACGCTGCGGGACCTGGTGACGTACGAGCGCAAGCACAACGAGGCCAACGGCGAGGGCAACAGGGACGGTTCGGACGACAACCGGTCCTGGAACTGCGGCGTGGAGGGCGAGACGGCGGACGAGCGGGTGGCGGAGCTGCGGCGCCGACAGCTGCGCAACCTGCTGACGACGCTGCTGCTCTCGACGGGGGTGCCGATGCTGGTCGCCGGGGACGAGATGGGGCGCACGCAAGGGGGCAGCAACAACGCGTACTGCCAGGACAACGAGGTCAGCTGGGTGGACTGGGGGTTGCTCGAACAGCCGGGGTGGGCGGCACTGCGGGACCTGACGTCCCGTCTGATCGCATTGCGGCACCGGCATCCCGTCCTGCGCCGGCGGGCGTTCTTCTCCGGCCGTGCGCATTCGGCGGACGGGCTGCGGGACCTGGCGTGGTTCACGGCGCGCGGGACGGAGATGACGGAGGGCGACTGGTACGCGCCGACCGCGACGCTCGGCATGTATCTGTCCGGCCGCGACATACCGGGCCGTGACGCCCGTGGTGCGCCGATCGTCGACGACAGCTTCCTCGCGGTCCTGCACGCGGCCGACCGCGCGGGGAGCTTCGTGCTGCCGGGGGCGCCGTGGGCGCGGGCGTACGAGGTGGTGGTGGACACGTCCCTGGAGGAGCAGGGGGCGGCGCCCGGCACCGTGCTGCCGGGGGACGGGACGGTCACGATGGCGGCGCGGTCGGTGCTGTTGCTGCGGGTGCGGGACGATGTGCGGGACGGGGGAGGCTGACGCCGTCGGGGAGGCGGGCGACGGTCGCCCGCATTGGTCCGAACCTGCCCATTGCAGGGCTCCGGGCCACGGGTCAAGCTCGGCCCATGGACCTGGAGTTGCGGCACCTCAAGACGATCCGGGCGATCGCCGACGCGGGCAGCCTGACGAAGGCCGCCACCGTGCTGGGGCTCGCGCAGCCCGCCCTGAGCGCACAGCTGAAGCGGATCGAGCGGGCCTTGGGAGGGGAGCTGTTCGAGCGGGGGCGGCACGGGGTGCGGGCCACCGCGCTCGGCGAGTTCGTGCTCGCCCGTGCCCGGGTCGTGCTGCCCGCGGTCAGCGGACTGCGGGAGGAGGCGTTGCGGTTCGGCCGGGACTGGCAGGGCGGTGCGGGGTTCCGGCTCGGCGCGACGCACGGGCCGCTGCTGGGCGCTCTGGTGGACCGGCTCGCCGCCGCGTACCCCGGGGCGCCGGTGACGACCCACACCTCCTGGTCGGAGCGGGAGATCGCGACCCGCACGGCCGAGGGGCGCCTGGACTTCGCGCTGGTGGGGACGTGCGGGGCGAGTCCGCCGCCGGAGAGCGAGCTGCTGGTGTGGCGGGAGGTGGCCCGTGACCCGGTCTTCGTCATGCTGCCGACGGGGCATCCGCTGGCCGACCACCAGGAGATCGACCTGGCGCGGCTCGCGGGCGAGGCGTGGACGGACGTGCCGGGCGACGGCTGCTTCGCGGACTGTTTCACCGCGGCGTGCGCCCGTGCGGGGTTCACGCCGTCGTCCGTCTACGAGACGGACGTGGCGTCCTGCGTCCACCTGGTCCAGGTGGGCCGGGCGGTGGGCCTCTGCCGGGCGACGTTCCCCCCGACGCCGGGCCTGGTGACCCGCCCCCTCTCCGGGGCGCCGCTGTACTGGCGCCACCTGCTCGGCTGGCATCCGGCGGCCCCGGCCCACGACACGGCACCGGCGGTCTTCGCCCAGGCCCGCGCGGCGCACGCGGAGGCGGCGGCCCGCAGCGAGAGCTACACGGCCTGGCTGGCAACGCCTACCCCGGGCCTCCCCTAGCGCGGTCACCCCCTGAACGGCACGACGACTGGCCTTCCCTGGCGCGGTCGCCCCCTGAACGGCACGGCGACTGGCCTTCCCTGGCACGGTCGCCCCCTGAACGGCACGGCGACTGGCCTTCCCTGGCACGGCCACGCGCTCACGGCACAGCGACTGTCCTTCCCCGGCCCGGTCACGTCTCCTCACCGCACAGCGACTGGCCTGCCCCGGCGCGGTCCCACCCTCACCGCACAGCGGCGGGCCTTCCCCAGCCCGACCACATCTCCTCGCCGCACGGCGGCGGGCCTGCCCCAGCCCGACCACATCTCCTCGCCGCACGGCGACTGGCCTGCCCCGGCGCGGTCGCACCCTCACCGCACGGCAGCGGGCCTGCCCCAGCCCGGTCACGCCTCCTCACCGCACAACGACTGGCCTGCCCCGGCGCGGTCCCACCCTCACCGCACGGCAGCGGGCCTCCCCCAACCCGACCACACCTCCTCACCGCACAACGACTGGCCTGCCCCGGCGCGGTCCCACCCTCACCGCACGGCAGCGGGCCTCCCCCAACCCGACCACATCTCCTCACCGCACAGCGACTGGCCTGCCCCGGCGCGGTCCCACCCTCACCGCACAGCGGCGGGCCTTCCCCAGCCCGACCACGCCTCCTCACCGCACAGCGACTGGGCCTCCCCCAACCTCTTTCGCCCTCGCCGCCCCCCCCTGCCCCGCCACACCACCGGCTGACCCCGCCGCGCCCCAACCGCACCGCCGTCCCTCTCGACCCAGCTTCCATAACACCAGGGCAGGGGGTGAACTGGCAGCTACTGGGGATCAGTTGAGGCTTCTACGTTGTGGGCGATCCGCTGGCCGTTCCCCTCGGCGGTCCGCTCGCCCCTCGCAACCGAGGAGATTCCCCCATGCCCCCCATCCACCACAGACGCGCCGCGGCGGCGTGTGCCGCGTTCGTTGCCGCCGGGGCGCTCGTCCTCGCCGGGCTTCCCGGTACCGCGAACGCCCAGGCCGATCCCGCCTCGCCCTCCCCCGCCGAGACCGCCGCCGTCGACAGGACATCGCCCGAGGTCCTGAAGGCCATGCAGCGGGACCTCGGCCTCACGCCGGCGCAGGCCGAGGCCCGTCTGGTCAACGAGGCCGAGGCCGGCGCCGTCGCGGGAGCCCTGCGGGGCGCTCTCGGCCGTGACTTCGCGGGCGCCTGGGTGCACGGCGCCACCTCGGCGAAGCTCACCGTGGCCACCACCGACGCCTCCGACGTGAACGCGATCGAGGCGCGGGGCGCCCGGGCCGAAGTCGTGCGGCACTCTCTCGGTCAACTCGAAGCCGCGAAAGCCGACTTGGACCGTGCGGCCAAGAAGACCGCAACGCGCGACGCCCCCGTCTGGTACGTCGACGTGCGGTCCAACGCAGTGGTGGTGCAGGCCGTGCGGTCGGGCGCCGCCACGTCCCTCGTCGCCGCCGCGGGGGTCGGATCCTCCCTCGTACAGGTGGAGAGGGTCAGGGAGAGGCCGCGGGCGTTCTACGACCTCGTGGGCGGCGACGCCTACTACATGGGCGGCCGCTGCTCCATCGGCTTCCCGATCACCAAGGGCACCCAGCAGGGCTTCGCCACCGCGGGCCACTGCGGGCGCGCGGGCACCGCGACCAGCGGCTACAACCAGGTGGCCCAGGGCACGTTCCAGGCCTCGATCTTCCCCGGCAGGGACATGGCCTGGGTCGCCACCAACTCCCAGTGGACCGCCACCCCGTACGTGAAGGGCCAGGGCGGGCAACGGGTCGGCGTCGGGGGCTCCACGCAGTCCCCGGTGGGTGCGTCGATCTGCCGTTCCGGCTCCACTACGGGGTGGCACTGCGGCACCATCCAGCAGCACAACACCAGTGTCACCTACCCCGAGGGCACCATCAGCGGCGTGACGCGGACGACGGTCTGCGCGGAGCCCGGCGACTCGGGCGGCTCCTACATATCCGGGAGCCAGGCGCAGGGCGTCACCTCCGGCGGCTCGGGCAACTGCTCCAGCGGCGGGACCACCTTCCACCAGCCGATCAATCCGCTGCTCCAGCAGTTCGGCTTGACGCTGAAGACCACGGGTGGGGGCCCCGGCCCCGGTGACCCCGAGCCTGGCGGCACGTGGGCCGCGGGCAAGGTGTACGCCCCGGGGGACACGGTGACGTACGGCGGGTCGACCTACCGGTGCCTGCAAGGGCATCAGGCGCAGCCCGGGTGGGAGCCGCCCAACACCCCCGCTTTGTGGGCAGCCGCCTGATCGGCCTCAGCCCAGGATGCCTCTGCTGTACGCCGTGGCCACCGCCGCCGCCCGGTCCTTGACGTTCAACTTGCCGTAGATGTGGGTGAGATGCGTCTTGACCGTGGCCTCGCTGATGAAGAGTTCGGCGGCGATCGCACGGTTCGACGTGCCCTTGGCGACGAGCGCGAGCACCTCCCGTTCGCGGGTGCTCAGCGGCTCGTTGCCGGGGGCACGTACGCGTGAGACGAGCCGGGACGCGACGGCGGGCGACAGGACCGTGCGGCCCTGGGCCGCCGCGCGGACCGCGGTGAACAGGTCCTCGCGGGGCGCGTCCTTGAGGAGATAGCCGGTCGCGCCCGCCTCGATCGCGGGCAGCGTGTCCGAGTCCGTGTCGTACGTGGTGAGGACGAGGACCCGGGAGCGGGCGCCGCGCCGTTGCAGCTCGGCGATCGCGTCGACGCCGCCCCCGCCCGGCATGCGCAGGTCCATCAGGACGACGTCCGGGTCGAGGCGCTCCACCAGGGCGACGGCCTCGACGCCGTCGGCGGCCTCGCCGAGCACCTCGAAGCAGGGGTCCGAGCGGAACATGCCGCGCAGACCGTCCCGTACGACGGGATGGTCGTCGACGATGAGCAGAGTGATCAGGTCAGCCATGGCGGACCAAAGGTACGCGAGCCGAGAGCGCGGTGCCGTTGCCCGGCTCCGATTCGACGGTGAGCGAGCCCGCGACGCGTTCGGCGCGGGCCCGCATGCCGTCGAGGCCGAAGCCGCCGGAGCCGCCGCGCGGCGCCAGGGCCAACGGGTCGAAGCCGCGGCCGTCGTCGCGGACGTCCAGGGCGACCTCGCCGTCCATGTAGGAGAGGGTGACGCCCAGGCGGGCGGCGTCGGCGTGCCGGGCGGCGTTGGACAGGGCCTCCTGGACGATGCGCAGCAGGGTCGCCTCGATCTCTTCGTGGAGCGGCTCGGCGGGTCCGGTGACCGTGAACTCGGCGCGGACGCCGGTGCGTTCGGCCCACTCCGCGACCGTCTTCTTCAGCGCCTCGGGCAGCGCGTCGTGCTCCAGGGCCGTCGGGGAGAGGTTGTGCACGGAGCGGCGGGCCTCGCCCAGGCTGTGCCGGGCCAGGTCCGCGGCGCGGCCCAGGTGTTCGCGGGCCAGGGTCTCGTCGGAGGCGGACGCGACGACCTGGAGCTGGGCGATGATGCCGGTCAGGCCCTGCGCGATGGTGTCGTGGATCTCGGCGGCGAGCCTGCGCCGCTCGTCGGCGACGCCCGCCTCCCGCGCCTGGACGAGGAGTTGGGCGTGCAGGGCGGCGTTCTCGTCCATGGCCTGCTGGAGTGCGGTGTTGGTGCGTTCCAGTTCGACGATGGTGGCGGAGGCGTCGCGGGCGCGCTGTTCCTCCTGCTCCGCGAGGTGGGCGAAGACGGCGAGCAGTGCGATGTTCACCGCGAGCAGCCCGCCGAAGACGGTCCAGCCGAGTTCGCCGTCCGGGGGAAGTCCGCCCGACTGGGAGCCCGCCATGATGATCGCGGTGGCGAAGAGGCCGGGCTTGACCAGGCGCGGCGGCAGCAGCCGCTCGGCGCCGAAGTAGCCGACGACGGCGTAGAACGCGAAGAACGGGTTGATCCAGGTGAGGACGAAGGCGATCGCCCAGCGCACGGCGTAGTAGCCGACGCCCGCGGGCGACGGGCCGGGGCGGGCCCCCGCGAGCCGGCCCCACCACAGCTGGAGCGCCACCGCCGCGCCGACCAGGGCCCCCGCCAGGGTCCACGCGTCGCGCCCCATGCCGACGACGCCGCTCGTGGCGGCCGACATGAGGACGCCGAACCCGAGCAGGACGTAGGGGCCCCAGCGGTGGAACAGGCCCCAGCGCCGCTCCAGCATCTTCGTGGCATCCGCCGCACTCGTACTCACGGTCCCAGTGTCGGTCACCCGCGAGACCGCCCGCCGATCACTCCCACCGGAACCAGCGCGCGGCAGCCGCCGAGAGGACCACGGTCCACAGCGCGAGCACGCCGAGGTGCCAGAGGCCGGGCCAGTCGCCGGCCGCGGCGTCGCCCAGGGCCTGGGCGGCGGCGCCGAGCGGGGCGATCTCCACGACGCGGGCGAGCGCGTCGGGCATCGCCTGCACCGGCAGCCAGACGCCCGCGCTGAACATCATCGGGAAGAAGACGGCGGAGCCGATCGCGGTCGCGGCCTTCGTCGTACGGGAGATCGCGGAGACCATGGCGCCGAGCGCGAGCCCGCACAGGACGGCGAGGAGCAGCGCGACCGCGTAGCCGAGGGCCTGGCGCGGCAGCGGCACATCGAAGGCCAGGCGGCCCACGGCCAGGGAGAGCAGGGACGAGGCGAGCGCGGCCGCGCCGTGGATGCCCATCTGCGCGCCGAGCACGGCGGAGGGGCGGACCGGCGTGGCCGACATGCGGCGCAGGATGCCGCGTTCGCGGTAGCCGGTGATCAGCGGCGGCATGGCCTGCAGGCCCGCCATGATCAGGGAGAGGAGCACCGTCACGGGGACGTACGCGTCGACGAGGCGGATGCCGCCCAGCGAGGCGTCGGTCTCCCGGAAGGAGGGGATGGAGCCGAGGATCACCAGGAGGATCGTGGGGAACAGCATGATCCAGAAGAGGGCGCCCGGTTCGCGGCGGAAGAGCCGGAACTCGGCCTTGAGGACGGCGGCCGAGACCTTGTTCTTCGCGGCGGCATGAGGTGCGGCGGTGAGGGCGGTACTCATGCCGTGGCTCCCGTGAGGTCGAGGAAGGCGTCGTCCAGCGTGGCGTCGGAGACCCGGAGTTGGTGGGCGGTGATGTGGTGCCGGGCGAGCAGCGTGATGGCGGCGTTGACGGTCTCGTCGGTGCCGCCCAGGGTGTAGCGGCCGTCGCGCTGGTCGACGGAGATCACCCGCGGCAGCGCGGCCAGCTCCCGCTCGTCGAGCGGCGCGGACGGCGTGAAGGACATGACGGTGGAACCCGCGGCGCGGCTGATGAGGCCCGCCGGGCTGTCGAGCGCGGCGATCCGCCCCTGGTCGATGACCGCGATGCGGTCGCAGAGGCGCTGGGCCTCCTCCATGAAGTGGGTGACGAGCAGGACCGTGACGCCGCTGTCGCGTACGTCCTCGATGAGCTCCCAGGTGTCGCGGCGTGCGCGCGGGTCGAGCCCGGTGGTCAGTTCGTCGAGCACGACGACCCGCGGGTTGCCGATCAGCGCGAGCGCGATGAACAGGCGCTGCTTCTGGCCTCCGGAGAGCTTGCCGAAGCGGCTGTCCAGCTTGTCGGTCACGCGCAGGCGTTCGGCGAGGGGGCGCCAGTCGGCGGGGTTGGGGTAGAACGCGGCGTACAGCTCCAGTGCCTCGCGCACGGTGAGCTTCGCCTGGAGTTCGCTCTCCTGGAGCTGGGCGCCAAGGATCTGGGTGACCCGGTCGTGGTCGGCGACGGGGTCGAGCCCGGCGACGCGGACGGTCCCGGTGTCGGGGACGCGCAGGCCCTCGATGCACTCCACGGTGGTGGTCTTGCCCGCGCCGTTGGGTCCGAGGACGCCGAAGATCTCGCCCTCCTCGACGGCGAAGGAGACTCCGTCGACGGCGGCGCGGTCGCCGTAGGCCTTGCGCAGGTCGTGCACTTCGATGATGGGCATGGGTCGAGCCTCGCCGGTGGGCGGGGGCGCGGGCATCGCCCATCGCGCTCGAAGCGGTATCAGCCGATCGGCTGATGGCGGGGTACGACTCCGCTCGCGCGGCCCGGTCGTAGGACCAGCGGACGAGCAGGGTGGGGCCAAAACTCAGTGGGCTCTGTCAGTCGCCGTCCGTAGGCTCGCTCGTGATGCCGAAAACAGATGCACCGACCAAGGAACCGGCCCGGGAAGGGTCCGCGGCGCGGACGCTGCTGCGGCTGTGGCCGTATGTCCGTCCCGTGCGAACTCGCCTGTTCAGCGCGGCTCTTGTCGCCATCGTCGCCTCCTGTACGGGGCTCGTCTTCCCCCTCGTACTGAAGTGGCTCGTGGACGGCCCGGTGGCCGACCGGGACCTGGGCGGGGTGTGGCTCGGGGCCCTGCTCCTGCTGCTGCTCGGGGTCGCGGAGGCACTCCTGTTCGGTCTGCGGCGGTGGCTGGTGGCGCGGCCGCTGGCGTCGGTCGAGGCGGCGATGCGGGCGGATCTCTACCGCCACTTGCAGCGGCTTCCGGTGGCCTTCCACGACCGCTGGGCCTCGGGCCAGTTGCTGTCGCGCGGCACGACGGATCTGATGCTGCTGCGGATGTTCCTCGCCTTCCCGCTGACGTTCCTGATCGTGAACGGGACGACGATCGTGGTCGGCATGGCGATCCTGCTGGCACAGGACTGGGCGCTGGGGCTCGTCCTGCTGACTCCACTGCTGCCGCTGGTGATCGTCTGCGCGTACTACGAGGGCCGGTACATGGCCGTGGCGCGGCGGGCGCAGGACCAGGTCGGCGACCTGACGACGGTCGTCGAGGAGAGCGTGCTCGGCATCCGCATCATCAAGGGCTTCGGCCGCCACCGCAGCCAGGCGCACGCGTTCCGCGAGCTGTCGCACACGCTGCGGGGCACGGAGCTGGCCAAGGCGCGGCTCCTTGCGGCGATCTACGCGGTGATCATGGCGCTGCCGGAGATCGCGATCGGTGCGGCGCTGGTGCTGGGGACGGTGCAGGTGGCGGACGGCGACCTGTCGACGGGCACGCTGGTCGCGTTCCTCTCCACGGCGCTGGCGCTGCGCTGGCCGGTGGAGTCGATCGGCTTCCTGCTCGCCATGAGCCAGGAGTCGGCGACGGCCACGGAGCGGTACTTCGAGGTGATGGACGCGGAGCCGGAGACCGGCTTGCCGGTGGGGGGTGGGGACGGCGCGGGTTCCGGGGCGGGGGCCGGGGCGGGGGCCGGGGCCGGCACAGACACCGGCGCCGGAATCGACTCAGGGGCCGAGGCCGGGCTCCCGGCCGGGAGGGGGACCGAGGCGGGGAACGGGGGCGGGCCCCTGGTCGAGAACGGGGCCAGGGCCGAGAACGGGGCCGGGCACGGGAGCGGAGCCCGGGCCAAGAGCGAGGCCGGGCACGGGAGCGGAGCCCGGGCCAAGAGCGAGGCCGGGCACGGGAGCGGAGCCCGGGCCAAGAGCGAGGCCGGGCACGGGAACGGGGCCAGGGCCGAGAGCGAGGCCGGGCACGGGAGCGGAGCCCGGGCCAAGAGCGAGGCCGGGCACGGGAACGGGGCCAGGGCCGAAGCCGGGGCCAAGGCCGGGGACGGGCATAGGGTCGCCGCCGGGAGCGGCGCTGGGTCCGTCACCGCCGGGTCCGCCACAGGCCCAGGGGCCAGGTCCGGTGCGGCCGGACTCCGCTTCCACGGCGTGGAGTTCCGCTACCCGGACGCGCCAGCCGACGCGCCGCCCGCGCTCGACCGGATCGACCTGCACATACACCCCGGCGAGACCCTCGCCCTCGTCGGCGCGACGGGCAGCGGCAAGACGACGCTGACGGCGCTGGTGCCCCGGCTGCACGAGGTGAGCGGGGGGCGCATCACGCTGGACGGCGAGGACATCGCGGAGATGGACCGCGAGCGGCTGCGCACGCTGGTGGCCGTCGCCTTCGAGGAGCCGACGCTCTTCTCCGCGACGGTGGGCGAGAACGTCCTGATGGGGGCGGAAGAGGCCGCGGGGGAAGTGGAGTTGGAGCGTGCCCTCGAGGTCGCCCAGGCCGGCTTCGTCCACGCCCTGCCGCAGGGCACGGCCACCCAGGTCGGCGAGCAGGGCCTGAGCCTCTCCGGCGGCCAGCGCCAGCGTCTTGCCCTGGCCCGCGCGGTGGTGGGCCGCCCGCGCTTCCTGGTCCTCGACGACCCGCTCTCGGCGCTCGACGTCCACACGGAGGCCCTGGTGGAGGCGGCCCTGCGCCGCGTCCTGAAGGACACGACGGCCCTGGTGGTGGCCCACCGCCCCTCCACGGTCCTCCTCGCCGACCGCGTCGCCCTGCTCTCCGCGGGCAGGATCACCGCGGTGGGCACCCACCAGGAACTGCTGCGCGGGAACGCGGAGTACGCGTGGCTGATGTCAGGAGCGGGAGTCGCTCCCGCGCCAGGGGAAGCGGACCCGGCGCCCACGGACGGGCAGACACAGGCGCCAGCCCCTGCCACGCCAGAAGCAGCCGACCCGACCTCCACAAAGGAGCGGACCACTCCCCCCGCCAGGGAAGCGGACCCGCCGCCCACGGCAGGCAAGGCGGACGGCATACCCACAGGCGAACAGACGCAGGCGCCAGCCGGTCCCACGCCAGAAGCAGCCGACCCGACCTCCACAAAGGAGCGGACCACTCCCCCCGCCAGGGAAGCGGACCCGCCGCCCACGGCAGGCAAGGCGGACG
>NZ_JBVJKV010000010.1:0-22332 GCF_055585065.1 Streptomyces sp. NPDC054047 | reverse complement strand
GGCATACCCACAGGCGAACAGACGCAGGCGCCAGCCGGTCCCACACCAGAAGCAGCCGACCCGACCTCCACGAAGGGGCGGGGCACTCCCGCCGCCGGGGACGCGGGTCCGGCGCCCGCGGACGGGCAGACGGAGGCGGGCCCTGCGTCCGCAGAGAGTGAGGCCGCGCGATGACCGCGTCGACACCAGCGTCACGGACCACGGGCGGCCCCGACGAGGAGGACCGCACCGAGGAGCACGGGTACTCCGGGGCGGAGGAACGGCCCGGCGACGAGGCCCATTCCGGAGGGAAGGGTCGCCTCCGGCCGCAGAACGCCCCCGAAGAGCACAAGCGCCCCGGAGAGCAGCGGCTTCCCGAGCAGGGCACCAGCCGCAGCCGCGACGGGGACCACCACACGGCAGGCCCTACGGCTTCCGGGGAGCGCAATCACGAGCCCTCCGCCCCCGGTGACCACGAGCCCTCCGCCCCCGCCGACCACTTCGACAAGGACACGCTCCCCGCGCCCCCCGGCGCCACCGCCGCCCTGCTGCGGTCGTTGCTCCTGCCGCTTCGGGGGCGCGTTGTCCTCGCGACCCTGTTGCTTCTGTTGCAGCAGGCCGCCGTGCAGGGCGGGCCGCTGCTCGTCGCGTATGCCATCGACCGGGGCGTGCCCGCCGTCCGTGGCGGCGACTACGGGCCCCTCGTCGCCATCGGCGTCGGATATCTGCTCTGCGCGGGCGCGTCCGGCGCGTTCCAGTACGCGTTCATCGTGGCCTCCGCCCGCGTCAACCAGGACGTGCTGCTCGATCTGCGCGGGCGGATCTTCCGCCACGCGCAGGCCCTCAGCGTGGACTTCCACGAGCGGTACACCTCGGGGCGGCTCATCTCCCGGTCCACCACCGACGTGGAATCCCTGCGGGAACTCCTCAGCGAGGGGCTGCAGGAGCTGGTCACCGTCATCCTGTCCTTCGTCTACATCTCGGCGATGCTGCTCTGGCTCGACCTGAGCCTCGGCGCCGTGGCCGTCGCGTCGTTCGTGCCGCTCTACCTCCTCGTACGCCGTTATCAGCGCCGCGCGGGCCCCCTCTTCGGAAAGCGGTCCACCGCGATCGCCTCCGTCATCGTGAAGTTCGCCGAGACGATGAACGGCATCCGGCCGGTCCGCGCCTTCCGGCGCGAGGCCGCCAACGAAGCCGAGTTCGGCGTACTCAACCGCCACCATGAACGCGCCAACGGCGACGCCATGCTGGAGATGGCCCGCTACGTCGTCGGCTCGCGGCTCGTCGCCAACACCGCCGTCGCCGGCATCGTCCTGTGGGGCGCCTACCGCGTCACCGACGGCACCCTCGCGCTCGGCGTCCTGGCCGCCGCCGTGCTGTATCTGCGGCGCCTGTACGACCCGATCGACCGGCTCGGGATGTTCCTGAACTCCTACCAGTCGGCCGCAGCCTCCCTGGAGAAGGTCGCCGGGCTGCTCGCCCAGACCCCCTCCGTGCCCGAGCCGCACGCCGACCGGGTCCGGGCGCTGCCCGCCCTCGCCTCAGAACACCCCGGCCGCGAGGTCGGCTTCGAGGGCGTGCGGTTCGCCTACCGGACCGGCGGCGAGGTCCTGCCCCGCTTCGACCTGACGCTGCCCGCAGGGCAGACCGTCGCCGTCGTCGGCTCCACCGGCGCGGGCAAGTCGACGCTCGCCAAGCTGCTCGCCCGGTTCTACGACCCCACGGAGGGCCGGGTCCTGCTCGACGGGGTCGATCTGCGCGACCTCGCCAACGCGGAGTTGCGCCGTGGCGTGGTGATGGTGACCCAGGAGGCCTTCCTGTTCTCCGGGACCGTCGCCGAGAACATCGCCATCGGCCGCCCCGACGCCACCCGCGAGGACATCGAGCGGGCCGCCAGGGCCATCGGCGCGCACGACTTCATCGCGTCGCTGCCCGACGGCTACGACACCGACGTACGCAAGCGGGGTGGCCGCATCTCCGCCGGTCAGCGGCAGCTGGTCGCCTTCGCGCGGGCGCTGCTCGCCGATCCCGCGGTGCTGATCCTGGACGAGGCGACCAGCTCGCTGGACATCCCGGGCGAGCGGGCCGTGCAGCGCGCCATGGACACCGTGCTGCGCGGCAGGACCGCCGTCGTGATCGCCCACCGGCTCTCCACGGTGGAGATCGCCGACCGGGTCCTGGTGATGGAGCACGGGCGCGTCGTGGAGGACGGCACCCCGGCCGAACTCGTCGCGGGGAGCGGGTCGTTCGCGGATCTGCACCGGGCGTGGCGGGACAGCGTGGTGGGGTAGGTGGGTGGGGACAGGCGGGGGCGGCCCCCACCTGCCCCCGCACGAGCCACCGCCCGAGCCACCGCACAGGCCGCCGCACAGGCAGCAGAAGCACCTCCGGTAATCTGGACTTTTCCCCCAGAAGGAGATGCATCAGTGGAGTTCCGGCTGCTCGGAGCGGTTTCCTTCGCCACCGAGACAGGCGAACTGCCCCTCGGTCCGGCCAAGCGGCGCAGCCTTCTCGCCGCCCTGCTCCTGCGGCCCAACCGCCCGGTCCCGGTGGAGCAGCTGACGGCCACTCTGTGGGACCACGAGCCTCCGCCGCGCGCCCGCGGCGTCATCCAGGGCCACGTGTCGCGGCTGCGGGCCCTGCTGACGGGCGCGGACGCCGAGATGTTCGGTGTGGAGCTCGTCACGCAGGGCACCTCCTACGTCCTGCGCATGCCGGAGAGCCTGCTGGACGCCCACCGCTTCGAGGAGCTGGTGACGCTGGCCCGCAGCCAGCGCGCGCCCGCCGACGCCGTGGCGATGTACCAGGAGGCGCTGTCCCTGTGGCAGGGGCCTGCCCTGAGCGGCGCCTATCCGAGCCCGCCGCTCCAGGCCGCCGCGCACGCCCTGGAGGAACTCCGGCTCGCCTCCGTGGAGATGCTGGCCGGGGCGTACGCGCGCCTGGGCGAGCACAACCGCGCGGCGGCCGTGCTGCGCGCGGAGGCCGAGGCCCATCCCCTGCGGGAATCGCTGTCCGCCGCCCTCATGCGCGAGCTCCAGCGAGCCGGGCGCCGCTCGGAGGCGCTCGACTGGTTCCACCGCACCCGGCGGCTCCTCGCCGACGAGCTGGGGGTCGACCCGGGCCGTGAGCTGGCGGACGCCTACGGAGTGGCCTTGCGCGGGGAGGGCGACGGCGAGGCGGAAGCGGCGGCATCGGCCCCGCCGCCCGCCGCTTCCGTCGCCCCGCAGGGGCGCTCCGGGCAAGGACCGGCCGCCACCCTGCCCCCGGAGACGGTCGACCTGCTGCCCCGCATGCCCCGCGGCTTCCACGGGCGCGCGGGCGAACTGACCGCCCTGTCCAGGGCCGCGGCGGGCGAGGCCCCCGTGTGCCTGGTCACCGGGCCCGCGGGCGTGGGCAAGACGGCGCTGGTGGTGCACTGGGCGCACCGCAACCGTGCCGCGTTCCCCGGCGGCCTGCTCTACGCCGACCTGCGCGGCTTCAGCGACACGGGAGAGCCGACGCACCTGGAGGTGCTGCGCGAGTTCCTGCTGGCCCTCGGGGTCGCGCCGCGCAGGATCCCGGAGTCGGCGAACGGGGCGTCCGCGCTGTACCGGTCGCTCGCGGCCGACCGGCAGCTCCTCGTCGTACTGGACAACGCGCGCGGCTCCGAGCAGGTCAGGGAGCTGCTTCCGGGAGGCACGCGCTGCGTCACCGTCGTCACCAGCCGGTACCGGCTGCGCGGCCTGATCGCCTCCGACGCCGCCCGCCCCGTACCCGTGGACGTACTCGAACCGGAGGACAGCACGGCCCTGTTGGCCGCTGTGCTCGGCAAGGAGCGGGTCCTCGCGGAGGCGGTGGGTGCCCGGCGGCTCGTGGAGCTGTGCGGCGGGCTGCCCCTCGCGCTCCGGGTGGCGGCGGCGCGCCTCGCCGACCAGCCGGACTGTTCCCTGCGGGCGATGAGCGCCGAACTGGACGACGAGTCACGCCGGTTGAGCCTGCTCGACGTGGAGGACACGGGCGTCCGCGCGGCGCTGCGGCTGACCGTGCGGCGACTGCCCGACGACGTGGCTCACCACTTCGCGCACCTGGGCCGCCATCCGGGCACGCACGTCGACCGTTTCACGGCGGCGGCTCTCGCGGGCACGGACCCGGACACGGCCGAGGCCGCCCTGGACCGTCTCACCGCGGCGCACCTCGTCACGCGGGCGGCACCGGGGCGCTGGACCTTGCACGATCTCGTACGGCTTTACGCACGCGGCCTGGACGCGGGGCCCGACGCCCTGCACCGAGTGCTCGACCAGACGGTGGCGACCGCCCTGGCCGCGGCCGACGCGGCCGAGCCGGGCGACGAGGAGTGCTTCTCGCTCCCCACGGACTTCCGACCGCCGTACGCGATACGGGAGTTCGCGGACCGGGACGAGGCCATGGACTGGTACGCCGCCGAGCGTGACGACCTGACGCTCGCGGCGACGGCGGCGGATTCGGCGGGGCTGCACGGCAGGACGTGGCGGATCGTGCTTGGCCTGTGGCCGCAGATGGTGTGGCGCGTGCACGACGGCTGGACTCCCTTGCTCCAGACGGCACTTGAGGCGGCCCGGGCCGACGGGGACGCGCGCGCCGAGTCGCGGGTGCTGGCCCTGCTCGGGTGGGTGCTGACCGAGGAGGGCCGCACCGACGAGGCCGTCGTCCACCTGGAGGCCGCCCCGGTGATCGCCGCCCGCGCGGGCGATCGGCGCGCCGAGGCGACGGCGCTGATCAATCTCTCCCTCGCCCAGGCCGCGCTCGGCAGCCCCGAGGAGGCGGCCGAGGGGTGCGTCCAGGCGGCGCACCTGGCCCGCGAGGTGGGCGACCGCCACACCGAACGCCTGGCCCTGCACCACCTCGCCCGGCACCAACTGGACACCAAGCAGTGGCAGTCGGCCCTGGACACGTCGATGGCGGCCCTGGCCGTGGAGAGCACGGACGCCTCGACGGCCTCCCGGGTCCTCCTGCTCACGGCGGGCGGCGAGGCCCTCATAGGCATGGGCGACGAGACGGAAGGAATCCGCCGCCTGGAGACCGCGGCGGACGAGGCGGAGGCCTCCGGCTACGACGAGGGCGCAGTACGAGCCCTCGGCGCCCTCCTCCGAGTCTCAGCAGACGTAGGCCTACGGGCCCGCTACGACACGGCGATGGTGCGCCTCGCGGAACGGACCTGAGAAAGCAGCGCGAACGGCGGCGCACGGACGGGGCGGGGGGCGCCCTTGACGGGGATCGGGGGTGCGGCGCCGCGCCGGGGGCCGCGAGTGCGGTGCCATTGACCGGCCCCGCAGGCACGGCGCGCGCGGACGGAGGCCGCGGGTGCGGCGCCGATGACCGGGCCCGCAGGCGCGGCACACGAACGCGGTCCGCGCGTACGGCGCCGTGCCGGGGGCCAGCAAGCGCGGCACCGTTGGCAGGGCCCGCAGGCACGGCGCGCGCGGACGGAGGCTGCGGGTGCGGACCCGTTGACGAGCGGGGCCTGTGACGGGCGGGGCCTGCGGGGTGCCGTATGCGCGCGGCTCGGGCCTGTGGCTGTGTCGGGGGTGACGGCTCGACGCCGCCCCGTATCGCCGGACATGGCACGGCGCGCGACCTCGGACCCCAACCCCGCGGCGCAGGGCGCACGGGCGGAGGCCGGGGGTCGGCACGCAGACCCGGGTCCGCGGGGTGCGGCGCACCTACGCGGTCCGCGAGTGCGGTGCCATTGACCGGGCGCGCAGGCACGGCGCCCGGACGGAGTCCGTGGGTGTGGCGCCATTGACGGGCGGGCCTGCGGCGGGGGTGCCGTATGCGCGCGGCTCGGGCCTGTGGCTGCGTCGGGGGTGACGGCTCGACGGTGGTCCGCGTCGTCGGGCATGGCACCGTCGGCCCCGTGGCGCGCGCTCGGCCGTGAGGGCGTCGAACCGCCGCGCACCCCATGGCCCTTCGCTTGCGGCGCCGTCATGCCGCGTCAGCGGGACGTCAGCCGGGCGTGAGCGGGACGCCAGCGGGGGCGGTCACTGTGGTGTCAGAAGCGGGGACGACCAGTCAGGCCCGCACCCACCACCACCGCAACGGGGAACCTCATCATGCGTACGACCCGGATCCGCACCACCGTCCTCGCCGCCACCACCGCCGCGCTCGCCCTCACCCTGACGGCCTGCGGCGGCTCGGACGGATCCGGCGACAACGCGTCGAAGTCCGGTGCCGGCAAGCGCGTCGCCACCACCACCGAAGGGTCGAAGGGCTCCGGGGCGACGGCCACGACGGAGACTTCGGAGACGGGCGACAGCGTCACCGCGGCCGGCGGCGAGCAGGGCACCTCCGGTTCCAGTGCGGGCAAGGCCGCTCCCGCCCGCGCCGCGGCGACCCAGCCGTGCAAGGGCGACGAGATCTCGTACTCCGTGCTGCACCGCTTCCCCGCGGAGCAGGGCGAGCACCTCCTGATCACCGCGACGAACGCCGACGCCAAGTCCTGCTGGGTCACTTCCTACCCGTCCGTGATGCTCGGCAACACCTCGACGGTCCTGCCGCACGCCTCCAAGGACGCCCCGGGCGGCACCACCCGGATCACGGTCAAGCCCGGCGGCAAGGTCTACTCCGCCGTGGCCCTCTTCACGGACAGCGACAAGACCCACACCTCGACCGACCTCTCCATCGCCCTGCGCGACCAGACCGGCGACACCGGCCCGGGCGCCGGGACCGGCGCCTTCGACGGCAAGGGCGTGCCCTCGGAGTTCACCTGGTCCGACGCCGAGGTCACCAACTGGAACACCACGAAGCCCTACAACTTCTGATCGGCACCCCCCAGCCCCCCTGCCCCCCCCTGCCCCCCTGCACGACAGCACCGCAGCACCGCAGCACCGGCCTGGAGCGACGCAGCGCTCCAGGCCGGCTTTCGTGCGTTGCCCAACTGACCGGTATCCGGCGACCGTTGGGGTGCGGAATCAGCCACACCGTCCGGCCGCCCGCCGACGGTTGCATCTCGAACAAACGCGGAGCCCTTCACCCTGGGCGACTCCTCCGTATATCGAACGCGACCCACCGGGCAGCGGACCATTTCCGGCCAACTCTTGACGCACTCCTGACAAACAGAGCGCTCCGGTGCCACTCTTCCCCTCGATTCCCAGCTCCACCACGTTCGACCGGGTCGCACCGTTCGAATCCCATGCTCCACGTTCTGCCTTGTTCTGCCCGGACGGCACGACCGCGCCGACCGGTCCCCCTGGCCGCGTATCCCCGCGGCCACGCAGAAGGAGTCCGTGTTGAGAAGCACCTCTCACAGACCTGCCTCCCACAGACGCGCCACCGCCGCGGGCGCACTGACCGCCGTCGCCGCCCTCATCGCGGTGGCTTTCCAGACGGGCCCGGCATCGGCCGACGACCCCGCGATATCGCCGGCCAAGACCCCGGCCGCGGCCAAGATAGGCAAGGCCGACCCCGGCTCCCTGCCCGTGAAGCTCACTCCCGCCCAGCGTGCCGCGCTCCTCAAGGACGCCAACGCCACGAAGGCGGACACGGCCAAGGACCTGGGGCTCGGCGCCAAGGAGAAGCTCGTCGTCCGTGACGTCATCAAGGACGGCGACGGCACGACGCACACCCGCTACGAGCGCACCTACGACGGCATGCCCGTACTCGGCGGCGACCTGGTCGTCGACGAGGCGAAGTCCGGCAAGACCAAGGGCGTCACCAAGGCCGCGAAGGCGGAGCTCAAGGGCATCGCCACCAGCGCCGACGTGAAGGCGGCGACCGCCGAGAAGCAGGCGCTCGGCGCGGCGAAGGCCGAGGGGTCGAAGAAGACCGACGCGGACCGCGAGCCCCGCGAGGTCGTCTGGATGGCCAAGGGCGAGCCGACTCTCGCGTACGAGACCGTGGTCGGCGGGCTCCAGCACGACGGCACCCCGAACGAGCTGCACGTCGTCACGGACGCGGCGACCGGCAAGAAGCTCTTCCAGTGGCAGGGCATCGAGAACGGCACGGGCAACACGCAGTACAGCGGTCAAGTCACCCTGGGAACCGCCCAGTCGGGGTCGAACTACACCCTCACCGACACCGCTCGCGGCAGCCACAAGACGTACAACCTCAACCGCGGCACGTCCGGCACCGGCACCCTCTTCTCGGGCGCGGACGACGTGTGGGGCAACGGACTGCCCGCCAACCTGGAGACCGCGGGCGCCGACGCCCACTACGGGGCGGCGCTGACCTGGGACTACTACAAGAACGTGCACGGCCGTTCCGGTATCCGGGGTGACGGTGTCGGCGCGTACTCGCGGGTCCACTACGGCAACAACTACGTCAACGCGTTCTGGTCGGACAGCTGCTTCTGCATGACGTACGGCGACGGCGCGGGCAACGCCAAGCCGCTGACGTCCATCGACGTGGCGGCCCACGAGATGACGCACGGCGTCACCGCGGCGACCGGCAACATGACCTACAGCGGCGAGTCCGGTGGCCTGAACGAGGCGACCTCGGACATCTTCGCGGCGGCCGTGGAGTTCAACGCCAACAACGCGCAGGACAAGGGCGACTACCTCGTCGGCGAGAAGATCGACATCCGTGGCGACGGCACCCCGCTGCGCTACATGGACAAGCCCAGCAAGGACGGCTCGTCCAAGGACTCCTGGTACTCGGGCATCGGCAGCATCGACGTCCACTACTCGTCCGGTGTCGCCAACCACTTCTACTACCTGCTGAGCGAGGGCAGCGGCGCCAAGGTCGTCAACGGCGTCTCGTACGACTCGCCCACCTCCGACGGCCTGCCCGTGACCGGAATCGGTCGTGACAAGGCGTCACTCATCTGGTACAAGGCGCTCACGACGAAGTTCACCACGACCACCAACTACGCGGCGGCGCGCACCGGGACCCTCGCGGTCGCCGGCGAGCTGTACGGCACCACCAGTGCCGAGTACGCGGCGGTCGCCCACGCGTGGGCCGGCGTCAACGTCGGCGCCCGGCCCGGCGGTCCCGGCGGCGGCACGGACTTCGAGAACACCACCGACGTCGCCATTCCGGACAACGGGGCGGCCGTCACCTCCTCGGTGAACGTCACCGGCCGCACGGGCAACGCGCCCTCCGCCCTGAAGGTCGGCGTCGACATCGTCCACACCTGGCGCGGCGACCTGGTCGTCGACCTGGTGGCCCCGGACGGTTCGACGTACCGCCTGAAGAACTCCAGCTCGTCGGACTCGGCGGACAACATCGTCGAGACCTACACGGTCAACGCCTCGTCCGAGGTGGCCAACGGCACCTGGAAGCTGAAGGTCCAGGACGTGGCCGCGCAGGACGTCGGCCGCATCAACAGCTGGAAGCTGACGTTCCCGTAAACCCTGACGGAATCTGAAGGGCTTTGACGGCACGTGCAGACCGCGCCGCTCCGGGTGGACCGACTCCCCGGGGCGGCGCACCCATGTGCGCCCCCCTCGGTCACACGCAGCCGCTCACGCTCAGCCGCGCAACACCCCGTTCGCATTGCGTACATGGACCATCGCTCAACGGACGATTTCTGGCCAACCTGCGGTCAGGTACCTGACATGCACCTGGCTCAACTGACACTCTTCCCTCTCAAGTCACACCAGCACACCCGCACCGCATCTTTCAGCCCGGACAGTCCCCATGCCGTCCGGGCCCCCCACAGAAGGAGCATGCGTGACCCCCCACATATCCCGGAAGCGCTCAACGCTGGCCATCGCCACCGCTGTTGCCGCCGGAGCACTGCTCACCGCCGGTCTGACCACCGGAGCCTCCGCGCAGCCCGACCGGGCCGCATCGCCTTCCGGCGCGCCCGTCTCGCTCTCCTCCACGGCCCGCGCCGACCTGCTGCAGGACGCGAACGCGGAGAAGGCCGCCACCGCCGAGAAGATCGGCCTCGGCGCCAAGGAGAAGCTCGTCGTACGCGACGTCGTCAAGGACCGTGACGGCACCACGCACACCCGCTACGAGCGCACCTACGACGGTCTGCCCGTCCTCGGCGGCGACCTCGTCGTCCACACCGCGAAGAGCGGCTCGGTCAAGAGCGTGACCAAGGCGGCCAAGGCCACCATCAAGGTCGCCTCCACCTCCGCGAAGATCGGGGCCACGTCGGCCGCGAAGTCCGCCGAGTCGACCGCCGCGAAGTCCGGCGACACCAAGAAGGCCGACGCGCAGACCCCGCGCAAGGTCGTCTGGGCCGCTTCGGGCAAGCCGGTCCTCGCGCACGAAACCGTGGTCACCGGCGTCCAGAAGGACGGCACGCCCAGCAAGCTGCACGTCATCACCGACGCGGCCACGGGCAAGAAGCTCTTCCAGTACCAGGCCATCGAGAACGGCGCCGGGCACAGCCAGTACAGCGGCGACGTCGAGGTCGGCTCCAAGAAGGGCACCAGCGGCTTCGACCTGACCGACGACTCGCGCGGCGGCCACTCGACGTTCGACCTGAACCACGCCCAGAGCGGCGAGGGCAAGCTCGTCACGGACGACGACGACACGTGGGGCACCGGAAAGCCGGAGGACGTCCAGACCGCCGCCGTCGACGCCGCCTACGGCGCCCAGCTGACCTGGGACTACTACAAGGCCGTGCACGGCCGCGAGGGCATCAAGGGCGACGGCAAGGGCGCGACCTCGCGCGTCCACTACGGCAACGCGTACGTCAACGCGTTCTGGGACGACAGCTGCTTCTGCATGACGTACGGCGACGGCGAGGGCGACAAGAAGCCCCTCACGTCGATGGACGTCGCGGCGCACGAGATGACGCACGGCGTCACGTCGGCGACCGGCAACATGGAGTACAGCGGTGAGTCGGGCGGCCTGAACGAGGCCACCTCCGACATCTTCGCGGCGGCGGTCGAGTTCAACGCCAAGAACGCCGAGGACGTCCCCGACTACATGGTCGGCGAGAAGATCGACATCAACGGCGACGGGTCGCCGCTCCGCTACATGGACAAGCCCTCCAAGGACGGCTCGTCCCTGGACAACTGGAGCGCGGACGCGGGCAACGTAGACGTCCACTACTCCTCGGGCATCGCCAACCACTTCTTCTACCTGCTGTCCGAGGGCAGCGGCGCGAAGGAGATCAACGGCGTCAAGTACGACTCCCCGACCGCCGACGGCTCCAAGGTCGAGGGCATCGGGCGCGACAAGGCCGAGAAGATCTGGTTCAAGGCCCTGACGGCGTACTTCACGACGACGACGGACTACAAGGCGGCCCGCGAGGGCACCTTGAAGGCGGCGACGGACCTGTACGGGGCGGACTCCGCCGAGTACAAGGGCGTGGCCGCGGCCTGGACCGGCGTCAACGTCAAGTAACTCCTCTCCACGACAGGCGGCACCCGGGGACACGCTTTCCCCCGGGTGCCGCCTGTCGTCGTGCGGGCCCTTTCCTCCTCGACCCCGCCCCTTCCCGAAAACCCGCTCCGGCGCGGGGGCCTTGGCACCGTTGATCACCGGCTCCGCCGCGTTCGTCCTCAAACGCCGGACGGGCTGAAACCCGGCGCCGCGCAGGGGCCGGGCCGCCCCTACCGCAGCAATACCCCCGCGGCCTCCCCCGTCCCCTCGGAGGGCACGGCCACCAGACCCAGCTCCGCCCCGCTCGCCAACAGTCGATGCGCCGGCAGGATGCGCACCGTGTAGCCGAACGGTCCCGTGCGGTCCAGGGACAGGGGGCCCTCGTAGAGGCGGCGGCCCTCCGCGTCGGGGCCGCCCACCGGCTTCAGCGGGACCGGGCTCGCGTCGGCGATGACGTCCTCGGGGTCGACGCGGCCCGCGATCGTCTGGACCTCCACGTCGTCCGGGGTCAGCTCGCCCAGGTGCACGCGGACCCGCAACGAGAGCGTGGCGCCGAGCTCGGCGGTGGCGCCCGTCGCCGACGCCTCGACGTGGTCGACGGCGACCCCCGGCCAGGCCGCACGGACCCGCGCCTTCCACGCGGCCAGGTCCCCCGCGGCGTCCACGTCCAGCGTGCGGTGCGCCCGCGCGGCGGGCACGTACAGCTGCTCCACGTAGTCCCGCACCATCCGGCCCGCGAGCACCTTCGGACCGAGCCGGGTCAGCGTCCGGCGCACCATCTCGATCCACCGGTCGGGCAGGCCCCCCGGCCCCTGCTCGTAGAAGCGGGGCGTGATCCTGCGCTCCAGGAGGTCGTAGAGCGCCGCGGCCTCCAGCTCGTCGCGCCGGTCGTCGTCCGTCGCCGCCCCGTCCGCCGTGGGGATCGCCCACCCGAAGTCCGGCTCGAACCACTCGTCCCACCAGCCGTCGAGGACCGACAGGTTGAGGCAGCCGTTCAGCGCCGCCTTCATGCCGCTCGTGCCGCACGCCTCAAGGGGGCGGAGGGGATTGTTCAGCCAGACGTCGCACCCGGGATAGAGCTTCTGCGCCATCGCCATGCCGTAGTCGGGCAGGAACACGATCCGGCCGCGCACCCGCGGGTCGTCCGTGAAGCGCACCAGGTCCTGGATGAGCCGCTTGCCCCCGTCGTCCGCCGGATGCGCCTTGCCCGCCACCACGATCTGCACCGGCCGCTCCGGGTGCGTGAGCAGCTCCATCAGCCGGTCCCGGTCCCGCAGCATCAGCGTCAGCCGCTTGTACGAGGGGACGCGGCGCGCGAAGCCGATGGTCAGGACATCCGGCTGGAGTACGTCGTCGATCCACCCCAACTCCGCGCTGGTGGCGCCGCGTTGACGCCACGAGGCGTACAGCCGCCGCCTGACCTCCGCCACCAGCTGTCCCCGCAGCTCGCGCCGCAGCTCCCAGATGTCCGCGTCCTGGATCTCGGCGACCGCGTCCCACCGCTCCGAGCCGCCCACCGACAGCGCGTCCTCGGTGCGCTGCGCGCCGATCTGGCGTGCGCCGAGGCGGAAGACCTCGGGGGCGACCCAGGTCGGGGCGTGCACGCCGTTCGTGACGGAGGAGATCGGGACCTCTTCGGCGTCGAACCCCGGCCACAGGCCCGCGAACATCTCGCGGCTCACCTTGCCGTGCAGGGTGGACACGCCGTTCGCGCACCGCCCGAGCCGCAGGCCCATCACGGCCATGTTGAAGAGGTTGGGCTCACCGCCGGGATAGGTCTCCATGCCGAGGCGCAGTATGCGTTCGACGTCGATGCGGGGCAGTTCGGCGTGCGGGCCGAAGTGCCGGGCGACCAGCTCGCGGTCGAAGCGGTCGATGCCGGCGGGTACGGGCGTGTGGGTGGTGAAGACGGTCCCGGCCCGCACGGCTTCCAGCGAGGCGTCGAACTCGACCCCTTGCGCGGCGAGTTCATGAATCCGCTCCAGCCCAAGGAACCCGGCGTGACCTTCGTTCGTGTGGAAGACCTCGGGCTCGGCGTGCCCGCTCAACCGGCAGTACGTCCTGATGGCGCGCACCCCACCGATGCCGAGCAGCATCTCCTGGAGCAGCCGGTGCTCGCTGCCGCCGCCGTAGAGCCGGTCGGTCACCTCGCGGGCGCCGGGGTCGTTCTCCTCGACGTCCGAGTCGAGCATCAACAGCGGTACGCGCCCGACACTGGCCTGCCAGACGTGCGCGCGCAGCGAACGCCCGCCGGGCAGCGCGATCGCCACCAGGCTGGGGGTGCCGTCCGCCTCGCGCAGGAGGGAGAGCGGCAGCTCGTTCGGGTCGAGCACCGGATAGGTCTCCTGCTGCCAGCCGTCGCGGGACAGGGACTGGTGGAAGTAGCCGTGCCGGTAGAGCAGCCCGACCCCGATGAGCGGAAGCCCGAGGTCACTCGCCGCCTTCAGGTGGTCGCCCGCGAGGATGCCGAGCCCGCCCGAGTACTGCGGCAGGGCGGCGGTGATGCCGAATTCGGGAGAGAAGTAGGCGATGGCGCGGGGCAGTTCACTGCCCCGCTCGGCGGACTGCTCCTGATACCAGCGGTCCCCGGTGACGTACTCCCGAAGCCCGTCCGAGGCCTCGGCGAGGCGCCGCAGGAAGTCCCCGTCCCCGGCCAGCTGCGCGAGCCGGGCCGGCGGCACGCTGCCGAGCAGCCGCACGGGGTCACCGTCCGAAGCGGCCCACTGCTCGGGGTCGACGCCCTTGAACAGTTCACGGGTTCCGGTGTGCCAGGACCAGCGCAGGTTGCGCGCCAACTCCGAGAGGGGGGTGAGAGGTTCGGGAAGGGCGGGTCGTACGGTGAA
This sequence comes from Streptomyces sp. NPDC054047, assembly GCF_055585065.1. NCBI lineage: Bacteria > Bacillati > Actinomycetota > Actinomycetes > Kitasatosporales > Streptomycetaceae > Streptomyces > Streptomyces sp. NPDC054047. The sequence continues at coordinate 8,272 of NZ_JBVJKV010000010.1, read as the reverse complement.
TCGACGGATGGCCTTCATCACGGTGCACCTCTGACAGGGTGTCCGACGGGCGTATGACAGGGGCGTTCGTACCTCGCGTTCCGACGTGTCGCATCGACGGTAGCGGTGCGTCGCGCCCGTCACCACGGCGCATGGGGAGCGTTCGTGGTCGCCGGGTAACGTGACCTCGGGGGACGGCGGTTGACAAGGGCACACAGGGGGACGGGGCGAATGATCGGCCAGTTGCGGGATTCGTCGCCCAGGCGGATCGGACCGTATGTGACGCTGGCCCGGCTCGGGGCGGGCGGGATGGGCGAGGTGTTCCTCGCGCGCCCCGGTGAGCGTTCCGAGTTCGGCCCCGATGACCTCGTCGCCGTCAAGGCCATCCGCAACGAACTGGCGGCGGACGACATGTTCCGGCGGCGCTTCCGCCGGGAGGCGCAGGTCGCGGCCTCCGTCGACAGCCCCTTCGTCGCCAGGCTCGTGGCGAGCGAGGCCGAGGGCGAAGTGCCCTGGCTGGCCACGGAGTACGTCCCCGGGCCCACCCTTTCCGAGGCCGTGCGCGGCCACGGCCCGCTGCCCGCGGGCGCGGTGGCCGCACTCGGCGCGGGCGTGGCGCGGGCGCTGACCGTGGTGCACGGGGCGGGCGCCCTGCACCGCGACCTCAAGCCGGGCAACGTCCTGCTGGGCCAGGACGGCCCCAAGCTGATCGACTTCGGCGTGGCACGGGTGCAGACCGCCACGACGATGACCCACTCGGGCCTGCTCGTCGGCACACCGGGCTTCATGTCGCCGGAACATGTGGCGGGCGGCCGGCATGTGGTGGCGGCGTCGGACGTCTTCTGCCTGGCGTCGGTGCTCGCGTACGCGGTGACGGGACAGGACCCCTTCGGGGACGGACCGATGGCGGCCGTCCTGTACCGGGTGTCGCGGGCGGAGGCCGAACTGGGCGCGATGCCCGACGAATTGCGGGAGGTCCTTTCGGCCTGCCTCGCGCGGGACCCGGGCGAGCGGCCCGGAGCGGCGGAGGTCGCCGAGCGGCTCGGACGGCTGCGGGACGCGGCGACGGACGCGCAGTGGCCGGAGCCGGTGCGGGCGGCGGTCGGTGCGGCGCGCCGGGACGTGGAGCAGCTGTGCGCGTCGGGGCAGGCGTTGCTGCCGGTGCCGGTCTGGCCGGAGGCTGATGCCGGGCGCCGCCCGGCGACGGCTCAGGGCAGCCCCGAGACCGCTCCCGGGCATCCGGTGACTGCTCTCGGCCATCCGGTGACCGCACCCGGGGGGCCCGCCCCCGTGGACGTACATCAGCTGCCGACGATGAGCGGCTCACCTCCGCCTGCCCCGGCCCGCCCCCGCCGCGGCGTGCCGCGCGTGCTGCTCGCCACGGTTGCCGTCGCCGTGGTGGTGGGCGCACTGGGCGGGGCTCTCGCCGTGTGGGGTCCCTGGACGGAAAGGTCGGACGGCAAGGGGTCGGAGGCCGCGCCGCCCGGCGGCTCAGCCGCACCGGGCACGGTGGATCCGGGCCCCACCGACCCGGCTGCCGTCAAGAAGCTGATAGCCCGGGCCGGGGTCGACGCGGACGGCACGGCGGACCGTTCCGGAGTCGTGGACCAGGTCGCCGCCCAGCGGCCCGAGGGGTGGAAGGCCTGGCGGGGCAGTCTCAGCCACGCCCCCATGAGCTGCGCGGCCGACACGCACGCCATCGTCTGCCTGCTGACCAACGGCACGTACGAGGCGGTGAGCGCGGTCGACGGGAAGCGGCTGTGGAAGTCCGGCAAGGTCGATCCCGAGGGCGGTGTGGACGAGGCGTACATCGGCCCGAGCGGTGCCTACTTCCGGCCCGGCGACGTACTCGAACCGCAGGTGCGCGGCGGCAGAGCGGTCATCGCCCACGACGGCGTCCTCCAGGTCCGCGACTCCACGACGGGTGATGTCATCTGGGACACCCCGGCCCCGGACGGAGCGGGCGCGTTCACGCTGCGCCCGCTCCTGGACGACGACACGCTCCTGGTCACCGCGGAGGATTCGTACGTGAACGAGGGGGCCATCGCCTCCCTGCACGCCTACGACCTCGACGGCGGCCGCCCTCTGTGGGACGAGGATCTCGGCGCTCCGCTGGAGGCCAAGGCCGACATCAACCGGTACCAGATGCGGGCCCTGCGCGACGGGGTCGTCTACGCCGACGAGAAGGGCAGCCTGGCGGCGTACGACGCACGGACCGGCGAGCGGCTCGGCCGGACGGGGAGCGAGTGCGGGGCGGTGCTCGTCGACGAGGACGTGGTGCTGTGCACGACCTCCGACGACGACGCACCCGAGACCGACGCTCCGCCGCCGCGCGTGAAGGCACTGCAACTGAAGCCCCGCACCTTCGAGGAAGCGGGCAAGCCCTTCTTCTACCCGGCGCCCGAGGGATACGGACCGGCAGCGGGCCCGACGGCCGTGAACCACACCCTCGCGGTCTCCGTGGACCCGGACAGGGGCAGCGTCCTCGTCCATGACCGGGGCCAGGAAAGGGTGCTGCGTACCGCGAAGCTGCCGAAGGGGAACGTCCCGGCCTCGTCGCCGCTGGTGCTCGGCGGGCGTGCCGTCTACGCGGACAGCGGCGCGCTGTACACGTTGCCGCTCGATGCCGGTGCCGGGAAGCCGAAGCGGCACCCGGTGCCCGGAGCGCCGGGCGACCGCCCCGAGCCCCCGCCGAACGTCAACGGCACCGTCATCTCGGAGATGCTGCGCGCGCCGACCGTGCTCGCCCTCGGCGGCGTCGCCCACATCGTCTACGACGAGGGCGAGATCTCGTCGGTGGAACTGCCCCGGCGGACTTCCTGACCGGTCATCGTCCGTAACGTTCGCATGAGTTGAGGATGCGTATGCTCACACCTCTGCCGCCCGGGTCCACCCGCCGCATCGGCCCCTACCGGCTGCTTGCCAGGATCGGTGCGGGCGGTATGGGCGAGGTGTTCCTGGCCCGGCGGGAGCAGGGGCGGCTCGTCGCCCTCAAGGCCGTGCGTCAGGAGCTGGACCTGGATCTGGACGACGCGTTCCGTGTCCGCTTCCGGCGGGAGATCGCCGCGGCCCGCGCGGTCACGGGTCCGTTCACCGCCGCCCTCCTGGACGGTGACGCCGACGCCCGCCTCCCCTGGCTTGCCACGGAGTACGTGCCGGGCCCGTCCCTCGCCGACACGGTCGCGCGGTGCGGTCCGCTCCCGGTGGACTCGGTCCGCGCGCTGGGCGCCAAACTGGCCAGGGCGCTCGCGGCCGTGCACGCGGCCAGGGTCCTGCACCGTGACCTCAAGCCGGGCAACGTACTGCTCACCCCGGACGGCCCCCGGCTGATCGACTTCGGCATCGCGCAGGCCTTCGAGGCGACGGCCCTGACCATGACGGGCATGCTCGTGGGCACACCGGGGTTCATGGCCCCGGAGCAGATCGAGGGCTCCCACGCGGTCGTGCCCGCCTCGGACGTCTTCTCGCTCGGCGCGGTTCTGTGCCACGCGGCGGCGGGCCACGGGCCTTTCGACGACCCGGAGTTCGCCTCGGTCGTCTTCCGCATCGCGCAGGGAGACGCGGACCTCTCAGGCGTTCCGGACGAGCTGCGCGGCCTCGTCGCCGAGTGTCTGGACACCGATCCCGACCGGCGTCCCACGCCCGTCGAGCTCGCCGAGCGCCTGGCCGACGGCACCGCGCCCGCCCCGTTCCCCTGGCCCTCCGAAGCCCTGTCGCTGTTCGCCGAGTACCGCTCTGCCGCGGCCGGATTCGAGCAGTCCGAGTTCGAGCACCCTGGGGCGGACGTGCCTCCCCCGCCGCAGGCGCCGCCCGCCCTGGGGACGTTCGGTCCCGCGCCGGTGCTCGGCAAGCGCCGCTTGCCGTGGGTCGTGGCCTCCGCCGCGGCCGCCGTGGTGGTCACCGTGGCGACGGTGTTGCTGCCGGACGTCCTCGCGGACGACCCGGCGGCCGCCCCCGCCGCGAGTCCGCGGCCGGATGCCGCAGCACCGGCAGGCCGTGTGGTCACCGCCTACGGCAACCAGGGTCACTCCGGCGAGTTCGGCCCATCGGCCGTGCGCGAGGCCGCGCTGCCCGAGGGCTGGAAGCCGTGGTCGCGCAAGAAGCCGAAGGGCGTGGACAGCACCGGCAAGGGTTGCGTCATGGCGCGGTCCACGCTCGTGTGCCGGGACGGGCGGGGCGCGGCGACCGCCCTGGACGCCGCGACCGGCAAGGACCGCTGGAAGGCTCCCGGCCTCCCGGGGAAGCCGACCGGCGTCCAGGAGAACCCTCCCGAGACCGACGGCGAGCGGGTCTTCGTCCCCAGCGAACTGGGCGTGATCGGCCTGGATCTGGCGACCGGCGACGAGGTCTGGCGGCACACGGTCCCCGAGCACTCGGGGGTGATCTCCGTGACGTACGCGCAAGGGGTGGTGTACACGGCCGAGTTCAACAGCCGGTCCGCGCCCGCCCCTTACACGACAGTGGTGCGGGCCCGCCGCGCGAGCACCGGCAGGCAACTGTGGGAGACGAGCGTCGACGGCAGGCTCCGGGGCACACTGCTCGCGCAGGGCGACAGGCTGTACGCGGCCCTGGAAGCCGGCGGCGCCATCGCCCTCTCCGCCCGGACCGGCGACGAGAAGGCCGAGGTGTCGAAGCCCGCGTGCGACGACCTGATCGGATACGACGGTGCGGTCCTGTGCTGGTCCGTGGAGCGCAAAGGCGTGAGCGTGCTCGACGGCGGCACCCTCGCCTCCCGTCGCACGATCGGGGCCGCGAAGCAGCCCGACGTCGCCCCGGTCGTCGGCGAGAAGGGCGTTCTGGTCATCGCCGGCACCGACGAGAAGGCCGAACTTCCGGACCGCCTTTCCGCGTACGACTGGAAGTCCGGCAAGGAGCTCTGGGACCTCCCGGCCCGCGGCACTCCCAGCGCCCTCGGCCTCTCCGGCGACCGGCTCCTGTCCGTGGGCTCCTACGAGATCCGCACCGTATCCCTCGACGGCGACGCGGAGAACGTCACCCAGCGGACGATCCCCACGACCGACGTGAAGGCGATCGACGGCCTGGCGGACACCCTGACGACGCCGCTCTACCTGGGGGGCGCGGTGTTCGCGGAGTCCGTCGAAGGCCGCCTCGTCTCCGGCCGCGCCCTGTGACGTCCTAAGGCGTCACCGTCGCGGCCACGATCGCCGCCGTGTCCCAGTAGAACGGCCGCACCTCCGTGATGCGTCCGCCCCGCACGGTGATCGTCTGTAGTACCGGGAAGGCGAGTTCTCGGCCCGTGGCGCGGGCCCGTGCGCGGACCTGGGTGTGGATCACCGCCGTTTCGCCCGTGGCCAGGAACTCCTGCTCCCCGATCTCGAAGCTCTCCCACGTCTCGCTCATGGCGAGGAAGAAGCGGGCCATGCCCTCGTGTCCGCGCCAGGTGCCGCCGTACGGCAGGGCATCGGCCTGGTGCATCACGACGTCGGGGGCGAAGTAGGGGGCCAGCAGGTCGAACGTGGCCTTCCCGGGCCCGCCCTCGGCCAGGTAGCGGGACTCCGCCTCGTACATGCCGGTCAGGACGGTCAGGGAGTCCGGCACGCTGTCGAGTGCGGAGTCCTGCGCGGCGGCTTCGTGCTGGGTCGTCATGCTCTCAGCGTCACCGCTTCCGCGCTGTTCCACCGGCGGGAATCGGACGTCGAGCTACCGGCGGTCACCCCGTGGTCCCGTAATCGGCGGAGGCATCCTGAACCCGTCCGAAAATCGGCGCAACCCTCACAGCACCCCCACGGGCGATATGGCCGATTCCCCCCTGCCCTGTGGTCTTGTAGGGCCTCACGCCGCACGAGAGGCTGCCAAGTGGCGCCCATGCAGATATGGGGGATCCGGCACAGATCGGTCCAACTCTGCGGTGCGCACGTCAAGTTGGGGAGGGAAACCAACGTATGACTCTGACGCGAACGAAGCGTTTGCGGTGGGCGGGAGCCGTCACCGCCACCACGACGGCGGTGCTTTCGGCCATCACGCTGCCCGCACACGCCGCTCCCGCCGATGCCCCGCCGGGGAAGATACTCGGAGCCGGTGAGCCCGGTTCCATCAGCGGGAGTTACATCGTCACGCTCAAGGGCGGGACCAAGGCCCCGTCGGACGCGGGCAAGGGCGTCGCCGCCAAGTACGGGGCGCAGATACGTCACACCTACAGCACCGCGCTCAACGGATACGCGGTGAAGGTGAACGCGGATCAGGCCAAGAAGCTCGCCGGGGACTCCAAGGTCGCCTCCGTCGTCCAGGACAGCACCGTGTCACTGGACCACACCCAGAAGGATCCGCCCTCCTGGGGGCTCGACCGGATCGACCAGCCCGATCTGCCGCTCGACAAGTCCTACACCTGGCCCGAGTCCGCCGGTCAGGGCGTGACCGCGTACGTCATCGACACCGGCGTCCGCACCTCGCACGCGGACTTCGGCGGCCGGGCGAGCAGCGGCTGGGACTTCATCGACAACGACGCCACCGCGCAGGACGGCAACGGACACGGCACACACGTCTCCGCGACCGTCGCGGGCGAGAACCACGGCGTCGCCAAGAAGGCGGACGTCGTGGGCGTCCGGGTGCTCGACGACGCGGGGTCGGGGACGACCGCCCAGGTCATCGCCGGCATCGACTGGGTGACGAAGAACGCCAAGAAGCCCGCCGTCGCCAACCTGAGCCTCGGCGGCACGGCCAACGCCCAGCTGGACGCGGCCGTGCGCAACTCCATCGCGTCCGGGGTCACTTACACGGTCGCCGCGGGCAACGACGGGCTTCCCGCGTTCCTGTTCTCGCCGGCCCGCGTGAAGGAAGCCGTCACGGTCGGCGCGAGTGACGCCAAGGATGCCAGGGCCGGCTTCTCGAACTGGGGCGGCAGCCTCGACCTGTTCGCACCGGGCGTCGGCATCACGTCCGCGTGGAACACGGACGACACCGCCACCGACACCATCTCGGGTACGTCGATGGCCTCGCCGCACGTGGCGGGCGCGGCGGCGCTCTACCTCGCCGACCACCCATCGGCCGCACCGGCCGAGGTGAGCAAGGCACTGACCGATGAGGCGGCGACGGGCAAGGTGACCGGCGCCGGTCTCGGCTCGCCGAACAAGTTGTTGCAGGTCAACAACCCGTAGAGCACGCAGCGTTGAGAAACCGGCCCCGCCGAACACGGCGGGGCCGGTTCTGCGTGCGCGGCCATGGCCTTGCTTCAGCCGCCAACCCGAAGCACCCTCGATAGGGCGCCGGTCGCGTATAGGGCTTACGCACCGGTAGTTAACAAAGCGCCGGATTGCCCACCCGAAGTTGGTGGGAAGGCTCCCCCGGAACGCAATCGGCTCAGTACGGTCAGTCACGGCTCGGTACGGCCAGCAAGCGCGGCACGCAGTTGCAGAACCCCTCCACACCCCCGTATCCGCCCCACTCATGTAACGCGGACAGGAGCGGTCATGCCCTCAACTCGCCCGTCGGCGACGCCCTCGGGAAAGGCCCCTACGAGGGTGCCCACATCCCAGGCACCACAGCAGGACCCGCAGAACCTCCAGCAGGGCCCGCAGCAGGACCCGAAGCAGGGCTCGAAGCAGGACCAACCGCAGGAACCACCCCCTCGAACCGCCCGGCCCGGCACCCTCACCGGCCGCATACCCGTCCTCGACGTGGCGCCTCTCGTCCACGGCGGGCGAAGGCCCGCCAAAGCCGTGGTGGGTGAGACCTTCCAGGTCACCGCCACCGTCTTCCGCGAAGGGCACGAGGCGGTCGCCGCCAATGTCGTCCTGCGCGACCCGGCGGGGCGCCCCGGGCCGTGGACGCCGATGCGCGAGCTGGCCCCCGGCACCGACCGGTGGGGCGCGGACGTCACCCCGGACGCGGAGGGGACGTGGACGTACACCGTCGAGGCGTGGGGTGATCCCCTCGCCCAGTGGCGGCACCACGCGCACATCAAGATACCGGCGGGCATCGACACCGAACTCGTCCTGGAGGAGGGCGCCCGCCTGCACGAACGTGCCGCCGCCGACGCCCCCGTGAGCAAGGGCCGCCGCGCCACCCTGCGCGCCGCCGCCGAGGCCCTGCGCGACACGGACCGCCCCGTCGCGGCCCGCCTGGCCGCCGCCCTCACCCCGGAGGTGGACGCGGTCCTCGCCGAGCATCCGCTGCGCGAACTGGTCACGGAGTCCGAGCGGTTGCCGCTGCTGGTGGAGCGGGAGCGGGCGCTGTTCGGGTCCTGGTACGAGTTCTTCCCGCGCTCGGAGGGCGCCGTCGTCCGCGAGGGCCGGCCCCCGCAGTCGGGGACCTTGCGCACCGCCGCCGAACGCCT
>NZ_JBVJKV010000009.1:231900-431266 GCF_055585065.1 Streptomyces sp. NPDC054047 | reverse complement strand
TTGAACTTGTCCAGCGTGATGACCCACGCCGCCAGCAGCCCCGCCGCACCCGTGATCACCAGGAGCAGCGCGAACGCACGGCTCCCACCGACGCCGCGTGGGGCGTCCGCGTCCGTTGCCCCGCGGTCGTGCTCGGGGAGGCTGTCGCTTGCCGGGGTCGTCTTGCTCATCACGCCGTTCCGTCGCTGAGTGGGGGCCTGCGGGCACGGACATTGTGCCGCACGCGCGCGGGTGTCCACCGTTCGATGGACATAAGGAGGTACGCGCGGAGGTCCCGGAGCGTTCGGTTCGCCGGGACGCTCGACGGCATGACGACAGACGACGGAACGACGGCGGCCACCGGCGGTCTCGCGGTGGACGTGCGCGGGCTGCGCAAGCGCTACGGCGACGTGGCCGCCGTGGACGGCATCGACCTGGCCATCCGGCACGGCGAGGTCTTCGGCATCCTGGGCCCCAACGGCGCGGGCAAGAGCACCACCGTGGAGATCCTTCAGGGAAACCGCGCGCGGGACGGCGGCGAGGTAGCCGTGCTCGGCGCCGACCCCGCGTCCGCCGGGCGTGCGTGGCGCTCACGCGTCGGGATCGTGTGGCAGGACGAGTCCGCGCCCGCCGAGCTGACGGTGCGCGAGACAGTACGTCAGTTCGCCCGCTACTACCCGAAGCCGCGGGGGCCCGAGGAGGTCATCGCGCTCGTCGGCCTCCAGGAGAAGGCGGCGAGCCGCATCAAGAGCCTCTCGGGCGGCCAGCGCCGCCGGCTCGACGTGGCGCTCGGCGTCATCGGCGACCCCGAACTCCTGCTCCTGGACGAGCCGACCACAGGCTTCGACCCGGCCGCGCGGCGCCAGTTCTGGAGCCTGATCCGCAGGCTCGCCGACGAGGGCACGACGATCGTGCTCACCACCCACTATCTGGAGGAGGCGGAAGCGCTCGCGCACCGGCTCGCGGTGATCGCCGGTGGCCGGGTGGTGGCCGAGGGCGAGCCCGGCGCCCTGCGCCACCGCTACGGCACCGAGGCCACCGTCGAGTGGACCGACCCGGACGGGACCCCGCGCGTCGAACGCACCGGGACCCCGACGCGGACCGTCGCCGAGCTGACGGCCCGGTTCGACGGCGAGATCCCGCGGCTGCGCATCGGCCGCCCCTCCCTCGAAGACGTGTACCTGCGGCTTACCGGACAGGAAGGCGACGCGCGATGACCTCGACGGCCACGGCCACGGGCGTACGCCCCTTCGAGCACCCCCCGCACCGAATGCCATCGGCCTGGGCGCTCGGCCTGCGTCAGGGCGCGATGGAGCTCAGGCAGTTCTTCCGGTTGCGCGAGCAGGTGGTCTTCACCTTCGCCTTCCCCATCGTCTTCCTGTTCCTGTTCGCGTCGATCTTCAGCGACGACGTGGAGGGCGCCGGCATCACGGCGTCGCAGCTCTACGTGGCCGCGATGATCGCGGCGGGCATCATGTCCACCAGCTTCCAGTCGCTCGGCGTCTCCATCGCCATCGAGCGCGACGAGAAGGTGCTGCGGCGGCTGCGCGGGACGCCGATGCCGCCTGCCGCGTACTTCCTCGGCAAGATCTGGCTCGTCCTGGTCACCGGCCTGCTGGAGACCGTGGCCCTGCTGGTCGTGGGCGTGACGCTCTTCGACGTCGAGCTGCCGACGAGCGCGGGCAAGTGGCTCACCTTCGGCTGGGTCTTCGTCCTCGGCCTCACCGGCTGCGCGCTGCTCGGCATCGCGATCAGCAGCGTCCCGAAGTCCGGGCGCAGCGCCAACTCCGTGGTCGTCCTCCCTTTCCTGGTGCTGCAGTTCATCTCGGGCGTCTACATCGCCATCGACACGATCCCCGACTGGATGCTGGACATCGGCGCGCTCTTCCCGCTGAAGTGGATGTGCCAGGGCTTCCGCGGGGTGTTCCTGCCGGAGTCGGCCAACATCCTGGAACAGACGGGAAGTTGGGAGTACGGACGCGTGGCCCTGGTGCTCGGCGCCTGGTGCGTCGGAGGATTGGTGCTGTGTCTGATGACCTTCCGGTGGAAGAACCGGCGCGACGGATGAGCGGGGCGGCCGGGCCGCGCGACGCGCACATCTGGCTGCGCACGTTCCGCCTCTGGGACTCGTACTTCGCCGTGGTGTGGGCGGCCACCCTGGTCTTCGTGCTCGGCACGGCGGAGCCGGGGTGGCCCGTCCGGCTGACCACGGCCGGGTTTCTCCTGCTCCTGGTCCCCTGGTACGTGTGGTTCGGGCGCCGCGTGCTCATGGAGGAAGGCACCGACGAACGGCGGGCGCTGAGCTACATCGCAGGCGCGACCGTGCTGTTCCTGCCACCGGGGGTCCTGATCGGCGAGACGCGCCTGATGGCCTTCGCGCTCGTCCCGCAGTGCTTCATCTGTCTGCGGACGCGCTGGGCGACGGTGGCGGTCACCGTCATCAACATCGCGCCCGTGGCGGGCTGGGCGCTGCTGTGGCGGCCTTCGCCGCAGGACGTCTTCTACAACTCGGTGTTCGCCGTGGTGACGCTGGTCTTCTCGGTGGCGATGGGCACCTGGATCGCCCGCATCATCGAGCAGAGCCACGAACGGGCCGACCTCCTCGCCGAGTTGGAGGCGAGCCGCGAGGAGGTCACCCGGCTCTCCGCCGAGCGCGGGGCTCTCGCGGAGCGCGAGCGCATGTCGCGCGAGATCCACGACACCCTCGCGCAGGGCTTCACCAGCGTCCTCATGCTCGTCCAGGCCGTCGACGCCGAGCTGGCGCGTGACGTGCCCGCCGCCCGCCGCCACCTGGGGCTGATGGAGGCGACGGCGCGGCAGAACCTCGCGGAGGCGCGGGCCTTGGTCGCGGGCCGCGCGCCCGCCGACCTGGACGCCGGTTCGCTGCCGGAGGCCATGCGGCGCCTGGCGGCCCGGCACGAGGCCGAGGTCTCCGTGACGGGCGACGTGCGACCGCTGCCGCCGGGCCTGGAAGTGGTGGCCCTGCGCTCCTGTCAAGAGGCCCTCACCAACGTACGCAGGCACGCCGGTCCCGGTGCGTCGGCGACCGTCGCCCTGGCCTACGCGCACGGGTCACTCACCCTGGCGGTGCGGGACACCGGGTGCGGCTTCGACGCCGGCGCACCGCGGCAGGGGTACGGCCTGCGGGGGCTGCGCAGGCGGGCCGCCGAGGTCAGGGGCACCGCGGAGGTGGCCAGTGGCCCCGGCGACGGCACGACCGTCACCGTCCTGCTGCCGATCCCCGAGAGGACGTCCCCGTGATCCGCATCGTGCTCGCCGACGACCATCCCGTCGTACGCGAGGGACTGCGCGCCATGCTGAGCGCCGAGCCGGACCTGGACGTGGTCGCGGAGGCGTCGAGCGGGCCGCGGGCGGAGGCGCTGGCCGCCGAGCTGCGGCCGGACATCGTCCTGATGGACCTGCGGATGCCCGGCGGTGGCGGGGCCGACTCGATCGAGCGGATGGCCGCGGCGGGGCTGCCCTGCCGGGTCATCGTGCTCACGACGTACGAGAACGACCGCGACATCCTGCGGGCCGTGGAGGCGGGTGCGGCGGGCTACCTGCTCAAGGATCTGGCCCGGGGTGAGCTGGCCGAGGCGGTGCGGGCCGCTGCCCGCGGGGAGACGGTCCTTGCCCCCTCGGTGGCAGCGCGCCTCGTGGACCAGCTGCGTGCGCGCCCGGAGCGGCCACGGCTCGCGGAGCGTGAGACGGCGGTGCTGCGTCTGGTGGCGGAGGGCTGTACGAACGCGGAGATCGGCCGGCGGCTGCATGTCGCCGAGTCGACGGTGAAGACCCATCTGCTGCGGGTCTTCGCGAAGCTGGGGGTGGACGACCGCACGGCGGCGGTCACCAGTGCGATGCGCCACGGCTTGCTCGAGCAGTGACGAGGGCCCCGGGTGCGGCACCCGGGGCCCTCGTCGACAGATCTCTCCGCGGCTGCGTCGTGGCTGGTCGCGCGGTTCCCCGCGCCCCTTCGGGGCGCGGGCGATCAGGCCAGCTTGCCCTGCACGACGGCCACGATCTCCTCCACCGCCACGGCGTCCTGCTCCCCGGACTCCATGTCCTTGAGCTGGACGACGCCCTCGGCGAGGTCACGCTCACCGGCGACGATCGTGAAGCGCGCGCCGCTGCGGTTGGCGTTCTTCATGGCGCCCTTGAGGCCCTTGCCACCGTACGAGAAGTCCGCCGCGACGCCCGCCCTGCGCAGCTCCGTCACCTTGGAGAACAGGACCCGCCGGGCCTCGTCGCCGAGCGGCACCGCGAACACGCTGGTCGCCGAGGGCAGTTCGAGCTCCACACCCTCCGCCTCCAGGGCGAGGACCGTGCGGTCCACGCCGAGCGCCCAGCCCACCGACGGCAGCGAGGGGCCGCCGATCATCTCGGACAGGCCGTCGTAGCGGCCGCCGCCGCCCACCGCGGACTGCGAGCCGAGGCCGTCGTGGACGAACTCGAAGGTCGTGCGCGTGTAGTAGTCCAGGCCGCGGACCAGCTTCGGGTCGTCCTCGTACTCGACGCCCTCGGACGTCAGGAGCTCGCGCACCTGCTTGTGGTACGCCTGGCACGCGTCGCACAGGTAGTCGCGCAGCATCGGGGCGCCGACCAACTGCTTCTGGACGTCGTCGCGCTTGTCGTCCAGGACCCGCAGCGGGTTGATGTCGATACGTCGACGTGTCTCCTCGTCCAGGTCGAGCCCGCGCAGGAAGTCCTGCAGCGCGGCCCGGTAGACGGGGCGGCACTCCTTGTCGCCGAGCGAGTTCAGCAGGATGCGGAACTGGCGCAGGCCCAGGGCGCGGTACGCCTGGTCCGCGAGGATGATCAACTCGGCGTCGAGCGCCGGGTCCTCCGCGCCGATCGCCTCCGCGCCGACCTGCGAGAAGTGGCGGTAGCGGCCCTTCTGCGGGCGCTCGTAGCGGTAGTACGAGCCGGAGTACCAGAGCTTGACCGGGAGGTTGCCCGCCTTGTGCAGGTTGGCCTCCAGGGCGGCGCGCAGCACGGATGCGGTGCCCTCGGGACGCAGGGCGAGCTGGTCGCCGCCCTTGGTCTCGAAGGCGTACATCTCCTTGGAGACGATGTCGGTGGACTCGCCGACGCCGCGCGAGAACAGCTCGACGTTCTCGAAGCCGGGCGTCTCGACGTAGCCGTACCCGGAGTTCCGCAGCGGCGTGGCGATGGCCTCGCGCACCGCCAGGTACTTCGCGGAGTCCGGCGGCAGCAGGTCGTACGTGCCCTTGGGGGCCTTGAAGGTGCTCACGGGTTTTCTCTCGTCACATTCCTCGTCGGGGAGCGTCGGCTCCCAGGCCTGCGGCCACCTGGCGCAGATACGGGTTGGTGGCGCGCTCACGGCCAATGGTCGTGTGCTCGTTGTGACCGGGCAGGACCACGGTCGAGTCGTCGAGCGGCAGGCACACGCGCGCCAGCGACTCGAGCAGCTCGTCCTGCGATCCGCCGGGCAGGTCGGTGCGGCCGATGGAGCCGGCGAAGAGCAGGTCGCCCGAGAAGAACACCGAGGGGACCTCGGCGGACTCGGGCAACTGGAACGTCACCGACCCCTTCGTATGCCCCGGCGCGTGCGCGACGGAGAAGTCCAGACCGGCGAGCTTCAGGCGCGCGCCGTCGGCCAGCTCCTTGACGTCGGAGGGCTCCCCCACGGTCAGTTCGCCGAGCAGCTGGGCGCCGAAGGAGCGGCCCAGGGCCTTCTCCGGGTCGCTCATCATGTACCGGTCCTCGGGGTGGATCCACGCGGGCACGTCATGTGCCCCGCAGACCGGGACGACCGAGGCGACGTGGTCGATGTGGCCGTGGGTGAGGACGACCGCGACGGGCTTGAGCCGATGCTTCTTGAGTGCGTCCTCGACTCCCTCGGTGGCCTGATGGCCCGGGTCGATGATCACGCACTCCTCGCCGGCGGCGGGGGCGACCAAGTAGCAGTTGGTGCCCCAGGCCCCGGCGGGAAACCCGGCAATGAGCACGATCGTCCTTCGTTCGTAGTCCGGCGGAGGTGACCGCGCAGGATCGCGGCAGATCAGAGCCTACCGGCGCTCCCGATTCCACAGCTAACCCATATACGGTACGGGGCACACAGAAGCGGTCATCCACGCAGAGGAGAGAGAACCCGGTGGTCAGCAACGATCAGCGGCGGCGTCAGCTCGCCCGGGAGAAGTTCTTGCGGCAGCAGCAGCGCCGGGAGGCCGCGCGACGCAGGGCGCGGATGCGCAACGCGGTGATCGCGTCGGCGCTCGCGGTGGTGGTGGCCGGCGGCGCGGTGTCGTACGCGGCAGGTGCCTTCGACGACGACGGCAAGCCGAAGGACAACGCGAACGCGAGCCCCACCACGAAGCCGGACCCGTGCGAGAAGCCCGCGGGCGGCAAGGTGAAGCCGCTCAGCTTCAAGAAGGAGCCGGCGCTCACGATCGACAAGTCGGCGAGCTACGCGATGAAGCTCAGCACCACCTGCGGCGACATCGGCCTCGACCTCTCTGCGGCGAAGGCCCCGCACACGGTCAACTCCTTCAACTTCCTGGTGAACAAGGGCTACCTGGATCACACCAAGTGCCACCGGCTCACCGCGGGCGGCATCTACGTCCTGCAGTGCGGCGACCCCAAGGGCACCGGCGAGGGCGGCCCCGGCTACTCGATCCCGGACGAGAACCTCAAGGACAAGAGCCTGAAGGGGAACGTGTATCCGGCGGGCACGGTAGCGATGGCCAACCAGTACAACGCCCAGGAGAAGAAGGGCCGGGACACCGGCGGCAGCCAGTTCTTCCTGGTCTACCAGGACAGTCAGCTGCCACCCGACTACACACCGTTCGGGACCATTTCCGATTCCGGGATGAAGGTGCTCAAGAAGATTGCCGACGCCGGCGAGAGCACCGGCCAGGGCGACGGCGCCCCGAACGCGACGGTCGTCATCAACAAGGCGACCGTGTCGAAATCCTGACCGCGGGCAGGCAAACTTCGGACGTGCGGGATGCGGACAGCCGCCCCGCCGGTCGCCTATGTTGGCGGTGACGAAACTGTGGACGATGCCGGGGGCCCCGAGGCCCTGCGCAGGCATCATGTGGAGGAGGCGCTGTGAGCAGCGACCCGTGGGGCCGCGTCGACGAGACGGGGACCGTGTACGTGCGCAAGGCCGACGGCAGTGAGCGCGAAGTCGGTTCGTGGAAAGCGGGATCTCCTGACGAGGCCCTTGCCTACTTCGAGCGCAAGTACGACGGTCTGGTCGTCGAGATCGGACTTCTCGAGCGCCGGGTGAAGACGACCGACCTGTCGGCCAAGGACGCCATGACCGCCATCGACCACCTGCGCCAGCAGGTGGACGAGGCACACGCGGTCGGCGATCTGGACGCCCTGAGCAAGCGCCTGGACAAGCTCGTCGAGACCGTCGACGCGCGCCGTGAAGAGCGCAAGGTGCAGAAGGCCAAGCAGTCGGACGAGGCGAGGCACGCCAAGGAGGCGCTGGTCGTCGAGGCCGAGGAGCTCGCCCAGAGCGAGCAGTGGCGGGCGGCGGGCGAGCGGCTGCGCGCCCTGGTGGACACCTGGAAGGGTCTGCCGCGCCTGGACCGCAAGTCGGACGACGAGCTGTGGCACCGCTTCTCGCATGCCCGCTCGGCGTTCTCCAAGCGGCGCAAGGCCCACTTCGCCTCGCTGGACGCCCAGCGCGAAGAGGCCCGCAAGACCAAGGAGAAGCTGGTCGGCGAGGCCGAGGCTCTCTCCGCATCGACCGACTGGGGTCCGACGGCCGCGCGCTACCGCGACCTGATGACCGAGTGGAAGGCCGCGGGCCGCGCCCAGCGCGAGCATGAGGACGACCTGTGGAACCGCTTCCGCGGCGCCCAGGACGTGTTCTTCGCGGCACGCAGCGCGGTCTTCGCGGAGCGGGACGCCGAGCAGACGGAGAACCTGAAGCTGAAGGAGGAGCTGGCCGAGGAGGCCGAGAAGCTCGTCCCGGTCAAGGACCTCAAGTCGGCCCGCGCCGCCTTCCGTACGCTCAACGAGCGCTGGGAGGCCATCGGCCACGTCCCGCGGGACGCGCGGCCGAAGGTGGAGGCGCGGATGCACGCGGTGGAGCGTGCTCTGCAGGACACCGAGGAAGCCGAGTGGCGCCGGACGAACCCCGAGGCGCGCGCTCGCGCCGAGGGTCTGACCGGTCAGCTGCAGGCCGCCGTCGACAAGCTCGTCGAGCAGATCGACAAGGCGCGCGCCGCGGGCAACAACGCCAAGGCGGACAAGCTCCAGAAGGAGCTCGACGGCCGCCAGGCACTGCTCGACCAGGCGCTGAAGGGTCTGCACGAGTTCGGCGGCTGAGATCGGCCGCCGCATGCGGCGGCTGAGTTTTTCGCACGCTACGTAGAGGGGCTCCCGTACATCACGTACGGGAGCCCCTCTACGTAGCGGCCCGGTTTACGGCCTGCGCGCCGACGTCACCCTGTAGACGTCATACACGCCCTCGACTCCCCTGACCGCCTTGAGCACATGGCCCAGGTGCTTGGGGTCGCCCATCTCGAACGTGAAGCGCGAGGTGGCCACCCGGTCGCGGGAGGTCTGGACGGCCGCGGACAGGATGTTCACGTGCTGGTCCGAGAGGATGCGCGTGACGTCCGAGAGCAGGCGCGAGCGGTCCAGGGCCTCGACCTGGATGGCGACCAGGAAGACCGAGGACTGGGTGGGCGCCCACTCGACCTCGAGGATGCGCTCGGGCTCGCGGGAGAGCGAGTCGACGTTCACGCAGTCGCTGCGGTGAACCGATACGCCGCTGCCGCGCGTGACGAAGCCGATGATCCCGTCGCCGGGGACCGGCGTACAGCACCGGGCCAGCTTGACCCAGACGTCCTCGACGCCCTTGACGACGACACCGGGGTCGGCGTTGGCGCGGCGCTTGCTGCGGCTGCGCGAGGGCGGCGTGCTCTCGGCGATGTCCTCGTTGGCGGCCTCCTCGCCGCCGAGCGCCTGGACCAGCTTCTGCACCACGGACTGCGCGGTGACGTGGCCTTCGCCGATCGCCGCGTACAGGGACGAGATGTCGGGGTAGCGCATCTCGTGCGCGAGGGTGACCAGGGAGTCGCCGGTGAGGATGCGCTGGATCGGCAGGTTCTGCTTGCGCATGGCGCGCGCGATGGCGTCCTTGCCCTGCTCGATGGCCTCGTCGCGGCGCTCCTTGGAGAACCACGCGCGGATCTTGTTGCGCGCCCGCGGCGACTTGACGAAGCCGAGCCAGTCGCGGGAGGGGCCCGCGCCGGCCGCCTTGGAGGTGAAGACCTCCACCAGGTCGCCGTTGTCCAGGGTCGATTCGAGCGGTACGAGCCGTCCGTTGACCCGCGCTCCTATGGTGCGGTGGCCGACCTCGGTGTGGACCGCGTACGAGAAGTCGACCGGGGTCGCGCCCGCCGGGAGCGCTATGACGTCGCCCTTCGGCGTGAAGACGAAGACTTCGTTGCGCGACAGGTCGAAGCGCAGCGACTCCAGGAACTCGCTGGGGTCCTCGGTCTCCTTCTGCCAGTCCAGGAGCTGGCGCAGCCACGCCATGTCGTTCAGGTGGTCGTCCTTGGCACCGGCCTTGCGCGGCACGTCGGTGCGCACCTTGGAGGCGGCGCCGGCGGACGGCTCCTGCTTGTACTTCCAGTGCGCGGCGATGCCGTACTCGGCGCGGCGGTGCATGTCGAACGTACGGATCTGGAGCTCGACGGGCTTGCCGCTGGGGCCGATGACCGTCGTGTGCAGCGACTGGTACATGTTGAACTTGGGCATCGCGATGTAGTCCTTGAACCGGCCGGGGACCGGGTTCCATCGCGCGTGGACGGTGCCGAGGGCGGCATAGCAGTCGCGGACCGTGTCGACGAGGACGCGGATGCCCACCAGGTCGTAGATCTCCGCGAAGTCACGGCCGCGGACGATCATCTTCTGGTAGACGCTGTAGTAGTGCTTCGGGCGCCCGGTGACGGTGGCCTTGATGCGGGCGGCGCGCAGGTCGGCCTGGACCTCGTCGGTCACTATGGCGAGGTACTCGTCGCGCTTGGGGGCGCGCTCGGCGACCAGACGCACGATCTCGTCGTACATCTTGGGGTAGAGGATCGCGAAGGCGAGGTCCTCCAGCTCCCACTTGATGGTGTTCATGCCCAGGCGGTGGGCCAGGGGCGCGTAGATCTCGAGGGTCTCGCGGGCCTTCTTCTCCTGCTTCTCGCGCTTGAGATAGCGCATCGTGCGCATGTTGTGCAGGCGGTCGGCGAGCTTGATGACCAGGACGCGGGGGTCCTTGGCCATGGCGACGACCATCTTGCGCACGGTCTCGGCCTGCGCGGCCTCGCCGAACTTGACCTTGTCCAGCTTGGTGACGCCGTCGACGAGCAGGGCGACCTGATCGCCGAAGTCGCGCTTGAGGGTGTCCAGGCCGTACTCGGTGTCCTCCACCGTGTCGTGCAGCAGCCCCGCCATCAGCGTGGCCGGGTCCATGCCCAGCTCGGCGAGGATCGTCGTCACGGCGAGCGGGTGCGTGATGTACGGGTCGCCGCTCTTGCGCTTCTGGCCGCGGTGCCAGCGCTCGGCGACCTGGTAGGCCTTCTCGATCTGGCGCAGCGTCGCCGTCTCGATCTTGGGGTCGTTGCTGCGCACTATCCGCAGCAGCGGCTCCAGGACCGGGTTGTACGGGTTGGAGCGCTGGACGCCCAGGCGGGCCAGGCGGGCGCGTACGCGGTTGGAGGAGCCGGAGCGCTCGTTCTTGGCCGCGGTGGGCCGTGGCGTGGGCGTCGTGCTGCCCGCCCGGGCCTCCGTGGGCGGCTTGGAGCGCGACGGATCGGCGGCCGGCTTGTCGCCCTGGGCGCCGGCGGCGGGTGTGCTCGGTGCGGGCTTGGTGCTGGGGGGCGTGCTCTCCTGCTTCGCCGGCGTCGCGCCCTTGGCGGGCGGCGCGCTCTTCGCGGGCGCGGCAGTGGCCGCCGCGCGCTGGGCCTGCTCTGCGGCCTTGGCGGCGGTGAGTGCCTTGGACTCGTCTGGCAAGAGGCGCTCCCTGTGCGATCCGGGTCCCCCGGTCAGGCCCCGAAGAGCCCATGGTATCGATCCTGGACCTTCGGCTCGCCCTCAGCTCGTGAGACGGCGTTCTACGGAAGAAACGCCTGAGGTCTCCACACGGTGGACCCGAGGTCTCTACAGAAGGAACACCTGAGGCGGGCGCCGGATTCCTCCGGGCCCGCCTCAGGGTGTGCGTGGTGGCTGCTCAGACGCCTCAGACGGTGAGGAGGGCCTCCAGCGGGGCGCCCTCCAGGGCCGTCTGAAGCTTGCTGCGGCCCCCGAGGAAGCCGAGCTCCATCAGAACCGCCACACCGGCCACCTGGGCGCCCGCACGGCGGATGAGCCGCAGGGACGCCTCGGCGGTGCCGCCGGTCGCCAGGACGTCGTCGATGACCATGACGCGGTCGTCGGCGGCGAGGTCCTCGGCGTGCACCTCGATCTCGGCGCTGCCGTACTCCAGGTCGTACGACTGGCTGAGCGTCGCTCCGGGGAGCTTGCCCGCCTTGCGTACGGGGATGAAGCCGAGCCCGGCGCGCAGGGCGACCGGGGCGCCCAGGATGAAGCCGCGGGCCTCCAGGCCGACGATCTTCGTGGCGCCGTGCCGCACGGCGAGGTCCGCGAGGGCCTCGGTCAGTGCGGCGAACGCCTCCGGGTCGGCCAGGAGCGGCGTGATGTCCTTGAACATCACCCCGGGCTCGGGGTAATCGGGAACGTCTCGGATGCGGCTGAGCAGCAACTCCGTCGTTCCGGCGAGCTCGGTCATCGGCGCTTCCCCGAAGGACGGCCACGGCCGCGGCCCCGCGAGGCCGGCTGCGTGCGCGGGCCGACGACGCCCGCGGGGGCGGCGTCCTGCGGCTCGTCGTCGTCCGGCTCGTCGTACTCGTCCTGCGCGGCGCTCTCCGCGGACTCGCCCTTGGCCGCGGCAGCGGCGCGCTTGGCGAGGACGCGCTTCTTGAGCGCCTTCATCTGCGGCTCGGTCTCCTTGAGGTCGGCGACGAGCGGCGTGGCGATGAAGATCGACGAGTATGCGCCGGCCGCGAGGCCGACGAACAGCGACAGCGAGATGTCGTTGAGCATGCCCGCGCCCAGGAAACCGCCGCCGATGAAGAGCAGACCGGCGACCGGCAGGAGCGCGACGACCGTGGTGTTGATCGAGCGCACCAGGGTGCTGTTGATGCTGCGGTTGGCGACCTCGCTGTAGGTCCACCGGGTCTGCTTGGTGAGGTCCTTCGACTGCTCCTTCAAGCTGTCGAAGACCACGACGGTGTCGTACAGCGAATAACCGAGGATCGTCAGCAGACCGATGATCGTGCCCTGGGTGACCTCGAAGCCCACCAGGGCGTACACACCCACGGTGATCGTGATGTCGTGGATCAGGGCGATCAGCGCGGCGAGCGCCATGCGCCACTCGAAGGCGATCGCCAGATAGATCACCACGAGGACCATGAAGATGATCAGGCCCGTCCAGGCCTTCTTGCTGATCTGCTCACCCCAACTGGGGCCCACGAGGTCGGCGTTGATGGAGTCGACCTTCATGTCCATGTTCTCGGCCAGATCAGCCTTGATCTGGTCGGACTTGGCGGTGTCGACACCGGCGACCTGGATGCGCAGACCGCCCGAGCCGAGCTCCTGGACGACCGCGTCGTGGCCGGAGGCCTCTTCCGCGTACTTCTCCGCCTGAGCCACCGAGACGCTGGTCTTCGGGGTGGTGAAGACGGCACCGCCCTCGAACTCGATGCCCATGTTCAGGCCGCGCACCGCGAGGCCGACGATGGCCGTGATGGTGATCAGGATCGAGACGCCGTACCAGATCTTGCGCTTGCCGACGAAGTCGTAGCCGACCTCACCGCGGTAGAGCCTGGCGCCGAGATTGCCGAGCTTCGACATCTCACGCCTCCTTCGGGTCGACAGGGCCAGCGGCAGAACCAGTGGCGCGGCGGGTGCGGCGCAGCGGCGGCTTGGCGCCGAGGCGCTTCGGGTCGAGGCCGGACCACTTGTGGCCGTTCGCGAAGAACTTCTTGCGCGCCATCAGGGTCATCAGCGGCTTGGTGAAGAAGAAGACCACCACGACGTCGAGCAGCGTGGTCAGGCCGAGCGTGAACGCGAAGCCCTGGACCTTGCCGACCGTGACGATGAAGAGCACCGCGGCCGCGAGGAACGACACGAAGTCGGAGACCAGGATGGTGCGCCGGGCACGCGGCCAGGCACGCTCCACGGCGGGCCGCAGCGTGCGTCCCTCCCTGACCTCGTCCCTGACGCGTTCGAAGAACACGATGAACGAGTCCGCGGTGATACCGATCGCAACGATCGCACCACACACCGCGGGCAGGTTCAGGGTGAAGGAGATGGCCGGGCCGAGCAGCGTCATCAGGGTGTACGTCAGGGCGGCCGAGACCAGGAGGCTCGCGATGGCGATCAGCGAGAGTCCGCGGTAGTAGACCACCAGGTAGATGATGACGAGCGCGAGGCCGATGGCGCCGGCGATCAGACCGGCGTGCAGCTGCTCGCCGCCGAGCGCCGGGCTCACGGTGGTGACGCTCTGCTCGTGGAAGGTCAGCGGCAGCGCGCCGTACGACAGGATGTTGGCCAGGTCCTGGGCCGACTCCTGGGTGAAGCTGCCGGAGATCTCGGCGTTCGCGCTCAGCGTCGTGTTGACGCTGGGGGCCGAGGCCACTTCACCGTCGAGGACGATGGCGAACTGGTTCATCGGGGGCTGCTGCTGCGAGAGCTTGCTGGTCGTCTTCGAGAACTTCTTCGAGCCGCCGCCCGTGAAGTCCATGTTGACGACCCAGGCACCGCTCTGCTGGTTGATCGTCGCCTTGGCGTCGTCGACGTCCTTGCCGTTCAGCTCGGCCGGACCGAGGACGTACTTCTCCCACTGGCCCGCGTTGTTCTTGCCACAGGCCACGGTCTGCTCGGACGGCTTGACGCCGTCGCCGACCTTGCCGCGGGCCGCCTTGTCGGTGCAGTCGAGCTCGGTGAACTTCTTCTGCAGCGCGGCGGTGGCCGGGTCGGCGGACGGGGTGGGGGTCGGCGACGCCTTGTCGTCCTTGCCCTTGTCCGAGGCCTTCGGCGTCGGGGTCGCGTCGGCCTTCAGGCCGTCGGTGACGGCGCGGCCCTGGGAGGTGGGCGAGCCGGAGGCGGTCGGCGTCGAGGAGGCCTTGTCGTCGCCCTTCTCGGTCGCCTTGTCCGGGTCCGCGCTCTTGTCCTTGCCCTTGCCGGACGAGCTGGCGGACGGCTCGGGGGTGGGCTCACCGCTGGCCACCGTCAGGACGGGACGGAAGTAGAGCTGAGCGGTCGTGCCGACCTGCTCGCGCGCCTGCTTCTCGTTCGTGCCCTTGGGGATGTTGACGATGATGTTGTCTTCGCCCTGGGTCTGCACCTCGGCCTCGGACACACCCAGACCATTGACGCGGTTGTTGATGATGCTGACCGCGGTGTTCATGTTGGTCGGGTTGATCGCGTTCTTCTGGCCCGGCTCGTTCTTCGCCTGGAGCGTGATGCTCGTGCCACCGGCGAGGTCGATGCCGAGGCGGGGCGTGGTGTTCCCGGACAGGAACATCCCCCCGGTGAGCGCCACGAGGGCGATCAGGATGAAGACCAAAGAGCGGCCCGGCTTGCCCGGGGCGCTCTGCCTTCGGCCCTTCTTAGGTGCTGCCACCTTCTCGTTCTCCCTGTCCAACCGCCCCGCGTCCCGTGCACTGCCCCATCGCTGAGCGGGGAGTTCCCGGGTTGGGCGGCCATGAAATGGTGTCGAGACCCGTCACGAAACCCATGCACTGCGGGGGCCGTGGCAGCGCGAGCGGCGCGCCCCACGGTCCCCGGTGGTGGCTACTTCGCGTCGGACTCGCCGTCGGTCTTCTTCGGCTCGGCGTCGTCGGCCTTGGGAGCGCTGTCCGCGTCCTTCTTGCCGAGGTCGATGGGCGAGTCGTCGGAAGCGTCGGCGGGCTCGTCGGTCTCGGTCAGGGAGGAGGCGTCGTCCGGGACGACGGGGTTGTCCGACTTCAGGTCTTCGCTCGTGCCGTGGACGATGCGGTTGTACTCGTCGTCGTCCAGGACGGCGCCCACGGAGTTCTTCGCGTAGAACGCGTGCACACCAGGAGCCACCTCAAGGAGGACGGCGTCGTCGTGAACCTCCTTGACGGTGGCGTACATGCCCCCGATCGTGCGGATGCCGGTGCCGGGCTGCATCTCATTGCGCATCTGCGCCGCCGCCTGCTGCTTCTTCTTGGCGGAGCGCGTCATCAGGAACATGGCCCCGATGAGCACGATGAAGGGGAGGAGGGTCACGATATTCACGGGACGGAGTTTCCTTCGCATGACCGCGCAGATGAGCGGCCTGATGGACGGGGGTGGGCACGCCGCCCACAAGGGCGGCATCGGCGGAGTCTAAGCGAGTCCGCACCTAACGAACAACGCTCAGCATGGCACCGCAGTTCCTGACCGTTCCACTACGCGCGCCGTCACGCCCCGAACAGGTCCCCTTGTCCGATTCCGCCCGCCTGACGCGGCGGAACGAGGCCGAGATGCGCCCATGCGGCGGGCGTCCCGACCCGGCCGCGGGGGGTGCGGGCGAGCAGTCCCTCCCGTACCAGGAAGGGCTCAGCGACCTCCTCGACCGTCTCGCGCTCCTCCCCCACGGCGACCGCGAGCGTCGACAGGCCCACGGGCCCGCCGCCGAAGAGCTTGAGCAGGGCCTCCAGGACCGCGCGGTCCAGGCGGTCCAGGCCGCGGGCGTCCACCTCGTAGACCTTCAGGGCCGCGCCGGCGATGTCCCTGTTGATCACGCCGTCGGCCTTGACCTGCGCATAGTCCCGTACGCGGCGCAGCAGGCGGTTGGCGATGCGGGGCGTGCCGCGTGAGCGTCCGGCGATCTCGGCTGCGCCCTTCGCGTCGATCTCCACGTCCAGGAGGTGCGCGGAGCGGTGGATCACGCGCTCCAGCTCGGCCGGTTCGTAGAACTCCATGTGCGCGGTGAAGCCGAAGCGGTCGCGCAGCGGCGGCGGCAGCAGGCCCGCCCGCGTGGTGGCGCCGACCAGGGTGAAGGGCGGCAGTTCCAGCGGGATGGCCGTGGCACCGGGGCCCTTGCCGACGATGACGTCGACGCGGAAGTCCTCCATCGCCATGTAGAGCATCTCTTCGGCGGGCCGGGACATCCGGTGGATCTCGTCGAGGAAGAGGACCTCGCCCTCCTGGAGGGAGGAGAGGATCGCCGCGAGGTCGCCCGCGTGCTGGATGGCCGGGCCGCTGGTGATGCGGATCGGGGCGCCCATCTCGGCCGCGATGATCATCGACAGGGTGGTCTTGCCGAGGCCGGGGGCGCCGGAGAGCAGGACGTGGTCGGCGGTGGCGCCGCGCGCGCGGGCCGCGCGCAGGACGAGGTCGAGCTGCTCGCGGACCTTCTCCTGGCCGATGAACTCGCCCAGGTCCTTGGGGCGAAGGGCGGCCTCGACCGCCTGGTCCTCGCCGTCGGCGGACGCACCGACGAGCCGCTCGGCCGCCCCGGGTGCGGCGGTCGCGTCGTCGGTGGTCTCGTCCCAGTTCATGAGCTCGCCTCGCGATGTGGTTCTGGTGGGCAGGGGTGGGCGAATACCAGCGGGTGCTAGCGGGTGCGGTTGAGCGTCTGAAGCGCGGCCTTGAGGAGCTGGCCCACCTGCGGCTTCTCGGTCGCCTCGGCCTGCGGGGTGACGGCGGCGACCGCTTCGTCGGCCTCGCGCGTGGCATAGCCGAGGCCGATGAGCGCGGCGTGCAGCTGGTCGCTCCAGCCGGAGGTGACAGGGGTGCCGATGGCGGGGCCGCCGGTGCCCAGGGGCTCGCCGAGGCGGTCCTTGTACTCCAGGAGCAGCTTCTGGGCGCCCTTCTTGCCGATGCCCGGGACCGCGGTGAGCGCCTTCTCGTCGGCGGTGGCGACCGCGCGGCGCAGTGCGTCCGGGCTGTGCACGGCGAGCATGGCCTGCGCGAGGCGCGGTCCGACGCCGCTGGCGGTCTGGAGCAGCTCGAAGGTCTGGCGCTCGTCGTCGTCCGCGAAGCCGTACAGCGTCAGGGAGTCCTCGCGGACGACCAGGGAGGTGGCGAGCTTGGCCTGCTGGCCGATGCGCAGGGTGGAGAGCGTGTTCGGCGTGCACTGGATGGCCATGCCGACGCCGCCGACCTCGACCACCGCGGTGTCGGGGGCGAGTGCGGCGACGGGGCCGCTGACGAAGGCGATCATGCGGTACGGCCTTTCTGTGCTGTTGCGGTCTTCGACGCGTGCAGGGCTGTGGCCTGCTGGAGACGGTTCTGGGCGACCGCCTGCTGGAGGCGGTTCTGCGCCGGGGCGCGCCAGATGTGACAGATGGCGAGGGCGAGGGCGTCCGCCGCGTCGGCGGGCTTGGGCGGTGCGTCGAGCCGCAGGAGGCGGGTGACCATCGCTCCGACCTGGGCCTTGTCGGCGCGGCCGCTGCCGGTGACGGCGGCCTTGACCTCGCTGGGCGTGTGCAGGGCGACGGGGATGCCGCGACGCGACGCGCAGAGCATGGCCACGGCGCTGGCCTGGGCGGTGCCCATGACCGTACGCACGTTGTGCTGGCTGAACACCCGCTCCACGGCGAGGACTTCGGGGTCGTGCTCGTCGAGCCACTGCTCGATGCCCTGCTCGATGGCGACCAGGCGGTGGCCGAGCTCGGCGTCGGCGGGCGTGCGCACGACACCGACCGCTCGCATGGTCAGCGGGCGTCCGGCGACTCCGTCGACGACCCCCACACCGCACCGGGTCAGACCCGGGTCCACACCCAGCACGCGCACGAGTACCCCCACTTCTTCGCTCACCTGTTTGTGCAGGCTATCGGCTCGCACTGACAACGCGACGGGCCGACAGGGGGTGTGTCCCCTGTCGGCCCGTCAGCGAAAGCCGTGGCACGGCCGGTCCGAGGCCCGACTCAGGCGTCGACCTTCTCCATGACCTCGTCGCTCACGTCGAAGTTGGCGAAGACGTTCTGGACGTCGTCGCTGTCCTCGAGCGCGTCGATGAGCTTGAAGATCTTCCGGGCGCCGTCCTCGTCCAGCTCGACCTGCATGGTCGGGACGAAGTTGGCGTCGGCCGAGTCGTAGTCGATGCCGGCCTCCTGGAGGGCGGTGCGGACCGCGACCAGGTCGGTGGCCTCGCTGAGCACCTCGAAGGACTCGCCGAGGTCGTTGACCTCTTCGGCGCCCGCGTCCAGGACCGCGCCCAGGACGTCGTCCTCGGACAGCTCGCCCTCGCCCTTGGGGACGATGACGACGCCCTTGCGGTTGAAGAGGTACGAGACGGAGCCCGGGTCGGCCATGGAGCCGCCGTTGCGGGTCATCGCGACGCGTACGTCCGAGGCCGCGCGGTTGCGGTTGTCGGTGAGGCACTCGATGAGCACCGCGACGCCGTTCGGGCCGTAGCCCTCGTACATGATCGTCTCGTACTCGGCGCCGCCGGCTTCGAGACCGGCGCCGCGCTTGACCGCGGAGTCGATGTTCTTGTTCGGGACCGAGCTCTTCTTGGCCTTCTGGATGGCGTCGAAGAGAGTCGGGTTGCCCGACACGTCGGCGCCGCCCGTGCGGGCCGCGACCTCGATGTTCTTGATCATCTTCGCGAAGAGCTTGCCGCGCTTGGCGTCAATCACGGCCTTCTTGTGCTTCGTCGTAGCCCATTTAGAGTGGCCGGACATCTGCCTGTCTCCTTCGCGTTACCCAACTGTACGAACGCAGAGATCCTACTAGGATCCCGCCGCCGCGTGGCCCCGGACCATCCCGACGAACAGCGCGTGCATGCGATGGTCGCCCGTCAGCTCGGGGTGGAACGACGTGGCGAGCGCGTTGCCCTGGCGCACGGCGACGATGTGTCCGCCGTGCTCGGCGAGCACCTCGACGCGCGCGCCGACCGACTCGACCCAGGGGGCGCGGATGAAGACACCCTCCACGGGGTCGCCGTCGATGCCCGCGACGTCCACGGCCGCCTCGAAGGACTCGTTCTGCCGTCCGAAGGCGTTGCGGCGCACGATCATGTCGATGCCGCCGAAGGTCTCCTGCTCCGAGCGCGGATCGAGGATCTTGTCGGCCAGCATGATCATGCCCGCGCAGGTGCCGTAGACCGGCATACCGGCGCGCACGCGCGCGCGAAGGGGCTCCAACAGGCCGAACAGGGCCGCCAGCTTGGAGATGGTGGTGGACTCACCGCCGGGGATGACCAGGCCGTCCACATCGGCCAGCTCTTCGGGACGCCTGACCGGCCTGGCCACGGCGTCCGCCGAGGCCAGGGCGATCAAGTGCTCCCGTACGTCGCCCTGGAGTGCCAGGACGCCGACTACAGGGGTGTCAGTCATCTACGTAGTGCCTTACCAGCCACGGTTCGCGTAGCGCTCGGCCTCGGGGAGGGTGTCGCAGTTGATGCCGACCATGGCCTCGCCGAGGTTGCGGGAAGCGTCCGCGATGATCTTGGGGTCGTCGTAGAAGGTGGTGGCCTTCACGATGGCGGCGGCGCGCGCGGCCGGGTCGCCCGACTTGAAGATGCCGGAGCCGACGAAGACGCCCTCGGCGCCGAGCTGGCGCATCAGAGCGGCGTCGGCGGGGGTGGCGACGCCACCGGCCGAGAAGAGGACCACCGGCAGCTTGCCCAGCTCGGAGACCTCCTTGACCAGCTCGTACGGGGCACGCAGGTCCTTGGCGGCGGCGTACAGCTCGTTGTTGTCGAAGCCGCGCAGCTTGGCGATCTCGTTCTTGATCTGGCGCAGGTGGCGCACGGCCTCGACGACGTTGCCGGTGCCGGCCTCGCCCTTGGAGCGGATCATGGCCGCGCCCTCGGCGATGCGGCGCAGGGCCTCGCCCAGGTTGGTGGCGCCACACACGAACGGGGTCGTGAAGGCGAACTTGTCGCTGTGGTTGACCTCGTCGGCCGGGGTCAGGACCTCGGACTCGTCGATGTAGTCGACGCCGAGGGACTGGAGCACCTGGGCCTCGACGAAGTGGCCGATGCGGGACTTGGCCATGACCGGGATGGAGACGGCCTCGATGATCTCTTCGATCATGTTCGGGTCGGACATCCGGGCCACGCCGCCGTCCTTGCGGATGTCGGCGGGGACCCGCTCCAGCGCCATGACGGCCACCGCGCCCGCGTCCTCGGCTATCTTCGCCTGCTCGGCGTTGACGACGTCCATGATGACGCCGCCCTTGAGCTGCTCGGCCATGCCGCGCTTGACGCGCGCGGTGCCGGTCTCGGGCGACTGGTTGCTGCTGGAGAGGGTGCTGGACACGGAGTTGACCTCGCTCGCTGAAGACGGGTTCCTGCGACTACGAGGAAACTCCCGGCCACCAGTCCACAGCAAGGGCCAATGGATGACCGGTGGCTCATTTTTCCCGGACGCCCCTGGTCAGCGGCGTGTCCGGTGGCTCTACGTGGTCGCGCGGTCGGCCAGCGCGACCGGCGGTTCGTCGTCCATCTCGAAGGCCATCGGAAACGGCGCGTGGCCCGCGAGGCGGAACCAGCGGACCTTGCGGTGCCTGCGCAGGGCACGGGCCGCGCGTACGGCGTCGTTGTGGAAGCGCCGGGCCATCGGCACCCGGCGCACGGACGCGGCAAGCTCCGTCGCCGCCTCGTCGCCGCCGGGGGCCTCGCGCACCGCCTCGACCTGCTGCACCTCGCCGAAGATCGCGCGCAGCGCCTGGCTGAGCTCGCTCTCGGCGACCTCGCGCTGCTCCTCCTCCGCCTGCCGGGCCGCGTGCGCCGCTTCGTAGAGCACGATGGAGGCCGCCGGGTCGAGCACCCCCGAGGTGGCCAGCTCCTGGGCGACCGAGGCGCGGCGCAGCAGCTGGGCGTCGAGTGCCGCGCGGGCCGCGTCGATGCGGGCGTGCAGCCGGTCGAGCCGGCCCGCGGTCCAGCTCAGGTAGAGGCCGATCGCGAAGAGGGCTACCGCGATCCAGATCAGTGTCGAGGTCACCGGGGAAGGCTAGTCGCATCGGCGGCGCCGGTTCACCGCCGGGCTCCCCGTCCCGCGTCGGGGAGCCTCGCGGAGTCCGGTCGCGTCGGTCCCGTCGGTCGCGTCGGTCGCGTCGGTCCCGTCGGTCCCGTCAGTCCCGTCAGTCCCGTGCGAGCCCGAAGCGCGCCCGCAGGCCCGAGCGTTCATCGGCGGCCACCGCGGCGGCCCCGTCCGCCACCGTCTCGTACACCGAGAGGATGTCGGCGCCCACCGTCGACCAGTCGAAGCGGCGCACGTGCTTGCTGCCGCGCTCCCGCAGCTCGTCGCGGCGCTCGGGGTCGCCCAGGAGCCGCAGCGCCGCGGCGGCCAGCGAGTCCGCGTCCTCGTTGGTGAACAGGTCGCCCGCGGCGCCCTGGTCGAGGACCTGCGCGAAGGCGTCCAGATCGCTGGCCAGGACGGGCGCGCCCGCCGACAGGGCCTCGACCAGAATGATCCCGAAGCTCTCGCCCCCGGTGTTGGGAGCGACGTACACGTCCACGCTGCGCAGCAGCCGCGCCTTGTCCTCGTCGCTGACCATGCCGAGGAACTCCACGCGCTCGCGCATCTCGACCGGCAGCGAGGAGACGGCCTCGTGCTCGTCGCCGCGGCCCGCGACGAGTAGCCGGGTGTCGGGGCGCTCGGCGAGGATCTTCGGCAGCGCCTTCATCAGCACCGGAAGGCCCTTGCGCGGCTCGTCGATGCGGCCGATGAAGCCGATCGTGCCGCCCTGCCACTCCTTCTTGGGCTCGACCTTGGCGAAGAAGTCGACGTCCACGCCGTTCGGGATGACGACCGCGTCGCCGCCCAGGTGCTCGACGAGCGTGCGGCGCGCGTACTCGCTCACCGCGATGCGCGCGCTGATCTTCTCCAGGGCGGGCTGCAGGATCGGGTACGCCGCGATCATCGCCCGCGAGCGCGGATTGGACGTGTGGAACGTCGCGACGATCGGGCCCTGCGCCGCCCAGCACGTGAGCAGCCCCAGGGAGGGCGAGGTCGGCTCGTGGATGTGGATGACGTCGAAGGTGCCGTCGTGCAGCCAGCGCCGCACCCGCGCGGCCGACAGGAACCCGAAGTTGAGCCGGGCCACCGAGCCGTTGTACGGAACCGGAACGGCGCGGCCCGCCGACACGACGTACGGCGGCAGGGGGGTCTCGTCGTCCGCGGGGGCCAGGACGGACACCTCGTGCCCGAGGCGGATCAGGTGCTCCGCCAGGTCGCGGATGTGGAACTGGACGCCGCCCGGCACGTCCCACGAGTAGGGGCAGACGATGCCGATCCTCACAGTGTCCCCTCGCCCGGAGCGTCGGCCCGGGCATCGCCGGGAACGTCGGCCGGAGCGTCGGCGGGCCCCTTGGCGGGGTCGAGATCAGCGAGCCACAAGCGCTGCAGCATGTGCCAGTCCTCCGGATGGTCGGCGATACCCGTGGCGAAGGCGTCTGCCAGCGCCTGCGTCATGACAGACGTCTTCTCCGTGCGGCTACCTGTCTCGGGGACATCGACAGGGGCGTGAACACGCCCCTTCATGACGGGCGTCTCGTCGAACCAGAGCGTGACCGGCAGCAACAGCGCCCCCGTCTGCTGCGCGAGGATCGCGGGCCCCGCGGGCATCCGCGCGGTGTCGCCGAAGAACTTCACCTCGACGCCGGACGCCGAGAGGTCCCGGTCGGCGACCAGGCAGACCAGGCCGCCCGCGCGCAGCCGCCGCGCCAGGGTGCCGAAGGCGGAGCCGCCCTCGTGCGGCAGGACCTCCATGCCCAGGCTCTCGCGGTAGGCGACGAAGCGGTCGTACAGCGTCTCGGGCTTGAGCCGTTCGGCGACCGTCGTGAACGGCGTCTCCAGCTTCGTGGTGACCCAGGCGCCCGCCAGGTCCCAGTTGCCCAGGTGCGGAAGCGCGAGGATGACGCCCTTGTCGGAGGCGAGGCCGTCCGTCAAGTAGTGGAGGTCCTTGATTTCGACGCCCGCCTTGATGCGCTCCTTGCTCCAGGACGGCAGCCGGAACGACTCCATCCAGTAGCGCAGGTAGGAGCGCATGCCGGCCCTGGACAGCTCGGCGAGGCGCTGCGGGCTCGCGTCGGGCACCACGCGCGCGTAGTTCGCCTCCAGGCGCAGAATGCCCTTGCCGCGCCGCTTCCACGCGGCGTCGGCGATGGTCCGGCCCAGCCGCACCGCCACCGGTTCGGGGAGCTTCTTGACCGAGCTCCAGGCGGCTCCGTAGAGCGCGTCGGTCAGTCGGTCCTTCACGACGTGGCCTCACTGCCCTGCGCCGTGGCCTCCGTGGCCGCGTCGGCCTCGGCGGCCTCCTTGCGCACGGTCACGACACGCTGGACGAGCGTGACGAGGCTGCCGACGGCGACGACCCACAGCGCGATGGGCAGCAGTACGTCGATGCCGGGGACCCCGAACTTGTGCAGCCCCGCGAGACCCGCGGCGACCAGCGAGATCACCAGGCGCTCGGCGCGCTCCACCAGGCCGTTGACCGCGACGGGCAGGCCGATCGCCTCGCCGCGCGCCTTCGTGTACGAGACCACCTGGCCGCTGGCCAGGCAGAAGATGGAGACGGCGCACAGGATGTTGTCGCCGCCCGAACCCGCGTACCAGAGCGCGAGGCCACCGAAGATCGCGCTGTCGGCCACCCGGTCGAGCGTCGAGTCCAGGAAGGCGCCCCAGCGGCTGGAGCGTCCCAGCTGCCGCGCCATGTTCCCGTCGACGAGGTCGGAGAACACGAAGAGCGTGATGACGATCGTGCCCCAGAAGAACTCGCCGCGGGGGAAGAAGACCAGCGCGCCCGCCACCACACCGGCCGTACCGATGAACGTGACCGCGTCGGGGCTCACGCCGCGACGGATGAGAAACGCGGCGAACGGTGTGAGAACACGCGTGAAGAATGCACGCGCGTACTTGTTCAGCATGGCCTTCCCGAGGGGTCGGTGAGCCGTGCGGCCCTGTTGGCCACCGGCTGGCCCATCGTAGTCACGACGTTGACGGACCGGCTCGCCCCCTCACGATCGCGTACGACGTATGGACGCACAGTGACCCGAGTGGAAAGCTCGAAAGCACCGCGGGCGTCGCCGGAGCCGACCCGCACACGGCCCCGCACGTCCGCGAGCAGCCAGCATCCCCGAGGGGGCTGTGCCTCCTCACCGTGCACGTAACCGGGAGGCCAAGGCATGGGCGACAAGGCGAACGCACACCCCGGAGCCGCCGGCAGGGCTACAGCGGCCGACCACCCCGCGTCCGTACGGAATGTGGTGCTGGTCGGCCACAGCGGATCGGGCAAGACGACTCTGGTGGAGGCCCTCGCGCTGACCGCGGGGGCGGTGAACCGCGCGGGCCGTGTGGAGGACGGCACCGCCGTGTCCGACTACGACGACATCGAACACCGGCAGCAGCGCTCGGTGCAGCTGTCCCTCGTCCCCGTCGAATGGGGCGGCTACAAGATCAACCTTCTGGACACCCCCGGGTACGCCGATTTCGTCGGCGAGTTACGGGCCGGTCTGCGCGCCGCGGACGCGGCCCTTTTCGTCGTTTCGGCCGCCGACGGCGTGGACGGCGCGACCCGCATGGTGTGGGAGGAGTGCGCGGCGGTCGGCATGCCGCGGGCCATCGTGGTGACCCACCTGGAGGCGGCCCGCGCCGACTTCCAGGAGATGACGCGGACCTGCGCGGAGGCCTTCGGGGCCGACGACCCCGACGCCGTGCTGCCGCTGTACCTGCCGCTGCACGGCGCCAAGGGTCCGGACGGGCACGCACCGGTGACCGGCCTGGTCGGGCTGCTCTCGCAGCGGATCTTCGACTACGCCTCCGGCGAACGGAAGGAGTCCGAACCGGGCGAGGACCAGCTCCCGCTCATCGAGGACGCCCGCAACAAGCTGATCGAGGGGATCATCGCCGAGAGCGAGGACGAGTCCCTCATGGACCGCTACCTCAGCGGCGAGGACCTCGACTTCAAGACCCTCGTGGACGATCTGGAGCGGGCCGTGGCGCGCGGCATCTTCCACCCCGTGCTCGCGGCGGCGCCCGCCGCCGAGGGCGCCCGGCAGGGCATCGGCACGGTGGAGCTCCTGGAGCTGGTCACGGGCGGCTTCCCCACCCCCCTGGAGCACCCGGCGCCCGCCGTCACCACACCGGGCGGCAAGGCCAGGCCCGCGATCACCTGCGATCCCTCGGGACCGCTGGTCGCCGAGGTCGTGAAGACCGCGTCCGACCCGTACGTGGGACGCGTCTCGCTCGTACGCGTCTTCTCCGGCACCCTGCGCCCCGACGAGACCGTGCACGTGTCCGGGCACGGCCTGGCCGACCGCGGCCACGAGGACCACGACGTCGACGAGCGCATCGGCGCCCTCTCCTCCCCCTTCGGCAAGCACCAGCGCACGCTCTCCAGCTGCATCGCGGGCGATCTGGCCTGCGTCGCCAAGCTGAACCGCGCCGAGACGGGCGACACCCTCTCGGCCAAGGACGACCCGCTCCTGATGGAGCCCTGGGACATGCCCGACCCGCTCCTGCCGCTCGCCATCCAGGCGCACAGCAAGGCGGACGAGGACAAGCTCTCCCAGGGGCTCTCCCGCCTGGTCGCCGAGGACCCGACCATGCGCCTCGAACAGAACCAGGACACCCACCAGGTGGTCCTGTGGTGCCTGGGCGAGGCCCACGCCGACGTCGCCCTGGAGCGGCTGCGCAGCCGGTACGGCGTGCAGGTCGACGTGGTGAACCACAAGGTCTCCCTCCGGGAGACGTTCGCGGGCAGGTCGGGCGGGCGCGGCCGCCATGTGAAGCAGTCCGGCGGCCACGGCCAGTACGCCATCTGCGAGATCGAGGTGGAACCGCTGCCGGGCGGCAGCGGCATCGAGTTCGTCGACAAGGTCGTGGGCGGCGCCGTGCCCCGGCAGTTCATCCCGTCCGTCGAGAAGGGCGTGCGCGCGCAGGCCGCGAAGGGCGTGGCCGCCGGATACCCCCTCATCGACGTACGCATCACGCTGCTCGACGGCAAGGCGCACTCGGTGGACTCCTCCGACGCCGCGTTCCAGACGGCGGGCGCGCTCGCCCTGCGCGAGGCCGCGGCCGACGCCAAGATCCACCTCCTGGAGCCGGTGGCCGAGGTGCGGGTCCTGGTCGGCGACGACCACGTGGGCTCGGTGATGAGCGACCTCTCGGGGCGCCGCGGCCGGGTGGTGGGAACCGAGCAGGCGCCCGGCGGGCGCACGCTCGTACGCGCCGAGGTGCCCGAGATCGAGATCGGCCGCTACGCCGTCGACCTGCGGTCCCTCTCGCAGGGCACCGCGCGCTTCAGCCGCACGTACGCACGCCACGAACCGATGCCGCCCCAGCTCTCCGAGAGGATTCGCGAACAGGCCCAGGACGCCTCCTAGTTGAGCGGCTGCCGCCCGTTCCGCCACCCGCGGGCGGGCGGCATCCGAAGGGCCCCTGCCGGATGCCGGTGCGCACAGATACGCTGATGACCTGATCAACAGGTGTGCCGGGCAGGGAAGTCGGGAAGAGCCGCAGCAGCGAAGGTTGGCGGCGATGGGGGCGGCAGTGGCGGACGACGTATTCGACTTCAGGCCCGGGGCCCAGGTCCCGCTGTCCGGGGCCGCGGGGCAGACGGCGGCGACCCACGCCCTCGCGTCGGCCGCGTACCGCGACGACAAGGCATCGAAGATCCTCGACGCCAACAACGAATGGCACAAGTCCGAGGTCAAGGAAGGCCTTTGGTCGCTCTTCGCGCCGAATCTGGGCGAGGCGTTCGCACGGGCCGTGCAGGTTCGGATGCTCGGCGGCGCCCGCAAGCCGCTCATCCAGTCCTTCGGCATGGAACCGCAGTCGATCGTCGAGCACTGCCTCGCGGCGAACAACATCCGCAAGGACCGCGACCGTTGGCTCACCCTCGTGATGGTGCTGTGCGGCCTGCTCTTCCTGCCCGGACTCCTCCTCTGGCTGCTGCTCTTCACCGTCAAGCAGGCGGTCACCAAGGGGGACAACAAGCGGGCGAGCGCCATCGCGACGGCAGCCATGGTCGCCCTGGGCGTCCTCGCCGTGATCTTTCTCATCAAGCTGCCGGTCGACGGCCCCCTCGGCTGGTACATACGCGCGGCGATCGTCGTTCCCGTGGCGGGCTGGTTCTGGGCCAAGCTGATCGCCGAGCGCACCGCGAGGGACCTGCGCGAGCGCTGGTCGAGCCTGCTCTCCGGCGGCGGCATCGGCGCCAAGATCCCCGAAGCGGTGCCGGGCAGCCCGGGCGAGACGGCCGCCGAGCAGCTCCGTCAGGGCCTGGCTCGCCTGTCGGCCGAGCAGCAGAGCAACTCGGTCTTCTACGCGGGCCCCAAGGGAATACTGGGCATGGGCACCCGCTGGGGCAGCTGGCAGCTCGCCGAGGAGCTGGTCTCCGGCAAGGAAGGCACGGAGATCCACCCGTTCCGCAGCTGGGACGTCATACGCGCGGTGCACGACCAGCTGCGCCTGCTCGAGCGCGGGCCGCTGCACACCGGCGGCTTCCCGACCCCGTCGATAAAGCACTGGATCGTGTCCCCCATCGGGGAGAACGCGAAGGCGGTGGCCCGCCCCAGCGGCACGGAGGTCGAGGCCTTCCAGGTCCGGGGCCACGAGATACAGCGGATCTGCAACGAACAGCAGTTCGGCGGCGGCGACCGGCACTACCTGGGCTGCCAGTTCACCCTCTGGGACGGCCAGTTGGTCATCACGATGCTGATCACGGTGACCGTCCTGCACGAGACGCTGCGCATCGAGGTCACCGGCCACGCGCTCGGACCGGTCCACTCACTGTTCACCAGCAAGCCCGACCCCAAGGTCAAGCAGGTCTCCAAGCCCATCAAGTTCTGGGAGACCACCGAGCGCAAACTGCCGCTGGTCAACGCCGACGAGGTCGTACGGCTCGCGGTGCGGGCGCCCTTCACCTGGTACCCGCCGATCCTGGACCACCTCGGC
Organism: Streptomyces sp. NPDC054047; assembly: GCF_055585065.1. Lineage (NCBI taxonomy): Bacteria > Bacillati > Actinomycetota > Actinomycetes > Kitasatosporales > Streptomycetaceae > Streptomyces > Streptomyces sp. NPDC054047. Next base: position 403,391 of record NZ_JBVJKV010000009.1, on the reverse strand, counting down.
GGCAAGCTGGTCCTGCCCGAGCCCTTCGGCCTGCGGCACGCCTGGGCGGACAAGCCGTGGCGGCACCGCTTCATGGCCGACGACGCGCTGCGCGCGGCCACGCCGGTGCTGCGCGTGGTGCACTCGGCGGCCATCAAGGTGCTCGAGGAGAACGGCGTGGACACCGAGAAGTTCGGCAACCGCTCCGGCCTCCTCAGCGGAATGGTCCAGGACCCGATGCCGAGGAAGGCGGACGTGTACGACGCGTGAGACACGCCGCGGGCCGGGCTGCGAGCCCGGCCCGCGGGACGCGTCAGAGCGCGGCGGGCCAGGCGTCGGCCAGCATCTTGCGGGTGTCCGCGAGCAGCTGCGGCAGGATCTTGGTGTGCCCCACGACCGGCATGAAGTTCGTGTCCCCGCCCCAGCGGGGCACGATGTGCTGGTGCAGATGCGCGGCGATGCCGGCCCCTGCCACCGTGCCCTGGTTCATGCCGATGTTGAAGCCGTGCGCGCCGGACGCGGCGCGCAGCGCGACCATGGCCTGCTTGGTGAACTCACCGAGCTCGGCCGTCTCCGGGACGGTCAGCTCCGTGTAGTCGGCGACGTGGCGGTAGGGGACGACCATCAGATGGCCGCCGTTGTACGGGTAGAGGTTGAGCACCGCGTACACCTGCTCGCCGCGTGCGACGACCAGACCGTCCTCGTCGGATTTGGCCGGGATGGAGCAGAAGGGACAGCCGTCGTCGGCGCCCGGACCGCTCGGCTTGTTCTCGCCCTGGATGTACGCCATCCGGTGGGGCGTCCACAGGCGCTGGAACGCGTCCTGCGTCCCCACTCCGATCTGCTGCTCCGGCTCACTCGTCATGCAGTGCAGCATATGACTTGGCCCGATCGAAGCGTGTCGGCGGGGCGCCCGCCGCCCGCGGCACGGGGAAGCTGGGGCGATGACCGATGACAGCCGTCAGACACACTGGGAGAGCCGCACGGAAGCACCGCTCGCCGTGGCGTCGCTCCTCTACCTGACCGCGTACGCGGTATGGGTCCTGGCCTCGGGGCTGCCCGAGGCATGGCGCACCGTCTGCCTGGTGGTGCTCCTCACGGCCTGGGCCGCTTTCGCCGTGGACTACGCGGTGCGGTGGCGGCTCAGCGGGCAGGGAGCGCGCTTCGTACGCGGCCACTGGCAGGACACCCTCGTCCTCGTCCTGCCCCTGCTCCGGCCGCTGCGGATCGTGCACATCTACGAGGCCGTCCAGCGCAGGCACGGCAAACCGCGCCTCGCGCTGCACGCGCGCGTGGTCACGTACGCCGGTCTCTCCGCGCTGCTCCTGGGCTTCGCCGGGGCGCTGGCCGTCTACCAGCAGGAGCACGCGGCACGGGGCGCGACGATCCGCAGCTTCGGGGACGCGGCGTGGTGGGCGTCGGCCACGCTCGCGACCGTGGGCTACGGCGACGAGACACCGGTGACGCCGGTGGGGCGCCTGATCGCGGTGGGCATGATGCTCTGCGGCCTCGCGCTGCTCGGCGCGGTGACGGGGGCGTTCTCGTCGTGGCTGCTTCAGGTGTTCGCACGGGAGGACGACGAGAGGCCCCCGGGACGCTGAACGTCCCGGGGGCCTCGTACCCGCGTGCGCGGGGTCGGGTCACACCTGCTCGCGGCTCTCCACCACGTCCAGGAGCTTGGCGAGCGCCTGGTCGCGCGGGATGCCGTTCTCCTGCGAGCCGTCGCGGTAGCGGAAGGAGATCGTGCCCGCGTTCATGTCGTCGTCACCGACGATGATCATGAAGGGGACCTTCAGCTTCTGCTGCGTCCTGATCTTCTTCTGCATGCGGTCGGAGGAGGCGTCCACCTCGACCCGCAGGCCCTTCTTCTTGGCCTCGGCCGCGAACTCCTGGAGGTAGGGGACGTGCGCGTCCCCGACCGGGATGCCCACCGCCTGCACCGGCGCGAGCCACGGCGGCATGGCGCCCGCGTAGTGCTCCAGGAGCACGGCGAAGAACCGCTCGATCGAACCGAAGAGCGCACGGTGGATCATCACCGGACGCTGCTTGCTGCCGTCCGGCGAGGTGTACTCGAGGTTGAAGCGCTCCGGCAGGTTGAAGTCCAGCTGCACGGTCGACATCTGCCAGGTGCGGCCGATGGCGTCCTTGCACTGCACGGAGATCTTCGGGCCGTAGAAGGCGGCGCCGCCCGGGTCGGGAACGAGCGGCAGGCCCTGCTTCTCGGCCACCTGCTGCAGCGTCGCGGTGGCCTCTTCCCAGATCTCGTCCGAGCCGACGAACTTCTCCGGGTCCTTGGTGGAGAGCTCCAGGTAGAAGTCGGTCAGGCCGTAGTCGCGCAGCAGGTTCAGGACGAAGGTGAGCGTCTTGTCGAGCTCGTCCGCCATCTGCTCCTTGGTGCAGTAGATGTGCGCGTCGTCCTGGGTGAAGCCGCGGGCACGGGTCAGACCGTGCACGACGCCCGACTTCTCGTACCGGTACACGGTGCCGAACTCGAAGAGGCGCAGCGGCAGTTCACGGTAGGAACGCCCGCGCGCATCGAAGATCAGGTTGTGCATCGGGCAGTTCATGGGCTTGAGGTAGTAGTCCACGCCCTCGTCGAGCTGCATGGGCGGGTACATGCCGTCGGCGTACCAGTCCAGGTGGCCCGAGGTCTCGAAGAGCTTCCCCTTCGTGGCGTGCGGGGTGTAGACGAACTCGTACCCCTCCTCCTCGTGGCGGCGCCGCGAGTAGTCCTCCATGACCCGGCGGATGATGCCGCCCTTGGGGTGGAAGACCGCCAGGCCCGAGCCGATCTGCTCGGGGATGGAGAAGAGGTCCAGCTCGCTGCCGAGCTTGCGGTGGTCGCGCTTCTCGGCCTCGGCCAGGAACTCCAGGTGGGCCTTGAGCTCGTCCTTGGTGGGCCAGGCGGTGCCGTAGATGCGCTGGAGCATCGGGTTCTTCTCGCTGCCGCGCCAGTACGCGGCGGCGTTGCGCATCAGCTTGAACGCCGGGATGTTCCGGGTGGTGGGCAGGTGCGGACCGCGGCAGAGGTCCTTCCAGCACAGGTCGCCGGTCTTCGGGTCGAGGTTGTCGTAGATGGTCAGCTCGCCGCCGCCCACCTCGACGTCCGCGCCGTCGTCGCTGGACGCGGAGCCCTTGATGCCGATGAGCTCCAGCTTGTACGGCTCGTCGGCGAGCTCCTCGCGGGCGGCCTCGTCGGTGACGACGCGGCGCGAGAAGCGCTGGCCGCGCTTCTGGATCTCCTGCATCTTCTTCTCGACGGCCTTGAGGTCCTCGGGCGTGAAGGGCTTCTCGACGTCGAAGTCGTAGTAGAAGCCGTTCTCGACCGGCGGGCCGATGCCCAGCTTGGCCTCGGGGAAGAGCTCCTGCACGGCCTGCGCCATGACGTGCGCGGTGGAGTGGCGCAGGATGTTCAGGCCGTCCTCGGAGGAGATCTCGACCGGCTCGACCTCCTCGCCGTCCTGTACCGCGTACGCGAGGTCCTTCAGCTCACCGGCCACGCGGGCGGCGACGATGGTGCGCTCGCCGGCGAAGAGTTCGGCGGCCGTAGTGCCCGTCGTCACCACGCGCTCTTCCCGCTCGGAATCGCGTTGGATGATCACACGGACGTCTGACACCGGTCTTCTCCTACCTGAAGGGGGTCGCGGCAGATCGACTCCTGCACGCGAAACGAATCGTACCGAGCCGGGGGCGCCCACCGCGAAACGGTTCTCTCCCCGGCCCCGGCCGCGCCCCGCCTCAGTCCCCGCTGCACGCCTCCTCGAAGAAGTCGAGATTCTCCTGGAGCGACTTCATCAGGCGGTCCTTCTCCCCCTCGTCCACCTGCACCGGCACCACTCCGGAGGCCCCGGTGAGCCGCCGGAACCCGCCCCGGCTCTCAAGCCGCCCGTGCACCCGGATCGGCAGCCCCACCAGGTGGGCGTGGCCCGCGATGCGGTAGGACTCCTCGTCGAGGGTCATGCGTACGCTGGGGACGTCCACGCCCGCCAGCACCCGGACCCGCACCGTGCCCTCGCCCCGCGGCCCCGACCGCCGCAGCCGCACCACGGCCCCCGTGATCCGCACCGGCATCGCCGGCTCGTCCCGCAGATAGCGCGCGCCCGCCTCCCGCAGCACCGGCAGGTCACCGGGCGAGAACTCGACGGGATCGGCGTCGACGGCGCACCCCTCGGGCACCCCGGCGGCCGGCGCCCACTCCACGGCGACCCGCGCCCCTTCCGTGCCCCGCACCAGGGCCACCACGGCCTCCGTGAGCTCATGGCTGACGCCCGCCTCGACGGCGCCGTCGAAGGCGTCCATGCCGCCGGTGGCGCGTTGGTAGTCGACGGCTTCGCGGACCGCGTACAGCGCCTGGTGCAGCCGCACCGCCAGCAGACGCCCGGTCAGGACGGGCACGAACGCGGTGAGCTGCCGCCCGCCGGGAGCGGGTCCCACCAGGACGTTCTCCAGGGACGCGGCGGCGGGCCCGCGGTGCCGCGCCCCGTAGTACCCGGCACGGGCGCGCGCCGCGAGGGCTCCGGCGAGCAGCATCTGCCGCGCCGCCGCCCGCAGTTGCTCCTCGGCCGTCCAGGTCGCGGCGCCCGCGGGCCCCACCGGGACATCGCGCCACCAGCGGATCTCGTCGCTGGGCACGGTGAGCCCGACGAGCACGTCACGGGCGGACGGCGACGCGCTGCGCGACAGGGCGATGAGCGCCTCGCCGAGCAGGTCCTCACAGTCCGGGAAGGCCCTGCTCTCCGGCACGAGCAGGCTCGTGCCGCCCGCGCCGGGACCTGGCGGGGTCCAGCGGGCGTAGCGTCCCGCCGCTCCCCCGCGCCGGTGCCAGCCGTGCCGTGCGAGCAGTGCGCCGAGCACGGCGGGGTCGACCTGCGAAGGGTCGGGGGGACCGGCGGCCAGCGGATCGGCCCAGCTGCCCGCGGCTTCGACGGGGTGCGGGCGAACGGGGCGTAGTGGCTCTTCGATCGGGCGGTGCATCAGGGTCTCCCTCCCGTCCCGACCCGCGTCATGATCTCGCAGAGGGCCCTGTCGTCGAAGATCCGCGAGGTCGGGACGCGGACCGTGGTCCTGCGCCGGCCGGTCACCCGGTGTCCGGCGAGGTTGGTCCAGTAGCAGCAGTGCCGCAGGTCGAGCCGGTCGTGGCTCGCGCGCAGCCAGTCGTCCTGCGACCGGGGCACGAGCATCACGACCAGGATCTTGTGCACCGAGACCGGGGTGCGAGCGAGCTTCTCCAGGTGCGGATTGTCGAGCGTGAAGGAGAAGGCGGCGCCCGGCGGGTTCGGCGGTATCTGGTAGGTGCACTTGAGCTGCACCTTGATGGTGACTTCGTCGTCGACCGTGTGCCCGGGGGCGCTGTGGCTGACGTGCCAGTCGATTCCGTTGTCCGGAAAGGGTTGTGAGAGCGAGCACCCCGCCGCGGCGGCGACAGCGTGCAGATAGCCCACCTGAAGGGTCTCCATACAGGCGGTGGTGGCGAGTGTGCCGCGCGGCGGTGCGATCCGCTCGGGCAGCAGCCCACCCTGTTCGGGCTGCGCGAGCGCCATGTCCAACGAGCCTTCCGAACCAGTGAATCCCCGCTTCGGGCCGGTCAATTCCGTTGCCCTGTACCTCTGTTGTCTCCGGGCCGCGTACAGCGCAAACGGCCCGGGTATCACCGGTGTGGGCAGGGGAGGAAAGCCATCTGCCGGACATGATCGAGGAGTTGCGTCACTATGACGTGCTGGTACGAGGGGCCCTTGGCCGCATTCGACACCGAGACCACGGGCGTCGACGTCGAGACCGACCGCATTGTGTCGGCCGCCGTCGTCGTCCAGCAAGGCGCGGGCACCCGCCCGCGCATCACCCGCTGGCTGGTGAACCCGGGCGTTCCCGTGCCCGAGAGTGCCACCGCGGTGCACGGCCTGACGGAGGAACATCTTCAGCACAACGGCCGCTGGCCCGCGCCGGTGATGGAGGAGATAGCGAGGGAACTGGCGGAACAGGGCGCCGCGGGCCGCCCCATCGTCGTCATGAACGCACCGTTCGATCTGACGATCCTGGACCGCGAGTTGCGCAGGCACCGCGCGTCCTCGCTCAGCCACTACATGGCGGGGTCCTCGCTGTGCGTGCTGGATCCGCGGGTCCTGGACAAGCAGCTCGACCGGTACCGCAAGGGGCGCCGCACGCTGACCGATCTGTGCGCGCACTACGCGGTGGAGCTGGACGAGGCGCACGACGCGGCGGCCGACGCGCAGGCCGCGCTGGACGTCGTGCGTGCCGTGGGACAGCGTTTCGCGTCGCGGCTCGAACGGCTCTCGGCGGCCGAGCTGCACGCGCTGCAGGCGGTGTGGCACGCGGCGCAGGCACGCGGACTGCAGGCGTGGTTCGCGCGCAGCGGTACACCTGAGGCAGTTGATCCGGCGTGGCCGCTGCGTCCCGAACTGCCTGCGGCAGCCTGACCGTCGTCGGTGCGACGCGGGCATGAAGCGGTGCGGGTATGAAGCTGTGTGGACATGAAAAAACCGGTCCGTCGGTGACGGACCGGCATTCTCCGGGTGGGCGATACTGGGTTCGAACCAGTGACCTCTTCGGTGTGAACGAAGCGCTCTCCCACTGAGCTAATCGCCCGGGAACGGACTGAACAATACAGGTCTTCACGGGTTTCCTTCAAACCGCTTCCGCGAGAGCCGTCAGCCCCCTGTGAGGTGCTCCCTCAGACCTCGCTCGCCCGCACGCATCATCAGCGCGTGGTTGAGGAGGAAGACGGGCCTCCCGGGGACGGCGAGGCGCCGCATCAGCGGTTTGCGCACCACTACTTCCTGGTCGTAGACCGCTCGCGTCCCGCCCGGTACCGCCGTGACGGTCCAGCGCGCCCAGCCGTGCAGATCCCCGGTCATCCCTATCTCCAGGATTCCGGAGTCCGGGTCGCGGCGCCGCTCCTCGCCGGTGACGAACAGGTCGTAGGGCAGGAAGGAGCGGAAGCGTGCGGTGCCACTGCGCTCGTCGACGGGCGTCACCTCGCGCACCTGGGGCCACCACGCCGGATACTCCTCGGCGCGTTCGAGGACGGCGTACACGTCGGCGAGCGGCGCGGGCACGTGCCAGACGCTGCGGAAGCGGTAGTGGCTCCAGTCCATGGACCGAGTCTGCCGGGAGGGGCCCGATCTGAGTACGTCCTGAGTATCCGAACCGATGCCCGCCACAGTGTTCCCGGCCACACTCCACGGGCATGACGAACATTCCGCCCCCGGCCGAGGAGCTGCGCATCCTCGACCTGGAGCTGCACCGACTCGACGCGCGCAGGTCGCAGTTGCTGCACCGCCGAGCCTGGCTGGTCAGCTCCCTCCAGGCAGTGGCGGCACCGGCCCCCGCTCCCCCGCGGCCGGTCCGCGCCCCGGAGGCCACCCCGCCGAACGTGCAGAACGTGCTGCTCACGCTGGGCGGCATCCTGCTGACCATCGCGGCGATCGCCTTCACGTTGGTGAGCTGGGGGCACCTGGGCATCGGCGGACGCAGCGCCGTCCTCGCGGCCGTGACGCTGACGGCCCTGGGCGTGCCCGCGCCGCTGCTGCGCCGCAGGCTGCGTTCGACGGCGGAGACGGTGGCCGCGCTCGGCCTCGCCCTGACCGTCCTCGACGCGTACGCCCTCCATGCCGTCGCCCTGCCACAGGCCGACGGCCTGGGCTACACGGCGGTCGCGTCCGCCGTGCTCGCCGCGCTGTGGGCGGCGTACGGTCTGGCGTTCCGCGAGCTGCGGCTGCCCTTGCCGCTGGCCGTGGCGAGCGCTCAACTCCCCTTGTTCCTCTGGGTGCGCGCCGCTGACGCGGGTGACCACGCCACGGCTGCGGCGCTCCTGGTGACGGCGGCGTTCGACGTCGCGATCGCGCTGCGGGTCGGCGCCGAGGGCGTGCGCGTCGTCGCGACCGTGGGCGCCTGCGCCGCGGGGCTGTGGGGTGCGGTGGGCGCCGGGTACCTGTCCTGGTCGGCCACGGGGCTGCCCGACGCGGCGCGGGCGAGCGCGCTCCTGCTGCTGGCCGCCTCCGTCGCGCTGGTGGCGGCGTGGCTGATCACGCCGCCCCCGCAGGCGACGGTTGCGGCGTTCGCGGGCGGCCTGCTCGTGACGGCGGCCGCCGGTGGCGTGCTGCGCGGGGCACTGCCCGCCGCGTGGACGGTCCCCGCCTATCTGGCGTGCGGCGTCGCGCTGTTGGCGGTCGTCCGCACCTCCCTGCCCAGCCCCGTGCTGCGCGGGATCGCCGGGTCGGCGCTCCTGGTGCACGCGCTCGCGGCGCTGTGGACGCTGCCCGCGCTGGTCTCCGCGCTGCTCGGCCCCGTGAGTTGGGCCGGGAAGCCCTGGTCGGGCGCACCACGGGGCACGGATGACGCCATCGCGGTGCCCGGCCTGTCCGTCCAACACCCCGTCATGGCCTCACTCGTACTGGCAACCATCGCCGGGGTCCTACTCACAGCCGCCAGGCTGCTGCCCACCGCCGTGACCGCTGCGACTACAGCGACCGCCGTGAGCACCCCGGGCGCACCGGCTGCCACCCCTGCCGCAGGCCCCGCCGCGGGGCGTGGCGCAGAGCCAGGCACAGCCCCCGCAGCAGGTCCCGGCGCGACACCCGGAACAGAGCCGGGCGCAGGTCCCGGCGAGGGGCGCGGCGCGAAGCCAGACGTAAGTCACGCAGGACCCGGCGCGGAGCTGAGCGCCACGCGCGGAGCAGAACCGGGCGTAGATCCCGCTGGCCCGGGCGCGAGCCGCGCCACGGAGCCCAGCGCAGCACGCGGGACAGAGCCGGACGCAAACCCCGCTGGCCCCGGCACGAGCCGCGCCACGGAGCCCAGCGCAGCACGCGGAACAGAGCCGGACGCAGACCCCGCCGCCGAGCGGGCGGGGCAACTGCCGCACAGCCAGGCAGCGGCCGCCCCTGCCGCACATCCCGCAGGCCCCGCACATCCCGCAGGCCCCGCAAGCCCCGCAGGCCCCGCCTCCGAGCGGACCGTACCGCCCCTCGTCGCCATCTCACCGCGGGCCGGCACACCGTTCCTGAACGATCCCGGCGCCACTCGTTCCGGCGCCCTGTTCCTCGCCTGGGCCGCCGCCCTCGTCCTCCCGTCCGCCGTCCAACTCCCTTACGCGGCCGGGGTATCGGCGTACGTCGTGCTCACCGCCGCCCTGCTCGCCGTCGCCTCGCGTGTCGGCTCGACGGCGGTGGCCCTCACCTCGCTGGGTCTGGCGCTCGCCTCATCGGTGAGCGTCGCGTTCCTGGCCCTGGCCACCACGGGGGCGACGCTCGGCACGCTCGGCGCCCTGACGGCACTGTTCCTCGCGGCGACCGTGTGCGCCGTCCGCCGCCGGGAAGCCGCTCCGGGCGTGGCACCCGCCGCCGCGTGCGCCACGATCGCGTACGCCACCGCGCTCGCCTTCGCCTCGGGAGCTGCCCGGGACCTGCGTCCGGACCACACGGGGCTCCTGATGCTCGTCGTACCGGCACTCGGCGCCCTCGTCGCGGCCCGGCTCGGCCGGCACCCGCTGACGCTGCCGGTCGAGATCACCGGTGCGGTCGCGGGCGGCCTCGCCATCGTCCTCACCGCGGGCCACCCGACGACCCTCGCCCTGGCCCTCGCGCTCGGCGGCGTCATCGCCGCGGGCACCGCGCTCCGCACGGACCGCCGACAGGTCGGATACGCGGCCGGGGCCCTGTTCCTCCTGGCGACCTGGGTGCGCCTGGCCGCCTGGGGCGTGGGGGCCCCGGAGGCGTACACCCTGCCGGTCACCGTCCCCGCACTCCTGATCGGCGCGCTACGACGCCGCCGCGCCCCGGAGACATCCTCCTGGACGGCCTACGGCCCCGGCCTCGCGGCGACCCTCCTGCCGAGCCTCGTCGCCGCCTGGAGCGACACGCACTGGCAGCGCCCGCTGCTCCTGGGCACCGCGGCCCTGTTGATCACGCTGGTGGGGGCCCGGCACCGGCTGCAGGCGCCATTGGTGCTCGGCGGCACGGTCCTCGCCCTGGACGCGCTGCACGAACTGGCGCCCTACATCGTCCACGTGGTGGACGCCCTGCCGCGCTGGCTGCCGCCCGCACTCGCCGGACTCCTGCTGCTCACCGTCGGCGCGACGTACGAACAGCGGCTGCGCGACGCACGCCGGGTCCGTGACGTTCTCGGCAGAATGCACTGACTCCGCTTTTTTCCGTTCGGCGGCCGGCTCCGCAGCAGACGGAGCGTCACATTCCTTGTGCCGCACGGAAATGCGAGCGAATACGACTGCGGCCCGGAGGCTGTTAAGCCTCCGGGCCGCAGTTCCGGGGTGGGCGATACTGGGTTCGAACCAGTGACCTCTTCGGTGTGAACGAAGCGCTCTCCCACTGAGCTAATCGCCCCGGGCGCACGGAGAACATTACCGCATGTCAGCGGTGCCTCCGACCGCCGTGGAGTCACCCGAAGGTCACTCCTTGATCTTCCATGGCATCTCGAGCCCGAACTTCCAGACGTAGATCCCGACGAGCACGGCGATGATCACCAGGCCGATGGTCGTCAGGATGATGTTCCGGCGGCGCACCTTGGGGTCGAGCGCACGCTGCGCCGCCTCGGTGACCTTCCGCTTCGTCCAGCGAAGGACCAGCTGGGCCCAGACGAACTCGGTCGCCCAGATCGCCATTCCACCGAAGATCACCAGCCAGCCCGGTCCGGGCAGCGGCAGCATCACGATGCCGGCGCCGACCACGGCGAGGCCGACGATGAAGACGCCCACCTGCCAGCTGAGGTGCAGCGCCTTGCGGGCCTGGATGAACTCCGGCGCACGCGATCCGAGCGGCTGGTCGTCCTTCGTGCCGGTGATTGTTTCGGCAACCCCCGGCTCGTTACTCCCCGTATTCATACGGCCAAACCCTACCGGACGGAAACCCGTCACTGGAATGGCCGTACCTCCCGAACAAACAACCCGCCGTACGAGCTACCTAAAGACACCCAAAACCCTCAGAGGGGTTTACAACGGCACCGTAGGTGGCATGTCGATTTCGCCGACGTGCGAATCCCCGAGCGCACACTGAGCGAAAGGCCCTGGCGCTTATGAACACCACGGTCAGCTGCGAGCTGCACCTGCGCCTCGTTGTGTCGAGCGAGTCCTCACTGCCTGTACCCGCAGGACTGCGGTATGACACGGCCGATCCCTATGCCGTGCACGCCACCTTCCACACCGGAGCCGAGGAAACCGTCGAGTGGGTGTTCGCCCGCGACCTCCTCGCCGAGGGCCTGCACCGGCCCACCGGTACCGGCGACGTCCGAGTCTGGCCGTCCCGGAGCCACGGTCAGGGTGTTGTCTGCATCGCCCTGAGTTCCCCCGAGGGTGAGGCTCTGCTCGAGGCCCCGGCGCGGGCCCTTGAGTCGTTCCTGAAGCGAACCGATGCGGCCGTGCCGCCCGGCACGGAACACCGCCACTTCGATCTGGATACGGAGCTCTCGCACATCCTGGCCGAAAGTTAGCTCAGGCAGCGCGAGAGCGCCCGGCGCCGTCCGACTCGGGGCGACGGCTCGGGCATGACAACCGCACAGTGCAGACACACCGGCGCCGTCGCCGCGGATTCCCGCGGGGACGGCGCCGGTGTGTCGTGTCGTGAAGCCGCTAGCATCGGCCAGCATCGGCGGGCACCCTTCCCCTGGCTCTGATGAGCAGGGGAGGCCCCCACTACCCCCAGGCCAGGGAGCAAATCGTGCTGATCACCCACGACACCCGGTGCGCACTCGACGCCGTGGTCGATCTGGTGAACACCGCGCCGGACACCGAGAGCACCGCGAGCGCCGAGACGGAGGGACTCACGGACGTCGCAGCCCTGGAGGCCTTCGTGCAGAGCCACGGCATAAGTGACGTCGGCGTGCTCTCGGAGCGTGACCTGATCGGCGTCCGGCAGATCCGGAGCCGCTTCCACGAAGTCTTCGCGGCCTCCGAGCCGCAGGCCGCGGCGGCGGTGATCAACGAACTGATCGCGGCGGCGGGCACCACGCCCCGTCTCACCGACCACGACGGCTACGACTGGCACGTGCACTACTTCGCACCCGGGGCCTCCATCGCCGACCACCTCGCGGCGGACTGCGGGATGGCGCTGGCGTTCTTCGTGGTCGCCGGTGAGCAGGAGCGGCTGCGGCGCTGCGAGGCGCCGGACTGCCGGCGCGCCTTCGTCGACCTCTCCCGCAACCGCTCGCGCCGCTACTGCGACAGCCGCACCTGCGGAAACCGGCTGCACGTCGCCGCCTACCGGGCCCGGCGCAAGGAAGCGGCGGGCTGAGCCCCGGCCGCGGCGCCCCTTAGAGCCGCAGCAGGTCGTGCAGCGACCCCATCAGGATCAGGACGCCGATCACCGCCAGAAAGATCATCAGGGGTGGCTGGGAGAGCGCGAACAGACAGCCCTTGGGCTCTTCCGTCGCGGCTCGCTCATCGGTCGGCGGGGCGGCATCGCCCGGTGCGGTCTCCAGCATCTCGCGGCGATGATGACTCAGTCCCGGGGGCTCCGATGACCAACACGCCCGGGAAGCGCGGGAGTTCACCGCCTTCCGTGACCTGCGAAAGTCCAGCGCCGCGCACGCTGCGTCCACGGCTCACCAGCGACGCACCTCATCAGGCCCGACCGCACCGCCGTCCACACGAACGAGGGAGTCCCAGGCCCTTCGAACGCGGACGCTTGTTGACGAACGGGGCGGCGTGCGGGGCGGCGGGCGGGGCCGCTCCCGTCAGATGCCGTGCTTCGTTCAGATGCCGTGCTTCTTCAGGATGGCCTCGATGTCACTGAAGTCCTCCTTGGGCGCCGCCGCCTTCGGCTGGGCAACCGGCTGGGCGGCCGGGCGCGCTCCCTGGCCCAGGGAGGGCGCGGACGCCGCGGGGGCCACGGCATCGCGCTGGGCCGCCTTCGCGGCCTTGCGCTCCTTGCGGGTGCCGCCGGAGCGGCGCTCCACGGCACGAGTGATCATGAAGAGCAGCCAGGCGACGCCCAGGACCCCGAAGCCCGCCCAGGCCTTCATGCTGAAGGCGGTGTCGGCAAGCCATCCGACGACTCCGGTCATCACCAGGCCGACCGGCACCAGGGAGTAGGCGGCGAGGCGCGTCGCCGCGAGGAAACGCTTGCGGTAGGCCGTGATCGCGGCGATGCCGAGGCCGGCCGCGGATACGGCGGAACAGACGGTCTCGGCAATCATCCGATCCTCCAGGCGTGCGGGCGTAGACGCTGACACTGTCGCCCTTCCATCCTGCACCGGGTGGGCCCCTACAAGCCACGCCCGGAGCGGACTTCAGGGACATATCAGGGTCACGCCTCCTCCGCAGGTTCCGGTCGCCGCCCCGGGCCCCGGTTGGGAGGCGCGCGCGGGGCTGGAAGACTGGGGCGCATGAGCGACTCTGCCCCCGCCGCCCCCACCGGCCCCCTCGTCATCGACATCTGGTGCGAGCTGCAGTGCCCGGACTGCCGGACCGCCCTCGACGACGTACGCGCGCTGCGTGCCCGCTACGGCGACCGCGTCGACCTGCGCCTGCGGCACTTCCCCCTCGAAAAGCACAAGTACGCCTTCGCCGCCGCCCAGGCCGCCGAGGAGGCCTTCGAGCAGGGACAGGGCTGGCCGTACGTCGAGGCCGTGCTCGGCCGGGTCGAGGACCTGACCCGCAAGGGAGAACCCCTCCTGGTCGAGATCGCGCGCGAACTGGGGCTGGACGCGGAGGAGTTCGACACCGCGCTCGTCGACGGCCGACACATCCTGATCGTCGACGCCGACCAGGCCGAGGGCAAGGCGATCGGCGTCACCGGCACACCGACGTACGTCATCGGGGGCGAGCGCCTCGACGGCGGGAAGAGCCAGGACGGCCTCCTCGAACGCGTCGAGGAGATCACGGACCTCCTGCTCGCGGCCTCCGGTCAGCACGACGCCTAGAGCTCGCCCAAAGCTCCCCTGGAGCTCGCCTAGAGCAGCTGCTTGTAGACGTAGTACATGACCGATTCGTAGCCCAGCGACTCGTACAGACGCAGGGCCGGGGTGTTGCCCGCGAAGACGTTGAGGCCGATGCGGCGCAGGCCCACCGCCCGGGCCTGGGTCTCCGCGAGCAGCATCAGGGAGCGGCCGTGGCCGCGTCCGCGGTACTCCTCGTCGACCTCGACGTCGAAGACGAACGCGTCGCCGTCCCGCAGCGCGAGCCAGAGGGTGCCGACCTTCGTGCCTTCGTGCGTGAGCACGCAGAGGCTGGTGCCGGGGGTGGCGAGGCCCTGGGGCAGGTGGTCGGCGTGGTCGGCGTCGGACTTGGCGCGCGCCTCGGCCTCCGGGACCCCGCGCTCGATCCAGGTCTGCGCGTAGTCCTCCTTCTCGCGGGCCAGCCACACCTCGTACTCGTCCTCGGTCATCTCCCGCCCCTCGACGCCCGCGGGCAGCGCGGGCGGCTCGGCGGTCAGGGGCTTGGCCATCTGGCGGTTGCGCTCCTGGTAGCCGAGGGACACGGCGAGGCGGTGGGCCGCCGCGGCCTCGGCGGGCACGGCCACCTCGATCCGCTTGCAGCCCCAGCCGCGCGCCACCTCCTCGGCGGCGAGCACGGCGACGGTGGCACGGCCGCGCCTTCGGTCGGTCTCCTTGATGCTCAGGTCGCGCATCTCGGCGACGCCCGGTCCGAAGACGGGGTGCGTGGCGAGTTCTATCCCGCCCACAGGACGGCTGTTCACACACACTTCGTACGTGCGTGACTTGGCGCCGTCAGCGCTCTGCTGGAGCGGCCCGGTCGGCCGCAGGGTCGTGGTCATCAGTGGTGTTCTACCCGCCCAGCGGCTCGTGCGTCATCAGGAATACGTGCGTTTGCGCCCTCGTGCCCCACCGGTCACGGATCGAGGTCGTCCGCCGCCCGCTCGTCGAAGATCCGCATCGCCTTGGCGGTCACCGGACCCGGTGCGCCGGACAGTTCACGCGCGTCGATCCGGTGCACGGCCTGCACGTCACGGAGCGTCGAGGTCAGGAACACCTCGTCGGCGCGGTCCAGGACGTCCAGCGGCAGATCGGTCTCGCGCGCGTTCGTCCAGTCGACGGCCAACGCGCGCGTGATGCCCGCCAGACACCCGGAGGCGACCGGCGGCGTGTGGATCTCGCCGTCGAGCACCACGAAGACGTTCGATCCCGTGCCCTCGCACAGCTGCCCCAGCGTGTTGGCGAACAGCGCCTCCGAGGCGCCCTGTTCACGGGCGCGCGCCAGGGCGACGACGTTCTCGGCGTACGAGGTGGTCTTCAGGCCGGTCAGGGCGCCGCGTTCGTTGCGGGTCCACGGCACCGTGATCACGGCGGTCGTGTCGGGGCGCCTTTCGGTCTCGCCGAGGGCGACCACCAGCGTCGGCCCCTGGTCACCGCGGTCGGAGCCGAGCGGCGAGAGGCCGCCGGTGTACGTGATGCGCAGGCGCCCCAGCGGCATCGGGTTGGCGTCGAGGACGGCGGCGCAGGCCGTGCGCACCTCGTCGAGGTCCGGCTCGGGCAGGCCGAGGCCGCGCGCCGAACGGGCGAGCCGGTCCAGGTGCCGGGTCAGCGCGAAGGGCCGCCCCGCGACCGACTTCACCGTCTCGAAGATTCCGTCGCCGACGGTCAGTCCGTGGTCGAGCACGGAGACACGGGCGGTCTCGAGGTCCTGCAGGCTGCCGTTGAGCCAGATCTTCACTGAGAGGTCCCTCCACTCACTTCGTACGCCCCCGACGCTACCGCCAGCAGCCGTTCCGCCTTCAGCTCGGTCTCCCGCCACTCCCCCTCGGGGTCCGAGCCCCAGGTGATCCCCGCGCCGGTGCCGAAGCGCAGCACTCCCTGCGCGCGGTCGATCCAGAAGGTGCGGATGCCGACGGCCAGTTCGCCGGCGCCCCGGTCGGCGTCGACCCAGCCGATGCCGCCGCAGTACGGGCCGCGGGGCGCGGTCTCCAGGGCATCGATGATGCGCAGGGCGCTGGACTTGGGGGCGCCGGTGACGGAACCGGGCGGGAAGGCGGCGGCGAAGAGTTCGGGCCAGCCGGCGTCGGGGCGCAGCTCGCCGCGGACGGTGGAGACGAGGTGGACGAGCCCGGGGTGCTTCTCGGTCACGCAGAGCTCGGGCACGGTCACGGAGCCCGTCTCGCATATCTGCCCGAGGTCGTTGCGGACGAGATCCACGATCATGACGTTCTCGGCGTGGTCCTTCTCCAGCAGATCGGCCTCGGTGCGGCCGGTGCCCTTGATCGGCCCCGACTCGACGACGCGTCCCTCGCGGCGCAGGAACAGCTCGGGGGACGCCGTCGCTATCTCGACGCCGTGCTCGGGCAGCCGGATCGTCCCGGCGTACGGAGCGGGGTTGCCGCGCGCGAGGAGCGCGGTCAGGGCGTCGATGTCCGCACGGTCCACGCCGTCGGGAACCGGCGCGGACAGCACGCGGCAGAGGTTCGCCTGATAGACGTCGCCGGCCGCGATGTGTTCGCGCACCCTTCGTACGCCGTCCACGTACGCGGCGCGGTCGAGCGACGACGTCCAGTCACCGGCGGCGGGTCCCCGCCACGCGCCCGGCACCGGAGCGGGCACCGGTTCCTCGCGTACGTCGTCGAAGCGGGCGCAGACCAGTTCGCCCTCGAAACTCGCGGACACCGCCCAGAATCCCCGGGAGTCCAGCGCCGAGGGATCGCTGGTCACGTCCCTGAGGCCGGTCGCGAGCAGGCCGCCGAAGCGCGCCATGGGGAGGGAGGCCCCGGAGGGCGGCCGGGAGGACATCTGAGGGGCGCTGTGCACGTCTGCGAGTCTATGACCGGTGTCCTGGTGGCGCCCCGGGCCGGTGACAGCGCAGCACGCTGCGCAAACGCGTTTTTGTACTGGCCCAGGAATCCGCTAGAGTTCAACACGTCGCCGGGACGCGCAAGCGGGCCGGGAAAGACAAGCGGACGTAGCTCAGTTGGTAGAGCGCAACCTTGCCAAGGTTGAGGTCGCCAGTTCGAACCTGGTCGTCCGCTCGCAGGATGTGGGGGATCTTCCCGAACCCCCGCCCTCCTGGTGGAGTGGCCGAGAGGCGAGGCAACGGCCTGCAAAGCCGTCTACACGGGTTCAAATCCCGTCTCCACCTCCAAGCGCGATTAGCTCAGCGGGAGAGCGCTTCCCTGACACGGAAGAGGTCACTGGTTCAATCCCAGTATCGCGCACGCAGCACAGCACGTAGCACAAGCACAACTGAAGGTCCGGTCCGCAAGGATCCCCGCGCGATTAGCTCAGCGGGAGAGCGCTTCCCTGACACGGAAGAGGTCACTGGTTCAATCCCAGTATCGCGCACGCAGTACGCAGCACACGCAGGTTGACCCGCGCGATTAGCTCAGCGGGAGAGCGCTTCCCTGACACGGAAGAGGTCACTGGTTCAATCCCAGTATCGCGCACCATCCGTACGAAGCCCCCGGCCGTTCCCACGGCCGGGGGCTTCGTCGTTCCTCCGGTCAGGAGGAGAAGAGCATGTGCCCGAAGCTCTTGTGGCGCTTGTTGTGGCCGTAGTGCCCGCCGTGGCCGCCGTGGTGGCCGCCGTGCTGGGGAGCGCCCCACGCCGGGGCGGGAGCGGCCGGGTAGGCCTGGGGGGCGGGGGCCGCCGGGTACGCCTGCGGGGCGGGCGGCGGGGGCGGGCCCTGCTGGCCGCCCCACTGATTCTCGAGTCGGCTCAGGGACTCGAGCTCGCCGTAGTCGAGGAATATCCCGCGGCAACCGCTGCACTGCTCGATCTGGACGCCATTGCGGTTGTACGTGTGCATCGGTGCACGGCACTTGGGACACTGCATGGTCGGCTCAACTCCTCGCCGGTCGTGACTGCTTAGCCGGATCTCTGCCCGGCTTCGGTGGGTTGCACCCTACTTCGTGACGGTGGGCGCCAACTCCGGCGGGAGGACGGCCATTCGGTCACAGGCGTCGACCACCGCCTGCTCGATCTCGTCGAGGGGCCGGTTCTCCTTGACGGACTTGGCGATCGCCAGGGCGGCGGTCTGTGCGGTGAGGGCGCGGGCCGGTACGTCGAGGGCTGGCCAGGGGTCCGTGCCGTCGGCGGGGACCGCCGGTCCGCGTGCCGCGCGGTAGGCGCCGAGGAAGCGGGTCCACTCGTCCGGGGCGAGGAGGCCGCAGGCGTACCAGGCCGCGGGGCGGGCCAGGTCCCAGGCCGGGTCGCCGAGGCCCAGGTCGTCGACGTCGATGAGCAGCCAGCGCCCTTCGGGGGTGCGGACCAGCTGGCCCAGGTGCAGGTCGCCGTGGCACAGGAGCCCCGGGAGCGGGGCCCGGGCCTCGGCTCGGGCCCAGGCGGGGAGCGTGGCCCAGGCGCGCTCGACGGGGGCGGCCGCGGGGTGCGCTCCCGCGGCCCGCATCCGCGTCATCGCCCGGGCGGCCTTCGCGGGGCCGCGCATGTCCGGGAGCGGCTGCGGGAGCTCGGCCGGGGGTGTGGCGTGCAGGCGGGCCAGGAGGGTGGCGGCGGCTTCCCACGGGGCGGCGTCGGGGTCGTCTCGGTCCACCGGAGTACCGGCCTGCCAGAAGGTGACCAGCCGGCCGTGGAGCGGGACCGCGGCCTCGCCGAGCGGAGGCAGCAGGGTGCCGGTGAGGGCGGCGGCGACCTTCAGGCGGGCCGCGAGTTCGGTGGGGTCCGTGCCCGGGGCGTGGGCCTTGGCCACGGTGTCGCCGTGCCGGACGACCGTGGCGTCGTCCCGGTCGGCCAGGACGGCTTCGGGGGCGCAGGCACAGGGCCCCGGGGTGCGGTGGGCCGCGCGGCGAACCTTGGCAGTCAACGCGGGCAGCAGAGCGGTCACGGGTCCCCTGACGTACATGGAATCGGCACTGCCCGCGAGCGTACGCGGCCCAGTTCCCAGCCCACCCGCCGCCGAGAACGGCCTCGGTGACGGACCGACCCCCAGCCCGTCCCCTGCTGAGGGCGAACCCGGTGGAGGACCGGCCCCCAGCCCACCCGGCGCCGAGGACGACCTCGGTGACGGACCGGCCCCCAGCCCACCCGCTACTCAGGGCGAACTCGATGGAAGACCGGCCCTCAGCCCGCCCGGCGCTCAGGACAGACGCGACGGCAGGGGAAAATCTCCGCCCATCCCGCGCTTGACGACGAACTCGACGCAGCCGGTGAAGTGCGGCGCCCAAGACATCCCCACAGCTCCCCCACCGCGAGGACGACCTCGGCGGCGGACCAGCCCCCAGCCCACCCGCCGCTCAGGACAGACGCGACGGCCGGGGAAAATCTCCGCCCATCCCGCGCTTGACGACGAACTCGACGCAGCCGGTGAAGTGCGGCGCCCAAGACATCCCCGCAACTCCCCCACCGCGAGGACGACCTCGGCGGCGGACCAGCCCCCAGCCCACCCGGCGCTCAGGACAGACGCGACGGCAGGGGAAGATCTCAGCCCGTCCGGCGCTTGAGGACGAGCTCGCCGCAGCCGGTGATGTGCGGCGCCCGAGAACATCTCCGCAGAGCACCCGGCGCAAAGAAGTGCCCGCGCAGCTCCCCAGCTGCGCGGGCATTTCTCGTGCCGTCCGCCGCACCCCCGTCCCCACGGGGTTTCCTGGCCGGATGTCCCCGCCCGGACCGCTCATCCGGGCCCGGGGCGCCGCTCAGCGCCCCAGCATCACGCCCACGGACGACGCCTGTGTGACCACTGCTTCCCAGCCGCCGAAGACGACCACCAGCAGGGCCGCCAGGGGAAGAACCATGGCCGTCGCCACCAAGGGGTGGCGCGTGCCGGACGGGCGGACGCCGAACGTGGCGAAAGCCTTACGTCCCTGCGTGCGGATCATCGTCCGCGGTGCCGTGTCCGCCATGGTTCCTCTCCTGACCGAGTCTGTATGAATATGGCAGCGGCGGGTGTCTGACCTCGGGGGACGAGTGCTGCACCCGCCGCTTGACTTCAAATTTAGGTGCGCCGGAGGTCGGGGGCGTCATGCCCTCGTACCGATTGCCGGGCCTCCCGGAGGATGACCGATCGTCGGTCATGTACTCCCATGGGTGGAGACGGGGTCCTAGGTCTCAGGGTCTTCCCGGAGGGGACGGACGGCCTGCTCGGACGTGTCCTCCCGAGGGACGGGCTGCTCGACCAGAGCAAGCACACGGGTCGCCATGAACCGTGCCGTCCGCACCACGGAGCCGCTACGGGTGACTTCGCTCACTTCGACCACCCCTCTGCGCACCGCCGTCTCCACCCGGCGGCCCGCCCGGCTCGCCACCACCTCGTACGTCCGTGTCGTGTCCCCGGCGTCCACGACTATCTCCACGCGATCACCCTTCACGGGATCAATCCCCCTTCAGCGATGGATGGTTGGGGAGGACACCCCGCACAACGGCCGCTCTCCCCCGGCGCCCTGACCACTCTTCAAGTTTCCCACCCGGCACTGACAATCGGTCGGGCCGCGAGGGCGCGGCCTCTGCACCTGCCCGGCCACGGAAACGTAAGCTGTGGCACGACAACGGACCGGGCAGCGGGGATGGACATGGCGATGATGCGGCTCCGGCGCGAGGACCCGCGTGTCGTCGGCTCGTTCAGACTGCACAGGCGGCTGGGCGCCGGCGGCATGGGTGTCGTCTACCTGGGGTCGGACCGGCGGGGGCAGCGCGTCGCCCTCAAGGTGATCCGGCCCGATCTGGCGGAGGACGAGGAGTTTCGTTCGCGCTTCGCGCGGGAGGTCTCCGCGGCCCGGCGCATCCGCGGCGGCTGCACCGCGCGGCTCGTGGCCGCCGATCTCGACGCCGACCGGCCGTGGTTCGCCACGCAGTACGTTCCCGGGCCCTCCCTGCACGACAAGGTCGCCGCCGAGGGGCCGCTCTCCGCGGCCGATGTGGCGGTCGTCGGTTCGGCGCTGGCCGAGGGCCTCGTCGCCGTACACGAAGCCGGTGTCGTGCACCGCGACCTGAAGCCGTCGAACATCCTGCTGTCCCCGAAGGGGCCGCGGATCATCGACTTCGGCATCGCCTGGGCCACCGGCGCCTCGACGCTGACCCATGTGGGCACCGCCGTCGGTTCGCCCGGCTTCCTCGCGCCCGAGCAGGTGCGCGGCGCCGCCGTCACGCCCGCCACGGACGTGTTCGCCCTCGGAGCCACGCTGGCGTACGCGGGAATGGCGGACTCGCCCTTCGGTCATGGCAGTTCAGAGGTCATGCTCTACCGCGTCGTCCACGAGGAGGCGCAGCTCGGCGGGGTTCCCGACGCGCTCGCGCCGCTGATCAGGGCCTGCCTCGCCAAGGACCCGGAGGAGCGTCCCAGCACGCTCCAACTGTCGCTCAGGCTCAAGGAGATCGCGGCCCGCGAGGCACAGGGCCTGACCGAGCCGCGGCCGCCCGCGCCCCGGCAGGACCAGGACCGGCCGACGGGGCGGATGGCCGAGGAGTACGCGGACCAGCGCACCCAGCGGCGTCACCCGCAGGGCACTCCCCCGCCGCGCACCGGTTCGTCACGGACCGGCTCCTCGCGGACGGGATCGGGATCTTCGCGGACCGGTTCCTCGCGCACGGGTTCCTCGCGGCCGAATTCCTCGCGGCCGGGGTCCAGTTCCTCGCGGCCCGGGTCACGTCCCGGGCCTGCCAGGAACACGACGCGCTCCGGCGGCCCGCGGCGGCCCGCCAACCCGCGGCTGCTGCGCCAGCGGCTCTTCGTGTTCGTGGTCGTGACGCTGCTCGTGGCCCTGGGGATCGCGGCGGCCCAGGGGTGTCAGGGGCCCGCGCGCGGGCTCGGCGGCAGCGGCGCGCACGATGTGCGCGACGTGCAGCAGAGCCAGAGCCAGCGGCAGGACCCGGGGCCGGGCGCTGGGGCCGGGCGGACCTCTCAGAGCTGAGGGCGGCCCGTCGCCACCGCGTAGAACGCGACCGCGGCCGCCGCTCCCACGTTCAGGGAGTCGACGCCGTGGGCCATCGGGATGCGGACCCACTCGTCCGCGGCGACCAGCGCCTGCGTGGACAGGCCGTCGCCCTCCGCGCCGAGCATCAGCGCGACCCGGTCCATCCGGTGGGGCGCCGCCTCGTCCAGGGTCTTCGCCTTCTCGTCCGGGGTGAGCGCGAGCAGGTTGAAGCCCGCCTCGCGTACGCCCTCCAGGCCCTTGGGCCAGGATTCGAGGCGGGCGTAGGGGACGGAGAAGACCGCGCCCATGGAGACCTTCACCGAGCGGCGGTAGAGGGGGTCCGCGCAGTCCGGTGAGAGCAGGACCGCGTCCATGCCCAGGGCGGCGGCGCTGCGGAAGATCGCGCCGATGTTGGTGTGGTCGTTGACCGACTCCATGACGACGACGCGGCGCGCCCTGGTGAGGAGTTCGTCCGACGTCGGCAGCGGCTTGCGCTGCATCGAGGCGAGGGCGCCGCGGTGCACGTGGTAGCCGGTGACCTGCTCGGCCAGGTCGGGATTGACCGCGTACACCGGTGCCGGGACCTCGTCGATGACGTCCCGCATGACGTCGACCCACTTCGCCGAGAGCAGCATCGAGCGCATCTCGTAGCCCGCCTGCTTGGCGCGCCTGATCACCTTCTCGCCCTCGGCGATGAAGAGGCCCTCGGCGGGCTCGCGCCTGCGGCGCAGTTCGACGTCGGTCAGGCCCGTGTAGTCGCGCAGGCGCGGGTCGGTGGGGTCGTCAACGGTGATGAGATCAGCCACAGGGTGATACTGCCTTGTCCTGGGTGTGGTGCCAACGCCTCGGGGCGGGTTGGGTTACCGATGGTTACGCGCGGGCTCGGAGGGTTACGCGCGGGCTCGGGGTGGTTACGCGGGGGCGCCCGGACCCACGTTCACCACGTCGCCGACGACGATCACGGCCGGGGGCTTCACCTCGTGGGCGGCGACCTCGGCGGCGACGGTCGCGAGCGTGGCGTCCACGCGGCGCTGGGACGCGGTGGTGCCCTCCTGGATCAGGGCGACGGGGGTCAGGGGCGACCGGCCGTGCGCGGTGAGCGCCTCGGCGATCCTGCCGATCTTGTCCACGCCCATCAGGATCACCAGGGTGCCGCGCAGCTTGGCCAGCGACGGCCAGTCCACCAGGGAGCGCTCGTCGTCCGGGGCCACGTGGCCGCTGACCACGGTGAACTCGTGGGCGACACCGCGGTGCGTGACGGGGATGCCCGCGGCGCCGGGCACCGAGATCGAGCTGGAGATGCCGGGGACCACCGTGCAGGAGATGCCCGCCTCGGCGAGCGCCTGCGCCTCTTCCATGCCGCGCCCGAAGACGAAGGGGTCACCGCCCTTCAGGCGGACCACCGACTTGCCCTGCTTCGCGTGCTCTATGAGGGCGTTGTTGATGGCTTCCTGCGCCATGAACCGGCCGTACGGGATCTTCGCGGCGTCGATCACCTCGACGTGCGGCGGGAGTTCGTCGAGCAGGTCGCGGGGGCCGAGCCGGTCGGCGATGACCACGTCCGCCTCGGCGAGCAGCCGACGGCCGCGGACCGTGATGAGGTCCGGGTCGCCGGGGCCGCCGCCGACGAGGGCGACGCCGGGGGTGCGGGCGCGGTGCTGGCGCGCCACGAGGGTTCCGTCGCTCAGACCCTCGACGAGCGCGTCGCGGATGGCGGCGGTGCGGCGGGGGTCGCGGTCGTGGATGTCCGTGGTGAGGACGGCGACCGTGACGCCCGCGGAGCGGCCCGTCGCGGGGGTCAGGGCGGTGGCGGCGTCGGCGTCGTCCGAGCGCACGCACCAGACGCGGTGCGCCTCGCCTTCCGCGGAGGCCGCCGTGTTGGCCTCGGGGTCGCTGGTGGCGATGAGCGCGTACCAGGCGTCCTTGAGGTCGCCGTGCTCGTAGCGGCGGCGCTCCCAGGTGATCTCGCCCGCGTCCGCCATCGCCTCCACCGAGGCGGTCGCCGTCGGCGACACGAGGGTGATGTCGGCGCCCGCCGCGATCAGGGCGGGCAGACGGCGCTGGGCCACCTGGCCGCCGCCGAGCACTACCGTGCGGCGGGCGGTGAGACGGAGGCCTACGGGGTAGGCGGGGCTTTCGGCCATGGCGGGTGGCTCCTCGTGCGGGGCGCTGCGTGCGCTGCCGCTTCGGCGGTGGAGCGGCGCTGACGTGCGGGTTCTGGGTGTGGGACTACTTTACGGCCCCTGTACGTCTGCGGACCGTGGGCACAGACACAGCGGCGAAGGGTGGGCACGGCCTGCGTGACGCCCTGCCCACCCCTGTGCCGGTGCGGCTACTTCTCCGTTACTCCTGCCGAGTCGAACGTGGCCACCTCGTGCATCGCGCGGGCCGCGCTCTGGACCACCGGGAGGGCAAGGAGGGCGCCGGTGCCCTCGCCCAGGCGGAGGTCGAGGTCGACCAGGGGGCGCAGGCCCAGCTTGTTGAGGGCCGCCACGTGGCCCGGCTCCGCGCTGCGGTGGCCCGCGATGCAGGCCGCGAGGACCTCGGGGGCGATGGCGCGGGCGACCAGGGCCGCCGCGCCGGCGCTCACGCCGTCCAGGATCACGGGCGTACGCAGCGATGCGCCGCCGAGCAGCAGGCCCACCATCGCCGCGTGCTCCAGGCCGCCGATCGCGGCGAGGACGCCGATCGGGTCGGCCGGGTCGGGCTGGTGCAGGTCGAGGGCGCGGCGCACGACCTCGACCTTGCGGCTGTGCATCTCGTCGTTGATGCCGGTGCCGCGGCCGGTGACCTCGCCCGGGTCGGTGTCCGTGTAGACGGAGATGAGGGCCGCGGACGCCGTCGTGTTCGCGATGCCCATCTCGCCGGTGAGCAGGGCCTTGTTGCCCGCGGCCACCAGGTCGCGGGCGGTCTCGATGCCCACCTCGATGGCGGCCTTGACCTCCTCGCGGCTCAGCGCGGGGCCGGTGGTCATGTCGGCCGTGCCCGCGCGGATCTTGCGGGGCAACAGGCCGGGGGTGGCCGGGAGTTCGCTCGCCACGCCCACATCGATGACGCAGACCTCGGCGCCCACCTGGTTGGCGAAGGCGTTGCAGACCGCGCCGCCGCCGAGGAAGTTGGCGACCATCTGCGCGGTCACCTCCTGGGGCCAGGCGGTGACGCCCTGGGCGTGCACACCGTGGTCGCCCGCGAAGATCGCGACGGCCGCGGGTTCCGGGATCGGCGGCGGGCACTGCCGGGACAGGCCGGAGAGCTGCGCGGAGATGATCTCCAGCATGCCGAGCGCGCCCGGCGGCTTCGTCATCCGCTTCTGCCGCTCCCAGGCCTCGCCGAGCGCCTTGGCGTCCAGCGGGCGGATGTTGGAGACGGTCTCGGCGAGCAGGTCGTGCGGCTCCTCGCCGGGCAGGGCACGGCGGCCGTACGTCTCCTCGTGGACCACCCAGGAGAGCGGGCGGCGCTTGGACCAGCCTGCCTGCATCAGCTCGGGCTCCTCCGGGAACTCGTCGACGTATCCGACACAGAGATAGGCCACCACTTCGAGGTGCTCGGGCAGGCCGAGCGTTCTGACCATCTCGCGTTCGTCGAAGAAGCTGACCCAGCCGACACCCAGGCCTTCGGCGCGCGCCGCCAGCCACAGGTTCTCGACCGCGAGCGCCGAGGAGTACGGAGCCATCTGCGGCTGCGTGTGACGGCCCAGGGTGTGGCGGCCGCCGCGGGTCGGGTCGGCGGTGACGACGATGTTCACCGGGGTGTCGAGGATGGCCTCGATCTTCAGTTCCTTGAACTGTTTCGCGCGGCCCTTGGGCAACGACTTCGCGTACGCGTCCTTCTGGCGCATGGCCAGTTCGTGCATCGTGCGGCGCGTCTCGGCCGAGCGGATGACGACGAAGTCCCAGGGCTGCGAGTGGCCCACGGAGGGCGCGGTGTGGGCCGCCTCCAGGACGCGGAGCAGGACCTCGTGCGGGATGGCGTCGCTGCGGAAGCCGTTGCGGATGTCGCGGCGTTCACGCATGACGCGCAGGACGGCCTCGCGCTCGGCGTCGTCGTAGGCGGGGGCGGCCGGCGCCTGCGACTGCTGGGCGGGCTCCGGCTCCCTGACGGGCTCCGCCGGGACGGCCTCGTCCGCGGCTTCCGCCGGTTCGGCGGCCTCGGTCACCTCGGCGGGCCCGGCCTCGGCGACGGCCGCGGGCTCGGGGGCGTCGGGCACGGCCGCTGCCGCTGCTTCGGCTTCGGCTTCGGCGGATTCGTCGATCACCAGGAGGGGCGTGGGCTCGGCTGCCGTCTCCGTCTGCTCGGGCGCATCCGCCACGGGCTCTTCGACTGCTTGCGTGGGTTCTGGCGCTTCCGGCGCTTCCGGCGCTTCCGACGTGGCAGTTGCCGCCGCGGGCTCCTGGCCGTCACGCGGCGCGGGCACGGTGGCCGCGGGCTCGGGGGCCTCCGCGGCTTCGAGAAGAGTCGAGGGCTCCTGGGCTTCCGGTGCCTCGGGGGGCTCCGGGGCCTCCTGGGCGGACGGCACCTCCGGGACCTCGGCTGCCGGTACGGCGTCCGGCGCGGGGGCCTCGGCCTCGGCGGCGGGCTCCGGCTGCGCCTCGGAGGCCTCGGGCAGCGGGGCATCGAAGTGCTCCGGGGGCACGGACAGGGCGTGCGGGGGCGTCGGCGCCAGGTGGGGCGTGGTCGGCACCGACCCCTCGACCGGCACGAACTGGCCCAGCGGCGCGGGCGCCTGGGGCTCCGCGTAGGGCTGGTTCGGGTCGCCCGGGAGTGCCTCGCCGTGGGGCGCCTGGCCCGCGGGGGCTTCCGCGTACTGCGGGGCCTGAGGGGCCTGCGGGGCCTGAGGCGCCTGCGGGATGAGCGGGCCCTGGACCGTGTGCCCGGCGGCCGCGAGCGGCGCGTCCGACCAGGGCTGCGCGCCGGCCATGGCGAACTGCGGCTGACCGGAGCCCGCGTGCGCGGACTGTCCCTGCGCGGACGGCTGCTCCGCGTCGGCGGTGGGCGGCAGCTCCTGGCTCGCTTCCGGGGCGGGCGCGGCGGCCTCCGCGCCCGACGGCTGCTCTGCGTCCACGGCGAACGCGGGCTGTCCGGCCTCGGCGACGGCGTGCGCGAACTGGTCGTCCGCCTCGGTGCCTTGCGCGATCGCGGGGTCGGCGGCCTCAGCGGCCTGCGGGAAGGCGGCAGCGGGCGGCTCGGCGACCGGGGCCGCGGGGTCCGTCGCCACGGGCTGGGGCATGTCGGTGGCCGGCGCGGGCTGCGGGGCCTCGGCGCCGGGCGAGTCCTGCGCTCCTTGTGCGTCCTGCACGGCCGGTGCGTCCTGCGCGGCCGGTGCGTCCTGCGCGGCCGGTGCGTCCTGCGTGCCCTCTGTTACGGGTGTGGCGTCCGGGACGACCGTTTCTGCTGGTGCGACGGGCTGTGCGGCCTGTGCGACCTGCGCGGCCTGTGCGTGCTGCGGCTGGGTCGTCCACGGCGTCGCGCCCTGCGGCGTGACCTCACCGAGCTGCGGACCCGGCAGCATCCCTTCCCCGTCACGCGGGATGTCGAGGTACTCGGGCCCCACGGTCGGCGGCCCCGCGTGCCGCACGGGCACGGCGTGCTGCGGGGCACCGGCCGGGCCGCGGTCGGCGAGGGACCGTACGGGACTGCCCGTGCCGTCGGGCACGGCGGGACCCGAAGGCCCCCGGTGGAGCGGGCGGCGGGAGGCGCCGGGGTGCGATGCGGGCGCCGGCGTGGGCGCGCCCGGCAGCTGGACGCCGTTCAGGTCGACCGAGCCGCTGTCGCGCCCGGCGGTCTCGTGCGGACCCGGCTGGTGCACGGCCTGCGGTCCTGCGGCGTGCTGGCCGACGAGGGGCCGGCCGCCCGACGACTGATCGGCCGAGTGCCTGCCACCGGCGGACTGGCCGGCGGCGGACTGCTCCGCCATGGCCGGGTCGGCCACGGGCTGACCCGCGGCGTACTGGTTCGCGAAGGACGGGTCACCGACAGGCGCGCCCGCGTTCTGCTGACCTACGGGCCGGCCTGCGGACTGACCGACGGCCGCGTGCTGGGCACCCCCGGGCTGCGCACCCACCGGCTGAGCGACGCCGTGCTGCGCGGTCCCGCCCTGGGCGCCCGCGTGCTGGGCGGCCACCGGCTGCTCCGGGCCTGCCTGCTGCGGCGCGGCCGAGTGCGGCTCGCTCCAGGCACCCTGGGCACCCGGCATGAGGAGCAAATCGTCATCGTCTGCGGGGGCGACGCTCTCGCCGGGATTTTCGGAGGGGTCGAGGTAGGTGTACGCACCCAGGGCGGGGACGCCCGGCTGCTCCACCATGCCTGCGTTCTCCGGCAGTCCCTCGCCCGAGACCTGGCCGGTGTCGGTCATGCGTAACCCCTCGCCCATCGGTTAGTGCTTCTTCGACCGCCCCTCAGCCTTAGGCCGGGGAAGCCCCATTGCCCGGAGCGGCGCACCAACCGCCCGTCAACCTCAACGAGCGTGCGCGCCGCGCGGCACGAACCGCGTACGGACAACAGGCATTGTCCCGGGTGGCCCGCCGCCGCGGCGGCTTGATCCGCAACGGCCCGCTGTGGGCTGCGCCACGTTGCGCGCCCTCCGGTCCTGCCGTACCACACACCCCCCAAAACGGGCGAGCTTTCCGGACATTGACCAACTATTTGCCGGACACTCGGGTGCGGTACAACGATCGGCCAGCCTACCCCGCACCGTGCGGCAGCAGGGTCACGGGGCGCGATCGGGCAACTGTCCGGAGAGCAGGAAGACGACGGTCCGCTCCCGTTCCGTCCACGCGCGCGTGTCGAGTTCGACGGACTGGAGCAGGGCGCATTCGACCGCGTATCCGTGCTCCGTCAGGCCCCTGCCGATGAGTTCGGCGGCGTCACGGGTCGACGCGTGCGTCACGATGCGCGCCGGACGGCGGTCGGCGACGGCGGAGACCACCGCGGCTCCCCCGCCCCCGACGCGTACGACGTCGGGCTCGGGCAGGTCTTCGAGGACGTGCGGCGCCGTGCCGTGCACGATCTGCGGCTGGACGCCGAAGTGGCGGGCGACCGCCGTGGTGCGGGCGCAGGCGTCGGGGTCGGCGTCGACGGCGATGACGGCGGCGCCGAACCGCGCCGCCTCCGCGGTGAAGGCGCCGCTGCCGCAGCCGATGTCCCAGACCAGGTCGCCCACGCGCGGGCCGATACGGGCGAGTTGCGCGGCCCGCAGGCGGTCGCTCTCGCCCTCGCCGAGCTGGGCCTCGCCTCCGTAGGCGGGGGCGGGCAGGGCCCAGCCGCGCGGGGTGCCCGGGTCGCGTCCCGCGATCCAGCCGGTGTCGGAGGCGGCGACCGGGCCGCCGATGACGATGACGACGTTCGGGTCGCGCCAGGTGTGGTCGGCAGCCTTGTCGGAGGTGAGGACGGTGACCTGTTCGCGCTCAGTGCCGAGCTCCTCGCAGATCACGAAGGTGCGGTGCACGCCCTGCAGCAGCAGGCCGAGCTCGGCGGGGCCCGCGCCGGGCGAGGTGAGCACGGCGACCTTGGTGTGGGCGCGGCAGACGTTCACCGCGCGGCGCAGGGTGCGCGGGTGGGCGACCACGACCTGGGCGTCGTCCCAGGGCATCCCGGCGCGGGCGAAGGCCTGGGCCACGGAGGAGACGGCCGGCACCACTTCGACCTCGAGGCCGAATTCGGGGGCGCGCAGGGTGCGTACGACGCCGAAGAACCCGGGGTCGCCGTCGGCGAGGACCACGGCGGTGCCGCGGTGGGCGGCGATGCGGCGGGCGGCCAGGCTCACGCTGCCCAGGCGGATGCGTTCGGCGGCCGGTGGCACCTCGGTGAGCGCCAGGTGGTGGGCGGCGCCCGCGACGAGGGTGGCGGCGCCGAGCGCCGAGCGCGCGGTGGCGGTCAGCGGCGAGCCGTCCCAGCCGATCACCGTGACGCGGTCGGCCATCGTCGTCTGTCTCCTGGGTTCTCGCGGGTGTGCGTTCTCGCGGGTCGTCTGAGGGGGCCGGGCGTCGTGTGCAGGGGGCAACCGTGTGCGGCCAGGGGCGAGCGTACCTGGTGGGGCCCCGAGGTGCTTGGGGGGTCAGTTCCAGTCGGAGTAGGCGCTGAACCCGCTGTCGGCGAGCTGCTCTCCGACGCCTTCCAGGTCCTCGGGGAGCAGGCTCCACACGATGAGGTCGGTCCGGACGTCGATCCAGCCGCCGAACGGGTCCCCGCCGTTCCTCGTACGCGCTATCCAGGCGCCCCGCAGGACTCCCTCGCTGATGCAGCCGATCTTCTGCGCGACCTGCTGGGCCGCGGTGTTGTCGGCGGCGGTGCGCAGCTCGATGCGCTCGAAGCGCTGGTCGTTGAAGAGCCACTGGGCGGTGGCGAGCGCCGCCTCCGAGGCGTAGCCCTCGCCGCGGGCCCAGGGGGCGACGACGTAGTTGAGCTCGCTGGAGCGCACCCGCCAGTCGATGTCCCGCAGTTGCACGATGCCGACCAGGCGCTGGGTGAGGAACTCCGTGACGGCCAGGGCGATTCCGCGGCCCTCGGTGCGCTCGGCGGGCGCGACCCGGGTGATCCAGTCGCGGGCGTCGTCCTCGGTGTAGGGCTGGGGCGCGGAGGTCCAGGCGGTGACCATCTCGTCGTTCATCATCTCCGCGTACGCACAGACGTCGGCTTCCTCGAACGGGCGCAGCACCAACCGCTCCGTGCTGATGGAGATGTCGGGCAAGGTGGTAGTCATGCGCTGCTCCGTAACCTGGAACCCTCGGGCCTGCTGAAGTGCCCAGCATGCAGCATGTCGGCGCGCAAACGCACCACGGGGTCCGCTCCTTCATCAGGAGAGGACCCCGTGGTGAGGGCGGAAACGGACTGTGCGTCAGCTCGTTTCGACGGGCAGGACCGAGCCCTTGTACTTGTCCTCGATGAACTGCTTCACCTCGGGTGAAGTGAGCAGTTCGGCCAGCTTCTCGACCCGGGGATCGTCCTCGTCGCCCTTCTTGACGGCGAGCACGTTGTTGTACGGATTGTCCTTGGGCGACTCCAGAAGGATGGCGTCCTTCTTGGGGCTGAGTCCGGCGTCGAGCGCGTAGTTGTTGTTGATGACCGCGGCGTCGACGTCTTCCAGGGAGCGGGGCAGCTGGGCGGGTTCCAGCGGCTTGATGGTGAGCTTCTTCGGGTTGGACGTGATGTCCTCGGGGGTCGCGGTCGAGCCGGCCCCCTTCTTGAGCCCGATGACGCCCTTGGAGGCGAGGAGTTCGAGCGCCCTGCCTTCGTTGGTGGTGTCGTTAGGAACGGCGACGGTCGCCCCCGCGGGCAGCTCGGTGACGTCCTTCGCCTTGTTCGCGTACACCCCCATCGGCGGCAGATAGACCTCGGTCACCGGCGTCAGCTCCGTCTTCTTGGACTTGTTGAAGTCCTCCAAGTACGGGGTGTGCTGGTAGAGGTTGGCGTCGAGGGAGCCCTCCTGGAGCGCGGTGTTCGGCGTGACGTAGTCCGTGAACTCCGTGATCTGGAGGTCGAGTCCCTTCTTCTTCGCGAGGTTGTCCCTGATGTACGCGAGGACTTCACCGGCCGGGGTCGGGGTGGCGCCGACGACGAGCTTGTCACCGTCGGCGCCTCCCGAGCCGGATTCGCTGCCGCAGGCGGTCAGGCCGAGGGTGAGGGCCAGTGCTCCCGCGGCGGCCGCGATGACGGGCGTCCGCATGATCAGAACGCCGCGACGACGGCACCGTCGTACTTGTCGTCGATGAACTTCTTGACCTCGGGCGAGGTGAGGAGCTTGGCGAGCTTCTTCACGCGCGGGTCGTTCTCGTCGCCCTTGTTCACGGCCAGGAAGTTGCCGTAGGGGTTGTCCTTGGCGGGCTCGGCGACGATGGCGTCCTTGGCCGGGCTGAGCTTGGCCTCAAGGGCGTAGTTGCCGTTGATCACCGCGGCGTCGACGTCACCGAGGGAGCGGGGCACCTGGGCGGCCTCGAGCTCCTTGAACTTGAGGTTCTTCGGGTTCTTCGCGACGTCCTTGGGGGTGGCTTCGTAGCCGACGCCCTTCTTGAGCTCGATCAGGCCGTTGTCGGCGAGGAGCTTGAGCGCGCGGGCCTCGTTGGTGGTGTCGTTCGGCAGGGCGACCGTGGCACCGCTCTTGAGGTCGGTGAGCTTCTTGACGCTCTTGGAGTAGACGCCGAGCGGCTCCAGGTGCACCGTCGCGTTCGGGACGGGCACGATGTCCGTCCCGTTCTTCTTGTTGAAGTCGTCGAGGTAGGGCTTGTGCTGGAAGTAGTTCGCGAAGACCTCGCCCTGCTGGACGGCGGTGTTCGGCGTGACGTAGTCGGTGAACTCCTTGACCTCGAGGTCGAGGCCGGCCTTCTTGGCGAGGTTCGCCTTGACGTAGTCGAGGATCTCGCCCTGCGGCGTCGGGGTCGCGGCGACGATGAGCTTGCCGTCCTTGTCGCCCGCGGCGGAGCCCTTGTCGGAGCCGCAGGCGGAGAGACCGAGGGTGAGGGCTCCGGTGGCGAGGACAGCGGTGGTGATCTTGGCGGTGTTACGCACGAAAAGTGCCTTTCTCCATGGGTGGTACGCCCCGCGATGGGGTGTGCGGGGTGAGATTCAGGAAGCCTTCGAAGGCGCGAGCTTGAGGAAGCGCAGGCGCGGTGCGGCGCCCGAGTGGCCGCCGCGCCGGTGCAGCCTGCGGGCCGCGTAGTCGCCCGCGAACTGGATGATCGAGATGACGACGGCGAGGACGCCGACGGTGATCCACATCAGTTCGGTCTCGAAGCGCTGGTAGCCGTAGCGGATCGCGATGTCGCCGAGGCCGCCCGCGCCGACGGCGCCGGTGATGGCCGAGTAGCCGATGATCGTGACGATCGTCGTGGTGGTGCTGGAGATCAGCGAGGGCAGCGACTCCGGCACGAGGACCTTGCGCACGATGGTCCAGGTGTTGCCGCCCATCGACTGCACGGCCTCGACGAGGCCGCCGTCGACCTCGCGCACCGCGGTCTCCACGAGCCGCGCGAAGAACGGCGTGGCGCCGATCGCGAGCGGCACGATGGCGGCCTCGCGGCCGATCGTCGTACCCGTGATCCAGCGCGTGAAGCCCATCAGGGCGACCATGAGGATGATGAAGGGCATCGAGCGCGCGATGTTCACGATCTGCCCGATGAGCTTGTTCAGGAACGTGTTCTGCAGCAGCCCGCCGCGGTCGGTGAGGACCAGCAGGATGCCGAGCGGCAGTCCGGCGACGACGGCTATCAGCGTCGACCAGCCCACCATGTAGAGGGTGTCCCAACAGGCCTGCTCCAGCAGGGGCTGCATCTCCGACCAGGTCACTTGGCACCTTCCTTGACCAGCGGCGTGGCGTCCTTCGGCGTGCTCACGGGCTCTTCGCCCGCGATGTCCACCTGTAGTCCCTGCTCGCGCAGGAAGCCGATCGGGACGACGTTCTCCTCGAAGCGTCCGGGCAGCTCGATGCGCATCCGGCCGACCTGCTTGCCCGCGACGGTGTCCATCGCGGCGCCGAGGATCGAGATGTCGATGTTGTACGTGCGCGACAGTTGGGAGATGACCGGCTGGGTAGCGGCCTCCCCGTGGAAGGTCACGTCGACGACGGTGCGGTCGACGCCCGACGCCTCGCCGCTGACCGGGAAGAGCGCGGCGGCCAGCTCGGAGCCGGGCGTCGCGAGCAGCTCGGTGACGGTGCCGGACTCGACGATCCGCCCGTTCTCCATGAGGGCGGCGGAGTCGCAGACGCTCTTGACGACGTCCATCTCGTGCGTGATCAGCAGGACGGTCAGGCCGAGCTGCCGGTTGAGGTCGCGCAGGAGCCCCAGGATGGAGCGGGTGGTCTCCGGGTCCAGGGCGCTGGTCGCCTCGTCCGAGAGCAGCACCTTGGGGTCGCCGGCGAGCGCGCGGGCGATGCCGACGCGCTGCTTCTGGCCGCCGGAGAGCTGCGCCGGGTAGGACTTCGCCTTGTCGGCGAGGCCGACCAGGTCGAGGAGTTCGAGGGCCTTGCGGGAGCGCTCGGCGCCGCTGAGACCGAGGATCTCCAGGGGCAGCTCGACGTTGTCCTGCACGGTGCGCGAGGACAGCAGGTTGAAGTGCTGGAAGACCATGCCG
This sequence comes from Streptomyces sp. NPDC054047, assembly GCF_055585065.1. Classification (NCBI taxonomy): domain Bacteria; kingdom Bacillati; phylum Actinomycetota; class Actinomycetes; order Kitasatosporales; family Streptomycetaceae; genus Streptomyces; species Streptomyces sp. NPDC054047. The sequence continues at coordinate 369,572 of NZ_JBVJKV010000009.1, read as the reverse complement.
ATACGGCTGCGGGCCCGACGCAGGTCCTTGCTCGCGCGGCTGCCGCGTCCCGCGAGGGCGGTGAGGTCCTGCCCCGCGACGGTCACGGTGCCGGCGGTGGGGCGCTCCAGGAGGTTGACGCAGCGGATCAGCGAGGATTTGCCGGCGCCGGACTGGCCGATGACGCCGTACACCTCGCCTTCGCGGACATGCAGATCGACGCCGTCGAGGGCAGTTACTTCACGACCGCGTGAGCGGTAGACCTTGGTGAGGCCGGAAGTGGTGATCACAGGGGTTTCCGTCACTGTCGAGTGCGCGGCGCGGTTCTCGCCGGGCACGGGGCATTCGTGGGGAACGCGGCACGGTTTCTCGCGGTGGCGAAAAGAACCGGAGGAGGTGTGCGCGGGGCAGGCTCGCTTCCTACGTCATGTCCGCCGGTAAGGCGTACGTCGCATAGGGGCGCGGCACAGCGGCTTCGCTTCGGGGCGCGATGCTCAGGGGTGGTGCGGGGGCCCTCAGAAGGCGCACATTCGACACATACAACGAGCACCGGGCGTCGTGATCGCCTCGGTCGCAAGGGTGCGGCTGCTCGTCGTGGTCATGTGGACCAGTAAAACACGCGTGCGTCGGCGCCCCGCCACCGTTGTCCGCTATACGGACAGCCGGTGGACAGGTGCGGACGTCGCGGGGCGGGTGCTCAGCCCTCGACGGTGATCTCCACGCCACCCTCGGTGGCCTGTGCGGACACGGCCGAGAGGTCCTTCACGACGACGTCTCCGGAGAGCTCGCCGACGGTGTGCGTTGTGGCCAACGCCACGGTGGTCATGCCGGCCGCGCGGCCCGCCGTGAGACCCGCCGGTGCGTCCTCGAAGACCACGCAGCGCGCCGGGTCGACGCCCAGCTTCGCCGCCGCGAGCAGGAAGGGCTCCGGGTCGGGCTTGCCGCGCGTGATGTCGTCGGCGGCGATCAGCATCGCGGGGTCGATGCCGACCTCCGCGAGCCGGGCCTCGGCCAGGCGCCGCCCGGCGGAGGTCACCACGGCCCAGCGCTCGGGCGGCAGGGACGCGAGCAGCTCACGGGTGCCGGGCAGCAGCACGACGCCGCCGGCGACGTCCGAGACCTCAAGATCCTCGATGCGGGCGACGGCCTCGGCCACGCGCTCGGCGGGCAGCATGTCGGCGATGATCTCGGCCGCGGGGCGGCCGTGCAGCTCGACCCGCTCGAACTCCTCGGCGGTGATCCCGTACTCCTGCGCCAAGCGCCTCCAGCAGCGGTACACCGACTCCATCGAGGAGATCAGGGTGCCGTCGTTGTCGAACAGGAGCGCTTCAGCGTGGATCTTCATGGTGTCCGAGCGTACGGGGCACCCCAGGGGTGCGCGCATCGGGTCATAGGGCCCGTAATAAAGTCACGGCATGCTTGTTGCCCTGACGATCGCGACCGCCGTGGCCGCGCTCGTGCTCGCCGCGTGGTGCGGCTTCGCCGCCTACCGGGACCAGCCGACCAAGGACTGGCACTTCATCGGCATGGCCGTGGTGACGTTCCTCGCCACGGTCCAGCTGATCGTCGGCATCGTTCAGCTGGCGCGGGGCGAGAAGGCCGAGCAGGGCACGACGATCTTCGTGGCGTACTTGATCGGCTCCTTCGCCTGCATCCCGGCCGCGGGCTTCATGTCCCTGGCCGAGCGCACCCGTTGGGGCTCCATCACGGTCGCCGCGGGCGGCGTGGTCCTCGCCGTGCTGCAGGTGCGGCTCTACGACATCTGGGGAGGCTGAGGTGACGGTGACAGAGCCCGAGAAGCACTCCGCGGACGCGGCGCCCGCCCGGCAGAGGCTGATCAGCGGGCCCGGCATCCTGCTGGTGTGGCTGTACGGGGTGATGGTGGTCGGCGCGGTCTCGCGCTCCGCCGTGCAGATCTCGACGGACTTCCACAAGGCCCCGCTCGCCTACACGCTGTCCGCGCTCGCGGGTCTCGTCTACGGCTTCATCACGTACTCGCTGGTGCGGGGCGGCGAGAAGGCCCGCAAGGCGGCGCTGGTGTGCTGCGCCGCCGAGCTGGTGGGCGTCTTGGCGGTGGGGACCTGGACGCTCGTGGAGCCCTCCGCCTTCCCCGACGCCACGGTGTGGTCGGACTTCGGGATGGGCTATCTGTTCATCCCGGTGATCCTGCCGCTCACCGCGATCTTCTGGCTGAACAAGGCGCGCAGGGCGGCGCGCTAGACCCTGGCCGCGTACGCCCCCGCGGTCGCCTCCTTGGCGAGGGTGATGCGCGTGAGCCGTTCGTTCACGTGCTGCGTCTTCACCGCCGCGTAGCCGTGCTTGCGGTAGAGCTGAAGGTTCTGCTCGCTGCGATGGCCGCTGGAGAGCTGGAAGCACTTGGCGGTGCCGCCCGCGCCCAGGCGCCCCTCTATCGCGTCCAGGAGCCGGCCGCCCAGGCCGTGCCGCTGCATCCTGGGGTGGACGATCAGCTTGTCGATCCGCGCCGTGCCGTCGGCGTCGACCGTGCCGCGCACGGACGCGACGACCTCGTCGCCGAGGCGGGCCACCAGCACGTTGCCGGAGGTCAGTTCGGCCTTGATGGAGTCGAGGGTCTGTGTGAGCGGCTCGATGGAGTAGTCGCCGTACAGCTCGGCCTCGCTCTGGTAGCACAGGTACTGCAGTTTGAGGATCTTCTCGGCGTCCTGTCCGCCCGCCTCCGAGATGGTCACGCTCATGCCCATGTGTGCATGCCTCCCGCTCACCTGCTCCGCCGGTTGTCTATCGCTCCTTTCCCCGCGGTTCAGGAGCTGCAACCTCCGCCGCGAGCATTCTGCGCAGGCATCCCAGGCAACGGGAACGTTCAGGCCCCAGACTGCCCTGTGACATTCCCAACTCGCCTGCGATCTCCCGGTAGGTGAGGTCCTTGGGGGAGAGCAGTGCCGCCATGAGACCGGGGCAGCGTCCGGGCAGCCTGCGCACCGCCGCGTGCAGGGTGCGCTCACGGTCGGCCCGCAGGGCGCGCTGTTCGGGGCCGCGCTCGGTGTCGTCGGCCGGCTCGGTCGCGTACGCCACCTCGCGCTCCTCCCGGCGCCGGGCGCCGCGCGCCTCGGAGGCGACGGCGGCGCGCAGCCAGGTGGCCGGGTCGGCTGGTGGGTCGGCGACGTCCATGCGTTCCAACAGGCGCAGCCAGACGGCCTGTTCGAGGTCACCGGGGTCGGTGCCGGAGCCGTGGGCCGCGGCGGAGGCCTCGGCGGCGAGGAGCGGACGCAGGGTGGGGATCAGCTCGTGGGTCATGCAGGGCGGGACGCGACCGCCCCGGCAGGAGGTTGCCGGGGCGGCCGTCTGTCACCCCAACCGGGGCGGGACGATCACTTGTTGACGAAGTCCGCGCGGGCGAGCAGCGCGGTGTCGCAGTTGTCCGAGAAGATGCCGTCGATGCCCGTCTCGAAGTACGCCTTGAAGGCGCCGAAGGCGTCTCCGTAGGCGGCCGGGTCGGTGCCCTTCCTGAAGTTCGTGGGCAGGAAGGTGTTCTCGTTGCGCATCGTGTACGGGTGCAGGATCAGGCCCGCCCTGTGCGCGTCCTTCACGAGGGTGGTCGGGGTGCCGAGGCTGCCGTCCGCCTTCCTCGGGATGATCAGGTCGAGCGTGGGGCCGATGCCCTGCGCGAACGAGGCCATCCACTCCAGGCCCTCGGGCTTGATGAGGTCGGCGACCGTGCGCGGGTCGCCCGCCTCGACGAAGTCCCAGGGGCGGGAGCTCGCGCTGGACAGGAGCACCACGAGCGGCGGGCCGACCAGCTTGTTCAGGCGCTGGATGCTGCTGGGCTCGAAGGACTGAAGGAAGTTCGGCGAGTTCTTCTTGTGCCGTCCGTACTTGCGAAGGAGCTTGGCCAGCGGCTCCTCCAGGCCCAGGCCCAGCTTGCGGAAGTACGTGGGGTGCTTGGTCTCGATGTGCAGCCAGATCCGCTTGCCCGTCCTGCGCTCCTGCCGGTCGGCCCACTGGAAGACCTCTTCCAGGGTGGGCACGTCCCAGCGGCCGTCGTAGAGGGTGTTGCGCTGGCGGGTGCCGGGGATGCGCTCCTTGGCGCGCAGCGTCTTCAGCTCGGCGAGCGTGAAGTCCTCGGTGAACCAGCCGGTGAACGAGGTGCCGTCCACGGACTTGGTGGTCTTGCGGGACGCGAACTCCGGGTGCGCGGCGACGTCCGTCGTCGCGGTGATGTCGTTCTCGTGACGGCATACGAGATGGCCGTCCTTGGTGGGCACGACGTCCTGCTCGATGACGTGCGCGCCCATGTCGAGGGCGAGCTGGTACGAACCGAGCGTGTGCTCGGGCCGGTAGCCGCTGGTGCCGCGGTGCGCGACGACGGTCGGCACGGGCAGGTCCTTGTATCCCCCGTGCCCGTGCTTCCCGTCGGCTCTCGCCACGCCGGGCAGTCCTACGACGGCTGTGCCCGCCCCTAGTACGGCCGCTCCCAGTAGCGCGCGCCGCCCCGGTCGCCGCTCCCCCGGCTCCCCCGGCTTCGAATCCCTCGACTGCTGCGTGGCCATTGAGCGCTCCTCCCGATGTGCTGCCTTGCACCTGACAAAGCGGCACGATCGTAGGTGGCCGCGCGTGACGGACGGGAGACCCTGGACCGAACGGAAGGGTGACGCCGGATGGCGACTGGTGTGCGGGGCGGGGTCCGTTCGGTGGGTCCTGGCGCACGGAGGCGGCCCGCTGCACGGTGGCAGCGCGTGACCACCGCGCGTGACAAGGACCACTAGGACGAGCCACATCCTCCCCACGGAGATACGGTCGTCACAGGGAGGGCGATCCGAGGGCAACACCACGCAAACTCAGGTCAACTCTGCGTATCGAGTGCGTGAACCCGATGTGCGAGGAGCGGTAAGCCACGAGTATCGTCCTCACCTGCACATACTCGTCGTTGACCCGTTGACACCGGAGGGCTCGTTGTCCCGTCTCGCGCTCATCAAGGCTGTGCTCGGACCGATCTTGCGTCTGATGTTCCGCCCTCGGGTGGAAGGCGCCGAGAACATTCCGGGCACCGGTCCGGTCATCATGGCCGGAAACCACCTCACGTTCATCGACTCGATGATCATGCCTCTCGTCTGCCCGCGTCCGGTCTTCTTCATCGGCAAGGACGAGTACGTCACGGGCAAGGGGCTCAAGGGCCGCCTGATGGCCTGGTTCTTCACCGGCTCCGGCATGATCCCCGTGGACCGCGACGGCGGCCACGGCGGCGTCGCCGCCCTGATGACCGGGCGGCGCGTCCTGGAGGAGGGCAAGCTCTTCGGCATCTACCCCGAAGGCACCCGCTCCCCCGACGGCCGCCTGTACCGCGGCCGCACGGGCATCGCCCGGCTGACCCTGATGACCGGCGCGCCCGTCGTCCCCTTCGCGATGATCGGCACGGACAAGCTCCAGCCCGGCGGCAAGGGGCTGCCGCGCCCGGGCCGCGTGACGGTGCGGTTCGGTGAGCCGATGGAGTTCTCGCGGTACGAGGGCATGGACCGCGACCGCTATGTGCTGCGGGCGGTGACGGACTCCGTGATGACGGAGGTCATGCAGCTCTCCGGGCAGGAGTACGTGGACATGTACGCCACGAAGGCGAAGGCGGCGTAGCCCTCCGGGCTCGGGTCGCGCAAGCCTGAACGCCCGCGCCGCGCCAGAGTTCCCCTCCGGCGCGGTGCGGGCGTTCGCGTTTCTGCCTTCAGCTGCGGGCCGTATGTGGCTGGTCGCGCGGTTCCCCGCGCCCCTTACGGGGCTTTTCGCCGTCCTCCAGCCTTGAGCCCTTCAGGAGGAACCACGCCGCCACCGCGGTGGCGAGCAGCACCCCCGCGCCCACGCCCGCCGCCAGGCGCAGGCCGTCGACGAAGGCGTCCTGGGCCGAGGCCAGCAGGGCCTGGGACTCGTGGGCCGGGAGGCCGGCCGTCGACTCCACCGCGCCGCCCAGTGACTCGTGCGCGGCCGCCGCGATCTCCGGTGGGGTGCCCGCCGGGGCGGTGAAGTCGCGGTAGACGCCGGTCACGATGGAGCCGAGCAGGGCGATGCCGAGTGCCGCGCCCAGTTCGTACGCCGTCTCGGAGACAGCGGACGCGGCGCCCGCCTGCTCCTTGGGCACGCTGGAGAGGATGACGTCGGCGGTCACCGTGAACGAGAAGCCCGCGCCGATGCCGACGACCAGGAGCGAGGCGCCGAGCAGCGGATACCCGGTGGACTGGCTCAGCGTGGTCAGCGCCGCGAGGGCCACGCCCACCGCGGCGAGGCCGCCCGCGACCACCAGGCGCACGGAGAACCGCCGCGCGACCATGCCCGCGATCAGACCGGCCGCCACCGCGCCCACCGCGGCGGGCAGTTCGGCCAGGCCCGCCTCGAACGGCCGCCGCCCCTGGACCAGTTGCAGGAACTGGGAGAGGAAGAAGACCAGGCCCGAGAGCCCGAGGACCGTGAGGAGGTCGGCGAGCACCGCCCCGGAGAACCCGCGGTTGCGGAACAGGCGCATGTCCAGGAGGGGCGCCTTGAGGGTGAGCTGGCGCCGTACGAACCAGGTGAGGGCCGCCACGCCGAGCAGGGCCGCCGCCCCGATGTCCCAGCGGATGCCGTGCGCCGCCGCCTCCTTGATGGCGTACACGATGGCGATCATGCCGATGAGCGAGAGCACGACGCTGATCAGGTCCCACGGACCGGGCGCCGGGTTCTTGGACTCGGGCAGGAACTTGATGCCGACGACGACCAGGACCGCCATCACCGGCAGGTTGATCAGGAAGACGGAGCCCCACCAGAAGTGCTCGAGCAGGAAACCGCCGACGACCGGACCCACGGCCGCGCCGGCCGAGGCCATCGCGCCCCAGATGCCGACCGCGAGGCTGCGCTCGCGCGGGTCGTGGAAGATGTTCCGGATCAGCGCGAGGGTGGACGGCATCAGCGTCGCACCCGCGACACCGAGCAGCGCCCGGGCCAGCATGAGCATTTCGGGCGTGGTCGCGTAGGCGTTGAGCACCGAGACGCCGCCGAAGGCGACGGCGCCGATCAGCAGCAGCTTCTTGCGGCCGATGCGGTCACCGAGGCTGCCCATGGAGACGAGCAGACCGGCGATGACGAACGAGTACACGTCGCCGATCCACAGCAGCTGGGTGCCGGTGGGCTTGAGGTCCTCGCTGATGTACGGCGTGGCCAGGCCGAGCACCGTCGCGTCCACGGCGACGAGCAGCACGGCCAGGACCAGCACGGCGAGCGCGAGCCAGCGGCCGGGGCTGCGCTCGACCTCCGCCGACGCGGTCCGCTGTTCGATGCTGGTCATGGTTCCACTCTCCGTTGTGCGCCGCCGATCAGCAGCTCGGCGATCATGTGTGTGAAGTCGTTGGCGGCCACGCGGCCGTCCAGTACGGCCCAGGCGCCCGCGCCGATGAGGCCGTACAGCGCCTCTGTCAGCCAGACGGGGCTCAGGTCGATGCGGAACTCGCCGCTCTCCTGGCCGCGTCGGAAGAGCGCGCCGATGCTGTCGTCGAGCCGGGACCAGCCCTCGTGCTGCGCGTCGTCCTCGAAGAGCTGGTTCTCGGTGACGAGGAACGCGAGCAGGCCCGCGGCCGGCTGGAGCTCCTTCACCAGGCGGCGCAGCGCCTCCTCGGCGCTGTCCTCGCCGAGCCTGGCCGCGTCGAGGGCGGCCTCGCACTCCTGGATGCCGAGCTCTTCCAGGGCGCGTACGAGGGCGTCGCGCCCGGCGAAGTGGCGGTGCAGGGTGGCCCGGCTGATCCCCGCCGCGCGCGCCACCTCGTCCATCGTGGCGGAGCCCTTGCGCGTGAGGAGCGCCGCGGCGCTGCGCAGCACCTGATCGCGATCGACTGACATGAGACAACCATAAGCCATGTGAGACATATTTGTCTCACAATGAAGGCGCGGTGATCACCAAGGGCGCGTCCGGCGGGGTGCTCAGTGCCAGGGCAGTTGTCCGCGCCGTCCCCAGTACGCGGCGGGCTCCTCCACCAGTCCCGCGAGCCGCTCCAGCTGCCCCGCGTCGAGATCGACGGCCGCCGCGTGCAGGTTCGAGACGAGCTGGACCGAGGTTGCGGCCCCGGAGAGCACCACGCCCGCCCAGGGCTGGCGCAGGACCAGGGCGAGGGCCACGGCGTCGCTGCCGAACCCGGACGCGGCGGCGATCTCACGCAGGGCCGCGGGGGCGTGCGGGTCGGCGAGCCGGCCGTTGGCCATGGCCTCCTTGACCAGGACGGTGAGCCCCGCCTCATGGGCCTCCGCGAGCGCGGGGCCCGCCGAGGTCTCCAGGGCGTTGTACGTGGCCTGCACCGTACGGAAGAGCGGCTCGCCGTCGACGGTCACGGCGAGGGCCGCGCGGATCGCGGCCGCCTGCTCCGGGCCGCTGACGGAGAGCCCGACGGTCACACCCTGGGCCGCCAACTCGGCCAGTTTCGCCTGGAGTTCCTTGTCGGTGAGGGCGGGGCTCTCCGGCGTCACGGAGTGGATCTGGTAGAGGTCGAGCCGCTCGCCGAGCAGCTGGGCGCTCTCCTCGCGCTGACGGACGTACGCGGCGAGGCTGTGGTCCTTGACCTCGTGCGGGCCCGCGGCGTCGGCGTTCCAGGCGGCCGTGTACGTGTAGCCCCACTTGCTGCCGATCACGACGTCCCTGATGTCGGGCCTGGCGTTCAGCCAGTCGGCGAGGAACTCCTCGGAGCGGCCGTAGGAGCGCGCCACGTCGATGTACCGGACGCCCAGCGTGTAGGCGGCGTCCAGGAGTTCGAGGGTGCGCTCGCGCAGGGCCTCGACACTGCGGGACGGCGGCAGATCGGTGTCGCGGCCGAGCGTGATGTAGCCGGGCCTGCCGACGGCGGCGAGGCCGAAGCCGATGTGGGCGGTGGGGGTGGTCGCTGCGGCCAGGCGCGAGAAGGGCATCGCGGGCTCCGTTCGGTCGGCTCCTTGCGGAAGAACGACCAACGTAACCCGCGATGCCCACGTCAACGCGGCACGCGCTGTCCCGGCGTCACTTACGCGCCGCGGCCCACTTCTACTTGCGCGCCGCGGCCCACTCCTGCTGGATGGCCAGGTCGGCCTTGACCTCGGCGAGCTGGGCGGCGACGGCCGAGGGGGCGGTGCCGCCGCGGCCGTTGCGCGATGCCAGGGCGCCGGGGACGTTCAGGACGGTGCGGACCTCGGGGGTGAGGTGCTCGGAGATCTTGGCGAACTGCTCGTCCGTGAGCTGGTCGAGCTCGATGCCGTGCGCCTCGCACTCCTTGACGCACTCACCCGCGACCTCGTGCGCGACACGGAACGGCACGCCCTGCTTGACCAGCCACTCGGCGATGTCCGTGGCGAGCGAGAACCCGGCGGGGGCCAGCTCCTCCATGCGCTCGCGGTGCACGGTGAGCGTCGCCATCATGCCGGTGAAGGCGGGGAGCAGGACCTCCAGCTGCTCGCAGGAGTCGAAGACCGGCTCCTTGTCCTCCTGGAGGTCGCGGTTGTACGCGAGCGGCAGCGCCTTGAGCGTCGCCATCAGGCCGGTCAGGTTGCCGATGAGGCGGCCCGACTTGCCGCGCGCCAGCTCGGCGATGTCCGGGTTCTTCTTCTGCGGCATGATCGACGAGCCGGTCGAGAAGGCGTCGTGGAGCGTGACGAAGGAGAACTCCTTCGTGTTCCACAGGATGATCTCCTCGGCGATCCGGGAGAGGTTCACGCCGATCATCGCGGTGATGAAGGCGAACTCCGCCGCGAAGTCCCGCGACGCCGTCCCGTCGATGGAGTTGGCCGCCGAGCCGTGCTCGAAGCCGAGGTCCGCGGCGACGGCCTCGGGGTCGAGGCCGAGAGAGGACCCCGCGAGCGCGCCCGAGCCGTACGGCGACACGGCCGTGCGCTCGTCCCACTGCCGCAGGCGCTCCGCGTCCCGGGAGAGGGGCTGGACGTGCGCGAGGACGTGGTGCGCGAAGAGCACGGGCTGGGCGTGCTGCAGGTGCGTGCGCCCCGGCATGGCGACGTCCGGGTGCGCCTCGGCGAGGCCGACGAGCGCGGCCTGGAGGTCGGCGATCAGACCGCCGATGATCCGGGCGTGGTCCCGCAGGTACATCCGGAAGAGCGTCGCCACCTGGTCGTTGCGCGACCGGCCGGCGCGCAGCTTGCCGCCGAGGTCCGGGCCGAGCCGCTCCAGGAGGCCGCGCTCCAGGGCGGTGTGCACGTCCTCGTCGGCGATGGTGCCGACGAAGTCGCCCGACGCCACATCGGTCTCGAGCTGGTCGAGCCCGGCCAGCATGCGGGTCAGCTCGTCCTCGGTGAGGAGCCCCGCCTTGTGGAGCACGCGCGCGTGGGCGCGGGAACCGGCGATGTCGTACGGCGCCAGGCACCAGTCGAAGTGGACCGATGCCGACAGCTTGGCCAGGGCCTCTGCCGGGCCGTCCGCGAACCGCCCGCCCCAGAGCCGGACGTCACCGCCGTTGTTGCTGCTCACTTCACGTGCTCCTTAACCTGCATTCGCCGTTATGCATGAGTATGCAGTGGTCCGTATGTTTCGTCAATCCAACCAGGAGGTGAGACGCCATCCCCAAGTCGTTAGACAGTCAAAGCTTTTCTGGGAATAATCCTTAGACATGGGAAAGACTTACGAACGCATAGACGGCAGACTCCGCAAGTTCATCGAAGCCCAGCCCCTCTTCTTCACCGCGACCGCGCCCCTCTCCGGCGACGGCACGGTCAATCTCTCCCCCAAGGGCCTCACCGGCTCGTTCGCCGTCGTGGACGAACACACTGTGGCCTATCTGGACTTCGCGGGCAGCACCTCGGAGACCGTCGCGCACCTGCGTGAGAACGGCCGCATCACCCTGATGTGGTGCGCCTTCCAGGGCCCGCCGAACATCGTCCGGGTGCACGGCCGCGGCGAACCCGTCTTCCGCGACGACCCGCGCTGGGCGGAGCTGCTCGGGCACTTCCCCGGCATCGACCCGACCCCGCACGGCCTGCGCGCGATCATCGTCGTGACGGCCGAACTCGTCCGTGACAGCTGCGGATACGCGGTGCCGTTCATGTCGTACGACGACGATCGCGATCTGCACGGCAAGCGCTTCGCGCGCGAGGACGACGCCTCGCTCAGCGCCTACTTCACCAAGAAGGAGTACATCGCACAGAGCATCGACGGCCTGCCCGGGCTGCCGCTGCCCTTGCCTCCCACTACGGTCTGAGCCATGCGCCCCCGTGCCGCCGCCCTCGCGTCCGCAGCCGCCCTCCTCCTCGCCGCCACCGCAACCCTGGGTGCCGCGCCCGGCGCGAGCCGACCGCTGCCGGACCGCATGGCGGACACGGGCGGCGGAACCCAGCTCATCACCGCCCAGGCCGCGCGCACCGGCTCCACCACCGGCACGGTCACGTGGTGGGACCGGCGCGGCGGGCGGTGGGTGAAGTCCGGGACCGCGGCGGCGCGGTTCGGCGCGAACGGCCTGACGGAGGGCGGCTCGCGCAAGCAGGGGACGAACACGACGCCCACCGGTCTCTTCCGCCTGCCGTACGCCTTCGGCATCAAGTCCGCGCCGTCCGGCACGGACTACCCGTACCGCCGTGTCACGAAGGACTCCTGGTGGTGCCAGGACAACGACTCGCGCTCCTACAACCGCTGGACCCAGCCGCGCCCCGCCGACTGCCGCGCCGCCGAGTCTGAGCACCTCATCACGTACGACGCCCAGTACGCGCATGCCCTGGTGATCGGCTTCAACTACGACCGCCCGGTGCGCGGACGCGGCGCGGGGATCTTCCTGCACGTCGACGGACGCGGGGCGACGGCGGGTTGCGTGTCCGTGCCGGGCGATGCGATGCGGCGGATCCTGCGGTGGGCCGAGCAGGGGCGGCGGCCGCACATGGCGATCGGTACGGCTTCGGGGGCCACCGCCATCACGCGGTACTGAACGATCCCCGCCCCCCGGGCAGCTTCGTGTAGCGACCACATATCGAGACGGGTTTGCGTCCCCGCCGCGTGGCGGCGTTGCATCGCCGGGTGCAAACCGAACAGACGATCCCCAGCTCAACGGAGAGCGGCGACAAGGCCGCCCGCCTCGCCGTCACGGTCTTCCCCGTCCTCGTGCTCGCCGCGGGCGCGCTCGGCCTGATGACCCCGGACACCTTCAAGGACTGGGGCACGAACGTCCCGTACCTCCTGGGGCTCGTGATGTTCTGCATGGGGCTCACCATGACCCCGCTCGACTTCCAGGGCGTCGTCAAGCGGCCCTGGGCCGTCGCGCTCGGCCTGGTCGCGCACTACGTGATCATGCCGGGGCTCGGCTGGCTCATCGCCCACGCGCTCGGGCTCTCGCCCCAGCTGGCGGCCGGCGTGATCCTCGTCGGCTGCGCGCCGAGCGGGACCGCGTCCAACGTCGTGACCTATCTGGCGCGCGGTGACGTGGCCCTGTCCGTCTCGGTGGCCACCGTCTCGACCGTCCTCGCGCCGCTCATCACGCCGCCGCTGACGCTGCTCCTGGCGGGCGAGTACCTGCCGGTGGACGCGGGCTCGATGGTCACGGACATCCTCAAGACCGTGCTGCTCCCGGTCCTCGCCGGTCTCGTCGTACGGCTGCTCTTGGGGCGCTACATCGGACGGGTCCTCAGCGCCCTGCCGTGGCTGTCCGCCCTGACCATCGCCGTCATCGTGGCCGTCGTGGTCGCGGGCAGCGCCGCGGCCATCAAGTCGGCCGCCCTGCTCGTGTTCGTCGCCGTCGTGCTGCACAACGGCCTGGGCCTCGCGCTCGGCTACGGCGCGGGCAAGCTGGCCCGCCTGGGTCCGCCGGCCTCGCGCGCCATGGCCTTCGAGGTCGGCATGCAGAACTCGGGGCTCGCCGCGTCGCTGGCCACCGCGCACTTCAGCCCGCTGGCGGCGCTGCCCGCCGCCGTGTTCTCCGTGTGGCACAACGTGTCGGGGGCGCTGGTCGCCGCCTGGATGTCGCACCGGGCGCGGCGGACGGAGAAGGCCGAGCGGACCGAGCAGGCCGAGGCCGCCCAGCAGGCCTGACGGGTACGCATCCGCAAAGAATCTTCCGGCAGCCATAGACGGGACGGATCAGCTCCGCTTACCTTCTAGACATGCCTGGACAGGTTCACAAACACCACCGCGTCGCGCACGTGCTCGCCGACGAGATCCGCGCCGGGGTGCACGCCGACGGCAGCCGCCTGCCCGGCGAGCACGCCCTGCGGGAGCGGTTCGGGGTCAGTCGCACCACCGTGCGGCAGGCCCTGAGCGCGCTCGGCGAGCAGGGGCTCATCGAGACCCACGCCGGCATCGGTTCGATCGTCACGTTCGACGGGACCCCGCTCGACCAGCAGCTCGGCTGGACCCGGGCGCTCGCCGACCAAGGCACCGAGCTCACCACGGACACCCTCCGCTTCGAGCGGATCACCCACCCGGAGCTCGCCGCCGAACTCGGGGTCACGGACCCGCACTTCATCGCCCTCGACCGCGTCAGGCGCCTGCCCGACGGCAGTGGCGTCTCCCTGGAGCGCAGCCGCGTCCCCGCCGTGCCCGCCCTCGCCGATCTGCCCGAGCGAGGCCTCGAAGGCGGCTCGCTGAACCGGACCCTGCTGGCCGCGGGCCACATCGCCGCGTCGAGCGACGCCCACATCGCGGTGTCCGGCCTCGGCGACGAGGACGCGGGGCTCCTGCACCGCTCCCCCGGTGAACCCTTCCTGCGGCTCGCCCAGGTCTTCCGCGATGCCGAGGGAGAGGTCGTGGAACAGGTGACAAGCCTGCTCGACCCGTCCCGGTTCCAACTGCACGTCCGTACCGGCCGAGGAGCCCACTCGTGACCACCGCACCCCCCGACCTTCTCGACCGCGCGCTCGGCGCCTTCTACGGCCTCGCGCTCGGCGACGCCCTGGGCATGCCGACCCAGGTCATGTCCCGCGAGGACGTCGTACGCGTCTACGGCACCCTCACCGGATTCGAACCCGCCCGCGACGACAACCCCGTGAGCGCGGGCATGCCCGCCGGTGCCGTCACCGACGACACCGACCAGGCGGTCATCGTCGCGCGGCTGCTCGTCGAGGGCGGCGGACACGTCGACCCGCTGCGGTTCGCCGACGAACTGCTCTCCTGGGAGCGGGAGATGAAGGCCAAGGGCTCCTTCGACCTGCTCGGCCCGTCCACCAAGGCCGCCCTTGACGCCGTCGCGGGCGGCACCGACCCCAAGGAGGCGGGCAGGTACGGCACCACCAACGGCGCCGCCATGCGCGTCACCCCGGTCGGCATCGCCTTCGCCGCAGAGCCGCTGCCGGACCTCCTCGACCGGGTGGTGGAGTCCTGCCAGGTCACCCATGACACGAACATCGGCATCGCGGGCGCGGCGGCCGTCGCCGCCGCGGTGAGCACGGGCATCGCGGGCGGCACGCTCGACGAGGCCTTCGACGCCGCGATCGCCGCGGCCGAGTCCGGCGCCCGGCGCGGCAACTGGATCGCCGGAGCCGACATCTCCGCCCGCATCGCCTGGGCCCGCGAGCTGGTGGACGGCCTGGACGAGGCCACGGCCCTGGACCGCATCGTCGCGCTCATCGGCACCAGCGTCGCCAGCCAGGAGTCGGTGCCCGCCGCGTTCGCGGTGCTCGCGCTGACCGGCGGCGATCCGTGGCGCAGCACGCTGCTCGCCGCCAACCTCGGCGGCGACAGCGACACGATCGGCGCGATCGCGGGTGCGGTCGCCGGATCGGTGCGCGGCCTCTCGGGGCTGCCCGCCGACGCCGTACGCACCCTGCGCACGGTCAACAGCCTCGAACTGGAGCCGCTGACGGTCCAGTTGCTCACCCACCGCTGATCCCACCACTCCCCTCTTTCTCTCCCCCCTCTTTCTCTCCCCCCTTTTCTCTCTCCCCAGCGCGCAAGGAGGTCCCGTCATGACCGCTTCGACGAAGAACGATCACGTCGGCACCAACGATCAGGTCGGCACCGTAGAGACCCGAGGGATCGAGCCGGTCCCCGACAGCGAGCGCCACGGCCACGCGGGCCAGATGTTCTGGACCTGGTTCGCCGCCAACATCTCGATCCTCGGGCTGCCGCTCGGCGCGACGCTCGTCGCCTTCCGCGGCCTCAGCATCTGGCAGGCCGCGCTGGTCGCGATCGTCGGCTCGTTCGGATCGTTCGCGCTGGTGGGGGCGTTGAGCCTGGCGGGCAAGAAGGGCGGGGCGCCCGCGCTCACCCTCTCCCGCGCGGTGTTCGGGCAGCGCGGCAACGCGGGCCCGACGCTGGTCACCTGGCTGAGCCGGGTCGGCTGGGAGACGATCACGACGACCACGGCGGCGTACGCGCTGCTCGCCCTCCTCGGGGTGGCCTTCGGCGTCCACGAGAACACCTTCCTGACCGTGCTCTGCCTGCTGGTCTTCATCACCTGCACGCTGCTGATCAGCGGCCTGGGGCACGCCACGATCATGTGGATCAACAAGTGGGCGACGGTCCTGTTCGGCGTGCTCAACCTGATCGTCATGGGCTTCCTGGTCGCCACGGTCGACTGGTCGAAGGTCCTGGAGGCCCCTGCGGGACCGACCAGCGGCGTCATCGCGGGCATCGGCTTCATCGCCGCGGGCACCGGCATCGGCTGGGCCAACGCCGGTGCGGACTACGCCCGTTACCTCCCGCGTACGATCCCGGGGCGCCGCCTGGTCACCGCCTCGGCGTTCGGCGCGGGCATCCCGCTCGTGCTGCTCATCTCGCTGGGCTCGCTCCTGACGGCGGGCGACCCGTCGCTCGCCACGTCCTCCGACCCGGTCTCCGCGATCAACGCGATGCTGCCGTCCTGGATGGCGATCCCGTATCTGATCGCGGCCTTCGGCGGCCTGTTGATGTCGAACCACCTGTCGACGTACTCCGCGGGACTCACCATGATCACGCTGGGTCTGCGGGTGCCGCGGGCCTGGGCCGTGGTCATCGACATCGTGCTGATGTTCCTCGGCGGCATCTACTTCATGCTGATCGCCGACGACTTCTACGGCCCCTTCTCCACCTTCCTGACGCTGCTCGCCGTGCCGATCTCCGCCTGGATCGGGGTGATCGCGGTCGACATGCTGCGGGGCCGCGAGTACGACCCGGACGGCCTGATGGACACCTCGCGCGCCGGCCGCTACTGGTACACCGGCGGCTTCCGGCTGCCCGCCGTGCTCGCCTGGGTGGCGGCGATCGTGTCGGGGCTCCTGTTCACGACCGCCGGCACGGGCGCGGACGACGTGTGGTTCTCCGGTCCGCTTGCCGACACCTGGCCGGGCGTGAACGGCCTGGGCTGGGCGGTCTCGATAGGGGTGGGCGCGGCGTTGTACGCCGCCTTCGGCGGACGCCCCTGCGCTACAACTCCCGCCCCCTCCCCCGCACTTGAGGAGCCCGTCCGATGAGCACGCCCACCCGCTCCCCGCGCCTCGTCCTGGCCGGGAACGTCATCGCCGACCTCGTCATCGAGGTCCCCGCGCTGCCCGAACGGGGCGGCGACGTGATCGGCTCCCGTACGGAGCTGTACGCGGGCGGCGGCTTCAACGCGCTGACGGCGGCGCGGCGGTTGGGGGCCGACGCGGTGTACGCGGGGCTCCACGGGACGGGGCCGTACGGGGACCTCGTCCGCCGAGCCCTCGCGGACGAGGGCATCGGGACGCTCCTCCCGGTGCGTACCGACGGGGACACGGGCTTCTGCGTGGCGCTGGTCGACGGTGGGGGCGAGCGGACGTTCGTGACCAGCTTCGGGGTGGACGCCCGGATGACGGCGGCGGAGACGGCGGCCGTGGCGGGGGCGTTGCGGCCGGGCGACACGGTGCAGCTGTCCGGGTACAGCCTCGTGATGGAGGTCAACGGCCCGCTCCTGTCCACGTTCGCGGCGGGGCTGCCGGACGACATCCGGGTCTGCTTCGACCCGGCGCCGCTGGTCGCGGACATCCCCGCGTCCGTCCTGGAGCCGGTCCTTGCCCGGACGGACTGGCTGAGCTGCAACGCGCGGGAGGCCCGCCTGATGACGGGCCACTCCCTTCCGCGGGAGGCGGCCGACGCCCTGCGCGGGCGGCTCGCGCCGGGAGCGGGGGCGCTGGTGCGGGCCGACAAGGACGGCTGCTGGCTGGCCGCGCCGGGCCCGGGGGCGGTGGTTCATGTGCCCGGGTTCCCCGTGGACGCGGTGGACAGCAACGGCGCGGGCGATGCCCACGTGGGAGCGTTCCTCGCCCTGTTGGGGCGGGGCCTCGATCCCCTGACGGCCGCGCGCGGCGCGAACGCGGCGGCGGCTTACGCGGTGACGCGACGGGGCCCGGCCACGGCGCCGGTGCTGGCGGAGCTGGTGGCGTTCCTCGGAGATGATCCGCTGGGTGGGGTGCTGGGGTAAGGGCGGCCCCTGCGGGGCTTTCCCCCATCCCGCCCCTTCCTGAAACTGGGGCTCCGCCCCAGACCCCGTACAAGATGGCCTCAAACGCCGGACGGGCTGGATACTTCCAGCCCGTCCGGCGTTTGAGGACGAACTCGGCGAAGCCGGTGATGACGGCAACCCAAGGCCCCCGCGCCGAGCGGGTTTGTGGGAAGGGGCGGGGCTGGGGACCAATCAGTGCTCGTTCGAAGCCAGCCGCAGCAAGTGGTCCGCCAAGGCCTGGCCCCCCGTGGCCTCCCTGCTGATCAGCATCAACGTGTCGTCGCCCGCGATCGTCCCCAAGATGTCGTGCAGCTCCGCCTGGTCGATCGCCGAGGCCAGGAACTGGGCCGCGCCCGGCGGCGTCCGCAGGACGACGAGGTTGGCCGACGCCTCGGCGGAGATCAGCAGCTCCGCCGAGAGGCGGCGCATCCGCTCCTCCTTGGCCGACTCCCCCAGCGGCGCGCGCGGAGTGCGGAAGCCGCCCTCGCTCGGCACCGCGTAGATGAGGTCGCCCTCGGCGTTGCGGATCTTCACGGCGTTCAGCTCGTCCAGGTCCCGCGAGAGCGTCGCCTGCGTGACCGTGAGGCCGTCGTCGGCGAGCAGCTTCGCGAGCTGACTCTGGGAGCGCACGGGCTGCCGGTTGAGGATGTCCACGATCCGGCGGTGACGTGCGGTGCGGGTCTGCGGCACCGCGGGCCCGGAGTGATCCGGGTGCTCCGCGTGCTCGTTGCCTTGCGCCTGGCTCATCGTCGTCTCATTCTCCGGATCGTCCGTCCCCGTTGGCCGCGGTGGCCTGGTCAAGCACGCCGGGCAGGGCCCGGAGGAACGCGTCCACCTCGTCGTCGCGCACGTTCAGCGGCGGCATCAGCCGTACGACATCGGGGGCGGGCGCGTTCACCAGGAAGCCGGCGTCCTGAGCCGCCTGCTGCGCCTGGGGCGCGAGCGGCTCGGTGAGCACGATACCCAGCAGCAGGCCCGCACCCCGGACATGGCCCACGAGCGGGTGTCCGAGTGACTCGATTCCGTCGCGCAGCTTCTCGCTCGACCGCTTCACGTTCTCCAGGAGTCCCTCGGCCTCGATCGTGTCGAGCACCGCGAGTCCCGCGGCGCACGCCACGGGGTTCCCGCCGAACGTCGTTCCGTGATGACCGGGCTTGAGGAGCTCCGCCGCTGCGCCGAACGCGACGGTCGCGCCGAGCGGCAGACCGCCGCCCAGTCCCTTCGCGAGCGTGACGACGTCGGGCTCCACGCCCTCGTGCGCGAGGTGTTCGAACCAGTGGCCGGTACGGCCGATTCCGGTCTGCACCTCGTCGAGGACGAGGAAGGTCCCGGTGGCCGTCGTGATGTCGCGGGCCGCCTTGAGGTAGCCCGCGGGCGGTACGACCACGCCGTTCTCGCCCTGGATGGGTTCGATGACGACGAGGGCGGTCTCCTCGGTGACCGCGGCCCGCAGGGCCTCCACATCGCCGTACGGGACGTGCGTGACGTCGCCGGGCATCGGCAGGAACGGCTCCTGCTTGCCGGGCTGGCCGGTGAGCGCGAGGGCCCCCATGGTCCGGCCGTGGAAGCCGCCGTCGGTGGCGACCATGTGCGAACGCCCGGTCAGCCGGCCGATCTTGAAGGCGCCTTCGTTGGCCTCGGCGCCGGAGTTGCAGAAGTACACCCGGCCCGTGCGCCCGAAGAGCTGGAGCAGCCGCTCGGCGAGCGCGACCGGCGGCTCGGCGATGAAGAGGTTCGACACGTGGCCGAGGGAGGCGATCTGGGTGCTGACCGCCTCGACGATCGCCGGGTGGGCGTGGCCGAGCGCGTTGACCGCGATGCCGCCGACGAAGTCGACGTACTCCTTGCCGTCGGCGTCCAGAAGCTTGCTGCCCGCGCCGCGCACGAGGGGCAGCCTGGGGGTGCCGTAGTTGTCCATCAGCGCGTCCTGCCAGCGCCGGGTCAGCTCCTCGTTGCCGGTCATGCCGCTTCCCCCTCTGTCTCGTGCTCGGGCGCGTCCGGCACGACCATCGTGCCGATGCCCTCGTCGGTGAAGATCTCCAGCAGGATCGAGTGCTGGACCCGTCCGTCGATCACGCGGGCCGTCTCGACGCCGTTGCGCACGGCGTGCAGGCAGCCCTCCATCTTCGGGACCATGCCGCTGGCCAGCTCGGGAAGGAGCTTCTCCAGCTCCTTCGCGGTCAGGCGGCTGATCACCTCGTCGCTGTTGGGCCAGTCCTCGTAGAGGCCCTCGACGTCCGTGAGGACCATCAGGGTCTCGGCGTCCAGCGCAGCCGCAAGTGCCGCAGCCGCCGTATCAGCATTGACGTTGTAGACATGGTGGTCGTCCTGGGAGCGTGCGATCGAGGAGACGACCGGGATACGGCCGTCCGCGAGCAGGGCCTCGATGGCGCCGGTGTCGATCTCGGTGATCTCACCGACCCGGCCGATGTCGACCAACTCGCCCTCGATACGGGGCTGGTGCTTGGTGGCGGTGATGGTGTGCGCGTCCTCGCCGGTCAGGCCGACGGCGAGCGGGCCGTGCCGGTTGAGCAGGCCGACGAGCTCGCGCTGGACCTGTCCGGCGAGCACCATGCGTACGACGTCCATGGCGTCCTCGGTCGTGACCCGCAGGCCCGCCTTGAACTCGCTGACGATGCCGTGCCGGTCCAGGGCCGCGCTGATCTGCGGTCCGCCGCCGTGCACGACGACGGGCTTGAGGCCCGCGTGGTGCAGGAAGACGACGTCCTGCGCGAAGGCGGCCTTCAGCTCCTCGTCGACCATGGCGTTGCCGCCGAACTTGATGACGACGGTCTTGCCGCGGTGCCGGGTCAGCCAGGGCAGCGCCTCGATGAGGATCTGCGCCTTGGGGAGGGCGGTGTGCTTCCGCGCGGTCTGGTTGCCGCTGGTGTTGCCGCTCGTGTCGCCGCTCATGAGGAGTACGCGCTGTTCTCGTGGACGTAGTCGGCGGTGAGGTCGTTGGCCCAGATCACGACAGGCTCTGCGGTGCCGGCCGCCAGATCCGCGGTGATCTTGATCTCCCGGTAGCGCATGTCGACGAGGTCGCGGTCCTCGCCCACGCTGCCGTTCTTGCAGACCCAGACGCCGTTGATCGCGACGTTCAGCTGGTCGGGCTCGAAGGCGGCCTTGGTCGTGCCGATGGCGGAGAGCACCCGGCCCCAGTTGGGGTCCTCGCCGTGCAGGGCGCACTTGAGGAGGTTGTTGCGGGCGATGGAGCGGCCCACCTCGACGGCGTCGTCCTCGGACGCGGCGTTGACCACCTCGATCCGGATGTCCTTGCTCGCACCCTCGGCGTCGCCGATGAGCTGGCGGGCGAGGTCGTCGCAGACGGCGCGGACGGCTTCGGCGAACTCGGCGTACTCCGGGGCGACCTGGGAGGCGCCGGAGGCCAGCAGGAGCACCGTGTCGTTCGTCGACATGCAGCCGTCGGAGTCGACGCGGTCGAAGGTGACCCTCGTGGCGTCGCGCAGCGCCTTGTCCAGGACGTCGGCCTCCAGGTCGGCGTCCGTGGTCAGTACGACGAGCATCGTGGCGAGCCCGGGGGCGAGCATGCCCGCGCCCTTCGCCATGCCGCCGACCGTCCAGCCGTCCCGGGTGACCACGGCCGTCTTGTGCACGCTGTCGGTGGTCTTGATGGCGATGGCGGCCTTCTCGCCGCCGTGCGCCGAGAGTTCGCCCGCGGCGGCCTCGACTCCCGGCAGGAGCTTGTCCATGGGGAGCGTGACGCCGATGAGCCCCGTCGACGCGACGGCGACCTCGCCCGCGTTCAGGTCGAGGGTCTCGGCGACCTTCTCGGCGGTGGCGTGCGTGTCCTGGAAGCCCTGCGGGCCCGTACAGGCGTTGGCGCCACCGGAGTTGAGGACGACGGCCGAGACGAGCCCGCCCTTGACGACCTGCTCCGACCAGAGGACGGGGGCGGCCTTGACGCGGTTGGAGGTGAAGACGCCCGCGGCGGCCAGGCGGGGCCCGGTGTTGACCACGAGGGCCAGGTCCGGGTTGCCGTTCTCCTTGATCCCGGCGGCGATGCCCGCCGCCGTGAATCCCTGCGCTGCCGTGACGCTCACTGCATCTCCTTGTTCGCTTCTCCGCCCGCGCAGCGCAGAGGCGCGCGGTCCGTTGTCATCTGCGGCCCGGCGGCCGCGCGTGCGTCGCTCACGGAGCCACTCCGATCGTGGAAAGACCGAGCTCCTCCGGGAGCCCGAGTGCGATGTTCATGCTCTGCAGGGCGCCGCCCGCGGTGCCCTTGGTGAGGTTGTCGATGGCGCTGATCACGATGACGCGCCCCGCCGCCTCGTCGTACGCGACCTGGATCTGTACGGCGTTCGAGCCGTACACGGCGGCGGTCGCGGGCCACTGGCCCTCGGGAAGCAGGTGCACGAACGGCTCGTCCGCGTAGGCCTTCTCGTACGCGGCCCGCACGGACTCGGCGGTGACACCCTCGGTCGCCTTAGCGCTGCACGTGGCGAGGATGCCGCGGGGCATCGGGGCCAGGGTCGGCGTGAAGGAGACGGTGACGGGGGTGCCCGCGGCGGCGGAGAGGTTCTGGATCATCTCCGGGGTGTGCCGGTGGACGCCGCCGACACCGTACGGCGACATGGAGCCCATGACCTCGGAGCCCAGCAGGTTCGGCTTGGGCGCCTTGCCCGCGCCCGAGGTCCCGGAGGCGGCGACGACGACCGCCTCGGCCTCGGCGAGCCCGGCGGCGTACGCGGGAGAGAGCGCGAGCGAGACGGCGGTGGGATAGCAGCCGGGCACGGCGATGCGCTTGGAGCCTTCGAGGGCCGCGCGGGCTCCCGGCAGTTCGGGCAGGCCGTACGGCCAGGTCCCGGCGTGCTCGCTGCCGTAGAACTTCTCCCAGTCGGCCGCGTCCTTCAGCCGGAAGTCGGCGCCCATGTCGACGACGAGGACGTCCGGCCCGAGCTGCTCGGCGACGGCGGCGGACTGGCCGTGGGGCAGTGCGAGGAAGACGACGTCGTGTCCGGCGAGGGCCTCTGTGGTGGTCGGCTCCAGGACGCGGTCGGCGAGCGGCATCAGGTGCGGCTGCAGGGCGCCCAGGCGCTGGCCCGCGTTCGAGTTGCCGGTCAGGGCGCCGATCTCCACCTCGGGGTGGACGAGCAGCAGACGCAACAATTCACCGCCCGCGTACCCACTCGCTCCCGCCACTGCTGCACGTACCGCCATGGAACCCTCCTCCTTGATGGCATGACTATACGTATCTACGCAGCTTTATGCAATGAGCCGATCACCCGTTCGGGGGTTCCAGCGGGTCCGCCGCCGGTCTTGGGTGCGCTACTGGGAAGCGACCGGTACCACGATCGAGGAGCAGCGATGGGTGAGAAGCGACGCGACGACGAGGCGCAGGGCGCGCGCTGGATCGGGAAGACCAATGCGGCGCCGGAGCGGATGCGGCCCGCCGACGCCGAGGCGACCGAGAACGACGTCGCCGAGGAGCCGGAGACGTACGACGCGGGCGGGACGAGCAAGCGGCGCCCGCCCGAGAAGTGACCGGGCAAGTTGTGTCCCGGCGATGAGTTCCGGCGGGCGCGAGGGTCAGTACAGGCGCAAGGACCCGAGCGCATCCCGCGCGGGCTCCGCCGACGACAGGAGGCAGTCATGCCCCGCATCACGCCCACCCTCTGGTTCGACACCCAGGGCGAGGACGCCGCCACGTTCTACGTCTCCGTCTTCCCGAACTCGAAGATCACGAACGTCTCCCACTACGGCGAGGCCGGGCCGCGTCCGGCCGGGACCGTGATGACGGTCGAGTTCGAACTCGACGGCCAGCAGTACCTCGTGCTCAACGGCGGCCCCCAGTTCACCTTCAACGAAGCGGTCTCCCTCACGATCTCCTGCGCCGACCAGGAAGAGGTCGACCACTACTGGACCAAGCTCTCCGAGGGCGGCGAGGAAGGCCCGTGCGGCTGGCTCAAGGACAGGTTCGGCCTCTCCTGGCAGGTCGTCCCCGCGGCCCTGGACGAGCTCGTCTCCGACCCCGACCAGGGGCGCGCGCAGCGCGCCATGGCGGCCATGCTCGGCATGAAGAAGATCGACGTGGCGGCGCTGTACGCGGCGGCGGACCAGAAGTAGCCGCCGCGAGGCCCGCACAAATGGTTTGACTTGGAGTCGACTCCAGCTCCTAGGGTCGGGGCGACCGCCCGAAAAAGGGCACACGCTCCACCTGGAGGTACCGGCATGACCAGCATTCCCACGCGCCGACTCGGATCACTGACCGTCTCGGCGCAGGGGCTCGGCTGCATGGGGATGAGCCACGCGTACGGCGCCTCGGACGACACGCAGTCGATCGCGACGATCCACCGTGCCCTAGACCTCGGCGTCAGCCTGCTCGACACCTCCGACTTCTACGGCGCGGGCCACAACGAGGAGCTGATCGGCCGCGCGCTCGCCGGGCGGCGCGAACAGGCCGTCGTCGCAACGAAGTTCGGCTTCGCCAACCGCCTCGGCGAGCCCGCGCAGATCAGGGGCGACGCGGCGTACGTGCACCAGGCGTGCGACGCCTCGCTGCGACGCCTGGGGGTCGACCACATCGACCTCTACTACCTGCACCGCGTCGACCAGAACGTGCCGATCGAGGAGACCGTCGGCGCGATGGCCGAGCTCGTCGAGGCCGGGAAGGTGCGCCACCTCGGACTCTCCGAGGCCAGTACGCGCACGATCCGGCGGGCGCACGCCGTGCATCCCATCGCCGCGCTGCAGAGCGAGTGGTCGTTGTGGACGCGGGACCTGGAGGCGGAGATCGCGCCGGTCTGCCGGGAGCTGGGCATCGGCCTCGTGCCGTTCTCGCCGCTCGGGCGCGGCTTCCTCACCGGGCGCTACACCTCCGTGAACGGCCTCCAGGAAGGCGACATGCGGCGCGGGCAGCCGCGGTTCGCCGACGGGAACCTGGAGCGGAACCTGCCGATCGTGGCCGCCCTCAACTCCCTCGCCGACGAGAAGGGCGTCACCGCGGGGCAGCTGGCCCTGGCCTGGGTGCAGCACCGCGGCGACGACGTGGTGCCGATTCCGGGCACGCGCCGGGAGAAGTACCTCGTGGAGAACCTGGGCGCGCTCGATGTCGAGCTCTCCCCCGACGAGCTCGCGGCGATCGACGCGGCGGCCCCTGCGGAGGCGGTCGCGGGCACGCGTTACGACGAGGGCAGCCTGGCCATCGTCGACAAGTAGACACGGCGGGTGGGCGGGCACGTAGCCTGCCGGTATGCCTTTCGCTGATGAGCCGGCCGACGCGGCGATGGTGGGGAGCGCACCGAGCACCGCCCACCACGCCGTGCCGGACGTGCTGGCGTACCTGGCCGGGTCGTGGACGGTGGAGCGGACCGCGCGGGACCTGGCGGGGAACGCGGAGGGGCACTTCACGGGGACGACGGCGTTCATGCCCCTGGACGACGGCGAGGGTCTCCTGCACCACGAGTCCGGCACCTTCACCTGGCGCGGCACCGCCCGCCCCGCCGAACGCACCCTGCGCTTCCTGCCCGGCGACGAGCCCGGCACCGCCCGCGTCACCTTCGCCGACGGCCGCCCCTTCCACGACCTGGACCTGCGCACCGGGCGGCACACCGCCGACCATCCGTGCGCGCTCGACCTCTACCGGGGCGAGTTCGAGGTCGACGACGCACGGCACTGGCGGACGCGGTGGCGCGTGGCAGGACCCGCCAAGGACCTGATCCTCACGACCGCGTACACGCGGCACGTCACTGGCGGCCCAGTGCCATCCATATCGTCGGGTCCTCGATACCCCTGAACCCGACCTTCTCGTACACCCCGTGCGCATCGGCCGTGGCCAGCAGAATCCGCCCCAGACCGTACGGCTCCAGGTGGTCCCTGACGGCGGTCACCAGCGCACTCCCCAGGCCCTTGCCGCGCACCGCCCGGTCGACGTACACGTCGCAGAGCCAGGCGAAGGTCGCGTGGTCCGTGATGACGCGCGCGTACGCGACCTGCTCGCCCGAAGCCGTTTCGTAGAGCCCGAAGTTGAGCGACCCGGCGATCGCGCGGTCCTGCTTCTCGCGGGGCCGCCCCCTCGCCCAGTACGCGTCCGTGGAGAGCCACTGATGGATGCGGGCCGCGTCCAGGCGGGCGGCGTCGGTGGAGATCTCGTACCCGGCGGGGAGGTCGTACGCTGCGTCGGTCATGACCGCAAGGCTCGCAGGCGCCACGGCACTTCGTCAGCCGGACACCCCCCGCACCGCGTCAGCCGGACACTCCCCGCACCTCGTCGCACGCCCTGCGAAGCCTGCGCACCCCCTCGCCGATCTCCCCCACCCCCGCGACCGCGGCGAAGCTCAACCGCAGGTGGGCCGCCGTGGGTTCGGCCGCGAAGTACGGGCGGCCGGGGGCCACCGCGACGCCCGAGCGCAGCGCCGCGCCCACCAGGTCCGCCTCGTTCGTGCCGTCGGGCAGGCGCAGCCACAGGAGGTAGCCGCCCGCGGGGACGTGCGGCAGGGCGAGTTCGGGCAGCTCCAGGCGCAGGGCCGCCGTCATCGCGTCCCTGCGGTCCTTCAACTCGCCCGCCACCTGGCGCAGATGGCGCGGCCAGGCCGGGGAGCCGACCAGTTCGAGCGCCGCCTCCTGGAGCGGTCTCGGCACGAAGAAGTGGTCGACGACCTGGATCGCGCGCAGCCGCTCCAGGACAGGGCCGCGGGCGGCGAGCGCGCTCACCCGGAAACTGGGCGACGTGGCCTTGGTGAGCGAGCAGACGTGCACGACGACACCGTCGGGGTCGTCGGACTGGAGCGGCCTGGGCAGCGGGCCCGCGTCCTCGTGGACGAGGCGGCGCACGAAGTCGTCCTCGATGACGAAGGCCCCGGCCTCGCGCGCGATGCGCAGCACCTCCGGGCGCCGCTCCGCCGAGAGCACCGCACCCGTCGGGTTCTGGAACAGCGGCTGGCACACGAAGACCCGCGCCCCGGTGGCCTTGAACGCCGCGGCGAGCAGCTGGGGCCGTACGCCGTCCACGTCCACCGGCACCGGTACCGGCCGCAGCCCCGCCGCGCGGGCGATCGCCAGCATGCCGGGGTAGGTGGGCGACTCGACCAGGACCGGCGCACCGGGCGGGGCCAGGGCCCGCAGCGCCGTGGTGAGCCCGCTCTGGCCGCCCGCGGTGATCAGCACCTCGGCGGCCGTGATCGCGCCGCCGATGCCGCGCGCGAACCACTCCCGCAGTTCGGGGAGCCCGTCGATCGGGGGCCTGCCCCACGCGCCGGGGCGCCGCCCCGCCCGCGCCAGGGCCGCCGCCATCGCGCGCTCGGGCTGCAGGGAGGGGTGCAGATAGCCGCCGTTGAACTCGATGATGCCGGGCGGCGGCGCCGCGAGCGTGACCAGGACCCCGGAGGCGTCCACCGCACGCGGCACCAGCTCCGTGGCCGCGTCCGCGCTCAGCGACACCTCCTGCCACGAGGTGTCCCCCGCAGGCGCCGCGGCGGCCTGCGACTCGGCGCGGAAGACACCGGCGCCGGGCCGCGAGACGACCAGGCCCTCGGCGGCCAGCTGCCCCAGGGCCCGCGACACGGTCACCGGGCTCACCCTGAAACGATCGACCAGCGCCCGGCTCGACGGCAGCTTTCCACCAGGTGAGTAGCGGTCGAGCTCACCCCGCAACTGTTTTGCCAACTCAGCCACACTGCTACCCTCATGCATGACAGCACAGGATAGCGCTACTCGCCCGAGTCGGATAGCAGTCACCATCGCCACGGGCCCGCGGGAAGCCCCGGCCGCACCGGTCGGCGCCCCCCGGCACGGCTCCCGCCGCGGCGGCACCGTCATGGCCGCGCTCGGCGTCATCGCGTTCTCGCTCACCTTCCCCTCCACCGCCTGGGGCCTCGAAGGCTTCGGCCCCTGGTCGTTCGTGGCCCTGCGCTGCGCCCTGAGCGCGGTCATCGCGGGCGGCGCCCTGCTCGCCCTGCGCGTACCGCTGCCCGCCCGCCGCCACTGGCCCGGTCTCGCGGTCGTCGCCGCCGGAGTCGTCATCGGCTTCCCGCTGCTCACCACGCTCGCCCTGCAGACCTCCACCACCGCCCACGCGGCCGTGGTCGTCGGCCTGCTCCCGCTGACGACCGCCGTGTTCTCGGCGCTGCGCACCGGGGCGCGGCCCTCGCGGATGTTCTGGGCCGCCGCCCTCACCGGCGCGGCGGCGGTCATCGCGTTCACCGTGCAGCAGAGCGGCGGCGACCTGTCCACCGCCGACCTCTACCTCTTCGCCTCGCTGCTCATCTGCGCCGCCGGCTACACCGAGGGCGGCCGCCTCGCCCGCGAGATGCCGGGCTGGCAGGTCATCGGCTGGGCGCTGGTCCTGTGCCTGCCGCTCGCCGTGGTGGGGGCGGCCGTCGCCCTCCAGCACGAGCCCTTCCAGCTCACCGGCCACAGCACCGCCGGGCTGCTCTACGCAGCCATCGGCTCGCAGTTCCTCGGCCTGGTCGTCTGGTACCGCGGGATGGCGGCGATCGGCGTCCCCAAGGCCAGCCAGCTCCAGCTCGCGCAGCCGCTGCTCACGCTGGTCTGGTCGGTGTTCCTGCTCGGCGAGCACCTCACGGTCGCGGCGCCGCTGACGGCCGCCGCCGTCCTCGTGTGCATCGCGGTCACCCAACGGGCGCGCGGCTAGGCGCCGACGGCCGGGGACCGGCTCCCGCCACCGGACGTAGACTTGCCGCCACGGAAGGCAACCGCAGGGTGGGACGAGGAGGTCGCTCCAGATGCGTGCAACCGTAGGCGACGAGCTGGTGCTGCACGGCAGGATCGTCGGCCAGCACGACCGGATCGGGCAGATCGTCGAGGTGCTCGGCGCGGACGGCGGACCGCCGTACCGCGTCCGCTTCGAGGACGGTCACGAGACGCTGATGTCACCGGGCCCCGACACTGTCGTACGACACCAGGACCCGGCTTCGTAGCTCCCGAGCTTCCGACGGGAGACCGGATCAGCGGGGCGGCCTGGCCCGCTGCTGATAGTGGTCGGCGACCACGCGCGCCATCGCGCCGATCTTGTCCACGCCCACTTCCTTCGCCGAGAAGTACACGTGCCCGCGTGCCTGCGGGAACCCCTTGGCGAACGTGAGGTGACGGGACAGCTCGGCGGGGTCGTGCCAGGGTGCCGCCTGCGCGGGGTCGCCCGCCTTGTAGAGGGCCTCCCCCACGTACAGGCGCACGCCCGTGTCCTTGACGACATCGGCCCACCAGGGCAGCAGCTTGCCGTAGTCCGCGACGGTGAAGCCGATGTTCCAGTAGAGCTGCGGGCAGATGTAGTCGAGCCAGCCCTTCTTGACCCAGCCTCGCGTGTCGGCGTGCAGATTGTCGTAGGTCTGCACGCCGGCCTGAGTGTCCGAACCGATCGGATCGGTCGAGGCGTTGCGCCAGACCCCGAAGGGGCTGATGCCGAACTGCACGTGCTTGCGCACCTTCTTGATCCGCGTCCCCATCTCGCGCACCAGGCGGTCGATGTTGTCGCGCCGCCAGGCGGCCCGGTCGGGGAAGTCGCCGCCGTAGCGCGCGAAGGCGTCGTCGTCGTCGAAGACCTGGCCCGCGACCGGGTACGGGTAGAAGTAGTCGTCCCAGTGCACCGCGTCGACGGCGTAGTGCCGCACGGCGTCGAGCATCGCGTCCTGGACGAAGCGCCGCACCTCGGGCAGGCCGGGGTTGTAGTAGAGCTTCCCGCCGTACGGCACGACCCACTCCGGGTGCAGCCGAGCGGGGTGCGTCGGGACGAGGCGCGAGGGGTCCGTGTGGTTGGCGATGCGGAAGGGGTTGAACCAGGCGTGCAGTTCAAGGCCCCTGCGGTGCGCCTCGGCCACGGCGGTGCCCAGCGGGTCCCAGCCGGGGTGCTTGCCCTGCACGCCGGTGAGGCACTCCGCCCACGGCTCGTAGGGCGAGGGCCACAACGCGTCGGCGGTGGGGCGCACTTGGAAGATCACGGCGTTCAGCCGGCGCCGCACGGCGGTGTCGAGATGGCCGATCAGCTGGGCGCGCTGCTCCGCCGCCGTGAGGCCGGGCTTCGAGGGCCAGTCGCGGTTGGTGACCGTCGCCAGCCACATGCCCCGCAGTTCGCGGCGCGAAGGAGCCTTCCCGGGCACGGCCGCCGCGTCGCCCGCGGCTGTGAGCCCCGCCACCATCGCGGCTGCCGCCATCGTGAACCCTCGGCGTGACATACGCCTCATCCGCTTGCCCCCTGGCCTCTGTATCCGCCGGAACCGCAGTCTCTGGGGGACAGCATGCCCGACCCGGCACGTGATGCACCGGAGGTTCCGGAGTAACGTTCACCGCTGGGGCAGACGCCGCACCCGTACGGCGGCTGCCCGCCCGTTGATCAGCGAAAGGCACGAGGTGACCGACTCTATGCCCGACATCGAACGCGTCGGAGTAGTGGGCTGCGGCCAGATGGGCGCCGGGATCGCGGAGGTCTGCGCCCGCTCCGGACTCGATGTGAAGGTCGCGGAGACCACCGGCGAGGCCCTGGAGATCGGCCGCACCCGGCTGTACAACTCCCTCTCCAAGGCCGCCGAACGCGGCAAGATCTCGGAGGAGGAGCGGGACGCGACGCTCGCCCGGCTCAGCTTCACGACCGACCTCGGGGAGTTCTCCGACCGCGACCTCGTCATCGAGGCGGTCGTCGAGAACGAGGCGGTCAAGACCGAGATCTTCCAGGTGCTCGACCAGGTGGTGACGCGGCAGGACGCGATCCTCGCCTCCAACACCTCGTCCATCCCGCTGGTGAAGCTGGCCGTCGCCACCTCCCGCCCGGACGCGGTCATCGGCATCCACTTCTTCAACCCGGCCCCGGTGCAGCAGCTCGTCGAGCTGATCCCCGCGCTCACGACGTCCGAGGGCACGATCAGCCGCGCGCAGTCCATGGTCGAGAAGGTGCTCGGCAAGCACGCGATCCGCGCCCAGGACCGCTCGGGCTTCGTGGTCAACGCACTGCTCATCCCGTATCTGCTCTCCGCGATCCGGATGTTCGAGTCGGGCATCGCGAGCCGCGAGGACATCGACAACGGCATGGAGATGGGCTGCGCCCACCCGATGGGTCCGCTCAAGCTCGCCGACCTGATCGGCCTGGACACCGTCGCCTCGGTCGCGGACAGCATGTACGCCGAGTACAAGGAGCCGCTGTACGCCGCTCCCCCGCTGCTCCAGCGGATGGTGGACGCGGGCAGGCTCGGCCGCAAGTCCGGCTCGGGCTTCTACCCGTACGGCTGACGCCTGCACGCCTGACACGTCCGCGCCGGACACGACTCACACCGGCACCCGGCACTTCGCACCGCACGCGGGCCCGGCACTCGATCGAGTGCCGGGCCCGCGGCGTTCACACACCGTGTGCGCCCTGGGCTCGCATATGCCCTTCGCACACTCTCCCGTCCTGGCCACCAGGCGAGTTGACTTTCCGTGCGCATCAGGGGGATGGACAGCTACAGAAAGGAACGCAACTGTGACCGCCGACCCCGAACCTCGCGTGGTCCCCGAAGAACTCGCCGAGTTACGCCGAAGCTTGGACGTGGGTCTCGCCCGCGTCGACGGACAGCTGGCGTTGCTCACCCAACATGACGAACAAAGCGTCAAGAATCAGGATGAACTGACCGTACGGATCGCAGCACTCGAGCACACACGCTGGCCGCTGCCCGCCCTTCTCGCCCTGACGGCGGTAGGTGCGCTCGCCGTGGCAATCTGGCAGGCCATCGGCCGTTAGTGCGCGTCCTGGCCAAGACGCAGGTGGTGCAGGAGCAGGAGCGCCGCCGCCATGTTGGCGGCCGGCACTTCACCGCGGGCCACCATGTCAGGGACGAGTTTGAGTGGGACCCATTCACGGCGGTCGGACTCGAAGTCGTCCTCGGGATGACCGATGTAGGTGCACTCATCCGACCAGTAGATGTGGTGCACGGCGTCGGTGAGCCCATTGGACGGCTCGACACTCATCAGGTGTCGTAACGGGCCCGGCCGCCAGCCGGTCTCTTCCTCCATTTCCCGGGCGGCCGCGTAAGCGAGCTCCTCCCCGTCCTCGACGACACCCGCGGCCAGTTCCCAGCCCCAGCTGTCGGTGATGAACCGGTGCCGCCACAGGAGCAGCACCTCGTTGGCCTCATTGACGACGGTGGCCACGGCGACGGGCCGCAGCCGTATCAGGAAGTGGTCGAGGTGCCGGCCGTCGGGCAGTTCGACATCTGCCAGATTGACCGTGAACCATCGATTTCCATACACAGTTTGTTCGCTTTGTTTCGTCCACTGCACGGTTCTGCCACCTTCCGCCGAGTAGATGGCAATATCGCAGCAGGAGGGTGTTCAGAGCAGCGTGTGAACGACGTCGGGGTTCAGTGCTCGCCGTGTGTTGTCGCCGTCGTACGCGCGGTGCGCATCACAGGGGTACGCGCAGCGCCCCGTCGATGAGTTCGGCCGCCTCGGCCGTGCCCGCGCAGTCGCTGCGTACCAGGTGTTCCCGCACGGCCCGCAGCCGGTCGCGCAGCCGTTGGGACTCCATCCCCCGTGCCTGTTCTGCCATTTCCACCGCCGTGGCCACGGCCTCGTCGGTGTTCCCCTGGCGCAGTTCGATCTGGCTGAGCATGGCGAGCCGATGGACCCGGCCCCGGTCGTGAGCCGGCGTGTCCACCGCTGCCGCCGCGTGCTCGTACGCACCCGTGAGGTCGCCGAGGCTGAGCAGCGCCTCCGCCACTTGTACGTTGACGAGCCCGGGCTGGACATACCCGGTCTCGTCCGGCTCGCGCCCACGCCGGATGCGGTCCGCCGCGCCTTCCGCACGCCGGATGCAGGACAGCGCGCTGCTGCCGTCGCCCAAGTGTGCGTACGACTTGGCCTGCATGGCGTAGAGATCGGATGCCAGGGCCGGGGTGAGCTCGCGCCCTGCGGCGCGCAGCGCGGCCTCCGCGAAGGCCACCGCCTGGCGGTACTCGCGCATGAAGAGCGACTGGTTGACCAGGAGCGCGATGACGTAGGCGCCAAGTCCCCTGTCTCCGCTGGCCTTCGCGAGACGCAGGGCCTGGTGGAAGTAGCGCTGGGCCAGGCCGTGGGCGTCCGAGTCGTAGGCGCAGATGCCCGCGATGGCCACCAACCCCCCGGTGGATCTGTGCAGTTGGCGTCCCGTCTCGTCCGTGTAGCTGCCGCGCAGCAGGGGCGCGGCCTCAGCGTTGAGGAAGCCGACGATGCGGGTGCGGGTCGCGATGCCGCCGGTCTTGCGGTACATCTGCTCGTAGTGGGCGCGGGCCGCGCGCATCATGTCGATGTCCGCGGTGCTGACCTGATGCCGGCCGCCGCGGGAGACGTCCACGTCCTCGGGCGGGTTCTCCCACTCCCACACGGGCATCACCGCGGGCGTTCCGGTGACGGCGGGGGCGCCGAGCAGATGCGGGCGCTGCTGTTCGTCGGAGCGCCACAGGGCGGTGGCCCGCTCCACGAAGCCGGACAGCGTCGAGGCCACGGACCCTGATCCCGCGACCGGCAGGCCCGGCACTCCGAGGCCGATGTCGTCCAGGGTGACGGTGCGCTGGAGCCGCCCCGCGAGGACCTCGCAGATCAGGTCGGGCACCTGGCCACGCGGACGCTGGCCCTTCAACCACCGCGACACGGCGGTGTGTTCGTAACGCAGGGCGAGGCCGCGCCTCTTCCCTGCCTGATTGACGTGGGCAGCCAGGCCCGCGTGGGAGATTCCCGCCTCGTCGAGGATCGCGTCGAGCAGGGTATTGGGCTGCATGGAGGCCCTCCGGTGGCTCGGTGTGGCCAGCGTAGTAGAGGTGACTTCACACGGGGTGTGAACGGAACGCCCGAATCCGGGGGGTGTGCGCTCTGCCGCCGCCACTCCCGTCACGCTTGACTGAGGTTCCTCACAAGGAGGCTGGCCGGGCCGCCGGCTCCCCCTCGAAAAGTGCGGCGGCCCTCACCGGCGCCGTCCGCCCCGCCGTCTGCCCGACACTCCTGGGCGGGGTCGGGCGGCGCACGGCCGGGGAAGGTTGACGGTGCGTCACGTCATGGTGCTCTGCCGACGCACCGTCTCCCCCTGCTGCTGGGGCACCCGTCGGCGGTCGTTGCGCAGGACCAGGAGCGCGGCGTCGTCGGCGGGCAACCGCCCGGTGTGACGCAGGAGTTGGGCGTACACCGAGCGGACCACCGTCCGGGGCGCGACCGGCGGGACCCGCACCGCTTCGGTGAGCGCCGCCCGGAGCGGGAAGAACCGCCCGGCCGCGTCCCTCGCATCCTCCATGCCGTCCGTGTGCAGCACGAGCGCCTCACCCGGAAGGAGCGGTCCACAGTGCAGTACGGGCAGTTCGGCGGGGAGCGGGAAGGGGCCGAGCGGCGGCAGCGGCTCCCCGCCGACCACCGGCTCGGCGTGCCCGCTCAGGCGGTACGGCCAGGGGTGACCGCAGTTGAGCGCGGTCATCTCGCCTTCGGGACTGATCTCCATCAGGAGTACGGTGACGAACTCCTCGGCCAGGGGGGTGTCCGGCGCGGCTCCGCCGCTCGCCGGATGCTCGGCCCGCGCCCGCTCCCGCAGATGCCGCCCCAGGGCGCGCTCCAACTTCCTGAGCACGTGCGGCAGTTCCACCTCTTCGTACGCCGCCTCGCGGAAGCAGCCGAGGACCGCGGCGGCCGTGCCGATCGCGGTCAGGCCGTGCCCGCGCACGTCGCCCATGACGACGCGGACGCCGTGATCGGTGGCCGCGACCTCGTACAGATCGCCGCCGACGGAGGCGCCGCGGGACGCGGAGAGCCGCCCGGCCGCGACGGTCAGGCCCTCGACACGCGGCGGCAGCGGGCGCAGCAGGACGTTCTGCGCGGCGCCCGCGATCTCGCGCAGCTGGCGCAACTCCCGCAGCAGCGTGCTGCGGACGTGCCATATCAGGCCGGTGCCGACCGCGAAGAAGACCGCGCTGGTGGCGATCCGCGCCCCGATGCCGTCCTGCTGGGCGAGCGGACAGACGAGTTTGTACGTGATGGCGGCCGCGCCCCACACCGTGGGGAGGCCGAGCGTGAGGACGCGCCGGATCCGCGGCGGGTCCATGCGCGACACCCTCGCCCGGGCCCGCGCCCGGAAGCGGGTCGGGCCCCTTGCCCGGAACCTGGTCCGGCCCCTCGCCCGGAGCAGCACCCGACGGGGAGCTCCAGCCCTCATACGGATCATGCCGACGGCCCCCCTAAGGCCCTGTTCAGCGTGCAGGCCGCGCAGGCCGCCCAGAGATCACGCTCCTGCGGCCGGATTGATTCTGTCGACCGCCTGAGCCAATCGGGCCAGAGAGGGCTTACTTGTCACTCAAACGAGTGAAGGGCGCACCCGGAGGTCCGGATACGCCCTTCTTTGCGCCTCTTGTGCGCCTGGCGGCGACTACAGGCGGTGACTACGCTCCGCGCAGCACCGCGCCGGTCCGCTCGGCCGCCAGCGCGACGGCCGCGTCACGGGCCGCGGAGGCCTCGTCGACGGTCAGCGTGCGGTCGGCAGCGCGGAAGCGCAGCGCGTACGCGAGGGACTTCTTGCCCGCGCCGACCTGATCGCCGGTGAAGACGTCGAACAGGCGGATGGACTCCAGGAGTTCACCCGCGCCCTCGCGCAGCACCTTCTCGACGTCGGCGGACGGGACGCCCTCGTCCACGACGAGCGCGACGTCCTGCGTGGCGACCGGGAAGGTGGAGATCTTCGGCCCCTGCGGGACACCGGAGCTCGCGTCCTCCAGGCGGTCCAGGTCGAGCTCCATCGCGCAGGTGCGCGCGGGCAGACCAAGGGCCTTGACGACGCGCGGGTGCAGCTCGCCCGCGTACCCGATGACCTGCTCGGCACCGTCGATCACGACGGCGAGCTCGGCACACCGGCCCGGGTGCCACGGGCCGTACTGGCCCTGGCGCACGAGCAGTTCGGTGCCCGACTCGGCGGCCAGGGCGCGCGCGGCCTGGACCGCGTCGGCCCACTCGGACGGACGGCCCTTGCCCCACCAGCCGGCCTGCTCGCGGGCGCCCGCGAGGACGACGGCGGCGTGCCGCGGCTGGACGGGGAGCGCCTCGGTCAGAGAGGCGATCTCCTCGTCCGTGGGACGGCGGTCCACCGGAAGC
The DNA here is from genome assembly GCF_055585065.1 of Streptomyces sp. NPDC054047. Classification (NCBI taxonomy): domain Bacteria; kingdom Bacillati; phylum Actinomycetota; class Actinomycetes; order Kitasatosporales; family Streptomycetaceae; genus Streptomyces; species Streptomyces sp. NPDC054047. The sequence continues at coordinate 334,239 of NZ_JBVJKV010000009.1, read as the reverse complement.
CGCACCGCGACCCGGGCTTCGTCACGCGGCTGGAAGACCAGCCCCGTCTCGAAGAGCGCCAGGTCGTGGCTGCCGCGGCCTTCGTTGCGGCGCAGCGCGCCGAGCAGGCCCGGCAGCAGCGTCGTACGAAGAGCGGGCTCCTCGTCGGAGAGCGGGTTGACCAGCTTCACGACCCTGCGCTTGGGGTCGCCGGGCTCCAGGCCCAGCTGGTCGAAGACCTGCTCGCCGATGAACGGGTAGTTCGGCGCCTCGACGAACCCGCTGCCGGCGAGCGCGCGGCCGATGCGGCGGTGCAGCCGCTGCCGGTCGGTCAGGCCGCGGCCCGCGGGGGGCTTGGGCAGCGTCGAGGGGAGGTTCTCGTACCCCTCGAGCCGGATGACCTCTTCGGCGAGGTCGTTCGGCTCGGCGAGGTCGGGACGCCAGGACGGGACGGTGACGGTCAGGGCGTCTTGGCCGTAGACGTCGCAGCCGACCTCCTGAAGACGGCGGACGACCGTCTCGCGGCCGTACTCCACACCGGCGACCTTGTCCGGGTGATCGGCGGGCATGCTGATCGTGTGGGGCGCGGAGGGCGCAATGACCTCGGTGACCCCGGACTCGGCGGTGCCGCCCGCGAGCAGGACCAGGAGATCCACCGTGCGCTGCGCGGCGGCGGAGGCGGCCTGCGGGTCGACGCCGCGCTCGAAGCGCTTGGCCGCCTCGGAGGGCAGCTTGTGGCGCCGGGCCGTGCGGGCGATGGAGATCGCGTCGAAGTGCGCGGCCTCGATGACGACGTCGGTGGTTCCGGCCGCTTCCTCGTGGTCCGCGATCTCGGTGTTGGCGCCGCCCATGACGCCCGCGAGGCCGATCGGGCCGCGGTCGTCGGTGATGACCAGGTCCTCGGCGTCCAGGACGCGCTTGGCGCCGTCGAGCGTCGTGAACTTCTCGCCCTGCTCGGCACGGCGCACGCCGATCGTGCCCTGGATGCGGGAGCGGTCGTAGGCGTGCAGGGGCTGGCCGAGCTCCAGCATCACGTAGTTCGTGATGTCGACGGCGAGCGAGATCGGGCGCATGCCCGCCTTCTGCAGACGGCGCTGCAGCCAGATCGGCGAGCGGGCCTCGGGGCGGAGCCCGGTGACCGTGCGCGCGGTGAAGCGGTCGCAGCCCATCGGGTCGGAGATCTTGACCGGGTAGCCGGAGGCGTTCGGCGCGGGCACGTCCAGGAGCGCCGGGTCGCGCAGCGGCAGGCCGTACGCGATGGCGGTCTCGCGGGCGACGCCACGCATCGACAGGGCGTACCCGCGGTCGGGCGTGACGGCGATGTCCAGGACCTCGTCGACCAGTTCGAGCAGCTTGATGGCGTCGGAGCCGGCCTCGTGCTCGGGCGGAAGGACGATGATGCCGCCGCTTCCGTCGTCGCCCATGCCCAGCTCGTCGCCGGAGCAGATCATGCCGTGCGAGGTCTTGCCGTACGTCTTGCGCGCGGCGATCTTGAAGTCGCCGGGCAGGACGGCGCCCGGGAGCACGACGACGACCTTGTCGCCTTGCGTGAAGTTCCGTGCGCCGCAGACGATCTCCTGCGGCTCGCCGGTGCCGTTGGCGGAGCCGACGTCGACGGTGCAGAAGCGGATGGGCTTCTTGAACTCCGTCAGCTCCTCGATGGTGAGGACCTTGCCGACGACGAGCGGACCGGTGAGGCCGGAGCCGAGCTGCTCGACGGTCTCGACCTCGAGGCCGACCTCGATGAGCTTGGCCTGTACGTCACGGCCGGTCTCGGTGGCGGGGAGATCGACGTACTCCCGCAGCCAGGAAAGCGGGACCCGCATCAGATCTCCATCCCGAAGGGCCGGGTGAACCGGACGTCACCCTCGACCATGTCTCGCATGTCTTCGACGTTGTGGCGGAACATCAGCATCCGTTCGATGCCGAACCCGAAGGCGAATCCGCTGTACTTCTGGGGGTCGACGCCGCAGGCGGTGAGCACCTTCGGGTTGACCATGCCGCAGCCGCCCAGCTCGATCCAGCCCTCGCTGCCGCAGGTGCGGCAGGGGCGGTCGGGGTTGCCCACGGACTCGCCGCGGCAGACGTAGCAGACCATGTCCATCTCGGCGGACGGCTCGGTGAACGGGAAGTAGTTCGGGCGCAGGCGCGTCTTCATGTCCGCGCCGAAGAGCGACTGGACCATGTGGTCCAGGGTGCCCTTGAGGTCGGCCATGGTCAGGCCCTCGTCCACGGCGAGCAGCTCGATCTGGTGGAAGACCGGGGTGTGCGTCGCGTCCAGCTCGTCCGTGCGGTACACACGGCCGGGGCAGACGATGTAGACGGGCGGCTCGCGGCGCTCCAGGAGCGCGCGGGCCTGCACCGGGGAGGTGTGGGTGCGCAGCACGACACCGGACTCGTCCCCGTCCGTACCCTTCGGGCCCTGGACGAAGAACGTGTCCTGCATCTGCCGGGCCGGGTGGTCCGGGGTGAAGTTCAGGGCGTCGAAGTTGAACCACTCCGCCTCGACCTCGGGGCCCTCCGCGATCTCGTAGCCCATGGCGACGAAGACGTCCGCGACCCGCTCCATGAACGTGGTCAGCGGGTGCCGGGCACCGGCCGGGACGCGGTCGTACGGCAGCGTGACGTCCACCGCCTCCTCGACGAGCACCCGGGCGTCGCGCTCGGCCTCGAGCTCGGTCTGCCGGGCGGCGAGCGCCTTGCTCACGGCGCCGCGCGCCATGCCGACGCGCTTACCGGCCTCGGCCTTGGCCTGCGGGGGCAGCGCGCCGATCTCGCGGTTGGCGAGGGCCAGCGGCGAGGTGCCGCCGGTGTGCGCGACCTTGGCCTCCTGGAGCTGTTCGAGGTCGCCCGCGGCGGCGAAGGCGGCGAGCGCCTCGTCCCGCATGCGCTCGATCTCTTCAGGTTTCAGTGCCTCGACCTCAACAGGGTCGTACGACTTGTTCGGTGCCGACATCTCTTCCCGTGCTTCCGGTTGGCTGGTGATGGTCCCCGTCTACGACTCGGAGACGAATCGTCCACATAGGGGGACGCAAACGTGCCAAGGATCGAGTCTAACGGGGGTGGCGCAGGTGAATGAGCCCGCGGGCGGTGCTCGGGCGGATCAGAGGTGATCAGTGCAGCTCGGTGATGATCACAGGAGATACGCCGGAGTGCTCACGGGCAACGTAAATCGGAACTGGGCGCCGCCGCCGGGCGCGCGGCCGACGGTGATCGTCCCGCCGTGCGCCTCCACGATGCCCTTCACGATGTACAAGCCGAGTCCCGTCCCGCCGCGCTTGCTGCCCCGCCAGAAGCGGGTGAAGACACGGCCCATCGATTCCTCCGGAATGCCGGACCCCTCGTCGCTGACGGTCACGGCCGTTTCGGCCCCGCCCCGCTCACGTGGGGACGAGGAGGGTGCCACGTCGATGGTGACAGTGCCCTCGCCGTGCCGCACGGCATTTTCCAGCAGGTTGCTGAGCACCTGGTCGATCTTGTCGGGGTCGGCCCAGCAGTCGGGCAGCGGCCGCTGTATCCGCACGAGGAAGCGATCGGCGTCCTGGCCCGAGGCGACGTGGGCCTGGATGTGGCGGCCGACGGCGGCGCCGATGTCCACGGGCTGACGGCGCAGTTCGAGGCGCCCGGAGTCGATCCGTGAGATGTCGAGGAGCTCGGCGATGAGCCGCGTGACGCGGTTGGCGTCGGCGTCCACCGTCTCCAGCATCAGTTTCTTCTGGTCGTCGGTGAACCGCTCCCACTTGGCGAGCAGCGTCGCTGTGAAGCCCTTCACGGAGGTGAGGGGCGAGCGGAGCTCGTGGGCGACGGTGGCGATCAGCTCCGCGTGGCTGCGCTCGGTGCGGCGGCGGGCCTCGGTGTCGCGGATGGAGACGACGACCCGGCGGACGGGACCGGTGGGCGCGGTGCGCACATAGCGAGCGGAGACGAGGACCTCGCGCCCGCCGGGGAGCAGCAGATTGCGCTCGGGCTGGGCGAAGCGGGTGGCGAGGCCGCCGTACGGATCGGTCAGCCGCCACCAGCGGCGGCCTTCGAGGTCCTCTAACGGGAGCGCCTGGTCCAGCGGGGCACCCAGCGCGTCGGCGGCGCGGACGGCGGTGATGCGCTCGGCCGCGGCGTTGAAGCAGATGACGTGGCCCGTCTCGTCCGCGACGACCAGGCCGTCGGGGAGGTCGTCCGGGTGGATGCCGAGCCCGCCGCCGAGGTCACCGAGGGCGCCATGGTCCGCGCGAGTACACAGGATGTCCTGTACTCCCGGTGATCTGCTCGTGCCGATGCTCATTCCCCGTACCCCACCTCTCGGACCGGCGCAGGAGGCCTCCGAGCCCGTCACCCTACTAGCTGGGAGTGACGGAACGGCACCCTCCAGCCGCACGCTGTGCACGGGCGGACGCATAGAGGCACACGGCCGCCGCCGTAGCGAGGTTGAGGCTTTCGGCTCTGCCGTGGATCGGAACGCGCACCACGGCGTCGGCGAGTGCGCGGGTCTCCTCCGGGAGCCCCCAGGCCTCGTTGCCGAAGACCCAGGCGGAGGGGGTGCCCATGGCGCCCTTGTCGAGCTCGTCGTCGAGGTCGTCCTCGCCCGCCCCGTCGGCCGCGAGGATGCGTACGCCCGCGTCCTTGAGCCCCTGGACGGCCCGCTCGACGGGTACGCCGACGGCCACGGGCAGATGGAACAGCGAACCGACCGAGGCGCGCACGCACTTGGGGTTGTAGAGATCCACGGAGGCGTCCGTCAGGACGACCGCGTCGGCTCCCGCGGCATCCGCGCAGCGCAGCACGGTGCCGGCGTTCCCGGGGTCACGGACGTGCGCGAGGACGGCGACCAGCTTGGGCCTGGCGGCGAGGATGCTCTCGAAGGGGGTGTCGACGAACCGGCAGACGCCGACGAGCCCCTGGGGCGTGACGGTGGTGGAGATGTCGGCGATGACGTCCTCGTCCGCCAGATGCAGCCGGGCACCGGCGGCACGGGCCTCGCCGACGATGTCGGCGTAGCGCTCGGCGGCCTCGACGGTGGCGAACAGCTCGACGAGCGTGTCGGCCGTGTCACCGTACGCGGCGGCCTCCCGCACGGCCTGCGGCCCCTCGGCGAGAAACAGCTGCTCCTTCCCCCGGAAGTTCCGCTTGGCCAACCGCCGTGCGGCGCTGACGCGCGGGGACTTGGGGGAGATCAACTCGGGGCTGGCGGGCATCAAGTCACTTTCGTGCGTGTACGGAACGGAGTCGAGGGCCCCGTCAGGGGCGCGGGGAACTGCGCGACAAGCCCTCCACGACCCGCGGTCGACGGACGGCGGACGCAATCGGACCCGCAAGCCACAGGCTTGCGGGTCCGGTCACGTTCAGCTCAACGCAAGGCTTAGGCGGCAGCCTTGGGCGCGTTGACGTCCGACGGCAGAGCCTTCTGCGCAACCTCGACCAGCGCGGCGAACGCGTTGGCGTCGTTGACGGCCAGCTCGGCGAGGATCTTGCGGTCCACCTCGATGTTGGCGGCGTTCAGACCCTGGATGAGGCGGTTGTACGTCATGCCGTTCTGGCGGGCAGCGGCGTTGATGCGCTGGATCCACAGACGGCGGAAGTCGCCCTTGCGCTTCTTGCGGTCGTTGTAGTTGTAGACCAGGGAGTGGGTGACCTGCTCCTTGGCCTTGCGGTACAGGCGCGAGCGCTGGCCGCGGTAGCCGCTGGCCGCTTCGAGGATCGCCCGACGCTTCTTGTGGGCGTTGACTGCCCGCTTGACGCGTGCCACTTGTTAACTCCTTGTAGCGGGGCCGTGGTTGGACTCACACGACCCGGTATCGATTGGGTCCCGGTTCAGAGTGCGGGCGCGGTGTGCGCCCGGACTCACTTGCCGAGAAGCTTCTTGATCTTCTTGGCGTCGCCCGGGGCCATCTCGGCGTTGCCACTGAGGCGACGCGTCAGACGGGACGACTTGTGCTCGAGCAGGTGGCGCTTGCCGGCGCGCTCACGGAGCACCTTGCCGGAGCCGGTGATCTTGAAGCGCTTGCTGGCACCGCTGTGCGTCTTGTTCTTCGGCATAGCGCCGTTCTCTCCTCGTCATTGGCACTCCCTGCCGTTTCCGGTTCCTGCGAACCGTGGGCAGGGAGCGTCAGATCTATCGGTTGTCGTTCAGGGCGCGCGTGGGAGGCGCGTCCTGAATCAGGCCTCTGCAGGCTCCTCGGCGGGCGCCTCGACCTCGGCGGCGGCCTCGGTGGGCTCAGCCTCCTCGGCCTCGTCCGTGCGGCCCTGTCGCTCGGCCTTACGGGCGGCCTGGGCCTCGCGGGCCTCGGCCATGGCTTCGGTCTTCTTCTTGTGCGGACCGAGGACCATGATCATGTTTCGGCCGTCCTGCTTCGGGTTCGACTCGATGAACCCGAGGTCTTCGACGTCGTTCGCGAGACGCTGCAGCAGTCGGTAGCCGAGCTCCGGCCTGGACTGCTCGCGACCACGGAACATGATCGTGATCTTGACCTTGTCGCCCTGCTTGAGGAACCGGACGACGTGACCCTTCTTGGTGTCATAGTCGTGCGGGTCGATCTTCGGCCGGAGCTTCATCTCCTTGATGACCGTGTGCGCCTGGTTCTTGCGCGCCTCACGGGCCTTCATGGCCGACTCGTACTTGAACTTCCCGTAGTCCATGAGCTTGCACACGGGCGGACGGGCGGTCGCCGCCACCTCGACCAGGTCGAGGTCGTACTCCTGTGCGAGCTCCAGGGCCTTGGCAAGCGGAACAATCCCGACCTGCTCGCCGCTGGGACCGACAAGTCGCACCTCGGGAACGCGAATCCGGTCGTTGATGCGGGGCTCGGCGCTGATGGATCCTCCTCGGTAGCACCACGCGGCGGTCTGGCGGACAGCCGCGTTACGTCTGTTATCTCGACCAACCGAGTGGGTGCATAAAAAATGCCCCAACCGATCACACGAAGGGGCTCCATTACTACCGGAGCACCTCCGCGATGATCGCGGGGCGCGTCTTCGGGCCTGCCGTAGTCTCGGGGACCGCGGCTGCCTGACCGGTGACCCGCCGCTCCGGGGAGCGACTAGGTGGGAAGCGGAGCCTCCACTTGTGGGCCGGATCTCTGCGTGGCACGCGAGTGTCCGGCCGGTCGTTACACAAGGTTAGCAGCTCCACGGGGGTGGGGCTAACCAGCGGCGCTCACGGATGCTCACGGCCTCCCGCGGCTCACCCCGCGTGGGGCTCCGCATATCGTGTGGGACATGAGCGACGCGACCCCCACCCCCGAGTCCGCCACCGGCGCGGCCTCCGATTCCCCCGACTTCGACACCCTGACCCGTGACATCGCGGACGTCCCCGCGGTCGAGGTGATCACCACGGTCGCCGTCCACCTGATGAGCGCCGCGGCCGTGAACCTGGGCCTCGCCGAGGGCGGCGAGGGCCACAAGGACCTGGACGAGGCCCGCAAGCTGATCCACTCGCTCGCCGGCCTGATGGACGCGAGCGCCACGGAGATCTCCTCGTTCCACGCGGCCCCGCTGCGCGACGGCCTGAAGTCGCTGCAGCTGGCCTTCCGCGAGGCGTCCGAGGTGCCGGACGAGCCGGGTCAGGGCCCGGGCGAGAAGTACACGGGCCCGGTCTTCGGCTGACCCCTCAGCCTTCGCGTACGTAGAAGGGCTCGCCCGGTGGCGTCGCCCCGGCCGGCAGCAGTGCCAGGTCGAGGCCGCTCACCAGGCGGGCCCTCAGTGTTTCGTCGGCCGCGATGTGCCCGGCGACGCGCTGGGCGGCTTCGGCCGGGTCCGTCGCGGGGTCGAGGACGAGTGCGAGGGTGCCGTCCGCGGCGCCCGCGCCGAGATAGGCGCGCAGGACGGCCGGCTCGGCGGCGACGGCCGCGCGCACGGCGGCCGTGACGGCGGGGTCGGCGAGCGGGTCCCGGGTGTGGCGGCCTTCGGAGAGGGCGATCAGGGCGGGTCGATTGATCTCGTAGGGGACGGGTCCCGCGAGGTCGAGCACGATCGTGTCGGCCTGCTCGTGGGCCGCGGCCTGGAGCGCCTGGTGCAGCGGGACGGCAACGGGCCGTGCCTCCGGGTCCCACAGGGCGAGCGCCCGGGTGGAGGTGAACGCGGGCAGTGCCTTGCGGTCGCCCGCCTTCAGGGTGGGGACCGCCATGTCGCTGGACTTCTCGCGGCGCAGTCCGTTCTCGTCCTCCTCGACCTCGCCGAGCACGGCGACGACGGGGACGAGCAGCCGGGCGCCGGTGAGGGCCTCCAGGACGGGGCCGTGGGCCGTGCGGTCCTCGGCCCACGCGGCCAGGGCCGCGGTGAGCCGGGGGTCGGCGGACCCGTCGTCGTCGGAGAAGCCGGGGTCCGGGATGTTCTTGTTCGCCACGGTCACGACCCTATCGACCGAGGTCCGGGACCTGTCGAGCGGTGCCGGGGCGGGCTCCCCGACGGCCCCGCCAGAGGTAGACCCCCGCCACCAGCAGGGCCACGCCGAGCCCGCCCGCGACCGGGCCCACCCAGCCCGCCGGGCCGTCGTCGCCCCGGTCCGCGTCCGGCCCCGGGCCGAAGTACTTCTTCCCGTACGCAGCGGAGTTCAGCTCCCGCGGCTTCTTCTTGCCGCCCTCGGCGATCGCGGCGGCCGGGTCGATGAAGCCGAAGCCGTGCGAGTCGTCGCGGCCGCCGCTGGGGACGTCGCGGGCGGTGTCCTCCAGGAGCTCCTTGATCTGGGCCGGGGTCAGGCCGGGGTGGGCGGCGCGGATGAGGGCGACGGCGCCCGAGACGAACGCCGACGCGGCGCTGGTGCCCCAGCCCTCGTAGTACTCGCGGTCGGGGTCGGCGATGACGATCTTCTTGCCGGGGGCGCTGACGGTGGCGTACCAGCGGCGGGTGGAGAAGGAGGCGCGGTCGCCGTTGCGGTCGACCGCGGTGGCGGCGATGACGCCCGGATAGGCCGCCGGGTACGAGATGTGGTCGCCGCGCTCGCCGCCGTTGCCCGCCGACGCGACGACGACGGCGCCCTTCTTCAGGGCGTACTGGACGGCGGCGTCCTCGGCGGGTTCGGGGTGGGCGGACTTGGAGTCGTCGCCCAGGGAGAGGTTGATGACGTCGGCGCCGTGGTCCGCGGCCCAGCGGATGCCGTCGGCCAGCGCGTTGCCCCGGGTGTTGCGGGCCTTCGAGCGGTCCGGGTCGCCGTCCTCCAGGATCACGCGGATCGGCAGGATCTTCGCCTCCGGCGCGATGCCGACCACGCCGTCGCCGCGGCCCGCGCCATGGCCGTGGCCCGCGATGATGCCGGCCATGGCGGTCCCGTGCCGGGCCCAGGGGCGGTCGCCCTTCTGCGCGCCGAAGCCGACCATGTCCTTGCCTTCGAGGACGCTGCCGGTCAGGTCGGGGTGGTCACGGTCTATGCCGGTGTCCAGGACGGCGACGGTGATGCCCTTGCCCTTGGTGGTCTGCCAGGCCTGGCTGGTGTGCATGGCGTCGAGGGCCCACTGCTGTGCGCGTATGCCGTCGTCGGCGTGCGCGGTGGCGGGCAGCAGGGCGAGTGACGCGGCGAGGGCGGCGACGGCCGTCCGGCGGATCTTCATCAGGACGTCTCCGTGGCCGCGATGGTCTTGCGCAGCCGCCGCTCGACGCGGTCGGCGATGCCCTTCGCCTCGTTGCCGAGGCCCGCCTGGGCCGCGGCGGTGGTGGCGGAGGTCTTCATGGCCTCTTCGGCGGGCTCGGGTTCGGTGACCGTGCGGCCGTCGGCGAAGCCGGAGACGGAGAAGGCGACGACGGGGGCGTCCGGGAGCACGGACACGGTCCAGGCTGCGCGCTGGGCGTCGCCGAAGTCCGCGGCAGGGGTGCCCTTGGCCGCGTACGGCCGCGGCATCAGGTCGGGGCGCCGGTCGAGGCCTTCCTCGGTGAAGCGGGTGCGCAGGGAGCGCATCGCCTCGGCGTCGGCCTTGGTGAACAGCAGGCCTACGGTGGTGACATGGCTGCGGGTCGCGTCCGTGTACGTGGCGCGCAGCAGCCGCAGGCAGCCCGCCGGGGCCAGTGCCTTGCGCAGGAGCGGGTCGAAGGCGCTCTTGCAGGTGCTGTCGGGGGCGACGGCGACGCGGGTCCAGGTGCGGTCGGCTCCGCCGGGGCCCGCGCCCTCCCCCTTCATGGTGACCGGGAAGAGCCGGTCGACGGGCACGCTGTGCCAGAGCTCGCCCGCCACGGCGTACGCGTCCCGCGTGGTGCTCGTCCCTTCGGCGCCCCCGGTCAGCCAACTCCCGGTGGCCGCGCCCCCGATGAGCCCGAGGCCGAGCACGACACAGGCAGCGGCGGCGGTCACGCGGGGCTGGACCCAGGTGCGGACGGGGCGCAGCCGCGTGGTGCTGTCGTCGTAGAGCGCGGGCCGGGCGAACGACACGAAGGGCCGTCCGGCCCCGGGCCCCGGGGTCAGGTCGACGGCGCCGACCGCGCGGCGGGCGGCGGTGGTTCGGGGGGAAGGCGCGGGGGCGGAGGCGGACATGGGCCTGGGCGTGTGGGCGTGCGCGTGGGCGGGCCTGGCCTCGGAGGCTGTCGACGCAATCGACGCATCGGACGCGGGTATGTCCGACGGCGGCAGCGGCGGCATCGGCGGGCGGAGCGGGAAGTCCACGTCCGGGGCAGGAGAGCGCGGAACGCGGCTCGGCGCAGGGCCGGAGGTCCGCGCGCGCGTCCGTGTCATCGCCGACGGCGGCGGAGTGTCCGGGAACCGGGCCGAAGCGGGCGGCGGAGGCGGATCGTCCAGCACCTCGTCGGCAACGTCACCCTCGTCGTCCGAACCCTCCGGCGATGCGACGGGCTCGGGCCTGCGCACCCGGTCGAAGGGCGCAAGAAGATCCCCGAGAAGAGACTCCCGATCACCGTCGACGACCGGAGGGTCAACCGGTGGCGACGGCACGGAACCCTGCCCGTCCCCCACCGGATCACCCGTCGCCGGACGGCGGTCCGGGAAGCGCGCGGATGCGGCGGGCGCCGGGGCGGAGGTTTGGTCGTCCGGGGGTTCCGGGGGTGGGTCCGGGAAGGGGGTGGACGCGGCGGGCGGGGCCGACGGTGGGGGTGGTGCCGTGGGACGTGGCGGGACGGGAGCCCGTCGCGCTTCCGTGCTCATGCACCCCCCGTTTCCTCGCTCTTCTGCGCGTAACTCTAAGGGCAGATTCCGGTCGCGCGGGAACCAGTCCGCACCCCCGGGCGATCTGCCCGGATCATCCCCCTACCCTCGGGTAATCCCGTCTGGCAGGCTTCGGCCATGACCTCCCGTGCAGCAGACCGGGCCCGTTACGACCGGGCCACCGCACACCTCGACGCCCCCGTCGCGATCGTCGATCTGGAGGCATTCGACGCCAATGCCGACGACCTCGTGCGCCGCGCCGGAGGCAAGCCGATCCGGGTCGCGAGCAAGTCCGTGCGCTGCCGGGCGCTCCTGGAACGCGTCCTCGCCCGTGACGGTTTCGCCGGGATCATGTCCTTCACGCTCGCCGAGTCCCTGTGGCTCGCGCGGTCCGGCTTCGACGACGTGCTCCTCGCCTATCCCTCGGCCGACCGCGCCGCCTTCGCCGAGCTCGCCGCCGATCCGAAGCTCGCCTCCTCGGTGACCGTGATGGTCGACGACCCGGCGCAGCTGCGGCTCATCGACGAGGCCAGGAACGGCGGTCGCGAAGAGGTGCGCGTCTGCCTGGAGTTGGACACCGCCTACAAGATCCTCGGCGGACGCGTGCGGATCGGCGCCCTGCGCTCGCCCCTGCACTCCCCCGTCCAGGTCGCCGCACTCGCCCGCGCCGTGGCCCGGCGGCCGGGCTTCCGGCTCGTGGGCGTGATGGCGTACGAAGGGCATGTGGCGGGGGTCGGTGACGCGGTCGCCGGGCATCCCGCGCGCTCCCGGGCCATCCGGCTGATGCAGGCCGCCGCCCGCAAGGAGCTGGTGGCGCGGCGGGCGGAGACCATCCGCGCGGTGCGGGCGGTCGCGCCCGACCTGGAGTTCGTCAACGGCGGCGGCACCGGCAGCGTGCAGCACACGGCGGCCGAGCGGGCGGTGACCGAGATCGCCGCCGGGTCGGGGCTCTACGTACCGCGCCTCTTCGACAACTACACGTCGTTCAGCGGGCGTCCGGCCGCGCTCTTCGCCCAGCCCGTGGTGCGCCGCCCCGGCGTGGGCACCGTGACCGTGCTCGGCGGCGGTTACCCCGCTTCGGGTGCCGCGGGACCCGACCGCTCCCCGGTGCCGTACCTCCCGGAAGGGCTGCGCTACGACCCGCAGGAAGGCGCGGGCGAGGTGCAGACCCCGCTGCTCGGCGCGCCCGCCGACGACCTGCAGATCGGCGACAAGGTGTGGTTCCGGCACGCCAAGGCCGGGGAGATGTGCGAGCGGTTCGACGCGCTCCACCTCGTCGAGGGCGACCGCGTGACGGCCACCGTCCCGACGTACCGGGGTGAGGGCCGCACGTTCCTCTAGACGGCCTTCAGGCAGGGAAGCCTCACGGCGTCGCGCCCACGCTGTTGCCCACGCCGCCGCTCGTCGCGCCGCCTCCCACCGGACGGATCCCCTTGGTGATCTTGTCCATGTCGGTGAGGGGCGGGGCGCCCTCGCCGGCCCGCGCGTCGATCGCGAAGCGGACGATGACCATCGCCTCGGAGCCGAGGCTGGAGGGGAACGCCAAGGACTGGACGTACCCGCCGGGACCCGTGTTCGTGCGGACGCGCCAGCGCACGAAGTAGCCGGAGCGGCCCGCGACCGCCACGGTCCCCTCGTCGACCTTCGCGTGGCTCGCGATGCCGTCGAACGGCTCCCTGCCGATCGCGTCCTCGTCGTACGCCCGGTCCGCCGCGTCCTTGATGTCCCCCTGGGCCAGCGCCTTGGGCGAGCGCTCGTCCGTCGCCGTCGAGGTGCGCGAGTAGACCGTGCCGTGGCGGCACAGGCCGCTCTCGCCCGGGCAGTCGTAGGTGTCCGGGGTCTGGACGGTCGGATCGCTGCCGACGGTGTTGTCGGCCTTCTCCCAGCCGTCGGGGACCGGGATCGTGATGCCGTTGAGCTGGTCGACGAGCGTGGAGGGGTCGGGGTCCGGCGCCGATGTGGTGGGCGTCGGCGACGTCGGGGTGGGGGTGTCCAGCGGCTCCGACACGGTCGGGGCGGGCGGGCCGCTCTGCGGGGCGGCGCCGTCGTCCTCGCCCAGGAGCACCACGCCCGTGACGATCGAGGCGACCAGGACGACTCCGGCGGTGGCAAGGGCCACCACCTTGGCCCGGCCGCCCCCGGACACCCCCGGCAGCGGCTGGACGGCGGTCTGTGCCTGCGGCGGGCCGAACCCCGGCTGCGCCTGGCCCAGGTGGGGGGCTTCGGGCGCACGCCGGTGCTCGGTCCACGCGGAACCGTCCCACCAGCGCTCGACGGGCTGTGCCGGCGGCGCCGACGGGTCCGTGTACCAGCCGGGAGGAGGCGACATGCTCATCCCGGCACTCTAAGACGTGCCGTGAAGATCAGAACACCGAGTCCGCCTGATCAGGCACCACCGAGCCGTCCTCGCGCAGGACCGGGCCCTTGCTGCCGTCCGGTTCGTTGTTCGCGGCCGTCGAGCACGGGTAGAGGTCCGGCTTCTGCTTCAGGGGCTCGATGAACATGGGGTTCACGACCCAGCGGCCGTCCGCGTCGTCGTACGCACGGCACATGACCTCGTTCTTGTTGCGGTTCAGGACGAGGTGCGCGCCCGTGGCGTCGCCGACGAACGTCACGTCCGTGTCGGCGTCACCGCCGCCCAGGGCGATGCGGTGGGAGGAATCCTGCTTGTCCCAGGCCGACTTGCCCTTGACGCCGAAGATCTCCTGGTTGATCCAGCAGCGCTTGCCGTCGATGTAGGGGATGGCCTCGCCCTTGTTCACGGGGACGTCGCCACAGCCCTGGTTCCAGGTGGTGATCCGGCCCTTGCGGTCGAGGACCGAGCGGATGGCGATGGTGTGCTTCCGGTCGATGCCGACGCCCTTGGACCACACCTCGGTCACCGGCTCCGAGCCCGCCGAGACGATGTAGACGTCGAACCCGGCCTTCTTGAGCGTGCGGATCAGATCGCGCTGCTGGTCGTAGTAGCGGGCGTAGCCGGGGATCTCGTGCGTGCCGACGGTCTGGGTGGCGCCGACGGGGGCCGCGAGCACCTCCTTGCGGGCCTTGGCGGCGTACGACTCCAGTTCGGGGACGGTGTGTCCTGCGAAGAGCTGGGGCACCCAGGCGTACTGCGGGACGGTGTGCCGGTGGTCCCACTCCCCCGCGAAGGCGGCGGCGCCGCTCATCGTCCTGCCGTCCTCGCGGACCTCGAAGATCTCGTCGGCGCAGTCGGTGTCGGTGGAGGTGGGCAGCGGCTTGCCGACCGGCACCTTCGTGCCGCAGGCCTTGGTGAGCGCCTTGTCGGCCGCGTCCGTCATCCACTTGCTGGTGGACTTCCAGTCGGCGGGACGCAGGATCTTGTCGTGGTGGAGGGACCAGGCGATCGTCGCGTCGGTGATGTCGTTCTTGACGACGGTGTTGTCCCAGTCGAAGGCGGCGACGGGACGCTTCTGATCGTGCCCGCGGTGGGAGCCGCAGCGTCCGCGCTCGTCGATCATCTGCTGGAGCCTGGCGCGGTTGTCGCCGTACCAGCTCAGCTTCTTGGACAGCTGCGGGCAATGGGCCTTCGCAGCGGGGGAGTTCGCGGGCGTGGCGGCGGCCGCGGGGAGCGTCGCCGGTACGGCCGCCAGAGTGGCGGCCGTGGCCAGCGTCAACGCCAAGGCATGTCTGTTGCGCATGCGCATGGACCGTACATCAATCCCCCGGGCCAGGTCAGGCCCCGTGCACCGTGTCCTTCTGGTCGGGGATCACCGAGCCGTCCGCGCGGCGCACCGGGCCCGCCGCGCCGTCCCGTTCGGTGTAGCCGGTGCTCGCGCACGGGTAGGGGTCGGCCTGCTTGCCCTTGGGCTCGATGAACATGGGGTTCACCAGCCAGCGGCCGTCGCCGTTGTCGTAGGCGCGGCACATCAGCTCGTTCTTGTTGCGGTTCAGGACGAGGCGCAGGGCCGTGGCGTCGCGCAGGAAGGAGATGTCGGTGTCGGAGTCGCCTGCCGCGAAGACCTGACGCCTGCTCGCCGGTTGGACCTTCTCGGCGGCCGCGCCCCGGACCCCGTAGATCTCCTGGTTGATCCAGCATCGCTTGCCGTCGATGTACGTGATCATCGAGTCGTCGCCGTCCTTGACGGTGCCGCAGCCCGCCAGACGGGCCGTCAGCTTCCCGTGCGCGGTGACGTTGCGGATGCCGATGGTGTGCCGGGCGTCGACGCCGACGCCCTTCGCCCACACCGCGGCGACCGGCTCCGGCGAGGCGGAGACCACGTAGACGTCGAATCCGGCCTTCTTGAGCGTGCGGATCAGATCGCGCTGCTGGTCGTAGTAGCGGGCCCAGCCGGTGAACTTCCCCGTGCCGACGCGCTGTTCGGTGCCGACGGGCGCGGCGAGGTTCTCCTCGCGGGCCGCCGCGGCGAAGCCCTTGACCTGCCGGGCGGACCAGCCGCGGGTGAGCTGGGCGAGCCAGGCGTACTGGGGTTCCATGCGGCGGTGGTCGAAGCCGGCGAAGGCCGCGGCCCCGCCGGTGGTGGTGCCCTCGGCGTAGACGGAGGCGATCTCGTCGGCGCAGTCCGTGTCGCGGCGCGTGGGGAGGGTGGCGCCGGTGGCGGGGCAGGCCTTGGCGAGGGCCTTGGCCGCCGGGTCGGTGAGGTAGCGGCTCGTGGTGTGCCAGTCGGCGTTCTTCGGCGTACGTATCTTGCTGTTGCGCAGCAGCCAGAACATGGTGGCGTCGCCGACGTCGTTCTTGATGACCGTGTTGTCCCAGTCGAAGGTGGCGACGGGCTTCGCGGCGCCCTGGTCCCCGTCGTCGCCGCAGCGGCCGTAGGTGTCGATCATCCGCTGGAGCCGCGCCTTGTTCTGGCCGTACCAGCCCTTCGACACGGTCAGGTCCGGGCAGGTCTTCGACCGGCCGTGGGAGGGGGTCTGGGTGGCTTCCGCGGTGGCCTGGACGGTGAGGAGACCGGCTGAGGCGACGGCGAGCACGGCTGCGGCCGCGGTGGCGCGGCGCTTGAAGTTCACGAACACACTCCCGTGTCTACGCAGGTCAGCCGGGCGTCGTGCGACGCCCGGCTGACGGGTGGGTGGCTGCTGGGTGAACTGCGCGGAGGACTACACCGGGGTGACGTACGCCCCGGTGAGCCCGCCGTCGACGAGGAAGTCCGTGGCGTTGACGAACGAGGAGTCGTCGCTGGCGAGGAACGCCACCGCGGACGCCATCTCCTCGGCCTCGGCGAAGCGGCCGACGGGGATGTGGACGAGGCGGCGCGCGGCCTGCTCGGGGTCCTTGGCGAAGAGCTCCTGGAGGAGCGGGGTGTTGACCGGGCCGGGGCAGAGCGCGTTCACGCGGATGTGCTCGCGGGCGAACTGCACGCCCAGCTCACGGGAGATCGCGAGGACGCCGCCCTTGGACGCGGTGTACGAGATCTGCGAGGTCGCGGCGCCCATCCTGGCCACGAACGACGCGGTGTTGATGATCGAGCCCTTGCCCTGGCGCCGCATGTAGGGGATGACGGCCTTGCAGCACAGATAGACGGAGGTGAGGTTGACTTCCTGGACGCGCCTCCAGGCCTCGAGGCCGGTGTCCAGGATGGAGTCGTCCTCGGGCAGCGTGATGCCCGCGTTGTTGAAGGCGATGTCGACCGAGCCATAGGTGTCGTACGCGGTCCTGAAGAGCGCCTCGACCTCCTCGGCGTCGGTGACGTCGACCTTGACGAAGATCCCGCCGACCTCTTCGGCGACGGCCTTGGCCGCGGTCTCGTCGATGTCGCCGCAGACGACGTGCGCACCCTCGGAGGCGAGGCGGCGCGCGGTGGCGAGGCCGATGCCGCTGCCGGCGCCGGTGATGACGGCGGTGCGGCCGACCAGGCGGCGGCAGATGCTTGCTTCGGTCATGGTGCTCAAGCCTCCGTGCATTCCGTGCTGATGAAGACGTTCTTGGTTTCCGTGAAGGCGGCGAGGGCGTCCGGGCCGAGCTCACGGCCGAGTCCGGACTGCTTGTAGCCGCCGAACGGGGTCCAGTAGCGCACGCTGGAGTGCGAGTTGACGGAGAGGTTCCCGGCCCGGACGGACTGGGAGACCCGCAGCGCCCTGCCGACGTCCCGCGTCCAGATCGAGCCGGACAGGCCGTACTCCGTGGCGTTGGCGAGGCGGATCGCGTCGGCCTCGTCGTCGAAGGGCAGGACGACGGCGACCGGGCCGAAGACCTCTTCCGTGGCCGCCGGCGAGTCGGCGTCGACGTCGGTCAGGAGCGTCGGCGGAAACCAGAAGCCGGGGCCATCCGGGACCGTGCCGTGGATTCCGGTGCCGGCCGGGACGTACGCCCGCACCCGCTCCAGCTGGGACTTCGAGATCAGCGGGCCCATCTGCGTCTTCTCGTCCGCGGGGTCGCCCACCACGACCGACTCGACCGCGGGCCGCACGATCTCGAGGAAGCGGTCGTACACCGATCGCTGGACGAGGATGCGGGTGCGGGCGCAGCAGTCCTGGCCGGAGTTGTCGAGGTACGACATCGGGGTGGCGAGGGCGGCGGCCTCCACGTCCGCGTCGGCGAAGACGATGTTCGGGCTCTTGCCGCCGAGTTCGAGCGTCACGCGCTTCACGCGGTCGGCGCACTTGGCCATGATCTGCTTGCCGACGCGTGTGGAACCGGTGAACACGATCTTGGCGACGCCGGGGTGCTCGACCAGGGCGTTGCCCGCTACGTCACCCGCGCCGGGCAGGACCTGGAAGAGACCTTCGGGAAGACCTGCCTCCAGGCCGAGCTCGGCGAGGCGCAGCGCCGTGAGGGGCGTCGTCTCCGCGGGCTTCAGGACGACCGCGTTGCCGGCCGCGAGCGCGGGGGCGGTGCCCCAGGCGGCGATCGGCATCGGGAAGTTCCAGGGCGCTATGACGGCGACGACGCCGAGGGGCTCGAGGATCGTGACGTTCAGGCCGCCGGGCACCGGGATCTGACGGCCGTTCAGCCGCTCCACTCCCCCGGCCGCGAAGTCGAGGAGGTCGCGGACGTTGCCCGCCTCCCAGCGCGCGTTGCCGATGACGTGACCGGCCTCGCGCACCTCCAACCGCGCGAGTTCTTCCAGGTGCCCGTCGACGGCCGCGGCGAAGCGGCGCAGCAGGCGGGCCCGGTCGGCGGGGGCCACGGCCGCCCATTTCGCCTGGGCCACGCTCGCGCGTGCGACGGCGGCGTCGACGTCCTGCGCGGTGGCGGCGGCAACGGTCGCGACGACCTCTTCCGTCGCCGGGTTCAGTACCTCGAGCACGTGCTTCCTCACATACGTTCGAAGGAGCGGCGGAGCTCCCAGTCGGTCACCGCGGAGTCGAAGGCGTCCAGTTCGACCCGGGCCATGTTGCTGTAGTGCGCGACCACCTCGTCGCCGAAGGCTGCCTTGGCTATGGGGCTGTTCTCCCAGAGCTCGGCGGCCTCGCGCAGGGTGGTGGGCACGTGGGCGTAGTCCCCGGTGTAGGCGTTGCCCGTGCACTCCTCGGGCAGTTCGAGCTGCTGCTCCATCCCGTACAGACCGGCGGCCACGAGTCCGGCGACCGCGAGGTGCGGGTTCACGTCGCCGCCCGGCAGGCGGTTCTCGAAGCGCATCGAGCGGCCGTGGCCGACGACGCGCAGGGCGCAGGTGCGGTTGTCGTAGCCCCAGGCGGCGGCGGTCGGGGCGAAGGAGCCGGGACGGAACCGCTTGTACGAGTTGATGTGGGGCGCGTAGAGCAGCGAGAACTCCCTGAGCGCCGCCAGCTGCCCGGCCAGGAAGTGCCGCATGACGGGCGACATGCCGCCGGGCGCGTCACCTGCCATGACGTTGTCGCCGTTCTCGTCGGCGAGCGAGAGGTGGATGTGACAGGAGTTGCCCTCGCGCTCGTTGTACTTGGCCATGAAGGTGAGCGAGACACCCTCCTGGGACGCGATCTCCTTGGCGCCGGTCTTGTAGATGGCGTGCTGGTCGCAGGTGACGAGGGCGTCGTCGTAGCGGAACACGATCTCGTGCTGGCCCGGGTTGCACTCGCCCTTGGCCGACTCGACGACGAGCCCGGCGGCCGCCATGTCGTTGCGGATGCGGCGAAGGAGCGGTTCTATGCGTCCCGTGCCGAGCACGGAGTAGTCGATGTTGTACTGGTTCGCCGGGGTCAGGCCCTTGTAGCCGGAGTCCCACGCCTGCTCGTAGGTGTCCTTGAAGACGATGAACTCCAGCTCCGTGCCGACGTTGGCGGTGAAGCCGTGCTCGGCGAGCCGGTCGAGCTGGCGGCGCAGGATCTGGCGGGGCGCGGCCACGACGGGCGACGAGTCGTTCCAGGCAAGGTCCGCGATGAGCATCGCGGTGCCTTCGTTCCAGGGGACGCGGCGCAGGGTGCTCAGATCGGGGCGCATGGCGAAGTCGCCGTAGCCGCGGTCCCACGAGGACATCGCGTAGCCCTCGACGGTGTTCATCTCCGCGTCGACGGCCAGCAGGTAGTTGCAGCCCTCCGTGCCGTGCTCCAGGACGTCGTCGAGGAAGAAGCGGGCGGCGAACCGCTTGCCCTGAAGCCGCCCTTGCATATCGGGGAAGGCCAGGACGACAGTGTCGATCTCGCCGCTCGTGACGAGAGCACGCAGCTCCTCGATCCCGAGCGGGGGTGTGCGGTCTGCCACGGGAAAATCCTCCTTGGGTCAGCCGAGAGCCATAAGGTATTGCCGAGAACCATTGATTGGGAAGGGGGCACGGCCAGATGTCGCACACGGATGCCGACACAGGTTCCGGCACGGCCGCCGGCGCGGCTGCCGACACCACCGGCGCCGCCGCCGCGACCGCCGACGACTGGCTCACACCGGTCCTGCGTCCCGTGCGGGCGGGCAACGGCTTCGAGGAAGCCCTGGAACAGATCCTCCAGGTCGTACGCCTGGGCCTGGTGCCCAGCGGCGAACGCCTGCCGTCGGAGCGCGAGCTGGCCGACCGCCTCGGGATCAGCCGGGTCACGCTGCGCGAGGTCCTGAAGGTGCTCCAGGACCAGGGCCTGGTCGAGTCGCGGCGGGGCAGGTACGGCGGCACGTTCGTCCGCCCGCGCCCCGAGGCGGCCGGCGAGGACGAACTGCGGCGGCACGTGGCGGACGTCGACGTGGAGGACGCGCTGCGGTTCCGCGAGGTCCTCGAGGTGGGGGCGGCCGGGCTGTGCGCGGCGCACGGCCTGACCGACGAGCAGCGCGAGAGGCTGCGCACGGCGCTCGCGCGCACCCATGAGGCGCCGCTCTCCGAGTACCGCCGCCTGGACACCCTCCTGCACCTGACCCTGGCCGAGCTCTGCGGTTCGCCCTCGCTCACCGCGCAGTACGCCGCGGTCCGCGCGACCGTCAACGACCTCCTGGGCTACATCCCCCTGCTGGTGCGGAACTTGGAGCACTCGCAGCGCCAGCACACCGCCCTGGTCGGAGCCGTGCTCGACGGGGACGCGGACGGGGCGCGGGAGATAATGCGCGAGCACTGCGGCGGTACGGCCGCCCTGTTGCGGGGGTTCCTGACATAACGGGCGGGGTGCGGCGTGATTAACGGCGGTGTAACGCAGGGGGCTTGATTTCTCGCCACCGCGACGGCAAAGGTATGGATTCGTTCCATTGAGGCCGTTCCCTTGAGGCGGTCCATCTCGGTCCATCTGAATGCCGCCGCCGCATAGGAGCCGTGCCATGACCGTGGAGTCCACCAAGACGAGCACCGCCGAGCCGTCGGACGACTATCTGGAGCGCAGAACGCTGCGCCGGGGCAGCGCGGGCTGGCTGCTCCTGACCGGCCTCGGCGTCGCGTACGTCGTCTCCGGCGACTTCTCCGGCTGGAACTTCGGCCTGGCGGAGGGCGGATTCGGCGGCCTCGCGATCGCCATGGCCCTCATGGGCGTGATGTACGCCTGCATGGTGTTCTCGCTGGCGGAACTGTCCTCGGTCCTGCCCACCGCGGGCGGCGGCTACGGCTTCGCGCGCCGGGCCCTCGGTCCCTGGGGCGGCTTCCTCACCGGCACGGCGATCCTCATCGAGTACATCCTGGCGCCGGCCGCGATCTCCATCTTCATCGGCGACTACGTCGAGTCCCTCGGCCTCTTCGGCCTCACCTCCGGCTGGCCGGTGTATCTGGCCTGCTTCGTCGTCTTCATCGGCATCCACCTGTGGGGCGTCGGCGAGGCGCTGCGCTTCAGCTTCGTGGTCACGGGCATCGCGGTGGCGGCGCTGCTCGTCTTCGCCGTCGGCGCGTTCATGGACTTCGACGCGTCGAAGCTGAACGACATCCCCGTGGAGACCACCGCCTTCGGCTCCAACTCCTGGCTGCCGATGGGGTTGTTGGGCATCTGGGCGGCGTTCCCGTTCGGCATGTGGTTCTTCCTCGGCGTGGAGGGCGTGCCGCTGGCGGCCGAGGAGACCAAGGACCCGGCGCGCACGCTGCCGCGCGCGATCCGCTGGTCGATGGCCATCCTCATCGTGCTCGCGCTGCTCACGTTCGTCGCGTCGGCCGGGGCACGCGGCGCGAACGCGATCCAGGACGCGGGCAATCCGCTGGTGGAGGCGTTGCAGCCGGGCGGAGACGCGACGGCTCTCAGCCGCATCGTCAACTACGCGGGCCTGGCGGGCCTGGTGGCGTCGTTCTTCTCGCTGATCTACGCGGGCTCGCGCCAGCTGTTCGCCCTGTCGAGGGCGGGCTACCTGCCGAGGTTCCTGTCCCTCACGAGCAGCCGCAAGGCTCCCTACCTGGGCCTCCTGGTCCCCGGGGCGATCGGTTTCGGCCTGGCGGCGGCGACCGGGGACGGTGCGCGGATGCTGAACGTGGCGGTGTTCGGCGCGACCATCTCGTACGCGCTGATGTCGCTCTCGCACATCGTGCTGCGCCGCAGGGAGCCGGGCCTGGAGCGGCCCTACCGCACGCCGGGCGGCATGCTGACCTCCTCGGTGGCGCTGGTCCTCGCCTGCTCGGCGCTGGTCGCGACGTTCCTGGTGGACGTGACGGCGGCGCTGATCGCGCTCGCGGTATACGTGGTGGCGATCGCCTACTTCGGCCTCTACAGCCGAAAGCGTCTTGTGGCGCGGGCGCCCGAGGAGGAGTTCGCGGCGCTCGCCGCCGCGGAGGCGGAACTGGAACGGGACTGAGCACGGGACCGAGCACGCGACCGGCGTACTCGGCTGAGCATGAGGGAGACGAGGGTGAGCGAGACCACCGGCAGGCGGCCGCTGATCGGTGTCAGCACGTACCTGGAGGCGAAGGCGAGCTGGGGCGTGTGGGAGCTGCCCGCGGCGCTGCTCCCCGCCGGCTACCCGCGCCTGGTGCAGGCGGCGGGCGGTCTCACCGCGATGCTTCCGCCGGACGATCCTTCGTACGCCGATGAAGTCGTCGCCAGGCTCGACGGCGTGGTCATCGCGGGCGGGCCCGATGTCGAGCCGGTCCGTTACGGCTCGGAGCGTGAGGAGCGCACAGGCCCTCCGGCGCGGGAGCGTGACGCGTGGGAACTGGCGCTGATCGGGGCGGCGCTGGCGTCGGGGACGCCGCTGCTCGGCATCTGCCGGGGGATGCAGCTGCTGAACGTGGCGCTGGGCGGGACGCTGGTGCAGCACATCGAGGGGCACGCGGAGGCGGTGGGCGTCTTCGGGACGCACGACGTGAAGCCGGTGCCGGGCACGCTGTTCGAGTCGATCGCGCCGGCCGCCTCGACGGCCGTCCCGACCTACCACCACCAGGCGGTGGACCGCCTCGGGCAGGGCCTTGTGGTGTCGGCGTACGCGGAGGACGGCACGGTGGAGGCGGTGGAACTGCCGTCCGCGGAGTGGGTGTTGGGCGTGCAGTGGCATCCGGAGGCGGGTGCGGACCTGCGGGTGATGTCCGCGCTGGTCCGCGCGGCGGGGCCGGGGCCTTCGGCGGGCGGGGCAGACCGGGAGCGCGCCTGACCCTCCGAGCCACCGCACCCCGGGGCTCCGCCCTCCGGCCGGGGGCAGATGCCCCCCGGTGGGCCCCCTGGCCGCCGGGAAATCCCTCCGGCAGGACCTTTCCCTCCCACCCACCCGTCACCCCGCCGGGGATTCGGCTGGGCGGGCGGGAAAACATCCGCCCGGGGGCAAGGCAGACCTCCCCCGCCCCCAGAACCCTTTAGGGCGCCCCCGCCCGCGTCAGCGACAGCAGGTCCCGCGCCGGACCCGTGGGCCGGTGCCCCGTGGGCCACACCGCCCGAAGGGCACGCCGCAGCCGAACCCCCTCCAGGGGAATGTTCACCAGGCGCCGAGCCGACAACTCCTCGCCCACCGCGAGCTCACTGAGCACCGCGGGCCCCGCCCCGTTCACCGCCGACGCCTTCACCGCGGTGGTGGACGACAGCTCGATCAGCGGGCGGGCCAGGCCGCCCAGCGCCGCGTCGAGGACCTGCCGGGTCCCCGAACCCTCCTCGCGCAGGATCAGCGGCGTGGCCGCCAACTCCGCCGCCTCCAGCGGCTTTGCGCGCCGCGCCCAGGGGTGGCCCGGCGCCGTGACGACGATCAGGCTGTCGTGGGCGATGACCGCCGAGTCCAGGCCGGCCGGTACCGCGAGCCCCTCGACGAAGCCGAGGTCCGCGTCCCCCGCCAGGAGCCGCTCCGCGACCGCGGTGGAGTTGCCGGCCGTCAGCGAGACCGCCGTGTCCGGCCGCTGGGTCCGCAGCGCGATCAGCCAGCCCGGCAGCAGATACTCGGCGATCGTCATGCTCGCCGCGACCCGCAGCCGCGAGTCCCGCCGGTCCCGCAGCGCCTGCGCGCCCGCGTCGAACGCCTCCGCCGCCTCCACGATCCGGCGCGCCCAGTCCGTGACGAGCGCCCCCGCGTCCGTGAGCTGCGAACCGCGCGGCGACCGGTCGACGAGCCCGACCCCCAGCTGCCGCTCCATCGACCGGACGCGGCTGCTCGCGGCGGGCTGCGTGATGCCGAGCTCCTTCGCGGCCCGCCCCAGACTGCCGAGCCGCGCCACGGCGAGCAGCAGCTCCAGCGCCCCGAGGTCCGGCACCCGGTGCGCGAGCGGCGCCGCTCCCGGCGACGTGTCGGACACACCGGAGGAACCAGAAGACGTACTCATAAAGCCAGGTTATGCCCTCATACGGAAATGCCTCCTGGTGGGGGGTCCGCCGAACGGCGACGGTGGAGTCATGGTCACCGTCGCCCACACGCAGGCACCCTTGAACACCCCCACGTCCCCCACGTCGAGCACCGCCCGCACCACCCGCACCGCCCGCACCACCCGCATCACCCTCGCCACCCGCCACCTCGGCCCGAACTGGTACGCCACCGTCATGGGCACGGCGATCATCGGCGGCGCGGGCGCGACACTGCCGGTCCACGTCCCCGGCCTGCGGACCGCCTGCACCGCGGTCTGGGCGCTCTCCCTGCTCATGCTGGCCGCGCTCGTCACCGCCAGGACCCTGCACTGGATCCACCACCGCGACCAGGCCCGCGCCCATCTCCTGGACCCGGCCGTCGCCCCCTTCTACGGCTGTCTCTCCATGGCCCTGCTCGCGGTCGGCGGCGGCGCGCTCCTCGTGGGCGAGGACTGGATCGGGACGGGCGCGGCGGTCGCGCTCGACGCCGTGCTCTTCGTCGCCGGTACGGCCATCGGCCTCGCGGCGGCCGTCGCGATCCCGTACCTGATGGTGGTCAAGCACCGCATGGAGCCGGGCCAGGCCTCGCCCGTCTGGCTGCTGCCCCTGGTCGCGCCCATGGTCTCCGCCGCCCTCGGCCCCCTCCTCGTGCCCCACCTCCCGGCGGGACAGGCACAGGAGACGCTCCTGTATGCCTGCTTCGCGATGTTCGGCCTGAGCCTGCTCGCCACCCTGGTGATGCTGCCGATGATCTTCGCCCGCCTGCTGACCGGCGGCCCCTTCCCGATCGCCCTCACCCCCACCCTCTTCCTGGCGCTCGGCCCGCTGGGCCAGTCGACGACGGCCGTGAACAAGTTCGCCGACACCGCCGCGACCGGCGTCGTCCCCGCCCCCTACGACCAGGGCTTCGCCGTCTTCGCCGTGCTCTACGGCGTCCCGGTGATGGGCTTCGCCCTGCTGTGGCTCGCGCTCGCGGGCGCCATGGTGGTGCGGGCACGCCGCAAGGGCATGGGCTTCGCGATGACCTGGTGGGCGTTCACCTTCCCGGTCGGCACCTGCGTCACGGGCGCCGAGGGCCTGGGCAAGCACACCGGCCTCGCGGTCTACGACTGGCTGGCACTGGCCCTGTACGCCCTGCTGGTCACCGCCTGGGCAGTGGCCTTCACCCAGACCCTCCGCGGCCTCCTCAACGGCAAGCTGCTCGCAGCGCCTCGCTGAGGACGGCCGGGGCCTGCGCGAGGGACGGGCCGTACCAGGTGAGGTGGCGGCCGCTGACCAGGGCCGACGGGGTCGGGAACTCCTCGGGGCCGTCCTCGCGGGTGAAGCGGTAGGGCTCGTCCGGCAGGACCACCACGTCCGGGGCCACGGCCCGCAGTTCCTCGACCGGGACGCGCGGATAGCGCTCGGCGTGCGTCGCGTACGCGTTGTCGACTCCGAGGCGGCCGAGCAGGTCCCCGGCGAACGTGTCGCTGCCCAGGACCATCCAGGGGCGCCGCCAGATGGGGATCACCGCCGTCAACCGGACGTCTGGCTGCGGAAGTTGGCCCCACGCGGCCTCCGCGTCGGCCAGCCACCCCGGCCGGCCCGCCCCGCAGGCGGCCAGCACCCGGGCCAGCTCACGGAAGGCGCCCGGCAGGTCACGTACCTCCGTGACGAGCACCTGGATGCCCGCCGCCCGCAGCGCCGCCAGGTCCGGCGCCCGGTTCTCCTCCTCGTTGGCGATCACCAGGTCCGGGGCCAGGCCGATGATCCGGCGCACGTCAGGGTTCTTGGTGCCACCGACGCGGGCGACGTCCAGGTCCTCCGGATGGCTGCACCACTCCGTGGCTCCCACCAGCGCTCCCGGCGCGCTGACCGCGACCGCCTCGGTCAGCGACGGCACCAGTGAGACGACCCGTACTCCAGCCACCGCGTCTCCCCGCCCTCAGCGCCGCGAGCCGTCCACGGCTTCGATGTGGTCGGCCACGGCCACGACGAGGACCTGGCTGTCCGGCACGGTCGCCCGCCACCGGTGGCGCACCCCGCCCGTCAGATACAGGCTGTCGCCGCGCCCGAGGCGATAGGCCCTGCCCTCCGCCTCGACCTCGACGGCGCCGCCCACCACGTACATCAACTCGTCGTTGCGGTGCTGGAACTCGCGTCCCTCGTCGTGGTCGCCGGTGAACTCGACGGCGTGCAACTGGTGGTGGCCGCGCACCAGATTGCGTACGCGGGCGTCGGCCTGAGCGGCGGAAGCCTCGCCGTCGCCCTCCTGCGCGCGCATCAGGTCGACCGTGCACGCGGGGTCGGCGGCGGCCAGCAGTTCGACGTCGGTCGTCATAAGGGCGTCGGCGACGCGCTGCAGGGACCGCCTGCTGGGCCGCGCCCGCTCGTTCTCGACCTGGCTCAGGAAGGGCACCGAGAGACCGCTGCGCTCGGCCACCACGGCGAGGGTGAGCTCCAGCTGCCGGCGGCGTCGCCGCACGGCCGAGCCCACCCGGAGGGTTTCCTTCTGCTCGTCCATCGCCTCGGCTCCCTTCTGCGCGTCGGTCCACTCTCAACCCTGTTGGGTTTTCTGCACCCTACGCATGTTCGCCAAACGGTTTTGCCCCGTTGCCAGGACCGCCGTCTACAGCTTGCGCCAGTAGACAAGCTGCCCCGCCTCTCCGGGAGCCGCTCCTTCCCCCGGTATGAACAGGCTGACCAGCAACGCAGGCTTGCCCCGCGGGTCGGTGATCAAGGTCGCCGACGGATTGGCGAAGGCGCGGCTTCCGCCGTGCGTGGAGATGGCGAGGCGGTCGGCCCGGCCGCTCACGGGGTCGTACGCGTACGTCCGCCAGCTCGCGAAGTCGCCCCGCCGCCGCTGTCCCTCGACGAAGAGCATCCGCTGCCCGGCGAGCTCCACGGGCGAGCGGTCGCCGAGGTTCCCGCCGTTGCCCCACGCCTGGAGCGCCCGGTCGAGCCGCCGGTCCGGCGTCGCGTGCCAGTCGCGGAACCCGGTGAGGGTGGCGCGGAGCTGGCGGTCGGTGTCGCAGTCGGCGCGGTAGTGCCCGGTGAGCTCGATCGTGTCCCCGCGTACGGAGGTGATGCCGGGGGTGCCCTCGGCGCACCGCGAGAGGGTGCGCGGGGCGTCGTAGGCCCGTGCCGCGCGTCCGTCGAGCAGCGCGGCCCGGTCCTCGTAGGCGCGCACGGCGATGTGGTTCCTGGGGTCCTTCTCGTAGGCGAGGACGTAGCCGCCGCGTCCGTCGTCGGCGAGCGAGGCCTGATGGGTGCCGGGCCCGAAGTCGTGGCGGCGGTGCCAGTGCCGCAGATCGGTGGAGGTGGCGACGGCGGCATGGAAGCGGCCGTCGTCCAGCAGGGAGTGGTAGACGGCGAGATACGTGCCGTCGGGGGCCTGCTCGATCTGCGCGGCGTCCATGGTGCGGCCGGTGTCGTCCCGCGCGTCGTAGCGGTGGCCGTCGGCGGCCCTCACGTCGTCCGCGAGGGCGGCGAGGCGTGCGGTGCCGGCGGAGGCGGGCGCGGGGCTCGCGTTGGCCAGGTGCGCCAGGAGCAGGGCGGCGACGAGGGCCAGGGCCACGGTGAGGACGAGGCGGGGCGTCGTCCGGACGGTCGCAGAGGGCACGGAGGGGCACTTACGTTCGAGCGGCGGGGAGGCTGCCCAGCCTAGGGAGCGGAGGTGCCCCCGGGAACGCCCCGAGGGGTGGGCTTCGCCACAAGGACGAGGCCCACCCCTCGGGGGTGATGCGGTGGTGCGGTGATGCGGTGGAAGAGCCGGGACGGCGAGCTAGGACTGCGGAGTCATCTTCTGCTCGAATCCCGGGTTCTTCTCCAGCCACGAGTCGACGGCCTTGGGCTCATTGCCCTTGCCCGCCTTGTTGATCTCGTTCTCCAGGCTGGCCAGTTCCTTCTCGCTCATCTTGAAGTCCTTGAGCCACTTCGTGAGCTGCGGGTACTGCTTGGGGAACTCCTTGCTGGAGATCGTGCGGATCGTGTCGCCCTTGCCGAAGCCGACCTTGGGGTCCTTCAGCTTGGTGAGCTCGTACTCGTTGTACGCCCAGTGCGGCGACCAGAGCAGGACCGCGACCGGCTCCTTCTTGGCGTACGCCGACTTCAGCTCCGACAACATCGCCGGCGTCGAACCGGAGACGATCTTGTACTCCTTGTCGAGGCCGTAGCCGGGCAGGACCTTGTCCTTGAGCGCCGTCATCACACCCGTGCCGGGCTCGATGCCGATGATCTTGCCCTTGAACTTGTCGCCCTTGCCCTTGAGGTCCTCGAGCGACTTCACGTCCTTGACGTAGGACGGGACGGCGATCTCCAGGGACGTCGGGCTGTACCAGGAGCCCAGGTCCTTGAGGTTCGCCTTGTTCTTCTCCCAGTACTGCTTCTGGGCGGTGGGCAGCCACGCGTCGAGGTCCAGGTCGAGGTCGCCCTGGGCCAGAGCGGTGTAGACCGGGCCGACGTCGGAGGGCGTCAGCTTCATCTTGTAGCCGCGCTTCTCCAGGACACGCTTCCAGAGATTGGTGACGGCGATGTTCTCGTCCCACGCGAAGTACGCGGCGTTCAGCGGACGCTTCGCCTCGGCGGGGGTGGAGTTCTTCGGCAGCGGGGCCAGCTTGTCGACGACACCCGGGTTCTTCTTCAGCCAGGCGCGGACGGCTTCCTGCTGCTTGCCCTTGCCCGCCTTGTTGATCTCCGCCTCAAGACTCGTGAGCTGCTTCTCGCTCATCTTGAAGTCCTTGAGCCACTTGGCGACCTGCGGGTTCTCCTTGGAGAAGCCCTTGCGCGCCAGCGTGTGCACGCCGTCGCCCTTGCCCCAGGCACCCTTGGGGTCCTTGAGCTTCTTCAGGTCGTAGTCGCTGTAGGCCCAGTGCGGCGACCAGAGCGTGGTGACGATCGGTTCCTTCTTGGCGTACGCGCGCTTGAGCTCGGCCAGCATCGCCGGCGTGGAGCCGTCGACGACCTTGTACTCCTTGTCGAGCCCGTACTCCCCCAGGACCTTGTCCTTGAGCAGCCCCATCATTCCGGCGCTCGACTCGATGCCGACGATCTTGCCCTTGAACGTGCCGCTCTTGCCCTTGAGGTCCTCGAGCGAGTCGACGCCCTTGACGTACGAGGGCACGGAGAGCTCGAGCGAGGTCGGGCCGAACCACGAGCCCAGGTCCTCGAGCTTGTCGCCGTACTTCTTCCAGTACGCGGCGTGCGTCGTCGGCAGCCACGAGTCGGTCTGGAAGTCGATGCTGCCCTGCGAGAGCGAGGTGTAGAGCGGGCCGGCCTCGAGCTGCTTGGTCTGCGGCTTGAAGCCGCGCTGCTCCAGGATCTCCTTCCAGAGGAAGGTGGAGGCAACGCCCTCGTCCCAGGGGATGTAGCCGATGTTGACTTCCTTGCCCTGGCCGACGTTCTTCCCGGCCGCGGCGACGTCCTTCGACTTCGAACCGCCGAAGACACCCATGCCGCCCGCGACGAGCGCGAGGACGACCACACCGACGACCGCGACCGCGGCCTGCGGACGGTAGGTCCAGATGTTCAGGCCCTGCGCGGCGCGCAGCTTGGCGACAGCACGGCGGCCCAGCGGGGAGACCTGGGTGCCCAACGAGCTGGTCATCCGGTCCAGGTAGATCGCCAGGATGACGATGGCCACGCCCGCCTCGGAGCCGAGGCCCACGTTCAGCTGGCCGATGGCCTCGTTGACGTCGGCGCCCAGGCCCTCCGTGCCGACCATGCCCGCGATGGCGGCCATGGACAGGCCCAGCATGATGACCTGGTTGACACCGGCCATGATCGTGGGAAGGGCGAGCGGCAGCTGGACGCGCAGCAGGATGTTGCGCGGCGTGGTGCCGAAC
This sequence comes from Streptomyces sp. NPDC054047, assembly GCF_055585065.1. Lineage (NCBI taxonomy): Bacteria > Bacillati > Actinomycetota > Actinomycetes > Kitasatosporales > Streptomycetaceae > Streptomyces > Streptomyces sp. NPDC054047. Next base: position 304,329 of record NZ_JBVJKV010000009.1, on the reverse strand, counting down.
GCGTCCGCGGCCTCGACCAGTTCCTTGTCGACCTGGCGGATGCCCAGCTCCGTCATGCGGACGCCGGGGGCCAGGGCGAAGATGAGGGTCGCGACGATGCCCGCCGGGGCGCCCATCCCGAAGAAGAGGATGGCGGGGATGAGGTAGATCATCGCCGGCAGCGTCTGCATGAAGTCGAGCACCGGGCGGACGATGCCGCTGACCGTGCTGGACCGCGCGGCCCAGATGCCCACGGGCACGGAGATGACCAGCGCGATGATCGTCGAGACGAGCACCAGGGCCAGCGTCATCATCGCGTGGTCCCACAGTTCGAGGGAGACGATGAACGCGAAGCCCGCGAAGGTCAGCACACCGGCGACCACGCCGCGCAGCCAGAACGCGATCACGGCGAAGATGCCCGCGAGGATCAGCGGTTCGGGCGCCTGGAGCACGTCGGCTATGCCGTCGTAGGCGCCCTGGAAGACGGTCTTGAAGAAGTCGAACAGCCAGGCCATGTGGCTGAGCAGCCAGTCGACGCTGTCGTTGACCCACTCGCCGAAAGGAATCCTAGGCACCGCTGACCACCTTGCCCACAGCCTGTCCGCCGTTGTCCTGCGTCTTGTCCCGCGTCTTGTCGAGCGGGACGGCGGTGTCCTGCGGCTCGCTCTCGGGGACCATCGGCTCGCCGAGCACCGCGAGCAGTCGCGCCCGCGGCACGACGCCGATGAGCTTGTCCTCGTCGTCGGTCACGGCGACGGCCGCATCACTGGTGGAGCACGGCGTGAACAGCTCGATGATCGGGGTCCCGGCCTTGACCGTGGCGGGGGCGGCGGACAGCACGTCCTGTGCGGTCCGCAGCTCCGTGCCCTCGGCCGTCTTCGTGCCGAACACGGTCTCGGGCTCGGCCATGATCGCGCCCGCCGTGAGGACACGGGAGCGGTCGACGTCCTGCGTGAACGCGGCGACGTAGTCGTTGGCCGGGGTGACGAGGATGTCCTCGGCGTTGCCTATCTGGACGATCTCGCCGTCACGCATGACGGCGATCTGGTCGCCCAGGCGCATGGCCTCGTTCAGGTCGTGGGTGATGAAGACGATGGTCTTCTTCAGCCGCTTCTGGAGCTCGAGGAGCTGGTCCTGCATGTCGCGGCGGATCAGCGGGTCGAGCGCGCTGAACGACTCGTCCATCAGGAGCAGGTCCGCGTCGGTCGCCAGCGCGCGGGCCAGGCCCACGCGCTGCTGCATACCGCCGGAGAGCTCGTCGGGCCAGGACTTCTCCCAGCCCTTGAGCCCTGCCAGTTCGAGCGCCACCGTGGCGCGCTCCTCGCGCTCGGCGCGCGGCACACCCTGCACCTCGAGGCCGTAGCCGGCGTTCTCGAGGACGCTGCGGTGCGGGAAGAGCGCGAAGTGCTGGAAGACCATGCTGATCTTCTTGGAGCGCACCTCGCGCAGCTCACGGGCGCTCAGACCGGTCAGATCCTGACCGTCGAAGAGCACCTGTCCGGCCGTCGGTTCCGACAGACCGTTGAGCATGCGCAGCAACGTGGACTTGCCGGATCCGGAGAGACCCATGACGACGAAGATCTGGCCCGGCTCGACCGTGAAGGAAGCATCGATCACCGCGGCAGTGGTGCCCTCGGCGCGCAGTTCCTCTCGGTCGGTTCCGTGGCGGAGTTTCTCCACCGCGTCAGCGGGTCGTCTGCCGAAAACCTTGTACAGGTGTTCGGCTTGCAGCCTGGACACATACACCTCTCGGGTTGAACCAAGACGGCCCGCCTCCCCCGCCGGCGGGCCGTGGAGCGACGCGGTTTCTGCCCGCTATTTACCCGGCGAAATAGTTGAATCCTCGACCGGAGGCGCTCCGGCTCGGCGCCTGCCCCGACTTACACAGAACAAACGCAAGAGTGTTCCAGTTCACATTCCATTCACTTCCGACGAACGGAACATGGCGTGATCCGGTCCCTGCCCACCGGGGCGGAAACAACGCCTTGACGGGGTCGCGGACGGTGCGCTGTCGGTGCCGTGCGGCATGATGCGAAGGTGACTCAGCGAACGCGACGGCTCATGCTGCTCGACACGGCGTCCCTGTACTACCGGGCCTATTTCGGGGTCCCCGATTCCGTGAAGGCCCCGGACGGCACGCCGGTCAACGCGGTGCGCGGCCTGCTCGACTTCATCGCCCGGCTCGTCCAGGACCACCGCCCGGACGACCTGGTCGCCTGCATGGACGCGGACTGGCGCCCGCACTGGCGGGTCGAGCTGATCCCTTCGTACAAGGCGCATCGCGTCGCCGAGGAGGTCGAGCAGGGCCCGGACGCCGAGGAGACCCCGGACACGCTCGCGCCGCAGGTCCCGATCATCGAGGACGTCCTGGACGCGCTCGGCATCGCCCGCGTGGGCGTCGCGTCGTACGAGGCGGACGACGTGATCGGCACGTACGCGGGCCGCGCCACCGGCCCCGTCGACATCGTCACCGGCGACCGCGACCTCTATCAGCTGGTCGACGACGAGCGCGGCGTCCGCGTCCTCTACCCCCTCAAGGGCGTCGGCTCCCTCCAGCTGACGGACGAGGCCTGGCTCCGCGAGAAGTACGGCGTGGACGGCTCCGGCTATGTCGACCTGGCCCTGCTGCGCGGCGACCCGAGCGACGGCCTGCCCGGCGTCCCCGGGATTGGCGAGAAGACGGCGGCCAAGCTCCTCGACGCGTACGGAAATCTGGCCGGAATCATGGCCGCCGTGGACGACCCCAAGAGCAAGCTGACGCCCTCCCAGCGCAAGCGGCTCGACGAATCGCGTGCCTATGTGGCCGTCGCGCCGACGGTGGTCCGCGTCGCGGGCGACGTACCGCTGCCGGACGTCGACCTCGCGCTGCCCGCCGAGCCCCGCGATCCCGCGGCCCTGGACGAACTGGCCGCGCGGTGGAACCTCGGCGGGGCACTGAAGCGATTGCTCACGACTCTCCAGGACTGAGGTGTTAGCTTAGGTAAGCCTAAGCAACATTTGATCAGGGGAGGCAGCCGCCATGGCAGAACGTCCGGCACGCAAGGCACCGAAGATGCACGTCGCCCAGGTGGTGCGCACCGAGCGCCTGACCCCGCACATGCAGCGCGTGGTCCTGGGCGGCGAGGGTCTCGCCGAGTTCACGGTGGGCGACTCCACCGATCACTACGTGAAACTGCTCTTCGGCGCCGAGGGCGTGACGTACCCGGAGCCGTTCGACATCCAGCGGATCCGTGCGGAGTTCCCCCGCGAGCAGTGGCCCGTGACGCGCACGTACACGGTGCGTTCCTGGGACCCGCAGACCCGCGAGCTCGCCGTGGACTTCGTCATCCACGGCGACGAGGGCCTGGCCGGGCCCTGGGCCAAGCACGTCCAGCCGGGCGCCACGATCCGCTTCCTGGGCCCCGGCGGCGGTTACGCCCCGGACGCCGCCGCCGACTGGCATCTGATCGCCGGCGACGAGAGCGCGCTGCCCGCGATCGCCGCCGCCCTGGAGGCCCTGCCCGAGGGCGCCAAGGCGTACGCCTTCATCGAGGTCGCCGACGCGGACGAGGAGCAGAAGATCAGCTCCGCCGCCGAGATCCAGTGGCTGCACCGCGGGCAGCGCCCCGTGGGCGAGGCCCTCGTCGAGGCCGTACGTTCCCTCGACTTCCCGGCGGGCGACGTGCAGGCGTTCGTGCACGGCGAGGCCGGTTTCGTGAAGGAGCTGCGCCGCTACCTCCGCGTGGAGCGCGAGGTGCCGCGCGAGCGCCTCTCCATCTCCGGGTACTGGCGCCTGGGCCACAACGAGGACGGCTGGCAGGCCTCCAAGCCCGAATGGAACGCCGCGGTTGAGGCCGAACAGGAGTCGGTGCCCTCCGCGTGAGCGCATGACCGCTTGACCGCTGCGCTCAGCTTGAGCGGCGGTCCGGGATGTTGTCGTCCGCCGCTGAGCGGGGGCTGATCGCGCAGTTCCCCACGCCCCTGAAGGGGCTCACCTGCGGTTCGCGGATGCGGGGCGGCCAAAACCGGTTTCCCCGGGCGGCGCCCGCTGGCACCATGCCCGCATGCCCTTCAAGATCTCGGACGTCGTCGCGGCGGGCTCCCTCGCCGACCGGGCGCAGCCGGCCATCCCCGTCCCCGGCGGGCTCGCCCTGCGCCCCTGGTCGCCCACCGACGCGCCCGCCGTGTACGAGGCGTTCCAGGACCCGGTGATCCAGCGTTGGCACGCGCGCGAGGCCGATTCCGTCGACGAGACCCGCGGCTGGATCGACGGCTGGCGCACGGCATGGGCCGAGGAGCGCGACGCGCACTGGGCCATCGCCGACGCCGCCACGGACGCGGTGGTGGGCCGGATCTCGCTGCGGCTCATCGTCCTCGCCGACGGACAGGCCGAAGTCGCCTACTGGACCATGCCGTCGGCCCGCGGCCGGGGCATCGCCCCGCGCGCCCTCACGGCCCTGAGCGACTGGGCCTTCGACGAAGTCGGCCTGCACCGCCTCGAACTGACCCACGCCACCGGCAACGAGGCCTCCTGCCGCGTCGCGCTCAAGACGGGCTTCGTGCCGGAGGGCACCAAGCGCAGCGCGGTGCTGCACGCGGACGGCTGGCACGACATGCATCTGCACGCCCGCGTCCGATCGGACGCGCCGACGCCCTCCTGACCTGGGGCGTACCCGGGGAACACGGCCCGGTGCCGCCGCCGGGCCCCGTACTCTTGCCGGTTGTGACCCGCAAGCCCCGCATCCCGCCCTCTCCCCTGCCGCAGCGGCGCGGCGTCGACCCCGTGCGGGTCAAGCTGCCGGCCGACGGAGCGTGGGCGACCGTACGGGATCATCTCGTCGAGCGGCTCAAGGCCGGGCCCGGGGTGATCGACCAGATGCTGCGGGACGGCCTCGTCGTCGGCGCGGACGGCCTTCCCGTGGCGCCGGACGCCCCCTATGTGCCCAGCGCCTTCGTGTGGTTCCACCGGGAGCTGCCGGACGAGGTCCCGGTGCCGTACGGCATCGACGTGGTCTACCGCGACGAGCACATCGTCGTCGCCGACAAGCCGCACTTCCTGGCGACCACGCCCCGCGGCAGCCATGTCACCGAGACCGCGCTGGCCCGTCTGCGCAGGGAGCTGGACATCCCCGCGCTCGGCGCGGCCCACCGCCTCGACCGGCTCACGGCGGGGCTGATCCTCTTCACCGTGCGGCCCGAGGAACGCGGCGCGTACCAGACGCTGTTCGGCGAGCGGCGGGTGCGCAAGGAGTACGAGGCCGTGGCCGCCCACGACCCCGGAGTCGACCTCCCCCGCACCGTGCGCAGCCACATCGTCAAGGAGCGCGGCGTCATCGCCGCGTACGAGGTCCCCGGCGCCGAGCCCAACAGCGAGAGCCGTGTCGAACTCGCCGAGCACGACGGCACGTTGGCGCGCTACCGGCTGACCCCGCACACCGGCCGCACCCACCAGCTGCGCGTGCACATGAACGCCCTGGGCCTGCCGATCCTCGGCGATCCCGTCTACCCGCTGGTGACGGGGCCGGTGCCGCCGGACGACTTCCGGCGGCCCCTGCAACTCCTCTCCCGCGTCCTGGAGTTCACGGACCCCCTCACGGGCGCCGACCATCGCTTCGTCAGCGCACGCGAGCTGGACGCCTGGACCTCGTACGCCGACTGGGCGGGCCCGTCAGCGGGCGGTCAGTAGCCCCGCCACCAGGTGACCAGCCTGCGCCACGCCCCCTGTCGCGGCACGGACACCGCCACCGGCGCGGACTCCGGCGCGGGCGGCGCCGCCGGCTGCGACGTCGGCTGGGGCGCCGGCGTCGCGGGGTACTCGGGCCGCGGCTTGGGGGACGACACATGCCAGTCGTTGCGCGCACCCGGCACCCGCGCCATCGGCCGCGCCATCACGTCCTGCGGAGGCCGCGGCGCGAACTGCACCGGGAGCTCCACCAGGTGCCGGGAGAGGATCGACGAGGTCCACCTCAACTCGTGTTCCTCGATGGAGAGTTCCACGTCCGGGAAGCGCATGAGCAGCGCGTCCACGCCCGTGTCGGCGATGGCGCGCCCGATGTCCTGCCCCGGGCACTCGTGGGGTCCGCCGCTGAACGCCAGATGGGAGCGGTTGCCCTGCATGCTGGCGGCCAGGTCCGGGCGTACGACGGGGTCCACGTTGCCCGGCGCGATGCCCAGGAGCAGACCGTCGCCCGCCTTGATCTGCTGGCCGCCGAGCTGCGTGTCCTGCTTGGCGAAGTAGCCGATCATGGCGCTGAACGGCGGCTCGTCCCACAGGGACTGCTCGACCGCCTCGGGGACCGTCATCTGACCGCCGCTGAGCTGGGCGCGGAAGCGCGGGTCGGTGAGGACCATGCGCAGGGCGTTGGCGATGAGGTTGGCCGTCGCCTCGTACGCGGCGATGAGCACGAGCCGCAGGTGCGCGGCGACCTCGTCGTCCGTGAGCTGCCCGGGCTGGGCGATGAGGTTGCTGGTGAAGTCCTCCTCCGCCTTCGCGCGGCGCCGCGCGACCAGGCGCATCAGCGCGTCCATGATGTACGCGTTGCTGGCGATGGCCGTCTCGGTGCCCTTGAGCATGTCGCGGGCGGCCTGCACCATCCGCTCGTTGTACTCCTCGGGCATGCCCAGGACATGGCACATCACCATCATCGGCAGATGCTCGGCGAACTGGCTCACGATGTCGGCGTGGCCGTCCTGGCAGATGTCGTTGAGCAGCAGGTTGCTGTAGCGGTTGATGTAGCGGCGGATGCCCCGGTGGTCGAGGCCCGCCATGGCGCCGGTGACCGCGCCGCGCAGCCGCTGGTGCTCGGCGCCCTCCACCATGCTGGCCATGGGCTGCCAGGTGACGACGGGGGCGAGCGGGTTGTCGGGGCCCATGGAGCCGTCCAGGATAGCCCGCCACTGACGACAGTCGCGGGTGTACTGCGAGGGGGTGCGGACCATGTGGAGGTTCTCGCTGTGGCCGAGGACCGCCCAGATGGGTACGTCGTTGTGCAGCAGGGCCGGGGCCACCGCGCCGTGTTCGGCGCGCAGTTTCTCGTAGACACCCGCGAGATCGGTGTCCGCCGCGGGCCCGTACAGCCGGCGCAGACCGCCGGGGCCGAGGCCGTGCGCGGGGCAGCCGGGCGGCGGCATGGCCGGGTCGTCCGTGCCGGGGTGGGGGTGGGAAGGGGTCGTCACGTTCGTCGCTCCGGGGTTGCGGATGAGATGAGGTGTCAGACGCGGGCCACGGTCAGGGAGTGCAGGTACCGCATGAGGGTCAGCAGGGTGTCCCGGCTCGACGCGCGCTGCCGGGCGTCGCACTTCACCATCGGCACCACCTCGTCCAGGTCGAGGGCACGGCGCAGTGCGTCCATCGGATGACCGGGGGCGTCGGGGAAGTCGTTGACGGCGACGACGAAGGGCACGCCGCGCTCCTCGAGGCGGCCGATCACGTCGAAGCTGACCTCCAGGCGGCGGGTGTCGACGAGGACCACCGCGCCGAGCGCGCCTTCGAAGAGGCCGTTCCACAGGAACCAGAAGCGCTCCTGGCCGGGGGTGCCGAACAGATAGAGCACCAGCTCTTCGGAGATGCTGATCCGGCCGAAGTCCATCGCGACGGTGGTGGCCGTCTTGGTCTCGGAACCGTAGTTGTCGTCGACGCCGATACCGGCCTGGGTCATGGTCTCTTCGGTGGTCAGCGGACGGATCTCGCTGACCGAGCCGACCATCGTCGTCTTGCCGACCCCGAACCCGCCCACGATCACCACCTTCACGGCGGCCGTGGCCGTGTGCGGCAGGACCTCTTCGCTGCTGGGCCCGGTGATCGTGTCAGAGCTTTTGAAGTCCATGCATCACCGCTTCGAGAAGGGAACGATCGGGGAGCGTGGAGCGGACGATCGGCGCCCGCGCCTGTACCAGGTCGGACCCGAGCATCTTCGTCAGCAGGACGGTCACCACGCTGAAGGGCAGCGCGAGGTAGGCGGAGAGCTCGGCGACCGACAGGGGTGTCGTGCACAGCCGCAGCACGGCGGAGTGCTCCGGCTCGGCCGTGGGCGGTGCCTCGCCGTGCGCGACGATCAGCGTGACGAGGTCGAGTGGCGCCCTCTCCGTGTCCTCGCCGGTCAGGATGTAGAGCCGCTCGGGATTCTCCGGGCTGCGCCGTTCCCGTTGGGGAGGGTCGTCTCGGTGGGAGGGGTTCTCGCCTTGCGGAGGATTCATACGGCCTGCCCGTCTCGCCGGGGCGGGCTCGTCAGATGGGCGCCGATCCGGACGACCAGGTCCCGCATGCGGTTGCCGATGAGACCCGCGTCGACGGTCTCGTCGGCGAGCACGGCGAGGTAGGCGCCGGCTCCCGCGGCCATCAGGTAGAAGTAGCCGCCGTCCACCTCGATGATCACCATGCGCATCCCGCCGGCGCTGTGCGGGATCTCGGTGGCCACCGCGGCGGCCAGGGACTGAAGTCCCGCGCAGGCGGCGGCGATCCGGTCGGCGGCGTCGGGGTCGCCGCCGTAGCGCGCGATGCGCAGCCCGTCCGCGGAGAGCACCACGATCTGCCGCGTCTGCGGCACCCCGTCGGCGAGCTCCTTGAGCATCCAGTCGAAATTGGCCCGTTGCTGGATCACTTCCAGCCCCCCTCGTCGGCGTTGTCGGCACTGCCGTGGTCGTTCTCGCTGTGGCCCTTGGGGAACAACGGGTCGTCGGCTGCGGATTCGTCGCCGTTGACGCCCTTCATGAAGGCCTCGATCCAGAGGCCGGGCTCCTTCTCCTCCTTCTTCACCGGTTCGGGTGCCACCGGCGCCGCCCCCTGCGGGGCGTACTGGGCGCGCTGCGCGGCGTACTTCTCGTCCGCGGCCTCCTGGGCGAGCCGCTCGGCCAGTGGGGTGCGGACCCGGCTGCGGCGCTGCGGCAGGCCGTTCGAGGTCCACTCGGTGACCTCGGGGATGTCGTCCTCCATGGCCGCGGTCAGGCCCTTGGAGATCGGCGGCCCGGCCGTCATCACGCGGGGCTTCTTGCGCCGGATGCCCTGGGCCTCCTCGATGGGCACGCCCTCGGCGTTCACCCGGGGCACCGCGGAGGCGCCGATGCCGTGCGCGAGGCCGGGAGCGGGTCCGGTGGTGATCATTTCGCGCGGGACGATGAGCACCGCGCGGACGCCGCCGTACGCGGACTGCCGCAGCGAGACCTGGAGGTTGTACATCTGCGAGAGGCGGCCCACGACGGCCATGCCGAGGCGGGGGCTCTCGCCGAGGTCGTTCAGGTCGATGCCGGCCTGGGCCTGCGCGAGCATGCGCTCGGCCCGTGCCCGCGCCTCCTCGCTGAGGCTGACGCCGCCGTCCTCGATCTCGACGGCGATGCCGGTCTGCACCTCGACGGCGGTGACGTGCACGCGGGTCTGCGGCGGCGAGTAGCGCGTGGCGTTGTCGAGCAGCTCGGCGCAGGCGTGGATGAGCGGTTCCACGGACGTGCCGCGAATGGCGACCTTGGCGATCGAGTGCAGGTCGACGCGCTGGTACTCCAGGATGCGGGACATGGCACCGCGCAACACGCTGAACAGCGGTACGGGCTTGGGCCATTGGCGTCCCGGACGGGCGCCGCCGAGCACGGTGATCGAGTCGGCGAGGCGGCCGATCAGGGCCGTGCCGTGGTCGATGCGCAGGAGGTCGTCGAAGACCTCGGGGTTGCGGCCGTGGAACTCCTCCATCTCGCGCAGTTCCGCTGCCTGCTGGTGGACGATGGACTGCACGCGCCGGGCGATGTTGACGAAGGCACGCTGCGAGGACTCGCGCATCGCCTCTCCGGTGTCCAGGGTGTCCAGGACGTTCCGGAGCAGCTGACGCTGCGACTGCGGGAGTTCGGAGAAGGACTCGTCGCTGTCGACGAGGTTGCGGATCACCTCCGACGGCGCTTCGCCCTGCCGGAGCCGCAGGACGGCCTCGGGGATGACCTCCCTGCCCAGGCGGATGGTCTCGTCGTCATGGGACGCGATGCGCCGCTCCAGGAATGCGAGCCGCTGTGCGTACTGGGTGTGCAACTCCCGGATGGACCGGCCGCGGCGCACTGCTTCGGCGCCGACCGCGACGACCACGAGGGTCGCGATCGCGCCGCACCAGCCCACCGCGATGCGGGCGGGTTCCGTTACCGCGGCGACCGCGGCTCCGGTCGCCGCGGCCATCAGCATGGCGGGCAGCAACAGCACACGTGCGTAAGGGATTTCTCGGCCACCGGGAGGCGATTGAACACTCACCATGTATGCCCTCTGAACACTCGTCTTGGGGGAGAAATGGGGGTTGATTCCATGAAATGGGGGGAGCTTACGGGGAGTTGGGAACGGTAGACGTATGCGAACTATCGAAAGAACTGGGAACAAACGCGCGAATCTATCGCAACTCGTTTCAACTCGCCGCGCTCCGGGCGAGCTTAGTCCGCCGGAATCATCGCCGAGTCATATTCAGCAACCCCCTGAAACCTGCTTACCGACAGGCATACACTCGGCTCCATTTGCACGCGTGGCGATCAATCGAACACGTGGAGTGATGGCGTCGAACAGGCGGGAACACGGCTCCGGCCGACCCCCGTTCGGTCTTCTGTCCGTCCGGGGGAATGGGCGCGGCACGGCCGTGGTTGACGCCCGGTATGGAGGGTTGTCCCGCTGGGCGCATGCGCCCTCAGCCGCGTCTCGTCACGCGCGATCACATCGACTTCGGTCGCGTGTGGTCCGCGTCGTGTTGTCGCTGACCGCCTCCAAGTCAGCGCACACCACGACACGTTGAGATGAGACCGCCATGCCCGTCGAGTTCCTCGGCATCGCCGCGACCAACGAAGGCTCCGAAGTCACCGCCCGCTCGGGCGCGTCCTTCGACAAGGACTACACGCTCCGGCTCGCCCGGGCCCACGAGGACCACGGCTGGGACCGTGTCCTGTTCGCGTACGGATCGGGCTCCCCCGACCCCTCCCCCGCCGCCGCCTACATCGCGGCCCGCACGGACAGGCTGCAGATCCTGGTCGCGCACCGCCCGAACGTCTCGTACCCCACCTTCGCCGCGAAGACGTTCGCGACCCTGGACCGCATCAGCGACGGCCGCCTGGCGGTGCACTTCATCACGGGCGGCAACGACCACGAGCAGCGGCGCGAGGGCGACTTCCTCACCAAGGACGAGCGGTACGCGCGCACCCGCGAGGCCATCCAGATCATCAAGAAGGCATGGACCTCGCACGAACCGTTCGACCACGAGGGCGCGCACTACCGCTTCCACGACTTCGTCAGCGACACCTTCCCGGTCCAACAGCCGCACCCGCGCGTCTCGTTCGGGGGCTCGTCCCCTGCCGCGTACGCCGCCGGGGGCGCCGAGGCCGACATCTACTGCCTGTGGGGCGAGCCGCTCGCGCAGACCGCCGAGCAGATCGAGTCGGTGAAGGCGGCGGCGAAGGCGGCAGGCCGCACGGACGTCCCCAGGATCCAGGTGGCCTTCCGCCCGATCATCGCGCCGACCGAGGAACTGGCCTGGGAGAAGGCGCACGCGACCCTGGCCCGCATCAGGGCCCGCAAGGCGGGCGCTCCGCTCTCCCGCCGCCACCCGCTGAAGAACCCGGAGAACTCGGGCTCCCGACGCCTGCTCGCGGCGGCGGCTTCGGGTGAACACCACGACCGCGCGCTGTGGACCCCGACGGCGGCGGAGACGGGCGGCGCCGGCAACTCGACCGCGCTGGTGGGCACTCCGGAGACGGTGGCCCAGGCCCTCCTGGACTACTACGACCTGGGCGTGGAGATCCTCTCCGCCCGGGGGTACGACCTCCTGGACGACGCGATCGACTTCGGACGCCAGGTGATCCCGATCGTGCGGGAAGAGGTGGCGAAGCGAGACGCCGCGCGAGCGGGCACGGCGGCCTAGGGATTGAGCGTGAGGGCGGGCCCGGGAAATCCGATCCCCGGGCCCGCCCCCACTCACCGTCAGCCGACCGAGCTGTACGCCACCACTCCGCGCAGCAGCTGATCCACGGCCTTGCGGGCGTTCTTGGCCACGGTCGACCCCTCGCGGGGCGCCGCGGCGGAAATCTGCCCCAGCACGTCGATCACCTGCTTGCACCAGCGCACGAAGTCCCCCGCGGGCATCTCGATCTCCCGCAGCACCTCGTCGAGGCCCTTGTCGGACGCCCACATGTACGCCGCCCAGGCGAACCCGAGGTCGGGCTCGCGCTGCCCGACCCCCTCCGCCTGGTTGATCTTGAAGTCTTCCTCCAGGGCATCGAGCCGGCCCCAGATCCGCACCATCTCGCCGAGAGAGGCCTTCACCTTCCCGGAGGGCAGCTTGGGGGCGAGCGCGTCGTCCGCCATCCGCGCCTCGAACACCAACGCCGAGACGCACGCGGCCAGTTCGGCCGGGCTGAGCCCTTCCCAGACGCCTTCCCGCAGGCATTCGCTGGCGAGGAGGTCCAGTTCACCGTAGAGCCGGGCGAGCCGCTTGCCGTTCTGGGTGACCTCGTCGCCGCGCAGATAGTCCAGCTCGGTGAGCAGCGCGACGATCCGGTCGAAGGTCCGCGCGATCGTGTTCGTGCGCCCCTCGATGCGCCGCTCCAGCTGCACGGTGTCGCGCCGCAGACGGTGGAAGCGCTCGGCCCACCGCGCGTGGTCCTCGCGCTCGTCGCAGCCGTGGCAGGGGTGCGCCCGCAGCTCCGTACGGAGCCGGGCGATCTCACGGTCGTCGGCCGCGGCGGCGCGCCCCTTGCGGTGCCGGTCCGGCACGATGTGCCCGGCCTTGGTGCGCAGCGCGGACGCCAGGTCGCGGCGCGACTGCGGCGAGCGCGCGTTGAACGACTTCGGGATGCGCATCCGCTCCAAGGCCTCGACCGGCACCGGGAAGTCCATCGCCGCGAGCCGCTTGACCTGCCGCTCGGCGGTGAGGACCAGGGGCCTCGGCCCGTCCTGGTGCTCGAAGCCGCGGTGGCCGTTGACCCGCCCCGCGGGAATCCCCGGATCGAGGACGAGCGCCAGGCCCGCGTACTTCCCGGTCGGCACGTGGATGACGTCACCGGGCTTGAGCTTCTCCAGGGCCGCTGCCGCGGCCACCCGGCGCTGGTTGGCGCCCTGCTTGGCGAGCTCGGTCTCCCGGTCCTTCAGCTCGCGGCGCAGGCGCGCGTACTCGTCGAAGTCGCCCAGGTGGCAGGTCATCGAGGCCTTGTAGCCCTTGAGGCCCTCTTCGTTCTTCTGCACCTGGCGCGAGATCCCGACGACCGACTTGTCGGCCTGGAACTGCGCGAAGGACGTCTCCAGGAGCTCGCGCGAGCGGTGCCGCCCGAACTGCTCGACCAGGTTCACCGCCATGTTGTACGACGGCTTGAAGCTGGACCGCAGCGGGTACGTGCGCGTGCCGGCCAGGCCCGCGAGGTGCTCCGGGCTCATGGCCCGCTGCCACAGGACCACGGCATGGCCCTCGACGTCGATGCCACGGCGCCCGGCACGGCCGGTCAGCTGGGTGTACTCACCGGGGGTGATGTCCGCGTGCTGCTCGCCGTTCCACTTGACGAGCTTCTCCAGCACCACACTGCGCGCGGGCATGTTGATGCCCAGGGCGAGGGTCTCGGTGGCGAAGACGGCGCGCACGAGGCCGCGCACGAAGAGCTCCTCGACGACCTCCTTGAAGGTCGGCAGCATGCCCGCGTGGTGCGCGGCGATGCCGCGCTCCAGGCCTTCCAGCCATTCGTAGTAACCAAGGACGTGCAGGTCCTCGTCCGGGATGGCGGCCGTGCGCTCCTCGACGATCTCGCGGACCTGCGCCCGCGCGTCCTCGTCGTTCAGCCGCAGTCCCGCGTGCAGGCACTGCTGCACGGCGGCCTCGCAGGCCGCGCGGCTGAAGATGAACGTGATCGCCGGAAGCAGGCCTTCGGAGTCGAGCCGGTCGATGACCTCGGGCCGGCCCGGCGTCCAGATGCGCGAGCGCTGTCTGCGCTCGCGCTCGCGGTCGGCCTCGCGGATCATCTTGCCCTTGCGGCGGTCGCGCGGGTTGTACGAACGGCTGGCCTCCATCCGCGCCATGCGCGTGAGGTCGGGGTTGACGGCCTTTCGCTGGCCCTCGCCCTCCTCGAAGAGGTCGTACATCCGGCGCCCGGCGAGCACGTGCTGGAACAGCGGCACGGGCCGGTGCTCCGAGACGATCACCTGGGTGTCGCCGCGCACGGTGTCCAGCCAGTCGCCGAACTCCTCGGCGTTCGAGACGGTCGCCGACAAGGAGACCAGCGTCACCGACTCCTGGAGGTGGATGATCACCTCTTCCCAGACGGCGCCACGGAAGCGGTCGGAGAGGTAGTGCACCTCGTCCATCACCACATAGCCGAGGTTCAGCAGCGACTGCGAGCCCGAATACAGCATGTTCCGCAGCACTTCGGTGGTCATCACGACCACCGGGGCATCGGAGTTGACGCTGTTGTCGCCGGTCAGCAGACCGACCTTGTCCGCGCCGTACCGCTTGGAGAGGTCGGCGTACTTCTGGTTGGAGAGCGCCTTGATGGGCGTGGTGTAGAAGCATTTCTTGCCCTGCATCAGGGCCAGGTGCACGGCGAACTCGCCGACGATCGTCTTGCCCGAACCCGTGGGGGCGGCCACGAGTACACCCTTGCCCGCCTCGAGCGCCTGACAGGCCTCGATCTGGAAGGGGTCGAGGCCGAATTCGTACATCTCGCGGAAGCCAGCGAGTGCGGTGGCCTGCTCGACAGCGCGCTCGCGCGCCGCCGCGTACCGCTCGGCCGGTGAGAGGTCCTCTGTCATCGTGCTTTCGAGACTACCGGCCACCACTGACAACGGACGATCATTATCTGTCTTACGGTTCCTGCGGCCCCCGGGGCCCGAGCACCCGCACGGCCCCCGGCACGCACTGCGCCGTCAGCGGAAGCCCGCCGAGCTGCTCCCCGTCCGCGTACCCGGTGACCCCCGAGGCGGCGAGCTCCACTTTCGCGGCCCGGTAGGTGGTGACCTTGGGATGGTCCAGGTGCGTGCCCTTGTAGACCCGCGGGAAGACCTTCAGGAGCGTCGTACGGCTGCAGTCGCCGACGACCGTGACGTCGAAGAGGCCGTCGCTCATGTCGGCCCGCGCGCAGATCTTCATGCCGCCGCCGTACGACGAGCCGTTCCCCACGGCGACGAGCGTCGCGTCGACCTCGTGCACCCGGCCGTCGTCCAGCATGATCCGGTACGGGATCGGGCGGAAGGCGGCCAGCTCGGCGACCATCGCCAGGTCGTACTTGAAGCGGCCGGTGGGCCAGCGCATCCGGTTGCCCCGGTCGTTGACCCGCGAGTCGAAGCCGGAGGCGAGCACGGTGCCGAACCACGTCTTGCCCACCCGCCCCAGGTCGACCTCGCGCGTGCGTCCCGCGTCGAGCGCCTCGGCGACGACCGCCCCCGCGGCGGCCGGATCGCGCACCGGAAGCCCCAGAGAGCGCGCGAAGTCGTTGCCGGTGCCCACGGCGATCACCCCCAGGGGCGTCCGTGTCTGCGCGACGGCCTGCAGCGCGAGGCTCGCCATGCCGTCACCGCCGACGGCGATCAGCGCGCGCGTACCGGCGTCGACTGCTTCCCGGGCCCGGCGCAGCGCGTCGGCGGAGTCCTCGCCGATGACGGTACGCACGGAGAAGCCCGCGGCCCGCAACGCGGAAGCGGACGGCTGCGCCGCGTGGGCGCCCCGGCCGCGGCCCGCGGTGGGATTGACGAAGAGAGTGATCTCGCTGGTCACGGCCGGACCCTACAAGGTCAGGTCACGTCGTCGAAACCGTTTACCCGATCTCGGTTCGCGCCGTCGCCGCTCGCCTGCTCGGGCAGGGCGCGGGTCGCCGACACGGGCTCGATCTCGCCGACGGCCTCGGGCGTGAGGTCGAGGTCGGACGCCTCGTCGTCGTCGGGCCCGGCCGCGTCGATCCTGGACTTGCGCCGGTCGTTGAGGAGCGAGAAGGCGGTGGCCGCGAAGTACAGCACCCAGATCGGCCCGGCGAGCATGATCATGGTCAGCGGGTCCGTGCTGGGCGTCGCCACGGCCGCGAAGACCGTGATGCCCATGATCATGCCGCGCCACCAGCCGAGCATCCGCTTGCCGGTGAGCACCCCGGTGAGGTTCAGCATCACCAGCAGGAGCGGCATCTCGAAGGAGAGGCCGAAGACGATCACCATGCGGGTGACCAGGTCGATCAGCTCGTCCAGCGGCAGCTGGTTGTCCACGCCGCCCGGGGAGAACTCCAGCAGCACGCGCGCCATCGTCGGCAGCGTCTTGTACGCGAAGTAGCCGCCGCCCAAAAAGAGCGGGAAGCCCGCGGCCACGAAGCCGTAGGCGTACTTCTTCTCGCTCTTGTGCAGGCCGGGGGCGACGAAGGCCCACAACTGGTAGAGCCAGATCGGCGACGCGAGCACCACGCCGGCCATCAGGGAGATCTTCAGGGCGAGTGTGAACGGCGTGATCAGACCGTTCAGCACGATGCGCGCGCAGGTCTCCTCGCCGCCCTTGTCCGCCAGCTCGGCGAAGCTGGACTCGCACCCCACGGAACTCAGGATCGGGTTCGTGAAGAACTCGATGATGTCCTTGTAGAAGAAGGCGGCGACGATCGCGACGACGATGATGGCCAGCACGGCCTTCGCGAGCCGGTTGCGGAGCTCGCGCAGGTGCTCCGCAAGCGGCATCCGCCCCTCGGGATCCTGTTCCTTCTTGCGGGCAGACTTGAGCAACCCACGTCCTCATCTCGTGCGGCAGGCCGGCCGTCGCCGGCCTTGGATCAGCGCTTGGTGGTGCTGTCGGTGGGCTCGGTGACCGGGCGCGAGCTGGTGACGTCGCCGGGCGCGGCCTGGATGGTGCGCGGCTGGGCGGCGGAAGGGTCGCCGGGCGGGTCGGCCGGGGCGGCTTCGTCCTTCTTGCCGTCCGACTTCATCGCCTTGGCCTCGCTCTTGAGGATGCGCGCGGACTTGCCGAGCGACCGGGCCATGTCGGGAAGCTTCTTCGCGCCGAACAGCAGAACGATGACGACGAGAATGAGAATGATCTCGGGGGCGCCGATCTTTCCGAACATAGGTCTTTACCTTCTCACCGAGGCGGCAGGGGCGGGGCTGCCGGACAGGCCGGACTTGCTGTCCGGCCACCGTGCTGGCAGCGATCGTAACGCTCAGGGGTGAACGCAGGGCAATCCCTGTGCGTACTCCCAGTTGCGGCCCGCGCCTCGCAACTCCGGGCCACCTCAGCAGCGTACCTGCCGGACAAGGGAAGTTGACAGGCCGCGGTATCGATGCGCGTCCCGGGGGCACCGGCAACATTCACAGGACCTAAAGGACATCTCGCCCCGCACGGGCCACACCCGTCGCCGCCGCTTCGAGATCCTCCGCCGCGCGGTTGATCCGCTGTGTGGTCTCCGTCACCTGCGTGCCGAGGCGCTGCGCCTCGATGAAGACCCGGATCGCCAGCACGCCGAGCACGGCGAGGCCACAGAACCCCGCGGCAATCGCCACCATCGCCCAGAACATGCGCCGAGCCTAGACGGTCGAGTGCAGACGCAGCGTCCGCACCCCGCCGCCGGTGAGCAGTTCGACGATGCGCTCGCCCGCGGGCTTGCGCACCGCGGCGTCGCACTCGGGGCACGTGAACGAGTAGAAGGTGGTGCGGGGCGAGGCGCCGATGGCCAACCGCAAAGCACCCGCGGAGAGTTCGAAGCGGGCGCGGCAGTCGGGGCAGGCGGCCTTGAAGAGCACAGGGGCGATTCTCGACATTCCGGGAATCTCGGACATGAGGCTGGTGTTCAACGCCCTTGCTCCTGCCTGTCGTACGCCCCGTCGGGGTCTCGGTCGTAGGCCGCCAGCGCCTCGCGCGCCGCCTGCCGTGCGCTGTCCGCGAGGTCTACCGGGGAGACGATGTGGCCGTCCCCGCCGAGCCGCAGCGCGAGCCTGCGCAGCGAGGTGGGGTCCGGGGTGCGCAGCGTGATCCGCAGACCGCCGTCGGGGAGTTCCTCGGCGCTGTCGTGGGGGTAGTACTCGGCGACCCAGCGGCCGCCGGGCCCGACCTCGATGACCACCTCGGGGTCCTCGGCGGCGGGCTGCACGAGCCCCTCGGAGAGATCGCGCAGTTCGACCTCGGGCGGCGACGACGGCTCGTCCATGATCCTGATCTCGGCCACCCGGTCGAGGCGGAAGGTGCGGCGCGCCTCGGAGAGGTAGCACCACGCCTCCATGTAGGTGTGCCCGACGGCGAAGAGCCGGATCGGGTCCACCTCGCGCTCGGTGAGCTCGTCGCGCGCCGGTGAGTAGTAACGCAGCCAGAGCCTGCGCCGCTCGGAGATGGCACGGTCGACGTCGGCGAAGACGCCGCCCTCGGACTCGAAGGTCACCGAGAGCCGCGCGCTGGCGCCCGCGTTCTCACCGGCGGCCGTCTCCAGCTTGGCGGTGGCGCGCACCAGCGCCTGCCGGTCGCTCTCGCGCAGCCCCGGCAGGGTGGAGACCGCGCGGGCCGCCACCAGGAGCGCGGTGGCCTCGTCGGCGGCGAGCCGCAGGGGGGCCGCCACGTCGTCGGGGTTGTGCCACCAGATGCGGTCGCCGTCGGTGTCGATGTCCAGGAGGTCGCCGCCGCGGAAGCTGGTCCCGCACAGCGGCAGCACGTCCAGGTCCGAGATCAGCTCGTCCTCGGTGATCCCGAAGGCACGGGCCACGTCGCTGACGTGGGCGCCGGGGCGCTCGCGCAGATAGGTCACCAGGGAGAGCATCCGCCGGGTCTGGTCGATGGCGTTCGATGCCATGGTCGTCCCTCCCCTCAGCCCTTGGCCACGGCGCGCAGCCGGTCCACGACGTCGACCCGCAGCTCGGCCGGCTCCAGGACCACCACATCGGGCCCGAACTCCACCAGCCAGGCGTCGAGCCCGTGCCCGTACGGAATCTCCAACTCGTCCCACCCCTCGCCCACTTCACGTATGTGGGCGGCCTTGGCGCGCAGCGGATAGCCCGCGCCCGTTCGCAGTCTGATCAGAGCGGAGCGGTCGGCGCTCTCCCCCGCCCAGCTCGCCACGGTCTCGCGCACCGTGACCACGTCGGGGATGTCGGCGGTGAACTTGCCGGCCCGGGCGCGGACCTTCCCGGTGATGCGGGAGAGCCGGAAGACGCGCTCGGCGCCGCGGTCGCGGTCCCAGCCCGCGAGGTACCAGTGGCCGCGCCAGCACTCCAGGGCCCACGGCTCGACGTGGCGCTGCTCGGGGCGGGCGGCGGTGGCCTTGCGGTAGTCGAAGACGACCGGGCGGCGGTCGCGGCAGGCGAGCATCAGCGGCTCGAAGGAGGCCTCGTGCACGGGGATGCGCGGTTCGAGCGCGCTGTGCGCCCCGTACGGGTCGACGTCCTCGGGCAGGCCCGCGGCGCGCAGCTTCTGCAGGGCGCCGCTGGCGGCTCCGGCGAGGCGCGCCTGCTGCCAGACCTTGGCGGCCAGGCCGAGCGCGGCGGCTTCCTCGGCGTCGATGGTGATGGGCGGCAGGCGGTTGCTGTCGCGGCGCGCGAGGTAGCCCACCTCGCCGTCGAGGTTCTCCACCGTCTCGATGACCAGGCCGAGTTCGCGCAGATCGTCCTTGTCGCGCTCGAACATCCGGTTGAAGGAGTCGTCGGACCCCGCCTCCAGATAGGCCTCGATGGACTCGCGCAGCTCGCGCTTGCTCAGCGGCCGTCGCGTCCCGAGCAGACACAGCGCCAGGTTCATCAGCCGCTCGGCCTTGGCAATGGCCATCGACGCCCTTTCTCCACTTTGCTTCCGACCGCCGACCGTACCGCCCCGGGGTGTCGTGGCAAAAGCTAAGGGCAAGGGGGGCATCCCTGAGGGGATCCGTTGAGGGTGGTGGTGGGAGACGCGAGGGCCCATGCCGGAACAGGCATGGGCCCTCGGTGGACAGGTCTGGTCAGACCCTGTCCCCAGTCGTCGCTCAGACGCCTACGAGGTCGCAGACGAAGATCAGCGTCTCGCCGGGCGCGATGGCGCCGCCACCGGCGCCGCGGTCGCCGTACGCGAGGTGCGCGGGGATGGTCAGCCGGCGGCGTCCGCCGACCTTCATGCCCTGGACACCCTGGTCCCAGCCGGCGATGACCTGGCCGGCGCCCAGCTGGAACTGGAGCGGCGTGCCGCGGTTCCACGAGGCGTCGAACTCTTCACCGGTGGAGAAAGCCACGCCCACGTAGTGGACCTTGACGGTGGCGCCCGCCTTGGCCTCCGGGCCGTCGCCCTCCCAGATGTCCACGATCTCGAGGTCGGTGGGGACCGGACCGTCGGGGAAGTCGATCTCGGGCTTCTCGATGCTCACGTCACATGCTCCTGCTTGATACGAATGGCCAGCTGGGACAGTGTTACATCTTCGCGAGGATGTCCACGGAGAAGACCAGCGTGGAGTCCTTCTTGATGGTGCTGCCCTGCGGCGGCTGGTCGCCGTAACCAAGCTCCGGCGGGACGACGACCAGGACGCGGCTGCCGACCTTCTTGCCGGTCAGGCCCTGCGCCCAGCCCTTGACGACCTGCGCAAGCTGGAACGAGGCGAGCTGGCCGCTCTTGTACGAGGAGTCGAACTCCTTGCCGTCGGCCCACAGCACGCCCTTGTACTGGCACAGGAGGCTGTCGGTCTCCTTGATCTCGTCGCCGTCGCCCTCGAGGATGTAGTTCGCGACGAGCTTCTTCGGGGCGTCCTTCTTCGGGACGTCGATCTTGGGGGCCTTGCCGTCCGTGTTCGTGCCGACCTTGGGCAGGTCGATGTTGGACTGCGCGACCTCCTTGCCCTTGGCCGAGCTCTTGGCGCTGAAGGTGTCCACCAGGTCCACGACGAAGACCAGCGTGTCGCTGCCCTTGATGCCCGCCTGCTTGTTGCCCTCGGTGCCGTAACCCATCTTCGGGGGGATCGCGAGCTCCACGCGGCTGTCGAGCTTCTTGCCGACCAGGGCCTGGTCCCAGCCGGGGATGACCTGACCGGTGCCGATCGGGAAGACCGTGGGGTTGCCGCGGTCGTACGAGTTGTCGAAGACCTTGGCCGTGGCCCAGATCTGGCCGAGGTAGTTGGCCTGGAGGTAGTCGCCCTTCTTGACCTCGGCGCCCTTGCCCTCGATCAGCGTCTTGACCGCGAGGTCGGAGGACGGCTTCCCGGACCCCTTGGCGACGGTCGGCTTCTGGCCGAACTTCGTCCCCTTCGTGATCTCGGGCACGGGGCCGTCCACGATCTTCGCCGTCGGCGCGGCCGACGTCGAGTTGGAAGGGGAAGGGCTGTCGCTGGACTTGGCCTTGTCGGCCTTTTTGTCGTCACCACAGCCTGCCAGCGTGAGCAGGCCGGCCGGAACAGCGAGAAGAAGTGAGCGTCGGCGCACGGTGGGGGCCTCGTATCGGTCGATCTTGTCGGTTGGCGTGCGCGCAACTCTACGCATGGAGAAGGGCGCCGTACGAGGAACGTACGGCGCCCCGCGTTGCGTTCCCGCAACGCATCTCCTGTATCAGGGTTTACATACCGGCGATCAGTTTCTCCACCCGGTCGTCCACCGACCGGAAGGGGTCCTTGCACAACACGGTGCGCTGTGCCTGGTCGTTGAGCTTCAGGTGCACCCAGTCGACGGTGAAGTCGCGGCGCTGCTCCTGGGCCCGGCGGATGAAGTCGCCGCGCAGCCGCGCGCGGGTGGTCTGCGGCGGCACCGACTTGCCCTCGAAGATCTTCAAGTCGTTGCAGATGCGGGCGGCTTGGCCCTTCCTCTCCAGGAGGTAGTACAGCCCGCGACGGCGGTGGATGTCGTGATACGCGAGGTCTATCTGCGCGACCCGCGGATGCGACATGGTCATGTTGTTCTTCGCTCGGTACCGCTCGATGAGCTTGTACTTCATGACCCAGTCGATCTCGGTGCCGATGCGGTCGAGGTCCTCGGCCTCGATCGCGTCGAGCGTGCGGCCCCACAGCTCCAGGACCTGCTCGACCGTGCCCGTGCGGATGCCGCGGCGCTCCACGAAGTCCACGGCCTTCTCGTAGTACTCGCGCTGCACCTCGAGGGCCGAGGCCTCGCGGCCGCTGGCCAGCCGCACCTTGCGGCGGCCCGTGATGTCGTGGCTGACCTCGCGGATGGCCCGGATCGGGTTCTCCAGGGTCAGGTCACGCATCACCGTGCCCGCTTCGATCATGCGCAGGACGAGGTCGGTGGCGCCGACCTTCAGGAGCATGGTCGTCTCGGACATGTTCGAGTCGCCGACGATGACGTGCAGCCGGCGGTAGCGCTCGGCGTCCGCGTGTGGTTCGTCGCGGGTGTTGATGATCGGCCGGGAGCGGGTGGTCGCGGAGGAGACCCCTTCCCAGATGTGCTCGGCACGCTGGCTGACGCAGTACACGGCGCCGCGCGGAGTCTGCAGCACCTTGCCCGCGCCGCAGAGCAGCTGTCGCGTGACGAGGAAGGGAATGAGGATGTCCGCGAGCCGCGAGAACTCCCCGTGCCTGGCCACCAGATAGTTCTCGTGGCAGCCGTAGGAGTTTCCCGCCGAGTCGGTGTTGTTCTTGAAGAGATAGACGTCGCCCGCGATTCCCTCCTCGTGCAGGCGGCGTTCGGCGTCGACGAGCAGGCCTTCCAGAATGCGCTCGCCTGCTTTGTCGTGGGTGACCAGCTCGGTCACGTTGTCACATTCCGGTGTCGCGTATTCCGGATGTGACCCGACGTCAAGATAGAGGCGGGCGCCGTTCCGCAGAAAGACGTTGCTGCTGCGGCCCCATGAGACAACACGGCGGAAGAGGTAGCGCGCCACCTCGTCAGGCGACAGACGGCGCTGTCCCCTAAACGTGCACGTGACGCCGTACTCATTCTCCAGCCCGAAAATGCGGCGGTCCATGACTGAACATTACGCCTGATGCCCTGCCCTGAAACCGGGTTCGACGGCACCGTTTCGATCATTTTCCGATGAACCCGCAACGACCGCCGAATCTGCGGGGAGTACGAGCACCCGCGCCGTGGCCAGCAGAACAAGCAGCGCGGCCACACCCGCGAGCCCCGGAACGGCGAAGCCCCACCGCGTCCCGCCCCACTCCACGACCGGCCCCGCCGCGGCCGTGCCCAGCGACGCGCCGACCGTGAAGGTGGTCACGAGCCAGGAGAACGCCTCGGTGACGGTGCCCCGCGGGGCGTGCCGGTCGACGATGATGAACGCGCACGCGAGCGCCGGCGCGAGGAAGACTCCGGCGAGACCCGCGAGCGCCGTCATGGCGACCGCGCCCGGCGTCAGCGTCAACGGCCAGTAGCAGAGGGCCAGCAGGGCCACCAGGACGGTCAGCCGCTTCTCCGGCACCCCGGCCCACTGCCGCGCCCCGTACACCGACCCGCCGATCAGGGCGCCCAGCCCGAGCGCCGCCAGCATCCAGCCGTACACCGCGTCGCCGCCGTGCGCGTCGGCGTACGACACACCGGCGACGGTGATGGACCCGAGCGCCATGCCGATGAAGAGGAACGCGCCGAGCAGCGCGATGAGCCCCCGCGAGCGCAGCGCGCCCAGCCAGTGCGCCTCACGGGGCGCCGAGCGCCACGCGCGCGAGGGCTGCGACATCACCACGGAGAGGGCGCCGAGCACCCCGATGACGTTCACGACCAGCAGGGCCGCCTGCTCCGACCAGAGCGCGACGCAGCCGGTGATGAGCAACGGCCCGACGGTGAACATGACTTCCTGGGCGATGGCGTCCATGGCGTACGCCGTGTGCACCTGCTCCTCCTTGCCCAGGACGCTCGGCCACAGCGCGCGCAGGCCGCCCTCCAGGGGCGGCGTGAAGAGACCGGCCACGCCCACCGCGACGTAGGCGAGGGCGAGCGAATCGGGTCCGGTGAAGGCGAAGCCCGCCATGCCGAGGGCGGAGAGGACCGCCGAGGGGAGCTGGATCCGCGGCTGTCCGTAGAGGTCCACCAGGCGGCCGAGCAGCGGCTGCCCCACCGCGTTGGCCACGCCGTACACCGCGGCCAGAGCACCGGCCAGGGTGTACGTGCCGCCCTCGGCGCGGATGAACAGCACGATGGCGATCGCGGCGGTCGCGTTCGGCAGCCGGCCCACCAGGGTGCCCGCGAGCAGCCGCCCGGCGTATCTCGTCCGGAGGATCTCCACGTATCCGGCAGCCATGCTTCCCGCCCCTCCGCCGGTGCCGTCGCACCGAGGTTTTACGTATAACTTCGAGCGTCATACGTACCATGAGCGCTCACCGCGGGTCCACCTCGATCGCACCCCGCGGCACCGACCTGGGAGGTACCAGAAGTGGCCGGGCCACAGCAGGAGGCCACGGGGCCACGCCCCACGAGCCGCGACGTCGCACGCGCCGCCGGGGTGTCCCAGGCCACCGTCTCCCTCGTCCTCGGCGAGAAATGGCGCGGCCGCGTCGCCGAACGCACCGCGCAGCGCGTCCGGGACACCGCACGCGAGCTGGGCTACCGCCCCAACCTCGCGGCCCGCAACCTCCGCCTCGGCCGCACCAGGACCGCGCTGCTCGTCGTCCCCGCCCTGACGAACGAGTTCTTCGCCCGCGTCTACACCGGAGCCGCCCGCGTCGCCGCCGAGCACGGCTTCGGCGTCGTCCTCTACCCCTCCCCCGAGGGCGTCGGCCCCGCCCGCGACCCCTTCGGCTCCAGCCGCGCCGCCCTCGACGGCATCCTCGCGTCCTCCATGGCCTCCGACGCCCTGGCCACCATCCAGGGCGACGCGCTCCCCCTGGTCATGCTCGACAGCGACCCGGCGGGCAGCCTCGGCGCGGCCACCGTCAACCTCGACATCGGCGACGGCATGCGCCAGGTGACCGAGCACCTCCTCGCCCTGGGCCACCGCGACTTCCTGCACCTGGCCGCGGGCGTCGACTCCTGGACCTTCGACGTACGCTCCGACGCCCTCGCGGCGGCCCTGAGCGGCACCGACACGGCCGTACGCACCGCCCGGGCACTCCTGACCGTCGACGACGCCCGCACGGCCGCTGAGGCCGCTCTCTCCGCTCCCGGCCCCCGCCCCACCGCGCTCGTCTGCGACGACGACATCCTCGCCGCGGGCGCCTGCAAGGCCGCCCGCAGACTGGGCCTGCGGGTGCCCGAGGACCTCTCGGTGACCGGCTTCGACGACCTCACCCTGGCGACCGCCGTGGAACCCGAACTCACCACCGTGCGGCTGCCCGCCGAGCACTTCGGCGAGCGCGGCATGACGTCCCTGCTCGCCGTCCTGGACGGCCACGCGCCCCGGCCCGACCTCCTCCCCGTCGAGCTGGTGATCCGCGGCTCGACGGCCCCCGCCGCCCGCTAGCCCACACACGCCTACGCCCCGCGCACCGGCCGCGGGGCCGGGACACGGGGCGTACGACGAACCGAACTACTCCTCGGTGGACCCTGACTCGGAGGCGGAACCGGAGCCCGATTCGGCATCCGGCTCCTCGTTGTCGGAATCGGCGTCCGTGGGCGCCGACGCGTCCCCTTCGAGCAGCCGCGCGAGCTGACGCCCCACGATCCGCTTGAACTTGCGCTGCTGCGGCCGCGTACGGTCCAGCACCGCCACCTCGAGCCGCTCCGCGGGGATCTCCCGCTCGCTGCCGTTCGTGTCGCGGGACAGCGACTGCACGGCCAGCTTCAACGCCTCGGCGAGCGTCATCCCGTCACGATGACGCTGGTCGAGATACGTGCTGATCTGCTCGGCGTTGCCGCCGACCGCGACCGAGCCGTGCTCGTCCACGATCGAACCGTCGTGCGGCAGCCGGTAGATCTGATCGGCGTCGGCCGTGGCACCCACCTCGGCGACGACCAGCTCCACCTCGTAGGGCTTCTCCGCCTGGCTCGAGAAGATCGTGCCCAGCGTCTGGGCATAGACGTTCGCGAGACCACGGGCCGTCACGTCGTCACGGTCGTACGTGTACCCCCGCAGATCGGCGTACCGCACGCCGCCGATCCGCAGGTTCTCGTACTCGTTGTACTTGCCGGCGGCCGCGAAGCCGATCCGGTCATAGATCTCGCTGAACTTGTGCAGCGCACGGGACGGGTTCTCGCCGACGAACACGATGCCATCGGCGAACTGCAGCACAACAAGGCTGCGACCACGGGCGATGCCCTTGCGGGCGTATTCCGCCCGGTCGGCCATGGCCTGCTGGGGTGAGACATAGAACGGCGTCGACACCGGCTATCCGTCCCTTTCTGTCAGTGACTCAGTCAGTGGCGAATACGGATCGATCAGAGCAGCGAGGCCCGCGGACCGTCGGGCTGCTCCAGGCGCCGCTCGAGGATCGAGCGGGCGATCTCGGACGACTCCTCGTCCCCCAGTCGCCGGAACCCCTCGTCGGAGATCACGGTGACGATCGGATAGATCCGACGGGCGACGTCCGGACCACCCGTCGCCGAGTCGTCGTCCGCCGCGTCGTACAACGCCTGCACGACGAGCGTCGTCGCTTCCTGTTCCGAGAGGTCGTTGCGGTAGAGCTTCTTCATCGCACCACGCGCGAAGACCGAACCGGAGCCGGTGGCCGCGAAGCCGTGCTCCTCGGAACGGCCGCCCGTGACGTCGTAACTGAAGATGCGCCCCTTCTCGCGGTCCACGTCGTACCCCGCGAAGAGCGGGACGACGGCCAGGCCCTGCATGGCCATTCCCAGGTTCGACCGGATCATCGTGGAGAGACGATTGGCCTTGCCCTCCAGGGAGAGCGTGGCGCCCTCGACCTTCTCGAAGTGCTCGAGCTCCAGCTGGAAGAGCTTGACCATCTCCACGGCGAGACCGGCGGTGCCGGCGATGCCGACGGCCGAGTACTCGTCGGCCGGGAAGACCTTCTCGATGTCGCGCTGCGCGATGACGTTGCCCATGGTGGCCCGCCGGTCACCGGCGAGCACCACGCCGCCGGGGAACGTCGTCGCCACGATCGTCGTGCCGTGCGGCGCCTCGATCACGCCCTGCGTGGGCGGCAACTGCCGGTTGCCGGGCAGGATCGCGGGCTGATGCTCGGACAGAAAGTCCATGAAGGACGAAGAACCAGGCGTCAGGAAGGCAGCTGGTAGACGCCCGGTGCTACGAGTGTTGGCTTCCACGGGTTTCCTTCCAGGTAGGCAGCGGCTCGGTGCATTGCGTCTGTGTTTTCCCTCAACAGGCCAAGGCCAGCGTTGCAGTTGAAGCACAGTACGCCACGGACCTTACCCGTCTCGTGACAGTGATCCACATGTACCGCCGGAGCAGCCAAGCAGATGCAACAAACGCCCTTCTGAGCGGCGATCAACTCATCTCGCTCGGCCACGGAGATGCCGTACTCAGGCCGCAGGTGCCCCTCAGGACCCGCTGCCGCTTTGCAGGCCTTGCAGCGACTCGCCAAGCCGTCAGCCGCGCTGCTCTTCCCTTTGGCTTCCTGGCGCTGCCGGTAGTACTCAGCAGAGCACTCCCTGCAGTAAGCCCGGAGGCCATCCGGCATCGACTTGTCGCTGGCGAACGCCGCATGCTCCCGAGTCTGCCGACGTCGGGAGCACCGCTGGGAGCCATCCGACTTCATGTCCGGTCTGCCCTACTGTCCACCCTTTTGCACGAAGCTTCGAACGAAATCCTCGGCGTTCTCTTCGAGCACATCATCGATTTCGTCGAGGACGGAGTCCACGTCGTCGCTCAACTTCTCCTGGCGCTCCTTGAGGTCCTCGGAGCCCTGCGCTTCCTCTGTCTGCTCCTCGACCTCCTCGGTGGAACGCGTCGCCTTCTGCTGTCCGCCGCCGGTGTCCTTGGTCGCCATCTACCTCACCCCGCTCGTTAGGTGCGATGCACTTGATCAGACCCTATAAGCCAGGTCTGACATCGGCCCCGTAGTTACTGCAACGTCCGGGGACCACCTCGATGATTCCCACACGCCGGGCCTTTCAGCCTCCGGAGAGCACCCGAACCAGGTCCTCTGCCGTGCGGCAGCGGTCCAGGAGCTCCTTCACGTGGTTCCGCGTGCCGCGCAGCGGTTCCAGTGTGGGCACCCGCTGGAGCGAGTCGCGGCCCGGCAGGTCGAAGATGACCGAATCCCACGAGGCCGCGGCCACGTCGTCCGCGTACTGCTCCAGGCACCGGCCGCGGAAGTACGCGCGGGTGTCCTCCGGCGGCTTGGTCTGGGCGCGCTCGACCTGTGGCTCCTCCAGGAGCCGCTTCATCTTGCCGCGGGCCACCAGACGGTTGTAGAGGCCCTTGTCGGGCCGTACGTCCGCGTACTGGAGGTCGACCAGGTGCAGCCGCGCCGCGTCCCAGTCGAGGCTGTCACGGCGGCGGTAGCCCTCCATGAGCTCCCGCTTGGCGACCCAGTCGAGCTCCCCGGAGAGGCTCATCGGATCGCTCTCCAGGCGGCCCAGGACGTCTTCCCAGCGGGCGAGGACGTCCTTGGTCTGTTCGTCGGCCTCGGAGCCGTACCGCTCCTCCACGTACTTGCGGGCCAGCTCGAAGTACTCCATCTGGAGCTGGACAGCGGTGAGTGTGCGACCGCTGCGGAGCGTGATCAGGCGCTTGAGCGTCGGGTCGTGCGAGACCTGGTGCAGGGTGCGCACGGGCTGGTCGATGGCGAGATCCACCGCGATGAAGCCGTCCTCGATCATGGCGAGGACCAGGGACGTGGTGCCCAGCTTCAGATACGTCGAGATCTCGGAGAGGTTCGCGTCGCCGATGATCACGTGCAGGCGGCGGTACTTCTCGGCGTCCGAGTGCGGCTCGTCCCGGGTGTTGATGATGGGCCGCTTGAGGGTGGTCTCCAGGCCCACCTCGACCTCGAAGTAGTCGGCGCGCTGGCTGAGCTGGAAGCCGTGCTCGTGGCCGTCCTGGCCGATGCCGACGCGGCCGGCGCCGGTGATGACCTGGCGGGACACGAAGAACGGCGTCAGGTGGCGCACGATGTCCGAGAAGGGGGTCTCCCGCTTCATCAGGTAGTTCTCGTGCGTGCCGTACGAGGCGCCCTTGTTGTCGGTGTTGTTCTTGTAGAGGTGGATCGGCTGGGCGCCGGGCAGCTGCGCGGCGCGTTCGGCCGCCTCCGCCATGATGCGTTCGCCCGCCTTGTCCCACAGGACGGCGTCCCAGGGGTTGGTGACCTCGGGTGAGCTGTACTCGGGGTGTGCGTGGTCCACGTAGAGGCGCGCCCCATTGGTGAGGATCACGTTGGCGAGGCCGATGTCCTCGTCGGTGAGCTGACTGGCATCGGCTGTCTCACGGGCGAGGTCGAAGCCCCGTGCGTCCCGCAGGGGGTTCTCCTCCTCGAAGTCCCAGCGGGCGCGTCGCGCCCGGTGCATCGCCGCGGCGTAGGCGTTGACGATCTGGGACGAGGTGAGCATGGCATTGGCGTTCGGGTGGCCGGGGACGGAGATGCCGTACTCCGTCTCGATGCCCATTACTCGCCGTACGGTCATGCGGCCCTCCTTGCCCGGCGGCGCTCCCATTCGGGTGCGGCGCTCAAGTACCGCTGGTTCTCCGGTGCGTGTGCGGTGCCCGTCCCCGCACTGCGCGACTCGGCGGTACCGAAGAGCCTAGAGCGCCTTTGCGCTGGTGGGGAGATCATTGCCTTCATTGAAAAACAGACAGCTGCGGGTACCCACGAAGGACACCCGCAGCCGCCCTGTCTTCTACAGGTACTGACCGGTGTTCGCCACCGTGTCGATGGAGCGTCCGGTGTCCGCGCCCTGCTTTCCGGTGACGAGCGTACGGATGTAGACGATCCGTTCGCCCTTCTTGCCGGAGATGCGGGCCCAGTCGTCCGGGTTCGTGGTGTTGGGCAGGTCCTCGTTCTCCTTGAACTCGTCGATGCAAGCCTGGAGGAGGTGAGAGACCCTGATGCCCTTCTGGTTGGCGTCGAGGAAGGCCTTGATGGCCATCTTCTTGGCGCGTCCGACGATGTTCTCGATCATGGCGCCGGAGTTGAAGTCCTTGAAGTACAGGACTTCCTTGTCGCCGTTGGCGTACGTCACCTCGAGGAAGCGGTTCTCCTCGGACTCCGCGTACATCTGCTCCACGACCGACTGGATCATGCCGTCCACAGTGGTGCGCCGGTCGGCGCTGTGCTCGGCGAGGTCGTCCGCGTGCAGCGGGAGCCGCTCGGTGAGGTACTTGGCGAAGATGTCCTTCGCCGCCTGGGCGTCCGGGCGCTCGATCTTGATCTTTACGTCGAGTCGTCCTGGCCGCAGGATCGCCGGGTCGATCATGTCCTCACGGTTGGAGGCACCGATGACGATGACGTTCTCCAGGCCTTCCACGCCGTCGATCTCGGCGAGCAGCTGGGGGACGATGGTGTTCTCCACGTCCGAGCTGACTCCGGATCCGCGGGTGCGGAAGAGGGATTCCATCTCGTCGAAGAAGACGATGACGGGGGTGCCCTCGCTCGCCTTCTCCCTCGCACGCTGGAAGACCAGGCGGATGTGACGCTCGGTCTCGCCGACGTACTTGTTGAGGAGTTCGGGGCCCTTGATATTGAGGAAGAAGCTCTTCCCCTGGGCCGCCCCGGTCACCTCGGCGACCTTCTTGGCAAGCGAGTTGGCGACGGCCTTGGCGATCAGTGTCTTGCCGCAGCCGGGGGGCCCGTACAGCAGGACGCCCTTGGGCGGCCGCAGTTCGTGCTCCCTGAAGAGGTCCGGGTAGAGGTAGGGGAGCTCGACCGCGTCGCGGATCAGCTCGATCTGGTTGCCCAGACCGCCGATCTGCTCGTAGCCGATGTCCGGCACCTCTTCGAGGACGAGCTCTTCGACCTCGCTCTTGGGAACCACTTCGTACACGTAGCCGGAGCGGGGTTCGAGCAGGAGTGCGTCGCCGGGGCGGATGGTGACGTCGAGGAGTGGTTCGGCGAGCCGGACCACCCGCTCCTCGTCGGTGTGCCCGACCACCAGGGCCCTCTCGCCGTCCTCGAGGATCTCCTTGAGGGTGACGATGTCGCCGACGCTCTCGTACTCCATGGCCTCGACCACGTTGAGCGCTTCGTTGAGCATGACTTCCTGGCCGCGCCTGAGCTCTTCGAGCTCCACGCTGGGGCTGACGTTCACCCGGAGCTTGCGGCCCCCGGTGAAGATGTCCGCCGTGCCGTCCTCGTTCGCCACGAGGAAGACTCCGAAGCCGGCCGGCGGCTGCGCGAGCCGGTCGACTTCCTCCTTGAGGGCCACGATCTGGTCGCGGGCCTCACGGAGCGTGTTGGCGAGCCGCTCGTTCTGGGCGGACACGCCGGCCAGATTGGTCTGCAGCTCGACGATCCGCTCTTCGAGAATTCTCGTATGCCGCGGAGAGTCGGCGAGCTTGCGTCGCAGGACGGCGATTTCCTGCTCGAGATAGGCAACCTGACCGGCGGGGTCATCAGACCCTCGCCCCGGCCGGATGCCGCGGTTGATGTCGTCGTCGTGGGCTGCCACGGTCCTCACCTCCTCCAAGGGGAGCTGGACGCTTCCAGACCCTACCTGGGTGGGTGTCGATTGAAACCCCTAGATCACAAAGACGGTCGAGGTGTGTCCGATCTTCACCCTTGCGCTCTCCCTCACACCAGGTGAATACCCACCCAACAACATCGGAAAGCGGGCGGTTGTATCGTCGAAGTGTTCAACACCCGTCAGGGCTGGCCCGACTTGCGCTTGAGTCGGTTCGCTCGACGCAGCGATCGGCAGGAGAAATGACCGTGCAGAACGAGGCTGGGGCCGACCCCGAGGGCCGCGATCTCCTGGAGGTCTGGATCGACCAGGACCTCTGTACCGGAGACGGCATCTGCGCGCAGTACGCGCCCGAGGTCTTCGAGCTGGACATCGATGGTCTGGCCTATGTGAAGAGCGGGGACGACGAGCTCCTGCAGACGCCGGGCGCCACAACGCCCGTACCGTCGCAGCTTCTGCGCGACGTCGCGGACTCGGCCAAGGAGTGCCCCGGCGACTGCATCCACGTGCGTCGCGTTTCGGACAGCGTGGAGGTCTACGGCCCCGACGCGGCCTGAGAGCGCTAACTCGTCGACGAAGAAGGGCCTGTGCCCGCCGCTGGACGGCGCACACAGGCCCTTCTTCGTGTCGTGACGGTCACACGCTGTGCGCCCCGGCCGGGGTGGACCGTGCGAACGTGCCGTCCTTCCATTGCCACTTGGCCTCGTCCTCGATGTCCGGGCAGCAGCTGGGCACGTTCGGTGACGAGTAGCCGAGGAGCGTGGCCGTGATCACGCCGTCACGTACCGCGAAGTCGCTGACGTTCTGGCGGTCCTTCGGGTCGACGAGGGTGGCGACGACCCGGGGCTTGCCCTCCGTGGCGCGCGTGACCACGTACACGCCGTCGGGCGGTGTGCCCGATCCGGCGGCGCAGTGCACCACGGCGACGGTCTCGGGTCTGCCGTCCCCGTCGAGGTCCCCGGTGGCCTTCTTCTTGACGACGGGTTTCACGCTGCCGCAGGCGACGGGGTACGTGACGGTGGCCGGATCCGGGGCCTGTACGGGAGCGGGGGCCGCCGCCGTCTTGCTGGAGGGCTCGGAGCCCGGCTGGGCGGCGTTCGCGGGGTCGGGCTGGAGGAAGGCGGAGCCCGCGACGACGGCGGCGAGCGCGGCCGCGGTGGCCAGCCAGTGGATGGGGCGGGTGGTGGTGTGTGCCAGTTCCGGGACGGCGGGGTGCTGCACGAGGAGTGTCTCCTGTGAGGGCTGTGCCGGTGGGGGAGGTGGCCAGCATCGTGCCATACCTCACAGTGCGGCGGAACACCGGGGTCGACGCCGGGTCGCTCGGCTTTTGTGAACGGAAAGGCGCCGCCGCCGAGTTCCCCGGTCGAAGGGGGAACTCGGCGGCGGCGCCTGTGCGTTCAGCGGGTGGACGCGGATGCCTGCGCGGTCGGAGCCGTCAGTCCTCAGCGCGGGGCGTGCCGCCGCCGGCGTTCGGGCCGGTGTAGTCCTCGCCGTAGGCGCCCTTGGAGGGGCGGCGGCGGCGCATGGGCGGCTCGACGCCGTCCGCGAGGCGGCGGGCGGTGAGCAGGAAGCCGGTGTGGCCGATCATGCGGTGGTCGGGGCGGACGGCGAGGCCCTCGACGTGCCAGTTGCGGATCATCGATTCCCAGGCGGTCGGCTCGTTGAAGCCGCCGATCTCGCGGATGGACTCGACGGTCCTGGCGAGCTGGGTGGTGGTCGCGACGTAGCAGCAGAGGATGCCGCCGGGGACGAGCGCCTTGGAGACGACGTCCAGGCACTCCCAGGGAGCGAGCATGTCGAGGATGACGCGGTCGACCTCGGTGTCGCTCAGGTTGTCCTGGAGGTCGCCGACGGTGAGCTGCCAGGCGGGGTGCGGGGCGCCGAAGTAGCGCTCCACGTTCTGCTGGGCGATCTCGGCGAAGTCCTCGCGGCGCTCGTACGAGTGCAGCATCCCCTCGTCGCCGATGGCGCGCAGGAGGAAGCTGCTGAGCGAGCCGGAGCCCACACCCGCCTCGACGACGCGGGCGCCGGGGAAGATGTCCGCGAAGGCCAGGATCTGCCCCGCGTCCTTGGGGTAGACCACGGCGGCGCCGCGGGGCATGGACAGGACGTAGTCGGGGAGCAGGGGGCGCAGCGCGAGGTAGGCGACGTTTCCCGTGGTGCGGACAACGCTGCCCTCGGGAGCACCGATCAGCTCGTCGTGGGGGAAGGAACCCTTGTGGGTGTGGAAGTTCTTCCCGGCCTCGAGCGTGAACGTGTAGTGGCGGCCCTTGGGGTCGGTGAGCTGTACCTGGTCCCCGACCTTGAAGGGCCCGCGTCGGCGGGCGGCACCGGTCGGTTCGGACATGTGACCAGCCTACCGGCCCCCGCGCGGGCCGTGGACCAGGGTGGGCGTCAGCTGGGGCGGGCCATCGCCTTGACGAAGGCGCGCTCCACATCGGTGGCGGAGAGCACTCCGTAGATCTCGCCTGAGGCCTCGACCACGAGGTACTCCGTGGCGGGCGTCGCCCGCAGGGTGTCCAGGAGCTCCTCGCCGGCGAGCTCGGCGGAGATCCGCATGCCTTCGGTGATGTCCTGGGCCAGGCCGCTGACGGTGACCCAGGGGCGGCGGTGCTCGGGCACGCCGACGATGGCCGCCTCGCGGACCACCGACATCGGGTCGCCGTCGGCGTCGACCACGACGAGGGCGCGGGCTCCGGCGTCGTTGGCGCGGCGCAGCGCCTCGGAGAGCGGGGTGTGGCTCTCCACGGGGACGGCGCGGCGGGTCAGGGCGCGGGCGCGGAGTTCGGGCAGGTGCTCGCGGAGGCGGGCCATGCGCAGGCTGTTGCCCGCGCCGGTCCAGATGATCGCGGCGAGGATCGCGGCGAGCAGGGCGTCGGTGACGGTGTCCATGCCGCCGATGTCCTGGGTCTCGCCGCCCAGCGCGCCGGACTGGTTGAGGATCGGCAGGCCGATCAGGACGGAGATGGCGAGCGCGCGGCCGACCCAGGCGGCGGCGACCGTGCCGCTCATGGGCTTGCCGGTGATCTTCCAGACGACGGCGCGGAGCATGCGGCCGCCGTCCAGGGGCAGGCCCGGCAGGAGGTTGAAGGCGGCGACGATGAGGTTCGAGATCATCAGCCCGGCGAGCAGGACGCCGGGCACGGTGCCGGGCTCGACGGCCTTCATGCCCGCGTAGAAGACGCCCGCGAGGACGAGGGAGAGCAGCGGCCCGACGAAGGCGAGGATGAACTCGCGTCCCGGTGTCTCGGACTCCTTCTCGATCTCCGAGACCCCGCCGAAGAACTGCAGCTGGATGCGGCGCACCGGCAGCTTGAAGCGCAGGGCGGCGACCGTGTGGGCCAGCTCGTGGACGAGCACGGAGGCGTAGAAGGCGACGGCGAAGAAGAGGGAGACCAGGTAGCGGGCGTTGCCCAGTTCGGGCAGGACGCGGTCGAGCTGGCCGCCGAAGACCCAGGTGATGAGGGCGGCGACGAGGAACCAGCTGGGCGCCACGTACACCGGCACGCCGAACGGCCGCCCCATGAGCAGCCCTCCCCCGGGGCCCTTCTGGCCCTTGGGCGGGGTCGCCTTCGGGGCGGGGCCGTGGCTGGCGTGCGCGTACTCGGGGTGCGTGTCCTGCGGGGTCTTCTCGGGCGTGTCCCGCGGAGCCTTCGTGAGGCGGTCGCCGGGCCGCGGGGGTTCGCCCGCGGGCCGCGGGGCCTCCTCGGGGGCCTGGGGCCGGACGGTGTCGTCGGCGCTGTCCGCGCCGGAGGGGCCGGAAGTGCCGGACGTGCCGGACGTGCCAGAAGTGCCGGACGTGCCCTCGGCGCCCTTCGCGCCCTCGGAACCGCCCTGCGCGGGCCTCGCCGAGTCCGCCGTGTCCACCGGACGTGGCGACTCCGGGTGGCCGGTGTCTTCTGGGGCATTCGGCCGTCGGCCGTCCGTCCCGTCGGACCGCGGCCTGCCGCTCCCGCCGCTCTCGTCCACGATGTCCCCTCGTTCGAAGCGTCCCTCGCCCCTGTCCGGCGCGGTACACGCACGATCATGCAGGGCGAGAGGGTCTGTCGTCGATGGTATGCGGCCGTTGTCGGTGGCGGGTCGTAGGGTCTGTCCTCATGGAAACAAGCACCGACGGTGGCGTGACGGCCGTGCGTCCGGCGTCCCTGTCGCCGTCGCGCGCCAGCGACTTCATGCAGTGCCCGCTGCTCTACCGGTTCCGGGTGATCGACAAGCTGCCGGAGAAGCCGAGCGAGGCGGCGACCCGCGGCACGCTGGTGCACGCCGTCCTGGAGCGGCTCTTCGACGCGCCCGCGGGCGAGCGGACCGCGCCGCGTGCCAAGGCCCTGATCCCGGGCCAGTGGGACCGCCTGCGCGAGGCCAAGCCGGAGCTGACGGAGCTGTTCGCCGACGACGAGCACGGTGAGCGGCTCACGCGCTGGCTGGCGGACGCGGAGAAGCTGGTCGAGCGGTGGTTCACCCTGGAGGACCCCACACGCCTGGAGCCCGCCGAGCGGGAGCTGTTCGTGCAGGCGGAGCTGGAGTCGGGCCTGAAGCTGCGCGGCATCATCGACCGCGTGGACGTGGCGCCCACCGGCGAGGTGCGGATCGTCGACTACAAGACGGGCAAGGCCCCCCGCCCCGAGTACTCCGAGGGCGCGCTCTTCCAGATGAAGTTCTACGCCCTGGTGGTGTGGCGCCTGAAGGGCGTGGTCCCGCGCCGCCTCCAGCTCGTCTATCTGGGCAGCGGGGACGTCATCACGTACGACCCCAGGATCGAGGACCTCGAGCAGGTCGAGCGGAAGCTGCACGCGCTGTGGGAGGCGATCACGCTCGCCACCGAGACGGGTGAGTGGCGGCCGCGGCCGACGAAGCTCTGCGGCTGGTGCGACCACCAGGCCGTATGTCCGGAATTCGGCGGGACTCCCCCGCCGTACCCCCTTGCGGTGAGGGTGCCCGAGTCCGAAGAGGGCACGCAGGGCAGAATGGCCCCGGGCTAGCGAAGGAGAGTTACGTGGCGATCCGTGTCCTACTGGTCGACGACCAGCCACTGCTGCGCACGGGGTTCCGGATGATTCTGGAGGCCGAGCAGGACGTCGCGGTCGTCGGCGAGGCCGGAGACGGCCTGCAGGCTCTCGACCAGGTGCGGGCGCTGCAGCCGGATGTGGTCCTGATGGACATCCGCATGCCGCGGATGGACGGCGTCGAGGCGACCCGGCAGATCACCGGTCCTGGCCGGGACGGCCCTGCGAAGGTCCTGGTCCTGACCACCTTCGACCTCGACGAGTACGTGGTGGAGGCGCTGCGCGCCGGTGCCAGCGGCTTCCTGCTCAAGGACGCCCCGGCGAACGAACTGGTGCAGGCGATCCGCGTGGTCGCGTCGGGCGAGGCGATGCTCGCGCCGAGCATCACGCGCAGGCTCCTCGACAAGTACGCGGGGCATCTGCCCTCGGGCGACGAGCCGGTGCCGGACACCCTGCACACGCTCACCGAGCGGGAGGTCGAGGTGCTCAAGCTGGTGGCGCGCGGCCTGTCGAACGCGGAGATCGCGGCGGACCTGTTCGTGAGCGAGACGACGGTCAAGACGCACGTGGGCCATGTGCTCACGAAGCTGGGGCTGCGCGACCGGGTGCAGGCGGCCGTGTACGCGTACGAGAGCGGTCTGGTGCGGCCGGGCGCCCAGTAGGAGGCAGTGCCGGCGCAGCCGGAAGAACGACGAAGGTGGCCGTCCCTCAAGGGGGCGGCCACCTTCGGTTGTCCGTGGGATCAGGCCTTGCTGAGCTCCCAGAAGCGGAACACGGTCGACGCGTCGAGGCACGACTCCACGCCGTACACGTCGTCGGAGATGACGGCGTACTGCTTGGCCTGCCACACCGGCAGGATCGGCAGCTCGTCGGCGACGATGTCCTGGAGCTTCGCGTAGTCCTCGTCGGTCCTGGTGCGGTCGGTCTCGCCCGCGGTGCCGGGGATGATCTTCCCGGTGATCTCGCTGTTCCGGTAGCTGTTGTCGAGGACGTTGCCCTTGCCGAAGAACGGCTGCGTGAAGTTGTCGGGGTCCGGGTAGTCCGGCACCCAGCCCTTGACGTAGACGCCGTACTTGCCGGACTTGATGTCCCGCTCGTACTGGCCGAATTCGATCGACTTCACGTCGGCGTCGAAGAGGCCGCTCGCGTTGAGCTGCTTGGCGATCGCCCTCAGCTCCTGGTCGGTCGCGGGGCCGTAGCGCGAGGGCGTGGACCAGAGCGTGAGCTTGACCTTGCCGCTCAGGCCCTCCTCACGCAGGGCGGCGGCGGCCTTGGAGCGCTGCGGGCGGGCGCCGTAGGTGTCGAAGAAGGCGGTGTTGTGGCCGCCGATCCCGGCCGGGACGATCGAGTACAGCGGCGTGGCCGTGTCCCGGTAGACGTCCTTGACCAGGGCGTCCCGGTCGAGCAGGTACGCCATGGCCTTGCGGACGCCCAGCTTGCCGGCGACCGGGTCCTTCATGTTGAAGACCAGGTGCTGCACCTCGGCGCTCGTGCCCTCGACGACGTCGATGTTCTGGCTCTTGTCGGAGGTGTCCTGCTCGATGTCCGCGATGTCGTTGGCGGCGAGGCCTCGGTAGGCGATGTCGATCTGGTCGTCCAGGAGCGCCTTCTTCAGGCCCTTCTGGTCGTCGTGGAAGAACTTGAGGGTGACGCCCTTGTTCTTCACCTTGGCGGTGCCCTTGTAGTCGGGGTTGACCGAGAACACCGCCTGCTCCTTGCCGAAGGAGTCGAGCTTGTACGGTCCCGAACCCGTGGCCTCGCCGTCCCCGCGCAGGCCGTCCATGTCGTACGACGCGTGGTCGACGATGGAACCGGCGCCGGAGGCGATCTTGCTGGGGAAGGTCGCGTCGGCGTACTTGAGCTTGAAGACGACCTTCTTGGAGTTCGGCGTCTCGACGCTGTCGAGCATCGGGAACATGATCGCCGGGCCGGCCTCGTCGTTGATCTTCATCATGCGGTCGAAGGAGAACTTGACGTCCTTCGAGGTCAGCGCGTTGCCGTTGCTGAACTTCAGTCCGTCGCGCAGCGTGCACGAGAAGACCTTGGTCTCCGTGTCCGTGAAGCCGCACTCCTTGGCGGCCTCGGGCTCCGGCTCCGTGGCCCCGTTCGGGAAGCTCATCAGGGACTGGAAGACGTTGTTGAACAGGAGCCACGACCCGGGGTCGTAGCCGGACGCCGGGTCGGTGGCCAGGACGTCGTCCGACATCCCCATCACCACCGAGTCGCCGTCCTCCCCCGCTCCGCCCGTTTCCGTACCGCAGCCGGTCAGCAGGGCGGCGGCCAGCCCTCCCGTGAGGGGAAGGGCCAGCCACTGGTTACGCAATTTCACGAACGTGCCTTGTCGTTGTTGTCCATCGGTGGAGCGAAGCCCGGCGGTTCCGTGTGCCGGTGTGCGCGGAGGTCAGCCGCTCACACCGCGGCCGAGCTCCCACAGCTGCAGGTTCGAGGAGGAGTTGAGGGCCCACTCGACACCCGTGATGTCGTCGCGGGCGGCGATGTACTGCTTGCCCTGCCAGAGGGGAAGCACCGGCACGTCCTCGGCGACGATGTCCTGGATCTTCTTGATGCTCTTGGAGGCGGTGAGCCGGTCCGCCTCACGGCGCGAGTGCGGGAGCAGCTCGTCGTTGATGGTGCTGTTCACGTACGGCGAGCCGAGGATGTTGTCCTTGTCCAGGAACGGCGTGAGGAAGTTGTCGGCGTCGGGGAAGTCGGGGAACCAGCCCATCCCGTAGACGTCGTACGCGCCCTTCTGCTCGGCGGGGCGGAAGGTGTTCCAGTCGGTGCCCTTGATGGACACGTCGAACAGGCCGCTCGCGTTGAGCTGCTTCTGCAGGACCTGGAACTCCTTCTTGGTGCCCGGGCCGTAGTGGTCCGTCGTGTAGTGCAGGGTGAGCTTCACCGGGGTGCTGATGTCGGCCTTCTGGAGCACGGTTCGGGCCTTGGCCGTGCTCGGGTTGCCGTACTGGTTGAAGAACGAGTTGGTGTGGCCCGTGATCGTGGCCGGCACCAGGGAGTAGAGCGGCTCGGCCGCGTCGCCGTAGACGCCGGACGCGAGGGCGCCGCGGTCGATGAGCTGCGCCATCGCCTGGCGGACCGCCTTGGACTTGACGGTGGTGGCGTCCGTGTTGAAGCCGAGGTAGCGGATCTCCAGGCCGGGCGTCTCGACCAGCTCGATGTTGTTGCCCGGGTCCGCGTCGAGCTGCTTGATCTGCTCGGGCGACATGGTGCGCGTCATCATGTCGAGGTCGCCGCTCTTGAGGGCCTCGCCCATGGCGTCGGCGGACTCGTAGGTGCGCATCTCGATCTTGTCGCTCTTGGGCTTCAACACGCCCTTGTAGTTGGGGTTCTTGGAGAACACCGTCTTGACGAGGTCGTTGCCCTCGACCTCTTGCTTGGCCGTGTAGGGGCCCGAGCCGTCCAGGTCGAAGCCGTCGCGCAGCTTGTTCTTGGCGTAGTGGTCCGAGCTGATGATGCCCGCGATGGGCGTGGCCAGCTTGTACGGGAACGTCGCGTCGGGGCTCTTGAGGTGGAAGACGACACCCCGGTCCCCCTTGGTCTCGATCGCGTCGACGTTGGACACCATGCCGGCGGAGCCGCTGGGGTCCTTGATCTTGATGTCCCGCACCCGCTCGATGGAGAACTTCACATCGGTGGCGGTCAGCGGCTCGCCGTCGG
The DNA here is from genome assembly GCF_055585065.1 of Streptomyces sp. NPDC054047. Classification (NCBI taxonomy): domain Bacteria; kingdom Bacillati; phylum Actinomycetota; class Actinomycetes; order Kitasatosporales; family Streptomycetaceae; genus Streptomyces; species Streptomyces sp. NPDC054047. The sequence goes on along the minus strand of NZ_JBVJKV010000009.1, from coordinate 264,396 downwards.
CGAACGTCAGGCCCTTGCGCAGCGTGCACTCGTAGCGCTCGTTGCCGGTGTCGGTGAAGCCGCATCTCTCGGCGGCGTCGGGCTCCGGCTCGCCGCCGCCGCGCGGAGCGGCCATCAGCGTCTGGACCGTCTGGCGCACGACGTTCCAGGAACCCGCGTCATAGGCGTACGCCGGGTCGAAGGGGGCCGGGATCTCGGGTGAGGTGGAGAACCGGTCCGTGGTGCCGACGGTGATCGCGTCGCCTCCCCCGCCGTCGCCCGCCCCGCCGCACGCCGCGAGCGCGGGAGCGAGCAGACCTATGACGGCCGGCAGCACCAAAGTCTTACGGTTCATGCTCGTCGTTCTCCAGAGCTGTTGGTCCCGTCCGGACCGGCAACGAGGGGTGGGGGAAGTCGGTCCGTGGGGGCAGGGCGATGTTCTCGCGACGACATTAGTCCGCACCACCAGGAGGGCCGGAAGGTACCGGAGTTGACCCTCAATCACGCAGCGAAACCGGGCGCGGACGCACCGATAACCCGACACGGGAAGGTTTCGTCAGGTTCCCCTCAATCGGGACACAACGCCACTCCACAACTCACACAAATCGGAGGCCCGGCACAGCCGTGACCGACTGTCGACCCCCTATGAAGTGGGAAAGGTCACATCTTCAACTGTTCAGCGCTTTTCAGCCATCAGACCGTGCAGGAAGGGCAGGTTGACGTGTTCGAGGGACGGGACGACGGTCCTGCCGGACGCCGCGGCGATGGGCGCGACGGAGGGTACGGCCACGACCCGGCAGCCCGCGGCCTCGGCCGCCGCGACGCCGGTCGCGGTGTCCTCGATGACGGCACATCTGGCCGGTTCCGCGCCGACCCCGGCCGCCGCGAGGAGGTACGGGTCGGGGTGCGGCTTGGTCCGGGTCACCTCGTCGCCCGCGACCGTGAGCGCGAAGTGGTGGGCCCCGATCGACTCGAGCACCCGGTCGATGATGCGCCGGTGCGACGCGGAGACCAGTGCCATCGGCACCTCGTGCGCCGCGAGTTCGGCCAGCAGCCTGGCGGCGCCCGGCATCAGCGGCAGGGCGCGGCCGATGCGGTTCTCGAAGCCGTCGTTGAGCAGCACGGTCAGCTCGGGGACCGTGATGTCGGCGCCGGTGGACGCGATGAGGAAGCCGGCGCTGCGCGTCATGGGACCGCCGACGACGACGTCACGCCAGGCCTCGTCGAGCGTATGTCCGAGTGCGGCGAAGACCTCGACCTCCGCGTCCCACCAGAACCCCTCGGTGTCCACGAGTGTTCCGTCCATGTCGAGGAGCACCGCCTGCAGGGCGGAGCCTTCGGCCGTTCGGGTACCGAGCGCGGGAACCGTACTGGTCATCCGGGCACACCTCCATGAGGGACGAGAAGGCCGGCTGCTCCCTTTTGACGGGGGAACAACCGGCCTGCGCTGGACCGACAAGTGTACGACTTGACCGCTTAGCGCGCGTTGAAGTATTTCGCCTCGGGGTGGTGGATGACGATCGCGTCCGTGGACTGCTCCGGGTGGAGCTGGAACTCCTCGGAGAGCTGCACGCCGATCCGCTCCGGCTCCAGGAGCTCGGCGATCTTCGCGCGGTCCTCCAGGTCGGGGCAGGCGCCGTAGCCGAGCGAGAAGCGCGCACCGCGGTACTTCAGGTCGAACATGTCCTCGACGGCGTCGGGGTCCTCGCCCCCGAAGCCCAGCTCGGCGCGGACACGCGCGTGCCAGTACTCGGCGAGCGCCTCGGCCAACTGCACGGACAGGCCGTGCAGTTCGAGGTAGTCGCGGTAGGAGTCGGCGGCGAACAGCTCGGCCGTGGCCTCGCCGATCTTCGAGCCGACGGTGACGACCTGCAGGCCGACCACGTCGGTCTCCCCCGACTCCTCCGGGCGGAAGAAGTCCGCCAGGCACAGGCGCCGTCCACGGCGCTGGCGCGGGAAGGAGAAGCGGGTGCGCTCGTTGCCCTGGTCGTCCAGGATGATCAGGTCGTCGCCCTTGGAGACACAGGGGAAGTAGCCGTAGACGACGGCCGCCTCCAGCATGTTCTTGGTGTGCAGCTCGTCCAGCCAGCCGCGCAGGTGGGGGCGTCCCTCGGTCTCGACGAGCTCCTCGTAGGTGGGCCCGTCGCCCTTGCGGGCCTGCTTGAGGCCCCACTGGCCCTTGAACAGGGCGCCCTCGTCCAGCCAGGAGGCGTACTCCTTGAGCTGGATGCCCTTGACGACGCGGGTGCCCCAGAACGGCGGGGTGGGCACGGGGTTGTCGACGGAGGTGTCCGAACGGGCGGGGCCCTCGTCCTCGGTGACCTCCACGACGGGGGTGTCCCGCTTGGGCACGCGGCGCTGCTTCAGCTCGGGGAGGGTGGCGCCGGGGACTCCGCGCTTGACCGCGATGAGGGCGTCCATCAGGCGCAGGCCCTCGAACGCGTCGCGGGCGTAGCGGACCTCGCCCTCGTAGATCTCGTGCAGGTCCTGCTCGACGTAAGCCCGGGTGAGTGCCGCGCCGCCCAGGATCACCGGGAAGTCCGCGGCCATCTTGCGCTGGTTGAGCTCCTCCAGGTTCTCCTTCATGATCACGGTCGACTTGACCAGGAGGCCCGACATGCCGATCACGTCGGCGCTGTGCTCGGCCGCGGCGTCCAGGATGGCGGCGACCGGCTGCTTGATACCGAGGTTGACCACGTTGTAGCCGTTGTTGGACAGGATGATGTCGACGAGGTTCTTGCCGATGTCGTGGACGTCGCCGCGCACGGTGGCAAGGACGATGGTGCCCTTGCCCTCGGAGTCCGACTTCTCCATGTGCGGCTCCAGGTGGGCCACCGCGGTCTTCATCACCTCGGCGGACTGCAGCACGAACGGCAGCTGCATCTGGCCGGACCCGAAGAGCTCGCCGACGACCTTCATGCCCTCGAGCAGGGTGTCGTTGACGATGTCGAGCGCCGGGCGGGTCTGAAGGGCCTCGTCCAGGTCGGCCTCCAGCCCCTTCTTCTCGCCGTCGATGATGCGGCGCTGGAGACGCTCGTCCAGCGGGAGGGCCAGGAGTTCCTCGGCCTTGCCCTCCTTCATCGACTTCATGTTGACGCCCTCGAACAGCTCCATGAGCTTCTGGAGGGGGTCGTAGCCCTCGGCGCGGCGGTCGTAGATCAGGTCGTGGGCCGCCTTGACCTGCTCCTCGTCCAGGCGCGCGATCGGCAGGATCTTGGAGGCGTGCACGATCGCCGAGTCCAGGCCCGCCTTGACGCACTCGTCCAGGAAGACGGAGTTCAGCACGACGCGGGCGGCCGGGTTGAGGCCGAAGGAGATGTTCGACAGGCCCAGGGTGGTCTGCACGTCCGGGTGGCGGCGCTTGAGCTCGCGGATCGCCTCGATGGTGGCGATGCCGTCCTTGCGGGACTCCTCCTGGCCGGTGCAGATGGTGAAGGTCAGGGTGTCGATGAGGATGTCGGCCTCATGGATGCCCCAGTTGCCGGTCAGGTCGTCGATCAGGCGCTCGGCGATGGCCACCTTGTGCTCGACGGTGCGGGCCTGGCCCTCCTCGTCGATGGTCAGCGCGATCAGCGCGGCACCGTGCTCCTTGGCAAGGGCGGTGACCTTCGCGAACCGGGACTCGGGGCCGTCCCCGTCCTCGTAGTTGACCGAGTTGATGACCGCACGGCCGCCCAGCTTCTCCAACCCGGCCTGGATGACCGGCAGTTCGGTGGAGTCCAGGACGATCGGCAGGGTGGAGGCGGTGGCGAACCGGCCGGCCAGCTCGGCCATGTCCGCGACGCCGTCGCGGCCGACGTAGTCGACGCACAGGTCGAGCATGTGGGCGCCCTCGCGGATCTGGTCGCGGGCCATCTCCACACAGTCGTCCCAGCGGCCCTCCAGCATGGCCTCGCGGAACTTCTTCGAGCCGTTGGCGTTCGTCCGCTCGCCGATCGCCATGTAGGCGGTGTCCTGGCGGAACGGCACGGTCTGGTAGAGCGAGGCGGCGCCCGGCTCGGGGTGCGGCTCGCGGCGGGTGGTCTGCACGCCGCGCACCCGCTCCACCACCTGGCGCAGGTGCTCGGGCGTGGTGCCGCAGCAGCCGCCGACCAGGGACAGGCCGTACTCACGGACGAAGGTCTCCTGGGCGTCGGCCAGCTCCGCCTCGGTCAGCGGGTAGTGGGCGCCGTTCTTGCCGAGGACCGGCAGGCCCGCGTTGGGCATGCAGGAGATCGGCACGCGCGAGTGGCGGGCCAGGTAGCGCAGGTGCTCGCTCATCTCGGCCGGGCCCGTGGCGCAGTTCAGGCCGATCATGTCGATGCCCAGCGGCTCCAGCGCGGTGAGCGCCGCGCCGATCTCCGACCCGAGCAGCATCGTGCCGGTGGTCTCCACGGTCACCGAGCAGATCAGCGGCAGGTTGGTGCCGGTGGCCTCCAGGGCGCGGCGGGCGCCCAGGATCGCGGACTTGGTCTGCAGCAGGTCCTGGGTGGTCTCCACCAGGAGGGCGTCGGCGCCGCCGGCGATCATGCCTTCGGCGTTGATCTGGTAGGCGTCGCGCAGCGTCGTGTACGGGGCGTGGCCCAGGGTCGGCAGCTTGGTGCCCGGACCCATCGAGCCGAGCACCCAGCGCTGCTGGCCGGTCTTCTCGGTGAACTCGTCGGCCACCTCGCGGGCGATGCGGGCACCGGCCTCGGAGAGCTCGAAGTTCCGCTCCGGGATGTCGTACTCGCTCAGGGCCGCGAAGTTCGTGCCGAACGTGTTCGTCTCCACGCAGTCGACCCCGACCGCGAAGTACTCCTCGTGGACCGAGCGGACGATGTCCGGGCGGGTCACGTTAAGGATCTCGTTACAGCCCTCGAGGTTCTGGAAGTCCTCGAGCGTGGGGTCCTGTGCCTGGAGCATCGTGCCCATCGCACCGTCGGCCACCACCACCCGGGTGGCTAGGGCTTCACGGAGGGCATCGGCTCGGGTTCCCTGCGAGGAACCGGACGAGGGGTTAGGCAACGAGGCCATGAAAGAGCTCCCTGAGGTGCGACGGCTGTCGGCTTTGCGCTTCGGTGGAAGGCGCACTCGGTCAGGGTAGCGGGACGAAGGTCCACAGCGTGCGAGTGTTCACGAGCCGGACGCCCGGCCCTGTCGGCGGTTCCTGTGAGGGCGTGTGGTGCGGGGCGCGATGGAGAGACGGCGAGAAACGGCGGGAAGCGGCGAGCAACGACGAGAAACGGCGAGAAACACCGCCTGCCGCTCTGTCGCGGGAGGTCGACAACGACCGATAGTGTTCAGCATTGTCGAACGTTGGAGTCAGAGGGGACGGAGGAAGGGGCTGCGATGGCACGGAACATCCAGTCGCTCGAGCGGGCGGCCGCGATGCTGCGGCTGCTCGCGGGCGGAGAGCGACGGCTGGGCCTCTCGGAGATCGCGTCCGCCCTTGGCCTCGCCAAGGGCACGGCCCACGGCATTCTGCGCACCCTGCAGGCGGAGGGATTCGTCGAGCAGGACTCCGCGTCGGGCCGCTATCAGCTGGGCGCCGAACTGCTGCGCCTGGGCAACAGCTACCTGGACGTGCACGAGCTGCGGGCCCGCGCCCTGGTGTGGACCGACGACCTGGCCCGCTCCAGCGGCGAGAGCGTCTACCTCGGCGTGCTGCACCAGCAGGGCGTCCTGATCGTGCACCACGTCTTCCGGCCCGACGACAGCCGCCAGGTCCTGGAGGTCGGGGCGATGCAGCCGCTGCACTCCACGGCCCTGGGCAAGGTGCTCGCCGCCTACGACCCCGTGGCGCACAGCGAGGCCGCCGAGGCCGACTGGCAGACCTTCACCACGCGCACCGTCGTGGACCCCGAAGCCTTCGAGGACATCCTCGGCGTGACCCGCGCCCGCGGGTACGCCGCCGACGTCGAGGAGACCTGGGAGGGCATCGCCTCCGTGGCCGCCCCCATCCACGACCGGCGCCGCATGCCGGTCGGTGCGGTCGGCATCACCGGCGCGGTGGAACGGGTGCAGAAGGACGGGGAGCTGCGGCCCGATCTGATCGCGGCCGTACGGGACTGCGCCCGCGCCGTGTCGCGGGACCTGGGCGCCGGGCGCTTCTAGCCCTGCGCCGCCCCTCTCCTGCCCGCCCCTCCTGCCCTCCGCCGCACCTCCGCCGCCCTCCACCGTCTACGCCACATGCCCCCTGCTCAACATGCAGGGGGCACTCTTCTGCGCGACCATCGATGCACGTGTTTCACCCCGTGGCGACTCCTGCCGCTATCGATAACCCGGAACGATCAATAACGATCGTGTTTTCAATAACAGAGCTCTTGACGGGCAAGTAACCCCGGGGTGAGACTCGCGTCCATCGGTCGGCATTGTCGAACACCTACCGGCATTACGCGCTAGAGTGTGACAAGGCCAAGGGCCGGCAACGACCTCACCTGAGGTCGCGAACCACCGGTGGGACCCGGGGTTCGCCTTCCCCTGGACGAAGGACAAAGGAGTCGCGGGTGTCCAGCTCCGACATCTTCATCGGCGAGACCATCGGTACCGCCATACTCATCCTGCTCGGCGGCGGCGTGTGCGCCGCCGTCACGCTCAAGGCCTCGAAGGCCAAGGACGCAGGCTGGCTCGCGATCACCTTCGGGTGGGGCTTCGCGGTGCTGACCGGCGCCTACCTGGCGGGTGGCGTGTCAGGCGCCCACCTCAACCCGGCGGTCACCGTCGGGCTCGCCATCGAGGGCGGCACCAAGTGGAGCGACGTTCCGCTCTACCTCGGTTCGCAGCTGCTCGGCGCGATCATCGGCGCGATCCTGGTCTGGCTCACGTACATGGGCCAGTTCAAGGCGCACCTCACCGACCCGTCGATCCTCGCGGCGCAGCCGGCCGACGAGGGCCTCGTCGACCAGAAGGCCGCGCCCAAGGCCGGTCCGGTGCTCGGCATCTTCTCGACCGGTCCCGAGATCCGGAACTACGCGCAGAACGTGCTGACCGAGGTCATCGCGACCGTCGTGCTGGTTCTCGCCATCCTCACCCAGGGCCTGAACGACAACGGCAACGGCATCGGCGTCCTCGGTGCGCTGATCACCGCGCTCGTCGTCGTCGGCATCGGTCTCTCGCTCGGTGGCCCCACGGGCTACGCGATCAACCCGGTCCGTGACCTGGGTCCGCGCATCGTGCACTCCCTGCTCCCGCTGCCCAACAAGGGCGGCTCGGACTGGACCTACGCATGGGTGCCGATCGTCGGCCCGCTGATCGGCGGCGCCATCGCGGGCGGTATCTACAACATCGCGTTCAAGTAGGACCGCGACAGATACCGACGACCGCCCGAGACAGACCGCCGAGCAAGAAATCAGGAGCACACCGTGACCACGGACGCACACACCGCCGGCCCCTTCATCGCGGCCATCGACCAGGGCACCACCTCGAGCCGCTGCATCGTCTTCGACAAGGACGGCCGGATCGTCTCGGTCGACCAGAAGGAGCACGAGCAGATCTTCCCGAAGCCGGGCTGGGTCGAGCACGACGCGAGCGAGATCTGGACGAACGTCCAGGAGGTCGTCGCCAGCGCCATCTCCAAGGCCGGCATCACCCACGAGGACATCAAGGCGATCGGCATCACCAACCAGCGTGAGACCACGCTGCTCTGGGACAAGAACACCGGCGAGCCGGTGCACAACGCCATCGTCTGGCAGGACACCCGCACCGACGCCCTGTGCAAGGAGCTCGGCCGCAACGTCGGCCAGGACCGCTTCCGCCGTGAGACGGGCCTGCCGCTCGCCAGCTACTTCGCCGGTCCCAAGGCCCGCTGGCTGCTCGACAACGTCGAGGGCCTGCGCGAGCGCGCCGAGGCGGGCGACATCCTCTTCGGCACCATGGACTCCTGGGTCATCTGGAACCTGACGGGCGGTGTGAACGGCGGCCGGCACGTCACCGACGTCACCAACGCCTCCCGCACCATGCTGATGAACCTGCACACCATGAAGTGGGACGAGAAGATCGCCGAGTCCATCGGCGTCCCGATGTCGATGCTCCCCGAGATCCGCTCCTCCGCCGAGGTCTACGGCGAGGTCACCGGCGGCAAGCTCGGCGACATCCTGGGCGGCATCCCCGTCGCCTCCGCGCTCGGCGACCAGCAGGCCGCCCTCTTCGGGCAGACCTGTTTCGCCAAGGGCGAGGCCAAGTCGACGTACGGCACCGGCACCTTCATGCTGATGAACACCGGTGAGTCGGCCATCAACTCCTACTCGGGCCTGCTGACCACCGTCGGCTACCAGATCGGCGACCAGAAGCCGGTCTACGCCCTCGAGGGCTCCATCGCCGTCACCGGTTCGCTGGTGCAGTGGATGCGCGACCAGATGGGCCTGATCAACTCCGCCGCCGAGATCGAGACGCTCGCGTCGTCGGTCGAGGACAACGGCGGTGCCTACTTCGTACCGGCCTTCTCCGGCCTCTTCGCCCCGTACTGGCGTTCCGACGCCCGCGGTGTGATCGCCGGTCTCACCCGGTACGTCACCAAGGCGCACATCGCGCGCGCCGTCCTGGAGGCCACGGCCTGGCAGACCCGTGAGATCACCGACGCCATGACGAAGGACTCCGGCGTCGAGCTCACGGCCCTCAAGGTCGACGGCGGCATGACCTCCAACAACCTGCTGATGCAGACGCTCTCGAACTTCCTCGACGCGCCGGTGGTGCGCCCGATGGTGGCCGAGACGACCTGCCTCGGCGCCGCCTACGCCGCCGGCCTCGCCGTCGGCTTCTGGTCCGGCACCGACGAACTGCGCGCCAACTGGCGCCGGGCGGCGGAGTGGACCCCCCGCATGGACGCGGACACCCGCGCCCGTGAGTACAAGAGCTGGCTCAAGGCCGTCGAGCGGACCATGGGCTGGATCGAGGACGAGGAGTAAAGACATGACCACCCTGCAGAGCGTCCCTGCCCTCGGGACGCATCCGGCTGCCGGTTCCAACCCGAGCCGCGCCGAGACCCGGGAGCAGCTTTCCAAGGCGACGTACGACCTCCTGGTGATCGGCGGCGGAATCCTGGGCATCTCCACCGCCTGGCATGCCGCGCAGTCGGGACTGCGGGTGGCTCTGGTGGACGCCGGTGACTTCGCCGGCGCCACCTCCTCCGCCTCCTCCAAGCTTCTCCACGGCGGTCTGCGCTACCTGCAGACCGGCGCGGTGAAGCTGGTCGCGGAGAACCACTTCGAGCGTCGCGCGGTGTCGCGCCAGGTGGCCCCCCACCTGGCGAACCCGCTCACCTTCTACCTGCCCGTCTACAAGGGCGGCCCGCACGGCGCCGCCAAGCTGGGCGCGGGCGTCTTCGCCTACTCGGCGCTCTCCGCCTTCGGCGACGGCGTCGGCCACCTGCTCAGCCCCTCGAAGGCCGCGCAGGACGTGCCGGAGCTGCGCACGGACAACCTCAAGGCCGTCGCCGTGTACGGCGACGACCAGATGAACGACTCGCGCATGGCCCTGATGACGGTCCGCGCGGCGGTCGAGGCCGGCGCCGCCGTCCTCAACCACGCCGAGGTCACGGGCCTGCGCTTCACCAAGGGCCGGGTCACGGGCGCGGAGCTCAAGGACCGCATGGACGGCACCGAGTTCGGCGTCGACGCCCGCCTGGTGCTGAACGCGACCGGACCGTGGGTCGACCACCTGCGCAAGATGGAGAACCCCGACGCGGCCCCCTCCATCCGCCTCTCCAAGGGCGCGCACCTGGTCCTCAAGCGCACCGCCCCCTGGAAGGCCGCGCTGGCCACGCCGATCGACAAGTACCGCATCACGTTCGCCCTGCCCTGGGAGGACATGCTCCTGCTCGGCACGACCGACGAGGAGTTCGAGGGCGACCCGGCGGACGTCAAGGTCACCGAGGCCGACACCGCGCAGATCCTGGACGAGGCCGCGTTCTCCATCCGCGACCAGCAGCTGTCCCGCGATCTGATCACGTACTCCTTCGCGGGCCTGCGCGTGCTGCCCGGCGGCCCCGGCGACACCTCCAAGGCCAAGCGCGAGACGGTCGTCACCGAGGGCGCGCGCGGCATGCTCTCCGTCGCGGGCGGCAAGTGGACGACCTTCCGCCACATCGGCCGTACGGTGATGAAGAAGCTGGAGTCGCTGCCGGGCCACCCGCTGGGCGACGACTACGAGCCGATCTCGCAGCTCCAGAAGCGGCTGCCGCTGCCCGGCATCGCCAACCCGCGCGCGGTCGCCCACCGGCTGCTCGTCGACGGTCCGGCGCCCGGCCCGCGCATGGCCGCCGACACCGCCAAGCACCTGGCGACGCACTACGGCTCGCTCTCCTTCGACATCGCCCGCCTTGCGAACGAGAACCCGGCGCTGGCCGAGCGCGTCTCGCCGGACGCCCCGGAGATCTGGGCGCAGGTCGTCTACGCCCGCGACCACGAGTGGGCCGAGACGGCGGACGACGTCCTTCGCCGCCGTACGACGCTGACGATCCGCGGCCTGGCCACGGACGACGTCCGCGCCAAGGTCCAGGACGTGCTCGACGGCAAGTAGTCGCACCTGGTCACGTGCTGAAGGGCGGCTCCCCGCGGGGAGCCGCCCTTCGGCGTTCGCGGGGCGGCGCGTCCCGGTGCGCCGCCATGCCGCGTACATACGCGTGCAATACGGCACCGGGAGAGTGGGACCATGAAGTTCCAGGTCCTGTCGATCATCGGCCATGCGCCGCACCCCCTGACCGGCCAACTCGCCACGTCCGCCGACCGGTTGGCCGACGTCATCGAGGTCGGCGTGGCCGCCGAGCGGCTCGGCTACGACGCGTACGCCGTGGGCGAGCGGCACGCGGGCGCCTTCCTGTCGTCCAGCCCGACGGTCGTGCTCGGCGCGCTCGCCGCACGCACCACGCGCATCAAACTGCTCACCGGCGTCACCGTCGTGGCGATCCTCGACCCGGTTCGGGTCGCCGAGGACTACGCGACGCTCGATCAGATCTCGCGCGGCCGGATCGAGTTGGTGATCGGCAAGGGTGCGGAGGCCGGGCACTTCGACCTCTTCGGGCTCGACGAGGAGCGGCAGTGGGATCTGCAGAAGGAGAAGTACGAGCTGCTCCGCCGTCTGTGGAGCGAGGAGAACGTCGACTGGGAGGGCGAGTTCAGGCCCGCCCTGAAGGACGTGACGACGGTGCCGCGCCCGTACGCGGGCCCGCCGCGCATCTGGCACGGCTCGGCGACCTCCCTCAACTCCCCCGATCTGGCGGCCAAGCACGGTGACCCGCTCTTCACCGCCAACGCCATCCAGCCGCGTGCCGCGTACGCCAGGCTGATCGCGCACTACCGCGAGCGGTTCGAGGAGTACGGGCACGATCCGGCGGACGCCCGGGTGGCGGCCGGCTCGGGCGGCCTCCTCATCGCGGACTCCGCGGAGCAGGCGGTCTCGCGCTACCGCGAGCTGTACGAGGCGAAGGTGCGCCAGACCTTCAGGCCACATCTGGAGGGGAAGGCGGGCTACAACACCCCCTTCCGCACCATCGAGGACGCGATCGCCGACGGGCCGCAGCTCATCGGCTCCCCGCAGCAGATCATCGACAAGATCCTGGGCTACCACGAGGTGTACGGGCACGACCTGCAGTCCATCACCGTGGACGGCTTCGGCCTGGAGCGGGGCGAACAGATCGAGACGCTCCAGCGGTTCGCCGAGGAGGTCGCGCCGGTGGTGCGCGAGGCGGCGCCGTCCACGCTGTGGGACACCGTGTGACGGGTCCGGGCCGCGGGCTACGATCCGAAGACATCCCTGACCTGCCCTGGAGTGATCGATGACCCTCCTGACGACCTGGCCGGAGTCCGGCCCCGAGACCGTCGTACGCCGCACCACGGACCCCGCGGAGATCGCCGCCGCGCTCGCGCCCGTCGGCGTGCGCTACGAGCAGTGGCCGGTGCGCGAGGACGTGCCCGCCGACGCCGACAGCGACACCGTCTTCGCCGCGTACCGCACGGAGATCGCCCAGCTCAACGCCGAAGAGGGCTTCCAGACGGTCGACGTGGTCGCGCTGCACCCCAGCGACGACCCCGAGTGGCCCGAGAAGGCCAAGGCGGCCCGGCAGAAGTTCCTCGCCGAGCACACGCACGACGACGATGACGAGGTGCGGTTCTTCGTCGCCGGCTCGGGGATCTTCTATCTGCACGTGGCCGGCGAAGTGCACGCGGTCTACTGCGAGAAGGGCGACCTGCTCGGGGTGCCGCGCGGCACGACGCACTGGTTCGACATGGGCACCTCCCCCGCGTTCACGGCGATCCGCTTCTTCCACGAGGAGGACGGCTGGATCGGCACGTTCACGGGCAGCCCGATCGCCGACCGCTTCCCGGACTTCGACGCGATCCACGCGGGATACACGGAGAACGTGGCGTGAGCGTCGGGTTCGACGCGAACTCCGTGGACGCGGTGGTGCTCGACATCGAGGGCACCACGAGCGCCACGGGGTTCGTGGTGGATGTGCTGTACCCCTACGCACGCGAGCGCTTCGGTGCGCTGCTCGCCTCGCGGGGCGATGAGCCGGAGGTGGCGCGGGCGGTCGCACAGGTGCGGGAGCTCGCGGGCGAGCCGGACGCGGACGCCGTTCAGGTCGAGAAGATCCTGGGCGCATGGGTCGACGCCGATCGCAAGGCGACGCCTCTGAAGACGCTCCAGGGGATTCTCTGGGCGGAGGGCTTCGCGCGGGGCGAGCTGGTCTCGCACTTCTACCCCGAGGTGATCGACGTGCTGCGGAGCTGGGCGGCGGACGGGACACGGTTGTACGTGTACTCGTCCGGGTCCGTCGCGGCGCAGCGGGCCTGGTTCACGTACTCGCCCGAGGGTTCCCTGCTGGAGCTCGTGCGTGGCTTCTACGACACCGAGAACGCGGGCCCCAAGCAGGAGCCGGACTCCTACCGGAGCATTTCGGCCGCGATCGGCGTCCCCGCCGGGCGCACGCTCTTCCTCTCCGACCGGCTCGGGGAGCTGGACGCGGCGCGGGACGCCGGGTGGCTGACCGTGGGGGTACGGCGGGCCGGGGAGCCCTACTTCGCCGCCGGGGTCGGCGGGCATCCGGAGGCTGCGGCCTTCGACGAGATCAGCCTTGTCAGGAACTAGGAGCATGCGATGAGTGAGACCACTGCCGCCCTCGACCTGGAGGAGGCGGGCGCCGTCCTCGCGGCCGAGGCCGCGCGCTTCGCCTCGTTCGGATGGATGCGGGGTACGTCCGGGAACCTGTCCGTGGTCCTCTCGCGTACGCCGCTTCAGCTGGCGGTGACGGCGAGCGGGCGCGACAAGGGTGAACTCACGTCCTCGGACGTGGTGTTGACGGACGCGTCCGGCGCCGCGCTGGGCGCGGGGCGCCCCTCCGCGGAGGCGGCGCTGCACGCGCGGGTGGCCGCGCTGACCGGGGCCGGGGCCGTGGTGCATGTGCACACCGTCGCTTCGGTGGCCATGGGGCATCGGAAGCCGGGGGGTGTGGCGTTCTCGGACCTGGAGATGCTGAAGGGGCTCGGGCACGGGACGCACGAGGTCGCCGTGACGCTGCCGGTGATCGAGAACAGCCAGGACATGGCGGTGCTGGGGGATCGGCTGGAGGCTGCGCTCTCGCCGGGGATGCCGGCGGTGGTCGTCGCCGGGCACGGGCTCTATGTCTGGGGGGCGAACCCTCGGGAGGCGCGGCATCGCACGGAGGTCGTGGAGTGGCTGCTGGAGTTGGAGCTGACGCGGGGCTAGTTTTTCCCCAACCCCGCCCCTTCCCACAAACCCGCTCGGCGCGGGGGCCTTGGTTGCCGTCATCACCGGCTTCGCCGAGTTCGTCCTCAAACGCCGGACGGGCTGGAGGTCCAGCCCTCCGGCAACTCCCCCGCAGCGACCTCCAGCACGCCCCGCTCCGTCACCAACCCCGTCACCAGCGAACCCGGCGTCACGTCGAAGGCCGGGTTGTGGCCGCGCGAGTTCGCCGGAGCGGTGCGGACTCCCGCCCACTCCAACACCTCGTCCTCACCCCGCAGTTCGATGTGGATCTCAGCACCCGTCGCCGTCGCGAGATCCACCGTCGTCGTGGGCGCGGCCACCACGAACGGGATTCCCGCGTACGCGCACGCCAGCGCGATCCCCACCGTGCCGACCTTGTTGGCCGTGTCGCCGTTCGCCGCGATCCGGTCCGCGCCGACGATCGCCGCGTCCACCTCGCCCCGCAGGATCGTGCCCGCCGCCGCGCCGTCCGCCTGGACGAAGTGCGGGATTCCCTCCTGGGCCAGCTCCCACGCGGTGAGCCGCGCGCCCTGGAGCAGGGGGCGGGTCTCGTCGGCGTACACCGTCTCCAGGCGTCCGCGGCCGTGCAGTTCGCGGATGACGCCCAGCGCCGTGCCCCAGCCCGCCGTGGCGAGCGCACCCGTGTTGCAGTGGGTGAGAATCCGCAGCGGGCGGTCCGCGGCCACGCGCTTCAGGAGCCAGTCGGCCCCGAACGCGCCCATCGCGTGGTTCGCCTCCAGGTCCTCCCGCACGATCGCGTCCGCCTCGGCGAGGACCGCGGGCAGACCCGCGTCGATGAGCGGCGCGACCCGGTCCACGCACACCATCAGGTTCACGGCGGTGGGCCGCGCCGCCCGCACCCGCGCGACCTCCGCGTCCAGGCGTGCCCGGTCCCAGCCCTCGCGCTCGCCCTGCGCCATGGCGAGCGCGACGCCGTAGCCGCCGGCCGCGCCGATCGCGGGAGCGCCGCGGACCACGAGCCGCACGATCGCGTCGATCAGCTGGTCGACGGTGGTGACGTCGAGGCGCTCCAGCGCGTGCGGGAGCGCGGTCTGGTCGATGAGGGAGAGGGAGGGCGCGGCGCCCTCCGCGGCCGCCGTCCACGTGACAGCGCGCAGGTCTTGGCTGCTCATGTGCTCAACTCCGGGAAAATAGGGGCGTTTCAGGCCATGCGGGGAGGGGTGCCGTCACCGTACCTGACGTGCTCGAACCATATTTCGAGACGTGCGGGCGGCTGTCCGAAATCCGGTGTTACTCTCACCGCCACCCAGGACGGATCGACCCACGGTGCGAGGAGGACGGCCATGAAGACCCAGCGGATCGCTGGCTCCGTGCGCCGCCCCGCCGTGACCGACGACAGGCGAATGTGCCGCTGCCGTCGCTGTTGTCGCTGTCGCTGTTGTCGCTGAGCGACACCGCTTCGCACGTCCGACCCTCCCCGCCACCGCCTGGGCTCCCAGGCTCCTTCGAGAAGGCGCTCCCGTATGTCCCTGCGCATGCCGCTTCGCATATCCCGTCGTACGTCCCTTCGGCTGTCCTCGCTCGCGGTCGGCGCCGCCCTGCTCGCCACCGGCTGCAACGCGGCGGCGAAGAAGGGCGGTTCGGACGGTGCCGAGGGAGCCAAGGCGTTCACGCTCGTCACGCCCGACCCGGTGGCCCAGAACGAGTTCCTCAAGCTGGCCGTCAGCGGGGTGAAGTCGGCGGCGAAGGCGCAGGGCGCCGGGGAGCCGAAGGTCTTCCAGAGCAGCGACACCTCCTCGCAGCAGCAGAACGTGCAGTCGGCCGTGGACTCCGCGCCCGACGTCATCGCACTCGTCGGCTTCGAGTTCGCCGACATCGCCGCCCAGCAGGCCGAGGCGCACCCGAAGCAGCAGTTCCTGCTGGTCGACGCGTGCACGAAGAAAGCGTTCAAGAACGTCACGTGCGCGGTCTTCCGCGAGCACGAGGCGGTGTACCTCGCGGGCGCCGAGGCCGGGCTGCTCACCAAGAGCAAGAAGGTCGGCGCCGTCGACGTCCTCGACAACGCGCAGTTCCGCCGCTACAGCGAGCCGTTCGCGGCCGGTGCGAAGAAGGTGCGGTCGGGGGTCAAGGCCCGCACGCTCTTCGTCGGCGGGCAGTCCCCGTTCAATGACGCGGCGCGCGCCAAGGACCAGGCGGCGACGCTCGGCTCGGGCGGGGTCGACCAGGTGATGGCGGCCGCGGCGGGCGGCAACACCGGTGTCTTCCAGGCGGCGAAGGACAAGGGCTTCGAGGCGTACGGCGTCGACGCGAACCAGTGCCTGGGCAGCCCGGGGGTCGTCGTCGACAACGTACTGAAGAAGACCGATGTGGCCGTCGAGGAGGGCATCGCGCAGATCCTGAAGGGCAAGGGCGGCACCACGGTGTCGTACGGCCTCAAGGAGGGCGGCATGTCGCTGACCGGCCTCGAGCCGGGCGTCGCGGACTCCAAGTGCCTGATCGCCGACCACAAGGACGTACTGAAGCGCGTCGAGTCGCTGCGGGACGAGATCGTCGCCGGGAAGCTGAAGGTCAATGACCCGGCGGCCTGAGCCCTCCACCGCCGCCCCCGCCGTCGAACTCCGCGGCATCACCAAGGAGTTCCCCGGCACCCTCGCCAACGACCGGGTGGACCTGACCGTCGCGCGCGGTGAGATCCATGCGCTGATGGGCGAGAACGGCGCGGGCAAGTCGACGCTGATGTCCGTCCTCTACGGGCTGCAACGGCCGGACGCCGGGCAGATCCTGCTCGACGGTCGCGAGGTTGCGTTCGCGAGCCCCAGCGAGGCGATCGCGGCGGGCCTTGGCATGGTGCACCAGAGCTTCAAGCTCTTCCCGTCCTTCACGGTCGCCGAGAACGTCGTGTACGCCGCCGAGCCGCGCCGTTTCGGCTTGGTGGACCGGGCTCAGGCGCTGCGGCGGGTGGGTGCGCTCGCCGAGGAGCACGGCCTCGCGGTGGACCCGGCGGCGAAGGTCGGGGACCTGCCGGTGGGGGTGCGCCAGCGCGTGGAGATCCTCAAGCTCCTCCACCGCGGCGCTCGTACGCTGATCCTCGACGAGCCGACGGCGGTCCTGACCCCGTCGGAGGCCGATGCCCTGTTCGGTGTGCTGCGCTCCCTCGCGGACGACGGGTGCACGGTCCTCCTCGTCACGCACAAGCTGCGCGAGGTGATGGAGGGCAGCGACGCGGTGACGGTCCTGCGGGACGGCCGGGTCGCGGCGCGCATGCGGACCGCCGACACCAGCGCGGACGGGATCGCCGCGGCGATGACGGGGCGTGCGGTGGAGCTGGACCGCGTGCATCCGGCGGGCGTGCCGGGCGGCGAGGTCCTTTCGGTCGATTCCCTGTCGACGGACGCGGTGCGCGGGGTCACGCTCTCGGTCCGCGCGGGCGAGATCGTGGGCGTCGCGGGAGTCGCGGGCAACGGTCAGAGTGAACTGGTCGAGGCGATCGCGGGGTTGCGTCCGCTCTCCTGGGGGCGGGTCACGCTCGCCGGGCAGGACATCACGGACGCGTCGGCCGCGGATCGCCGCGCGGCGGGGCTCGCCTACGTCCCCGAGGACCGCGTGGCGGTCGGCACGGCGCCGGCCGCGACGGTCGCGGAGAACCTGGCGATGGGCCACCACCGGGGCCACGGCCTGCTGCGTCCGTCCTGGCTGCGCGAGCACGCACGTGTCCTGATCGAGCGCTTCGGCATCAAGGCGGCCTCGACCCGTCACACGGCGGGCTCGCTGTCGGGCGGCAATCTCCAGAAACTGGTGATCGGCCGCGAACTCGCCCACGACTCCCCCCTGTTGATCGTCGAGCAGCCCACCCGGGGTGTCGACATCGGCGCCATCCAGACCATCCACGACCAGCTGATCGCCCACCGGGACGCGGGCCACGCGGTCCTCCTGGTCTCCGCCGAACTGAGCGAGATCCGCGGCCTGTCGGACCGTGTCCTGGTGATGTACGAGGGCCGGGTGGCCGCGGAGTTCGCCCGCGAGGACGCGGACGAGCGAGCACTCGGCCTCGCCATGGCGGGCGGCGCGGCCACCGCGGCCAAGGACGCCATGGCTGCCGGAACCGGCACAGCGGGCGCCACGAACGGGCCCGACGCCGGACCGCCGGCCGCCGCCCCGACCCCCGCCGCGACTTCGGCGGCTCCGGGAGCGGCTCCGGCAGCCCCGGCCGATTCCGGCGACACCGTCCCGCCTCCCCGCGAGAGCGACGATCCCGCCCCCGTGAAGGAGGCACCCTGATGGCCGCCGACACCCCCGGCACCGCCGGGGCCGTCGCCGCGCGCGTGCTGCGCGCGCCCGCCCTGCACTCCGTCGTCGCCGCCGTTCTCGTCGGGGCGCTCTTCCTCCTCGGCACCGGGGCCGATCCCCTCGGGGCGTACGGCTCCGTGGTGACCGGTGCGCTCGGGCCCGACGGCATCGGGTCCACGCTCACCACCGGGACCGGCATCATCGGGCTCGCCCTGGCGCTCGCGATCCCCATGCGGGCGGGGCTGCTCAACCTCGGCGGGGACGGGCAGCTGGTGCTCGGCGGGATCGCCGCGGCGGTGACCGGGCTCTACTCGCCGCTGCCCGCGCCGCTGACCGTCGTCGCCGCGCTGCTCGCGGGGATGGCGGCCGGTGCCGCCTACGCCGCGCTCGCCGCGGTGTGCCAGAACCGGTTCGGGGTGCCGCTGCTCGTCAGCAGTCTGCTGCTCGGGTATCCGGCGATGTCCTTCGCCTCCTACCTCGCGCGCTTCCCGCTCAAGGAGGACGGGTCGAGCCTTCCGCAGACCCGGCGGATGCCCGAGGGGGTCGAGCTGCCCGCCTTCGGGTCGTCGACCGTCACCGTCGGGCTGCTCCTCGTGGCCGTAGCGGTCGCCGTCTTCGTGTTCGCCGACGCCCGGACCGCCACCGGCTACGAGATCCGCATGACGGGGCTCAATCCGCGCTTCGCCGCGTACGCGGGGGTCGACAGGCCCCGGCTCACGCTGCGGCTCATGGCGCTCTCCGGCGCGGTGGCGGGTCTCGTCGGCGCCATCGGGGTGCTGAGTTTCCCCTATCGCTTCATCGACGGGTCGCTCACCGCGGCCGGGCACACCTGGACCGGCCTGACGGCCGCGCTCCTCGCCGCCGCGGCACCCCTCGGGACCGCCCTCGCGGCACTGTTCTTCGCGGCGCTCGAAGTGGGCGGGCTGGCGATGGAGCGGACCACCGAGGTGCCGCGCGAGCTGACGCAGGTCCTCCAGGCCGTCGTCATCGTCTTCCTGGCGGCCCGGCTCAACCTGACGTGGCGACGGGCCGGGAAGAAGCCCACCGCCGAGATCGAAGTGAAGGAAGTGAGCGTGCGATGAGCATCGACTCCGCGCTGTTCCACTCGGCGCTCCTCGCCCTCACCCCGATCCTCCTCGCCGCACTCGGCGGCGCGATCTGCGAGCGCGCGGGCGTCTTCAACATCGGCCTCGAAGGCATGATGCTGATCGGCTGCTTCAGCGGCGTGGCGGGCAGCTGGTTCACCGGGAGCGCCTGGCTCGGCGTCCTGTTCGCCGCCCTCGCCTCTGCGGCGTACTCGATGATCCTGGCCGTCGGGACGATCTCGCTGCGCGGGGACGCCGTGGTGCTCGGCGTCGCGCTCAACCTCCTGGCGGTCGGCCTGACCGGGTTCCTGCTGCGTACGGTCTTCGGCGTGCAGGGCACCTTCTCCGACCCGGAGCTGGCCGGACTCGGCGGCATCGACATCCCCTTCGTCGGGGCGGTGTTCTCCGGGCACTCCGCGCTCGTGTACCTCTCGTGGGCCGCCGTCGCCGTGGCCGCGGTGTTCCTGGCCCGCCACCCGTGGGGCCTTCGGCTGCGCGGCGTGGGCGAGGCTCCCGACGCGGCGGCGACGCTGGGGGTCAGCCCCGCCAAGTATCAGTACGCGGCCGTCCTGACGTCAGGCGTCCTGTGCGGCCTCGCGGGAGCCCAACTCGCCCTGGGCAACGTCACGTTGTTCTCCGAGAACATGACCGCAGGGCGTGGCTGGATCGCCGTGGTGGCCGTGATGCTGGGCCGCGCCCTGCCGCTCGGCGTCCTGCTCGCCGGACTGCTCTTCGGCATCGCGGAGGCCGTCGGTTTCCGCCTCCAGGGGCTCGGCATGCCGCAGCAGGCGACCGACGCCGCGCCGTATGTGGTGACATTGGCCGCCCTCTTCCTTTCCACGGCGCGCAGGCGCCGCCGCAAGTCGACGCCCCTGGCAGGAGCATCCTCATGACGACCGACGCCCGTACGCCCACCGACGCGCTGCCCATCACCCGCGTCCCCCGCACCGGCCTGCCCACCCGCGCGGTCGTCGTCGGCGACCCGGCGCGCGCCACCGCCGTCGCCGATCTCCTGGACGACGCGAAGGAGGTGTCGTACCACCGCGAGTACCGCACCTTCACCGGCAGTTGGCAGGGCACCGAGGTCGTCGTCGCCTCGCACGGCGTCGGCGCCCCCGGCGCGATCCTGCTCTTCCAGGAGCTGGCGGAGGCGGGCGTCACCACCATCCTGCGGCTCGGCACGGCGGGCGCGATCCGCCCCGGCATCCACGACGGCGACCTGGTCATCGCGGACGCGGCGGTGCGCGACGACGGCGTGACCCAGCAGCTGATCCCCGCCGAGTACCCGGCGTTCGCCACTCCGGAGGCGGTCATCGCGCTCCAGCGCGCGGCCCGCGCGGCCGAAGCGCCGTACCACCGGGGTGTGGTGTGGACGCGGGCCGCGTTCCAGCCGGGCTTCCTGCCGCTGCCCGGCGAGGCGTACGCGGCCGCCGGGATCGCGGCCATCGAGATGGAGCTCTCGGCGCTGTACGTCTTCGCGTCCACGCACGGCCTCGTCGCGGGCGGCGCGCTCGTCGTGGACGGCGCCAACGCCGATGAACTCGTCGACGAAGCAGCCCCTTTTTCGACAGGCGGCTACAACCCGCACCGGAACGTGGTGGCCGAAGGAGTCGACCGGGGCGCCCGGATAGCCTTGGACGCTCTGCGGCTCCTGGCCGCCACGGAGCACTGAGCAGCCACCCGAACGACCTTGTGGAGAACGGAACCGATGCACCCCACTGACCTGCCGGCCCAGGACCGGGGCGGCTCCATAGATCTCCTGGTCCACGGCGGCGACGTCCTCACCGTCGACGCGTCCGGCACGATCGTGAAGGACGGCGCCGTCGCCGTGCGCGACGGCCGGATCGTCGACGTCGGCCCGGCCGAGCGGCTGCGCGCCGCCCACGAAGCCGCCGACGAGCTCGACGCCCGCGGCTGTCTCGTCCTGCCGGGCCTCATCAACACGCACACGCACCTGGCGATGACCCTGTTCCGCGGCATCGCCGACGACGTGACGCTCCAGGGCTTCCTGGCCCGCGTGATCCCGGCCGAGGCGGAGCTGCTCTCGCCGGAGACGGTGACGGCCGGCATCAAGGGCGCGATCGCCGAGTCCGTGCGCGGCGGGGTCACCGCCGCGCTCGACATGTACTGGTTCCACGAGGCGGCCGAGGCCGTGGCCCGCGACGCCGGGTGGCGCCTCCTGACGGGCCCCACGTTCATGGACGTGCCGGGCCCGCCGGACGGCCGCCCCTACGCGGAGCGGCTCGGCTGGGCGGCGGCGGACCTGGCCGCCCGCACCCCGGCGCCGGGCACCCGCCCGGTGGTCTTCGCGCACTCCGCGTACACCCTCGGCCCCGAGCAGCTGACGGCGATCAGCGCGCTGGCCCGCGAGCACGGCGCGCTGCTGCACATCCACGCGGCCGAGAACGCGGGCGAGGTGGCGATGGTCACCGAGCAGCACGGCATGCGCCCCGTGGAGCTGCTCGACTCGCTCGGCGTGCTCGGCCCGGACACGCTGCTGGCGCACGCCGTGGACCTCACGGACGCGGAGATCGAGACCATCGCGCGCACCGGCACGGCCGTCGCGCACTGCCCGGTGTCGAACCTGAAGCTGGGCTGCGGCATAGCGCGCGTCCCCGACCTGCTCGACGCGGGGGTCACGGTGGGCCTCGGCACGGACGGCGCGGTGAGTTCCAACACGCTCGACCTGCTCGGCGCGGTGAAGCTGGCGGCGCTCGTGCACAAGGCGGGCGGCGACCCGACGGCGGTCGGCGCGGAGCAGGCCGTCCGGATGGCGACCATCGAGTCCGCGCGGGCCCTGGGCCTCGGCGACCAGCTGGGCTCCCTCGAACCGGGCAAGCGCGCGGACCTGATCGTCCTCGACCTCGCACGGCCGCACCTCACGCCGCGGCACGACCCGTGGTCGATGCTGGCGTACGCGGCAGCCTCCGGTGACGTACGGGACACGGTCGTCGACGGCCGGGTCCTGATGCGGGACCGTACGCTGGTGACCATGGACGAGCGGGGCGCGCTGCGCGCCCTCCAGGACGCGGCCGACTCCGCGGCGCTTGTCCCGACGAGCACGACCAGCACCTCCGAAGTGGCAAACACCGTATGACCATCGAACCCACCCGCGGCTTCACCGGCCGCGCCCGCGCCGCCGACCGCGACCCGCGACTGCCTCCCGGGCAGTACGACGCGGCCGACGGCTGGCCCGTCCTGTCCGCCGAGGTGACGCCGACGCTCACGGCCGCGGACTGGACGTTCCGCGTGGACGGGCTCGTCGCGTCGCCGCGCACCTGGACCTGGGACGAGGCGCGGGCGCTGCCCGCGTCCGAGTACCGCGGGGACATCCACTGCGTGACCAGCTGGTCCAAGTTCGGGGTGCGCTTCGGCGGGGCGAGCCTGGACGCGTTCCTGGCCGCCGCGGGGCCGCGCACGGAGGCCACGCACGTCGTCGCGTACTCCCACACCGGCTACACCACGAACCTGCCCCTCGCCGATGTGACGGGCGGCAAGGCGTGGATCGTCTGGGAGTACGAGGACGGGGAGCTGCCTCCCGAGCACGGCGGCCCGGCGCGCCTGATCGTCCCCCATCTCTACTTCTGGAAGAGCGTGAAGTGGGTCGCGGGGCTGCGGCTCCTGGACCACGACGAGCCGGGCTTCTGGGAGCAGAACGGCTACCACCACCGGGGAAATCCCTGGCGTGAGGAGCGTTACTCCGGTGACTGAGACGGTGCACGGGACTTTCGTGCCGCCGACGCGGTTCGCCGTGCCCGGGCGGATCGCGGTGAGCAATCGCGCGGCGGCCCTCTGGCAGCGGGCCGAGGTGGTGGCCGTCCGGCGCGAGAACGCGGCCGGGACGGTGTCGAGCTTTCGTTTGAGGGTGCCCGACTGGCAGGGACATCTGCCGGGCCAGCATCTGATGCTGCGGCTCACGGCCCCGGACGGGTACGTCGCCCAGCGCCACTACTCGATCGCGTCGGCCCCGGACGAGGGCGGCGAGATCGAGCTGACCCTGGACCACGTGCCGGGCGGCGAGGTGTCCGGTCATCTGCACACGGTCGCCCGCGTGGGCGACGTGGTGGAGGTGCGGGGGCCGCTCTCCGGGTTCTTCGCGTGGCCCGGGGACCGTCCCGCGCTGCTGCTCGGGGCGGGCTCCGGCGTGGTCCCGCTGATGTCGATGCTGCGGCACTGGCGGGGGGCCGGGCGTCCGGTGCCGCTGCGGCTTCTCGTCTCGGCGCGTACGCGCGAGGATCTGATCTACGCGGAGGAGTACGGCGACGAGACCACGGTCGTCCTCACGCGGACGGAGGGCCGGCTGAGCGCCGAGCACGTGGCCCCGCTCCTTGGCCCCGCGCAGCCCGACGGGGGCTGGGAGGCGTACATCTGCGGCTCGAACGGCTTCGCGGAGCATGCGTCGCGCCTGCTGGTGGCCGGGGGCCAGCCGGTCGACCGGATCCGGATCGAGCGGTTCGGGTAGGGCGGGTCCCTGTATGTCGCCAACGCCGGACGGGCTGGAGATCCAGCCCGTCCGGCGTTTTTGGACGAACTCGGCGGAGCCGGTGATGAGGGCGGCCAATGACCCCGCGGGGCCGTTAGAGCTCCCCCGGGCTACGGCGAAACCTCCTCCAGCCGCCGCCCCGCGGTCTCCTCCGCCCCCACGGCCGCCACCACGGCCCCCACCAGCGCAACCGCCCCCAGCATCACGAACACCGTCGACACGTTCCCACCCGCGTACACGACCCCCACCACGATCGGCCCGAGAATGACCCCGAGCCGGTTCATCGCCCCGCCCACACTGCTCCCGAGCGCCCGCATCCGCGTAGGAAAGAGCTCCGGCGTGTACAGATACAGGCAGATGTTGGAGCCGAAGAAGAAGACGGCCGCGAGCGAGGTCCACACCAGGACCTGCACCGGGGTACCCGCGCCGGCCGCCGCGAGCGCCACCAGCATCACCGCCGCCCCGCCCAGACACCCGGTGATGACCTTCCGCCGTCCCAGCCGGTCCACCGTCAGCGCGGCGACCAGGCAGCCGAGCAGACCCGCACAGGACGTGACCGTCGAGTAGAGGAGCGCGTCCGAGAGGGACAGGTCGTAGCGGTTCTGGTAGATCGTCGGGAGCCAGGACGTGATCCCGTAGTTGACGAAGTAGCCGGTGAACCAGAGCACACCGATGATCAGCGTCCGGCGCCGATAACGGCCGCTGAACAAGCCGCGCAGCCCCGAAGCGCCCTCTCCGGGAGCCGGCGCCTCCACGGGAAGCGCCTCGGCGACGGGCGGCAGCGGTTTGCCCGTGATCCGTTCGACCTCCGTCTCGATGCCGGTCATCACGGCGGCCGCCTCATCGGCCCTGCCGTGGTCCGCGAGCCACCGCGGCGACTCGGGCACCTTGCGCTGTACGAGGATGCAGAGCAGGCCCGGCAGCGCCGCGATCGCGTACATCCAGCGCCAGCCCAGGATCGGCACCACCCAGGCGGCGACCAGCGCGCCCACGGTCAGCCCGGCCGGGAACACCAGCTCGTAGAGGAGGACGAAGCGGCCCCGCTGGTGGCTGCGGGTGATCTCGGCGATGAAGGTCGCGGCCACCGGCACCTCGCCCCCGATCGCGAGCCCCTGGACGAACCGCAGGGCCATGAACGCGTCGGGCGACGTGGAAACGGACAGGGCCAGGTTGGCGACGCTGGACAGCGCGATGCACAGCGCGATGACCTTCACGCGGCCGATCCGGTCCGCGAGCCGCCCGGAGAGCAGCGCCCCGATCAGCATGCCGATCGAGCCGACGGTGAGCAGCAGCGTGGCGGCGGACGTGCTGAGGTCCCATTCCTGGCGCAGTCCGGGCAGGGCGTAGGCGATCAGGAGCTGGTCGAAGGCCTCGAAGAAGGTGACCGCGCCCACGATGAGCCGGACGGTGACGTGCCAGCGGCACAGGGGTAGCCGTTCGAAGCGGGCGGCTATGGCGGCCCGGACCGCTCGGTCCGGGGAAGCGTCGATCGTCATGCGGGAACTCCGCTGCTGAGGGGGCGGGGATGAGCGGGGGAACGCGACGGCCACGGAGTCTGGGGAAACTCAGGCCAAGAAGCGGGTAAGCGCAAAGTTTCTAAGCGCTTAAGTTGTACCGTCCCGGCACCGGAGCGCGTCAAGAGTCTCCGCAGGGGAAATCCATGAAGACTGCCGACGGACAGCTCTTGCGCTCCAGATATTTAAGCCCTTAGATTTCTAGCGCTTACCGAAGAGCGTCTGAAGTTCGCCCGGGACCCGTCCCTCAAGTCCCGCTCGGCAGCGCTCCGTTCGACCACGTCCCGTCCCGCCAGGAGGCCCCCATGCCCCGCATCCCAGCCGACGAAGCACTCATCGCGGGCGAGTGGCGACGCGGCGCGGGCGCCCCGGCCGACACCGTCGACCCGGCGACGGGCCGCGTCATCGCCACCGTCCACGCGGTCTCCCCCGACGAGGTCGCCGAAGCGGCCCGGGGGGCGGCCGACGCCGCCGCCGACCCGCGCTGGCGCGACCTGCTGCCCCACCGGCGCGCCCTGCTCCTGCACCGCATCGCCGAGCTGATCGCGGAGTCCACGGACGACCTCGCGGCCCTGCAGACCACCGACACCGGCAAGGCGCTCGCCGAGACCCGCGCCCTGGTCTCCAGCGCGGCGGCCACCTTCCGCTACACGGCCGCCGCCCTGGAGACCGCCGAGGAGGCGATCACGCCGTCGCGCGGCGACTACGTGACGCTGAGCGTGTACGAGCCGATCGGCGTCGTCGGCGCGATCAACCCCTGGAACTCCCCCGTCGCCAGCGACGCGCAGAAGCTCGCCCCGGCGCTCGCGGGCGGCAACGCGGTGCTGCTCAAGCCCGCCGAGTGGACCCCGCTGGTCTCCCTCGCGCTCGGCCGCCTCATCACCCGGGCCCTGGCCGAACACGGCCTGCCCGCCGGGCTGTTGTCCGTCCTCACCGGGCGCGGCAGCCTCGTGGGCGACGCGATCGTCCGCGATCCGCGCGTCGGCAAGGTCACCTTCACCGGCGGCACGAGCACGGGCCGTACGCTCGCGCACGCCGCCGCCGAGAAGCTGATGCCGGTCTCGCTCGAACTGGGCGGCAAGTCGCCGACGGTCGTGCTCGCCGACGCCGACGTCGAGCAGGCCCTGGCCGGCGTGATGTTCGGCGTCTTCTCCTCCAGCGGCCAGTCCTGCATCGCGGGGTCACGGCTCTTCGTCGCCCGCGAGCTGTACGAGGAATTCGTCGGCGAACTGGTCGCACGGGTGCGGACGTTGCGTGTCGGGCCCGGCACCGCCCCCGACACCCAGGTCGCGCCGCTCGTCCACCACAAGCACCGGGACTCCGTCGCCGCGTACGTCGATCTCGCCCGCGAGGAAGGCGCGCGAGTGCTGTGCGGCGGGGGCGTACCGCAGGGCGCGGAGTACCGGGACGGGGCGTACTACCTGCCCACCGTCCTGGACGGGCTGCCCAACTCCTCGCGCACCTGCCAGGAGGAGATCTTCGGGCCCGTCCTGGTCGCGCTGCCCTTCGACGACGAGGACGACCTGGTGCGGCAGGCCAACTCCAGCGTCTACGGCCTGGCCTGCGGCATCTGGACCCGCGACCACCGGGCCGCCTGGCGGATCGCGCGGCGCGTCGACGCGGGCACGGTCTGGATCAACACCTACAAGCAGTTCAGCATCGCCACGCCCTTCGGCGGCATGAAGGAAAGCGGCCTCGGCCGCGAGAAGGGCCGCGACGGCATCCGCGCCTATCAGCGCCAGAAGTCCCTGTACTGGGGCGTCGCCGACGCGCCTCTCCCCTGGGCCAACTGAACCCCGTACCTCTGGAGCAGGTCATGTCCCGACCCACCGTCGACCCACCCACCATCACCCCGCCCGCCGTCGCCCGTCCCCCGATCGCCCGGCTGCGCGCCCTGCGCTCCGTCGAACTGCGCACGCCCTCCTTCACCGAGGCCGCCGACTTCTACCAGGAGGTCTGGGGCCTGGAGACCGTCGAGCTGGAGCGGGGCGCGGCGGCCTGGCTGCGCGGCACCGGCGCCGAGCACCACGCACTCCAGCTCACCCGCGCCGACCGCATCGGTCTCGGCAGGATCTCGTTCGCGGTGGGCACGCCCGCCGAGGTCGACGAGGCCGCCCGCAGGCTCCTGGCGCGCGGCATCACGCCGGTCGCCGGGCCCGGCCCCCTCGACCAGGTGGGCGGCGGCTACGGGCTGCGCTTCACCGACCCCGAGCACCGCCTGATCGAGATCAGCGCGGAGGTCCACGCGGTCGCGCCGCGCGGCCAGGACGGAGCCGTGCCGGTCGGCGTCACGCACGCGGTGCTCAACACGGCGGACATCGACGCCTCCGTCGCCTTCTACCGCGACGTCCTCGGCCTGCGCGTCTCCGACTGGTCCGAGCACCAGATGGCGTTCCTGCGCTGCAACGCCGACCACCACTGCATCGCGTTCAATCAGGCCCGGTGGGCCTCGCTCAACCACGTGGCGTACGAGATGACCTCGGTCGACCACTTCATGCGGGGCCTGGGCCGGCTCAGGCACCACGGCATCGACCCGCAGTGGGGTCCCGGACGGCACGGCCCCGGGAACAACACCTTCTCCTACTTCACCGACCCTTCCGGACTCGTCTGCGAGTACACCTCCGAGGTCGCGCAGATCGTCGAGGACGCGTGGATCGCCCGGGTCTGGCGGCGGGTGCCCGAGCTGTCCGACCTGTGGGGAACGGCCGGTCCGCCGTCGAAGGAGATCCGCTGCCACATGGCGGGGGCGCCCGACCCCGGCCCGCTGTCCGCCCAAGACACCCCGGAGGTTCAGGCATGACGCGCGTACGCAAGGTCGGCATCGTCGGCTGGGGTGCGATCGGCCGGGTCGTCGGCACCGCACTCGCCGAACAGCGCGTCACCGGCGCCGAGTTGACGTGCCTGGTCGACAACCGTCCGCTCGGCGAGAGCGCACCCGCCCCGCAGGTCTCCTTCGACGAGGCCGTGGAGCGCTGCGACCTCATCGTGGAGGCGGCGGGCCAAGGGGTCGTACGGGAATGGGGCGAGCGCGTCCTGGCCTCCGGGACCGACCTGCTGATCGCCTCGACCGGCGCCCTCACCGACGAGGAGCTCTCCAAACGGCTCCTGTCCGCCGGCCCCGGCCGGGTCTACTTCACCGGGGGCGCGGTCGGCGGGCTCGACCTGCTCCAGGCGGTGCGGTCGCTCGGCCCGCTCGACGCGGTGCGGCTCACCACCACGAAGCTGCCGTCCACACTCGAACAGCCCTGGATGGACGCGGAGTTGCTGACCCGGATGCGGACGGCCACCGGGCCGGTCGTGGTGATGTCCGGGACCGCGCGCGACGTCCCCGTGAAGTTTCCCAAGTCGACGAACGTCGCGGCCTCGGTCGCCCTCGCCGTCGGCGACCTGGACGCCGTGCGGGTCCAGGTCGTCGCCGACCCCGGCGCCCACCACACGCGGCACGTCGTCGAGGCGTCCGGCGCGCACGGCTCGTACCGCTTCGAGGTCGCGCACCTGCCGGACCCGGGCAACCCGGCGACCAGCCAGGTCGTGCCGTACGCAGTCCTGCGCAGCCTCGCGGCGCTCGCCGGGCGGACGGGGCAGATCCTGTGACGGCCGTCCGCGTCGGGGCCGGCCATGTCGAGGCCGTCCACGTCGAGGAGGCGGGCGCCGCCGGGCCGCTGTTGCTCTGCCTGCACGGCATCGGCTCCTCGTCCGCCGCCTTCGCCCCGCAGCTCGCCGAGCTGTCCGCGTACGTGCGGGTGGTGGCCTGGGACGCTCCCGGGTACGCCAAGTCCGCCGATCCGGAAGGACCGTTGGACCTGGACGGCTTCGCGGACGCGGCGGCCGGCCTCATCCGGGAGCGCGGCGCGAGCGCCCACGTCCTCGGCGTGTCGTGGGGCGGGGTGATCGCGCTGCGGCTCGCGGCCCGCCACCCCGGCCTGGTCGACTCGCTGATCGTCGCGGACTCCAGTCCGGGTTCGGGCACCGATCCCGCCAAGGCCGAGGCCATGCGGCAGCGGGCCGCCGAGCTCGCGGAGCTCGGGCCGCGGGCGTTCGCCGAGCGGCGCGGGCCCCGGCTCGTCTCGCCGGACGCGCCCCCGCGGCTCGTCCGGCGGGTCGTCGACACCATGGCCGCGTCCGTGCGCCTGCCCGGATACGCCTACGCCGCCGAGTCCATGGCGAGCGCCGATCTGCGCCCCGAGATCCCCTCGATCGCCGCGCCCGCCCTCGTCCTCTGCGGCGACCAGGACCGGGTCACCGGCGTCGAGGCCTCGCAGGCCGTCGCCGGGGCCCTGCACAAGACCGCCTACGTGATCGTCAAGGACGCCGGTCACCTGGCCAACCAGGAGCGGCCCGAGGCGTTCAACGCCTGGGTCCTCTCCCACCTCCGCATCACCGCCCGCATCCCTGAGTAGGAGCCTTCCTCATGCCCCTGACCACCACCGAGTACGACAACGGCGGCGACCTCGGCACGTACACCGACTCGCTGATCGCCACCAAGGAGTCCCGTGTCGCGGACTTCAGCACGCTGTCCTTCCAGGAGAAGGCGGGCCCGCAGTACCGCCGCGGACAGATCCGCTACGTCGGCTCCGGCGCGACCGGCAACCACGAGAACGACAGCCGCATCCTGCCCTCCGGCGGCTTCACCTTCTCCAACATGCTGCTTCCGCCCGGCGCCGAGGGCCCCGAGCACACCCACCACGACGTCGAGGAGGCCTTCTTCGTCCTGGAGGGACAGGTCAAGGTGGGTATCCACCGGGGCGCCGACGAGGTCGAGTACCGCACGCTCGGCTACCGCGACATGATCGTCGTCCCGGCGGGCGTGGCGCGCTCGCTGAAGAACGAGGGCGACACCGACGCGCTGTTCTGCGTCGTCATCGGCACGCAGAAGCCGCAGGTGCCGACGTACCCGGAGCACTCGCCGATGCACGGCGTCACCCGTGACTGAGGCGTCACCCGTGACCGACGGCCGCACCGTCGTCATCACCGGCGCGGGCCGTGGCCTGGGACTGGCCATGGCCCGCCGGGTGGGCGATGACGGCTTCCGGGTCGTCGTCGCGGAGGTGGACGCCGCGCGGGGCCGGGAGGCCGTCGCGGAACTGCGCGCGGAGGGCCTCGATGCCCACTTCGTACGGTGCGATGTGGCGGACCCGGCGTCGGTCGATGAACTGGCGGCTTCCGTAAGTGACTTGGGGCCGCTGTACGGCCTGGTCAACAACGCCGCGCTGGCCAACGGCGTCGGCGGCAAGGAGTTCCAGGACATCGACGTCGAGGTGTGGGACCGCCTGATGGCGGTCAACGCCCGCAGCCCGTGGCTGGTCGCCAAGGCCCTGCACCCGCTCTTCCGCTCCCCCGGGCGGATCGTCAACATCGCTTCGGACGCGGCGCTCTACGGATCACCGCGCCTGGCCCACTACATCGCCTCCAAGGGCGCGGTGATCGCGCTGACCCGGGCGATGGCGCGGGAGCTCGGCGACAAGGGGATCACCGTGAACGCGGTGGCGCCCGGCCTCACCGAGGTCGAGGCCACCGCGACGGTGCCGGCCGAGCGGCACGCGCTCTACCGGGGCAACCGGGCGATCTCACGCCCGCAGCAGCCGGACGACCTCGTCGGGCTCGTCTCCTTCCTCCTCTCCGAGGAGTCCCGCTACCTGACCGGACAGGTGATCGCCGTCAACGGCGGATTCACCATGAACTGACGTACTGGAGCACTGAGTTATGGATCTGGGCCTCTCCGACCGGACCGTCCTGGTCACCGGCGGCAGCTCGGGCGTCGGCCTGGCCACGGTCCGCGCCCTGCTCGACGAGGGCGCGCGCGTCGCGACCTGCGGGCGTGACGCCGACCGCCTGGCGAAGGCGGCGGCAGGACTCGGCGGCGGCGACCGCCTCCTGACGGGCGTGTGCGACGTGCGCGACGCGGACGCCGTACGGGAGTTCACCGAGCGCGCCGCCGACACCTTCGGCTCGGTCGACGGGCTCGTCAACAACGCGGGGCAGTCCCGCATGAAGGGCCTGGACGACTCGACCGCCGAGGACTGGCGCGACGAGCTGGAGCTGAAGTTCGCCGGCGTCCTCAACCCCCTGCACGCGGCCCGGCCGCACCTGGCGGCGTCGGACGCGGCGAGCGTCGTCAACGTCAACGCGGTGCTCGCCAAGCAGCCCGAACCCCGGCTCATCACCACGAGCGCGGCCCGCGCGGGCATCCTCAACCTCTCCAAGTCCCTGGCCACCGAGCTCGCCCCGGAGGGCATCCGCGTCAACTCGGTCTGCCTGGGCCTGATCGACACCGGCCAGTGGACCCGCCGTCATGCGGCCGCCGACTCCGGTCTCAGCTACGAGGACTGGCAGGCGGAGCTCGCGGCGGACCGCGGCATCGCGCTCGGGCGCCTGGGCCGGGCGGAGGAGGTCGCGTACGCGATCGTCGCGCTGCTCTCGCCCCGCGCCTCGTACACCACCGGCACCAGCATCGACGTCTGCGGCGGCGTCGGCCGCGGCATCCTCTGAGGAGCTCACCCATGCCACCCCTGCATTACGCCACCGGCGGCGACCTCCTCGTCGCCGTCCTGCGCGAACTCGGCGTCGACACGGTCTTCGGGATCGTCAGCGTGCACAATCTGCCGCTGGTCGAGGCCGTCGACCGGGAGCTGCGCTTCGTCCCCGTCCGCCACGAGGCGACCGCCGTGAACGCCGCCGACGCCTACGGCCGGGCACGCGGCTCGCTGGGCTGTGCGCTGACCTCGACGGGCACGGGCGCGGGCAACGCGGCCGGTTCCCTGGTCGAGGCGCTCAGCGCGGGCACGTCCGTCCTGCACGTCACGGGCCAGGTGGAGGCCGAGTTCCTCGGCAGCGGCCGGGGCTTCATCCACGAGACCAAGGACCAGCTGGGCATGCTCGGCGCGGTGTCCAAGTACGCGGCGACGATCCCGTCCGCCGACACGGCGGGCCGCATCCTCCGCGAGGCGGCCCGAGCGGCTCTGACGGACCCGGGCGGCCCGGCGAGCGTGGAGTGGCCGGTGGATCTGCAGTACGCGGCACAAACGGACCCGGAAAGCTCGGGCCCGACCCCCTCAACCGCCTCGACGAGCGCGGGTCCGGCGGGTTCAACCGACTCGACGAGCGCGGGTCCGGCAGGCTCAACCGACTCGACGGACGCGGGTCCGGCAGGCTCAACCGACCCGGCGAGCGCGGGTCCGGCAGGCTCAACCGACCCGGCGAGCGCGGGTCCGGCAGGCTCAACCGACCCGACGGACGCGGGTCCGGCAGGCTCAACCGACCCGACGGACGCGGGTCCGGCAGGCTCAACCGACCCGACGAGCGCGGGCCCGGCAGGCTCAACCGACCCGACGGACGCGGGTCCGGCAAGCTCAACCCACCTGACGGCCACCGACCCGACCGCCTCAACCAACTCGACGGACGCAGACCCGGCAAGCTCAACCCACCTGACGGCCACCGACCCGACCGCCTCAACCAACTCGACGGACGCAGACCCGGCAAGCTCAACCCACCTGACGGCCACCGT
>NZ_JBVJKV010000009.1:0-231803 GCF_055585065.1 Streptomyces sp. NPDC054047 | reverse complement strand
CGACCCGACCGCCTCAACCAACTCGACGGACGCATACCCGGCAAGCTCAACCCACCTGACGGCCACCGACCCGACCGCCTCAACCAACTCGACGGACGCATACCCGGCAGGCTCAACCGGCTCGGCGGGCGCAGGGCTGGTGGAGGCAGCGGGCGAGCCGACCGTCGCCGCACCGGCCGTCGCCGACGCGGCCGAGGGCCCGGGCGGCAGACCGGCCACCGCACCTGCGCCGTCCGGGGCACGGCGCCCCGGCCTCCCCCGGCCCACCGAAGGCGAACTCGCCGCCGCCCAGGCCCTCCTGGGCACCGCCCGGCGCCCCCTCGTCTGGGCGGGCGGCGGCGCCACCCGTGCCGGAGCCGAGCTGGCCGAGCTGCTGCACGCCACCGGCGCCGGGCTGCTCAGCTCCAACTCCGGCCGGGGTTCCGTGCCCGAGGACCACCCGCAGGTCATCGGGAACTTCGCCACCACCCCGGCCGTCCGGTCGCTCCTGGCGGACGCCGACCTGCTCCTGACCATCGGCACGCACTTCCGGTCCAACGAGACCGCCGACTACGGTCTCGCGCTCCCCGAGGCGCACGTCCAGGTCGACATCGACGCCGAGGCACTCGGCCGCGTGTACCCGGCGCGGCACGCCCTGCACGGGCACGCGCCGGACGTGCTCGCCGCCCTGCTGCCGCACGCGCGCCGTGCCGACGAGAGCTGGACGCGGCGGGTCGCCGCCGTCCGCGAGGACGTCCGCGCCACCCTGCACGACAACATCGGCCCCCAGGCCGCGATCTGCGACGCCATCCGTGCCGCGCTGCCCCGTGAGGCGGTCGTCGCCCGCGACGTGACCATCCCGTCCAGCAGCTGGGGCAACCGGCTCCTGGAGATGTACGACCCCCGCGACAACGTCTTCCCGCGCGGCGGCGGCATCGGACAGGGCCTGGGCATGGGCATCGGCGCGGCGCTCGCGCGGCCCGACGCGCCCACCGTCGTCCTCGCGGGGGACGGCGGGCTCGCCGTCCACCTGGGGGAGCTCCTCACGCTCGCCCAGGAGCGGCCCCGGCTGACCCTGATCGTCTTCAACGACGGCGGGTACGGAGTGCTCCGCAACATGCAGGACCGCTACAGCGAGCGGCGCTCGGGCGTGGACCTCGCCACGCCCGACTTCGAACTCCTCGCCAGGGCCTGCGGGTTGGCCTACGCCAGGATCGCCGCCGAGGAGCACGCGCAGCCCGTGATCAGTCACGCCGTGGCCTCCGCCGGACCGACCCTCGTCGAGGTCGACCTGGCCCGCCTCGGGCCGATGAAGAACCCGTTCACCCCGCCCGTCAAGATCCCCGGCCAGTGAGGAGGACCCCACCATGAGCGAGAGCGAACTCACCCTGCTGGTGCGCCGCATGACCTGGGAGGCGGACGGAGTCCTCTCCGTCGAGCTCGCCCACCCGGACGGCAAGCCACTGCCCGCCTGGAAGCCCGGCGCGCACCTCGACCTCCACACGGGCGGGCACGTACGCCAGTACAGCCTCTGCGGCGACCCGCGGAACCTGTGCACGTATCGCATCGGCGTCCTCAACGAGGCCGCGTCGCGCGGCGGTTCACGGCACGTGCACACCAAGCTGCGCCCCGGACAGACGGTCACCGCGTCCGAGCCGCGCAACCACTTCGCACTGGAGGAAGCGCCCGGATATCTCTTCGTCGCGGGCGGCATCGGCGTCACCCCGCTCCTCGCCATGGCCCGCGAGGCCGCACGGCGCGGGGCGGACTGGCGGATGGTGTACGGCGGCCGTAACCGGGGTTCCATGGCGTTCACCGACGAACTAGCCGCTCTGGAAGGCGACTTGACCGTCGTGCCGCAGGACGAGCACGGGCACATCGACCTGGCCGCCGCGCTCGGCGGGCTGCCCGAGGGCACGCTCGTGTACTGCTGTGGCCCCGAGCCGCTGCTCGCCGCCGTGGAGGCGCTCTGTCCGGCGGACCGGCTGCGCGTGGAGCGGTTCGCCGCGCCCGTCGTGGAGCGGGCCGGGGACGACTCCGCGTTCGAGGTGGAGTGCCGCGCCTCGGGCCGCACGCTCTCCATCGGCCCCGACACGTCCATCCTTCAGGCCGCCGAGGCCGCGGGCCTGAGCGTCGACAGCTCCTGCCAGGAAGGCATCTGCGGCAGCTGCGAGACCCGCGTACTGGACGGCACGCCCGACCACCGCGACTTCCTGCTCAGCGAGGCCGAGCACGCCGCCAACACCTCGATGATGATCTGCGTCTCGCGCTGCGCGTCCGGCCGCCTCGTCCTCGATCTGTGATTCCTCGCCCCGTGATTCCCCGATCCGTGTTTCCCCACCGGAGGCAACAGTGACCACCACCTGGCCCTACCTGGACGTCCACCAGTCCCGGACGCACGAGCCGACCCCTTACGAGTACAAGCTCGCCGCCACCCTCGAAGACGTCTTCACCAAGGAGGGCCATGAACTCTCCGACGTCGTTCGCGGCTTGAACAGCCGTCAGGTCCACGCGCCCGACGGCGCCCCGTGGACCGAAGAGTCCTTCCGTGCCGAGATGAACCGACTGGGAGCGTGACCCCGATGACCACCCTTGCCGGCCCCACCGCTTCCGCCGACCACATCTACGCCACCGGCCTGCGCAACCAGTGGCACCCCGTCGTCCCCTCGGACTTCGTCGCCCCCGGCGCCATGCGCAAGGTCACCGCGCTGGGCGAGCAGTGGCTGCTCTTCCGCCGCTCGGACGGCGCCCTGTCGATGCTCGCCGACCGCTGCCCGCACCGCGGCGCGCCCCTCTCCCTGGGGAAACACCTCGGTGACCGGGTGGCCTGCTGGTACCACGGCGTGGAGGTCGAGACCGACGGCACCGTCTCCTCCGTACCGGGCCTGCCCGGCTGCAACCTGGAGGGCAAGAAACTCGTCACATCGCTGCCCGTCCAGGAGATCGGCGGCGCGATTCTCGCGTACTTCGGCGACGAGAAACACCCGGAACCGGCCGACCTCACCCTTCCCGAGCCGCTCACCGACCCCGACGTCGACGCGATCCTCTGCTACGCGGAGTGGAACGGCCCCTGGCGGTTCGCGGTGGAGAACCTCCTCGACCCGATGCACGGCGCGTTCCTGCACCACGAGTCGCACACGATGTACGACGGCGACACCACCGCCAAGTTCCGCATCAGGGAGACGGAGCGCGGCTACTTCTTCGAGAAGACCGACCAGCGGGGCGTCAACTTCGACTGGGTCGAGCTGTGCCGCACCGGCGTGGACTGGGTGGACCTGACCATTCCGTATCCGCCTTCGGCCGGCCCCGGCGGCCCGTTCGGGATCGTCGGCATGGTCTGCCCGGTGGACGAGAACCGCACCGGCGTCTTCTTCTGGCGCTACCGCCGCGTCCAGGGGTGGCAGCGCGACACCTGGCGCTTCCTCTACAAGACCCTCATCGAGGAGCGCCACTGGCAGGTCCTCGAGCAGGACAGGGTGATGCTGGAGGCGATGCCCGCCGACGCCGACCAGCGCGAGAACCTCTACCAGCACGACCTGGGCGTGGTCCGGCTGCGCCGGATGTACCGCGCGGAGGCGGAGGCCCAGGCCACCGGTGCGTGACCGGTCAGGCCTCCGGCTCGTGCGGTGCGTCGGAGTCGGTGATGGACCGCTCCAGCTTGGACATCAGACGGGCCAGCTGGCGGCATTCGGCCGGGGAGAGTCCGTCGAGCATCCGGCGTTCGTTGTCGAGATGCTCGACGAACACCTCGTCGATCTTGGCGAGGCCCGTCTCGGTGAGCCGTGAGTAGACGACGCGGCGGTCCTCCGCGTCGCGCTCGCGCACGATCAGGCCGTCCTTCTCCAGACGGTCGATGCGCAGCGTCACCCCGGCCGACGAGACGAGACCGGAGTCGGCGAGCTGGCCGGCCGTGAGCCGGTAGGGCGCCCCCGCCCTGCGCAGCGCGGTCAGCACGTCGAATCCGGCGACGGCGAGGCCGTGCCGCTCGATCGCGGTGGTGAGCCTGGTGTTGTAGCGCAGGAAGGTCCGGTGCAGCCGCGCGAGGACCTCAAGAGGCGCTGTGTCCAGCTCCGGCCGCTCTCTCGCCCAGTCCTCGATGATCGATGCGACCGCGTCGCGCTGGGCCCCCGCCGACTTCTTCCCGGCCATCTGCCGTAGCCTCCCTCTCGCCCGTACCGCGGTCAGTTCGGTCAGTAGGGGAAATCTTAGCCCTGAGAGAAGTACGTATTCGCCGGACCCACGTGCGCGACAGCCCAGGGACACGCCATAATCATCCGATACATCGGATGTCTTCTGTCTTGTGAGGCGAGGTCCCCATGGCTGTCACCGACGAAGCCATCGAAAAGATCAAGGGCATGATCGTCTCCGGTGCGCTGCGCCCCGGCGACCGGCTGCCCAAAGAGAGTGAACTCGCCGCCGACCTGGGCCTTTCACGCAACTCGCTGCGCGAGGCGGTGCGCGCCCTCTCACTGATCCGCATCCTCGACGTACGTCAGGGCGACGGTACGTACGTCACCAGCCTGGACCCGCAGCTGCTGCTCGAAGCCCTGAGCTTCGTCGTCGACTTCCACCGCGACGACACGGTCCTGGAGTTCCTGGCGGTGCGCCGCATCCTGGAGCCGGCCGCAACGGCGATGGCCAGCGCCCACATCACCGAGGCCGAACTCGACGTGCTGACCTCGCAGTTGGACGCCCTGGGAGCGGCGCCCTCGGTGGAGGAGCTGGTCGCCTGCGACCTGGAGTTCCACCGCGGCATCGTGCAGTCGTCCGGCAACTCGGTGCTCTGCTCGCTGCTCGACGGCCTCTCCGGGCCCACCACCCGGGCCCGCATCTGGCGCGGCCTCACCCAGGAGGACGCCGTCAGCCGCACCCTGCACGAGCACCGCGCGATCCTCACCGCGCTGCGCGACCGCGACGCCGAGGCGGCCAGGTCGTGGGCGACGGTGCACATCGCGAGCGTGGAGCAGTGGCTGCGCACGACGCTGTGAAGCACGGCCGCGGCGGGAGTGCGCGGGCCTCCGGCGGGGCAGTGATCCGGTCATCGCGGCCCGCGCAAGGGGGCTGCGGAGGGCACCGCTGGACGCCGTAAGGTTGGGGCGTACGTAAAGGACATCGGAAGGAGGCCTGGGTGATCGAGCTCGAGGGGGTACCCGAGCTGGTCGACCCGGTCATGGTGGCCGCGTTCGAGGGCTGGAACGACGCCGGCGACGCCGCCTCCACCGCGGTCGCGCATCTCGACAAGGAGTGGAAGGGCGAGGTTTTCGCGGCGCTGGACGCCGAGGACTACTACGACTTCCAGGTGAACCGCCCCACCGTCTTCCTGGAAGGCGGCGTCCGCAAGATCACCTGGCCGACGACCCGGCTCTCGGTGATCCGCGTGGGCGGCGACAAGCCTCGTGACCTCGTGCTGGTGCGCGGGATCGAGCCGTCGATGCGCTGGCGGTCGTTCTGCAACGAGATCCTGGGCTTCGCCCACGAGCTCGGCGTGGAGCTCGTGGTCATCCTGGGCGCGCTGCTCGGCGACACCCCGCACACCCGGCCCGTCCCGGTCAGCGGCGTCACCTCCGACGCGGACCTGGCCCGCACCATGGACCTGGAGGAGACGAAGTACGAGGGTCCGACGGGCATCGTCGGCATCCTCCAGGAGGCGTGCACGCACGCGGGCGTCCCCGCGGTGAGCCTGTGGGCGGCCGTGCCGCACTACGTCTCGCAGCCGCCGAACCCGAAGGCCACGCTGGCTCTCCTGAACCGCCTCGAAGACCTCATCGGCCTGCGGATCCCGCTGGGCGATCTCGCCGAGGACGCGCGCGCCTGGCAGGTGGGCGTGGACCAGCTCGCGGCCGAGGACAGCGAGGTCGCCGAGTACGTCCAGTCCCTCGAGGAGGCCCGGGACACGGCCGAGCTGCCGGAGGCGACCGGCGAGGCGATCGCCCGCGAGTTCGAGCGCTACCTGCGGCGGCGCGACGGCGGCGGTCCTCCGCAGCCCGGCGGCCATGCCACGGAGGGCGGCGATGCGGCCCCCTACCTGCGCGACAGCTCCGGCGACCGCACCAGGCCGCCGAAGCCGCAGCCGCGCGCGGAACCGGAACCCGGATCGGGATCGGGATCGGGATCGAGTCAGGGACCGGCATCCGAAGCGGACGAAGAGAGCACCGGCGAATCCGGACCCTCTGATTCCTCCGAGGACTGACCAGAGCGTCAAGTGAAGTGGGGCGGCATCCGCAAGGGTGCCGCCCCACTTCGTTCGGTGGGTGGCCGGCGCATGGCCGACGTGCGGCCGCCGTATGGCCGGATTGAGCCGTGACATCGCCTTCCGGACGAATTGCACGGGTTTCCCTGATCGCCTTGATTTCAAACCCAGTTGGGGCAAAGGGGGTGGACGGCCGCGCGCGGCGGTAGCAGGGTGTGCCCCGGAATGCGCGGCCACAGCGCACAGCACGGCTACCTGAAGGACCGAAGGGAGCGGTGAGCGATGACCGACCAGGCAGAGCCGGCAGGGGGCCCGGGAGCCAGCGGCCCGGGACCTGACGGAGCGGGATTCACCTACCGGGCGTCCGAGCAGGAGCTGATCGTCGTCGCACGGCCCGAGGCCCGGCTGCGGGCCCAGGCCGAGGGCGTGCGCTCGGCGGCGGGCTCCGACGTATCGGCCCTGAACATGTTCCTCACCGACGAACAGCTCGCCCTGGAGCCGCTGTTCGGCAACGAGGAGCGCCTGCACTCCGCGGGCCGGCAGCACATCGACGACGGCGAGGGCAACGACGTACCGGACCTGGCGCTGTTCTACCGCGTGCGCGGCGGCGAGAGCAGGGCGCAGGAGCTGCGCTCGCGGATGGCGGCGCTGCCGGGGATCGACACGGCGTACGTCAAGCCGGGCGCCGTACCGGCGTCGCTCGGCTCGACGGACCGGCCACAGCCTCCGCCCCAGCGCCGGCCGGGCCAGTTCGGCCAGTCGGGGGCGCCCGACATCGGCGAGTCCGGGCGCCGCAAGGAAGGCGCCCCCGTCACCCCCGACTTCACCGGCCGCCAGGGCTATCTGCGCCCGGCGCCCGAGGGCGTCGACGCCCAGTGGGCGTGGCAGCGGCTCGGCGGCTCGGGCGAGGGCGTCACGGTGATCGACATCGAGGGCGCCTGGCAGCTGGGCCACGAGGACCTGACCGGCAAGCTCGCCGGCGTGGTCATCGGCACCCCCATCCAGGACGTGGCCTGGCGCAACCACGGCACCGCGGTGATCGGCGTGATCGGCGGCGACCGCAACCAGATGGGCATCACCGGCATCGCGCCCGAGGCGATGACCGCGGCGGCCTCCTTCCAGCCCCTCGGCACCGCGGCCACCATCCACGCGGCGGCGGACCGGCTCGGCCCCGGCGACATCGTGCTGATCGAACTGCACCGGCCCGGACCGCGGTTCGACTTCGAGCCGCGCGACGACCAGCGGGGCTACATCGCCCTGGAGTGGTGGCCCGACGACTACGCGGCGATCCGGTACGCCTCCGCCAAGGGCGTCATCGTCGTCGCCGCGGCGGGCAACGGCGCGGAGTCCCTGGACGACGCGGTCTACGAGCGCAGGCCCGACGAGTTCCCCGCGTGGTGGCGCAACCCCTTCAACCCCTCCAACCGGCCATCGGGCGCCGTCCTGGTCGGCGCGGGCGCGCCGCCGCCCGGCACGCACGGCCGCGATCACGGCCCGGACCGCTCGCGCCTGGCGTTCTCCAACTACGGCGCCCGCGTGGACGCGCAGGGCTGGGGCCGCGAGACCACCACGACCGGCGGCTCCTGGAACCAGCCCGGTGATCTGCAGGGCGGCGCCGACGAGATCGCCTGGTACACCGACACGTTCTCCGGCACCTCGTCCGCCTCACCGGTGGTCGTCGGCGCCCTGGCCTGTCTGCAGGGCATGCTGAAGGCCGCCGGACAGCAGCTGATGACGCCGGCCCGGGCGCGTACGATGCTGCGCTCGACGGGCTCGCCGCAGCAGGACGCACCGGGGCGCCCGGCCTCGCAGCGGATCGGCAACCGCCCCGACATCAAGTCGGCGGTCACGAACCTGCTGCCGTCGGCGGTGGGCTCGGGCCGCGCCGAACGCTACTGGGACGAGCTGCTCCCCTATCCCCCCGAGCTCCCGCCACGCCTGAGGCTGTTCGTCGCCGGGGAGTGGCGCAACCTGAACGACCCGTCGCCCGACATCCGCCAGGCGGTGCACGCCGCCTTCGCGGGCGGGCATCCCGACGTACGCGTCTGGTTCTCGGACGACGAGGTCGTCGGCCTGGTCGTCACGGGCTGAGGCATCACAACACCAACGGAAGGTGGCACCCGCATGAGCACCACCCCGTACATGAGTCCCATGCAGCAGCAGGGCCAGCAGCAAGGGCAGCAACAGGGCCAGCAGCAGGGTCCGAGCACGGCCCCTCCGCAGCAGTTCGGCCAGCAGCAGCACCAGCAGCCGTTCGGCCAGCAACAGCAGCAGCCGTTCGGGCAGCAGCAGCACTTCGGGCAGCGCCAGCAGGGCATGCAGAGCATGCAGGGGCAGTCGGGCATGCAGGGGCAGCCGGGCACGCAAGGGCAGC
Organism: Streptomyces sp. NPDC054047; assembly: GCF_055585065.1. Lineage (NCBI taxonomy): Bacteria > Bacillati > Actinomycetota > Actinomycetes > Kitasatosporales > Streptomycetaceae > Streptomyces > Streptomyces sp. NPDC054047. The sequence continues at coordinate 223,260 of NZ_JBVJKV010000009.1, read as the reverse complement.
CGGGCATGCAGGGGCAGCAGGGTGGCCCGGGTCAGCAGTCCATGCAGCAGCTCCCGCCGCACCTGCGCCAGGAGCTCCAGCAGCTCGGCCAGCAGCAGCCGTTCCAGCAGCTCCTTCAGGAGTTCGGCCAGGAGCAGGTCCCGCAGGCCCAGGCGCCCCAGATCTCCACACAGGCGATCGCCTCGAACATCGCGACGACGTTCTGGGACGTCGTCCAGCCGCTGCCCGGCCAGGCGTCGGTGCTCTATCTGCACGTGGACGACGCCTGGCGGGCGTTCATCAACCCCAACCCGCAGACCCACGACCTGGTCCAGGAGGCCTTCGCCTTCGGCCAGCGGGTGTACGGCTACTACGACACCAACAACCCCGCCTACCTCCTGGCCGTCGTGGTCACGAAGTGACGGTCACCGCGTGAGGTGAACAGAGACGGCGCCGCCGGGCGGAGTCCTTCCCGCCCGGCGGCGCTCCCTGCCGGAGACCGGACCGCGCGCCTACGCGCAGCTGAATCTCGCCGCTGCCCAGTCGCCGTGGTCCCCGCTCTTGGAGCCGTTGGTGTCGGTCACCTTCAGCTCCACGTGCCGCGCCCCGCTCACGTCGACGTCCACCGGCACGGTCGCCGACGCGCCCGTCACCCGGGGCGAGGTCCACAGCACCTTCCCGTCGGCCTCGACCGAGAAGGCCACCTCTCCGTAGCCGTTGATCTCGTCGTCGATGCCCACGTCGGCGGTGAGCTTCGAGCACCGGCCTCCCGTGTAGACCTCGATCGCGGAGTCGGCGTGGGTGCCGATCCCCTTCTCGTACGTCTTTCCCGCGAGGGTCAGCGGGTGGCCGTCGGCGGCGCCCGACTCACCGTTGCTGCGGTCGCGTTCGGCGGGACCGTAGCCGTTCGTCGACTTGAGCCACACCATGTCGCCGGCCCAGGTGTCGGCCGTCGGCGCCGGAGGCATGACGGCGACCGCGATCCGCTGGGTGGCCGTGCGGTCCTGGCCCGCCGCGTGGTGGCGGGCCCTGACGGTCAGCGGCTGCTCGCCCGGGGTGGCGTCCTTGGGCGGGGTGACGGCGACCTCGACGCGGCGCGTGGTGCCCGCCTTCACGCGGTCGGCGTGGGCGGTGCCCGCGCTCCAGCCGTCCGGCACGTCCAGGGTGACGTCGACGCCGGTGGCGTCCCGCGTCCCCGCCGTGACGTCGACGGCGACCTTGCCCGCCGCTCCCGCGCCGAGTTCCTGTCCCGCGGGGGCGCTCAGCGCGGCGCCCGCGCCGGGCACGGCGCCGCCGACCGCGCTGGTGTCGTCGAGTTCGAGCTCGAAGGCACGGTCCGTGCGGAGCGCGGCCGTCTTCACCTTGACGACACCGCCCCGGTCGTCCCGGTCGTAGAACCAGCCCTGGGCCGCCTTCTCGTACGCGTCCTTCGAGGTGAGCTGCGGCAGCCTGTCGCCGCTCAGCTCCACGCGGCTCGGCGCGTCACCGGTGTGCAGCGTGAACGCGTACGGCCGCTCGGCCTGCTTGCCGCTGAACTCCCCCTTGCTCGCGCCGATCCGCACCCGCACGTCGCCCGCGCCGGAGCGGGGCGCTTCGACGTCGGCGCGCTGGGTGGCGTACTTGCCGGCGCGGTGCTGCCTGCTCTCGCCGTCGTCCTCGTACAGCTCGAAGGAGGACCTGCCCCGCGGGTAGATGTCCCAGGCGAGCGGGGAGTCGGCCGTGCGGTCCTTGTACGACCTGATGCCGCCGGGCCACATCGGCACGGTGGCGCCGCCCTTGACGAAGAGCGGCAGGGTGTCGAGGGGCGCGCTGTAGCCGTCGACGGTCGTCGGGCCCTGGTACGTGCGGCCGCTCCAGTAGTCGGTCCACGTCCCCTTGGGCAGATAGATGCCGTCCCGCACGGTCGTGTCCTTGTAGACGGGCGCGACGAGGAAGTCCTCGCCCGTCAGGAACTCGTACTTGGCGGCGTCGGTGGCGGCCTTCGGGTCGTCGGGGTATTCGAGGGCCAGCGGGCGCACGGCGCCGACGCCCGTCTTCGTCGCCTCGTGGCCGTGCGAGTAGAGGTAGGGCAGCAGCGACTCGTGCAGCTTCAGGTACTTGCGGTTGACGGAGGTGTAGGGCTCGCCGTGGCGGAAGGGCTGCTTGTCGGTGGCGGCCCAGCCGTCCATCGTCATCGTGACCGGCAGGAACGACTTCCACTGCAGATCACGTACGTACGTCTTGGCGCTGCCGCCGAAGATGCCGTCCACGTCACCGGTCGTGTAGGCGAGGCCGGACATGGTCGCGCCCGCGTACGTGGGGATCTGCCAGCGGATGTACTCCCAGCTGCCGCTCTGGTCGCCCGACCACTGCACCCCGCAGCGCTGGGCGCCCGACCAGCTCTCGGGGGCCCAGGTGAAGCCGCGGGCGTCGCTGTTGTCCTCGATGCCCTTGTAGGCGTCCTTGCAGCCGTCGAGCGCCTTCTTGTAGCCGTCGCCGACCCAGGCGACGTCCAGCTTGGCCACGCGCTGGCCCGCCTTGACCTGCTCGGCGATCTTGTCGAGGCCGTCCTCGGTCCACAGGCCCATCTGCATGTCGCGGTCCTGGAGGCCCTTGGCGGTCTCGGCGAGGTCTTCGTAGCCGCAGCCGTAGCCGTCGTTGACGAGCATCCAGCCGTTGGGCATGTCGTGCTTCAGATACTCGTCGGCGACCTTCAGGGAGTCCAGGGTGTGCCGCTCGCCCTGGTTGGCGTTGTGGAGGTAGCAGTCCGCGTCGCCGATCTCCAACCCGTAGAGGGGCGGCAGAAAGGGCTTGCCGGTGAGCTTCGTGTACTGGCCTATGACGTCCTTGGCGGCGTCGCCGCCGCGGCCCGCGAAGTAGTAGGCGTCGAAGCGCTGTTCCTTGGCGGTGGCCGTCACCGGCTCGGCGAAGTCATAGGTGTTGGGCGCGTACGTGTTCCGGAAGACTCCGTAGCCCTCGGAAGACAGGTAGAACGGGACGGAGTTGGGGTGTCCGCCGTCGTCCCAGTTGTAGTCGACGCTCACCTCGACCTTCTTGCCGCGGTGCGAGGTGTTGCCGCGCCCGTTCTGCATTCCGGCGCCGTAGTACTGCTCGTCGGCGCCGCGGGCCAGGCTCTGGGTGGTGGCGTCCTTCGTCCAGCTCAGGCCCTTGGACTCGGCCCAGATCTGGGTTCCGTCGGAGCGGTAGAGGGCGAAGCGCAGCGGCGACTTGTAGGCGCGCAGGGTCACCTGGGAGGTGCTCAGTTCGTAGCGGTCGCCCTTGTCGGCCCAGGTCGTCCGGGGCGGAGAACCCTGGGGCAGGACGATGTCCTTGCCGGTGGGGTCGGTGAACTCGCCGTCGGGGGCGAGTTCGAGCCGGAACGTCTCCTTCGAGACGAAACTGACGCGGGCCTCGGCCTCGCCCGCGGTGAGGCGGTAGACGGAGCCGTCGGCGGCGAAGCCGGTGACGTCCCCGACCGTGGTCGCGGTCTCGTCGGCGGCCTGCGCCGCGCCGCCACCGGGACCGGCGAACACGGCGAGGAGCCCGAGCAGGGCGGCGGCGACGGCCGCCCGTCTGAAGCGGGTGGGTGATCTCATGGCCGGAGGTCTAGCGCCTCAACGGGCTCCGGGGCCATGGACTTTGATGGGCCGCTCCTGGATTTCCGGAGCGGCCCATTCGGTGGACGGTGACTACAGCGCCACGCCGAGCAGCGCGTCGACGGCACGGGACACGACGCCGGGGGCGCCCTCTTCCGTGCCTCCCTCGGCGTCCTGGCGGGCGGCCCAGCGGTCCACGGCGGCGAGCGCCGCCGGAGCGTCCAGGTCGTTCGCGAGGGCGTCGCGCATTTCCTCGACGAGGGCGTCGGCACAGGGTCCGTCGGGACGCGAGACGGCGGCACGCCACCGGCCGAGGCGCTCCACGGCCTCGGTCAGGACGGCGTCCGTCCACTCCCAGTCCGCGCGGTAGTGGTGCGCGAGCAGCGCGAGGCGGATGGCGGCCGGGTCGGTCCCGTCCCGCCGCAGCTTCGACACGAAGACGAGGTTGCCCTTGGACTTGGACATCTTCGCGCCGTCCAGGGCGACCATGCCGGCGTGCACGTACGCCTTGGCGAAGGGGTGCTCGCCGGTGAGCGCCTGGGCGTGCGAGGCGCCCATCTCGTGGTGCGGGAAGGCGAGGTCGGAGCCGCCGCCCTGCACGTCGAAGCCCATCCCCAGGTGGTCGAGGGCGATGGCGACACACTCGATGTGCCAGCCGGGGCGCCCTTGGCCGAGCGAGGCACCGTCCCAGCTCGGCTCGCCCTCGCGGGCCGCCATCCAGAGCATCGGGTCGAGCGGGTCCTTCTTGCCCGGCCGGTCCGGGTCGCCGCCGCGCTCGGCGGAGAGCAGCTTCATCGCGGCGGCGTCGAGCCCGGACACCTCACCGAAGTGGGGGTCGGACTCCACGGAGAAGTAGACGTCGCCCTCCAGCTCGTAGGCGGCGCCCATGTCCCGGAGCCGTTCGACGAGCGGCACGATGCCGGGTATCGCCTCGACGGCTCCGATGTAGTGCTGCGGCGGGAGCAGTCGCAGGGCGGTCATGTCCTCGCGGAACAGGGCGGTCTCGCCCTCGGCGAGCTCGACCCAGTCCTTTCCGTCGCGGATGGCGCGTTCCAGGAGCGGGTCGTCCACGTCGGTCACGTTCTGGACGTAATGAACCTGCCGCTTGTTGTCGAGCCACACGCGCTGCACGAGGTCGAACGCGTTGTAGGTCGCCGCGTGACCCATGTGGGTGGCGTCGTACGGAGTGATGCCGCAGACGTAGATACGGGCGACGGGACCGGGGTCAAGGGTGACAAGACCGCCGGTCGCGGTGTCGTGGATCCGGAGGTCGCGGCCCTTGCCAGGCAGGGCGGGGACCTCAGAAGCGGGCCAGGCATGCATGCCCTGAGCCTAACCGGACGGAGCGTCCGTATACGAGTGGGGCTGCCTCAGACGCCTCAGAGCGGCGCAATCGCGCCGCCGCTCCTCCAGCCGCCCCCCGCTGTGGGCGGGCGTTCCGCAAGGGCGATGGGGGGTCTGCCCTGTTCGAGGGGGGTCTGCCCTGTTCGAGCGAAGCCGAGAGCCCGGGGAAGGGTGGGCACAACGCGGGAGCCGCGGGGGCACCGATGAACCGGGCGGTACACGCAGCGCCCGGCCGGGCAACGCCTACACCGGCGGCCACGGAATGGCAGGCCACTCCCCGCCGGGCACGGGATGCTTCCCGGAAGCCAGCAGCGCAGCGACCCGCGCGCGCAGCGCGTCCACCTCGGCCCCGGTGATCAGCTCCCCCAGCCGCAGGGCGAGCGGCATGCCCCCGCCAAGACCGTCCCGCAGGGACTCGAGCACCGCCACCGCCTCGGCGGAAAGCGGCTCCCCCGCCCACCCCCACAGCAGCGTCCGCAGCTTGTCCTCGGCATTGAACGTGACCCCGTGGTCGATCCCGTACAGGCGCCCGCCCTCGGTCAGCAGATGCCCACCCTTGCGATCCGCGTTGTTGATCACGGCGTCGAGCACCGAAAGCCGCCGCAACCGCTCGTCGTCCGCGTGCACGAGAAGCGCGGTCCGCCCCTCCCCCACGTCCGCGAAGCCGATCGCCTTCCAGCCGTCACCGGGCTCCGCGCCCTCGACGAGGGCCAGCAGCTCCCCGCCGTCCTCGGAGGACTCCGGGTCCGATTCCGAGCCCTCGATCCACAGCTGGCACATGCCCTCGCCGTGCGGCCCGTCCCGCAGCACGGTCGGCGGGACCAGACCCCATCCCGTCGCCTCGGAGACCTCGTAGGCGGCCACCTCGCGCTGCGCGAGCGTCCCGTCGGGGAAATCCCACAGGGGGCGCTCCCCGGCGACCGGCTTGTACACGCAGGCGGCCTCCTGGCCCTCGTACGCGACGGTGCAGTAGAGCACCGCGTTCGAGGCCTCGCGGATCCGCCCGCGGACGGTCAGCTCGCCCCGGGTCAGCAGGTCCACGACACCGGTGGACGCGTCCACGCCGGAGGCACTCACGCGCCCCGCCGGTATCCGTTCTGCCGCGGGCATACGTGTCCTTCCGGGTCGAGCGGGAGGCTGCACAGCGGGCACGGCGGCCGCCCCGCGTTCACGACGTCGAGGGCGCGCTTGGCGAACGCGCGCGCCTGCGCCCCGGTGAGCCGGACGCGCAGCATCGGCGGCCCGTTCTCGTCGTCCTGCAGAAGCCTTTCTTCGGCCTCGGCGAGATCCTCGTCGGATTCGGCTTCCAGCTCGACCAGAGCCTGTGCCTCGACGATCATCCGCTCCTCGTCGCCGTCCCAGGCGAGCGCCATCGTGCCGACGCGGAACTCCTCCTCGACGGGCGAGTCGAGGGGCGCGCTGTCACTGACCTCGCTGGGTGCGACGACGGGGACGGGAGCATTGCCGCCACTGCGGCGCACGACCTCGTCGAGCAGCTCTTCCATGCGTTCGGCGAGCGCGGCCACCTGGGTCTTCTCCAGGGCGACGCTGGTCACCCGCACTCCGGCGGATGCCTGGAGGAAGAAGGTCCGCCGTCCGGGGAGCCCGACCGTTCCGGCCACGAAGCGTTCCGGCGGGTCGTAGAGGAACACCTGACGCGACACGTCCTGTCTCCATTGGGATCGACTGCGATTGATCATTTGCGCCTGTTCGGCGCGACCACTGCACCCTACTGCGGGCGACGATCACGGTGCTCCCGCATCGCCACCCACCGCCGCGTCGCTGCCCGGCGCCTCCGCACGGGGCGCCAGCGAACCGAAGTCCCCGGTGTCCCCCAGGCGCACGAGGAAGGGCCGCAGCCGTGTGAAACGGATGGCGGTGACGGAGCAGGGCTCCACGGAGATGCGCTGGAAGAGGTCCAGGTGGAGTCCGATGGCGTCCGCGACAAGGGACTTGATGATGTCGCCGTGCGAGCACATCAGGTACACCGCGTCGGGGCCGTGGTCGCGCTCCACGCGCGCGTTCCACTCGCGTACCGCCTCGGCGGCCCGCGTCTGCATGGCCCGCATGGACTCACCGCCGGGGAAGGCCGCCGCCGACGGATGCTGCTGTACGACCTCCATGAGCGGCTCGTCGGACAGCTCGGCCAGCTTGCGGCCCGACCAGTCTCCGTAGTCGCACTCCCCGATGCGGTCCTCGGTGTGCGCCCGAAGCTCCGGCCGGGCGGCGAGCAGCGGCGCGACGGTCTCCTGGCAGCGCTGCAGCGGGCTCGTGACGACTTCGGCGAGCGGCAGGTCCGCGAGGCGTCCGGGGAGCGCGGCGGCCTGTGCGGCGCCGCGCTCGTCCAGGGCCACGCCGGGGGTCCACCCGGCGAGCAGACCCGCGGTGTTGGCGGTGGATCGTCCGTGCCGGACGAGGATCAGCGTGGGCATGCGGGCCAGCCTAAGCGGCCGACGGGGTGCGCCCCGGGCAGAGGTTAGGAAGAATGCGCTCCGTGATCGTGGACTGCGCGATGTACAGGGACGGACGCCGGACCGAGTGCGAGGCGGATTTCTCGGACGCCCTGGGCGAGGCCCGGGCCTCGGGGGACGCCTTCGTCTGGGTGGGCCTCTACGAACCGACGGAGGCGGAGTTCGACGAGGTCAGCAGCGAGTTCGGGCTGCATCCACTGGCCGTGGAGGACGCCTTGAAGGCGCATCAGCGGCCCAAGCTGGAGGTGTTCGACGACTCGCTCTTCGTGGTCCTGAAGCCGGTCGTGTACGAGCCGGACAGCGACGCCGTCTCGTCGGGCGAGGTCATGGTCTTCATCGGCGACGCGTTCGTGGTGACGGTCAGGCACGGCGAGGGCTCGCCCCTCGGTGTCGTACGCCATCGCATGGAGGCCGAGCCCGAGATGCTCATGCACGGTCCGACGTCCGTCCTGTACGCGGTGGCCGACGCCACGGTGGACCACTACCTGGACGTCGCGGGCGAGCTGCAGACCGACCTGGAGGAGCTGGAGGCGGAGGTCTTCTCGCCCGACAGTGGCGGCAGCCGCAACACGGCGTCGCGGATCTACCGGTTCAAGCGGCAGATCGTCGAGTTCCGCCGGGCCACGGGACCGTTGGCGATGCCCATGATGCGCCTCTCCGGAGCGGGCCCTTTCGCGCCCGACGTGCCCTTCGTGAAGGACACGGCCCAGCCGTTCTTCCGGGACGTCAGCGACCATCTGACGCGCGTGAACGACTGGGTGGACAGCCTCGACCGCCTGGTGTCCGACATCCTCTCGGCGCATCTGGCGCAGATGAGCGTGCGGCAGAACGACGACATGCGGAAGATCTCGGCGTGGGCGGCCATGGCGGCGGTCCCCACGATGATCGCGGGGGTCTACGGCATGAACTTCGACCACATGCCCGAGCTGCACTGGGAGTGGTCCTACCCGGCCGTGATCCTGCTGATGGTCGCGCTCGAGGTCTTCCTGTACCGGCTGTTCAAGCGCCGCGGCTGGCTCTAGCGGGCGGGGCGCGGGTCAGGCGAGTCCGGCCGCCGATGTGGCGGGCCCGCCGAGCGCGTCGCGCCGTTCGGGCATCTTCAGGGACACCATCCGCCGCCAGCCGCCGAACCGCTCGTACGCGTAGATGGCGTTGACGCCCGAGGCGAGCGCCGCGGACTTGGGCTTGGGCCAGCCCAGGATGCGGCCCATGTGGCCCATCACGGCGATGCTCACGTCCCGGTACACACGGGTCTCGGCGCGGGCGCACTCGTGCAGGGTGTCCAGGATCGTCCGCCCGTGGCCGGCGGCCGCCAGGCGCAGCAACTCCTCGTGGCAGTACGCCAGGTGGTTGTCCTCGTCGTGGCAGATCATCCTGATGGCCTTGCCGACCTCGGGGTGGTCGCCGAAGTACGTGACGAGCATGTCCATCTGGTCGGCGGCGCGCTGTTCGGTGACGCGGCTGTGCGAGAGGTAGACGACGACGTCCCGCTCGGTCAGCGGCTCCTCGCGGCGCAGCTTCTCGTGCGCGAGGCCGATGCCCTGCCGCTCCAGGAGCATGGTGTAGTCGGTCTCGGGAGGGACCGGGACGGGCTCGAGGCCGCGCTTCTTCAGAAGGGCGTTGAAGATCCGTCCGTGCTTGTCCTCGTCGGCGCCGTGCCGGGTCACCTTGGACGTGAGGGCGCGCTGGCCGTCGGGGAGGAGCGCGGCGATGCGCCCGTTCTCCCAGCCGCCCTGCGACTCCCCGCTGGCCGCGATGGAACAGAAGAGCTGGAACGACTCGTCGTTGTCGAGGATCTCCTCGAAGACACTCCTGGCCGAAAGCATCACTGGCACCTCCATGCCCTCCGCGCGAACTCCGCAAAGAACAAGTCAAATGCCGTGGCGCGGGTGTGGCAACAGCTGCCGGTGGCAGCTCCGCCAAACGAAGGAGGTTTGACCCCGGACGGGGCCGTAACCGAGGGGCCGCACGACGCGTTGTGCTCCATGACGGCCGTGGCGGGGAAGACCCCCGAGCCCCCACCACGGCCGCAGAACTTCTCCCTCCGGGTTACGCCAGTCCAGCGCGCTCCAGCGCCTGCGTGCCCGCGCGCAGGGCCGCGATCCGCTCCTCCAGCGTGAAGCCGGCGGGCGCCAGCGTGAGCGTGGTGACCCCGGCGGCCGCGTAGGCCTGCATCCGCTCGGCGATCCGGTCCACGGAGCCGAGGAGCGTCGTCGAGTCGATCAGCTCGCGCGGCACGGCGGCCGCGGCGCCCTCCTTGTCGCCGGACAGGTACTTGTCCTGGATCTCGGCGGCTTCCTTCTCGTACCCCATGCGCTGGGCGAGCTGGTTGTAGAAGTTCTGCTTGCGGCTGCCCATGCCGCCCACGTAGAGGGCGGTGTACGGGCGGAACATGTCCGCGAGGGCGCTGACGTCGTCGCCCACCGCGAGCGGCACCGTCGGGACGACGTCGAAGCCCTCCATCGTCTTGCCCGCCTTCTCGCGCCCCGCGCGCAGGTGGCGGATCGCCGTCTCCTCCAGGTGCTCGGCCGAGGGGAAGATCAGCAGGGCGCCGTCGGCGATCTCGCCGGTCTGCTCCAGGTTCTTGGGGCCGATCGCGGCGACGTACAGCGGGATGTGCTCGCGCTGCGGGTGGACGGTGAGCTTGATGGGCTTGCCCGGTCCTTCCGGCAGCGGGAGCGTCCAGTGCTCGCCCTCGTAGCTGAGGCGCTCGCGCGTCATCGCCTTGCGGACGATCTCGACGTACTCGCGGGTGCGGGCCAGCGGCTTGTCGAACTTGACGCCGTACCAGCCCTCGGAGACCTGCGGTCCGGAGACGCCGAGACCCAGGCGGAAGCGCCCGCCGGAGAGCGAGTCGAGCGTGGCGGCCGTCATGGCGGTCATCGCGGGCTGCCGGGCCGGGATCTGGAAGATCGCGGACCCGATGTCGATGCGTTCGGTCTGCGCGGCCACCCAGGACAGCACCGTCGCGGCGTCCGAGCCGTAGGCCTCCGCGGCCCAGCAGACCGCGTAGCCGAGCTTGTCGGCCTCCTTGGCGACGGCGAGGTTGTCCGCGTCCATCCCCGCGCCCCAGTAGCCGAGGTTGATCCCGAGCTGCATGGCCGAATCCCCTTACTGAGCAGTAACGTCCCTGTGCCGGGGACTGTAGCGCGTGGCCCCGCGCGCCGTCAGCGGCGGGCGGACGGGTGGCCGGGTTGTCCACGGACACAGGTTTGTCCACAGCCCCTCACGCCGCTGGAGCACGGCCAGTAATCTCAGCGCCCATGGAGCAGAGGCATCTCGGCCGTACCGGCCTTCGCGTGTCCCGGATCGGACTCGGCACCCTCACCTGGGGCCACACCCAGGAGAGCGATGCCGCCGATCTGTTGAAGGTGTTCTGGGAAGCCGGTGGCAACCTCGTCGACACGGCCGATGTGTACGGCGACGGCGAGGCGGAGTATCTGCTCGGCCGTCTCATAGAAAGGCTCGTGCCGCGGCGCGATCTGGTCATCGCGACGAAGGCGGGCAGCGTGCCCGACCCCGACCGCCGCTTCGACGGCTCGCGCGGTCACCTCCTCTCCGCGCTCGACGCGTCCCTGGCCCGCCTGGGCACGGAGTACGTGGATCTGTGGCAGCTGCACGCCTTCGACCCCTGGACACCCCTGGACGAGACGCTCCAGGCCCTGGACATAGCCGTGAGCAGCGGCCGGGCACGGTACGCGGGCATCTCGAACTTCTCCGGCTGGCAGCTCGCCAAGGCCGCGACCTGGCAGCTCGCGGCGCCGGGGACGCGCACCCGCCTGGCCAGTACGCAGATGGAGTACTCCCTGCTGCAGCGTGGCGTCGAGCGGGAGCTGCTGCCCGCGGCGATGGACCTGGGCGTGGGCCTGCTGCCCTCGTCGCCGCTCGGCCGCGGCGTGCTCACCGGGAAGTACCGCCACTCCACCCCGGCCGACTCGCGCGGCGGCTCCGAGCATCTGGCGCCGTTCGTCGCGCCCTACCTGGACGAGGCGGCGAGCCGCATCGTCGACGCGCTCGCCACGGCCGCGGACGGCCTCGCGGCCACGCCTCTCCACGTCGCCCTCGCGTGGGTGCGCGACCGCCCCGGAGTGACCGCGCCGATCGTCGGCGCGCGCAACGCGCAGCAGCTCACGGCCGCATTGTCAGTGGAGACCCTTAGTCTTCCTGACGAGATCTGCCAGGCGCTCGACGACGTGTCGGCGCCCGTGCACCGCTACCCCGATCAGGACTGGAGCACGCTGTGAGTACGGAGCCGGAAACCGCTGCCGCGGAGGAAGCGGAGGCCGCTGCCGCGGAGGAGACCGGGGCGGAGGCGCCCGAGACCGAGGGCGCGGCCGAACCCGACACTGCCACCGCCGGTTCCGACGGAGCGGACGACGCGGACACCGTGGCCGACGTACCTGACGACGCCGACGCCGCTGCCACCGCTGCCGTCGCCGACACAGACACCTCCGCCGATCCTGATGCCCCTGTGCCTGACGCCACCGCTTCAGACGCCACCGCTTCAGACGCCACCGCTTCAGACGCCACCGCTTCAGACGCCACTGCTTCTGACGCCACCGCCGAGAGCAAGGAACTCTCGGAGACCGAGGCGGAGATCGCCGCCCAGCGGGAGCTGCTCGCCCGGATCGCCGAGCGCAAGGCCGCCAAGCAGGGCCCGGTCGACGCCGGGGCCAAGCTCAGCGGCACGGCCGCCGACCTGCTGGCCGCCGTGCGCGCGGTGGAGAGCGGCGAGAAGCCGGCCGTCAGCGCCTTCCGCGAGCCCGAGCCCGCACCGCGCAGGGCGGCGCCCGAGCCCGTGCGGCGCCCGCAGCCCGTCGCGGCGGCCGCTTCGGGACCCGGCGACGAAGCCGTGGCAGCGGTCGCGGCGGTGCTCGCCGAGGGAGGGGCGCCCGCCGCCCTCGCCGCGCGGACGGCGGCGGCGCTCGGTGAAGGCGCCGATGCCCAACTGCGAGACGACCCCTGGCAGTTGCTGCGGGTCAGCGGTGTGCGCACGGAGCAGGCCGACGGGTTCGCGCGGGCGCTGCTCGGCGCGGAGTGCCGGCCCGACGACGAGCGCAGGGGGCGCGCGATCACCGCCTGGCTCCTGGAGCAGGCGGCCGTCGCGGGGCACACGGCCCTGGACGCGGCGGCGCTCACCGCCGCGCTCGGCCAGCGTTCCGTGCCCGATCCGGACGCGGCGGTGCAGAGCGCCATCGCAGAGGGCGACATCCTGGTCTTCCAGGACGCCATCGAGACACCGGGAGCTCCGGCCCCCGTGCGGGAAGAGGCCGACGGCGAGGGCGAGGAGGCCGAGGTGCCGGTCCGCGTCCTGGTCGGCCTCGAGCAGTACGCCCTCGCGGAGGAGAGCCTCGCCGACGGGCTGGCCCGGGTGATCAACTCCCTGCCCAAGGAAGAGGGTTCGGGACCGCGGGCCGCCGACTGGGAGTCCGCCGCGGCCGGGGCCGCCGGCTCCACCGCCGAGCTGATCCGCGCGGCGGCCGGCCACGGACTCGTCCTGCACACCGGCGGCGAGGCGGCACGCGCCGAGCCCGCCGCGCTGGTGGCGGCCGCGGCCGGCCTCGGCCTGCGGGCGTGGGCGGCCACGCACAGCTCCGCGGGGCGCCAGCGCGTCGCCGGGCTCACCGGCGCCGAGGAGGCGGGCGCCGCCACCGTGGCAGGGCTGCTCTCGGGGGCGGAGGGCCCCGGGCGGGACCGGGACGGAGCGCTCGCCCTCGACCTCCTGGTGGTCCTGGACGCGCCGCAGCTGGACGTGGAGAGCGCCGCCATGCTGGTGGAGTCCCTGCCGGACGGCGCCCGCCTGGTGCTGAGCGGCGACCCGGGCGTGCTGTGGTCGGCGGGCCCCGGACGGGTCTTCGCGGATCTCCTCGCGGCGCGCTGCTGCCCGCAGGTCGTCTCGCGCGTCCCGGACCCCGGGCCCATCGGGGAGCTGGTCTCCGGCATCGGCATCGGCGAGCTGAACCAGGTCGAGGCGCCGGGCAAGGAAGTCGTGATCGTCCCCGTGCGGGACGCGGGCGAGGCCGTCCACCGCACGGTGCAGCTCGTGGCGGACTCGGTGCCCCGGGCGATCGGGGTGCCCACGCAGGACACCCAGGTCATCACTCCCGGGCACGGCGGCGCCGCGGGCACGCGCGCGTTGAACACCGCGCTCAAGGAGCGGCTGAACCCCGGCCCCGGCCGGTTCGGCGGCTTCGACCCCGGCGACCGCGTCGCCCACGTCCCGGCGCCGGGTCGCACGACGCTCGGCCGGGTCCTGGGGGCCGACGCGGAGGGGCTGCGCCTGGAGTGCGACGGCGCCCCCGTGGTCGTACCGAAGGAGCAGGTGGAGCAGACGGTGCGGCACGCCTGGGCGCTCACCGCGCACCAGGCCGTGGGGCTGAGCTGGCCCGCGGCGGTCGTGGTGCTGCCCGGCGACGCGACGGCGGCCCTGAGCAGGCCCTGGGTCTACACCGCGTTCAGCCGCGGCGAGCGGCACCTGTCGGTCGTCCAGGGCGCCGAGCAGGCGCTGCCGCGCGCGGTGGCGGAGATCCCCCCGAAGGCCCGCACGACGCGCCTGCAGACCCTCCTGCGCCCCCAGGTCCCCGCCACGTCCTGAGCCGAGGGACCAACCCGCGCTTCCGGGTGGCCGCCTCGACCACCGGCCCCCGGAAGCGGCGGCGCACCGCCCGGAAGGGCCGCGACGCGCGCGCCCGCGGGATCAGCGGTCCGCGTCCAGGGGGCTCCTGTCGTCGTCGACGTCGAGGGCGTCCACCTCGTCCACCTCGTCGAGCTCGTCGAGTTCCTCAAGGACCGCCACGGCGTCGGGATCGACACGGAGACGGACGTCGGCGTCGGCATCGGCCCCCTCGTCGTCCGGGTCGTCGTCGAAGACCGCGCTGACGTCGAACCGGCACACGACCCGGTGCGGGTCCGCCTGGTCGAAGGGGGCGTCGAGCCACTCCCCCGGCTCGGCGGGCTCGTCCGCCGCGGTGACCCAGAGCGTGGAGTCGCCCTCCTCGAGGCCGAACTCCTTGTGCCGCGAGGCGATCTCGTCCGGTTCGAACTCCCCGAAGAGGACGCCGAGCGCGGCGTGCACACTGCTGCCCGCCGCCGCGGCGGGGCTGTCGCCCGCCGCGCCCTCGTCGAGGTCCGCGACCCGCTGGGCCTGTGCGAGCAGCCGCTGCGGCTCCGCCACGGCGTAGTCCCTGCGGATCAGCACGCTCAGCGCGTTCGCCTCCTCCGGGCCCTGGTACGGCGGCAGCACGTCGCTGTCCGAGCCGGGGATCTCGAAGGGGGTGACCTCGTCATAGCGGTCGTAGAGGAGCTCGTCGTACTCCTCGGCCGCCGCGGCGAGCTCGTTGAACGCTTCATAGACGGCCGGGTCGTCCTCCCCCGACCTGCGTTCGACCGCGGCAAGGTGACGGTCGAGCGCGGTCTTGACCGCCTCGGCGGCGGCGCGTACCTCGGCAGCGGTGGGCTGCGCAGCATCAGACATAGTGCAGACGCTATCCGTACCGGGCCTGTACTTGCACAATAGATGCGATGCCGGAATACGAATTTGTCGACGTGTATGTGCCGCGCGGGGTCACCCGCAAGGAAGCAACGCGCCTGCTGACGGACCACGCAGAGTACGGACACTGGGAGTTGGACCGCCTGAGCCTGCACTCGGACGGCAGCCGCAGGGTGCGGCTGAAGCGGCGGATCATCCGCCAGCTGCGGGCCACTTGGTGATGTGGGACAGCGAGAATGGAGGGTGCCCCGACCAGTGGGGACACCCTCCATTCTGCGTACCGGATCAAGCGGCGACGCGCGCGCCCCCGATCAGGCGGCCGACCGTGCCCTGCGGTACAGCACCGTTCCCGCGAGCAGAATGCCCGCGCCCACCGGCAGCACGACGCCGACCGGCAGCTCGCTGCCCGTCGACGCGAGCGTCTCCGAGCCCTTCGGCTGCGCGATGATCTGCGTCCCCGGCTGGTTCGGCACAGCCCGGTCCTCCGGCTCCGCGCCCGGCGTGCCGGGCTTGCCCGGAGTGCCCGGCTCCCCCGGCTTCCCCGGCTTCCCCGGCTGCTCGGGCTTCTCCGGCGTCTGGGGGTTCTCCGGACCGCCCGGCGGCTGCTCCGGCTTCGTGGGCGGCTTCTCGCTTCCGGGCGGGGTCGCCTCGCCCGAGTCGTTGGCGCACTCGTTGCCGGTGGTCGCGTTGCCGAGACCGCCGATGGTGACGCTGTTGCCGCAGACGTTCACCGGCACGTCGACCGGCAGCTGGACGTCGTTGCCCGAACCCACACCGGGCGAGTCACTGGCGTGACCGTCCGCCGAGGACCCGCCGCCCGAGGGCTTTCCGTGGCCGTGGCCGCCGCCGTCGTCGGAGGTGTTGGCGCAGTTGTTGCCCGCCGCCGGGTTGAGCACCCCGACGACGTTGACGCTGTTGCCGCAGACGTTCAACGGCACGTGAACCGGGAGCTGGACCGAGTTGCCGGACAGCACGCCCGGAGAATCCGATGCACCCCCGCGGGCGCCCGAGTCCGCTTGCGCGTATCCGCCACTGATGGCGAGCACGCCCGTCGCGGCCGCCACCGTGATCAGGCCTTTACGAGTGACCTGTCGCATAGGTTTTCCCTGCCTTGTGACCTTCAGGAATGCGCACGCTCCTTGAGGTGCGTACGCGGAATGCCCGAAGGCCCCGGAGTGCAAGGCAAGCACTCCGGGGCCGACGGACTCAGACCCTCATGGGGTGAGGCACAGCAACGTCACTTGTTGACGCAGGTGTTGCCGAAGGCGGGGTTCAGCAGCCCGATCACGGAGACCGTGTTGCCACAGACGTTGACCGGCACGTGGATGGGCGCCTGAACGACATTGCCCGAGAGCACGCCGGGGGACTTCACGGCGGCACCCTGAGCACCGGCGTCGGCAGCAGCGATACCCGCACCCGCGAGCACGAGACCACCAGTGGCAGCCGCAGCGGCGACGATCTTCTTGATCATTATTCCTCCTTGTTGGCAATGCGATCCCAGCCGCGGACCGCACCACCTGTAACGAGGAGGGGCCATTGGGGCTACGAGCGTATGGTTCCTTTCACTCTTTTCAGTCAAGTACGCACGCGCTGACGATTATTGGAGTTTCGTTTCAGCACGTATATGCCGCGTTCCTGCCCCCATGAGGGGCGCGTGGACCGGCGTTCAGGACGCGTCGATGAACCGGTCGAGCACGCGCACCCCGAACTTGAGGCCGTCCACGGGCACCCGCTCGTCCACGCCGTGGAACATGCCCGCGAAGTCCAGCTCCGGCGGCAGCTTCAGCGGCGCGAAGCCGAAGCCGCGGATGCCGAGGTCGTCGAAGGACTTGGCGTCGGTGCCCGCGGAGAGCATGTACGGAACGGCGCGGGCGATCGGGTCCTCGGCCTGGAGCGCCGTCTGCATGGCGTCGACGAGCGCGCCGTCGAAGGTGGTCTCCAGGGCCTTGTCCGCGTGCACGTCCTGGCGCTTGACGTTCGGGCCGAGAATCCGGTCCAGGTCGGCGAGGAACTCCTGCTCGTACCCCGGCAGGAAGCGGCCGTCGACGTGCGCCGTCGCCTGTCCCGGGATGACGTTGACCTTGTAGCCCGCGCCCAGCTGGGTCGGGTTGGCGGTGTTCTGCAGGGAGGCGCCGATCAGCTTGGCGATGCCGCCCAGCTTGGCGAGCGTCGCGTCCATGTTCTCCGGGTCGAGCTCGGTGCCCAGGGCATCGCCGAGTTCGTCCAGGAAGTGCCGCAGCGTCTTGGTCACCCGCACCGGGAACTTGTGCCGCCCCAACCGGCCCACGGCCTCGGACAGTTCGGTGATCGCGTTGTCCTTGTGGATCATCGAACCGTGGCCCGCCGTGCCGTCCACGGTCAGCTTCATCCAGTGCATGCCCTTCTGGGCCGTCTCGATGAGATAGAGCCGCAGGTCCTCGTTGACCTGGAAGGAGAAGCCGCCGACCTCGCTGATGGCCTCCGTGACGCCCTCGAAGAGCTCCGGGTGCTTGTCGACGAGGAAGCGCGCGCCGTACGTGCCGCCGGCCTCCTCGTCGGCCATGAAGGACACCACGATGTCGCGCGGGGGCTTGCGGCCGCTGCGCATGCGCTCACGGACGACCGCGAGGGTCATCGCGTCCATGTCCTTCATGTCGACGGCGCCGCGGCCCCACACACAGCCGTCCGCGATCTCCCCGGAGAAGGGGTGGTGCGTCCAGTCCTGGGCGTTCGCCGGTACGACGTCGAGGTGCCCGTGGATGAGCAGCGCGGGCCGGGAGCGGTCCTCGCCCGCGATGCGGGCCACCGTGGAGGCCCGGCCGGGGTGCGATTCGAAGATCTGCGGCTCGAGCCCCACCTCGGCGAGCTTCTCCGCGACGTACTCGGCGGCCTTGCGCTCCCCCGGGCCCGAGTGATCGCCGTAGTTGCTGGTGTCCATGCGGATCAGGTCGCGGCAGAGGTCGACGACCTCGTCCTCACCGGTGACGGGCCGCGACCGGTCCGCCTCGCCCGCCCTGTCGGCCCTGCTCGACTCGCTCACGATGGTTCCTCCCGCTATCGCTGCTGGTGGTCCTCTTCATCCTCCCGCGCCCACCCCTCGACACCCAAGGCCGGGCACCCGTCGTCATGTGCCGTTCACGCTGCCGGCCTGTGTGATCAGAGGCCTCCGAATGTTTGCTATGGTTTTCCACGTCGCCGCGGGAAACCGCGACAGACCACCTGGTCCGGGTGGCGGAATGGCAGACGCGCTAGCTTGAGGTGCTAGTGCCCTTTATCGGGCGTGGGGGTTCAAGTCCCCCCTCGGACACCAAGGATTGACCACCAATGCGCTGGTCGGGATCGCTCCCGGCCGGCGTTTTGCGTTGCCGGGTCGGCGGCCACCCGCAAAGCGTCCTCGGCCCGCGGTCCGGTCCGTCGTCCGGCAGTCCGGTCCGTCGTCAGTCCGGTCCCTCGGCCGTCAGTCTGCGCCGCAGCCGCCGCTCGTGGGCCAGGCACCCCACCAGCGCGCCGCCGTAGACGACGAATCCCACCCCCACCAGCCAGGACTGCAGGATCAGCACGGTCCCGAACGGGCCGTACGTCACCGCGTTCGACGCGATCAGCGGCGAGAAGACGAACTGCGAGAAGATCCGCAGCCCCAGCAGCCCGATGGCCGTCGCCGCGGCCCCCGGGACCAGGGCCCGCCAGCGGACCCGGCCGCAGAGGAGCAGGCGCTGCGACCACCAGAAGAAGAAGAACGCACCGATGGCATCGCCCGCGGCGACGAGGGCGGCCTCGGCGGCGGACGACTCCTCGGGCGAGAGCGTGGTGACGAAGAGCAGCAGGCCGAAGACCAGCACGGCCAGCCAGACGACGTGCCGCCACATGGTGTGCCAGCGGGCGGGGGGCAAGCGCCACACGCGTTCGTAGCCGGTCTGTACGGCGGATCCGAAGGTCACGCCGAACGCGGCCAGCGCGGCGAGGCCCAGCGCCGTGGTCCGTTGCAGCGCCCGCCCCGGCGCGCCGAACAGCCGCTCGATCTCCTCCTCCGGCACCTCGGAGGAGACCCCGAGGCCCTGCACCAGCCACCGGGCGAAGCCCTCTCCCCTCCCGAGGTCGGCCGCGGCGACCACGACGAGGAGGGGCACGAGGGTGAGGAAGCCGAGCGCCGCGAAGCCCATGGCGCGGTGCATCAGCTCCATCTCGCGCCCGCGGTTCCAGGCGAGCGCGACCGCCGAGCCCAGGAGGCGGCGGTGCAGGCGCAGGAACCACGGTCCGTGCGGCGCGGGGTCGCCGTGGTTCGGCGTACCGGATGCAGGGGGCATGGCTGATCACGTACCCGCGATCGCTCCGGGGCCAGCCCCGCGTACCGCCGAACGGGCCCGCGACCATACGCGTGCCGGACCGGTGTCCGGGACGGGGTCGGTCAGCGGGCGGCCTCCAGGGGCGCGGCGGTGGAGCGTTCCTTGAGGTGGCGGACCAGGGCGATCAGCACGTCGCGGCTCGACTCGCGGTCCCTGGCGTCGCAGGCGACGACCGGTGTGTGCTCGGGGATGTCCAGGGCGTCCCGGATCTCCTCGACGGGATGGCTCCGGGAGTCCGGGAAGACGTTCAGGGCGATGACGAAGGGCACTCCCTGGCGCTCCATCTCCTCGATCGCCCGGAAGCTGGACGCCAGGCGTCGCGTGTCCACCAGGACGACGGCCCCCAGGGCGCCCTTGAACAGGCCGTTCCACAGGAACCAGAAGCGCTCCTGGCCCGGCGTGCCGAACAGGTACAGCACGAGCTGTTCGTTGAGGCCGATCCGCCCGAAGTCGAGGCTGACGGTCGTCTCGTTCTTCTCGGCCACCCCGGCGAGGTGGTCGACGTCGGCGCTTGCCTGGGTGAGGGTCTCCTCGGTGGTGAGCGGTTTGATGTCGCTCACGGAGCGGACCATGGTGGTCTTGCCGGTGCCGAAGCCCCCGGCGATCATCACCTTGACCGAGCGGCTCCCGGCGGCCAGTGAGCCGGCCCGCTCCGGCCGGTCCGGACGGTCAAAGCCTTTGAAGTCCACTGAGTACCTCCTCCAGGAGCGCGATGTCCGCTCCCTGACCGGGTGTGGAAGCCGGGATGGGATCACGTGCGTCGACCTGGCCCGCTTCCAGCAGGTCGGCCACGAGCACGGCGAGAATGTTGAACGGCAGTCCGAGGTGGGCGCTCAACTCGGCCACCGACAGCGGGTCTCGGCACCGGCGCAGGATCTCCCCGTGCTCGTACTGGGTGCCGGGGGCCGGGGCCGCGGTGGAGCGGGAGACGACGAGGGTCGCCACGTCGAGGCCGGCGGCCGGCCCGCCGGGACCACTGCGACCGCCGGTGAGCACGTAGTAGCGCTCAAGACCGGACGGGTCCGTGGGCCGTGGGGGGCCGGACCGGTGGGGGCCGCTCATCCAGGCTGCTCCTCCCGCCGCGCAGTGGTGCCGAGGAGTTCGCCCATACTGCGGGACAGGTCCCTCATCTGGTGTCCGAGCAGCCCCTGGTCGAGCCCTTCCCTGGCGAGGACCCCGAGGTAGGTCTCGACCCCGGCCCGCACCACGAACAGGTGCCCGCCGTCGACCTCGATCATCGCCAGGCGCAACTGGCCGCCGTACGCGGGGAACTGGCCCGCCACCGGCTGGGCGAGCGCCTGCAGGCCCGCGACCACGGCGGCGAAGCGGTCCACGTCGTCCGGGTCGTCGGCTCCGTACGACGCGATGGCCTTGCCGTCGCTCGACGCGACCAGCGCGAAGCGGATCTCCTGGATGCTCTCGGTCAGGTCGCGGAGCGCCCAGCTCACGTCGGATTCGTGTTGCGTCATGTGGCTAGTCGCTCTCTTCGGTGCGGGGCTCGGCGGTAAGGGGCCGGTCGGTGCGGGGCCCATCGGTGTCTCGTCCGGCGGCTGCGAAGGCCGCCATGCCGGTGAAGGACGCGTCCGGCGGCAGCACGGGCGGCAGGGCGCCCGCCGTGGTCCCTTGTTCGGCGTCGGCCCTCAGCGGGGGATCGGCGTGCTTCCTCCTGCGCCGGGGCAGACCGCCGGGCGTGGTGTCCGCGGCGGCCTCGGCCGCCGCGGTGCGTGCCGGTACCCGCTGGGCGGCCCGCCCGGCGGGCGCCTCGGCCCGGGAGGGAGTTCTGACCGCCGGTGCCGTCACGGAGTCGGCCGGAAGCTGGCTGAAGTACTTGTGCGGTACGACGACGACCACCGAGGTGCCCAGCCAGGGCGAGTCGGCGAAGGTGACCTTGATGCCGTACTTGCGGGCGAGCGTGCCGACGACGCGCAGGCCCAGGTGTGCGTCCTCGGAGAGGCCGACGAGGCCGGTGCCCGCCTCGGCGCCGTCGAGCGCCCGCATGGCCTGCTGCTTCTTCTCGTCGGTCAGGCCCTTGCCGGCGTCCTGGATCTCGATGCCGACGCCGTTGGGCACCTCCTTGCCGGAGACGACGACCGGCTCGGTGAGCGGCGAGTAGCGTGCCGCGTTGTCCAGGAGGTGGGCGAAGATCAGCGTGAGGTGGTCCACCAGACCGCCGTCGACGCCGAGTTCGGGCAGCTGGCGCAGTTGGACCCGGTCGAAGTCCTTGATGCGGCCGACGCCGCCGCGCACGACGCTGAGCAGGCGCTGCGGCTCCTGCCACTGGCGTCCCGGCCGGTCCGTGCCGCCGAGGACCCCGATGCTCGCTGCCAGGCAGTCGGCGGGGCCGATCGCCTGGTCCAGCTCCATCAGGCCCTGGGCGACGGCCGGGTTCCTGCCGTGCTCGCCCTGCATCTCGTGCAGCCGCCCGCGGATCTTTCCGGTGAGTACGTGGATCCGGCTGCCGATGCTGATCACGGCCTGCTCGGCGGAGGCGCTGCGGTTGAACTCCTCCTCGACGGCGATCAGGCCGGTCCGCAGGACCTTGCGCAGTTCGAGCCTGAACTCCGGTGATATCTCGGTCTCTTGGTCGAGTGCGAGCGGCAGGAGGTCGTCGATGGCCTCGCCGCCGCGCAGGCCCTCGAAGGCGGCGGGCAGGAACTCGTCCGCCAGGCGGGCCACCAGGGCCTGCTGCCTCTCGAGACGCCACTGCCACACACCGGCCTCGTCGACCTGGTGGGCTTCGTAGGCGGCGCGTTCGCCCTCGTACCGCCGTTCGAGGGCCGCGACGTGCTGCTGCCACTGCTGGGAGTGGTTCAGCTGCGCACTGCGTGCGTCCTCCGCGGCGCGGCTCAGCTCCTGGCGAGTGCGCAGCAGGAGGCGGACGCAGGCGGTGGCGGCCGCGGTGGCCGCGAGGCCCGCGACCGCGGTGGGTATTCGGGCCGGGTCGGAGCCGGCGGCCACGGCGGCGACGCTGCCGCCGCCGAGGCCCATCGGCAGCAGCCACCAGCTGTGCCAGGCCGCGGGTGCCCGGACAGCCGCCGGCGGCGGAGTGGCAAGTTCCATCTGATTCCTCAAACCAACGCGATCGAAGAGTGGACAACCCTGTCAAGGGTTCGCACCCATCGCATGGCGATGCCGCCGATGACGGCGGCGGCACCCCCTCGATCACCTGCGTGATCCCCCGTGCGACAGCGCGACGGCGCCGGGAGCGCGACAGACTGATATCGCGTCAACTCCCGGCGCTGCAGCGGAGCTTATCCGGTGGAGCGTGGTGGAAATCAATCTTGAGGGTGTTGGGCCCCCGCTACCCCTGGCCGTCCCACAGACCTCCGTGGCGGCGGTGCGCCGGCGTCAGACCCTGGGTGAAGTACTTGTCGTAGTACTCGTTCTCCACGTGGTGGGCCTGGAGCCAGATCCCGGGCACGTGGATCGCGTCCGTGTGCGCGGGGAAGCGGCGGTGCGTCTGGAGGATGTAGGTGCAGATGTCGCGGGCGCACTCGATCACCCGCTCCTCGTACTCACTGGCCTCGGCGAGGTAGCGCTGGCCGTAGTCCTCCCGGTAGATGCGGGTGAAGACGTCCTTGTCGCCGTAGACGCCCCCGGGGCCGAACTTCTCCCGGATCACCGCGTCCACCGCGTCGGACATCGAAGCGAACGCGGGCGGGCACGCGGCGGAGATCAGCTGCTCGCCGTCCGGTGCCTTCAGGCCCACCGGCTGCGAGCGGACGTTGGCGTACTTGGGGAGCGGGATGTGCCAGCGCCACAGGTCGGCCGGGCGCCAGCGCGGGGTGACGAAGGTGAAGCCCAGCATCCTGCCGTAGGTGCGGGAGAACTTCGGGTCGCCCAGGGCGATCTGCGGGTTGATGGACGCGTGGATCCAGCCGCCCAGGCCCATCGCCTCCGCCACCAGCATCAGGTTCTGGAGCAGCAGGTCCGCCTCGATCTGGGTGCGCAGCGGTCCCAACGCCCCGAGCGGCAGCTTGATCTGCTCGTTCAGGAAGCCGTTCTTGATCCACTTCTTCACGCCCGCGGGACGGTAGAAGTTCCGGTCGTCCACCAGGGTGGGCCGCGCCCCGTCCGGCTGGGTGAGCAGGTACATCAGGGCGTTGATGTACTGGTGGGACAGGTCGACCACCGGGAAGAGGACCGTCGTGCCCGGCAGGTTGGACAGGAAGCGGTTCGAGTCCAGGTAGGCCGGGAAGTCCCGCAGGCCCTCCGCCACGTCCAGGCGGTGGTCGAGGACCTTGACCTTGGCCTCCCGCGCGCGGGCGGTCAGGGTCACGTCGTCGAAGGGCTCCTCCGGCGCCGGGGGCAGCTTCCTCAGGTAGTAGGTGCCGGTGTCGTTGATCAGGAAGAAGTGCGTGCCCTGCGCGTTGTCGGGGCTGCCCGCCGTGCGTCCCGCCATGGTCAGGTTCGGCTTCGCCATGATCGGCTTGCCGTCCCGCGGGTCCTCGAAGGGGCGGTCGGGCATCGTGAGCCCGGTGCAGCCCGTCAGGGAGATCAGGACCGCCTCCTCCAGCTCCGTCAGCGGCTGCGGGTCGTCCTTGGAGACGTAACTCATCGAGCCCGCCGGGACGGTGGCGCCGCGGCTCACCCGGTGGGTGCGGCGGCGCCAGACCGTCTCCAGAAGGGGACGTACGAAGAGGTCGGCGAGTCCGGGGTGGTGTCCGTCCGCCCGGCTGTCGGGTCCGCCCTCACCGGGAGGCATCGCTGCCTCCGCCCCGCATCTGCTGCACCTGCCGCCACGGCGCGAACGCGCTCGCGTCGCGCGGCAGCAGCCCCGCGAGGTCCGGGGCGTGCCGCTGGATGACGGATTTCATGCCGCCCCTGTCGACCCAGTCGATGCCCAGGGGCGTGTAGATCTCGGGGCGGTAGTCGACGGTCAGGAAGCGGTCGCTCTGCAGGCGCCGCGTGGCCATCAGGATGAAGATGCGGAAGGCGGTGTCGCTGAAGCCGAAGCCGGTCGGCGGGTTCTCGGCGAACAGGCCGACCACGGTGTCGATCTCGTCGACCGAGCTGTAGACGTCCTTGAGGCGCGCGACGGTCTCGGGGTCCTGGCTCAGGTCCTCGAAGCGGGTGATGCGCGGCTTGTGCAGGCCCGCGCGGAAGTCGTTGTAGCGCGGCACGCCCCGCCTGCGGGTGCGGACCAGGTCGACGACCGACAGGTCGATGATCTCGCCGTCGCGCTCGAAGCGCTGCAGCGCGCGCGGGAAGTTGTTCAGGGTGATCGCGCCGGGGTGGGCGATGCCGAACGAGTAGAGGGTGTCGGCCAGGCCCGTCTTGCGGATGGCGGCCTCCGCTGCGCCGCCCTGGATGTCCTGGAAGGTGAGGCTCTCCAGGCGCTGCCCGAAGTGGTGTTCGCGCATCTCGTAGTCGTCGGGGATCAGCGGGTGCATCCGGTAGACGGTGACGAAGTCCTCGGTGAGGGAGTACGGCGCCGCGTGGTGGTCCGGCAGCGTCTTGGGGATGCCGGTCAGCGAGTGGGACTCCAGGAGCCACAGGCCGAGCTTGTTCAGCCAGTTGTTCGGCGGGCCTTCCCAGTTGGTGTGCAGGCCGAGGTCGATCGCCTCGGTGGCGAGGATCGCCGGGGTCCACTCCACCGTGTGGATCTTGGCGATGAGGGCGGAGACGACCAGGCGTGCCGTGTGGTAGATGCTGTCCTCGCTCATCGCGGGGTACTCGTGGCGCAGCGCCGCGCAGACCGCGTTGTGCTCGCGGGCGAAGAGCGTGTGCATCGCGCTGAGGCCGAGCCACCAGCTCTCGTTGAAGCCGGTGAGCGGGATGCCGTTCTGGCCGGAGGGCAGATGGCCGTCCTCCAGGCGGAGGTCGGCGCTGCCGTCGGCCTCGCGCAGGAACCTGGCGGTCTGCTCGTCAGCGCCGTACACCTCGGAGCCGTCCCACCAGTGGGACGCGGTGTTGGCGAAGAGGATCGGGGGCTTGTTTCCAGGCAGCTCGATGCCCTCGTTCTCGGCGAAGCGCATCACGTTCTCGGGCGGCCCGCCGGGCGTGTTGTGCCAGGTGCTGCCGGGCGGCAGCGGCACCTCGACGGCCTTGCCGCCGACGGGGTAGCGGCGGTGGTTGACCCAGTCGTGGACCTGGAACTGGATCCAGGCGGCGGCCAGGATGTTGAGCGTGGTCGCCGGCACGAAGGTGTCGCGCTGGAGAAGTTCGCGGCTGACGGTGACCGGGTTCGGGGTGTCGAAGAGGTCGGGCCGGTAGTCCGGTTTCAGGTTGCGTCCGAAGGCCGCGCCCACGGCCCCCATGGAGGGCGCGGAGAGGTCGTTGTACGTCCCGTCGTACGACCGGGCGGTGCGCAGCCGCTCGTCGGCCGGCGTCGGCACGGGCACGGCCTTCGGCGGCGCCTCGGGGATGTCGGTGTCGATGAGGTTGAGGCGCCGCAGCGCCTTGCGCAGGAAGACCAGGTTCAGCAGGCTCGCCTCCAACGGCAGCCTGTGCCACGGCACATAGCGGTTCAGCGCGGCGAAGAACCGTCCGACGGGGATGCCCAGCACCGTGTTGCGCAGCGGCTCCTCGGTGCTGAAGCGCAGGCCCTTGCGGTGGGCGGCGCTCGCCTCGTACGCGGCCTTGCGGGCGCGGTTGAGGTTGCCGAGGGGGCGGAACGCGTCGGTGGTGTACCAGGGGTTGAAGGCGAGCTCCTCGACCCGCCCCGCCGCCGCCTGCGCCTCGGCGGTGGCCAGGTCCTGGCGCGGCACGGTGAGGCGGCCGATGGGCTCCGCGGGCGTGACGGCGTCCTTCCACTCCACCGAGCCGTCCTCGATGGGGGTGCGCTTCTCGTCCACGTACCGCTGGACGCACAGGTCGAAGGCGACGTCCGAGGTGACGAGGCGGTGGGCCAGTTCGCGGTGCAGGAAGCCGGGGTCGCGGCGCTCGGGCTTGGGCTCGGGGGCGCTGCCCACGACGGGCCGCAGGAGGTAGCGGACCGGTCCCGCGTCGCCCCAGAGGATGGCGCCGCGGCTCCAGTACGTCTCCTTGGCGAGGCTGTCGACCTTGTGCCGGGTGGCGGCCTGGATGTTGCGCCGCATGCGGGTCGCGGTGGACAGGCCGACGGCCAGCGGGAGCTTCACGAACAGGCCGAAGGCCTTCTGCAGCGTGCTGTTGGCGCCCGCCATGGCCTTGGCGAAGGCGACGAACTCGCGGGCGTCGCGGGCGTGCGACACCGGGAAGTTGGTGGCGAGCAGGTCGTGGCTCTCCTCGTCCGACACCCGCACGCGCACGGCCACGCCGCGCAGGTCGGCCACGGCGTCGGGCTGCCGGGTGCCGCTGGCGTTGGAGAGCCGCACGGTCGCCGGATACTCGGCGCCGGGTTTGACGAATCCGCTGCGCAGGGCGTCGGGGATGTCGTCGTGGAAGGTGAGGCGGGCGTTCTCCACGCCGAGCGCGGACTTCGCGTGCTGGGTGCGCGCGAGGGAACCGGCATTACTTGTACGCCGGTTCTTCGCCTGGACCTTCATCAGTTCGCGGGCCAGGCGCTCGAAGAGGCGGTGCTCCGCCTCGGGGCTGCCGCCCACGTAGCGCTCGTAGGTCTGCTCGTACTCTCCGGTGTCGGCCATCAGGCATTTCCTTCGCACGCAGGCGTACGGGACGGGGGCTAGGACGCTACTGGCGGCACCGGACGGCCGCAGCGCGTGTTCCCGCCTATGTGCGGGGCGCCGCGTGGGCGTCGAACAGGCAGGCGGGCGGCGGCATTTGGGCCCGTCGGGCGCCCTGGGGCGGCCGTGCGGCGCGGCGCGGGTGATCGTCCGGATGTCTCTCTGGGGTCTTCTCCCACAGCAGCCACAGGAGCCGAGCTCGCCGATGGCCGGTCCGTTACGGGTGGACGGGGGCCCGGCGCGCGCGAGTTGACTGCGGATCGGGCCGGTGGTGTGCTCACAACTCCCTTGCCGTCACCGCCCGTTCCGGGGGAAGCCATGCGGGACCAGCACGCCACGGCGCCGCCCTTCGCCGATCTGCGCCCGTACAAGGACGTCACCGGAACCGGCCCCGCGGTGGGCTTCCCGGTCTATCCCGACCTGGTGGAGCGGCTGTTGGCGGACAAGGCGCAGCCCGATCCGGACGGCGTGGTCCCGCACGCCCTGGCGACCTGCGCGGCGTACGCCTACGCGGGCACCCCCGAGGACCCCGACCCGGCGACGCTCGCCATGATCATGGCGCGGCTGGGCCTGGAGGAGAACCGCTGCCGGGTCTTCGAGCAGCGGGTGGGGGCGCTGTACATCGCGTCGGCGGCGTACCTGCTCCAGGACAAGGACCGGCGGGTGGTGATCCTCTGCTATCGCGGCACCCAGCCCGAGGACATCATCAGCATCCTCACCGACGCCGACGTACGGCCCGAGATGCTCCATGTGGACCTGGGCGGCGAGCGGTACGACGTGCACGCGGGCTTCTACCGCAACATGCGGGCCTCCCGGTATCTGGTCATGCAGGCCCTGGAGCGGGCGCTGCGCGGCGAGTCGGTCGACCCCGACGAACAGGGCACGGTGGGCGACGGCATGGAGGCGCTCTACATCACCGGGCACAGCCTGGGCGGTGCGATGGCGGCGCTGATGGGCGTCGTGCTGGCCCACGAGCCGCGGTACGCCGCCGTCGCGGAACGCCTGAAGGCCGTCTACACCTTCGGCCAGCCCATGCTCGGCGGCCCGGATCTGGCCCGTGCCTGCCATCAGGCCAGCGATCCGCGGGGCGTCCACGTGCTGCGCGACCGGCTCATCCGCTACATCTACGACCGCGATGTCGTGCCCTCGCTGCCGCCGCGCCCGGTCGGGCCCTACGCGCCCTTCGGCCGCGAGTTCCACTACCGGCATCGGCGGGGCACGGTCGACGGCGCCCTCACGCTCGCGGCCGAGGCGCTGATCGAGACGCTGTCCCTGCCGGGCGATCTGCTCGGGGGCCGGCTGCCCGCGACGGCGGGGCGCCGGGCGAAGGCGGTGGGGCGGGCCCTGGCCGATCTGGCGCGGGGGCCCGGCAGGCAGTCCGGCTGGGTCGAGGTGCGTGATCCGGCGCCGCGCTACCCGCAGATGGACAGCCTGGCGGGACTTGCGGTGGTGGCGCCCCTGGCGTTCTTCGCGGCCCGGCTCGCGCTGACCCGCAGCGTCCCGTTCACGTACTCCTTCGAGGACCACGGCCCAGGGCACTACGTGAACGCGCTGGCTCCGCCGGGGGTGATGAGCGAGTACGGGGACATCCGCTGAGGCGGCGGACGGGAGGGCGGACGTCGGCGGCTAGTCGATGAACGCGCCGTCGACGTACACCCACACCCCGTCGAGCCGCTCGAAGCGGCTCCGCTCGTGCAGGGACTCCTTGCGGCCCCCGTCGGTGTAGCGGGCCCGGAACTCGACGGTGCCGGTGGTGTGGAACGCGGTGCCGTCCGCGATGTCCAGGATCTCCAGGCCGACCCAGCGCAGGCCCGGGTCGAACTCGACGCCCGGCGGCCTGGTGCGCGGGTGCCAGGTGCGCAGGAGGTACGCCTCGTCCTTGACGGCGAAGGCGCAGTAGCGGGAGCGCATCAGCTCCTCGGGCACGGTGGCCGCGACCTCGCCCCGGTGCAGCCGGCCGCAGCACCTCTCGTACGGCTCGGGGTGGCCGCAGGGGCAGGCGGTGGTCTGGGGGCGGGCGGCGCGTCGGGACATGCGGACCATTGTCCCTGTCCCGGAAGGGCGGTCCGCTACGGGGCGAGAATGTCCAGTTCGTGCAGCGCCCCGACCGCGATCTCGCGCGTCAGCTCCTCGGCCCGCACCGCGTCGCCCTCGCGCACCGCTTCCGCGAGCCGGACGTGCAGGGTGACGGCCGCCGGGTCCGGGTCCTCGAACATGACCTGGTGGTGGGTACGGCCCGCCAGGACCTCCGCGACGACGTCGCCGAGGCGGGCGAACATCTCGTTGCCCGACGCGTTCAGGACGATGCGGTGGAAGTTGATGTCGTGGAAGAGGTAGCCCTCCAGCTGCTGTCCGCGCGAGGTGGCGACCATGCCCAGTGCGCACTCGGTGAGGGCCGCGCACTGCTCGGGCGTGGCGTGCTGGGCGGCGAGCCCCGCCGCGGCCGGTTCGATCGCCGAGCGCAGGACCGTGAGGGAGCGCAGCTGGCGCGGCCGGTCGGCGCCGGCCAGACGCCACCGGATGACCTGCGGGTCGTAGACGTTCCACTCCGCGGTGGGCAGGACGGTCACGCCGACCCGGCGCCGGGACTCGACGAGGTGCATCGACTCCAGGACCCGCACCGCTTCCCGTACGACGGACCGGGACACCTCGAAGCGCTGGGAGAGCTCGTCCGTGCGCAGCACACTGCCCGGCGGGTACTCGCCGCCGGTGATGGCGGGCCCGAGGCTTTCCAGTACGCGAGCGTGCAGCCCACGGGCCTGTGCGGTCATGACGTCAGGGTATGTGGGGACCCTCGGGAACAAAAAGTCAGACTTTTGTGTCACAGACTCTTGAATTCGTCAGACCTAATGGGTTTCAGTGACGTGAACGAGCCACGGGTCTCCCCCCGGCCCGTGGCTCGTGACCGACCGATGTCGATGAAGACAGCAAGGCAGGACAGCGATGAGCACCCCCCACGTCGTCGTAGTGATGGGCGTGGCAGGAACCGGCAAGACGACGATCGGTCCCCTGCTCGCGGCACAGCTCGGCGTTCCCTACGCCGAGGGCGACGACTTCCATCCCCCGGCGAACATCGCCAAGATGTCGGCCGGGACCCCGCTGACCGACGACGACCGCTGGCCGTGGCTCGACGCCATCGGCGCCTGGGCCCACGGCAGGGCCGGGCTCGGCGGTGTGGTCAGCAGCTCCGCGCTGAAGCGCAGCTACCGCGACCGCCTGCGGGCCGCGGCTCCCGGCGTCGTCTTCGTCCACCTCACCGGCGACCGGGCCCTCATCGAGGACCGGATGTCCCACCGGCAGGGCCACTTCATGCCGACGGCCCTGCTCGACTCGCAGTTCGCCACGCTCCAGCCGCTCGGCGCGGACGAGGCGGGCGTGGCGGTCGACGTCACCGGCGGTCCGGAAGAGATCAGCGAGCGCGCCTTCCAGGCTCTGGGAGCGCTCGACCAGTAGTCCCCCGTGCACCCGAACCCCGTCGTGCACCCGAACCCCGTCTCCCCGTGAACCCCTGTCCCCCCGCACCCCCCTCCCCTGACGCACGAGGAAGCCACCGTGACCAGTCTCAGCGTTGAGATGCTGGCAGCGGACGCCGTCGAGCCGATCACCTCCGCTGGCCATGCCCAGCTGGGTATCGCCGTCCTCGCGGGCATCGCCGTCATCGTCCTGCTCATCACGAAGTTCAAGCTGCACGCCTTCTTGGCCCTGACCATCGGGTCGCTCGCCCTCGGCGCCTTCGCCGGGGCCCCGCTCGACAAGGCGATCACCAGCTTCACCGCGGGTCTCGGCTCGACGGTCGCGGGCGTGGGCGTGCTGATCGCCCTCGGCGCGATCCTGGGCAAGCTGCTCGCCGACTCCGGCGGCGCGGACCAGATCGTCGACACGATCCTCGCCAAGGCGGGCGGGCGTTCCATGCCGTGGGCGATGGTCCTGATCGCCTCGGTGATCGGGCTTCCGCTCTTCTTCGAGGTCGGCATCGTGCTGCTGATCCCGGTCGTCCTGATGGTCGCCAAGCGCGGCAACTACTCGCTGATGCGGATCGGCATCCCGGCCCTGGCCGGTCTGTCCGTGATGCACGGTCTCATTCCGCCGCACCCCGGCCCGCTGGTCGCGATCGACGCGGTGGACGCGAACCTGGGCGTCACGCTGGCCCTCGGCGTCCTCGTCGCCATCCCGACGGTGATCATCGCCGGGCCGGTCTTCTCGAAGTACGCGGCGAAGTGGGTCGATGTCCCCGCCCCCGAGAAGATGATGCCGCAGCGTCCTTCGGAGGACCTGGAAAAGCGTCCCGGGTTCGGTGTGACGGTCGCGACCGTGCTGCTGCCCGTCGTGATGATGCTGGCCAAGGCCCTGGTCGACATCATCGTCGACAACCCCGAGCACACGGTCCAGCGGGTCTTCGACGTCATCGGTTCACCGCTGATCGCGCTGCTCGCCGCGGTGATCGTAGGCATGTTCACGCTGGGCCGTGCGGCCGGCTTCACCAAGGACCGGCTCTCGACCACCGTCGAGAAGTCGCTCGCGCCGATCGCCGGTGTGCTGATGATCGTCGGTGCGGGTGGTGGCTTCAAGCAGACCCTCATCGACTCCGGTGTCGGTCAGATGGTCCTCGACATCTCCAAGGACTGGTCGATTCCGGCGCTGCTCCTTGCGTGGCTGATCGCCGTGGTGATCCGTCTCGCCACGGGGTCGGCGACGGTGGCCACCATCTCGGCCGCCGGGCTCGTGGCGCCGCTGGCCGCGGACATGTCCACCTCGCACACGGCGCTGCTGGTGCTTGCCATCGGGGCCGGTTCGCTCTTCTTCTCGCATGTGAACGATGCGGGGTTCTGGCTGGTGAAGGAGTACTTCGGGCTGGACGTGGGGCAGACGATCAAGACCTGGTCGGTCATGGAGACGATCATCTCCGTGGTCGCGGGCGGGCTGGTGCTTCTGCTGTCGCTCGTGATTTAGCGGGGTCAGGGCGGGGTTCTTCCCCGACCCCGCTCCTTCCCCCAAACCCGAAGCGCCGGACGGGGTGAAAGATTTCGGCCGGGCTGGATACTCCAGCCCGGCCGTCACCTTTCGCGGGCCCGCTACTCGCCCGGGGTCTTTGCGGCCTTCTCCAGCTGGAACGCCTCGTTGCCGAGACCGATCCGCGCGTGCGCCTCCGGCCTGGTCGAGCGCAGGAACGCGCCGTAGACCACGCCGATCACGGCCGCCAGCAGGATGATGCCGGGCAGCACCCAGCTGAGCGCCGAGTCGGGGCCCGCGCCGACCAGGACGTCGAAGTCCTTGACGGTGTAGCCCGCGATGACGAGCAGGCCGACCGCGGCGAGGGCGGACGCGGTGATGCGCCAGGCCTGGGCGCGCGCGGCCCCTCGGCGTACGAAGAAGACGATGACCGCGACGGACGCGGTGGCCATCAGGAGGATGACGCCCAGGGCGCCGATGTTGCCGCCCCAGGTGAACAGGTGCAGGACCGGCGCGGTCGGGTCGCCGAAGGCGCCGTCGTCGGCCACCGCGAAGCCCACCACGACGACGACGGAGACGACCGTCTGGAGCAGCGAGCCGGTGCCGGGGGCGCCGGTGGAGGTGTTGGTCCTGCCGAACGCGGCGGGCAGCAGACCCTCGCGGCCCATGGCGAAGGCGTACCGCGCGACCACGTTGTGGAAGGAGAGGATCGCCGCGAACATGCCCGTCACGAACAGGACATGGAGTACGTCGGTGAAGGTGCCGCCGAGCCGGGACTCGGTGAGCCCGAAGAGCAGGCCGGCGCTCTGTTCTTGTGCGGCGGGGACGATGCCGGAGGGGCCGGCCGCGACGGTGAGCGCCCAGGAGCTGATCGCGAAGAAGATCGCGACGAAGCCGACGGCGAAGAACATCACGCGGGCGACGACGACCTGCGGACGGCTGGTCTCCTCGGCGTACACGGGAGCCTGCTCGAAGCCGGTGAAGGCGGCGATGCAGAAGCAGAGCGAGGTGGCGACGCCCGCGCCGGTGAGGGTGTCGGGGTTGAACGCGTGCAGGGACAGGCCTTCCTTGGCCGGGTCCGCGATGGCCGCGATGTCGAAGATGACGACGAGCGCCACCTCGATCAGCAGCAGCACGCCGAGCACGCGCGCGTTCAGGTCGATCTTCAGCCAGGCGAGCACGGCGACGACGGCGACGGTGACAAGTGCCGGTATCCACCAGGCGACTTCGACGTCGAAGTAGGTGTTGAGCAGCCCGGAGACCTCGAAGCCGAGCAGGCCGTAGAGGCCCGCCTGAAGGGCGCTGTAGGCGACGAGCGCGACCAGCGATGCGCCCGCGCCCGCGGTGCCGCCCAGGCCCCTCGATATGTACGCGTAGAAGGCGCCCGCGTTGTGGACGTGCCGGCTCATCTCGGCGTACCCGAAGCTGAACAGGCCGAGGACCACGCCGAGGATGAGGAAGAGCAGCGGCTGGCCGACGACGCCCATCACGCCGTACGTGGTGGGCATGACGCCCGCGACGACCATGAGCGGCCCGGTCGCCGCGAGCACGGAGAGCAAGAGGCCCGCCGTGCCGAGGCGGCCCGCGCGCAGCGCCGTCTCCTGGCCCTTGTACGTGCTGATCCCGCTGCCGTCGGTGGCGCCCTTGGCGGCCCTGCTCGCGGGTCTCGTGTCGCTCGTGCTGCTCGAACTGCCCGTCGCCATGGCGCGGTTGTCCTTTCGAGTGGGCCGGTTGGTGCGGTGGGTCAGGCGGAGCCGAGCGCGGCGTTGCGCGCGGCGGTGAACGCCTTGTACGGGTCCCGGTCCGGGTACGACCAGGGTTCTCGGGTCGCGTGCCGCCCGATGCGGTGGAAGAGGGCGGCCGACTCGGCCGCCCGGCCCTCGCAGAACTTGGCGTGGGCGAGGAAGTTGAGGTCGACGCGGCAGCGCGGGTGGGCCCTGGTCCCGGGCATCTCCCACTCCAGCCACCAGTCGAAGGCGGCCTTCATGACCTGGCGCGCCCTGCGGCCCGTCCAGTGCTCGGAGGCGGCCGGGTTCACGGGCTCGCTGCCCGCGGTGGCCAGGACGCGGTAGCGCTCGGCGTGCGCGATGACGGGAAGCACCGCCAACGGCGAGTCCTCGGGCGCCTGTTCGGCCGCCCAGGCGGCGAAGTCGTACACCTCGTGCAGCGGGTCCTGGCCCGCGGCGGGGCGCCGCTCGGCGAGCCTGGCCACCATCAGGTGGTGGGCGTGGTGGTGCTCGGGGTGCCGGTGACGGACCTCGTCGAAGAGCCGGACGACGTCCTCCTCGCGGCCCAGGGAGCGCTCCAGGGTGAGCAGCGCGAGCCACGGCGTGGGGTCGGCGGGCAGCAGCGCGGCCACTTCGCGGCAGGCCTCGCGGGCCTTCTCCGAGCGCCCCTTGCCGCGCAGCGCGAGGTGCACGGAGGCATAGGCGAGGAGCACGACGGCGTCGGTGCTCTCCGGCTCGGCGAGCCGCCAGTCACGGGCCCAGGCGGTGGTGGTGTGCTCCTGAGCGAGGACGTCGAAGCGGTGGCCCCTGCGGTCCCAGTCGTCGCCGGTGTCGGCGAGCAGCGCGCGGACCTCGGTCCAGCGGCCCTGGGCCAGCGCGGCGCGGGCGCCCGCGAGTTCGGCGTCGTCGAGTGCGGGGTCGAAGGCGTAGGCCGCTCGCTTGCGGTAACGGCCCAAGGGGGGTGGGGGTGGTGACACCGCGGGACTTCCTCCCCGGCGCGGCTCGCGTGCGGATGATCACGCACAGCAAAGCGGTAGGCAGCCCTCCAGTCAAGGTGTGACTACCCTGAGTGCCTTCACCAACTCGTTTCAGAATCCGCAGACTTCATCCCCCACCTGCGGAGTTGCCCGCAAGGACACGATTCGGACAAGCGGCGACGATCACGCAGCGATGCGACGAACGACCCCGTCACTCCACCGACTTGGCGGCCGCCCGGCCGGCCGCGCGCCCCGAGAAGAGGCAGCCGCCGAGGAAGGTGCCTTCGAGCGAGCGGTAGCCGTGCACTCCCCCGCCGCCGAACCCGGCGGCCTCGCCTGCCGCGTACACACCGGGAAGCGGCTGACCGCCCTCGGTCAGGACGCGCGAGGACAGGTCGGTCTCCAGGCCGCCGAGGGTCTTGCGGGTGAGGATGTTGAGCCGCACCGCGACCAGCGGGCCCGCCTTGGGGTCGAGGATGCGGTGCGGGGCGGCGGCCCTGATGAGCCGGTCGCCGAGGAACTTGCGGGCGCCGTGGATGGCGGTGACCTGGAGGTCCTTGGTGAAGGGGTTGGCGATCTCGCGGTCGCGCGCGGTGATCGTGCGGCGCAGCGCGGCCTCGTCGATGAGGGGCTCCTTGGTGAGCGCGTTCATGCCGCGCACGAGGGAGGAGAGGTCCTTCTCCACGACGAAGTCGGCGCCGTTGTCCATGAACGCCTTCACGGGGGCGGCCACGTCGGCGCGCGCCCGGTCGATGACGCCGCGCACGGACTTGCCGGTGAGGTCGGGGTTCTGCTCGGAGCCGCTGAGCGTGAACTCCTTGCCGATGATGCGCTGGTTGAGCACGAACCAGGTGTATTCGTACCCGGATTTCATGATGTGTTCCAGCGTGCCGAGGGTGTCGAAGCCGGGGAACAGCGGGACGGGCAGCCGGTCGCCGCGCGCGTCCAGCCAGAGCGAGGAGGGGCCCGGCAGGATGCGGATGCCGTGGTTGTCCCAGATGGGGTTCCAGTTCTGGATGCCCTCGGTGTAGTGCCACATGCGGTCGCGGTTGATCAGGCGCGCGCCCGCCCCCTCGGTGATGCCGAGCATCCGCCCGTCGACGTGCGCGGGCACCCCGGAGACCATCCGCTGCGGCGGAGTGCCGAGCCTTTCGGGCCAGTTGGCGCGCACGAGGTCGTGGTTGCCGCCGATGCCGCCGGAGGTGACGATCACCGCCTGGGCCCGGAGCTCGAAGGACCCGGTGACCTCACGGCTGCTGGGCCTGCCGCGCTCGGCGTCGGAGGGTTCGAGGACCTCGCCGGTGACGGTGTCGACGCTGCCCGCGCTGCGGGAGAGCCCGGAGACGCGGTGGCGGAACTTGAGCTGGACGAGGCCGCGGGCGACGCCTTCGCGGACGCGGCGCTCGAAGGGGGCGACGAGACCCGGGCCCGTACCCCAGGTGATGTGGAAGCGGGGCACGGAGTTGCCGTGCCCCTGTGCGTCGTAGCCGCCGCGCTCGGCCCAGCCGACCACGGGGAAGAACCGCACGCCCTGCTCGTGCAGCCAGGAGCGCTTCTCGCCGGCCGCGAAGTCGACGTACGCCTCGGCCCATTTGCGTGGCCAGTGGTCCTCGGGGCGGTCGAAGGCGGCCGTGCCCATCCAGTCCTGGAGGGCCAGGGCGTGCGAGTCCTTGATCCGCAGCCGGCGCTGCTCCGGGGAGTCGACGAAGAAGAGCCCTCCGAAGGACCAGTGCGCCTGGCCGCCGAGCGACTGCTCGGGCTCCTGGTCGAGGAGGATGACCCGGCGGCCCGCGTCGACGAGTTCCGCGGTGGCCGCGAGCCCGGCGAGGCCCGCGCCGATCACGATGACGTCTGCGTCGTAGGCCATCGGGGGGTTCCTCCTAAGCAGGGGCTTACTGGTGAGTCAGATCCTGAGTAACCGCGGGGTCGGCGTCAACCGTCTGGCCCGGTGAACAGCGCCTCGCTTTTAATAATGGCCAGCATTACAATGGCGTCATGGCCAGGACATCAGGACCCGAGACCCGCGAGAAGCTGATCCGCGCGGGCGAGGAGGTCTTCGCCGCGCAGGGCGTGCACGGCGCGCAACTGCGCGACATCGTCCGGCTCGCCGGGCAGAGCAATCCCTCCGCCGTGCAGTACCACTTCGGCAGCCGCGCGGGCCTCCTGGACGCCGTCATGGCCGAGCGCCAGAGGCGTACGGAACAGGTGCTCACGGCCGAACTGGACGAGCGGGCACCGGCCCCCGACCAGCTCCGCCGGCTCCTGCGCGCGCTCGTGGCCGCCGAGGCCAGCGAGCTGCGCACCGAGCGGGGCCGCCGCTGTCTGCGCATCTCCACCCAGCTCAGCCACGAGAGCGGCGTGCGCACGCGCACCCCGCACCCCACCCTGGACGGCACCGTCTACTGGGAGCTGATCGGCCGCGTGGAGGGCTGCCTCACCGACCTGCCCGAGCCGCTCCGGCTCGAACGCCTGGACCTGGCCCTCACCCTCGTCGGCGCCGCCATGGCCGACCGCGCCGGTCAGTACCTGGCCGGGACCGCCCCCCTGACCGGCGAGGAGCTGTTCCTCGCCGACCTCGTAGAGACCACCACGGCCCTGCTGCGGGCCCCAGCCGCACGGAGAGAACCATGAGCCAAGCGCACGACCTCACCGGCAGGACCGTCATCATCACCGGCGCCGCCCGCGGCCTGGGCGCCGAGGCCGCCCGCCAGGCGGTGGCCGCCGGTGCGAACGTCGTCCTGACCGACGTCCTCGACAAGGAGGGCGAGGTCACCGCCGCCGAGCTCGGCGAGCGCGCCCGTTTCGCGCACCACGACGTGACGTCGGAGGAGGACTGGCAGCGCGTCGTGGAGCTCGCGGTCACCGAGTTCGGCGGGGTGCACGGCCTGGTCAACAACGCCGGCATATCCACGGGCCAGTTCCTGGAGTCGGAGTCGGTCGAGCACTTCCGCAAGGTGCTCGACATCAACCTCACCGGCGTCTTCATCGGCATGAAGAGCGTCGTCCCGGCCATGAAGGAGGCGGGCGGCGGGTCCATCGTCAACATCTCCTCCGCGGCCGGGCTCATGGGCCTCGCGCTCACCGCCGGGTACGGCGCGTCCAAGTGGGGCGTCCGCGGGCTCACCAAGATCGGCGCCGTGGAACTCGGGACCGCCCGCATCCGCGTCAACTCCGTCCACCCGGGCATGACGTACACCCCCATGACCGCGCAGGTGGGCATCGAGAAGGGCGAGGGCAAGTACCCCAACACCCCGATGGGCCGGGTCGGCGAGCCGCACGAGATCGCGGGCGCCATGATCTTCCTGCTCTCGGACGCCGCCTCGTACGTGACCGGCGCCGAGCTCGCCGTCGACGGCGGCTGGACCGCGGGCCCCACCGTGAAGTACGTCATGGGGCAGTGAGATCGCGGTGCGGTTGGATGGTCGGCATGACGACGAACAACCGGCCCGTGCCCGACCCCAGTGAAGAGATCCTGTCCATCGTCGACGAGAACGACGAGGTCGTCGGCGAGGCCCCGCGCGGTGAGGCGTACGCGCGGGGCCTGCGCCACCGCTGCGTGTTCATCCAGGCGCGGGACGCCGAGGGCCGCGTCTTCGTGCACCGGCGCACGCCGACCAAGCTGGTCTTCCCCTCGATGTACGACATGTTCGTCGGCGGTGTCGTCGGGGCCGGCGAGTCCTACGACGACGCCGCCCTGCGCGAGGCGGAGGAGGAGCTCGGGGTCCATGGACTCCCGCGCCCCACACCGCTGTTCAAGTTCCTGTACGACGACGGCGCGGGGCACACCTGGTGGTCCCACCTCTACGAGGTGCGCTGCGACCTGCCCGTGGACCCGCAGGTCGAGGAGGTCGCCTGGCATGCCTTCCTCACCGAGGACGAGCTCACGCAGCGGCTCGCCGAGTTGGCGTGGGTACCGGACGGGCTCGCCGCGTACGAGCGGCTGCGGGAGTTCCGTGCGGGTTAGAGCCGGTTAGGGTGCGGCGAGTGAGCAACTTCGTACAGAGCCTGCGCCTGTGGTTCGCGCCCGAGCGGATCCGCGACGAGGGCGACACCCCCGACTACCGCTTCTCGCTCGCCAACGAACGCACCTTCCTGGCCTGGCTGCGCACCGCGCTCGCCCTCATCGGCGGCGGCTTCGCGGTGGACCAGTTCCTGCCGGACCTGCGCTGGGGCTGGCGCATCGGGCTCGCGCTGGCCCTGCTGGCGGCCGGTGTGCTCAGCTCGCTGCGCGCGGTCAACCACTGGGTGCGCTGCGAGCGGGCCATGCGGCGCGGCGAGGATCTGCCGGTCTCGCGCTTCCCGACCGTCCTGAGCCTGGCCGTCGCGGTCGTGGCCCTCGCCATGGTCGTCGTCGTGCTCTTCGGGTGGGAAGGGTGACCGACCAGGACGAGGGCCGGGACGAGCCTCGGGTCCACGAGCGCGATCCGGGGCTTCAGCCGGAGCGCACGCGGCTCGCGTGGCGGCGTACGACCCTGTCCTGCACCGTCGCGGCGGTCCTCGCGGCGCGGGCCGCCCTCCAGGAGGGGGCCGGCGCCCTTTCCGCCGTCGCCTGCGCCCTCTGCCTGCTCCTGTGGCTCGGCTTCCTGGGCGTGGCGCACCGCAGGATGACCGAGCTCGCCGCCACCAACAGGCCGCTGAGGCTTCCGGCACGGGCCGCCGCGACGGCGGCGCTGTGCACGATGGCGCTCGCGGCGTGCGCGACGGCCATGGTGTTCTGAGCGTGTTCTGATCGCGGCTCGGAACAGCGCGCCCTCAGGGCTTGGCGGGCCCCTTCTCAATGCTTGGCGGGCCCGTCCTCCGTCGTCCAGTCCACCGTGACGACGATCTTGCCGCGCGTACGGCCCTCCGCGCTGAGGCGGTAGGCGTCCGCCGCCCGCTCCAGCGGGAACCTCTCGGAGACGTGGACCGTGACGACGTCCTGCTCCACGAGCTGCGTCAGGCGCTGGAGGTCGTCGGCGTCCGGACGTACGAAGCAGTAGTGGCCGCCGAGGCCGATCACCGCGCCGTCCGCGATCGACGCGAGACGGCCGCCGGGCGCCAGGAGCTCGGCGGACACCTTGAGGGTGTCGCCGCCGATCGTGTCGAAGGCCGCGTCCACGCCCTCCGGCGCGAGGGCGCGTACGCGTTCGGCGAGACCGTCGCCGTGGGCGACCGGCTCCGCGCCCAGTTCGCGCAGGTAGTCGTGGTTGCGCTCGCTCGCGGTGCCGATGACGCGGGCGCCCGCGTGCCGGGCCAGCTGGACGGCGATGGAGCCGACGCCGCCGGCCGCCGCGTGCACGAGGACGACGTCGCCCTCCGTCACCTCGAGCGTCTTGGTGATCACCTGGTAGGCGGTGAGCCCGGCGAGCGGCAGGCCCGACGCCTCCTCGAAGGTGAGGTTGCGCGGCTTGCGGGCGAGGGTGCGCACGGGGGCCGCGACGTACTCGGCGAAGGTGCCGCGCGAGAGGAAGTCCTCGCGTACGTAGCCGATGACCTCGTCGCCCACCACGTACTCCGGAACGGCGACGCCGGGCTGCACCACGACGCCCGCGACGTCCCAGCCGGGGATCACCGGGTAGACGGGGTCGAGGATGGCGTCGAGGTGCCCGCCCATGCACTTCCAGTCGACGGGGTTGACCGACGCGGCGCGGACTTTCACCAGGACGGAGTCGGGGCCGACCTTGGGGTCGCGCACATCGCCGTACTCGAGGACTTCGGGGCCGCCGTACCGGCGGTAGCTGATCGCCTTCATGGGGTCGGCTTCATGGGAGTGCCTTCGTGGCCGGGTGGTGGAAACATCGACAAGGCTTCCATATCCCCACCAAAGGGGCATTGAGTACTAGCCTGAGAGGGTCACACCCCTCCCCCCCCCGGCCCCCACAGAAGGTGCACGCGCCATGAGCACGCTCCACCACGAACACCCCGTCCACGAGCACATCCACGGCCCGGCCTGCGGCCACCCGGAGGTGCCGCACGGCGACCACGTCGACTACGCCCACGACGGCCACATGCACCGTCTGCACTCGGGCCACTGGGACGAGTGCGAGCCCGACGAGCACTCCGTCCACGAGGGGCACGACCACCGGCACGGCGAGGGCTGCGGGCACAGCTCGGTGCTGCACGGCGACCACGTCGACTACGTCCACGACGGACACCGGCACGCGGCGCACGACGGCCACTGGGACGACCACTGAGGCCCACCCGGGCCCACCGGTTCGGCCGACTTCCCCCGCGCGGGCGCCAACTGGCAGTCTGTGGCGGGGGACCGGCATGTCGGGGGGCCTGGACGGCGCCGCGATCCTGATCACGTTCACCCTGCGCTCTGGACTACATACCGACTGGTCGGCATCATGAACGTCAGCGCGACGCAGCGCGGCACTTCGACGACGACCGTCCGACCAGGAGCGAAGATGAGCTCAGACCATCCACCAGGCCTCGACCTCGACCAGCTGCGCGGCCATCTGGACCGCGAGCGGCCGGGCCTCGTGGGCGGGCCGCTCACCGCCCGGCTGATCGAGGGCGGCAGGTCGAACCTCACGTACGCGGTCACGGACGGCGCCACGCGCTGGGTCGTGCGGCGGCCACCGCTGGGGCACGTCCTGGCGACCGCGCACGACATGAAGCGCGAGCACCGGGTGATCAGCGCACTGCACGGGACGGCTGTGCCGGTGCCGACGCCACTGCTGCTCTGCGAGGACGACGCCGTGATCGGTGCGCCCTTCTACGTCATGGAATTCGTGGACGGCACGCCCTACCGCACCGCCGAGGAGCTGGCGCCGCTGGGCGCCGAGCGCACCCGTGCCGCGGTCCTGGGGCTCGTCGACACCCTCGTCGACCTGCACTCCGTGGACCCCCAGGCGGTCGGCCTCGGCGACTTCGGGCGGCCCGACGGCTTCCTCGACCGGCAGCTGCGCCGCTGGGGCAAGCAGCTGGACGCCTCACGCAACCGCGACCTGGCGGGGATCGACGAGCTGCACGCCGCCCTGGGGCGTCAGCTGCCCGTCTCCCCCGCGGCCACCGTCGTGCACGGCGACTACCGCCTCGACAACGTCCTGATCGGCGACGACGACCAGATCAAGGCGATCCTCGACTGGGAGATGTCCACGCTCGGCGATCCGCTCACCGACCTGGGCCTGCTCGTCATGTACAGCACCAGGCTCCAGCTGCCCGACTCCCCCATCAGCACCACGGCGGGCGCGCCCGGACACCCGGACGCCGCCGAGCTGATCGAGCGGTACGCCGCGCGCTCGGGGCGCGACGTCTCCGCGGTCTCCTGGTACACGGCGTTCGCGTGGTTCAAGCTCGCCGTGATCCTGGAGGGCATCCACTACCGGTACACCCTCGGCCAGACGGTCGGCGCGGGCT
Organism: Streptomyces sp. NPDC054047; assembly: GCF_055585065.1. NCBI lineage: Bacteria > Bacillati > Actinomycetota > Actinomycetes > Kitasatosporales > Streptomycetaceae > Streptomyces > Streptomyces sp. NPDC054047. Next base: position 181,475 of record NZ_JBVJKV010000009.1, on the reverse strand, counting down.
TCGACCGCATCGGGGAGCTGGTCCCGGTCTTCATCGAGCACGGCCTCACCACCCTCCAAGGACGACAGGAAGGCTGAGACAGCCATGGACTTCGCATTCGACGCCCGCACCGAAGAGCTGCGCGCCAAGCTCCTCACCTTCATGGACGAGCACGTCTACCCGGCGGAGAAGACCGCCGAGGAGCAGCGTGCCCAGCTCGCCTCGCCCTGGGACACCCCGGCGATCGTCGGCGAGCTGAAGGCGGAGGCCCGCAGGCAGGGCCTGTGGAATCTCTTCTTGCCGGACGCCGAGCACGGCGCCGGGCTCACCAACCTCCAGTACGCCCCGCTCGCCGAGATCACCGGCCGCTCCCCGCACCTGGCGCCCACCGCGCTGAACTGCGCGGCCCCGGACACCGGCAACATGGAGGTCCTCGCCCAGTTCGGCAACGACGAGCAGAAGAAGCAGTGGCTGGAGCCGCTGCTCGCCGGTGAGATCCGCTCGGCGTTCGCGATGACCGAGCCCGAGGTGGCCTCGTCCGACGCCACGAACATCACCACACGCATCGAGCGGGCCTCCGACGGCACCGACGAGTACGTCATCACCGGGCGCAAGTGGTACATCTCCGGGGCGATGAACCCGGACTGCCAGATCTTCATCCTGATGGGCAAGACGGACCCCGAGAACGCGGACCCGCGCCGCCAGCAGTCGATGGTGCTCGTGCCGCGCGACACCCCCGGTGTCGAGGTACGGCGCGCGATGCAGGTGTACGGCTACGAGGACCACTCCCACGGAGGGCACGCCGAGGTCGTCTTCGACCGGGTCCGGGTCCCCGTGAGCAACCTGATCGGCGAGGAGGGCGGCGGCTTCGCCATCGCCCAGGCGCGGCTCGGTCCCGGCCGCATCCACCACTGCATGCGGCTCATCGGCATGGCCGAGCGGGCCATCGAGCTGATGTGTCAGCGGGCGGTCGCCCGTACGGCCTTCGGCAAGCCGCTGGCCCAGCAGGGCGTCGTACAGGAGTGGATCGCGGACGCCCGGGTCGCGGTGGAGCAGCTGCGGCTGCTCGTCCTGAAGACCGCGTGGCTGATGGACACCGTGGGCAACAAGGGCGCGCACACGGAGATCCAGTCCATCAAGATCGCCACCCCGCGCACGGTCGTCGACATCCTCGACCAGGCCGTCCAACTGCACGGCGCGGGGGGTGTGAGCCAGGACTTCCCGCTCGCCGAGCTGTGGGCCTCGGCGAGGACGCTGCGCCTGGCCGATGGGCCCGACGAGGTGCACCAGCGGTCGCTGGCGCGGCGGGAGTTGAAGAAGTACCTGTAGGGGACCTTCCGGGGGCTGTGCGTCGCCGCGGGCTCGTTGTGGTCGCTCGCGCGGTTCCCCGCGCCCCTTACGGGGCGCTCAGCCTACGGACGCAGCGCCCTCAGCAGCAGGTCCGCCAAGTGGTCGGCGACCTGCTGCGGGGTGAGGGGGCCGTTCGGGCGGTACCAGGTGGACAGGTGGTGGACCGAGCCGAAGTGGTAGTCCACCACCAGGTCCGCGGGCGTCGCCTTGGAGAAGACGCCGGCCTCCTGGCCCTCCTCGATCAGCGCGCGGAACCGCTCGTGGTAGCGGCGGCGCTCGGACCGCACCTGCTTGTTCTTCTCCGGGCTCAGGTGGTGCATGGAGCGGAAGAAGATCGACGCGTCGTCGAGGTTGTCGATCGTCGTGACGACCACGTCCGCCGCCGCGTCCCGCACCCGCTGCTCGATGGGCGCGTCGGCGTCCGCGAAGGCGTCCAGACGCTCCTGCTGCACGCGCAGGACACGGGCGTACACCTCGTGCAGGAGATCGTCCTTGGAGCCGAAGTAGTGGTAGAGCGCCCCCTTGGTGACGCCTGCCGACTCCACGATCTCCTGCACCGACGTGCGGTCGTAGCCGCGGTCGGCGAAGAGCCGCGTGGCGGCGGCGAGCAGCCGCTGAGGGACGGGCGTGCCGTCACCGTCCGTCGTCCTGGCCACTGCCGCCACCTGCCTTTCGAGTTTGCCTAGCTCTCGGCTTGCCGAGAGACCGTGTGGGTGGGGGAACGCAGTTCCCGCCGGAGGATCTTCCCACTTGTGGTCTTCGGGAGTTCCGGCAGGATCTCGACCACGCGCGGGTATTTGTAGGCGGCGAGCCGCTCCTTGCAGTACGCGGCAAGATCGTCCGGTGCCGCGGCGGCGCCCGGCCGCAGGCTGACGAAGGCCTTGACCGTCTCGCCGCGGTAGTCGTCGGGGACCCCGATCACCGCTGCCTCGCGGACCGCCGGATGACTGTAGAGGACGTCCTCCACCTCGCGTGGCCAGACCTTGAACCCGGACGCGTTGATCATGTCCTTCTTGCGGTCGACCACGTACAGCCAGCCCTGGGCGTCCATGAAGCCGATGTCGCCGGTGCGCAGCTCCCCGTCGGGGAAGGCCTCGTCGGTGGCGTCGGGGCGCTTCCAGTAGCCGGGTACGACCTGCGGGCCGCGCACGGTGATCTCGCCCTGTTCCCCGAAGGGGACGTCCGCGCCGTGGTCGTCGACGATCCTGACGACCGTCTCGGGGCCGGGGACACCGACGGCCAGCGTGCCGGACACCGGGTCGACCGGGGCCTCCTGGCCCGGCGGCACGGAGGCGCAGGGCGCGGTGCACTCGGTGAGGCCGTAGCCGTTGTGGAGGTAGGGGCCAAGGCTCGCGCGGAACTTCTCGACGAGGGCGGGCGGCAGCGGCGCGCCGCCCGAGGAGATCATCGCGAAGGAGGCGAAGTGCTCCCGCGTGACGGAGGGGTGCGCGGCGAGCGCCATGAAGGCCGTGGAGGGGCCCACGGTGTACGCGGGCCGGTGCTCGGCGAAGGCGTCCAGGACGACCCCGGCCTCGAAGCGGTACGCGAGCGCGAGGGTGCCCGCGTTGGTCAGACAGCCCGCGACCTGCGCGACCATGCCGGTGATGTGGAAGAGCGGCGCCATCGCGAAGTAGCAGGCGCCTTCGGGGATGCCGGAGCCCGTGCGCTGCCGCTCGGCGTTGTAGGTGATGTTGCCGTGGGTGTTCATGGCGCCCTTGGGGGTGCCGCTGGTGCCCGACGTGTAGCTGATCAGGGCGATGTCGGACGGCCCGAGCTGCCGGTCACCGGGAGCGGGGAGCCCTTGGCGGGCGACGGCCACCAGGTCATCGGCGTCGGCAGCCTGCGGGAGGCGTTCGAAGTCGAGGACGCGGGTGTCGCCCCGGGTCTGGAGGTCGAGCTGGCACGCGGTGAGCACGACGCGCACGGGAGAGGGGGCGGCCGTCTCGCGCAGATACGTCTCCCAGGCGCGGTCCGAGCAGATCAGCGCGGACACGTCGGCGTCCGCCAGGACGTGCCCGACCTCCGCCGCCTTGTACATGGGGTTCACCGGGACGACCGTGGCGCCCGCCTTCCACGCGCCGAGGAGCGCGATCACGAAGTGCGGGGTGTTCTGCAGGAGGATCGCGACCCGGTCGCCGCGCGCGATCCCCCGCGCGGCCAGGTGTCCGGCGACGGAGTCGGTGAGAGCGTCCACCTCGCGGTAGCTCAGCCGCCCGTCGAAGTAGGCGAGGGCCGTGTGCTCGGGGGCCTTGAGCACCGAGGCGCGGAAGGCGTGCACGAGGGACGGCGCGGGTTCGACCGGTCCGCGCTGGGCCTCGGTGAGGCGGGCGAGCCAGGGCTTGGCGGCGTATATGGAGGTGGTCGGGGTCGTTTCGGAGGCGGTCGCGTCGCTCACCGCTCGGTCGCCTCCCACTTCTGCTGGATGTGGTTCATGCCGGTGAGCCACTTGTCCGGTTCGGCGGCGCGGATGCGGTAGTACTCGGCGACCTCGGGGTGCGGCAGGATCAGGAAGCGGTTCTCCTCCATCCCCTCGAAGAGTGCTTGCGCGACGTCGTCCGGCTCGATCGCGGTCGGCGTGAGCACGAGGTCGCCCGCGGTGCCGGTGGCGGCGAGCATGTCGGTGCGCACGCCCTGGGGGCAGATGGCGTGCACGTCGATGCCGCGGTGGCGGTAGGTGAGCGAGAGCCACTCGGCGAAGGCGTATGCGCCGTGCTTGGTGACGCTGTAGGGCGCGGCGCCGATCATGGTGAGCAGTCCCGCCGCCGAGACGGTGGAGACGAAGCGGCCGCTGCCGCGCTCCAGCCACTCGGGCAGCAGGGCATGGGCCGCGCGGACGTGGGCCATGACGTTCACGTCCCAGGCCGCGGCCCAGACCTCCTCCGGGGCGGCCTCCGAGCCGCCCGAGCCGAGGCCCGCGTTGGCGCAGTACACGTCGACGGTGCCGCTCAGGGCCTCTCTGGCCGCCGGCACGATCGTGGACGCGTCGCCCGGCACGGCGATGGCGCCGATCTCGTCGGCGACCGCTCCGGCCTTGGCGGCATCCAGGTCGTTGACCACGACGCGCGCCCCGGCGGCGGCGAACCGGCGGGCCAGCGCGGCCCCGATCCCGCCTCCGGCACCGGTGACGACAACTCCCTTGTCCTGCAGGGTCTCCACGATCGGTCTCCTTGGGCTGCGGCTCCGCTGTGATCGCAGACTAACCAGTCGGTATGTGCGGATGGAAGGGGGTCGGGCAGCCAGGTTCGTTCCCCGGCGGAGGTCCGCGCGCTAGCGTGCGTGGCCATGACAGCCACCGCGCTCACGGAGGTCTCTGCATGAACCTGTCCCGAGGCAGTCTGTCCAGACGGGGCCTGCTGGCCGCCACCACCGTCACGGCCCTCACCTCGGCGGCGCCCGCGTCCGCCGCGTCCGGCGGGGGCGGATCGGGCGGCGGCCGGCGGCTGCGCACCGGCTTCGAGCGCCTCGCCGCCGACGGGTACGCGCTCCTGGACGGGGAGCGGGTCGGCGTCGTCACCAACCCGACCGGAGTCACCAGGGACGTACGCCACATCGTCGACGTCATGCACGCCGACGAGCGCGTGAACCTGGTCGCGGTGTTCGGCCCCGAGCACGGCTTCCGGGGGACGGCCCAGGCGGGCGGCTCCGAAGGGCGCTACGACGACCCGGCGACCGGGCTCCCCGTCTACGACACGTACCAGAAGAGCGGCAAGGCCCTGGCCGACATCTTCACGGCCTCCCGCGTCGACACGATCGTCTTCGACATCCAGGACGTGGGGGCGCGCTTCTACACGTACATCTGGACGCTCTTCGACTGCATGGAGTCGGCCGAGCTCGCGGGCAAGCGGATCGTGGTCCTGGACCGGCCGAACCCGGTGACGGGGCGCGGCGCGTACGGGCCGGTGCTGCACAAGGAGTTCGCGACGTTCGTCGGACGGCAGCCGATCTCGCAGGCGCACGGGATGACCGTGACGGAACTCGCGCTGCTGTTCAACGGCGAGTTCCTGGAGCGCCCCGCCGACCTGGAGACCGTACGGATGACGGGATGGAAGCGCACCGACTTCTACGACGCGTCCGAGCTGCCCTGGGTGCCGCCGAGCCCGAACATGCCCACGCCCGAGACCGCCCTGGTCTACAGCGGCACCTGCCTCTTCGAGGGCACGAACCTCTCCGAGGGGCGCGGCACGACCCGCCCCTTCGAGCTGCTCGGCGCGGAGGGCATCGACCGGAAGTGGGCGGCCGCCGCCAATGACGCCGGGCTGCGCGGCGTCGATTTCCGGGAGGCGTACTTCGCCCCGACGTTCTCCAAGTTCCAGGGCAAGACGATCGGCGGCGTCCAGCTCCACGTGCACGACCGCGACGCGTACGACCCGGTGCGCACCGGCATCGCGCTCCTGGTGACCGCCAAGAAGGTGTGGAGCGGGTTCGCCTGGCGCCCCGACAACTGGATCGACAAGCTGACGGGCTCGACGCGGGTCCGCACCATGATCGACGCGGGTGCGGGCACGGACGAGGTGGTGGGCGGCTGGCACGACGATCTCGCGCGGTTCCGTGCGGTGCGCAGACGCTACCTGCACTACCGGTAGGCGCCCCAAGGGGCGCGGGGTACCGCGCGACCAGCCACGACGCACCCGCGGGTAGGGCAGGCCCCACCGGCGAAAGGGTGCCTGCCGGATGGCAGACACTCCCGGCCGGCCGGGATCGTGATCCTCAACTCCGTGAGACCGAGTTGAGGAGATACCGCATGGCTCGCACAGCACGGCGCACCGTGCCACTCGCGCTGGTCGGCACGCTCGGCCTGGGAGCGCTCGTCGCACCCCAGGCCGCGCGCGCGGCGCCCGGAACCGCCGACCCGCTGCCCGCGATCGAACGCGCGGCCCACCCCCTGCGCTCCACCGACCCCGGCGGCTCCACCAAGGACCTGCGGCCGATGGGCCGGATGGTGGGTGACGCTTCGGTGGTGGGCCTGGGCGAGGCCACACACGGTTCGCACGAGTTCTTCACCATGAAGGACCGGGTCTTCCGCTACCTCGTGGAGGAGAAGGGGTTCACCACCTTCGCGCAGGAGGTCAGCTGGACGACGGGGCTGCGCTTCGACGCCTACGTGCGCGGGGGCAAGGGCGACGTGCGCGAGCTGGTCCACAAGGAGCTGGCGAAGACGCCCTGGGACACGAAGGAGTACGTCGAGCTCCTGACGTGGATGCGCGCGTACAACGACAGGCATCCGGACCGCCAGGTGCGCTTCATGGGCAACGACCTCAACTACCCGGAGATCGGCGCCGAGTTGTTCGACGGGGTCGAGGACTACGTCCGCGCGCACGACCCCGGGCTGCTCCCCAGGATCACCGAGCTGTACGCGCCGATCCGCCGCCTCGCGGACGGGGACACGTACATGGCCAGACCCCTGGCGGAGCGCAAGAAGCTGGCCGGGAACACGCGCGAGGCGCTCGATCTGATGAAGGGGCTCCAACCCTCCGCCGCCGATGGGAAGTTCGCCGTCGCCCTGCACCACGCCCGGTCCGTCTCTCAGACGTCCACGATCTACGCCTTCCCCTTCGACACCCCCGAAGGCGTCAAGGACGGCATGCTGTACCGCGACCGTCTGATGGCACGGAACACCGCCTGGTGGCAGCGGCACACCGGCGAGAAGGTGCTCCTGTCGGCCCACAACGCCCATGTCGGGTACGAGAGTTACGACCCGCGCTACCCGAAGATGCAGGGTGCCTTCCTGCGGGACCGGCTCGGCAAGCGCTACGTCAGCGTCGGATTCACCTTCGACCGTGGCTCACTCATGGCGCAGAGCGCCGAATCCGAGGTGTGGAAGCCGCGTTCCGTGGGCGCGGCCACCCGCGGCATGAACGAGTACACGCTCGACAAGGTGCGCCACGACGACTACTTCCTGGACATGCGGACCGCTCCCGCGACCGCCCGCACGTGGCTGGCGAAGGGCCGGCTGACCAAGAGCATCGGCACGGCCTTCCCGGACGGCCCGCACAAGATCCGGCTCGCGCCCTCGCACGACATCCTCGTCCATCTGCACCGCGTCACCGCAGCTCACCGCCAGTCTCAATGACCGAGACGAGCCGCCCCGGGTATTGACTGGCCCATACATCCAACGTGAGAGTGCCGCTCGTGCACAGCGAAATCTCACCAGAGAAGACCCAGCCGGACGCCGGACCCGAGCCGGACGCGAGCCCCGAGAGCATGCGCCGGGTGGCCGTGGCCTCGTTCATCGGCACGGCCATCGAGTTCTACGACTTCTACATCTACGGCACGGCGGCCGCGCTCGTCCTGAACGAGGCGTTCTTCCCGACCCTGGACCCGGTCAACGCCACCCTCGCCTCCTTCTCCACCTACGCGGTGGCGTTCGCGGCGCGGCCCATCGGGTCGGTGATCTTCGGACACTTCGGCGACCGGGTCGGGCGCAAGTCGGTGCTGGTGGCCTCGCTGCTGCTCATGGGCCTCTCGACGGCGCTCGTCGGACTGCTGCCGGGATACGGCACGTTGGGCGTCTGGGCGCCGATCCTGCTGATCCTGCTGCGCTTCCTCCAGGGCATCGGCCTGGGCGGCGAGTGGGGCGGGGCGGCGCTGCTCGCGGTGGAGCACGCGCCGAGGAAGAAGCGCGGAATGTATGCCGCCTTCCCCCAACTCGGCCCGTCCGTCGGGTTCTTCGCGGCGACCGGCGTCTTCTGGCTGCTGTCCGCCGTCCTCTCCGACGAGGCGTTCCGGACCTGGGGCTGGCGCGTGCCGTTCCTGCTCTCCTTCCTCCTCGTCGGCGTCGGACTCTTCGTGCGCATGCGCATCAGCGAGACGCCGGTCTTCGCGAAGGTCATGGACGCTCAGGAGGCCAGCAAGGTCCCCGCGCTCGACGTACTGCGGCGCCATCCGCGCGAACTGCTGCTCGGCGCGGGCGGGATGATCGTCGCGTACGGCCTCTTCTACACGGCGACGACGTACTGCCTCGCCTACTCCACCGGCACCCTGGGCGTCTCCCGCGACACCATGCTGGGCCTCTCGCTGGTCGCCTGCCTCTTCCTCGCGGCCGGTACGTGGCTCGCCGCGACCCGTTCCGACGCAGCGGGACGGCGCAAGCTGATCCTCGCGGGCGCCGGGCTCGCCGTCGTGTGGGGTCTGGTGCTCTTCCCCCTCCTGGACACCGAGCAGCCGGTGCTCATGGCGCTCGCGCTCGGCGGCGCGCTGTTCTGCATGGGCGTGGTCTACGGCCCGATGGGCGCCTATCTGCCCGAGCTGTTCGGCACGAACGTGCGCTACTCGGGCGCCTCGCTCGCCTACAACCTGGGCGGCGTGCTGGGTGGCGCGGTCTCCCCACTGGTGGCGACGCGGCTCCAGTCCGCCTTCGGGTCCTCGTCGGTGGGCTGGTACGTGAGCGCGATGGCCGTCGTGTCCCTGGTGTGTGTTCTCGCGCTGCCGGAGACCCGCGAGCGCGAACTGGCCTGAGACCGGCGCGAACTCATGTGCTGCGGGACATCTGGTCAGTACAGCGGGGCCGCAGGACGATGGGCCGTGTGGAGCCCTACTGGGAACTGACCTTCGACGCCGACGGCGATGTCGACACCACGCAGCGCGACCACCTTCTGGCCCAGGTGGACGACGAACGCGTCACCGATCTCCTCGTCCTCGCGCACGGCTGGAACAACGACCAAGACATGGCGACCGACCTCTACCGACGGTTCTTCGCTCCGTGCCAGGACCTCGCGGGCCCACGCGTACGCCTGGGATACGTGGGCGTGCTCTGGCCGGCCATCCGCTTCCCCGACGAGCCGATCCCGGACTTCGAACCCTCGGCCGCGGCCACCGGCCCCGGCCCGGCACCGGGCGCGGGCCCCCTCCTGGACGAGCCCACCCGGCTCCTCCTGTCCCGCGCGTTCCCCGGCCAGGACGACGAACTGCGGCGCATCGGCGAGCTGCTGGCGGAGCGCTCCGAGGTGCCCTCGCGCCTCTACGAGTACGGGCGCCTCGTACGCAACCTGGTCGCCGTGCACCAGAACAGCGCCGCCTGGCGCTTCGCCAACGACACCTGGACGGGCCTGCCCGCCATGCTGACCGACGACGCGGTCGAGGTGTGCCAGATCTTCGCCGCGGCGATGGAGGGCACCGGACAGCAGGAGCTCTTCGGCAGCCTGCGCAAACGGCTCTGGAACGGCGCGCACGAACTCCTGCGCCAGGCCAGCTACTACGCCATGAAACGCCGGGCGGGCTCCGTGGGCCAGCTGGGCCTCGGCCCCGCGATCGGGCTGCTCGCCCGCGAGGCGCCGGACGTACGGGTGCATCTGATCGGGCACAGCTTCGGGGCACGGCTCGTGTCGTACGCGCTGCGCGGGATGCCCGCGTCGGTGCGCAGCGTGAAGTCCACGACGCTGCTCCAAGGGGCCTTCTCGCACTACGCGTTCTCCAAGCGGCTGCCGCACGCGCCCTCGCGCAGCGGCGCGCTCAGCGGGGTGCAGAGGCGGATCGACGGCCCGCTGGTGTCCTGCTACTCCCGCCACGACGACGCCCTGGGCAAGCTCTATCCCCTGGCGTCGAAGACCGCCGGGGACTCCTCGACCTTCCTCGGCCTCTGGGAGCGCTGGGGCGCCATCGGCTACGACGGCATCCGGGCCGTGGACGGCGCCAAGCGCGTCAAGCTGGGCCGGGCCATCCCCGGCAAGGGGTGCGTGAGCGTGGACGCCTCGTCGGTCGTGCGGCGCGGCGGTCCGCCCGCCGGCGCGCACAGCGACATCTGCCACGAGGAGCTGGCGCGTGTCGTGTTCGCCGCCGGGCGGATCGCTCTGGCGTGACTCCTTTGCCGCTAGCGTGCCGCTAGCGGTGCTTGGGGAACTCGACGACCTGCTGGTACGTGGGCCGGTTCTGCCACTGGATCGGCCCGTGCGTGATGCCGCCGAGCGCCCGGTGGACGATCGAGTCCGCGCACCACTGGTTGCCGGCCGCGCAGCTCGCGTCACCGGGGTAGACCTCGGTCGCGGGCTTGGCGATGGCCTGCGCGAGGGTGCTCAGGAGCGCGTCACGGCAGGCGTCCAGCTTCCCCTCGCCGCAGTACGTCTCGCCGAGCCTGCCCTCCACGGGCTGCCCGAGGACGGCCCGCAGGTCCTTGTCGGCATAGCCCCACCAGCCGTACTGGAAGGCCGATCCGGCGTGCGCCCCGGTCGGGCCGTGCCCGGCGGAGGGTGACTCGTCGGTGCCGAGCTGCGCCGTCAGCGCCTCGTAGAGATCCTTGCCCATGCCCGGCTTGAACTCGGCCTCGATCAGGAGGGGCCACCAGGCGTCCATGACGCGTACGGCGTCGGGGTGGGCGTACGTCTTGGAACCCGCCGCCGTCTGGTTGCGCTGCGCCCCGGCCTTCCGCCAGGCCTCCAACTGTTCCAGGGCCTTGGCCTGCTGGGGGTCGGTGACGGGTTTGCTGCGCACCACCTTGAGCAGTTCGGGCAGCACCTGTTCGCCGCGCAGGTCGGTGACCGCCGCCTCGGACATCGCCCGGGTCAGCGAGGCCCGCGTCACGCCGCCGTCCTCGGTGAGCTTCTTCACCCGTCCGTCGAGCAGGTCGCCGCGGTGCACGGCGCTCACGCCGAAGCCAGCGGTGCTGAAGTCCTTGGCCTGCTTGTTGTTCCAGGAGATGTAGTAGTCCTGGTTGACGGACTGCGGGTGCTCCTTGGACGGGGTCCGCGCCGAGGTGTTGTTCTCGGGGTCGAAGTCCCGCCATTCGTAGGCCTCTTGGGCCATCACCGGCAGCGCGGGGTCGATGTCGTCGGCGCGCCGCGGGTTGGCGCCGCTGTTGTAGTACGCGGTGTCGCGCGAGTCGGCGTAGAACCAGTTGAAGGCGTAGCTGATGTTCTCGGTGGCCTTCATGAAGGACGACGCGTCCTTGACGTACGACGGGTCGTTCAGCATCTGGAAGCCGATGATCGAGTCGGCCTCGTGGCGGTAGGTGGAGCGCAGCGAGACGTACGCGACGGGCTTGCCGTCGACGTTCGCGCGGTGCGTCACGACGCCGTACTTCGTGCGGAACACCTGCATGCGGTAGGAGCCGGCGGCGGTGGAGTCGGCGAGGGTCGGCTTCCAGGCGTTCTTGCGCTCCAGCTTCTCCATGGGAGTGCAGGTGCCGTGGTGGCGGTAGTGGGTGGACTGCTTCGTGGGGGCGCCGCCGCCCGGTTCGCAGAGCTCGACGGCGTACGTGTCCGTGATGTCCTGCCCGGCGGACGTGGCCGACCAGGCGTAGTCCTGGCCGCGCCCCAGCTGGACGTACATGCCGACGCCCGCGAAGGAGACGCCGCGCGCGCTGATGCCGGGGCCCTGGAGCTCCTGCTGCATCAGGAGCTGGGGGGCGAAGTAGCCGGTCTGCGGGCCGAAGACGGCCACGGGGTTGCCGCTCGCGGTGTGCTTGCCGGAGACCAGGAGGGCGTTCGACATGCCCTTCTTGTGGCCGTCCTGCTTGAACAGGTCGGCGGGCAGCACGCCCTTGTCGTACATCCCCTGGAGCGGTCTCAGCTTCCTGGGCGCCTTCACCGGGTCCTTGGCCGCGCTCTTGGCGCCGCCCTCGCGGTCGTACACGAGCTGTTCGCGCTCGACGGACCCCGCGTCGGGCATCGCGGTGCCGCGGGCGTCCTTGGGCTTGCCCGCGTACGGGAAGCTCGTGCCGTCGTGGATGGTCTGGACGGCCTCGGGGTCGTTGCGGGCGCGGAAGGACTCCCAGACCTTCGTGCCCTTCTCGACGCCGTACTTCTCCTGGGACTTGAGCAGGGAGAGGGCCGATTCGACCTCTCCGCCGCCGCCGTTGCCGAAGAGACCGCCGACGACGGACGCGAGCGCGATCATGTCGGTGATCTTGAAGGGCTCGATCTCGCCGATGTTGGTGATCGCGTCGATCTTGCCGGTGAGGACGTACTCGCCGGGGAAGTAGCGGCCGTTCTTCGACTTCACGCGGTAGGCGTTGAGACCGTCGATGTAGGCCTGCGCGTCCTCCATCGCCTGCTTGCCGCGCTCGCCCTGCGTCGACCTGATGTATTCGACCTGCTTCTCCAGGTCCTTCTCGGTGTACGGGGCCTGCGGCCAGAACTGCTGCTCGAGGCCCTGGTTGGCCGGCGCGCCGCCCGCGAACGAGGTCAGCTCGCCGCGGCCGATGTGCCGGAACAGATCGATGAGCCAGAGCCGGTCCTGCCCGGCCGCGAAGCCCGCGCCGAACTCGGTGCCGTAGCGCGTGCTGCCCTTGATGTGCGGGATGCCGTACTTCTTGTCCCGGGTGATCGTCACGTCGTCGCGGGGCCGGGTGACGGAGGCGACCTGGCCGTCGCGGACGCCGAAGGAGGCGTCGTTGAAGAACTCCGTCAGCTTGTCGTCGGTGAGGGACGGATACCCGGAGGAGAGCGCGTCGTAGGGCCCCAACTGGTCGTTCGCGTGCTTGGGCTGGGTACCGAGGACGCGGTGGGCGAGTATCTCGGCGAGCGTGGCGTTGCCGTTCGCGCCGGGCGGCAGCACGTCGGCGCACTGCCCCTCGCAGTAGTCGGTGGCCTGCGGCGGCTCCTCGGCGGCCGTTCCCGGCTGCGGCGAGAGGAGGGACGCCGCGAGCGCGAACGCCGCGGTGGCGGTGAGGGTTCTGAGCCGGACGATGCGCTGTCGCATGTGTGCTCCTCTGGGCTCCGCTTGTGCTCCTGTGGGAGGGAGTTGGGGCGGAGGTTACTGGCGGGTTGCCGAACCCGGAAGATGAACATGCGTCGCCTTTCCAGAATCCCCACATCGTCACTGCTCACAGCCCCTCATCGCGGGCACGATGACGTTTATCTGAAATCGGATGGGCCATAAGGGAGCCGAATCGCGTGTCGATACGTCTACTCGGCAACGTCCGAGAACGTGTGACGGAGGTGCAGGGCGATGGCCGGATTCCGGAGTCTCGCGAGACAGGTGCGTGATCCGCTGAGCGATTTGGCACTGCGACGGTACTCGCTGCGCAAGTGCCTGGAGAGGTTCGCCCCCTACGGCCACCGGGCGACCTGGGACCATCTGTGTTCCCGAGCGGGCTTCGGCCCCGAGGACCGGTCGCCCGACCCGGCGCGGCTGGTGGCCGCGCTCGACGAACTGGAAGCGGCGCGGGCGGTCTGGCTCGCCTACGAGGAGGGCTTCGCGGAGCGCCGCCGCAAGGAGAAGCACGACGGGCTGCGCCGGCCCGGCAGCGAGGACGACTGGCACCGGTGCACCTGGGGAGGGTGCGGGGTCGCCTGGTGCGACGACCCCGGCGTCCACCCCTCCGAACCACTCGCCGAGGTACTGCGCAGGCTGATCGCGGCGCTCGAGCGGGAGCCGGGCACGGTCTGCCCGGTGTGCTCCCGCTCCGACCTCGTCTGGACGCACGGCCTGGCGCACGAGCCCTCTTCGGGCGCCGTCTGCACGGGCTGCGGAATCGTGGTGCCGGCCCCGGTGCTCACGCCCGCGGCGATGGCACGGGCGCGGGCACGGCGGGCACGACCGCTGGTCTCGGCGTGAGGCCCCGGAGCTCGACGTCCAGTCGTACGGCGGCTAGGGCGTCGCCACGTCCGACTGTATGGCCAGCTTGAACTCGGCGAACATGAGCGGCACGGCGATCTTCACGTCGCCCGGTCCGCGCGCCGATATCTTCAGGCCGACCGGTGTCCGCGGATGCACGAACATCTGCCAGGTGTGCGTGCGGTACTGCCCGCCCCTGGTGGGCACCCAGTCGGTGGTGGCCGTCGAGTCGTACCCCGTGGAGCCGCCGAGCGGATCGCGCACATAGCGCGCGCGGTACTCGGTGGGCCGGTCGTCCGGCTCCCAGAAGATCATCGCCGACAGGGTGCCCCAGCCGTCGTGGCTCGGCCAGATGAGCCCCGACCGGGCGTCCGGGAACTGCGAGGGGTTGGTGCTCCCCTTGCCCGGGTCGTGCATGTGCCACGGGTCGTACGACTCCTCGGTGCCCGCGTACGGGAACCGCACGAGGTGGTAGCCGTCGCTGTCGTACTTGATCTTCTGCGGTCCCGTGCGCGCGGCGCTCCACAGCAACGAGCAAATGGCGATTCCCATCGGCCTTCCCCCTGTGTGTCCTCGTCTGTGCTGTCCTGTGGTGATGCAGGTATGTGTGAACGGCGCCCGCGGCGCGGGCGATGGAGCGTTGATCCCCATGTCTCCCGGGGCGATGGCCGAGTCCGTGGCGCAGGCCGTCGCCGCCGGCGCACGGGATGTTCATGTTCACCCCAAGTCCCCTTGTGGACAAGACTCGTTGACGCCGCGTGCGGTTGCGGCCGCGCTGGAAGCGATCCGTTCCGTGACCTCCGTCCCCGTCGGCGTGACCACGGGGTCGTGGGCCGAACCGGACCCGGCCGACCGGGTGGCGCACATCCGCGCGTGGACGGTGCTGCCCGACCACGCGTCGGTCAACTGGCACGAGCCGGGCGCCGAAGCGGTGGCCGAGGCGCTCCTGGACCGCGGGGTGGGCGTGGAGGCGGGCATCTGGTCGGGCACGGACGGCGCTGAACGCTTCACGGCGTCAGCGCTCGGCCCGCGCGTCCTGCGGGTGCTGGCCGAGGTGACGGACCCGGACCCCGCCACGGCCCGCGACTCGGCCCGCGCCCTCCTCACCGTGCTCGGCCGGGCACACGGCCGCCCCGTCCTGCTGCACGGCGAGGAGGAGGGCACCTGGCCGGTGCTGCGCCTGGCGGGACGACTGGGGCTCGCGACACGCATCGGCCTGGAGGACACGCTGGTCCTGCCGGACGGCGAACGGGCAACGTCGAACGCCCAGTTGATATCGGCCGCCCTCTCCCTGCTGAGCACGCCACCCCACTAGGCCGGGCGCACTCCCGACGGCAGGCGCGGCGCGCCACCACCCACAAATCCCCTGGCTCCACCGCTTTGCCATCGCCACTGCGCCTGCCCGTACGGCACATAGAACCCAGGAGCCCGTCGACGCCCTCGAACCGGCCCAGGTAGGGCCTGCACCGCGCGGGTGGCCGCCAACGGCAGGGGACGACTCACCCAAGCCACCGGAGACCAGCCCCCGTGCACCCGCAGCCGGGAGCGCGCGGGAGGGGACGGGAGGGGACGGGCCGGTATGTCCGCCCGGAGCACGGCTCCCGGCACTCCGGGGCCGAAGTACCCAGGCGGCCACTGGACGACAGCGAGGACGGACATACCGGCGCGGCACCGCACCCACCCACAGACCGGACCCGCAGCACGCCCCACAGCCCGCAGCCGCCACCGCACCACCCACGGAGAGACACCGCACCCGCCTCAGCGGCCCCGCTCGTCCGTCACCCTCACGCCGTCCGCGATCCCGACCACCAGGACCCGCGTCCCCTCCTCCAACGGACGCCACCGGTGCGGCAGTTCAGCCGCGCAGTACAGCGTGTCCCCGCGGTCCAGGCGGTACACCGAGCCGTCCGCCTCCACCTCCGCCGAACCGTCCGCCACGTACAGAATCTCGTCGTTCCGGTGGCGGTACTCACGGCCCCAGTCGTGGTCGCCCGTGAACTCCAGGGCGTGCAGCCGCTGGTGGCCGCGGACCAAGGGGCGCATGCGGGCACCCTCGCCCTCCCCCACCGAAGCCGATCCACCGCGCACCACATCCACCGGGCGCGGCGGATCCGCCGAGGCCAGCAGCTGCACCGCCGTCGTGTCCAGGGCGTCGGCGATCCGCTGCAGCGAGCCCATGCTGGGCCGGGAGCGCCCGTTCTCCACCTGGCTCAGGAACGGCGCCGAGACCCCCGCCCGCGCCGCCACATCGGCCAGCGTCAGATCCAGGGCGCGGCGCAATCTGCGGATCCCGGGACCCACCTGCGGAGCACCCGCACCATTCACATCCCTCGCACCCATGTCCCTCAGCCTATCCCCCGGGTTAACCTCTTTCGCACTGCTTAAGAAACTTAAGCAACCCCCGACAGCACCAGCCGGCAGTCGACGAGAGGACAGCCCCCATGCCCCACGTAGACCAGAACCAGCGCCGCCGCCGCGGCACCGGCCTGATGGCCCTGGACGAGGACGCCACCTACGGCGGCTACACCCTCTTCGCCCCCCTCACCGGCAACGGCGAGGTCTACCTGATCGACGCCCACGGCGAGATCGCCCACCAGTGGAACCTCCCGCACCGCCCAGGACGCCACGCCCGGATCCTCCCGAACGGAAACCTCGCCTACAACGGCGTACTCCCCGACGAGCCCGCCCTCTTCCCCATGTGGCACAAGTACCGCGGCGGGATCATGCAGGAGATCGCCCCGGACGGCACGGTCCTGCGCGAGCACCGCGACCGCCACCAGCACCACGACGCGCACCACTACGGCGACGGCCGGCTCCTCTACACCGCTCTCGAACCCCTGACCGGCGCGGACGCGGCGGCCGTACGCGGCGGAGTGCCCGGCTCCGAAGCGGCCGACGGCACCGTCTGGGCGGACACCATCGTCGAGGTGGACGCCGCGGGCAACACCACCTGGCAGTGGAAGGTCTCCGAACACCTGGACCGCACCGCCTTCCCCCTCCACCCCGACTACGCCCGCGAGCACTACCCCCTCATCAACAGCGTCCTGCCGACGAGCGACGGCAACATCCTCGCCAGCTTCCGCTCGGTCTCCGCCGTCGTCGTCATATCCCGCGAGACGGGCGAGATCATCTGGCGCTCCGAGCCCGGCGTCGTCTCCCAGCAGCACTGCCCCACCGAGCTGCCGAACGGCAACTTCCTCGTCTTCGACAACGGCGTGTTCCGGCCGCACTGGGACGTTCCGTTCAGCCGGGTCGTCGAGATCGAGCGCTCCAGCGGGAAGGTGGTCTGGGAGTACCACGACCCGGCCCGCGAGTCGTTCTTCGCGCCGTTCATGGGCAGCGCCCAGCGCCTCCCGAACGGCAACACCCTGGTCACCGACTCCCCCGAGGGCCGCCTCTTCGAGGTGACCGCGGACGGCTATCTGTGCTGGGAGTACGTCGTGCCGTTCTTCGGCGGCTACGAGGAGGAAGAGGTCCGCAAGCTCTTCCCCTCCGAGCCCAACGCGGTCTTCCGCGCCTACCGTTACGCCCCCTCCGAACTGCCCTGGCTCGACCACGACGACCCGACGCCCGCCCCAGCGAAGGGCTGAGCCCGTGGTGGCCGCCGTCGACGAGCGCCTCCCGCTCCCGCGCCTCGCGCCGCTCGCCCTCCAGCACCTGCTCGCCGGGATCGCGGCGCCCGTCTCCTCCGTGATCCTGATCGGCACGACGCTGCGCCTGACCCCCGGTCAGACGGCCTCGCTGCTCAGCGCCACCCTGGTGCTGTGCGGCATCGGGGCGCTGCTCCAGTCCCTCGGGGTGCGGGCGCTGCGCGTCGGCGCCCGGCTGCCGTTCCTGATGCTGCCCGGCGGCGCCGCGGTGGCGATCTTCCTGCAGATCGGCAAGGAGTACGGGGCCGCGACGGCGTCCGGCTCCGTCCTCATCGCCGCGGTGTTCCTGATCTGCGTACTGCCCTTCTACGGACGCGTCGTGCGGCTGTTCCCGCCCCTGGTGATGGGCACGACCGTCGTCCTGATCGGCATCAACATGATCAAGGTGACCGCGCCGATGGTGGCGTCGGGACCCGGCCCCGGCTTCGCGACGCTCGGCGTCATCGCGGTCCTCTTCCTCGTCCTGCGGGGCGTGTGGCGGCAGATGGCGGTGCTCCTCGGCCTCGCGGCCGGCACGGCCATCGCGCTCCTGCTCGGCACGGACATCCATCTCGCGTCCGGCGCCGCGTTCGCCCTGCCGGACCCCTTCCCCTACGGCGCCCCGCGCTTCGACCTGCTCGCCGCGATCCCGCTGCTCGTCTTCGCGCTCGCCTCGCTGGCCGAGGCCACCGGCCAGACGGTGCTCAACAGCGAGGCGGTCGGCCGCACCCCGGACGCGGGCCGGGACGTGCCGCGCATCGCCCGCGCCGACGCCCTCGTCTCGCTGGGCGCCGGTGTCTTCGGTACGTCGCTGATGGTGACCAGCGCCGAGAACATCGGCATCGTCCAACTCACCCGCGTACGCAGCCGGTTCGTGACGGCGGGCGCGGGCGTACTGCTCATCGTCTGCGGTCTGCTCACCCCGCTGACGCGACTGCTCGCCGCCATCCCCGAGCCGGTGGTCGGCGCGGCGGGCCTGGTGATCTACGCGGTGATCGCCGTCCTCGGCTTCAGCATGCTGTCCCGGGTCGACCTCACGCACGGCACCGACAGCGTGGTGGTCGCGCTCGCCCTGGTCGTGGGGCTGCTGCCGGTGATGACCCCGGACCTGTACGCGCCGCTGCCGTCCTGGGCGCACACCATCTTCGGCAGCGGAGTGGCGGCGGGGGCGCTCGCCGCGGTGATCCTGAGCGTGGCCTTCCGCCACCTGGGGCCGAGGGAGCGGCCCGAGGTCACGACCGGGGCCTGCGCTCCACCAACAGACGGGAGCCGGTGAGGCGGTCGCCGAAGACGTCGTCCGGGTTGGAGAGCACGCAGTTCTCCAGGGAGAGGCAGCCGCAGCCGATGCAGTCCGTGAGGTGGTCGCGCAGGCGTCCCAACTGATTGATCCGCTCGTCCAGTTCCGAACGCCACGCCTCCGAGAGGCGCGCCCAGTCCTCGCGGGTGGGGGTGCGCTCCTCGGGGAGCGAGTCGAGCGCCTCGCGGATCGTGGCGAGCGGAATACCGACGCGCTGGGCGGCGCGGACGAAGGCGACCCGGCGCAGCGCGTCACGGTGGTAGCGGCGCTGATTGCCCGAGGTGCGGCGGCTGGTGATCAGGCCCTTGGACTCGTAGAAGTGCAGGGCGGACACGGCCGCGCCGCTTCGGGCCGACAGCTGGCCGACCGTGAGCTCGTGGATCTTCTCTGGGATCTGGGGCACCCCTCCAACCCTAATGGCTGCTCCGTTGACACACGTCGACGCACACAGCATGCTGAGCAAGCGCTTAGTTCGATTACTTTGAGGAGGCCAGGGACATGGCAGAGCCGAGGATCTTCGCGTCGCCCGACGACCTGCGTGCCGGAGTCGGCGAGCAGCTGGGACACAGCGACTGGCTGGAGGTCGACCAGAAGCGGATCGACCTGTTCGCCGACGCCACGGGCGACCACCAGTGGATCCACGTGGACGCGGAGAAGGCGGCCCAGGGCCCCTTCAAGACGACCATCGCGCACGGCTATCTGACGCTGTCGCTGCTGCCGAGCCTGGTGCCGCAGGTCATGCGGGTCGATGGCATGAAGATGGGCGTCAACTACGGCACCAACAAGGTCCGCTTCCCCTCGCCGGTGCCCTCGGGCTCCCGCGTGCGCGCGACCGCCTTGCTCAAGGAGGTCGAGCCGACCAAGGACGGCGGCGTGCAGGTGACCGCCGTGGTCACCGTCGAGCGCGAGGGCAGCGAGAAGCCCGCCTGCGTCGCGGAGTCGGTCTCCCGCTACTACTTCTGAGCGCCCACCACTACTCCTGGGCCCACCACTACTTCTGGGCCCCCACCATCCGCAGCACGAGGTCGGCGTAGAGCGCGCCGACCTCGTCGGGCGTCCGCTGACCCGCGACGTTGAACCAGCGGGCCACGTCGATGCAGAGCGAGAGCACGGCCAGCGTGGTGCCCGGCACGTCGGGGACGTCGAACTCCCCGTCCCGCACCCCGTCGTTGATGATGTCGCGCACGGTGGCGTCCGACTGGCGGCGCAGCGCGACGATCTCCGTGCGGTGTTCCTCGCCGAGCGCGTCCAGCTCGTACTGGACCACGCGTGCGGTGGTGTGGTGGTCGGCGTGCCAGCGGACGAAGGAGCGTACGGCGTCGGCGAGCCGGTCCGCCGCGCTGCCCGGACCGTCGGCCGCGGAGCGCAGGACCCGCAGGGCCTTGTCGTGGCCGATCCTGCTGATGCGGTGGAGGAGCTCTTCCTTGGTCTTGTAGTGGATGTAGAGCGCCGCCGGGCTCATGCCGGCGCGGCCCGCGATGTCCCGGGTCGTCGTCGCGTGGTACCCACGCTCGGCGAAGGCCTCGACGGCGGCGATCAGCAGCCGCCGCGCCGCATCAGGCGTGACCTCGCCCCATGGCAGGTCCTCGCCCTCGGTCTTCTCCGCCGTGCTCATCGCCCACTCCTTCCGCCGGTCGGAGGGACACCATACCCCCGGCGGTGAGCAAGCGCTTAGGATGGCGGTCAGGCGATCGGCTTGAAGGGGTCGTGTTCGGCGAGGATCTTCTCCAGACGGGCCTGGTCGACACGGCTGACGAGCTGGCCGGCCTCCTGCTTGTCCCGGATCACCTTGGCGAGGGTGAACGCGGACGTCGTCAGGTACAGGACGGAGATGGCGAGGAAGGCGCGGATCCAGCCGCTGACGTCGAGGCTGTAGATGCCGACCGCAGTGGCGCCGAGGGCCACGGCGAACGACGCGACCGCCTGACCGTAGTAGGCGGTGGTGCCCTGCTGCTTGACCGGTGTCTCACTCATGATCAGAGCCTGGCCCGGGAGTGGCGGCGGCACATCCGCTGTCGTACTCAGGTCTCGTACTCAGTTCCCTTGCTCAGTTCCCTTGCTCAGAAGGCGCGTTCAGAACGCCGAGACCCCGGTCAGCGCGCGTCCGATGACCAGCTTCTGGATCTGGCTCGTGCCTTCGTAGAGCGTCATCACGCGCGCGTCGCGCAGCAGCTTGCCCGCGGGGTACTCGTCGATGTAGCCGTAGCCGCCGAAGACCTGGAGCGCGTTGTTGGCGGCGCGTACCGCGGCCTCGGACGCGAACAGCTTGGCCTTGGAGGACTCCGTGGTGAAGGGCTGCCCGCGGTCGATGAGGTCGGCGACCCGCCAGGTCAGCAGGCGTGCGGCGTCCACGTCCACCGCGATGTCGCTGATCAGCTCCTGCACCAGCTGGTGCCCCGCGATGGCCTTGCCGAACTGCTCGCGCTGGGTCGCGTACGTCACCGCCGCGTCGAGGGCGGCCTGGGCGATGCCCACGCACCCCGCGGCGACCGACATCCGGCCCTTGGCGAGCGCCGACATGGCGACCGAGAAGCCCTTGCCCTCGGGCGCCATCATGGCCGACGCCGGGACGCGTACGTCCTCGAGGACCAGCTCGGCGGTGGCCTGGCCGCGCAGGCCGAGCTTGCCGTGGATGGTGCGGCGGGTCAGGCCGGGGGTGTCCGTCGGCACGAGGAAGGCGGAGACGCCCTTGTGCCCGGGGGCGTCGTTCGTGCGCGCGAAGAGCAGCACGACGTCGGCCCAACTGCCGTTCGTGATGAACATCTTGGAGCCGTTGACGATGTAGTCGTCGCCGTCGCGCACGGCCTTCGTGGAGAGGTTCCCCGCGTCGGACCCCGTGCCCGGCTCGGTGAGCCCGAAGCAGCCGACGAGCTCACCGGAGGTGAGCCCGGGCAGCCACTGCCGCTTCTGCTCCTCGCTCCCCCAGTGCGCGATGGTCTTGGCCACGAGGCCCAGCGAGACCGACACGATGCCGCGTACGGAGGAGTCGCCGCGGCCCAGCTCCTCGGTCACCAGGCAGTACGCGAGGTGGTCGCCGCCCGAGCCGCCGTACTCCTCGTCGATGGTGAGCCCGAGGAAGCCGACCTCGCCGAGCTTCTTCACGATTGACCGGTCCACGCTCTCGGCGCGGTCCCACTCGATGACGTGCGGGGCGATCTCGCGGGCCACGAAGTCCTTGGCCAGCTGCCGTACGGCGGACTGCTCCTCGCTGAGCTCCAGATTCATCGGGGCACCTCTTCGGATCGACTCGGGGGAACGGTGTGCGGACCGGCATGGGGTTCGGATTTAAATTAGCACTGCTAGTTTCCTGCGGCAGCCCTACTATGTGCCGCATGGCCCGACCGCGCAAGCCCCTCCTCAGCCGAGAACGCATCGTCGAGACGGCGCGTGCGCTCGTGGACGCCGAGGGCCTCGCCGCCGTCTCGACGCGGCGCCTCGCCGCGGAGCTCGGGGTCAGCGGGCCTTCGCTCTACAACCACTTCCGCACCAAGGACGAGATCCTGGAGGCGGTCGCGGACTCGGTGAGCGCGCAGGTCGACCTGTCGATGTTCGAGGCCGCCGACGAGCGCGACTGGCGTACGGCGCTGCACGACTGGGCCGTCTCCTATCGCGCGGCGCTCACCCGGCACCCCAACATCGTTCCGGTGCTCGCGAGCGGTCCCGGCCGCCGGCCGGCCGGGCTGCGGCTCGCGGACGCGGTGTTCGGGGCGATGGTCGACGCGGGCTGGCCCGCCGCGCAGGCCACGTCGATCGGCGCGCTGATGCGGTACTTCATCATGGGCTCGGCGCTGGGTTCCTTCGCCGGTGGCTTCGTGGACGACGAGGCCGCGTACGACCCGGCCGACTATCCGCACCTGGGCCAGGCCCACCTCCTGGCCGAGCGCCAGCAGGAAATCGACGAACGGGCCTTCGAGACGGGCCTACGGGCACTGCTCGACGGCCTCGCGCTCCAGTACACGCAGGTGGCGACGCCTGCGGGATGACGGGCTGCGCCTGCCGGTCGCCGGTCGCCGTGCGGGACTCGTCCGTGGGTGGGTGCGGGGCCGACTGCGGGTCGTGGGGCGTGCTGCGGGGTCGGTCTGTGGGTGGGTGCGGGGCCGACTGCGGGTCGTGGGGCGTGCTGCGGGGTCGGTCCGTGGGTGGGTGCGGGGCCGACTGCGGGTCGTGGGGCGTGCTGCGGGGTCGGTCCGTGGGTGGGTGCGGGGCCGCGCCGGTATGTCCGTCCTCGCTATCGTCCGGTGACCGCCTGGGTACTTCGACACCGGAACGCCGCGAACCGTGCTCCGGGCGGACATACCGCCGCGTCCCCTCCCGCGCGCTCCCGACTGCGGACGCCGGGGCCAACCCGCCTCCCCGCCCACCCGTCACGCAGATCACCCGCCCGCCCACCCACTCATCCCTTGTCGCCGCGGGGTAATCGGGTGAGTGGGCGGGAAAGGCCTGTTCGTTGCGGGCAAGGCTGCGGGGGGAACGGGCGGGTGCGCGGGAGGGGTTTGTTCGTGGAAAGGCGGATGCGGGGCACCGTTCGGGCGGAAGTGGATGTAAAGTGCATCCGTCTTGTCGGGTGAAACATGGACGTAACACGGGAGTGAACCGTGGGGCATTCAACGGATGCCGGGTACCTGCCCTTTGACGTCGAGGGCGGGCCGCCCTCCCGTATACGGTCCTTCGCCACCGACGTCCTGCGCGGCCAGGCACAGGTCACCTTCCTGCCCAGCGCCGCAGCGGGCGGAATCTTCTGCGTGGCGCTCTTCGCGGCGGGCTGGGAGTACGGCCTCTACGGCCTGGCGGGCACGGCCGTCGGCACGGCCACCGCGCGACTCCTGGGAGCGGCGCACGACCGCGTCTCGACCGGGCTCGAAGGGTTCAACGCCTGCCTCACGGCGCTGTGTTTCGCCGTGTTCCTCGGCGCGGAGCACCTGTCCACGGCCGTGCTCGCCCTCGCGGGCTGCGTGGTCGTCACGGTCCTGACGGCGGCGGCGGTCAACCTCCTCGCCGTCGGGAACCTGCCTTCGCTCACCCTCCCGTACTGCCTGCTCGCCAGCGCCATGACGATCGCGGCGCCCGGCTTCGAACGGGTCTGGCACCACGGGGAGAGCCTGGCCGCGCTGCCGCGCGCGGCCACGGGCCCCACCTCGCTCCAACTCGCCGACCTGGCACGGGCGTTCTTCGCCGGCTTCGCCCAGATCTTCTTCATGCCGCAGTGGTACGTCGGTGCGGTGCTGCTCCTGGGCCTCTTCGTCGCGAGCCGCCGCGCGGGGGCCGTGGCGTGCCTGGGCAGCGTGGTCGGGACCGGTTCGGCATGGGCGCTCGGGGCGCCGGCCGCGCAGATCACGGACGGCACGATGGGATACAACTCGGTGCTCGTCGCGCTCGCACTGTGCGGCGTCTTCCTTCCCGCGCGGGGCGCGACGCTCGCGTACGCGACGGTGGGCGCCGCCACGGCGACCGCAGTGGCGGCGGCCATGTCGGCGCTCCTCGCGCCGTCCGGCGGGCACACGTTCACCTGGCCGTTCGTGCTGACGACGCTCGCGTTCCTGGCGGCGGCCAAGTCCTTCTCGCGGCTGTGTACGCCGACTCCGGCGCCGTCGGTCACGACGGCGCCGGAGTCCGCGGCCACCGGTGGTCTCAGCGGGAACTCGCCCGCCCCGCAAGCACCTTGATGGAGATCAGGGCGATCACCGCGAGGCCGATGATGTACGCGGAGACGGCCATCGACGTGCCCGTCGCCTCCAGGAGCAGCACCATCACGAACGGCGCGAGCCCGCCGCCGAACACGGCCGCGATCTGGTAGCCGAGCGAGGCTCCGGTGTAGCGCATCTCGGCCGTGAAGAGCTCCGCGAAGAGCGCCGCCTGCGGCCCGTACATGATGCTGAGGAAGCAACTGGTCACGAAGGTGCCGACGGCCAGCCACAGCAGCGAACCGGTGTCGATGAGCAGGAACATCGGCACGGCCCAGACCGCGAGCCCCGCGGCGCCCAGGGCATAGATCTTCAGCCGCCCGACGCGGTCGGACAGCGCGGCGGACGCCGGGATCAGGGCGAGCTGGGTGAGGCTGACGCAGAGCGAGACGGTGAGGACCGCGCTGCGTTCCATGTCGAGCTCGCGGGTGGTGTAGTCGAGGACGCCGGTGATGATGATGTAGAAGGTCGCGGTGTTCACCGCGAACGACCCCCCGGCCAGGAAGACGGTGCCGAGGTGGTGGCGCAGGATGGTGCGCAGGGGCGAGTTGCCCTCTTCTCCGACGGCGCCCTTCTGGCTCTTCTCCTTCTCGGCGAGCGCCCGCTCCGCCTCGCGGAACTCCGGCGTCTCCTCCACGCGGGTGTGGATGTACCAGGCCAGTACGAGGACCAGGAGGCCGACCATGAAGGGCACTCGCCAGCCCCACGCCTCGAAGGCGCTCTCGCTGGTGACGGCCCCGGCGATCAGGAAGACGGTGTTGGCGGTCACCACGCCGATCGGGACGCCGAGCTGGACCAGGCTGCCGTAGAGGCCGCGCTTGCCCTCGGGGGCGTACTCGGTGGCCATCAGCATCGCGCCGCCCCACTGCGCGCCGACCGCGATGCCCTGGAACACGCGGAGGGTGACGAGGAGGATCGGCGCGGCGATGCCGACCGCCTCGTACGTGGGCAGCAGGCCGATTCCTGTGGTGGACAGGCCCATGAGGGTCAGCGCGAGGACCAGCATGGGCTTGCGGCCACGCTTGTCGCCGAGGTGGCCCGCGATGATGCCGCCGACCGGACGGGCCAGGAAGCCGACGGCGAAGGTGGCGAACGCGGCGAGCACTCCGGCGGAGGAGCTGCCGGAGGGGAAGTACAGGTCGCCAAGGACGAGGGCGGCGGCGATGCCGAAGACGAAGTAGTCGTACCACTCGACGGCCGAGGCGAGGGCGGCAGCGGTGGCCACCTTGCGGCGGTGGGGATCCGCCGGTGACGCGGGAGCGGAGAGGGGTGCTACGGAGGTCGGTGCGGGGTCCATGCGGGTGCACACTCCGGTGGGTCCGGGGACGGGACAGGGGGTGGGCGTGTGATTGCAGGGACCGTACCGACCGGTGGGTATGTGGTCAACGGTTCAGGCAGACAGGCTTCTTCCCCGGCCCCGCCCCTCCCCGAAGACCCGCTCGGCGCGGAGCCTTGGTCACCGGCTTCGCCGAGTTCGTCCTCGATCGCCGGACGGGCTGAGATGTCAGCCCGTCCGGCGGTCGAGGACGTCTTGTGCGGGTCCGGGGCGGAGTGTCGGGGACTAGAACACCACCAGCGCCCGGCCCCCCTTGCCCGCGACCATGTTCTCGAAGGCCGCCGGAATCCCGTCGAGGGCGATCCGGTCCGTCACCAGGCCACTCAGGTCGAACCGCCCCGCCCGGATGTGATCGGCGAGGACCGGCAGGTCCACCGCCGGGTCCGAGTTCCCGTACACGCACCCGGACAACGTCCGCCCCCAGTGGAAGATCTCCAGGGCGTTGAAGGTGACCTGCTGGTCCTTGCCGCCGATGCCGACCACCGTCGCCCGGCCGCCGCGCCGCGTGGACTCCCAGGCCGTACGGATCGTCACCGCACGCCCCACGCACTCCACCGCCACGTCCACGCCCTGCCCGCCGGCCAGCCCGCGGATGTCCTTCGCCGTCCTCTCGGAGGCGACCACGTACTCCGTGGCCCCGGCGGACCGCGCCAACTCCTCCTTCTCCGGGGTCACATCGATCGCGATGATCTTCGAGGCGCCCGCGATCCGTGCCGCCTGGAGGGTCGCGAGGCCCACTCCCCCGACCCCGAAGACCGCCACCGTCTCGCCCTCGCGGACCTTCGCCGAGTGGTGCACGGCGCCGTACCCGGTGAGCACGGCGCAGCCGAGGAGCGCCGCGTCCGTCAGCGGGACGCCGTCGGGCGCGGGCAGCACGCAGTTGGCCGCGACCACCGTCTCCTCGGCGAACGCGGCGACGTTCAGGCCGGGGTGGAGGTCCGCGCCGTCCGAGGCGCGGCGGGCGTACACGTCGGCCGCACCGGCCAGCGCGTTCACGCACAGCCACACCTCGCCGAGCGAGCAGGGGTGACAAGTGCCGCAGGAGGGAGCCCAGTTGAGGACCGCCCCGTCGCCCGGTGCGACATGCGTGACGCCGTCGCCCACGGACACCACCGTCCCCGCGCCCTCGTGCCCGAGCACGGCCGGTACGGGCACCCGCATCGTGCCGTTGGTCAGGGACAGGTCGGAGTGGCAGACCCCGGCGGCGGCGAGACGCACCCGCACCTGGCCGGGGCCCGGCTCGGGCAGGTCGATCTCGGTGATCTCCAGGGGAGAGCCGACGGCGGGCAGAACAGCGGCGCGGACCACGGTGACGTACTCCTTGTGAAGGCGCGGAACGGGGTTCAGAACTGGAGGGACTTCGTCTGGAGGTACTCGGCGAGGCCGTGCGGGCCCAGCTCCCGGCCCACTCCCGACTGCTTGTAACCCCCGAACGGGGCGAGGGGGTTGAAGCTGCCGCCGTTGATGTCGACCTGTCCGGTGTCCATGCGGCGGGCGAAGGCGATCGCCTCCGCGTCGTCGGCCGCCCAGACCGCGCCCGCGAGCCCGTACACGGTGCCGTTGGCGATCCGCAGGGCCTCGTCCTCGTCCTCGTACCTGATGATCGAGACGACCGGGCCGAAGATCTCCTCCTGGGCGATCGTCATCTCGGGGGTGACGTCGGCGAAGACCGTCGGCTGGACGAAGTAGCCCTGCTCACGCGGTGCTTCGGAGCCGCCGGCCACCACGCGGGCGCCCTCCTCGACCCCCTTGTCGATGTAACCGCGCACGCGCGCCTGCTGCTTGGCGTTCACGACGGGGCCGATGCGGGCGCCGTACTTGGCCGCGGCGTCGGCGGCGAGGGAGACCGCCTCGTCGTACCGCGCGGAGTCCACCAGCATCCGGGTCCACGCGCTGCACGTCTGACCGGAGTTGGACATGACGTTGGCGACGCCCGCCTTGACCGCCTTGGTCAGGTCGGCGCTGGGCAGGATGACGTTGGCGGACTTGCCGCCGAGCTCCAGGGCGACGCGCTTGACCGCGGCGCCCGCGGTCGCGCCGATCTGCTTGCCGACCGCCGTCGAGCCGGTGAAGGAGACCAGGTCGACGTCCTCGTGCTCGGCGAGCGCCTGACCGGCGACCGGACCGAGGCCGGTGACCAGGTTGAAGACACCGGCGGGGATGCCCGCCTCGTGCGCGGCCTCGGCGAAGAGCTGGGCGGTGAGCGGGGTGTCCTCGGCGGGCTTCAGGACCACCGTGCAGCCGGCGGCGAGCGCGGGGGCCACCTTGTTGACGATCTGGTGGAGGGGGTAGTTCCACGGCGTGATCGCGCCGACCACGCCGACCGGCTCCAGGTAGACCGTGGAGTTGCCGATCTTCTCCTCGAAGGCGTACGTCGCGGCGAGATCGGCATACGAACCGGAGACCAGGATCGGCACGCCCGCGTGCACCATCTGCGAGAACGGGAGCGGGGAGCCGAGCTCCGCCGTCACCGTCTCGGCGATCTCGTCCTTGCGCGCGACCAGCTGGTCGCGCAGGGCGCCGATGAGCGCGCCGCGCTCGGCGGGCGGGGTGGCGGCCCAGGAGGGGAAGGCCTCGCGGGCGGCACGTACCGCCGCGTCGATGTCCTGTGCCGTACCGGCGGGGACCTGGCCGATCGGCTGCTCGTCGGCCGGGTTCAGGACCGTGATCGTGTCCGTGCCGACGGCGGGCCGCCAGGCACCGCCGATGTACATGCCGTCGTGGGCCTTCATCGCACTCCTCAGGTAGTCGTCCGCACCCCAAACTAGCGCTGATAGTTTTTCGGCACCAGGGGCGCCGGGGCCGGGGACATACACCCCGGCCGGACACCTACCCCCCATACGGTCCGTCGAATTCGATTGCGGCGATGTGACAGACACATGTCAAGACTCCAACTCCCTTGATCTACGCCCGTAGAGCCGCCAGTCTGCTGTTCGCGCCGAGAGCGGAACGCACCGCTCCCGGCTGTGTGTGCGATCACGCACACGCCCCCACAGTTGCGCCGCCCGACCCAGGGCGCGCGCCGCCTATGAGGAGGACTCCCTCGTAATGGCAATGCTGCGCAGCAAGAAGACTGTGATCGCCGCGGCGATCTCGACCGCGACCGCCGCCACTCTGCTCGGTGCGGTCACCGCCCTTCCGGCCCAGGCCGCCCCCACCGAAGGCACCGTGATCGGGGCCGGCTCGGCCGACGCCGTCAAGGGCAGCTACATCGTCACACTGAAGAAGACCTCGGGCTTCAGCGCCGCCTCGACCCAGGGCAAGGGCCTGATATCCGAGTACGGCGGGTCGGTGAAGAAGACCTTCAAGTCCGCACTCGACGGCTACACCGTCGACCTCAGCGCGGCGGAGGCGAGAGCGCTCGCCGCCGACCCCGCCGTCGCCACGGTCGAGCAGAACCGGCGGGTCCAGGCGGACGCGACCCAGAGCAACGCCCCCTGGGGCCTGGACCGCATCGACCAGACGAGCCTGCCGCTGTCCGGCACCTACACCTACCCGGACACCGCGGGCTCGGGCGTCACCGCGTACGTGATCGACACCGGCGTGCGCATCACGCACTCCGAGATCAGCGGGCGCGCGGTGAACGGCTACGACGCCGTGGACGGCGACAACACCGCCCAGGACGGCAACGGCCACGGCACGCATGTCGCGACCACCATCGCGGGAAAGACGTACGGCGTCGCCAAGAAGGCCAAGATCGTGGCCGTCCGCGTGCTCGACAACAACGGCTCCGGCACGACCGCCGGTGTCATCGCGGGCATCGACTGGGTGACGTCCAACCACGCGGCGGGCGCGCCCGCCGTGGCCAACATGTCGCTCGGCGGCGGGGCCTCCACCTCGCTGGACAACGCGGTGAAGAACTCCATCGCCGACGGCGTCAGCTACGCGGTCGCCGCGGGCAACGAGGGCGTCAACGCCTCCTCGTCGTCCCCGGCGCGGGTCCCCGCGGCCATCACGGTCGGCGCCACCAGCAACACGGACGCCAAGGCCAGCTGGTCCAACTACGGCTCGGTCCTGGACATCTTCGCGCCGGGCGTCTCCATCAAGGCCGGCTGGAACACCGGCGACACGGCCACGAACACCATCTCCGGTACGTCGATGGCCACTCCGCACGTCGCGGGTGCCGCGGCGGTCTACCTGGCGGGCCACACCTCGGCCACGCCCGCCCAGGTCTCATCGGCGCTGGTGAACGGAGCCACCTCGGGCAAGGTCACGAGCCCGGGCAGCGGTTCGCCGAACAAGCTGCTGAAGATCGTCCAGTAGCAGCCGCGTAGCACTTCTCAGCACCCCGTTCCCCGGAGGCAGCCGGCGCCTCCGGGGAACGTCTGCCTTCAGCCGGACCCTCGCACCGCGGCCACCGGCAGGCCGCACGCGGCTCCGCGTAGATTCTGTAGCTTCATGGATGTCCCACTCCTCTAGGCTTCACGTCAACTCCGGTGTTCCGGAAGACTTCTGCAAAGTTTCGAGAGTGCGTCCGGAACGGTAAGGGCGCGACGGGGACTCGTCAATGGAGGTGGGGAAGTGAGCCGGTCCAGGAGCAAGGTGACCATCACGGAGATAGCCCGGCAGGCCGGCGTCTCGGTGCCGACGGTCTCGCGGGTGGTCAACGGCCGGTCCGACGTCTCGGAGGAGACCCGCGCGCGCATCGAGGACCTGCTGCGGGAGCACGGCTACGAGCGGCGCGCGAACGCGCCCGGCAGCCGTGCCGCCCTCGTCGACCTGGTCTTCAACGACCTCGACAGCCCCTGGGCCGTGGAGATCATCCGTGGTGTGGAGGAGGTGGCGCACGCGGCCGGCGCGGGCACGGTCGTCTCCGCGATCCACGGCGCCTCGGGTTCGGCCCGGCAGTGGATGAAGAACCTGCGGGCCCGCGCCTCGGACGGCGTGATCCTGGTGACCTCCGTCCTGGAGCCGGTGCTCCACGACGAGCTGCGGCGGCTCGGCGTGCCGCTCGTCGTGATCGACCCGGCGGGTTCACCGGCCCTGGACGCACCGACCGTGGGCGCCACCAACTGGGCGGGCGGAATGGCCGCGACGGAGCATCTGCTCTCCCTGGGCCACCGCAGGATCGGCTTCATCGCGGGTCCGCCGCGGCTCCTGTGCTCCCGGGCCAGGCTGGACGGCTACCGGGCGGCGCTGGAGAGCGCGGGCGTGCCCGTCGACGACGAGCTGATCGTGCCGGGCGACTTCTACCACGCGTCCGGGTTCGCCGGAGCGGGCGAACTGCTCGGCCTCGCCGAGCCGCCCACCGCGCTCTTCGCCGCCAGCGACCAGATGGCGCTCGGCGCGGTCGAGGCCCTGCGGCGGCGCGGCCTGCGCGTGCCCGAGGATCTCAGCGTGGTGGGCTTCGACGATCTGCCGGAGGTCAGCTGGTCGGCGCCGCCGCTGACGACCGTGCGCCAGCCCCTGTCCGACATGGGGAAGCTGGCGGCCCGTACGGTGCTGCGGCTCGCGCTCGGCGAGGAGCCCGCGTCGCCCCGTATCGAACTGGCCACGGAGCTGGTGGTGCGGGCGAGCACGGCGCCGCGCGCCTGAAGCCCGGTCCGTAGTTCCTTCGAACTCCCTTTCCTGTCAGGAGCGTTGACACGTCCGAACGGTGGCCGTAACTTCCGTGCGCATCGACCGATAATTTTCGGAACCCTTCCGGAAGGTGCGCTGCGATGCCTACTCCTCCCCTGCGCGGACCGCGCCGACCGCGCCCACGCATACGAACGGCCCTGGCCACCGCGGCCCTGACGCTCGCCGCCACCGGCCTCTCCGCCTGTGGCAGCGGCGGACCGCAGGACAGTGCGGGCGGTGGTGGCGCCGCGCTCGAGGCCTGGGTCTACGGCGACCCGTCGGCCGCCGTACAGCGCAAGGTCGTCGACCGCTTCAACAAGACCTCGGACGTCAAGGTGAAGCTCGTCGAGATCCCCGGCGAGGGCTACCAGGACAAGATGCGCACCTCCATGGGCACCGCCAACGCCCCGGACATCTTCTTCAACTGGGGCGGCGGCTCCATCAGCGACTTCGCGGCCAAGGACATGCTGGTCGACCTCGGTCCGTACCTGAAGAAGGACCCCGCGCTGAAGAAGGCGTTCATCCCCTCGATCCTGGACGCGGGCCGCATCGAGGGGACGTACTACGGCGTTCCGATGCGCGGCATGCAGCCGGTGATCCTCTTCTACAACAAGAAGGTCTTCCGTGAGGCGGGCGCCCAGCCCCCCGGCTCCTGGGACGACATGCTCGACCTGATCGACACCTTCAAGGAGAAGGACGTCACGCCGTTCGCGCTCGCGGGCGCCGATCCGTGGACCGAGCTGATGTGGCTGGAGTACCTCCTCGACCGGTTCGGCGGCCCCGGGGTCTTCCAGAAGATCATGGACGGCGACAAGTCGGCCTGGAACGACCCCGCCATGATCAAGGCGGGCGAGACGATCCGCGATCTGGTCGACCGCGGGGCCTTCGGCAAGAACTACAAGTCCGTCAACTACACGGCGGACGGCGCCTCCACCCTGTTCGCGCGCGGCAAGGCCGCCATGCACCTGATGGGCAGCTGGGAGTACGCCAACCAGCAGGCCAACCAGAAGGAGTTCGCCAAGTCGGGCCTCGGCTGGACCTCGTTCCCGGCGGTGCCCGGCGGCAAGGGCGACCCCAAGGACGTCGTCGGCAACCCCACCAACTACTGGTCCGTCAACGCCACCCGGGTCAAGAAGGGCGAACGGCGCGACGCGGCGGTGGAGTTCCTCAAGTTCGCCTCGCGGCAGAGCTACGCCAAGGACCTCGTCGCCAACGGAGACGTCCCCGCGACCTCGGACGCGAAGAAGCAGCTCGCCGCGCACGAGAACCCCGAGTACGCCACGTACCAGTACGACATGGTGAGCCAGGCCCCGGCCTTCACGCTCTCCTGGGACCAGGCCCTGCCCGCCAGGTTCACCGCACCGCTCACCAACAACCTCCAGAAGCTCTTCAACGGCGACCTGAGCCCGAAGGGCTTCGCCGACGCGATGCGGGAAGTGAAGTGACCCCGGCCCCCGTTCGAAGCCGGGCGGGCCATGCGGGCCGGGCAGGCCATGCGGGCCGTGCGGGCCGCCCCGGGCTCCTGTGGGCAGCGCCCGGCGCCCTGTTCTTCCTCTGCTTCGCGATCGGCCCGCTTCTCCTCGTCGGCTATCTCTCCTTCACCGAGTGGGACGGGCTCGGCGGCCTCCCGTCCTTCAGCGGCACCGGCAACTGGCGCCGCCTGTGGCAGGACTCCACGATGCGCGACGCGGTGGTCCTGAGCCTGCTGCTCACCGCGCTGACCTGGCTCGTCCAGACGCCGATCGCGCTGCTGCTCGGCGTCTGGGCGGCCGGCCGGCAGAAGAATCGCGCGGTGCTCAGCGCCGTCTTCTTCCTGCCTTTGCTCGCCTCCTCCGTCGCACTCGCGCTGCTCTGGAAGACACTCCTGGACCCCAACTTCGGTCTGATCGCGGACATCGGCCCGTGGATCGGCTTCGCGGACGGCGACGTGCTCGGTTCGCCGCGCGGCGCCTTCGGGGCTGTGCTGTTCGTGGCGGCCTGGCAGTTCATCCCGTTCCACACGCTGCTCTACCAGGGCGGCGCCCGGCAGATCCCGCGCTCGCTCTACGACGCGGCGTCGATCGACGGGGCGGGCACGGTGCGGCAGTTCTTCCACATCACGCTGCCGCAGCTGCGCAACACGATCGTCACCTCGTCCGTCCTGATGGTGGTCGGCGCCCTGACCTTCTTCGACACCGTCCTGATCCTCACCGAGGGCGGCCCCGGCACGGACACCACGATCGTCCCGTACTGGATGTACGAGACGGGCTTCGTCTCCCGCGACATGGGCTACGCGAGCGCGATCGCCACGGCGCTGGTCGTGGTCGCGACGGGCGTCTCGCTGCTGCTCGTCCGCCTCACCGGCTTCGCGGCGATGCGCTCGACCCGGGAGGGCCTGTGACCAGCACCCTGGAGCGGCGGCCCGACACCCGCGGCCCCGCGCGGCCGCCTCGCGGGACCCGCCGTCGGCGCGAGCGCCCCAACCTCCCCGCCGGAGCCGCCGCGCTCCTCTGGCTGGTGATCATCGCGCTGCCGCTGTACGTCCTGCTCGCCACGACCCTCCAGTCGCGCGACGCCTACTTCGACCGCGGCCCGCTCTCCGTCCCCGCCGACCCCACCCTCGACAACTACCGCCGCGTCCTGGACAGCAGCTTCTTCACCTACCTCCTCAACACCGCGGTGGTGACGGTCGCCTGTGTCGCCATCGTCCTGGTGCTCGGGGTGTGCGTCGGCTACACGGTGGTGCGTGCGCGCGGCCGGGGCGCCCGGCGCCTCTTCCAGATGTTCCTGCTCGGCCTCGCGATCCCCGCCCAGGCGGTGATCATCCCGGTCTTCCTGCTGATCACGAAGTTGCGGTTGTACGACTCGCTGCTCGCGGTGATCCTGCCGACGGCCGCGTTCGCGCTGCCGGTGAGCGTGCTGATCCTCACCGGTGCGATGCGGGACATCGACGAGGAGCTGTACGAGTCGATGGCGCTGGACGGCGCGGGCCCGGCCCGCATCCTGCTCCGCCTGGTCGTGCCGATGTCGCGCGGCGGCATCTCCACGGCCGCCGTGTACACCGCCCTGCAGGCGTGGAACGGCTTCCTCTTCCCGTTGATCCTCACCCAGTCCCCCGAGTCCCGGGTGCTCACCCTCGGCCTCTACGACTACGTCGGCGAGTTCCGCGTCGACGTCCCCGCCCTGCTCGCCGCGGTGGTCCTGTCCATCGTGCCCATCTTCGCCGTGTACCTCTTCGCCCGCCGTCAGCTGGTCGACGGTCTGATGGGCGCGGGCGGCCGCTGACTTGAGGAGTTCCATGGTCCACCCCTGGCAGGACACCACGCTGCCCGCTGCCGAGCGGGCCGCGGACCTGCTCGCCCGGATGACCGCTAAGGAGAAGCTGGCCCAGCTCTCCAGCGTCTGGCCCGGCTCGGACGCCCAGGAGACCGGCGACGTGGCGCCGCTCCAGCACGAGGTGGCGCAACACG
This sequence comes from Streptomyces sp. NPDC054047, assembly GCF_055585065.1. NCBI lineage: Bacteria > Bacillati > Actinomycetota > Actinomycetes > Kitasatosporales > Streptomycetaceae > Streptomyces > Streptomyces sp. NPDC054047. Next base: position 146,706 of record NZ_JBVJKV010000009.1, on the reverse strand, counting down.
TCGACCTGGATGAGCTGCTCCCCCACGGCCTCGGCCAGGTGACGCGCCCCTTCGGCACGGCCCCGGTGGAACCGGCCGAAGGCGCGGCCCGGCTCGCCGCCTTCCAGGAGCGCGTCCGCGCCGCGAACCGCTTCGCCCTGCCCGCCGTCGCCCACGAGGAGTGCCTCACCGGATTCACCGCCTGGCAGGCGGCCGTCTTCCCCACACCGCTCGCCTGGGGCGCGTCCTTCGACCCCGAACTGGTGGGCAGGATGGCCGAGTCCATCGGTGCGTCGATGCGCGCGGTCGGCATCCACCAGGGCCTCGCGCCGGTCCTGGACGTCGTGCGCGACCCGCGCTGGGGCCGCACGGAGGAGTCGATCGGCGAGGACCCCTACCTGGTGGCGACCATCGGCACGGCGTACGTCCAGGGCCTGCAGTCGGCGGGGATCGTCGCCACGCTCAAGCACTTCGCGGGCTACGCGGCCTCGCGCGGGGCCCGCAACCACGCCCCCGTGTCCATCGGCCCGCGCGAGCTGGCGGACGTCGTCCTGCCGCCCTTCGAGATGGCGGTACGGGACGGGGGCGCCCGCTCGGTGATGCCCGCGTACAACGACCTGGACGGCCTCCCGGCCCACGCGCACCAGGCACTGCTCGGCCAACTCCTGCGCGAGGAATGGGGGTTCACCGGGACGGTCGTCTCGGACTACTTCGGGGTGTCCTTCCTGGAGTCGGCCCACGGGGTCACGGACTCCAGGGCGGGGGCGGCCGCGCTGGCCCTGGCGGCGGGCGTGGACGTCGAGCTCCCTGCGGTGCGGTGCTTCGGGGCGGGGGCTCCGCCCCGGGAGACGGTGGACCGGGCGGCCCTGCGCGTCCTGACCCAGAAGTGCGAGCTCGGCCTGCTTGACCCGGACTGGACGGCGGCGCCACCCGCACCGCCTGCGGACGTGGACCTCGATGCGCCCCATATGCGGCTCATCGCACGCGAGTTGGCCGAGGAGTCGGTGGTCCTGCTCGCCAACGCGGCCGGGGCGCTCCCCCTCGCCCGCGGCGTACGGATCGCCGTGCTGGGCCCGCTCGCCGACGACCCGGCGGCGATGCTCGGCTGCTACACCTTTCCGCGCCATGTGGGCGTCGAGCACCCGGGGTTGCCGATGGGCGTCGCCGTGCCGACGCTGCTCGACGCGCTGCGTACGGAGTTCCCCGAGGCGATGTTCGTGGCGGACCCGGCGGAAGCGGAGGTCTGCCTGGTCGTGGCCGGGGACCGGTCCGGGCTCTTCGGGCGGGGCACGTCGGGCGAGGGCTGCGACGCGCCGGACCTCGAACTGCCGGACGGGCAAGGCGAGTTGATCGACAGGGCCCTCGCCTCCGGCACTCCCACGATCCTGGCCCTGCTCACCGGCCGCCCCTACGCGCTCGGCCGCTGGGCGGACCGCCTTGCCGGGGTGGTGCAGGCGTTCTTCCCCGGCGAGGAGGGCGGCGGTGCGGTGGCGGGCGTCCTGTCGGGGCGGGTCAATCCCTCCGGGCGGTTGCCGGTCGGGGTGCCCCGGGAGCCGACGGGCCAGCCCTGGACATATCTGGCGCCCCCGCTCGGCCACCGGGGCGAGGCGAGCAGCCTCGATCCGACGCCGCTGTTCCCGTTCGGGCACGGCCTCTCGTACACGACGTTCGCGTGGGAGGTGTCCCCTGTCCCCGAGGAGCTGCCCACGGACGGCGAGACGACCCTGCGCGTCACGGTCACCAACACGGGCGATCGCCCCGGGGCCGAGGTCGTCCAGCTCTACCTCCACGACCCCGTGGGCCGGGTGGCACGCCCGGTGGTCCGCCTGGTCGGCTACGCGCGTGTGCCGCTGCTCCCCGGCGGGTCCGCGGAGGTCCACGCCACGTTCCACGCCGACCTGGCGTCGTACACCGGCCCTGACGGTGACCGGACCGTCGAACCGGGAGCCCTGGAAATCCGCGTCGCCGCGTCCAGCACTACCGTCCACCACCGGGTGCCGCTGACCCTGACGGGTCCTGAGCGGATCGTGGGCCATGAGCGGCGCATGCGGTGTGAGATGCGGGTGAAGTGAGGGGCCCCGCGGCGCGGTGACCGTCGATCACCGGCTCCGCCGAGCTCGCCCTCAAGCGCCGGACGGGCTGAATCCGTTCGACCCCGGTCCGAGATTCGCAGCCGGGGCCGGGGAGAAGATTCAGCCCCTTCGGCGTTTGAGGAGCGGGGGTCTGGGGGCGGAACCATCAGCCTCGGGAGGGGGCGGAACGGAAGCAGGCTTCGCAGGGCCTCGCCGCAGCCCCAACCCGGCCGCCACCAGAAGCAGCCCACCGAGCATCACGAACGGGGCAGCCACCCCCGCCACCCCGGCGATCAACCCGGCCCCGGCAGGCGCAGCCACCTGCCCCAGCCGATTCCCCGTGAGCCGCAGCGCGAGCGCGGTGGACCGGGCCCCGTCCGGCGCGGCCTGCACCACCGTCGTCATGGACAGCGGCTGCCCGACCCCGAGACAGAATCCAAGCAGCACCAGCATCACCCCCAGCCCCCACACAGGCACCGGCAGCGCCACCCCGGCACACAGCACAGCGGCCAGCAGACACGTGACGACGATCAGCACCGTACGGCCGAGCAGGTTGATCAGCGGCGTCATCACCAGCCGGCAGGCGATCGTCGCGGCGGCCCGCAGTGAGAGCAGCACCCCGACCGTGGCGGGCGCGATGCCCCGGTGCTCACCGACCACCGGCAGGTAGGCCGTGAGGATGTCCGTCGCGGAGAGCACCGCGAGGCTGATGAAGATCCCCGCGGGAACGCCCCGGGTGCGCAGGATGCCGAGCACCGGCACCTTGTCCCCCCGCTTCGGCGAGGCACCGGCGGGCCGCACGTGCTCGATGCGCCAGAGCGAGGTGAGCGAGACGGCCGCGACCCCCGCGGAGACGAGCAGCGCGAGGGCGCTGGTGCGGCCCATGTCCCCGCCGATGAGGGCGCCCGCGGCGACCGGCCCGATCAGCTGCCCGAGCGAGGCGCCGATCGTGAAGTGCCCGAAGTTGCGGTCCTGTTCGTCGGGGGCGGACTGCCGCGCGACGATCGACTGGGCGCCGATCACGAAGCAGAGGTGGCCGAGCCCCATGACACCGCTCCAGGCGGCGAGCGCGCCGAGCGATCCCGCCGTACCGCTGAGCGCGCAGCCGCCCGCGATCAGGACGACGCCGATCGGAAGCAGCGGCGCGCACCGGCCGTGGTCCGTCCTGCGCCCGAGCGGCACGGCCGCGAAGAGCGGGAGCAGGGCGTACACACCGGCTATGACGCCGATCGCCCGCTCGTCGGCGCCCAGCGAAAGGGCCCGGTAGGAGACGGCCGGACGCGCCATCGACACCGCCCCCTGCGCGAAGGCGAAGGCGATGACGAGGCGCAGCAACCAGGCCCGGCCCGGTGTCGATGGCATCAGATGATGCCGAAGAGGATTCCGGAGCCGAGCACCACGAGCGAGGTGAGGACGGCCCATTTGACGGTGAACTTGGTGTGGTCGCCGAACTCGACCTTGGCCATGCCGACGAGGACGTACACGGCGGGCACCAGCGGGCTCGACATGTGCAGGGCCTGGCCGGCGATCGAGGCGCGGGCGATCTCCAGGGTGCCGACGCCGTGCGCCTGGCCCGCCTCGGCGAGGACCGGCAGGACGCCGAAGTAGAAGCCGTCGTTCGACATGAAGTAGGTGAGCGGCAGGGACAGCAGGCCGGTGACCAGGCCCATCTGCGGGCCCATGCCCTCCGGGATCGCGTCGACCAGCCACTTGGCCATGCTGTCGACCATGCCGGTGCCCTGGAGGACGCCGGTGAAGACGGCGGCGGCGAAGACCATGCCGGTGACGTTGAGGACGTTCTCCGCGTGGGCGCCGATGCGGGCCTTCTGGTCGGGCATGTGCGGGAAGTTGACCGTCAGGGCGAGCGCGGCGCCGAGCAGGAAGAGGACCGGGATCGGCAGCCACTCCATGATCATGGCGGTGAGCAGGACGACGGTGAGACCGGCGTTGAACCAGTAGAGCTTGGGGCGCAGGGTGGAGCGGTTGGGGTCGAGGCCCTGGAAGCCGTCGTCGTCATCGGCCTCGTCGGAGGCATCCCCGGCGGCAGCGGCGTCGGCGTCCGTTCCGGAGCCCGCTGCCCCGGTGGTCTTCTTCGTGAGCGAGGTACGCCCGTCGGCGGTGCCGCCACCGGCACCCACCAGAACCGTCTCGCCCGCCGTCTCCTTCTCCAGGACCTCGTCCAGGGAGAGCATGCCCAGGCGCTTGCGCTCCCGCAGGCCCAGTGCGTAGGAGAGCAGGAAGACGGCCACGAGGCCCATGGCGAGCGCCGGGATCATCGGGACGAAGATGTCGGCCGCGTCGACCTTGAGCGCGGTCGCGGCGCGGGCCGTGGGGCCGCCCCAGGGCAGGGTGTTCATGACGCCGTTGGCGGTGGCCGCGACGCCCGTCATGACGACGAGGCTCATCTTGAGGCGTTTGTAGAGCGGATACATCGCCGAGACCGTGATCATGAAGGTCGTCGAGCCGTCGCCGTCGAGGGAGACGATCGCGGCGAGCAGCGCGGTGCCCACCACGATGCGCACCGGGTCCGCCTTGCAGAAGCGCAGGATGCCCCGGACGATCGGGTCGAAGAGGCCGACGTCGATCATGACGCCGAAGTAGACGATGGCGAACATGAGCATCGCCGCCGTGGGCGCCAGATTCCCGACGCCTTCGAGGACGTAGTCCCCGAGATGGGCTCCCTTTCCTACGAACACGCAGAAGAGCGCGGGGATCAGCACCAGTGCCGCGATCGGCGACATCTTCTTCATCATGATCAGCACCAGGAAGGTGGCGATCATGACGAATCCGAGGATTGTCAGCATGGGGGCTACCTAACGTTCACCATCGAACTCCCACCAGGTCTGGCGGTCCGGTTGACGTTAGGACCCGTTCTCCAGCGTTAACAAGATGTTGACGTGTGAGCAATAAGCGCAAAACTCCAGGTCAACGAGTTGCTGCCGGGGCTGCCTGGGCCGCCGCCGCAGCGAGGGCAGTGACGGACACGGGGAAGCCGTTGAGCACGGACGTCCCGGAGAGCGGGTCGAGGAGCGTGCCGTCCAGGAGCTGGTTCACATTGGCCCCGGGGTCCTCGGCCGCGACGGCGAGGCGCGTGCCGGGGCGGTCGTGGCCCCAGCCGTGCGGGAGGCTGACCACTCCGGGGCGTACGGCGTCGGTCACCTCGACGGGGACGGTGAGCTGTCCGCCGGCGGCCTTCACGCGCGCGTGGCCGCCGTTCTCCAGGCCGATGCGGGCCGCGTCCTCGGGGTGAACGTGCAGGGTGCAGCGGTTGGAGCCGCCGACGAGGGTGCGGACGTTGTGCATCCAGCTGTTGTTGGAGCGCAGATGGCGCCGTCCTACGAGGACGAGCTCGTCCGGGGTGGCACGCAGCGCTCCGGTGAGGCGGGGCAGGTCGTCCGCGATGGGTGCCGGGAGGAGTTCCACCCGTCCGCTGCGCGTCCTGAGGATCTGCGGGAGGCGGGATTCCAGCGGCCCGAGGTCGATGCCGTGCGGGTGGGCGAGGAGCCGCTCCAGGGTCAGGCCGTCCTCGCGTACGCCGAATCCGTCGCCGTAGGGGCCCAGGCGCAGCATCAGGTCGAGCCGGCGCTCGGGGCCGCTGTCTCCGGTGAGGAGGGCGGCGAGTTCCTTGGGGTCGCGGTGGTACGCGGCCGAGTGCGGCTCGGTGACGGCCTTGCCGAGGGTCTTCTGGACGACCATCGCGTCGACGGCCGCCGGGTCGGCGCCGTGCATACCGCTCGCGGCCAGGACGAGCCGGGCCAGGATCTCGGTCTCCGCCATCCTGCCGTCGGCCAGGGGCAGTGCGGCGCGGGTGTAGCGGACCTGGTTGCGTACGGCGAATCCGTTGAAGACGAAGTCGAAGTGGGCGCTCTGGGAAGGCGGGGGCGGCGGCAGGACCACGTGGGCGCGGCAGGAGGTCTCGTTCAGGTACGGGTCGACGCTGACCATGAAGTCGAGTGAGGCGAGGGCCTTGTCGAGGCGGTCGCCGTCGGGGGCGGAGAGGACGGGGTTGGCCGCGATGGCGACGACCGCGCGGATCGCGCCGTCGCCGGGGGTGTCGATCTCCTCGGCGAGCGCGGCGATCGGCAGTTCGCCCTTGGCCTCCGGGTGTCCGCTCACGCGGCTGTGCCAGCGGCCGAGCGCGAAGCCCTTGCCGGGGCCTGCCGGGCGGGGCTCGCGGTCGGTGGCGGAGAGCGGGAACAGGGCGCCGCCGGGCCGGTCGAGGTTGCCGGTCAGGACGTTCAGGACGTCGACGAGCCAGTTGGTGAGCGTGCCGTGGGCGACGGTGCTCGCGCCGACGCGGGCGTAGACGGCGGCGGCGGGTGCCGCAGCCAGGTCGCGGGCCAGGGCGCGGATGGTGTCGGCGGGCACGTCGCAGGCGTCGGAGACGGCGTCGGGGGTGAAGTGGCGTACGGCTGCGCGCACGTCCTCGACGCCTTCCACCTGCTCTTCGAGTGCTCCGAGGTCGGTGAGCTTCTCCTCGAAGAGGACCTGGACCATGGCCGCGAGCAGCAGCGCGTCCGCGCCGGGGCGGATCGCGAGGTGCCGGTCGGCGATCTTCGCGGTGCGGGTGCGGCGCGGGTCGACGACGGTGAGGGTGCCGCCCCGGGCGCGCAGTGCCTTCAGCCTGCCCGGGAAGTCGGGGGCGGTGCACAGGCTTCCGTTGGAGTCCAGGGGGTTGGCGCCGAGCAGGAGCAGATGGTCGGTGCGGTCCAGGTCGGGCACGGGGATGGCGAGCGGGTCGCCGAAGAGGAGCCCGCTGGAGACGTGCTTGGGCATCTGGTCCACGGTGCTCGCGGTGAAGATGTTGCGGGTGCCGATGGAGCTCAGGAGCACGGGCGGGTAGAGGCCGCCCGCCATGGAGTGCACGTTCGGGTTGCCGAGCACCACGCCGACCGCCTGCGGCCCGTGCCGCTCGATCAGGGGGCGCAGGCCTGCGGCGACGGCGTCGAACGCCTCGTCCCAGCTTGCCTCTTGGAGTACGCCGTCCTTGCGTACGAGGGGGCCTTCGAGGCGGTCGGGGTCGGAGTCGGCCTCTCCGAAGGAGGCGCCTTTGGGGCAGATGAAGCCTTTGCTGAACACATCGTCCCGGTCGCCGCGCGCACCGGTCACGCGCGGGCCCTCGGCGCTGTCAGGGGGCCCTTCGATGGTGAGCGTGAGCCCGCAGGTGGCTTCGCAGAGGGAGCAGATACGCAGGGCGGTGCTGGGCATGGAGGACCCTCCAGGGCGGCGGCTACGGCGCACGTGCGCTCTCACCATACCGACCGGTATGCACGGCGTCAGGCCCCGTCGGGGGTCAGGTCGCGAATCCGCCGGCCCGCACTCCGTCCAGCGCGCCCGCGCTCAGTCCAGCGCGCCCGCGAAATAGCGGTGCAGCAGGGTCCGCGTCTCGTCGATCAGGTCGGGATCGCCCGACGGGTGGGCGCGGAAGGCGAGTTGGAGGACCGCGTCCACCGCCTCGACGCCGACGAGCACCGTGCGGCGCAGCTTCTTGTCCAGCGGCCGGTCGAGGTGGGCGGCGAGCAGTCCCGCCACCCGCTCGGCGACGTCCGAGTTGGCGTCGGGCATCGCGTCGGGGGCCGAGGGGATGCCGAAGTCGACCAGGCCGAAGCCGGGGACGGTGCGCTTCATGGCGAGGTACTCGTCGAAGGCCGCGTCGACGGCGCCGCGCCAGTCGCCGCGCTCCACTCCGGCCATGCGCGCCGCCACGCGCTCTCCGTACGCGTCGAGGTTGCGGTGGGCCAGGGCGTCGGCCATGGCCCGCTTGTTGCCGAAGAAGCGGTAGACCGAGCCGATGGGGACGCCCGCGCGCACGGCGACCGCGCGGGTGCTCAGGCCTTCGTAGCCGACCTCGTCCAGGAGGACCGCGCAGGCGTCGAGGATGCGCGTCAGACGCTCGGCGCTGCGCTCCTGCACGGGCACGCGGCGCAGGGCTTTCGGGGGCGGCGGGGGCTCTTTCCGATCACGGTGGGGCATCCCCGGGAGAGTAGAGCATTGTTCACATCCATGGATCCCCCTTGCGGAAGGAAAAGCCGAATCCTACGGTGTCCCATAGGAATCGTTGACGAGGGAGCGATGATGAGCCGGGAACAGACCAGCGACGGCAGCCGTGCGGACGCGGACGGCGCGCGCAAGACGGCGGAGGCACTGACGTACCTCACCGGCTTCGGCAACGAACACAGCTCCGAGGCGGTGCCCGGCGCCCTGCCGCACGGGCGCAACTCACCCCAGCGCGCCCCCCTCGGTCTCTACGCGGAGCAGCTCAGCGGCACCGCGTTCACCGAGCCCCGCGCGCACAACCGCCGCTCGTGGCTCTACCGCATCCGCCCCTCGGCCGCGCACCCCGCGTTCACCCGAGTGGACAACGGCGCGCTGCGCACGGCGCCGTTCCCGCAGGCCGCCGACCCCAACCGCCTCCGCTGGAACCCGCTCCCCGAGCCCGCCACCGGCACGGACTTCCTCGCGGGCCTGTGGACCCTGGGCGGCAACGGCGACGCCACGCAGCGCACCGGCATGGCCGTGCACCTCTACCACGCCAACTCCTCCATGAAGGACCGGGTGTTCAGCGACGCGGACGGCGAACTCCTCGTCGTCCCCGAGCAGGGCGGCCTGCTCCTTCGCACCGAGTTCGGGCTGCTGCGCGCCGAGCCGGGCGAGGTGGCGCTGATCCCGCGCGGGGTGCGCTTTCGCGTCGAACTGCTCGACGAGACCGCACGCGGGTACGTGTGCGAGAACTACGGCGCGGCCTTCCAGCTCCCCGACCTGGGCCCGATCGGCGCGAACGGCCTGGCCAACGCACGGGACTTCAGGGCCCCCGTCGCCGCGTACGAGGACGAGGACCGCCCGGTGGAGGTGGTGAACAAGTTCTGCGGGAACCTGTGGCGGGCGACCTACGACCACTCGCCGCTCGACGTCGTCGCCTGGCACGGCAACCACGTCCCGTACGTATATGACCTGCGCCGCTTCAACGTCCTCGGCACCATCAGCTACGACCACCCGGACCCGTCGATCTTCACGGTGCTCACCTCCCCGTCCGACACCCCGGGCCTGGCGGGCGTCGACTTCGTGGTCTTCGCGCCGCGCTGGCTGGTGGGCGAGGACACCTTCCGGCCGCCGTACTTCCACCGGAACGTGATGAGCGAGTACATGGGCCTGATCGAGGGCGCGTACGACGCGAAAGCGGAGGGCTTCGTGCCCGGCGGCGGCTCGCTGCACAACATGATGTCGGCGCACGGCCCCGACCGCGACACCTTCGAGAAGGCGTCGGCCGCCGAGCTGAAGCCGCAGAAGATCGACGACGGCCTTGCCTTCATGTTCGAGACGCGCTGGCCGGTGACCGCGACCGAACAAGCAGCTCAGGCCGCCCATCTGCAGCGCGGATACGACGATGTGTGGGAGGGTCTGGAGCGCCATTTTCGAAACTGATCGCGTGCCGACCACGCAATCGATCCCGTTTCGAAGCCGATGCGGACTGATTCGGAGAGACCGTGACCGCTTTCGCCCCGGACTCGATCGTCCTGAATCGCAAACTGCCGCTCTGGTATCAGGTGTCGCAGTCCCTGCGCGCCTCGATACTCGGCCGCACGCCCGACGCCCCGCTCCGGCTGCCCACCGAGGAGCAGCTGGCGGGGCACTACGGCGTGAGCGTCCTGACCATGCGCCAGGCCCTCAAGGAGCTGGAGGACGAGGGCCTGATCACCCGCCACCGGCGGCGCGGCACGTTCATCGAGCCCAGCGCCCAGCGCGGCTCCCCGGTCCGGCTGCTCGGCTCGGTCGACGCGATCGTGGCCCAGCAGTCGGGCATGAGCACCCAGCTCCTCGCGCACGGCACAGCTCCGGTCTCCGGCGAACTCGCCGAGCACTTCCCCGACCTGACCGAGGTGGCGACCTACCACCGGCTGCGCAGCGACGAGAAGACGGGCGAACCGACCAATCACGCCCACAACTTCATCCGCCCCGAGCTCGCCGAGCGCGTCGAGCTCGACGATCTGACGCGCTGGCCCATGACGAAGGTCCTGCGCGACGTCGTGGGCGTGCGCATCAGCCGCATCACCGACACCGTCGAGGCCACGCTCGCCGACCCGGAGACGGCCCGCCTCCTCGAAGTACCGCTGCTCAGCCCGATCCTGCACTACACAGGCATCACCTACGACGAGGAGGGGCACGCTCTGGACGTGGCACGCATCCACTACCGCGGCGACCGCTTCTCCTTCACGGTCACCCTCGACGCGACGTAAGGGTCTCGACGTACGATGCCGGGCGTGACGCACGACCAAGCGGCGCTGCTCGCCGACCTGATGCCGTGGTCCGTCGCACCGCTCCGGCCGGGCCGCGGGTGGCCGATGGGACCGGACGCCGCATCCCTCAGGGCCCGCTGGGCCGCGTTCGTGCGGGCGGGCACGGATGAGCGCGAGCGGCTGCTCTCCCCATCGCGCTCACGCACCCTGCACACGGCGGTCGCCCAGCTCCCGGGCCATCAGGGCGCGACGGTCCCGCTGGCCGCCGAGTCGGGCCCCTGCCCCGATCCGGTGCGCGTCCTGCACGGCCCCTTCGACGAGCAGTGGCTGATCCCTGACCACCGGCTCATCGACACCGCTCGCCCCGAGCTGTGGCGGGTCGCGGGCGAAGGCCAGGTGTTCCTCGTCGAGCAGGGGCAGGTGACCGGCTCCGCGGGGCCCGCGGTGCTCGCGTCCGCCGTGCTGCCGGACGGCCGCTCCCCCGCCGGGCGGCCGGGACGCATCCGCCCGCTGTTCCGCCGCCCCGGCGGCCTCGAACCCAATGTGGCGCCGGGGCTGCTCGCCCATCTCACGAAGGCACTGGGCCACGAGGTCGAAGCCGCGGATCTCCTGTCCTGGACGCTGGCCGTGGCGCAGGCGTCACCGGCCGGCTGCCGGGTTCCGCTGCCGGCCGACGCCGGGACCTGGGCGCGGGGCACGGAGTTGGGGCGCCGCCTGCTCGCGCTCCAGGCGCGCGGCGACGGGGCGCGGCCGAAGCTTCCCGGCGGGCGGCGGCCCTACGTGAGGGCGCCGCTGCCCGCCCGGCCGGTGGAGGTCTCGTACGACGCCGACGAAGAGGCGCTGTGCGTGGACGACGGCCGCATCTCGCCGGTGCCGCAGGAGGCGTGGGACTTCGAGGTGAGCGGGGTGCGCGTCCTTGAGCTGTGGTGCGAGCGGCGCACGGCCACCGGTGAGGCGGGCTCCTTGGAGGCGATCCGTCCCGCGCAGTGGCCGCAGGCGTGGACGTCCGAGCTGCTCGAACTCATCACGGTGCTTGCGCTGCTGGCAGAACTCCGGCCGCTTCAGGAGGAGTTGACGGGCGATCTCGCACCCGGGATCACGGCCGACGAGCTGCGCCGGGCGGGCGTGCTCCCCGCACCCGACGCCGCGCGGCGCCCCGCGTCGGTGCTCGACCACCACGAGGAGGGCCCCGGCGGCCAGTTCGCCCTGCTCTGAGCCGCCCGACGCCGCGCCTCCTCGGGGCGCTCCCTCGGGACGCTCCGCTAACCCTGCCCGGCCTTCCGGCTGCCGCCCGACGCGAGCAGCGCCACCAGCCCGGCGGCCTGCAGCAGCGCGAGCGCCGCGACCCCTGTGCGGAAACCGCCCGCTCCCCCGCCGCCCAGGCCGTACGCGAGCGCCGCGATCGCGGGGCCGACGGTGAAGCCGAGGGTGCGGAAGGTGTTGCCGACGCCGCCGATGGTGCCCACCAGGTCGGGCGGTGTGGCGGCCAGGAGCGAGGCGTTCACCGGCGTACCGAACAGCGCCTGTCCCACTCCGATCACGGCGAGCCGCCAGCCGATGTCGAGAAGACCGGCACCGGAACCGAGCGTCAGCATGCTCAGCAGACCGCCGATGACCAGGAGCAGTCCCGCCGCCCCCACCAGTCTGCCGGGCAGCCGGTCGGCGAGCCGGCCGCTGACCGGCGAGCAGAGGGCCACCGTACCGATGAAGAAGACCATCGCGAGGCCGGTCAGGGAGGCGTTCTCGTGCAGGACGTCGGCGACGTAGAACGGCAGCAGGAAGTAGGAGAGCCCCACGAACGTGCCGGTCAGCAGGAGTGAGAGGACCGGAAGGCCGATGGCCCTGCGCCGCAGGAGCCCGGTCACCGGGCGCGCCGAGCGCAGGCGCGTCCACCACACCGCGAGCGCGGCGGCGGCCACCGAGAACAGCCCGGCGACGACGGGCTGCCCGGCCTCGATCCGGTCGAAGGCCACCAGGAGCGCGGTCACCGAACCGCCGAGGACCAGGCCGTCGCCCACCAGGGACCGGTCGGGCCGGGTGAGCCCGCCCCCGGTGGAGGGGATGTAGCGCGCGCCGAGCCAGACCACGACGATCAGGACCGGGACCTTCATCAGCAGCACCGGCCGCCAGCCGTACGCGTCCGCGACGAACCCGCCCAGGGACGAGCCGCCCATCGAGCCGATCGGCATGATCGTGGCGATGTAGCCCATCGCGCGGCCCCGCTGTTCGGGCCGTACGACGGCGGCGACCACCGGCAGGTACACCGCCACGGCCAGGGCGCCCGCGACGCCTTGCAGGACGCGGGCGGCGAGGAGCACGGGGAGGTTCGGCGCGGCGGCGGCGAGGACGCTGGTGAGCCCGATCGCCGGGACGGAGAAGAGGAACACGGCACGCAGGTCGACCCGGTCCGTCCACCGTCCGGCGGGGATCGCGAGGGCTGCCGTCGGCAGGGCGTAGGCGAGGAGCACCCACTGGGTCGCGGAGGTCCCGACGCCGAGGTCGGCGCCGATCGCGGGCAGCGTCACGGAGGAGAGGCTCAGCTCCAGGGTGACCATCAGCATGGCGAGGGCCATGACGGCGACCGGCGTCCAGCGGGTCCTGGTGAGGGTGGTCCCGGCGGCGGGCGTCGGGGGTGGCGTGGTGTCACAGGTCGCGTGCGTCATGGGGTCGACGCTAGGAAGAGGAGCCTGGGCGTCGCCTCTGTCGTACGACTGGGAACGACCGGGTGCGCGGACCCCAGTCGCCCCCCGGTCAGTACCTGACCGGTACCCAGTCGGCACCCGGTCACCACCCCGTCATGATCCCGGTCGCCCGACAGAGGCACCGGACCCTGGGTGCTCCCTAGCTTTCTGGTTGTCAGCACGGGCAGTTCGGCCCGTCGGCGACGAAAGCGAGTTGGCCATGCGAGCGATCCGACTGCACGCCTTCGGCGGGCCCGAGAACCTGCGGTACGAGGAGGTCGCCGACCCGGTGCCGGGCCCCGGCCAGGTCCGTATCGCCGTCGAGGCGGCGGGAGTCCACCTCCTCGACACCGCGCTCCAGAAGGGAGCGGCGGACGAACTCCCTTTCCCGATCCCCGAGTTGCCGATGACGCCGGGCCGTGAGGTGGCGGGCGTGGTCGCCGGGCTCGGCGAGGGAGTGGACGAGGAGTGGCTCGGCCGGCGGGTGGTGACACACCTGGGCCTGGTCAACGCGGGCTACGCGGAGCTGGCCGTGCGCGAGATGGAGGCACTGTTCCCGCTGCCGGAGACCCTCTCGTACGAGGCCGCGATCGCCATGGTCGGCACCGGCCGGATGGCGCTGGGCGTCCTGCACGTCGCCGCGCTCGAACCCGACGACGTGGTCCTGGTGACGGCCGCCGCGGGCGGCATCGGCACGCTCCTCGTGCAGGCCGCGCGGAACGCGGGCGCGACCGTGGTGGGCGCGGCGGGAGGGCCAGGGAAGGCTGCGCGGGTGCGGGCATCGGGCGCGGACCTGGCGGTCGACTACAACGAGCCCGACTGGGCGCAGAAGGTGCGCGCGGCGCTCGGGGGCCGCGAGGTGAGCGTCGCCTTCGACAGCGTGGGCGGCGAAGCGGGACGCGCCGCGCTCGAACTCCTGGGATTCGGCGGCCGGTTCGTCGTCTACGGCTGGTCGTCGGGGGCACCCACGGAGCTGGCCACCAAGGACCTGCACGGCAAGCTCCTGACGGCGACGTACGCGCTGGGCCCGCGGATCGCACGCGTCCCCGGGGGCCTGCGCGGCCTCCAGGAGCGGGCGCTTGAGGAGGCGGCGCGCGGCACGCTCGTACCGGCGGTGACGACGTTCCCGCTGCGGGACGCGGGCGCGGCGCACGCGGCGCTGCTGGGGCGGGAGACGGTCGGCAAGGTGGTCCTGAAGCCATGACGACGCTACGGCATACGGGACGCACAGGATGCATGGAAGGCATAGGACGTATGGGGCGTACGGGGCTCATTCAGCGCACCCAGCTCAAGGGAGGAACCCCCATGACTGCTACGACTACGACGACGATGCGGGCGGCAGCGTTCGAGGCCTACGGCCCGGCGGAGGTGCTGCGCCCGGTGATTCTGCCCGTCCCCGCGCCCGGCCCGGGCGAGGTCCGCGTTCGCGTTCGGGCGGCCGGTGTGATGCCGTTCGACATCGGGCTGCGGCAAGGCGTGATCAGACCGCCGGGGGCGGTGTTCCCCGTCGTGCCGGGCAATGAGTTCGCGGGAACGGTGGACGCGCTCGGCCCCGGGACGACGGGCTTCGCTCCGGGAGATCCGGTGCTCGGCTTCTCCCTCCTCGGCTCGTACGCGGAGTACGCGGTGGTCCCGGTGGAGAATCTGGTCGCCAAGCCCGACACGATGGAGTGGGCGGTGGCGGGCGGCTTCTCGGGGAACGCGCAGGGCGCGCACATGGCGCTGAGCGCGATGCGGGTGGGCCCGGGCGACACGGTTCTGATCAACGCGGCGGCGGGCGGACTGGGCACGCTGGCGGTGCAGTTGGCGAGGGCGTGGGGCGCGAGGACGGTGATCGGCACGGCGAGCGAGGCCAACCACGACCATCTGCGGTCGCTGGGCGCGATCCCCGTTACGTACGGCGACGGCCTGGAGGAACGGGTGCGCGCGATCGCCCCGGATGGCGTGGACGCGGCGCTGGACGGGGCGGGCGCGGAGGCGCTGCGGGCGTCGGCGGCGGTGACGCACGACCCGACCCGGGTCATCACGATGGTCGCCACGGAGGAGGCGCGCCGCCTGGGCCTGCCCGAACTGACCGGCACGAGGACGGCGCCCCGCCTGGCGGAAATGACGGACCTGTACGCGAAGGGAGCCCTGCGGGTGCACATCCGCGCGCGGTACGAGCTGGACCGAGCGGCGGACGCGCAGCGGGAGGTGGAGCGGGGCCATGGCCGGGGCAAGGTGGTCCTGGCGGCAACGCCTTGAGCAGTACCCCCAAGCTCCGCGCCTGCGCCTCGGGCCCACTTGGTCCCCCTCCCTCCGGTTGCGCCTTGCCCGCGATGGAGGCTTCGCCTCTGGCCCACGGGACCCGTGCGCCTGAGGCTGCGCCTCGGATCCGCTGTTCCGGCGCACATCAGGCGTGCGCCCCTGTCCCGCCGCTGCGCGGCGGATCTTCCCCACCCGCCCACCCGTTACCCCGCGGCCTCGGGCCATGGTGGACCGATCCTGCCCTCCCTCCAGCTGAGCCGGCACTCGGACCCGCCGCGAAGCGGGCGGCATGGGCGGTGCGGATCCGGGCGCGGGGTGAACGGACGGGCGGGCGGCACGAGCGGCGCAGACCCGGACACGGGGCGAACGGGCGGGTGGGCGGGACAGACCCGCCGCGAAGCAGGCGGCACGAGCGGTGCGGATCCAGACGCGGGGTGAACGGGCGGGTGGGCGGGGAAGATCCGCCGCGAAGCGGGCGGCATGGGCGGTGCGGATCCAGACGCGGGGTGAACGGGCGGGTGGGCGGGCAAGACCCGCCGCGAAGCGGCGGTACTGATCCCCCAGCCCCCTGCCCCCCCCCGGGCCCCCACCCAAAGCCGCCCGCCAGGGCCCCCACCCCCGGTTAGGGTCAACCCATGCTCTACGGACGCGGCAGCGAAACCGCCCTGCTGGATGGACTGCTGGCCAAGGCCCGGCAGGGCCACAGCGCCGCCCTCGTCGTACGAGGAGAGGCCGGCATCGGCAAGTCCGCCCTGCTGGCCCACGCGGCGGCGACCGCCACAGCGCACGCCACGACCCACCGCACAAGCCTGCTGCAAGCAACCGGCATCGAGGCCGAGAGCGAACTCCCCTTCGCCGGACTGCACTTGCTCCTGCACCGCGTCACCGACCGTATCGACGACCTCCCCGAGCCCCAGGCCAAGGCCCTGCGCGCGGCCCTCGGGCTGGCGCCCAGCGCGCGGGCCGACCGCTTCCTCATCGGCCTCGCCGTGCTGACCCTCCTCGCGGATCTCGCCGAGGGCGAAGGCTCCCTCCTCTGCCTGATCGACGACGCCCAATGGCTCGACCAGGCCTCCGCGGACGCCCTCCTCTTCGCCGCCCGGCGCCTCGCCGCCGAAGGCGTCGTCATGGTGTTCGCGGCCCGCGACGCGCACGCGCCGCCGTTCCCCGCCCAGGGCCTGCCCGAGCTGCGGCTCACCGGGCTCGACGACGAGGCCGCGGGCGAGCTCCTCGCCGAGCACGCGGGCGACCTGCCCCGCTACGTACGCGAGCAGATCCGCGGCGAGTCCGGCGGCAACCCGCTCGCCCTGCGCGAGCTGCCCGCCGCCCAGCGCGAGGGCCACATCCCCGCCTACGGCTACCACTTGAGTGCGCTGCCCAGCCACTCCCGTCTCCTGCGGACCTTCGCGGACCGGATATCCGCGCTGCCGCCGACCACCCGGTCCCTGCTCGTGGTCGCGGCGGCCGAAGGCACCGGCGACCTGACGGTGACGGCGACCGCCGCCGGGAAGCTCGGCGCCTCCGTCACCGATCTGGAGCCCGCCGAGCGCAAGGAGCTGCTCAGCCTGGACGGCGGACGCCTCGCCTTCCGGCACCCCCTGATCCGCGCCGCCGCCTACCAGAGCGCCCCGGTCGGCGACCGCATCGCCGCGCACCGCGCACTGGCCGAGGCCCTGCCCTGCGTGGGCAACGTCGACCGCCGGGCCTGGCATCTGGCGGCGGCCACCACGGAGCCCGACGAGTACGTCGCCGGCATCCTGGAGCAGACCGCTGAACACGCGCGGGCCCGCGGCGGCTACGCGGCCGTCGCCGCCGCCTGCGAACGCGCCGCCCAGCTCAGCCCGGACGGCACCCACCGCGCCCGGCGCCTGGCGCTCGCCGCGTCGGCCGCCGCGGACGCGGGCCAGAACGAACGCGCCGCCGAACTCGCCCTGCGCGCCGCCCCGCACCTGACCGACCCGGCCGTCCTCGCACAGCTCGCCCAGGTGCGCGCCGCCGTCGCCCGCGAGCAGGGCCGCCTCGACGCCTCGTACTCCGTGCTGCTCGACACGGCCGCCGAGATCGCCCCGCACACACCCGAGACGGCGGCGCTCATGGTGTATGAGGCGATGACCGCCGCGTGGCTGTCCGGGCACCGGCAGTCGATCGACGAGATCAGCCGCCGCATCGCCGGTCTCGACCTCAGGACTCCCCCGCACGCCCTGCCCTATCTGCCCGCCGCTGAGGGGCTCGCCCGGCTCGCGGCGGGCGACCCGGGCAGTGGACTACCGCCGCTGCGCGCTCTGTTCGAGAGCCTGCGGGCCGAGCGCCACGACCGCGGGCACACCCTGCGCGAACGCGTATCGATCGCCTCCTGGTTCGCACCGCTCGGCGACCTCGAGACCGGCAACGACCTCGCCGCCGAGCTGGACCGCGAGTGCCGTGAACAGGGCGCGCTCGGCCCGCTGCCGCTGGTGCTCCTCATGCGCACCCGCGCGCGGATCTTCCTGGGCCGCCACAGCTGCGCCCTGACGGGTGCCGCCGAAGGGCTCCAGATCGCGCGGGACACCGGACAGCCGCACTACGTGGGGCAGTTGTCGGGCGTCCTCGCCTATCTCGCGGCGCTGGAAGGCGACGAGGAGCGCTGCCGCGAGCTCGCCGCCAAGGGCGATCTGCGGCAGGTCATGCCGGGCCAGGTGTGGGGCGGCGTCGCGATCGGCATGCTGGAGCTGGGCCTCGGCCGCTACGAAGCCGCCCTTCGCGCGTACGAGGACGTCGCGGCGAGCCCGTCGGGCCACACGATCGTCGTCCTGTACTGCGTGCCGGACCGGGTCGAGGCCGCCGTGCGCGCCGGGACCGGACAGGCCGATTCCGTACGGGACTCGGCACGGGGCTTCGCCGCATGGGCCGAGCACACCGGGGCCGTCTGGGCGCGGGCGCTGGCCGCCCGCTGCCGTGCGCTGCTGGCCCCGGATGCCGAGGCAGGACCGGCGTACGAGGAAGCTCTCGCGCTGCACGTCGACGACGGCCGCCCCTTCGAACGGGCCCGCACGGAGCTGCTCTTCGGGGAGTGGCTGCGCCGCGCGGGCCGCAGGAGCGAGGCCCGTACGCCGCTGCGCTCGGCCCTCGACACCTTCGAGCTGCTCGCCGCGCCGCCGTGGGCCGAGCGGGCGCGCGCCGAACTGCGGGCCACCGGCGAGAGCCGCGCGCGGCAGACCGGCGACACGGCTCCCCTGGACCGGCTCACCCCGCAGGAGCGCCAGGTCGTGCGGCTCGCGGCGTCCGGCATGACCAACCGGGACATCGGCGCCCAGCTGTTCCTCTCGCCCCGCACGGTGGGCTACCACCTCTACAACGCCTATCCGAAGCTGGGCGTGGCATCGCGCGGCGAGCTGGCCCGGCTGGAGTTCCGGGACCAGGAGGACCAGGAGGACCAGGAGGACCAGGAGGACCAGCAAGAGGCGCCGGCCTAGGCGCCTTTGTCACCGCCGCTCAGGCGAACGAGTCCAGGAGCCTGTTCAGCATCCGCTCGAAGAGCTCGTCGGAGTTCCCCGGCGCGGGCCCCTCGGTGAGCGCCGCCGCGAGCCGCGGATAGGCCCCACCGGCGACCTGCCCGGCGAGATAGGCGAACCGCGCCTGCTGCTCCTGCTCCTCCGTCCACGGCAGTGCCCGCGCGCGCTCGGCCATGGCGAACTCGTTGACGACGTACGTCATGACCGAGCCGTTGACCATCCCGATCAGCTCCATCTTGGTGCCGTAGGGAGCGTCCAGGCCCTCCAGGGCGCCGAGGCAGTGCTCCAGGTAGCGCAGTGCGTTCGGGCTGAAGCCGTAGAGCGCCGACATGATCCGCGGCAGCCACGGGTGGCGGCGCATGATGGCGCGCGTCTGGCGGCCGAGCGCCAGCATCTCCGCACGCCAGTCGCTGCCCGGCGGTCCGGCAGGCAGTTCGTACTCGCCGCTCACCGCGTCGACCATCAGCTCGTTCAGGTCTTCTTTGCGCGGTACGTAGTTGTAGAGCGACATGGTGCCGCAGCCGAGCTCGCCCGCGACTCTCCGCATGGAGACCGCGTCGATGCCGTCCGCGTCGGCGATGCGGACGGCCGCCGCGGCGATGTCCGCCCTGCTGTACGCGGGCTTCGGGCCACGGCCCGCACGCTCGGGGCGCGCCCAGATCACTTCCGGTTCGGCCGCTCGGCCCGCCATTGATCATCACCTCGCCCCCCATGTTAGTTACGTACAGCGTACGTAGTGAGGTACCGTACGGACATGACTTCTACGTACGCTGTACTTAGTGAGGGTCTGGAGAAGCGGTTCGGCGAGGTCCACGCCCTGACGGGGCTCGACCTCGCCGTCCCCGAGGGCACCGTCTGCGGACTGCTCGGGCCCAACGGAGCGGGCAAGACGACCGCGGTGCGCCTGCTCACCACGCTCCAGACGCCGGATGCCGGGACCGCGCGCGTCGCGGGGCACGACGTGGTGCGGGAGGCCGCCGCGGTGCGGCGGCTCATCGGGGTGACCGGGCAGTACGCCTCCGTGGACGGCGATCTGACCGGGCGGGAGAATCTGCGGCTCTTCGCCCGGCTGCTGCGGGCCCCGCGGGCGCGGGGCGACGAACTGCTCGAGCAGTTCGGCCTGACGGACGCGGCCGACCGTCCCGCGCGCACGTACTCCGGTGGGATGCGGCGGCGGCTCGACCTGGCGGCGAGTCTCCTGGTGCGGCCGAGGGTGCTCTTCCTGGACGAGCCCACCACCGGGCTCGACCCGCACAGCCGGAACGGCATCTGGGACGCCGTACGCGAACTGGCCGCCGCGGGGACGACCGTGCTGCTGACCACGCAGTATCTGGAGGAGGCCGATCAGCTCGCCGACGAGGTCGTGTTGATCGACGGAGGCCGGGCCGCACATCGCGGCACCCCTGCCGCGCTGAAGGCCCAGATCGGGAGCTACGTCGAGGTCGTCCTCCCGCAGGACGCGGCGGCGCAGGCGCTGTCCGCCGCCGCGGTCGTCCTCGACCAGCTCACCGGGGCCGAGCCGGTCCTGGACGCCGAACGGCGCACCGCCGGAGTGGTCGCCCTCGACATGGATCTGACGCTGCCGCGGGTCGTACGGGAGCTGGATGCCGCGGGGGTGCCTGTCGTGGACGCGACGCTTCGGGCGCCGACGCTCGACGAGGTGTTTCTGCGGCTCGTCGCCGCTCGCGTCTCCTAGACCGCCGCTTCCCGGCGGACGTTTCCCGCCCACCCACCGGATCGCCCCGCAGCGAACAGGTGGGGTCTACCCACGGAGTCCCTCTTGAGCGCCATCCTCTACGACGGCACCGCCGTCCTCGGCCGGCACCTTCAGCGCATCAAGCACGCGCCCGCCATCCTCCTCATGACGCAGACGATGCCCATCGTCTTCCTGCTCTTCTTCGGCTACGTCTTCGGCAGCGCCCTGGCCATGCCCGGCGCCGACTACCGCGCCTTCCTCGTCCCGGGCATGCTCGTCGCGACCACCGCGAACGGCATCATGACCGGCATGTTCACCGCCGCCCAGGACTCCCACCGGGGCGTCATGGACCGCTTCCGCACGATGCCCATGAGCCGCTCGGCGGTGCCGCTCGGGCAGGCCGCCGCCGATCTGCTGACCACCGCCGTGGGGCTCGTGCCGCTGATCCTCGTCGGGCTCGCGATGGGGTGGCGCATCGAGGGCGGACCGCTCCAGGCCCTGGGCGCCTTCGGCCTGTTGCTGCTCTTCCGGTTCGCGACGACCTGGGTCGGCATCCTGCTCGGGCTCGCATCGCAGAGCGAGGAGGCGGCGGGCCAGCTGGGCGGCGCGACGTTCATGCTGCCGCTGCTCTCGAACGCGTACATCCCCGCCGACGGGCTTCCCGGCTGGCTGCGCACGGTCGCCGAGTGGAACCCGATCAGCGCGGTGGCCACGGCGGTGCGCGATCTGTTCGGCAACGCGCCCGTGCCCGCGGACGCCGCCTGGCCGGTGGCGCACCCCGTGGCCGGGTCGATCCTCTGGTCGCTGGTGCTGCTCGGCGTGTGCGTGCCGCTCGCCGTCCGCCGGTACACGCGCGGCGGACGGTGAGCGGACGAACTCGCGTCACGCCTCTGCTTCCGGCCTACTTCTGGGGTTCGAGCTCCGGCCCCAGCGACGAGAACTTCTCCTGGGACACGACCCGCTCCGGCGGCCAGGTGATGTTCGACGGCGGCCACTTCTGGCCCGTCTTCTTCAGGAACCATGCCGGAGGTTCGTACATCGGCGGCTCATAGCCGTCGGGCAGCGCGGTCTTCCAACTGACGCCCTTCGTACGCTCCTTGAACTCGTCCTTGACCGCCTTCAGCCGTTCGGGGTGCGTGATCAGGTCGACCGCCGTCGCCGCCAGATACTTCGCCGCGGCGATCACCGCGGCCTGGCCGGGCGCGGCCGCCGCGCAGGCCGCGGTGGACCAGGTGTGCATCTTGGTGCCGATGGGGGCGAGCGCGGCGCCCATCGAGACGGTGGGGACGTTCCAGCTGATGTCGGCGACGTCCGTGGAGCCGCCACCCATGAACACCGGGTTGGGTGGGGTGAGTTCACCGACCTTGTCGTGCATGCCCTTCTGGGGCAGGCCGAGGGATTCCTGGAGCTCCTTGGCCAACTCGTGGGCCTCGGAGCTGAATCGGGGCGGCCCTATCTCCCGCATGTTCGCGTGCAGGAGCTCGGCGAAGGCCTTGGCCGGGAGCTGGTTCCAGCAGGCCGACGTGACGCGGTGGCGGACGGTCGTCCGGGAGGCCTTCGCCGCCGCCTCGGAGACCGCGATCACCTTGTCCAGGAGGACCTGGACGCGGGCGGGGCTTCCTTCGCGCACGTAGTAGGAGATCTCGGCGATCTCCGCGGTGACGTTCGGGATGTCACCGCCGTTGTTGATCACCCAGTGCAGGCGGCCGCTCGGCGCGAGGTTCTCCTCGCGCAGGAACTCCGACATCGTCGCCATCATCACGGCGGCGTCGAGCGCGGACTTGTTGCCGAGCGGGGTGCCGCCGTGCCCGGCCACGCCGAGGAAGGTGAAGGTGACGGCGCTCATCGCGGTGGTGCTGCCCCAGCCCGTCGCGTTGGCCGTCGAGGGGTGCCAGTCCAGGAACGCGTCGAGGCCGTCGTACACCCCCTTGCTGACGGCGTACGTCTTGCCGATCAGCATCTCCTCGGCCGTGGAACCGAAGAACTTCACGGTGACGGGCAGCCGGTGCTTCTTGGCCGCCTGCGCGACGGCCGCCGCCGCGGCGGCGGCAGCCGTGCCGAGCGCGCTGTGGCCGCAGCCGTGGCCGGGGCCGTAGCTGGGCGCGAAGGGGTCGTGGATGTACTCGCGCGGATCGTGGTGGCCCACGCCCTTGTTCTGGGAGAGGCCGGGCAGCGCGTCGTACTCGCCGCTGAAGCCGAGGACGGGGCCGCCCTTGCCGTGCGTGAAGGTCGCGGTGAACGCTGTCGGGAAGCCCGCGGTGCCGAACTCGACGTCGAATCCGGCCCGTTCGAGGAAGTCGGCCTCCGCGATGGAGGACTTCCACTCGCGCAGGGACAGTTCCGCGTTGTCCCAGATCTCGGCGTTCAGGCCGGTGATGCGGTCGTCGTGGGAGGAGATCCAGTCGAGCGCCGCCCGCTTGGCGGGGGTGTCGGCCGCAAGGCCTTCGGGGGCTTCGTAGGCGGCGGGGCTGTCGTCGGCGCCGGCGGCCATCGCCGGGTCCGCGTCGGCGGTCATGACACCGGCGGTGACACCGGCCGCGCCGAGGAGCTGCATGATGTGGCGGCGGCTCAGGGGCGGTCCGCCCGCGGGGAGTGCCTCATGCTCATGCTGATCGTGCAGGTCACACACGCGCACCTCCGGGGGTGAGGTTGGGTGTATCAGCCAAACAATCAGCCACATTGGGGCCCGAAAGTTGCGGCGTCAACAGGTGCGCATGACACGGGTGTTACGGAAGGGACGTGATGAGTGACGTGTGCAGTAAGGGAAGGGGCGGGTGGGTGGGAGCAATCCGCCGCTGAGCGGCGGCCGAACCCCCGACCACCCGTGGTCAGCGACCCCCAAAGAGCGACCGCCGCAGCCTGCGCAAGGGAGCGAAGAGGGAGACCCTCCGCACACGTGCACCTCGGCCACTGTGGTCGTGCGCGCCCCGCGAGGTCAGCTCACGCATCAGCAGCGTCGCCTCCGCCGTCTCGCGCTGCGGAACGGCGGGGCCGCCCAGCACTGAGAGATGGCGGTCGAGACGCGAGCTGGTCGCGCTGCTCCCGCAGGTGATCGCAGGGACACGCGCCCTGCTGCGCACCGTTATCTGTTCCATGTCACTCCCCACCCGTACGAGGGCACCCGGCCCAGGGCAGGTTAACCCTATCGCCCCGTCCGGACACCCGTGTATCCCGGTCACAGGATTCACCTACCCAGTAAGGAGGTTGACGATTACTCTCCGAATCCAACTGATTCCAGGGCGAGTTGGACAAGAGGGGCAGAAGTGGGCTCCTCTGAGCCCCCATCGGGTTCGACGGTCACGGCCAGTGACGTGGCGGACGCGCTCAGGCCCGTGGCGATCACCGGCGTTTCACCCGTGAGGAGGCCCAGGGAACGGGCCTCCGAAGGGGTCCGCATCACCCACAGTTGGTGCGCACGGCCCCGAGGCGGCGCCCCGAGCCCCGTGACGGCCACCACGGCGCGCCGCCTGGACTCCGACGCGACGACGGCGATGCCGCGCCCCCACACGTCCCGCTCCGCGCTCGCGCGGGCATCCGGAGCGGCCAGGACGTGGGCGATCTCACGTGCGTCGGCGCGCTCGCGGTCGAGTCGGCCGTCGGAACGGATCAGCTGGACGGCGAGGATCGCGCACACCGCCAGCACGAGCGCGGTGAAGGCGACGACCGGAAGAAAGAGTGCGCGGGTGCGTGGGGGCGCGCTCGGAGCGGCGGGCGCCCGCGGGGGCGGCTCCTGCTCCGTCGTGCGTACGGCGGCGAGCACCCGCTCGCGCAGAGCGGGCGGCGGAGGTGTCGCCGCCGCGCCCGCCAGGCGTACGGCGCCCTCGCCCAGCTCCCTGGTCTCCGCCCGGCAGCCCGGGCAGCGGCCCAGATGCCGCTCGAAGCGGCGCAGTTCACGGGGGTCGAGGGCGTCCAGGGCGTAGGGGACGGCCAGGGAGTGGACGGCACGGCGGAGGCGCGACCGCCCCGCGGCGAACCCCCTGAGGTCCCCCTCCGTGCCGCGCGTCATGTCGCGCCTCCCGTGGCGGCGCCCAGGCAGTCGCGCAGGCGCAGCAGCCCGTCCCGCATCCGCGTCTTGACGGTGCCGAGCGGGACGGAGAGGCGCCGGGCGACTTCGCGATACGTATAGCCGTCGTAGTAGGCGAGGGTGACGGCCTGGCGCTGGAGGTCGGTGAGGCGCCGGAGGCAGCGGCGCACCCGTTCGCGCTCCAGGTTGGCCTCGACCGCCTCGGCGACCTGGTCGAAGGCGGGTCCTTCGCCGCGCCCGGCCACACGCCGTTCGCGGTCGTTCGCCGCGCGGACACTGCGTACCCGGTCCACCGCCCTGCGATGGGCGAGCGTGAGGATCCAGGACAGGGCGCTGCCGCGCGCCGGATCGAAGCGGCCCGCCGTCCGCCACAGTTCGAGCAGCACCTCCTGGACCACTTCCTCGGACTGCGCCGGATCACGCAGGACGCGGCGGACCAGTCCGTAGACCGGCCCGGAGACCAGGCCGTACAGCTTCTCGAACGCCGGCTGGTCTCCCTGGGCGATCAACGGCAGCAGATCGTCGGCCTCCATGCGGGTCCCCTCCCCCTCGTGTCCCCCTCGTCCCGGCCCGGGCGGCTCACCGCCTCCTGGGCCGGGCGGCTCATCGCCGGTCGCCCCGTGATTCGCGGCGAGAGGAGGCACCGGATTGGAGACAGGCCCAATCCGTCCGGCGCTCCGCCCCGAATGGCGTTCGTCAGGCGGCTTGCGCGCACCGCGCGTGGGGTCGCGCGAGGAACAGTAAGGACGGACGCGATGACAGCTATCGCCAAGAGCCGAGCGGGGCGCCGCGGCAAGCGCGGCCTCGCCGTGCTCGTCTGTGGCGCGCTGGCCGCCGGGGGGCTCGCAGCCGCCGGCGTGACGGCACTGGAGCCGCAGACGGCGGACGCCGCCAGCCACCGGGAGGCTCCGCTGATCTCGGGGCAGCCTCAGTACGACAACACGGACGTGTACGCGTTCGTCAGCCCGGACAAGCCCGACTCCACGACGATCGTGGCGAACTGGCTGCCCTTCGAAGAGCCCGCGGGCGGCCCCAACTTCTACCCGTGGGCCGACGACGCCCAGTACGACGTCCACATCGACAGCGACGGGGACGCCCAGGGCGACCTCCTCTACCGGTGGACGTTCGACACGAAGACGAAGAACGGCGACACGTTCCTCTACAACACCGGGCCCGTGACCAGCCTCGACGATCCCGACCTGAACGTGACGCAGACGTACGACCTGGAGCTGATCAAGCTCAAGGACCAGAAGGTCACCTCGACCACGAAGCTCGCCGACGACGTGCCCGCGGCGCCGTCGCACGTCGGCAAGGCGTCGATGCCGAACTACAAGAAGCTGCGCGACCAGGCCGTGCGCCAGATCAAGGGCGGCGGCTCGACGTTCGCGGGACAGGCCGACGACCCGTTCTTCCTGGACCTGCGGGTGTTCGACCTGCTGTACGGCGGCGACCTGTCGGAGGTCGGCAACGACACCCTCAAGGGCTACAACGTGAACTCCCTCGCCCTTCAGGTGCCGACCGCCCAGATACGGCAGTCGGAGAAGCAGCCGACCGTCGGCATCTGGTCGACGACGCAGCGCAAGAACGCGGGCGGCAAGTGGACCCAGGTCTCACGGATGGGCAATCCGCTGGTCAACGAGGTCGTCGTGCCGCAGAAGGACAAGGACAAGTTCAACGCGTCCTCGCCCTGGGACGACGCGCAGTTCCTGAAGTACGTGACCAAGCCGGAGCTCCCCAAGCTCCTGGAGAAGATCTACAAGCTGAAGGCGCCCGCCGAGCCGCGCAACGACCTCGTCTCGGTGTTCCTGACGGGCGTGAAGGATCTCAACCAGCCGCCCGGCGTCCGGCCCGCCGAGGCCCTGCGGCTCAACACGTCCATCAAGCCGGCGGCTTCGCCGAAGCGGCTCGGGGTGCTCGACGGCGACAACGCCGGGTTCCCGAACGGGCGGCGGCTCGCCGATGACGTCGTCGACATCGAGCTGCAGGCCGTCGAGGGCGAACTCACCGGCAACAAGAACGACCTGGGCGACGCGGTGAACGTCAACGACCAGAAGTTCGGCGGGACCTTCCCGTACGTGGCGCTGCCCACGTCCGGGTCCCGGGGACCGCTGGCCAAGGGCGGCAGCGACGACGGCACATCGGCGCGTGACGCTCTTGGCGGCGGTGCCGTGCCCGGGCGTCCGGAGTCCGGCGGTGGCGACGACACCGATGCCGTGCTGATCGCCTCCGCAGCGGCGGGGGCGGCCGGTGTGCTCCTTGTCGGGCTCGGGCTCGCGTGGTGGCGCAGGCGCGGGACCTCCGGGGTCGTGGGCTGAGCCCCTTCCCCACCTCATGACCGGCGCGGCCCGCATCCATCCCCCTTGCGGGTCGCGCCCTCTCTCCCCGTACGGAATACGGAAGTCTCGGAAGGCCCAGTGATGGCATTACCTCGTTCTGCCGCTCGTTCTGCCGGTCGGTTCGTGGTGGCGGCGGTGGCTCTCGCGCTCGCGATCACCGGAGGTGCCGTCGTGGTCGGCGGTGCGGGCGGGTCGGACCGGCCGCCGCCGTCCGCCGCCGTGGCGCCGGGTGCGGGTGCGGGCTCGGGCTCGCTTCGGGGGGCCGATCTCGATCGTGGCATCGAGGCGTTGCAGGCCCATCTGCGGGACCAGCCGCGGAACTCCGCCGCGTGGGCGTCACTGGGGACCGCCTACGTCGAGCAGGCCCGTACCCGGGGTGACCCGTCGCGTTACCGCGAGGCGGAACGCGCTCTCGAGCGGTCCCTGAAGCTTCGGCCCCGCAATGACGCGGGGCTGGCGGGGCGGGCGGCGCTGGCTGCCGCCCGCCACGACTTCACGGGGGCGCTGCGGGATGCCGAGGCGGCGCTCGACGTGAACCCCTACAGCGAGGGGGCGTTGGCCTCGCGGATCGACGCGTTGGTCGAGCTCGGGCGGTACGGGGCGGCGTCGCGGGCCGCGGACGAGGCCGACGCGCGGCGGCCCGGGGTGCCGGTGTTCACGCGGTACGCCTATGTGCGGGAGCTCCGGGGCGATGTGGCCGGGGCTCGGCGGGCACTGTCGCGGGCTGCGGACGCGGGTGGTGGCGGCGGCGGGGATGTCGCGTACGTGGCCACCGAGCTGGGGCAACTCGCCTGGCGGCAGGGGCAGTACGGGGAGGCGCTGAAGCAGTGCGGGAGGGCGCTGCGGGCCGACGCCTCCTATCTCCCGGCGATGGAGTGCCGGGCGCGGGCGTGGGCCGGGCAGGGCCGGACGGCGCAGGCGATACGGACGCTTCGGGATGTGGTGGCTCGGGCGCCGCTGCCGGGGCCGTTGGTCGCGCTGGGCGAGTTGTACGAGGCGCGGGGCGAGCGGGGTGACGCGGCGAAGGCGCGGGAGCAGTACGCGTTGGTGTCCGCGTGGGTGTCCCTGGCCCGGGCGAACGGGGTGAACGCGGATCTGGACGCGGCGATCGCGTTGACGGATCACGGGACGCGGGCCGAACGGAAGGCGGCGCTGCGGGCCGCGCGGGCGGAGTGGGGCCGGCGGCACACGGTGCACACGGCGGACGCGCTGGCCTGGGCCCTGCACGTCAACGGCCGCTCGGAGGAGGCGCTTGCGTACGCCCGCCGGGCCACGGCCACGGGGTTCCGCGAGGCGTCGTTCATGTACCACCGAGGTGTGATCGAGGGGGCGGCGGGCGATGCGGGGGCGGCTCGTCGCTGGAAGTCGGCGGCGGTGAAGCTGAACCCGGGGTTCTCGCCGATGGCGCCGGGGCGAGAAGCGAGGGGATCATCGTGAGGTCGACTACTGATCGTTCTGGGCGCGGTACCGCGCCGATATGCCCGTCCGCGCCCTTGTCCGGTGACCGCGCTGCGGGTCCCGCGGTGCGGCCCGTGCGTGGGCGCGGGGCCGCGCCGATACGCCCGTCCTCGCCCTTGTCCCGTGACCGCGCTGCGGGTCCCGCGGCGCGGCCCGTGCGTGGGCGCGGGGCCGCGCCGGTATGTCCGTCCGCGCCCTTGTCCGGTGACCGCGCTGCGGGTCCTGCGGTGCGGCCGGTGCGTGGGTGCGGGGCCGTGCCGGTATGTCCGTCCTCGCTATCGTCCGGTGGCCGCGAGGGTGCTTCGGCACCGGAGCGCCGCGAACCGTGCTCCGGGCGGACATACCGGCACGTCCCCTCCCGAGCTCTCCCGACTGCGGCCGATCGCTGGTCGCTGTGGGGCAATCGGGCGGGTGGACGGGAAAGGCCCGTTCGTCGAGGGGCGGATGCGGGGGTTCGGGCGGGTGGGTGGGAGAGCTTGTTCGTCGAGGTGTCGCTGCGGGGTAATCGGGCGGGTGGGCGGGAGAGGCCCGTTCGGGCTGTGGGCGCTGAGGGGGAGCGGTGAAGCGGCGTGCCCTCGGCCTCGGGGGCGCCCTGACCGCGGGGCTCGCGCTCACCCTGCTGCCCGCAGGGGAAGCCTCCGCCCACCCGCTGGGCAACTTCACCGTCAATCAGTACGACGGAGTCGTGGTCAGGCCCGGACAGCTGCGGGTCGACCACGTCGAGGACCTCGCCGAGATCCCGGCCACTCAGGCCATGCCCCGCATCAAGCGCGTAGGCATGGCGAGTTGGGCCGAGGCCCGGTGTGAGGACGCCGCCCGCGGCAGCCTGCTGCGGGTGGACGGGCGGGCGGCGGAGCTCCGCGTGGAGAAGGCCCGGGCGGTCACCCGGGACGGGCAGGCCGGACTGCCCACCCTGCGCGTGGAGTGCGAGCTCGGCGCCCCGCTCCCCCGGGACTCCGAGCTCGCCGCCCGCTTCGAGACCGCCGGGCAGCCGGGCCCGGGATGGCGGGAGGTCACCGCGCAGGGCGATCGGATGACCCTGAGCGCATCGGACGTACCGAAGGCCTCCATCTCCCAGCGGCTCACCCGTTATCCGGAGCGGCTGCTCGACTCGCCGCCCGGCGAGGACTCCGCCACCCTGCGCATCGCCCCCGGCGGCCCCGCCCTCATCGAGGAGAAGCCGGAAGCGCCGGCTTCGGCGCTGCCGCGCGGCGCCGACCGGTGGACCCAGGCCCTCACCGGCCTCGTCGCCCGCCACGACCTCACCCCCGGCTTCGCCGGACTCGCCCTGGCCATCGCCCTGTTGCTGGGGGCGCTGCACGCCGTCGCGCCGGGGCACGGCAAGACGCTGATGGCCGCGAGCGCCGCCGCGCGGGGGCGCGCCTCCCTGCGGGACGTCCTCCCCCTCGCCGCCTCGGTCACCGTCACCCACACGCTCGGCGTGACGGCCCTGGGGCTGCTCGTGGCGGGCGGCTCGGTCGCCGCCCCCTCCGTCATCGCCTGGCTGGGAGTGGTCAGCGGCATCCTCGTCGCCGGGGCGGGAACCCTGCTCGTGCGAAGGGCCTGGCTGCGGCGCAGGCACTCCCATCATCACCACCACCATCACCATGAAGCGGCTCCCTCTGTGCGGGGCGCCCTCTTCCTCGGCTTCGCCGGGGGGCTCGTGCCCAGTCCCTCCGCCGTCGTCGTACTCGTCGGCGCCGCCGCCCTGGGCGAGGCCTGGTTCGGGTTGCTGCTCGTCCTCGCGTACGGGGTGGGCCTCGCCGTCACGCTGACGGCCGCCGGGTTCCTCCTGGTGCGGGTCGGGTCGCTCGCCGGGCGGCGGGTCCGCGGGCCCCGGTGGCTGCACCGGGCCACGCACCGCTTCCTGCCGCTGGGCTCCGCCTGTGTCGTGGTCGCTCTCGGGTGCGGATTGGTGTTCAAGGGGGCGGCAACCGCACTCGGTTGAGGTAGTTTTGTGGAGAATCGCACGGCTCAGGATGGGGGACGCCCGTGAGCGACGACGAGCGTGTGATCGCGGGGCGCTACCGCCTTCTCGCCCCTTTGGGCGAAGGCGGCATGGGCACGGTCTGGCGGGCCCGCGACGAAGTCCTGGGCCGCGAGGTCGCGGTCAAGGAAGTGCGCGCCCCCGCCGGGCTCCCGGCCGGCGACGTCGACCGGCTGTACGCCCGTCTGGAGCGCGAGGCATGGGCCGCCGCCCGCATCCCGCACCGCAATGTGGTGACGGTCTATGACGTGGCGAGCGAGGACGGGCGCCCGTGGATCGTCATGGAGATCGTGCGCGGGCTCGCGCTCTCCGACGTCCTGGACGCGGAGGGTCCGATGCCGCCGCAGCGCGCCGCCCACATCGGCGCCGAGGTGCTCGCCGCCCTGCGGGCCGCGCACGAGGCCGGGGTCCTGCACCGTGACGTCAAGCCCGGCAACGTACTCATCGCGAACGACGGGCGGGTCGTGCTGACCGACTTCGGGATCGCCATGGTGGAGGGGAGTTCCGCCCTGACCATGACGGGTGAGGTCGTCGGCTCGCCCGAATTCCTTGCCCCCGAGCGGGCGTTGGGGCGTCGGCCCGGTCCGGAGTCCGATCTGTGGTCGCTCGGCGTGCTGCTCTACGCGGCCGTCGAGGGCAGTTCGCCGTTCCGGCAGGACACCCCGCTCAGTACGTTGCGTGCGGTCGTCGACGAGGAGTTGCCGCCGCCGCTGAACGCGGGGCCGCTGGTCCCGGTCATCGAAGGGCTGCTGCGCAAGGACCCCGCCGCCCGGATCTCCGCCGCCGAGGCCGAGAACCAGCTGCGGCTCGTCGCCGCGGGCGGCACTCCACGGGCGGCGACGCCCCTTCCGTACCTGCCGACCGTCACGTCACAGCAGCAACAGCAAGCGCCCTCGCCGCTGCCGCCGCCACCGGACCAGGAGGAGCCGGTCGTCGCCACGACCACCACCGTGGCCCCGACGCGTTCGCGCCGCACCGTCCTAGTCTTCGCCGCGGGCCTGGTCGCCCTGGCGCTGGCGCTGGCCGGGCTCACGTACGCCCTGGTCAACCGCGACGACGGAGGAGGCGGGGGCGGCAGCAGCAGCGGCTCCTCCGGGGGCGGCGGAGGAAGCGACAGCGGCGGGAGCGACGGCGGCGGCTCCGACGGCGGCACGAGCGGCGGCAGCAGTACGTCGGGCGGGAGCGACGGCGGAGGGTCGAGCACCGGCGGCGGCAGTGACGGCGGCTCCACCGGCGGGGGCGGCACGGACGGCGGCTCCACCGACGGCGGCGGCAACGGCGGGGGCACGACGACCCACCCGGCACAGTCCGTCAAGGTCTCGGTCGTCGGGGCGAACACGCAGTACAGCGGCGCCTGTCCGCCAGGCGCAGGGCAGGCCCCTTCGTTCACCGCGACGTTCACCGTGGGGCGGGTTCCGGTCACCGTCGACTACCGCTGGGTGACCAAGTCCGGTGAGCCGAGCGATCCCGGCTGGAAGACGCTCAGCTTCGCCTCCGGCGGCGCCAGGACCAAGCAGGCGCATCACACGGAGACGGTCGAGGGAGAGCCGGGCTCGACGCATCAGAACGAGATCAGCGTGGAGGTGCGCGGCCCGGTCGAGGCCTCGTCGAACTCCGTCGCGTACTCGGTGACATGCGAAGAGGAGACCCCGACGGGCGGGGTCTCCTCCTATGCGCCGAACTGAGTGGGGTCAGGAAGCCGCCGCGCTGAACACGGGGAGGTAGCCGCCGGACTGGCCCGCGGCCTTGGGGTGGTAGGACTCGCCGATGTTGGTCCAGTTCACGCTGTGCAGCCACGGGGAGCCCGAGCAGATCTCGTGGCCGGTGAAGGTGGAGGTCACGTCGCCGAAGGTGAAGCCGTGGTCGGCGGCGCGCTTGGCGGTGGTGGAGTTGAGGAGGTCGGCCGCGCCGTTGATGGCGCTGCGCTCCTTCTCGGAGAGCCCTGCGAGGCAGCCGCCGCCGAGCTTGTAGAAGCGGGGGTAGCCGAGCACGACGACCTGGGCGGCCGGTGCCTTCGCGCTGATCGCCGTGTAGACCTTGTCGAGGTTGCCGGGGAGCGTCGTCTCGACGTAGCTGCGTGCCTGCGCGATCCGCGCGAGACAGTTGCTCTCGGACTGCAGGACGCAGGTCGTCATGACGTCGGCGAAGCCGGCGTCGTTGCCGCCCACGGAGAGGCTGACCAGACCCGTTCCGGAGCCGAGCGGGCCGAGCTGGTTGGCCACGACATCACCCGTACGAGCGCCCGAGCAAGCCGTGAAGTTGAAGCTGGAGGGTGAGTTCGCGGCCGCCCAGAGCGCGGGGTAGGCGCGCGGGGTGCGCTTGCAGTCGCCGCTTCCGCTGTCGTACGCGCCGGCGCCGACACCGGAGGAGTAGGAGTCGCCGAGCGCCACATAGCCGGTGGCCGCGTCCTGTTGGTCGGATCGCTGGTCCGCTTGAGCCGCTGCGGCCCCGGTGAGGGCGAAGGCGGTGGCGAGGAGGAGTGAGGAAGCGTATGCCGTGATTCGGGACAATCTCATGGAACCTCCCTTAGCAGGATTTCTGCCACGACTGTGGTACCACTCCCCTCGGGGCGCCGGTAGTGTGCATGTCAATGAGTTCGCCTGCAATTCCCTTGCCCGCGCAGCGAGTTCCCTTCCGGTTCAAGGGCCCGCGGGGGAACATCTCCACACTCCCTCCGCATCTTGACGCGCCGCCGTCGACTGCGCGACATTGAAGCCCGGCATCCGGCGCGTCGGGGGGCAAAGTCGCCAATGCAGACCATCAGGATCAAGGCACCTTCATCAGACACCGGGCAAGGCCCACAAGACCCGCCGAGCCGGCACGAGGACGCGTTGCCGCTGCTCGCGGGCATGGCTGTCGCGATGGGCGCGGTCGGCGCGATGCTGGCGCTCACGGACATCGCATCGCCCCTGCGCGGCCCCCTCACGCTGTTCTTCCTCCTGGCCGCGCCCGGCGCGGCGATAGGCGCCGCCCTCAGGGGACTTGATCCATGGGGCCGGATCGTGACTTCCGTTTCCGGGGCCGTCGCCGTCAATCTGTTGGTGGCCCAGGCACTGCTGGCCCTGCACATGTGGTCGGTCCGCGGCGGAGTCGTCGCCATCACCGTGATCGGCTCGCTCATCTATCTGCTGGTACTGGTACGGCGACTGCGCGGCCGTACCCCGACGAGGCGGACCTCCTGACGTGGACATCACCGTGCACCGCCCCGGAGAACTCACCGCTGCGGACCGGGTGGCCTGGACAGCACTGCAGTCCAAGGCCCATCTCAACGGCGCGCCGGAGCTGGGCAATCCGTTCCTCTCCCCGGAGTTCACCCTCGCGGTGGGCCACTGGCGACGCGGGGTGCGGATCGCGGTCGTGCGCGAGGCGGGTGAGCCCGCGGCGTTCCTCCCGTTCCAGAGATCCGTCACCGGCATCGGCCGGGCCGTCGGCCTCGGCGTCTCCGACTGCCAGGGCCTGGTGCACCGGCCCGGCTTCACCTGGGACGCGCGAGAGCTGTTGCGGGCCTGCGGGCTCGCGATGTACGAGTTCGACCATCTGGCCGGCGGCCAGGGGCCGTTCGAGGCGCACGCCTCCGGCTCCTTCGCCTCCCCCGTCATGGACATCGACCAGGGGTACGAGGCGTACCTCGGCCAGCTCAAGGCGAGATCCCCGAAGTTCGTCCGCTCGACCCACGCCAAGGAGCGCAGGCTCACCCGTGACCACGGCGCCGTTCGCTACGTGCACGACGAGCGCGACCCGGCGGCCCTGCGCACCCTGATGGAGTGGAAGTCCGCCCAGTACCGCAGGACCGGCCGCAGCGACCGCTTCGCGCAGGCCTGGATCAGCCAGCTCGTGCGCCAGCTCTTCCACACCAGGTCCGATCAGTTCTCCGGCAGGCTCTCCGTGCTGTACGTCGAGGACGTGCCGGTCGCCGCGCACTTCGGGCTGTGCTCCGAGCGGGTCTTCGCCCAGTGGTTCCCGGCCTACGACCCGGCGTTCGCCAAGTACTCGCCGGGCCTGATCATGCATCTGCGCATGGCCGAGGCGGCCGCCGCCGACGGCATCGCGTACATGGATCTGGGACGCGGCCAGAAGCAGTACAAGGACTCCCTCAAGACACGTGAACTCACCGTGTCCGAGGGATGGGTGGCTCTGCGCCATCCGGCAGCGATCGGTCACCGGGTGCGGCGCGCTCCGGTCAGGGCGCTGCGCAACACGGTGCTGTCCCGGCCGGAGCTCTTCGAACCGGCCGACAAGCTGCTGAAACGCATGGGTCAAATTCGATCAAGAAAGAAGGAATAAGAGGGATCAGAAAGGAACGGGGCGCTCCATATGCGCCCACCAAGACAGGCCAAATCATCAAAAGGGTGAGGCCTCGTTCCAGGTCTTGCCATACGGTCGCAATCATCAATACCGTCGTACATCCACCCGCATCGGTCCATCACGCAATGCGATCTAGGGGAGGGCTCAAGATCGCGGTGGTTCCGGCGCGGGGCGCGGTAGGGGGGTGCCGTGCTCGGCGACTGAAT
This sequence comes from Streptomyces sp. NPDC054047, assembly GCF_055585065.1. Classification (NCBI taxonomy): domain Bacteria; kingdom Bacillati; phylum Actinomycetota; class Actinomycetes; order Kitasatosporales; family Streptomycetaceae; genus Streptomyces; species Streptomyces sp. NPDC054047. The sequence goes on along the minus strand of NZ_JBVJKV010000009.1, from coordinate 111,990 downwards.
TCGTGCCGAGTCACGTCCCGCGCAATGCCAGCTCATTTGGCGTGCACGGAGATCGATTTCGTCATGCTCAAGTGAGAACCCCCCTTTCGAACCGGATACATATCCGGACCGCCCGGGGGTGGGCGGTCCACCGGACGAGAGGGATCAGACTCATGAGTTCTTTTGTGCGCCCGGCGACCGAGTCGGACGAAGACCCGTTAAACAAGCCGACGCTGTCCGGCAACTACCGGCCCATTTCCACGCACCTGGCGATCACACCGCCGGTGAGCGTCGTGATCCCCGCGATGAACGAAGCGGAGAATCTTCCCTACGTCTTCAAGACCCTGCCCGACTGGATCCACGAGGTCGTCCTGGTGGACGGAAACTCCACCGACGACACGGTGGCCGTCGCACGGGAGCTCTGGCCGGACGTCAAGGTCGTCCGCCAGCTCGGCAAGGGCAAGGGCGACGCCCTGATCACCGGATTCGAGGCGTGCACCGGCGACATCATCGTGATGGTCGACGCGGACGGCTCGGCCGACGGGCACGAGATCGTCAGCTATGTCTCCGCCCTCGTCTCGGGCGCGGACTTCGCCAAGGGCTCGCGGTTCGCCAACGGCGGTGCCACGGACGACATGACGCCGATCCGCAAGCTCGGCAACCACGTCCTGTGCTCCGTCGTGAACGCCAAGTTCGGCGCCCGCTACACCGACCTGTGCTACGGCTACAACGCCTTCTGGCGGCACTGCCTGGACAAGATCGACCTCGACTGCACGGGCTTCGAGGTCGAGACCCTGATGAACATCCGGGTGGTCAAGGCCGGGCTCAAGGTGCAGGAGATCCCCAGCCACGAGTATCTGCGCATCCACGGCGTCAGCAATCTCAGCGCCGTACGCGACGGTCTGCGGGTCCTGAAGGTGATTCTCACGGAGCGCTCCAACCGCCGCGGCCGACGCCGCACCCGTGGTGTTCCCTTCCGCACACGCCAGGGAGAGGTGTCTTGAGCGGTTCCGGACACCACGGGGGGAGCACGGTCGCGGGCATCTCCGTCGTCATCTGCGTCTACACCGAGGACCGCTGGGAAGACATCCTCGCGGCGGTCGCCTCGGTGCGGGCGCAGTCCCTGGCGGCGCTGGAGACGCTTCTCGTGGTGGATCACAACGCCTCGCTCCTGGACCGGCTCACCAAGGAGTACAAGGAGACCGAGGGGGTGCGGGTGCTCGCCAACACGGGCCCCCGCGGCCTCTCCGCGGGCCGCAACACCGGCATCGCCGCCTCCAGCGGCGAGGTCATCGCGTTCCTGGACGACGACGCCGTCGCGGAGCGCGACTGGCTGCGCCACTTCGCCGAGGGGTACGCCGATCCGAAGGTCTTCGCGGTGGGCGGGCGCACCCTGCCCGTCTGGGAGTCCAGGCGCAGGCCCGCCTGGTTCCCCGAGGAGTTCGACTGGGTCGTGGGCTGTACGTACAAGGGGCTGCCCGAGGGACGGGTGCGGGTGCGCAACGTCCTGGGCGGCAACGCCTCCTTCCGCCGCACCGCGTTCGAGGCAGCGGGCGGCTTCGCGACCGGTATCGGGCGCGACGGCGACAAGCGTCCGCTGGGCTGCGAGGAGACGGAGCTGTGCATCCGCCTCACCCGGGCCAGGCCGGACGCGGTCCTGCTCATCGACGACCGCGCGGTGATCCACCACCGTGTGCCCGCGGCCCGGGAGCGCTTCGACTACTTCCGCACGCGGACGTACGCGGAAGGCCTGTCCAAGGCGCTCGTGGCCCGAAGTGTCGGCGCGCAGAAGGGACTTGAGTCCGAGCGGCGGTACGCCACGCGCGTGCTGCCCGCCGGTGTGGCGCGCGGACTGCGGGACGCGCTCCTTGCACGGCCGGGCGGTGCGGGCCGTGCGGGCGCCATCGTGGCGGGCGTGGTCACCGCGGCGGGGGGGTACGTCCTCGGCAGTGTCCGCGCACGCAGGGGAGGCGCCACTTTCTCGGTCGTGGAGATCGAGAAGGATGCGGACGGTGAGGGGGCTGCGGCATGAGCACGGCACCGATCGGCCGAGGGGGGCCGTCATGAACGCTCCTGTGCCGATACTCATGTATCACTCGATCGCGCATGAACCGACCCTGGAGACACGGGCGTTGTCCGTGTCTCCAGAGGCGTTCGCCGAGCAGCTGGAGCTGCTCGGCGAGCGGGGGTTCACGCCGCTGAGCACGTCCGGGCTCGCCGCCATCTGGCGTACGCCCGGCCGCGCCCTGCCGGCCAGGCCCGTCCTGATCACCTTCGACGACGGATACGAAGGCGTGCACCGGCACGCGCTGCCCGTGCTCGCCAAGCACGGCTTCGCGTCGACGCTCTTCGTCTCCACGGGCTGGATTCGCGGCGCCCATGACACCGGGGGCGGCCTCGACCTGATGCTCGACTGGGACCAGGTGCGCGAACTGGCCGCGGCGGGCACGGAGATCGGCGGGCACAGCCACACGCACCCGCAGCTCGACCAGCTGGACGACGACGACCTCTGGTTCGAGCTGCTGCGCTGCAAGGAGATCGTCACCGACGAGGTCGGCACCCGACCGGCTTCCTTCGCCTATCCGTACGGCTATTCCAGCCGCCGGGTGCGCAACGCGGTGCGCGGCGCCGGATTCGCCCAGTCGCTCGCGGTCGGCAACGGCCTCGCGCGGCGCTCCCAGGGGCCGTACGCCCTGCAGCGGGTGACCGTGCGCCGCTCCACCGGCATCGCGGAGTTCGAGCGGCTCGTCGAGGGCCGTGCGATCGCCCGCAACTTCGCAAGGGACCGTGCCCACACCAAGGGGTACGCCGTGGTCCGCAGAGCCCGACAGGCCCGCCGGAAGGCAACTCGTACCCGTGTCTGACACGTCGACCGCCCAGGCAGACGTCTCTGGGTCTCCCCGCACCGAACAGCAGCCGCCGTCCGGCAAGTCGGGCAGGCAGCGCAGAATGCGCCTGCCCGGCAGGGGCGGCCTCGGCGGCTCCAGCGGTTCGGGCGGCGGGAGCCCCCTGTTCCGCAACGCCTATGCCCTGATGCTGAACACCGGCATCTCCGGCGTGCTCGGCCTCGGGTTCTGGCTGGCCGCCGCCCGGTACTACTCGGAGTCGGCGGTCGGCCAGGGTTCGGCGGCGATCGCCGCCATGAAGTTCCTGGCGGGGCTCACCGCCCTCACCCTGATGGGGGCGCTGGCCCGCTTCATCCCCGTCGCGGGGCGCGCCACAGGCAAGCTCATCTTCCGTACGTACGCGACCAGTTCGCTGGTCGTCGCGTTCGCCGGGCTGATCTTCCTGGCCACGCTCGATCTGTGGGGACCCTCCTACCAGTTCCTGCACGGGTGGCTCAACGGCCTCGGCTTCATCGCCGCGGTCGTGGCCTGGTCGCTGCTCACCCTGCAGGACGGGGTGCTCACGGGGCTGCGCAGCGCGCTGTGGGTGCCGGTCGGCAACACCGTCTTCTCGGTCGTCAAGCTGGGGCTGCTCATCGCGATCGCCGCCGCGATCCCCACGGCGGGCGTGTTCGTCTCGTGGGTCGCCGCGATCGCCATGTCGGTCGTCCCGCTCGGCTATCTGGTCTTCCGGCGGCTCGTGCCACGGCACGTGAAGGCGACCCAGGACAAGACACAGCCGCCGACGCTGCGCGAGATGGGCCGCTTCCTGGCCGGCGACTACACCGGCTCGCTCTTCTCGCTCGCCGTGGTCTATCTCGTACCGGTGATCGTCGCCTCGCAGGTCAGCTCGGTCGACAACGCGTACTTCTACATCACCACCACGATCGGCGGCACGGTCAATCTGCTCGCCATCAACATGGGCGCGTCGCTGACCGTCGAGGGCGCGCACGACCCGGCGCGCCTTGCCGCGAACACCCGGGCCGCGCTGCGCCGCATGGCGCGCATCATGCTGCCGGTGTGCGCACTGCTCTTCCTCTGCGCGCCCTTCATCCTGCGCGTCTTCGGCCAGGGGTACGCGGACGCGGCGACGCCGCTGCTGCGCTGGTTCGCGGTGGGCGCGGCGCTGCGGGTCGTCATGGAGACGTACTTCGCGGTGATGCGCGCGCAGAGCCGTACGTCCGGGATCGCCTGGATGCAGGGCCTGTTGTGCTTCCTCGTGCTCGGCCTGACGCTGCTTCTGCTGCCGCGGATGGGGCTGACGGGGGCGGGCGTCGCGGAGATCTCCAGCCTCGCGGTGATCGTGGCCATCGCGGCGCCGAAGCTGTACCGGGTGGCGCGGGGAGCTCCCTCCTCCGAGTCGGCCGACGCGGCGCCGGACGGCGATCTCGCCGACCTGGGGACGCCCGCGACGCCGCCCCCGTCCGCCCCCGAGGAGCCGGGACAGAAGAAGGAACGGCGCGGGCCCGCGTGGGCGCTGCGCGAGACACTGGACTCGGACACGCTGCAGCTGGCCGTGCAGACCGACTTCGAGCATCCGGAGCGCAGGCCCGACGTGCGTCCGGGGCCGGGTACGCCGACGGGCGGGACACCGGCGTTCGGCAGGTCCGCTCCCGGGCGGGCCGCTGCCGGGAAGTCCGCTCCTGGGCAGTCCGCCGCGGACAAGCCGGCTCCGGCGAAGCCCGCTGCCGGGAAACCCGCGGGCACGGGGGACGAGGGGGACGACGTGGAGCACCGGCCGACCTGGGCGCTGAGAACTCCGCCCAAGCCCCGCGAACCGGCGGCGTCCTCGCCGATGCCGCCCTCGGTGTCCTCGGCCGTCACGGCGCCCGCCGAGGAGCCGGGCACCGAGGCACGCGTGCCCGAGGCCCCGACTTCGCCGCCCGCCGTCGCAGCGGAACCAGCGCTCCCCCGCCGCCGCGCCCTGTTCATGGCGCTGCTCCTGGCCTTCGCGATCGCCCTCTACTGGCTGCCCGCCCTGGGCATCACCGAGGCCGATCTGGACACGATGGGCGGGCTCGGGCTCATCTCCATCCTGCCCGCGCCGACCCTGGTCGGGGCCGCGCTGCTCGTCGTCGTCTTCGCCTCGCTGCTCTGGATGGAGCGGCCGCACAAGGCCCTGCTCCTGGTGACCCTGATCGCCACGGTGGTGTGTCTGCACGCGCTGCCCGCCGTCCTGGAGGACGAGCCGCGGTTCGCGACGGCCTGGCAGCACCTGGGCTTCATGGAGTACATCGACAGGACCGGCTCGGCGGTGCCCGACCTGGACGCGCGCTGGAGCTGGCCCGGGTTCTTCGCCGCGGCCACGTTCGTGGCCAAGGCGTGCGGCCTCTCGGACATGACCGAGGTGATCCGCTGGTGGCCGCTGGCCATGCAACTGCTCTACCTGGCGCCGATGCTGCTGCTCGTGCGCTCCATGCGGGCGGCCTGGCGCGCCAAGTGGGCCGGCCTGTGGATCTTCGCGCTCAGCGGCTGGGTCGGCCAGGACTACTTCTCCCCGCAGGGCTTCACGTACCTGCTCTATCTGGTGTTCGTCGCGGTGCTCCTGGTGTGGTTCCGCGCGCCGCACGTGCTGTGGGCCAAGCGGCGCCCGGGCGAGCTGGAGGTCGAACCCGTCGACCGGCGCCAGCGCGCCGTGCTGCTCGGGGTCCTGATCGCCCTGTTCGCGGCGACGGTCCCGGCGCACCAGCTCACGCCGTTCGTGATGCTCGGGGTCCTTGCCGTGCTCGTCCTGGTGGGCCGCTCGGAGCTGCGCGGCCTGCCGATCCTCTTCGCGGTCCTCGTCGCCGTCTGGGTGGGCTTCCTGGCGGAGCCGTACTGGTCGGGGCACTTCGACGAGCTGTTCGGCGGGATCGGCGGAGTCGGCGGCAATGTGTCGTCGTCGGTGTCGGGACGGATCGAGGGCGGCAGTTCGACCCACCAACTCGTCCTGTACGCCCGCGTGGCGCTGGCCGGCGGCGTCATGGCGCTGGCCTGCTGGGGCTGGTGGCGGCGGCGCGACCACAAGTACACGGAGCGCTCGCTGCTCGTCCTGACCTTCGTGCCGTTCCTGGGCTTCGGCATGCAGTCGTACGGCGGCGAGATGGCCCTGCGCGTCTTCATGTTCGCGCTGCCCGGCGCCGCGCTCCTGGCGGGGCTCGCGCTCTTCCCGCGCGCGGGCATCACCGCCAAGGAGCGCGACCGCGACAAGGTGAGCCTGGCGCCGCTTGCCGCCCTGATGGCGGGTCTCGTCCTGATGGGCGGCTTCCTGGTGGCCCGCTGGGGCAACGAGGCCTTCGAGCAGACCCGGGCCGGCGAGGTCGCCGCGATGGAGTACGTGTACGAGCACGACGACCCGACGGTGCGGCTGCTCTGGATGAGCGACGACACCGTCAACAACGTGACGCCCGCGATGCCGTGGGGCACGCGCGACATGGAGAAGGTCCAGTACGTCCCGACGCTCGCCCCGGCCGACCCGGTCCTGGTCTCCAGCCTGGTGAAGGCGCTCAAGGACGCGGGCCCCAACTCGTATCTGATGATCAACAAGAGCCAGACGATCTATCTCCAGATGGACGTGGGCTACTCCAAGACCTGGGACTCCCGGCTGATCACGAACCTCGACAACCGCCAGGAGCTGAAGAAGGTCCTCACGAACGACGACGCGACCCTCTACACCCTGCGCAAGCAGCCGAACGGCGCGGTCGAGAAGGCCGATCCGGGCCCGATCGGCCCGCAGGTGACGTGGACGCCCTGGTCGGTGATCGGCGCGCTCGCGGCGATCGCCGTGGTCCTGCTGCTCACCACCCGTGAGGTCGTGCGGGTGGCGGTGGAGCCCAGCGTGCGGCAGCTGCGCTGGCTGCAGAGCAGCTTCTGGTTCTCGCTGCCGCTGCTCGCGGTGCTGTTCGCCTCGCTGATCCAGCGGTTCCTGACGATGGCCTGACGTTCCTCGGGGCCGATGGCCGGGCGTGCCCTGGGGCGGGGTGCGGGTGGCTGAGGCGGATCACCGCTTCAGCCACTTCACCTCGTACCCCTTCATCGCGAACCGCTTCCCGTCGACCTTCGCGTCGATCGAGCGGTCCAGGGTGTTCACGACGAGCACCGTGTTCTTGTCGGCCAGGACGCGGACGTTCGGTACGTCGTCGGCGGCGACGGAGACCTTCTCGTACTCCGTGCCGGGCGGGAAGGCCTCGCTGAACCGGGAGAGCATCTCCAGCATCGGCAACTCCGTGCCGCCGTCGTCCAGTTCGGTCGAGCGCCACAGGCAGCCCGCGCAGGTCTCGCCCCTCTTCTGCGGGTTCCAGTAGAAGCCGCTGCTCGCGCCGCCGCGGGCCATCGCCATCAGGCCGCTGGCCTGGACGGCGACGCGGTGCGGCTCGGACCAGTCGTCGCGGTTGTCCTTGCTGTCACCCGGTTCCACGTAGTACTCGGCCCACCACAGCGGCAGGTCGCCGGTGCGCTCCCGCACCCACTTGCCGACCGCGGTGAGCTTGTCGGTGGCCTTGAACTCGTCGGGGAGCATCTCGTCGTCCACGGTGTAGCTGGAGCCGTCCACCACGACGAAGTCCGCGCCCGTCTTGTTCTTGTTCCAGTAGTCGAAGGCGTCGAGGACCCGCTGGTCCAGGCGGCCCCAGTCGCCCTCGACCTCCTTCGAGGCCCCCTCGCTCTGGCGCGGGTCGACGCTGTCCATCACGAGGTAGGGGCCGCCGACCATGATGTCCTTGTTGACCTTCTTGAGCTCCTTGTAGACCAGGTTGTAGAGGTCGGTGTAGCCCTCGTAGTCCCAGCGGGCCTTCTCGTCGTTCCAGAAGCCCTTGAACTCGTTCCAGACGATGAAGTGGCGTACGTCCGGATAGCGCTTGGCGACGGTCGCGGCGAGCTTGGCGAAGTCCTTGTAGTGGGCGCGCTCCGGGGCGGTCTCCAGGGCCTGCTGGCTCCAGTCGGTGTTGTCCGCGCCGGGCTCGCCGCCCTTCATCCAGTCCGGGGAGCAGCACAGGGTGACGACCGGCGTGCCGTCGGTGGCGCGGATGAAGTCCATCCGCTGGTCCATCTCCGCGAAGTCGTAACGCCCCTTGACCGGCTCGGGGTTGCTCGCTCCCCAGCCCATGATGTGCTGGATCTGCGGCAGCGGGCGCGGCTTGTCCGCGAGCAGCGTCTCGGCACGCCGCGTGGCGGCGTCGGTGCCCTCGTCCGCGCTGTACTGGGTGTGGGTGAAGCCCCAGCCCACTTCCGGCTTCGCGTCGCCCGGCGGGACGGCGGGGGTGCCGTGCACCTTGTCCCCGTCGCGCGTGGTGCCCTGGGTGCCCGTGTCGTCCTCGGGGAGCGTGGTGATGACGGTCAGGACCAGGGCCAGTGCGGCCAGACCAATGCCGAGCAGCGCGGTGAGCCGCCACCGCCGTACCCCCGAATTCCACCCATGACGTGCCATCAGGGGCAATAGTAACGGCGGTAGTTGGCGGTAGGACAGGTTCCGGACCACGGGATTGCGGCTTCCCGGCAGCATTGGCGCTGCTCGCGCAAACCTGCGGGCACCTGAACGGAGTACGGCGGAGTGCGTAAACCAGGATGCACGAGGGCACTTGCGTGCCGGATCATGGCGGCATGTCTGCGAACCCTCAGGACACCCTGCCGATCCGGCTCAACGTCGACGACAGCGACTCTCCGTCCGATGTCGTGGACGCCCTCTTCCTCGGGCGCTTCGCCACGGGCGAGCAGCCCTTCTCGCACAGCTCCAACATCGACCGCGTCAAGTCCGGCTGCACGCTGCTCCCGCCGGGTGCGACGGTGCTGCGCGCGGCCCGCGACGACGACCGCAGCGCGACGCTGGCCGAGGGTGACGGCTGGACGCTCCTGATCTCCCGCTGGAACCGCGGCGCGGACGTCACGGTGACGGCGACGAGCGCCGACCTCGCGGAGAAGGTCCTGAAGCAGGCGACGGACGGCGCGCAGGACGAGCCCGAACCGCAGCCGGACAACGTGACCATGGGGTTCTGGTACGTGTCCCCCAGGCGCGGCCCGCACCGCACGACGCGGCAGATCGCCGCCGGTACGTGGGAGGAGGTGCGGGAGAACTACACCGCGCCGGTCGCCGAGGCCATGGACTCCCTGATGAAGACGGGCCCCGAGGACATCTCGGGCCGTCTCCTGCTGCTGCACGGACCGCCGGGCACGGGCAAGACGTCGGCGCTGCGGACGCTGGCGCGGTCCTGGCGCGACTGGTGCCAGGTGGACTGCGTCCTGGACCCGGAGCGGCTGTTCAGCGACGTCGGCTACTTGATGGACATCGCGATCGGCGAGGACGACGGCTCGGCGAAGGGCCGCTGGCGGCTGCTGCTCCTGGAGGACTGCGACGAGCTGATCCGCGGGGAGGCCAAGCACACCGCGGGGCAGGCGCTGTCGCGGCTGCTGAACCTGACGGACGGGCTGCTCGGTCAGGGCCGCAACGTCCTGGTCGGCGTGACGACGAACGAGGACCTGGAGCGGCTCCACCCGGCGGTGGTCCGGCCCGGGCGGTGCCTGGCCCGCATCGAGGTCGGGAACCTGACCCGCGCCGAGTCGATCGACTGGCTCGGCACGGACGAGGGGGTCGCGCGCGAGGGCGCGACACTGGCGGAGCTGTACGCGTTGCGGCGCGGGACCTCCCCCACGTCGGTCCCGGACCCTCGCGAGGGAGCGGACGCGGGGCTGTATCTCTGACAGGTGCCGCTCCCTGTCGTGGGCAGGCGTTCCGCGGGGCGGAAGCGGTGGACACCACGCGAAGCTGCCGGGTACTGACCGAGCAAGGCCTCACGCACCGCCCCGGTGCGGTCTCACCCCGAGTCCCCGTAGGCCGCGCGCACCGCGTCCCGCGCGGCGGCCAGCGCCGCGGCCTCGGAGAGCCCGAGCCGCTGAGCCCGCTCGGCGAAAGCCTGGGCCGCGGCCGAAGCCTCCCGCGCCGCCGCGTCACCGGCCGCCGCCACGAACGTCCCGTGCCGCCCCCGCGTCTCGATCACCCCGTCCCCCTCAAGGGCCCGATACGCCTTGGCCACCGTGTTGGCGGCCAGCCCCAGCTCCTGGGCGAGCCCCCGCACGGTCGGCAACTTGTACCCCACCGGCAGCACTCCGCCGCGCGCCTGCTCGGCGATCTGGGCCCGCACCTGCTCGTAGGACGGCACACCACCCGCACCGCCACCGTCGATCTCGATCTTCAAGGTCACGCGGTGATTGTCCCGCACCCCCGGAAAATAGGAGGCATCCCGGCGCGCCCCGCGCGTAGCGTGCGGCACCATGACCGTCCTAGTCCGCGCCCTGCGCCCCGGCAGCAGACCCGATGCCGAGGCCTTCGCCGCCGTCCGTCGCGCCTGCGTACCCGCCATGCTCGCCACGGCCGATTCGATCCAGTTCGACCTGGCGCACGCCCATCCCCGCTCCCACTACCGCCAGTTGGTCGCCGAGGCCGACGGGGAGATCATCGGCACGGCGCAGGTGGGCGTCGCCCACGACAGCCCCGAACCCGGCCAGGGCTTCGCCAACGTCTACGTACTCCCGGAGCGGCGCGGGCTCGGCGCCGGTTCGCTGATCCTGCGGACGGCGCAGGAGTACCTCGCGGACCAGGACGCCACCACGGTCTTCTCCTGGGTCCTCGACGAGCCCGCGAACCGCGCCTTCGCCGCCGGGCGCGGCTACCGCGCGAGCCGTTCGGCCCACTTCCTCCGCCTCGACCTGGCGGGCGGCGCGCTGCCGCCCCGCCAAGAGCCGCCCGCGGGCGTGGAGTTGCGTACGGGGGCGGAGTTCGGGGACGACCCGCGGGCCCTCTTCGAGCTGGACGCGGAGACGGTCGCGGACGAACCGGGCGATGTGGCAGCTCAGTTCACGGACTACGAGCACTGGCTCGCCGAGACCTGGCACCACCCCTTGGTGAACCGCGAACTGACCTCGGTGGCGATGGTGGACGGCCGTCCCGCGGCCTTCACCCTGGCCCGCACGGACGACGCGTCGCGCTACGCGAGCGGCATGACCGGCACGGCACGCGCGTTCCGCGGACGCGGGCTCGCCAAGCTCGCCAAGAACGACTCCCTGCACCGGGCGCGGGCCGCTGGCTGCACCGAGGCGTTCACCGGCAACGACGCCGGGAACGGCCCGATGCTGGCGATCAACAAATGGTTCGGCTACGAGATCTGCGCAACGGAGGTACGCCATGTCCGAGACCTCGGCTGATACGTCGACGGCCGACAAGGTGGAGGTCGTCCTGACGAAGGCGGGCCGCACGAAGATCCGCTATCCGGCGGAGGTGGTCGCGGACGACGGCACCGTGGTGACGGTCCGCGCACCCTGGGCGGCGGACGGGGTGCGGGACTTCGGCTTCGTACGCTTCGAGCCGGGCGACGTCTTCACGGAGCACTACTGGCGTGACCGCTGGTACGCCGTGAAGGAGGTCCGCACGTCCACCGGCGTCCTGAAGGGCTGGTACTGCGACGTGACCCGGCCCGCGGTACGGGACGGCGCCACGCTCACGGTGGAGGACCTGGACCTGGACCTGTGGTGCTCGGCGGACGGCGGGACGGTCCTGCGCCTGGACGAGGACGAGTTCGCCGAGAGCGGCCTCGCCGAGCGCGATCCCGCCGCCGCCTCGGCTGCCCTGGCCGCCCTCGACGTCTTGGAGGGCCTGGCGCGCGGGGGCGGCTCCCTCTCGCCGGCTCCGCCCCTCCCCTAAGCGGACTCGCGTCAGCCTCCGACCACCAGCTCCACCTCGAACCCCGCCCCGTCCTCCAGGTAAGCGGCACGGTGCTCCTCCCCTCCCGCGAACGGATGCCGCTCCGGGAAGAGCAAGGACCACCCGTGCTCCGGGGCCCGTGCCACGAGACGGTCAAGCTCCGCCGCGCCCGTCACGTGGAACGCCAGGTGATTGAGGCCGGGCAGCCGCCGGTCATGCGCCTCGCCCCGCATGTCCGGCGACTGCTCCAGCACCACGTACGTCGCACCCCGCCGCCAGCTGCCGCCTCTCTCCCACCGCTGCTCACGGACATGCCCCAACTCCCCCAGCAGCCAGCCCCACGAGGCCTCCGCGGCGGCGAAGTCCGTTACCCAGAGCTCGACATGGTGCGCGCCCCGCGCGGGTGCGAGGGCGACCGCCCGCTCGGGCCCGCCCCTCTCGTACCGCACCGCGTCCCCCTCCTCCTGCCAGTGCAGGGCGAACCTCTGCCCCGTCCGCCACGCCTCAAGTGCCGCCCTGCAGTACGCGACCATGTCGTCCGGCAGTGCGTCCGCTCTGTGCCAGCTCAGTCCGTCGCACTTCTCGGGCTCCGCGTTGAAGGGTTCGCCGCCCGTGCCGTACGTCGCCTCGAAGAACCAGCCGATGCGGGCAGCCTCGCCCGGGCCGCGGTGCTGGAGGACCAGTTCGGCGCTCACGTCCTCGGGGGCCAGGTCGAGGCCGATCTCCTCCTTCGCCTCACGGATCACCGCCGTGCGGACGTCCTCGCCGGGCTCGACGTGGCCGGAGGGGACGTTGAACAGGCCGTCGCCGTAACCGGTGTTGGCGCGGCGGGCCAGCAGGACCTCGTCGCCGCGGCGGAGGATCAGGTGGACGTCCACCACCTCCTTGTGGCGGCTGGGGGCGGGGATGACCGCCACCACCGCGTAGCGCTCGTCCTCCACCCTTCTCCCCCACAGCCGCTCGTCGCCCGACAGGCGTTCGGAGTGGAGGTGCGTGGCCAGGGGAGTGAGCGCGTCGACCAGGCGGGACGCGGGGATGCCGGAGGGGTTCGTCGTGCCCCAGACGCCCTCGACGAGAACCAGGCGGCCGCCGGGCCGCAGCAGCCCGCACCAGTGCCGCAGCGCCGCCTCCGGGTCCGGCAGCGTCCACAGCACGTGCCGGACCAGAATCGCGTCGAAGCGGCGCCCCTGAACGGGCGGCTCGCCCGCGTCGCCGACCAGCACTTCCGCGGCGTGCCCCGCCAGCTTCTCGCGGGCCCGCTCCACCATGCCCGGGGACAGGTCCACCGCCGTGACGCGGTGTCCTGCCTCGGCCGCGAGCAGAGACAGGCTTCCGGTGCCGCAGCCCAGGTCAAGCACGTCGCCGGTGGCCGGAAGCCAGTCCCGCAGGCGCTCCGCCCACGCCTCCCGCACCGCCGGGTCCCGCAGCCCGTGGTCCGGCTCTTCGTCAAAGGTGGCCGCCTCGGCGTCCCAGTCGATCCGCATCCGGCGATGGTGACACCCGCCACTGACAATCCCTCTCCGACGAGAAACCCTCCCGGCAGAGGTCTACAGACGTCCCACCTTGGACATCGGTAGTACAGGGAGGCAGCCATGCGCCGTGTGACCGTGCACAAGACCGTCGGGAAGCCCACCAATCGGCAGATCCGGGAGAAGTTCGAGGCCGAGGAGCGGCCCCGCGAGCGCCCCGAGGTCCGCAAGGACGTCCAGCGGACCTGGTGGCCGGACGGGTGAGCCCCGGCGCCCGCGGGGCGCGCACCGCTAGAGGCGCTTCCTGTAGTGGTAGCGGTCGTACGGACCGTCCACTCTGCGCTCCACCATCTCGTAGCCGTACCGAGGGTAGATCTTCTGGTTCTCCCACATCATCGCGTTCGTGTAGAGCCTGACCTCGGGCAGTCCGAGCGACCGCGCCCGGTCGTCCACGAACGTGAGCAGGCGGCGGCCCACTCCTTGGCCCGCCGCCTCGGGGTGGACCGCGATGCTGTCCAGGAAGAGGTGGTCCTCGTACGGGACGAGGACCAGGACGCCCACCACCGGGTCCCCGGTGACGTACACCCGCCCCGCCGCCACCTCCGCCGCGTGGTCCGCCTCCATGGGGACGGGCACGACACCGATGCGCTCGATGTAGGGGTGGTAGGCCGCGTACGTCACCGCCTGCACGGCGGGGACGTCGGCGGCGCCGGCGAGGCGGATGTCGGGTGTCATGCCTTTACGTCTACGTCAGTCCTCCCGCCCCGCACCAGCAGTTTCTTCAGGAGCGGCCAGAGCACGATCAGCGCGATGATCACGTACACCGTGATCGAGAAGGGCGTGTCGACCAGGCCGCTGACGCTGCCGTCGCTGATCTGGAGGGCACGGCGCAGCTGCTGCTCGGCGTTCGGGCCGAGGATGACGCCGATGACGGCGGGCAGGATGGGCAGTCCGTAGCGCCGCATGCCGAAGCCGATCAGGCCGATGATCAGCAGGATCACCAGGTCGAGCGCCTCGCCGCCCACCGCGTACGCGCCCACCGCAGCGAAGAAGAGGATGCCCGCGTAGAGGTAGGGCCTGGGGATGCGAAGGAGCTTCGCCCAGACCGGGGCCAGCGGCAGGTTCAGGGCCAGGAGCAGGACCATGCCGACGAAGAGGGACGCGATCAGGCCCCACACCAGGTCCGGTTCGCGCTCGAAGAGGAGCGGGCCGGGCTGGATGCCGTACTGCTGGAAGGCGGCGAGCATCACGGCCGCCACCGCCGTCGTGGGCAGGCCGAGCGTCAGCATGGAGACGAGGGTTCCGGCCGCCGATGCCGATGCCGCCGACTCGGGGCCCGCCACTCCCTCGATCGCGCCCTTGCCCCACTCGTCCTTGTGCTGGGACAGGCGCTTCTCGGTGACGTACGAGAGGAAGGTGGGGATCTCGGCGCCGCCCGCGGGGATCGCGCCGAACGGGAAGCCGATGAGCGGGCCGCGCAGCCAGGACTTCCAGGTGCGCTTCACGTCCGCCCTGCCCAGCCAGGGGCGGCCGACCGGGATCGCCTCGCCGCTGGTGCGCCGCAGGTGGGCGGCGACCCACAGGGCCTCGCCGATCGCGAAGAGGCCCACCGCGACGATCACCACGTCGATGCCGTCGGCGAGTTGGAGCGAGCCGAAGGTCAGGCGCTGCTGGCCGGTCATCTGGTCCAGGCCGACCAGGCCGAGGGTGAGGCCGATGAGGAGCGAGGCCAGTCCCCGTACGCGCGAGGAGCCGAGGACGGAGGTCACGGCGATGAACGCGAGCACCATGATGGCGAAGTAGTCGGGCGCCCCGATGTCGACCGCGAGGTCGGCGACCGTCGGCGCGAGCGCCACCAGGAGGATCGTGCCGATGATGCCGCCCGCGAAGTGCCCGATGGCGGCGGCCGCGAGCGCTTGTGCGCCGCGCCCCGCCTTGGCCATCGGGTTGCCTTCCATCGCCGCCACCACCGCGGCGCTCTCGCCCGGTGTGTTGAGCAGGATGGAGGTCGTCGAGCCGCCGAACATCGCTCCGTAGTAGATGCCGGCGAACATGATGAACGCGCCGGTCGGCTCCAGGCCGTACGTCACGGGCAGCAGGAGTGCCACCGCCATCGCGGGGCCGATGCCGGGCAGGACGCCGATCGCGGTGCCCAGGAGCACGCCGACGGCGGCCCAGAGCAGGTTCATGGGGGTGAGGGCCGTGCCGAAGCCGTCCATCAGGGAGTTGAAGGCGTTCATGTCACAGCACTCCCATCAGCGGTCCGCCGGGGAGCGGCACCCCGAGCAGGTTGTTGAAGACGACGTACGTGAAGAGGGAGAGCCCTGCCGCGATGAGCGGATCGCGGTCCAGGTGGCGGCTGCCGAGCGCGTACGCGGCGCCCCAGAAGAGCAGGGCGCCCGCGATGGGGAAGCCGAGCGGTTCGATGAGGACGGCGGCGCCGAGGAAGACCCCGGCCAGGAGCAGCACGGTGCGCCAGTCGGCTGGTTCGGACAGGTCGATGTCCTCGCCGCCCTCGGCCTCGCCGCGGCCGCCGCGCAGGACGTCGACGGCGAGGATCACGGCGACGGCCAGGAGTCCGATGCCGACGGCGACGGGAACCGTCTTGGGGCCGATCGGGCCGCGCTGGGCGATCTCGACGTCCATGGTGAGCGCGTCGGTGAGGACGAGGGCGCCGAGGGCCAACAGCATGACGCAGACGCCGAGTTCGGAGTGTTCGCGCAGCCAGGCACGGCGGCTGTTCCGGTGCTCGCCGGGCGCGGTTTCGGGGGTCGACGTCGTCACAGTCCCAGCTCCTTCAGCACGGACACCACGCTCTTGTCCTGGGCGGCCAGGAAGTCGCCGAACTTGTCGCCGGTGAGGAAGGCGTCGTCCCAGCCGTTGGTCTTGAGGGACTTGCGCCACTCAGGGGAGTCGTGGAGCTTCCTGACCAGGCCGGTGAGCTTCTTGCGTTCGGCTTCGGAGAGGCCGGGCGGGGCCACGATGCCGCGCCAGTTGGTGAAGTCGACGTCGTAGCCCGACTCCTTGAGGGTCGGTCCGTCCAGGCCCTTGGCCCGCTTGGGTCCGGTGGTGGCAAGCAGGCGCAGTTCGCCCGACTTGATCTGGTCGAGGTACTCGCCGACGCCCGAGACGCCGAAGGCGACCTTCTTGCCGAGGATCGAGGCGAGGAGTTCGCCGCCGCCGTCGAAGGGAACGTAGTTGACCTTCTTCGGGTCGATCCCGGCGGCGCGCGCCATGAGCATGGGGGCGAGGTGGTCGGGGCCGCCGGGGGAAGAGCCGCCGCCGACGGGGAGTTTGCCGGGGTTCTTCTTCCAGGCGGTGACGAGCTGCTTGATGTCCTTGTACGGCGAGTCCTTGGCGACCACGACGACGTCCGGCTCTTCGGTGAGGCGGGCGATCGGGGTGGTGTCGGCGAGGGTCTTGGCCGAGTCGTTGGAGCGTGCGGCGCCCACCACGCCCAGGCCCATGGACATCGCGAGCTTGCCGTTGCCGTGCTCGCCGACGAGGCGGCTGAGGCCGACGGTGCCGCCGGCGCCGGGCAGGTTGAACACCTCGATGTTGTGGGTGAGTCCGGCGTCCTCGGCGTTCTTCGCCGCGGTGCGGGCGGTGATGTCGTAGCCGCCGCCCGGCGTGTTGGGGACCATGAAGCGCAGGCCGGGGATCTGTGTGCCGGTCTCGGCGCCGCTGCCCGTGGAGAGCAGCGGCGGGCCGGCGAGCACGAGCAGCGCGGCCCCGAGCAGGGCAAGGGGTGTGCGCAGACGCACGTGTGCCACCACCTGTCGGTACGTAGTCGTACGGCGTCGTACGCGGTCGGTACGGAGTCGCACGGGGGAATGGACGGCGGCCGGGTTCCCCGTGGGGGCGGGAGCCCGGCCGCCGTCCGCGGGGACGGGGATACCTGTGAGGTGGCCCACATGTTGCCTGGGCGTTAAGAAGCTGTCTCTCTTCCGGAATCAACGGACGTTGTGGTCGTTGTGGTCGCGCCCATAGCCTGCGGCGATGACAAGGGTGCTGGTCGTGGACGACGACTTCATGGTCGCCAAACTGCACAGCCGTTATGTGTCCGCGGTGGACGGGTTCTCGGTGGTGGGAGTGGCGCACAGTGGGGCTCAGGCGCTGGCGGCGGCGGAGCGGCTGCGCCCCGATCTCGTACTCCTCGACATCTATCTGCCCGATATGGACGGCATCGCGGTGCTACGGGAGTTGCGGGCCGTCGAGGAGCGCGACCGGGACCGGCAGCCGCTGGACGCGCTGTTCATCACGGCGGCGCGGGACGCGGAGATCGTGCGGGCCGCGCTGCGGGCGGGAGCGGTGCACTACCTGATCAAGCCGTTCAACCAGGCGGCGCTGCGCGAGCAGTTGCTGCACGTGGCGGCGTTGCGGGCCCGCCTGGCCGGCCTGGACGAGGCACGCCAGGAGGACGTGGACCAGCTCTTCGGCCCCCGCCCGCCCGGCTCCCGCGAACTCCCGAAGGGCCTGGCGGCACACACCGCGGACCTGGTCGAGCAGACGCTGCGGGGGCACCCGGACGGCCTCTCCGCCTCGGAGTGCGCGCAGGAGGGCACGCTCTCGCGGGTCAGCGCGCGCCGTTACCTGGAGTTCTTCGCGGACACGGGGCGGGTCGAGGTGACGCTCCGGTACGGGGGGACGGGGCGGCCGGAGCGGCGGTATCGGTGGGTGCGGTAGCGGGCGGACCGCAGGGCTTTTTCGGCGTCACAGCCACACGTTGTCGTTGACCGAGCCGAGGCCCGTGCCGGACAGGCGGCGGTGCAGGGCCAGGGCCTGGTCCTCGGTGAGCGAGGCGACGTGGTCGGCGGCGGCCCGCAGCCGGTCGCCGTGCAGCGCCAGCTCCTCGGCGCGGTCGGGAGGCAGCAGCTCGGGCGCGTCATGGCTCCAGCGCAGCAGCTCGCCGACCACGCGCCGCTTGCCGTGCTGCTGGGTGGCGAGCGCGGGGCGGTCGATGACGTAGCACCACACCAGCTCCTTGAGCAGATCGCAGGCCGCCCGCCGCTCGGCCGGGATCACCAGGCGTGCCCCGTACCGGATCGCGGCGGGGCCGCCCACCTCCAGCTCGATGCCGCGGGTGAAGTACGAGATCAGGTCGGCGGTGCGCCGGTTGACCGCGACCGCGTCCTCGTGGCTGCCGCTGTAGGGGGCGTGCACCGCGAGGCGCTTGCCGATGTCCGCCATCAGGAGCAGCGCCGCGGCGCGGTCGAACGCCTCGCCCGCCCGCTCCCGCTTGGCCTGTACGTAGTCGAGGAAGCGGCGGGTCTCGCGCTCGGTGTCGCCGCCCGCGGCTCCGTCCGGCGGGAACAGCGCGGCCAGCGGGATCAGGCCCGTGCGGTAGAAGTCCTCCACGTCGTGGCAGGCGTAGGTGACGTCGTCCGCCCAGTCCATGACCTGCTCCTCGACCGGTACGGCGGTGTCGGTGCGATCGGCCCGCACCCACGCGAACGCCTCGCGGTCGGCGACGTACACGCCCCACTTCACGTGCCGCGCCGGATTCCGGTCGACCGGCGCCCGCTCCCACGGGTATTTGGTGGACGCGTCAAGACAGGCGCGGGTCAGGTGCAGTCCGCGGTGGCCCGGGTACTTGTGGGCGGCGAGGAAGGTCAGCACCCTCAAGGTCTGGGCGTTGCCCTCGAAGCTGTCCAGGACACCGTCCGCGAAGTGCAGTTCGTCCATCGTGTCGCGCAGCGCCAGCTCGCCGGCGTGCCCGAAGGGCGGATGGCCGATGTCGTGCGCCATGCAGGCCGCTTCGACGAGCGCGGGATTGGGCCCGCCGTACTTGCGCTCCAGGCGCTCGGCCATGCGCCGGCCGAGCTGGGCCACCTTCATCGAGTGCGTGAGCCGTGTGTGGTAGGCGCCGAGCTCGGCGCTGGCCACCACCTGGCTCTTGCCCGCGAGGGCCCGCCACTGCGTCGAGTACAGGATGCGGTCCACGTCGTGCTCGAACCCGGACCGCTGTCCGTCGTCGGACACCCGGCGCCGCAGGGAGTGCTGCTCTAGATCCTCGTCGCTGTATCTGGCTGGTCGCATGCGCGGATGGTACGGCCTGCTCCCCCGGACCGTCCCCTGGCGCACGTACTGGGCGAACCGGCCCTCACGGGGGCTCAGCCTCAGCCCTCGGTTAGCCCTCCCTTAAGTCGACCATAAAGATCACCATCACCCCCTTCCAGCAGGCGAATTCGGGGATTTCAGCGGCTAGTTTTCTCGTCGCCGGGCCGGTTACGAACCGTCGGCGCCGCACGCAATCGGGGGGCGGCACCGGCCGTTCGCAACCGTCTCGTGTCCCCCACCCCCCAGAACCGCCGCTGAGGAGAACCACTCATGACCGCACGTCGAAGCAAGGTCGCCGCGATCGCCGCCGCGGGCATCGCCCCGCTCGCCCTGACCGCCCTGTCGGCCGCCCCCGCCGCCGCGCACGGTTCGATGACCGACCCGGTGAGCCGTGTCTCCGCGTGCTTCCAGGAAGGCCCGGAGTCGCCGACCTCCGCCGCCTGCAAGGCGGCTGTCGCGGCCAGTGGCGCGCAGGCCTTCTACGACTGGAACGGCGTGAACATCGCCAACGCCGCGGGCAAGTCGAAGGAGATCATCCCCGACGGCAAGCTGTGCAGCGCGGGCAACGACAAGTACAAGGGTCTCGACCTGCCGCGCGCCGACTGGCCGTCCAGCAAGATGTCCGGCGGCAACCACACCTTCCGCTACAAGGGCACCGCCCCGCACAAGGGCTCCTTCGAGCTGTACATCACCAAGGACTCGTACGACCCGACCAAGCCCCTGAAGTGGTCGGACCTGGAGGAGAAGCCCTTCGTCGACGTCGCCGACCCGAAGATGGAGAACGGCGACTACGTCTTCGACGGCAAGGTCCCGGCCAAGTCGGGCCGTCACCTGATCTACTCGGTCTGGCAGCGCTCGGACTCCCCCGAGGCCTTCTACACCTGCTCCGACGTCGTCTTCGGCAAGGACAGCGGCGGCGCGGCGGCTGCTCCGGCCCCGGCCGCCTCCGCGCCCTCCGAAAAGGACATCGCCGCGGGCGCGGAGAAGTCCACCGTCGAGCACCACGGCCACGGCGACAGCGACGCGAAGACGGGCGCCGAAGCCTCCGAGGCGGCCCCGGCCGCGGGTGACGGCGCGGCGCCGGGTGACGACGCCGCCGCGAACGAGCCCGAGGTGAACGGCGGCGCCGAGAAGCCCGTCGCGGCCACGAACGAGAACCTCGCCGAGACCGGCGGCGACAGCACCACCCCGTACATCGCGATCGGCGGCGCCGCCGCCCTGGCCGTCGGTGCCGCGGCCATGTTCGGCACGGCCCGCCGCCGCACGGCGCGCCACGGCCGCTGAGCCTGAGCTGAACCTCCGCTGACGCACGGAGCAGCCGCTGACCTCGGTCAGCGGCTGCTCTCGGTTCCGGTCTCGGTTCAGGAGAAGCAGGTGCTCGGCGTCGCGTGCGCCGGGTCCAGCGCGTTGGCGACCTCGTGGTGCGCGACCCGGTCGAGGATGCCTATCGCCACGTGCTCCGACAGGTCCACGGGGCAGAGGTCCTGGATGGTCACGTTGCGTACGTCAGGGCCGTTCAGGAATTGCGTGCGGTACGGGGTGACCACCTCGTCGTACTTGGTGGCGATGACGGTGTAGCGCACGCCGGGGACGGTGTCACCGCCTTCGTTGAGTTTGGTCAGGAACGGCGATCCGGCCACCTGGTCGGCGAGGCTCGGGGTCTTGGTGGTGAGCAGGTCCTCGATGCCGGGGAAGTGGGGCAGCAGCCTGGTCAGGCCGAGCAGGGTGGTGCCGTGGTTGTCGGGCGCGAGGCCGACCAGGGCGTTCACCTTCTGGGCGCCGCCGAGGAACTTCAGGTAGTAGCGGGGCATCATGCCGCCCTGCGAGTGGCCCACGAGGTCCGCTTCGGCTGCGCCCGTGGCGGCGAGCACCTTGTCGACGAAGCCGTCGAGCTGCTCGGCCGACTTGTCGATCGGGCCGAGCCCGTTGAAGAACGGCACGCCGGGCAGCTGGCCGTAGTCCAGGGAGTAGACGCAGTAGCCGCGCCGCACCAAGTAGGGCGCCAGGACGAGCCAGTTGTCGACGGAGTTGCCGAAGGTGCCGTGCACGAGGACCACGGGGCGCGGGTGGGCTGCGGACGGCTTGCAGTCGTAGTCGTTCCAGCCCCGTGACGAGGCCGCGGAGGCTGCGGACGAAGCGGTGCCGGCGGTCGCCGTGGCGGTGGGGGTGAGGGTGAGCGCGCCCGTCATGAGCAGGGCGGCGGTGAACGCTCTGAGCGCTCGTCTCCAGGGCAGCATCGTGTGATCTCCTTGCGGCTCAAGGGAGTTGCGATGGGTGAGCCCTGTGATCCGGATCACGAGGATGCCGTGCACACGACAAATTAAGGGCGGGCCGTGGAAGTGTGAAGTTACGCGTCAGTAAAAACTTCCAGTAACCACTGGCGCGGTCGCCGCCTCACCGCGGCGGCGAGACAAGCCCCGACTCGTACGCGATGATGACCAGTTGGACCCGGTCACGGGAGTCGAGCTTGGTGAAGAGCCGCGCCACGTGCGCCTTCACCGTGGCCACGGTGATGAACAGCTCGGCCGCGATCTCCGCGTTGGACAGGCCGCGGCCGACCAGCGTGAGCACCTCGCACTCGCGGTCGGTGATGCCGTTCACCGTCCGCCGGGCCCGCGGTCTCGGATCGGGCCGCGCGGCGAACTCCGCGATCAGGCGCCGGGTGACGCTCGGCGCGATCAGGCCGTCCCCGGCGGCCACCACGTGGATCGCCGCGAGGATGTCCTCCAGCGCCATGTCCTTGACGAGGAACCCGCTCGCGCCCGCGCGGAGCGCGCCGTACACGTAGTCGTCGTCGTCGAAGGTGGTGAGGACCAGGACCCGCGTCGCCTCGGCCTCCGCCGTGATCAGGCGGGTGGCCTCGATGCCGTCCATGCCGGGCATGCGGATGTCCATCACGACGACGTCGGGGCGTACGGCGCGGACCAGTCGGACCGCTTCGGCGCCCGTCCCCGCCTCCCCCACGACCTCGATGTCGGGGGTGTCGGCCATCAGGACGCGCAGGCCCGCGCGGACGAGGGGCTGATCGTCGGCGAGTACGACGCGGACGGTGGGGCCGGTCATCGGGCCGCCTCCCGCAGGGGCGCGTCCGGCAGGGGCAGCAGGGCCGTCACCCGGAAGCCGCCTTCGGGGCGCGGGCCCGCGGTGAACCGGCCGTGCAGCAGGGCGACCCGCTCGCGCATGCCGACGAGGCCGAACCCGGTGCCCGCGGGCAGGCCGCCGCGGCCGTCGTCCTCTATGTCGAGGGACAGTTCGCCGTCCCGCCGTTCGACGGTCACCCGGCAGGTGTCCGTTCCCGCGTGCCGTACGACATTGGTGAGGGCCTCCTGGAGGATGCGGAACGCGGCCAGGTCGATGTCGGCGGGCAGCGGCCCGCGCTCCCCGCGCCAGCGGACCTCCGCGCGGACTCCGGCGTCCCGCGCCGAGGCGGCGAGGCGCTCGACGTCGGCGAGGCCGGGGGCGGGTTCGCGGGGCGGCGCGGACGCCTCGCGGACGGAGTGCGCCGTGCCGTCGACGGCCCCCCGCTCCGGCTCGGGCCCCGACTCGGGCCTGCGCAGGGCGACCAGCGTGCGGCGAAGGCCCGCGAGCGTCTCCCTGCTGGTGGCCTCGATGGTGGTGAGCGCGTTGCGCGCCTCTGCGGGCTGGGTGTCGATGACCCTGCTGCCCACGCCCGCCTGGATGGCGATGACGCCGATGCTGTGCGCGATCATGTCGTGCAACTCCCGCGCGATGCGCAGCCGTTCGGCGGTGACGGCCCGCGCCGTGGCCTGGGCGCGCAGCGCGTCGGCGTGCGTACGGCGCTCGCGGGCCGAACTGCCCGCCGTCCAGGCGGCGACGAGGGCGACGGCGACGAACGCCACGGTCTCGCCGTTGTTGCTCGCCCAGCCGGAGGACGGGCAGCCGCCCGCCTGGTACGGGGGGTGGCAGTCGCCGTCGGGCGGGAAGGCGAAGAGGGTGACGGCCTGGGTCGCGAAGGCCATGACGGCGGCGACGACCGAGGTGCGGCGCGGACGGGTGGCGGCGAGATAGCCGATGGCACAGGCCCCGGCCAGCGTCTGCAGATAGCTGACCTCCGTCTTGCGCATCTCCATCGTCGCCGCCACCGCGCCCAGGAGGAGGAAGGCGAGCGCCGGCAGCGGTCTGCGCCGCAGGAGCGAGGCGACCACGGCCGTCAGGGCGATCGACGCGAGGACCATCAGGGTGTCGAAGCCCTGCCGCCCGTGGTCGAAGGTCACGTACGTGACGAACGGGTAGACGACGGCTCCGCTCCAGGCCAGGCCCGTGCGCACGGGTGGCCACAGCCGTCCGGGCGCAAGCCGGCTCCGGCCCTCCCCGGGCAGCGGCTGACCTGGCTCGATGTCCATGCGCCGATCGTATGTGCCCTTTCCTCGCGGGGGTATTGGCCCGCGGTCGTACGCCCAGGGGCTACCGGAGCGACCCGCAGCCGCCGCGGCGGTTACGCCGCCAGCGTTCCCGGCACGATCGCGCCGGGGCCGAACTTCGCCCGCGCCCGGTCGGCCACCGCCTCGATGCGGCGGGCCTTGTCGTCCACCGGGTCGAACATCAGCTGGTGGGCGGCGTGTTCGGCGGGGCCGAGCCCTTCGGCGCGCAGCGATATGCCGCGCACCCGGGCCCGCTGGAGGCCGAGCGCCTCGTACATCCGGTACGCGGATCCGGTCAGCGCGCTGGAGTGCGCGGTCGGCTCGGGCAGCGTACGCGTGCGGGTCGTCGTGGAGCGGTCCGCGTACCGCACGGTGAGGGTCAGGGAGCGGCACACCTGGCCCTCGTCGCGCATCCGCGCACCGAGTTCCTCGGTGAGCGAGAGCAGCGCCCTGCGGTGTCGCGCGGGGTCCAACTCGTCGCGCGGGAAGGGCCGTTCGGCACCGAGGGAGCGGGCGGCGGCGTTCGGCACGACGCGCGCGCGGTCGACACCGCCCGCCTTCTCGCGCAGTTCGCGGCCGGCGCGGGCGCCGACGAGGCGCTGCAGCGTGGACAGCGGCGCCGCGGCCACCTTGCCGACGGAGTCGAGCCCGTACGAGCAGAGGGTGCGGGCGGTGGCGCGGCCGACCCCCGGCAGCTCGGCGACCGGCTTCGCCCCGAGGAACTCCGCGACGGCGTCAGGGTCCGGGCCCACGACCCGGGTCACCCCCGGCGCGGCCTCCCGCACGGCCATCCGCGCCAGCATCGGGCCGGGCCCTGCGCCGATCACGCAGTCCACCCCGCAGTGGGCGAGCGCCCGTACCCGGATCACCGAGGCGATCTCGACGGCGTCCCACCCGAAGTAACGCATCGCCCCGCGCACGTCGACGAGCGCGCCGTCGGGCGGCAGGGCCTCGACGACCGGGCTGAACTCGCCGAGCAGTGCCAGCAGTCGGGGCATGGCGGCCTCGTACATCGGCGGCAGGAGGAACCGTACGCAGAGGGTGCTCATCCCGCGCTCCCCGGGCTCTGGTGCCACAGCTTCCGCCCTGTCGCCGCCCGTTCGCCGGGTGGCTGGAGGTCGGCCCAGGGGTGCATCTCGTACCCCGTGGACATGCGGATGCGACGGCCGGCGTCCGCTGGGGCGCCGTCGGACTCCCCCTCCGATGCCGACGCCGGACCCGGCCCTGGCCCCGGTTCGGCGAGGCGCGCGCCCACCGCGTCGAGCCCGCCCTCCCGCCGCAGCTCCACCAGTTCCGCCAGGTTCCACGCGGCGGCGCCGACCACGCTGAGGCTGCGCGGGCCGCGCCGCTGCACCACTCCGCGGACCAGGAGCAGCCAGGAGTGGAAGACGGTGTGCGCGCACCGTTCGTGGGCGTCGTCGAAGAAGGCCAGGTCGACCAGGCCCGTGCCGTCGTCCAGGGTGGTGAAGATGACCCGTTTCCCGGAGCGGATCGGCGGGGTCTGGGTGGCCGCCTTGGCGCCCGCGACCAGGACGGTCGCCCCGTGTTCGGCCTCCCGCAGGCGCCGGGCCGTCAGGACGCCGAGCTCCCGGAGGAACCGCGCGTGGTCGCTCATGAGATGGCGCGAGGAGTCCATGCCCAGGACGCCGAGCTCGGCGCTGAGCCGCTCGGCGTCGTCCAGGTCGGGCAGCCCGGCGGGGGCCGTCTCGCGCCCGCCGGACAAGGGGAGTTGGCCCCCGGATGCGCCTCGGGAGCCGCGCCGCAGCTCCGTCAGGTGCAGTTGCAGGTCGCGGCGGTTGGCGCCGAACGCGTCGAGCGCGCCGACCTGCGCGAGGCGCTGGGCGACCGGTTTGCCGGGCCTGGCCCGCTCCCAGAAGTCGAGGAGCGAGGCGTAGGGCTGCCCGTCCGCGATCCGCGCGGCCTCGGCCTCGCTGATGCCGTGGACGTCACAGAGCGCGAGGCGCAGGCCCCACCGGTCCGGAGCTGAACCAGAACCGGACACCAGTTCGATACGGTGAGCGACCGCGGACCGGTTCACGTCCAGCGGCAGGATCGGCACCCCACGCCGCCGCGCGTCCGCGAGCAACAGCCGCTTCGGGTACATGCCGGGGTCGTGCGTGAGCAACCCCGCGTAGAACGCGGCCGGATGATGGGCCTTCAGCCACGCCGACTGGTAGGTGGGCACGGCGAAGGCCACCGCGTGCGCCTTGCAGAAGCCGTATGAACCGAAGGCCTCGATGATCTCCCAGGTCCGGCCGATGGTCTCGGCGTCGTACCCCTTCGCCGCCGCCTGCTGCGCGAACCAGAACCGGATCCGCCCCTGGGACTCGGGGTCGGAGAGCCCGCGGCGCACCCGGTCCGCCTCGTCGCGCCCGCAGCCGGTCATGATGTCCACGATCTCGATGATCTGCTCGTGGAAGACGACGACGCCGTACGTCTCCTTGAGCGGCCTCGCCAGGTCCGGATGCGGATAGCGGATGGGCGCGCGGCCGTGCCTCGCCTCGATGAAGGGCCGCACCATGTCGGCGGCGACCGGCCCTGGCCGGAAGAGCGAGATGTCGACGACCAGGTCGTGGAAGGTCGCGGGCTGAAGGCGTCCGACCAGGTCGCGCTGGCCCGGCGACTCGATCTGGAAGCAGCCCAACGTCTCGGTCGACTGGATGAGCCGGTACGTCGCCGGGTCCCCCGGCTCCACCGCGTCCACGTCCACCCGCTCACCCGTGGCCCGCTCGACCTCCCCCACCGCGTACGCCAGCGCCGACTGCATCCGCACGCCGAGCACATCGAGCTTGAGCAGCCCGAGGTCCTCGACGTCCTCCTTGTCGAACTGGGACATGGGAAAGCCCTCGCCGCTGGTGGGCACGACGGGCGTACGCGCGAGCAGCGAGGCGTCGGAGAGCAGCACCCCGCACGGGTGCATGGCGACCCCGCGCGGCAGCGCGTCCAGGGCCTCGACCAGCTCCCACAGACGGCCGTGCTTGTCCACGTCCCCCGCGACCTCGCGCAGTTCGGGCAGTTCCTCCATCGCCGAGCGGGCGTCGCGCGCGCGGATGTGCGGGAAGGACTTGGCGATCTTGTCGATCTCGGCCGGGTCCATGGAGAGGGCGGCGCCCACGTCGCGGATGGCGTGGCGGACCCGGTAGGTCTCGGGCATGGAGACGGTCGCGACCCGCTCGGTGCCGAAGCGGCCGATGATCGCGCGGTAGACCTCCAGGCGGCGGGCCGACTCCACGTCGATGTCGATGTCCGGCAGGACGGACCGCCGCGTCGACAGGAACCGCTCCATGAGCAGGCCGTGCTCGACGGGGTCGGCGTGCGCGATGCCGATGAGGTGGTTGACCAGGGACCCGGCGCCGGAGCCGCGCGCCGCGACCCGGATGCCCAAGTCGCGTACGTCGTCGACCACTTGGGCCACGGTCAGGAAGTAGGAGGCGAAGCCGTGGTACGCGATGATGTCCAGCTCGTGGTGCATCCGCTCCCAGTACTCGCGGTGCCTGTCATAGCCCCGCAGCACCATCCCCGCGGCCGCCCGGGACGCGAGCACGCGCTGGGCGGTGCGGCGGCCCGCGCCGACGAGGTGCGGCTCGGGGAAGCGCACGGAGCCGATGCCGATGTCGTCCTCGGGGTCGACGAGGCACTCGGCGGCGGCCGTCTGCGTCTGCTCGACGAGGCGCTGGGCGGTGTCGCGGCGGAATCCCGCCGCCTCCACGATGCGCTCGGCGTTGCCCAGCATGGCGTCGGCTCCCTTCAACCACCGCTCCCCGCTGTCGAGTTCCTTGCTCGGGTCGACGGGGACGAGGCGGCGCGCGGCGTCGAGCACGTCGGCGACCGGGCCGAGCCCCGCGTCGGCGTAGCGGACGGCGTTGGTCAGGACGGGGCGCACACCCTGCTCGGCGGCGAAGCCGACGGTGCGGGCGGCGAGGCGGAGCGAACCGGGTCCGGTGCCTTCGCGGCCGTGCCAGACGGACTCCAGGCGCAGCGCGTCCCCGTAGCGCTCGCGCCAGGGGGCCAGGAGCCGGACGGCCCGGTCGGGGCGTCCGGCGGCGAGCGCGCGCCCCACGTCGGACGCGGGCCCGAGCAGCACGGTCATGCCGTCGCCGTGGTTCTCCTCCCACGGCAGCACGGGCTGCCCCTCGCCGCCGCGGTGCGCTGCGGTGATCAGGCGGCACAGCGAGGCCCAGCCGGTGGCGCCGTCACGGGCGAGGAAGGTGACACGCGGGGTCGACTCGTCGATGAAGGCACCTCCGCGCACCGGAGTCCGCCGCCGCGCACCGCTCGCCGACGCGGGCTCCCCCACCGCGAGCTCGGTGCCGAACAGCGGCCGCACCCCCGCCTTCGCGCAGGCCTTGGCGAACCGGACGGTGCCCGCGAGGGTGTCCCGGTCGGTGAGCGCGAGGGCGTCCATGCCCCGCTCGGCGGCGCGCTCGGCCAGCCGCTCCGGGTGCGAGGCGCCGTAGCGCGGGGAGAACCCGGAGACGGTGTGCAGATGCGTGAACCCCGGCACACGCACCTCCTGAAACCCTGAACCGATCCGACCTCACATCCCCCGCCTCCACCATAGACCAAGTTTCGAACGCATGTGCGACACCCGAGTCGAACCGCACCCCGCTTCGCCCATTCGGCCCCGCCCACCTGCGGGAACGGCAGGGGCCACGGAGCGTGGGGGCATGAGTTTCACCGATGAGTTGAAGAGCGCCGTCACCCCGCGAGCAGCCCTGCTGGTCATCGGTGTACTGGCCCTGCAGCTGCTGTTCATCGCCTCCTACGTAGGGGCCCTGCACGACCCGAAGCCGAAAGACGTGCCCTTCGGAGTCGTCGCTCCGGGCCCCGCGGCCAAGGAGACCTCCGACAAGCTCGGGAAACTCCCCGGTGAACCGCTCGACCCGCGCGTGGTCGAGGACGAGGCCGCGGCCCGGCACCAGATCATGAACCGCGACATCGACGGCGCCCTGATCGTCGACCCCCGCGGCACCACCGACACCCTTCTGGTCGGCTCCGGCGGCGGCACCGTCCTCGCCACCGCACTGGAGAAGATCGCCACCGAGGTCGACGGGGCCCAGAAGCGGACGGTCAAGACCGTGGACGTGGCCCCCGCCTCCAGCAAGGACTTCGACGGGCTCTCGTCCTTCTACCTGGTCGTCGGCTGGTGCGTCGGCGGCTACCTGTGCGCCTCGATCCTGGCGATCAGCGCGGGCTCCCGGGCCGCCAACGGCCGCCGCGCGCTGATCAGGACCGGCGTCATGGCGCTCTACTCGATCGCGGGCGGCCTGGGCGGCGCGATCATCATCGGGCCGATCCTGGGCGCCCTGCCCGGCAGCATCATGGGCCTGTGGGGCCTGGGCTCCCTCGTCGTCTTCGGGGTCGGCATGATCACGCTCGCCCTGCAGTCGCTCACCGGCATCGTGGGCATCGGCCTCGCCGTCCTGCTCGTCGTGATCGCGGGCAACCCGAGCGCGGGCGGCGCCTTCCCGCTGCCGATGCTGCCGCCGTTCTGGAAGGAGATCGGCCCCTGGCTGCCGCCGGGCGCGGGCACCTGGGTGGCGCGTTCGATCGCGTACTTCAAGGGCAACGCGATCACCGGACCGATGCTGGTGCTCGCCGCCTGGGCGATCGTGGGCACCGCCGTCACCCTGGTCATGTCCTCGCTGCGCGGGGACCGCCAGCCGGGCCAGAAGCCCGCGATGCAGGAGACGGACACGGACACCGGCGCCCACCGCGGGTGAGCCCGAGCGGCGGCCCGGGGCGATTGTCAGACCCGGGTGCGAGTCTTGAGCAATGATCACCACCCTGGCGGTCGAGAACTACCGCTCCCTGCGCAAACTGATCGTCCCCCTGGACCGGCTGAACGTCGTGACGGGCGCGAACGGCACCGGCAAGTCGAGCCTGTACCGCGCGCTGCGGCTGCTCGCCGACTCCGCGCGGGGCGGTGCCGTCTCGGCCCTGGCCCGCGAGGGCGGGCTGCCCTCCGCGCTGTGGGCGGGCCCCGCGAAGGCGGAGCCGACCAGCCTGCGCCTCGGCTTCGCGGGCGACGATTTCGGGTACGCGGTCGACTTCGGGCACCCGGCCCCCACCTCGGGCGCCGGCGCCGAGCCCTCCCTCTTCAATCTCGACCCGGAGATCAAGCGCGAGTGCACCTGGGCGGGCCCTGTGCTGCGCCCCGCCGCACTGCTCTGCGACCGTGCGGGCCCGGCCGTGCGCACCCGCACCGCCGACGGCGGCTGGCACCGCACCCAGGGCATCCGTCCGTACGACAGCATGCTGAGCGAGCTCGCCGACCCGCAGCTCGCCCCCGACCTGCTGCGGCTGCGCGAGCTGATCAGGTCCTGGCGGTTCTACGACCACGTCCGTACGGATGCCGGAGCCCCCGCGAGAGCCGCCCGCATCGGCACCCGCACCCCGGTCCTCGGCCATGACGGCGCCGACCTGGCCGCGGCCCTGCAGACCATCCGCGAGATCGGCGATCCGGCCGCCCTGGACGACGCGGTGGACGACGCCTTCCCCGGCAGCCGGGTGGGCGTCGTCGAGCACGGCGGACGGTTCGAGCTCCAGCTGCACCAGCGCGGACTGACCCGCCCCCTCGGAGCCGCCGAGCTGTCCGACGGCACTTTGCGCTATCTGCTGTGGGCGGCGGCCCTCCTCACCCCCCGGCCGCCCTCGCTCCTGGTCCTGAACGAACCGGAGACGAGCCTGCACCCCGACCTCCTGCGCCCCCTCGCGGATCTGATCCTCACCGCCACGAGGGACACGCAGGTCGTCCTGGTGACCCATGCCCGCCCTCTCGCCGAAGCCGTGGCCAAGGGGGCGGTGCGCCACCGGGTGGACGTCAACTCCATAGAACTGGTGAAGGAGTCGGGGGAGGCGACGGTGGCGGGCCGCGAGAGCCTCCTGGACGAGCCGCTGTGGTACTGGCCGAAGCGCTGATCTCGACTGCGGGCCGTCAGTGGCTGGTCGCGCGGTTCCCCGCGCCCCTACGGGGCTCGCCCCCGTAGTACGCCCGCCTCATCAACTCCCGCATCTCATCGAGCATCGGCATCCGGGGGTTGGCCGGCGCGCACTGGTCCGCGTACGCGTTCATCGCCTGCTCCGGCAGGGCCTCGATGAAGGCGGCCTCGTCGACGCCCTCCTCCTGGAAGGAGGCGGGAAGGCCACACTTCGCGCGCAACTCCTCGACGGCGGAGGCGTAGGACTCCACCCCCTGCTCCGGGGAAGCCGCCGCGAGGCCCAGCATGCGCGCGATCTCCTGGAACCGCTCCGGGGCCCGGTAGACCTCGGCCTTCGGCCAAGGCGTCGCCTTGGCCGACACCGTGCCGTTGTGCCGGATGACGTGCGGCAGGAGCAGCGCGTTGGTGCGGCCGTGCGAGACGTGGAAGGTGTTGCCGAGGGTGTGCGCCATCGCGTGCACCAGGCCCAGGAAGGCGTTGGCGAAGGCCATGCCCGCCACGGTCGAGGCGTTGTGCATCTTCTCGCGCGCCTCGGGGTCGTCGGCCCCGTTCACCACGCACCGCTCCAGGTTCTCGAAGATGAGCTTGATGGCCTGGAGGCAGAGCCCGTCGGTGTAGTCGTTCGCGTACACCGACACGTACGCCTCGGTGGCATGGGTCAGCGCGTCGAAGCCGGAGTCGGCGGTGACCGTCGCGGGCAGCCTCATCGGCAGCACCGGGTCGACGATGGCGACGTTCGGGGTGAGCGCGTAGTCGGCGAGGGGGTACTTCCGCGCGGCCTTCGGGTCGGAGATGACCGCGAAGGGGGTGACCTCAGAACCCGTTCCGGAGGTCGTCGGGACGGCCACCATCCGCGCCTTCTCGCCGAGGCCCGGGAACGTGAAGGCGCGCTTGCGGATGTCGAAGAACTTCTCCTTGGTGTCCGCGAACTCGATCTCCGGGTGTTCGTACATCAGCCACATGATCTTGGCCGCGTCCATCGGCGAGCCGCCGCCGAGCCCGATGATCGTGTCCGGCCGGAACTCCCGCATGCGCGCGGCTCCGGCCCGCACGGTCGCCAGCTCCGGGTTGGGTTCGACGTCGTCGATGACCTGGACGGTGACGGCGTCGGGGCGCGCGGCGAGGATGTCGGTCACCCGGGCGACGAAGCCGAGCTGCGACATCGTCTTGTCCGTCACGATCGAGACGCGCCCGATGCCGTCCATCTCGCCCAGGTACCGCAGGGAGTTGCGCTCGAAGTAGATCTTCGGCGGGACCTTGAACCACTGCATGTTGGTGTTGCGCCGTCCGATCCGCTTGACGTTGATCAGGTTGACCGCGGAGACGTTGTTCGACACCGAGTTGTGCCCGTAGGAGCCGCAGCCGAGGGTGAGCGAGGGCAGGAAGGCGTTGTAGACGTCGCCGATGCCGCCGAAGGTGGAGGGCGCGTTGACGATGACGCGCACCGCCTTGACGCGCCTGCCGAACTCCTCGGCGAGCTCCTCGTCCTCGGTGTGGACGGCGGCGCTGTGCCCGAGGCCGTCGAACTCGACCATCCGGGCGGCCAGTTCGAGGCCCTGCTCGGTGGAGTCGGCCTTCAGGGCGGCGAGGACCGGGGAGAGCTTCTCGCGGGTCAGCGGCTCGGCGTCGCCGACCTCCGCGCACTCGGCGACGATGACCGACGTACCCGAAGGGACCTCGAACCCGGCCTGTTCGGCGATCCACCGCGGTGACCTGCCGACGACGGACGCGTTCAGCTTCGCGCCCGAGCAGTTCGCGCCGAAGGCCGTGGCGCCGAAGACGAACTCCTCCAGCTTGGTCTTCTCGGCCGCCGTGACGACGTACGCGCCGAGCCGTTCGAACTCCGCGATCCCCGCGTCGTAGATCTCCTTGTCGAGGATCACGGCCTGCTCGGACGCGCAGATCATGCCGTGGTCGAAGGCCTTGGAGAGCACGATGTCGTGCACCGCGCGGCGCAGCTTGCCGCTGCGCGTGACATACGCGGGTACGTTGCCCGCGCCGACGCCGAGCGCGGGCTTGCCGCAGGAGTAGGCGGACTTGACCATGGCGTTGCCGCCGGTGGCGAGGATGGTGGAGACGCCGTCGTGGTTCATGAGCAGACCGGTCGCCTCCACCGAGGGCTCTTCGATCCACTGCACGCAGTCCGCGGGGGCGCCGGCCTCGATCGCGGCGTCGCGCACGATGCGGGCGGCCTCGGCGGAGCAGCGCTGGGCGCTGGGGTGGAAGGCGAAGACGATCGGGTTGCGGGTCTTCAGGGCGATGAGGGCCTTGAAGAGGGTCGTCGACGTCGGGTTGGTCACCGGGGTCATGGCGCAGACGACGCCGACCGGTTCGGCGATCTCGGTGATGCCGTTCAGTTCGTCGCGGGAGATGACGCCCGCGGTCTTCAGGCCGCGCATCGAGTTGACGACGTGCTCGCAGGCGAAGAGGTTCTTGACGGCCTTGTCCTCGAAGAGCCCGCGCCCCGTCTCCTCGACGGCCAGCTTCGCCAGTTCCCCGTGCCGGCCCAGTGCGGCGATGGAGGCCTTCTTGACGATGTGGTCGACCTGCTCCTGGTCGTACGACGTGAACCGGCCGAGCGCGGTGAGCGCCCTCTCGACCAGTCCGTCCACCATCTCCTTGGCCGCCATGACAGGGCTCCTTCAGCTGAGACCTTTTCGCTCGTGCCTCCATTGCACACCTGCACACAGCCCCGCAGGGGCCGAGAAAGACCCCTCCGGGCAGGTCGAAGGTCCCCTTGTGAAGGATTTCACAAGGGGACGGGCGAAGGGGCCGGTCCGCCGTGGCGGACCGGCCCCGGGCCTACGTCAGCCGATCTCCGCACCGAAGGCGGAGAGCGCCTCGGGAACCGGCTGGAAGAACGTCTCCCCGCCGGAGCCGCAGTCACCGCTGCCGCCCGAGGTCAGGCCAAGGGCGGTGTCGCCCGCGAAGAGCGCGCCGCCGCTGTCACCGGGCTCGGCGCAGACGTCGGTCTGGATGAGCCCGTTGACGATGTCGCCGTTGCCGTAGTTCACGGTGGCGTCGAGACCGGTGACCGAGCCGTCGTGCAGCTGCGTGGTCGAGCCGCTGCGCTGCACCTTCTGGCCCACGGTCGCGTCGCCGGCCTTGGTGATGGCCTGCGTCGAACCGTTGTAGAGGTTCACCTCGCTCGGGTGCGCGGTGTCGCCGCTGTACTTGACGATGCCGTAGTCGTTGTCCGGGAAGCTGGAGCCCGCGTTCTCACCGATGACCGGTCCGCCCTGCTCCTCGGACCAGCTCGTGATCGACTCGGTGCAGTGGCCCGCGGTCAGGAAGTGCGGCGCACCGTCCTTGACCACGTTGAAACCGAGCGAGCAGCGGCCGCCGCCACCCCAGATGGCGTCGCCACCCGCGATGAAGGGCTTGAACTCCCCCTTGCTGCGCTGGAGTTCGGCCTTGGAGCCGAGCCCCTTCACGACCGCGCCGAGCTTGTCGAGCTGGGCGCCCTTGACCGTGCGGTCCGCCGTGACGACGACCTTGTTGGTGGCCGGGTCGACCGCCCACGAGGTGCCGGGGATGGACGCCTTGTCGGTGAGGGTGGTGCGCGCGCTCTTCAGCTCGGCGAGGGAGTTCTCGACGATTCTCGCCTTGGCGCCCGCCGACTCGACGGCGTCCGCCGCACTCTTGTCGAGGACGTTCACGACGAGGTTCTTGGCCTTGGCGTCGTAGTACGTACCTGCCGCGTCCGGACCGAGGTCCTTGCCGAGGGACGAGGCGAGCTTTCCGGCCTTCGCGACCGAGAGGGTGTCCGGCGTGGGGGTCGGGGCACTCTCACTCGCGTTCGCAGTCTGGAAGGTGATTCCGGCGGCGATCAGTGCGGTGATGCCCGCACCTGCCACGGCTGCACGTCGCTTGGATATGCGTCGGTGCTTCAAGTCACGTCCTCCTGTGGGGGGTCGGCCCGTTCGGTGTGGGGACCTGGGGACCGGAAGGCGTACCGGCACGGAGTCGCACACGCTGCGAAAGCCGCGTCCATGCCAAAGGGTGCGGCCCACTATCCCGATCCCGCCTGGTAGCACACAAGGTCTACTTCAGGACGCGCACGCGACAATCACCGTGCGCCCCACATGTCTTCACCGGCGCCGGTCTCACCACGTCGGTTCCCGCTGCAAACACCGCGTGCGAGCGGGTGATCGGCAGCGGGTAAGGACTAGTCCTGTCCGGTTCTCGACGCTCCTGGCGCGTCCGGCACTCCGGCTTCCGAATCCGCCGTACCGAAATCCGGCAGCTCGACGGCGGGCGGCCCGGACCCGGCCGCGGGTGACTCGGACACGGCGGCCGGTGACTCGGACACGGCGGCGGGCGGCTGCGGCTGCGCCTGCTGGGCCCGCTCCAGGAAGCGCAACAGCTCCACGGGGAAGGGCAGGACGAGGGTGGAGTTCTTCTCGGCGGCGACCGCCACCACCGTCTGAAGCAGCCGCAGCTGGAGCGCGGCCGGCTCGTCCGCCATCTCGTGCGCGGCCTCGGCCAGCTTCTTGGAAGCCTGCAGCTCGGCGTCCGCGTTGATCACGCGGGCCCGCCGCTCGCGGTCGGCCTCGGCCTGCCGGGCCATCGAGCGTTTCATCGTCTCCGGGAGCGACACGTCCTTGATCTCCACCCGGTCGATCTGCACGCCCCACCCGACCGCGGGAGAGTCGATCATCAACTCCAGGCCCTGGTTGAGTTTTTCGCGGTTGGAGAGCAGATCGTCCAGGTCGCTCTTGCCGATGATCGAACGCAGCGACGTCTGCGCCATCTGCGAGACCGCGAAACGGTAGTCCTCCACCTGGACGACGGCCTCGGAGGCGTCGATCACCTTGAAGTAGATGACCGCGTCCACCCGCACCGTGACGTTGTCCCGGGTGATGCCGTCCTGCGCCGGGACCGGCATCGTCACGATCTGCATGTTCACCTTGCGGAGCCGGTCCACGAACGGCACGATCATCGTGAACCCGGGCCCCCGCACCGAGCGCTGGAGCCGCCCGAGCCGGAGCACCACGCCCCGCTCGTACTGTTTGATGACACGCGCCGCAGCCATCACATAGACCGCTCCGACAGCCCCGACGGCCACTCCCGCCGTCACCAGCTCCTCGACCATGCCGGCCCCCCAGGGTCCGAATTGGGCGTGTTGGGCGTGCACTTCGAAGGTAGCGCCGCACGGCGCGCAAAGGGAGACGGGAGACAGGGGAGAGCCCCCGCCCGGACTCCGGGCGGGGGCTCTCCTGCTGCTGGCTGCAGACTGGTCCGTTACCCGGATCAGTAGACGCTCACGCCGTACGCGCTCAGCGCCTCGGTGACCGGCTGGAAGAAGGTCGTGCCGCCCGAGGAGCAGTTTCCGCTGCCGCCCGAGGTGAGACCCAGCGCCTTGGTCCCCGCGTAGAGCGGGCCGCCGCTGTCGCCGGGCTCGGCGCAGACCGTGGTCTTGATCATGCCGTAGACGATGTCACCGCCGCCGTAGTTGACGGTCGCGTTCAGGCCGGTGACCCTGCCGCTGTGGGTACCGGTGGTCGAGCCACGCCGCGTGACGTTCTGACCCACGGTGGCGTTGCCCGCGCTGGTGATGTCCTGGCTGCCGACCGTGCCGGACTTGGTGATCGACGAGTTGGAGTACTTGACGATGCCGTAGTCGTTGGTCGGGAAGCTCGATCCCGTCGTGGACCCGAGGACCGTGGTCTTCGCCGAGTTGGCCCACCAGGTGCCCGCACCGTCGGTGCAGTGACCGGCGGTGAGGAAGTAGTAGGTGCTGCCGCTGCGGACGTTGAAGCCGAGCGAGCAGCGCCAGCTGGACGCGTAGATCGCGTCGCCGCCGGAGATCAGCTTGCTGAACTTGCCGGGAGTGCGCTCGACCTTGAGGGCGTCCGCGTTGCTGCCCGCCGCCTTCTTGATCTTGGCGATCTCGGCCTTGGAGACGGTGCTGTCGGCGGTGACGACCAGACGGTTCGTCGCCTTGTCGACGCTCCATGCGGTGCCTGCGACATCCGCGTCGAGCACCGCGTCGCTCGCCTTGGTGAGCTGCGCCGAGCTGAAGGTGGTGACGTCATTGGCGTTCGCAGCGGGGACGGCGAGCGCGCCGACGGCCACAAGTCCGGTGGCCACGGCGAGCAGACGAGTGTGTCTCGCTATGCCGCTGCGGGGGGTGGTGCGCTTGATCCTCACTTGTTGTTCCTCCCGGGGGGAAGTCAGTGGGCCGCGTGGGTTGGGGCCCGTGAGGCGCAGCCAATGAGCAAGAGGCAGGCCGGATTCCGGATACGCCGTGCTCCTGACAAGCGCTGCTCGGGAGTATTCGGGCCGGGGACACCGCGCACAAGGGCGCCTTTCGGCCGTCAGCCGGATACGGCGACCGGCCCCGGCGGCTGTCGTACCTGTCGTACGCCGCCGGGGCTTGGGTCATCGGCTCTGCTTCTGACGTGTCAGCTGCCGATGAGGTTCCGCTCCCCCGCGGCGATCTCGGCGCCGAGGGTGTTGCCCGGAGGCGGGAAGGGGCAGATGAAGTGGTCGGCGAAGGCGCACGGCGGAAGCAGCGCCCGGTTGAAGTCCACCGTCGTGCGCCCCTCGGCGTCCGGCGCGGCGGGCCGCAGGAAGCGGAACCGGTAGCTGGACACCCCGCTGGTCGCGTCGGCGAACACCGCCCAGAGCGACCCGTCGCCCTCCACCGACACCTGGAGCGTGTGGTCCTTTCCGGCCAGGCTGAAGGCCAGCTCACCCCCGAGGCCGAGCCCCCGCTCCACCCCGTCCGCGTTGCCGACCCGCACGGTGCGCACCCCGTCGGTGGTGCTCTCGGCGGCGTACGGAGTGAAGCGCCCCTCCACCGCCCAGCGCGCGTCGTACTCGGTGGCCTCGATGCCCCGGAAGGCGCGGCGCGTGGCGGACTCCGGGTCGAAGTCGCGTACCGCCCAGAGCCCTTCGCGCCGCAGCACGACCAGGCGGCGGTCGCCGTGCCCGACGCGGGCCGCGGCGACCGGGCCGGGGTCGGCGCCGAGCCGGGCCTCTCCGTCGAAGAGCTGCCCGTCGAGGGTGAGCCCGTCACCGGCTTCCGCGGTCAGGACGATCTCGTCGCCCGCCTCGGTCCAGCGCCCGGGGATGTCCGGAAGCGACCCGTCCGGGTAGTCCGCGAGCCAGTGCGTGCCCGTGAGGGAGAGCGGGCCGTAGGGCGCGGACACCGTCTCCGTCCGCTGCTCGTGCCAGTGCTTCCAGTCGCGGGAAGCGTCCGTCGTGCCGTCCGTCGATGCGTCCGTCGTCATGTGCCAACCCTTTCATACCGGTATGTGCCGCATGCGGTGTCCCCTTGCGGCTTTCCGCTGACGCTTGCTGACGCTCCCCTACGGCTTGGGCAGCCCCTTGGGGTTGATCTGCGACTCCTTCACGGCCTCGCTCGTCAGGTCCCAGCGCCCCAGGACCTTGGCGTAACTGCCGTCCTTGATCACGTGGTTGAGCGCGGCGGCGTACGCGTCGACGAGCCCGCTGTCCTTCTTCGTGGTGGCGGCGATCTCGCCCTGGATGCTGGGGCCGCCGCCCGAGAGCGTCCCGATGATCTTCGTCTGTCCGGACGACGCGACGTGATAGGCGGCCGACGGGTTCGGCCCGAGGTAGGCGTCGATGCGTCCCGACTGGAGGGCGAGGTAGTAGTCGGAGTCCTTCTGGAAGTACTTGATGTCCACCGGCTCGCGGCCGGCCTTCTCGTTCCGCTCGCTCCAGTCGACGAGGATCTTCTCCTGGTTGGTGCCGGAGGAGACCGCGATCGACTTGCCCGCCACGTCCGCGGGCTTCTTCGCCGTCCACTTCGCGTCCTTGCGGGCCTCGAAGGCGATGTTGTCGTGGCGGTAGGTCGCGAAGTCGTACTTCTCCTTGCGCTCCTCGGTCACCGTGACGTTCGAGAAGACGCCGTCGAACTTCCCGCTGTCCAGGCCGACGAAGAGGTTCTCCCAGGAGACCTGCTCGAACTTCGGCTTGAGGCCGAGCGTGTCGGCGACCAGGCTCGCGATGTCGACCTCGGAGCCGATGCGCGTCTTGTCGTCGGTGGCGTAGAAGCCGAGCGGCGCGACCGAGTCGGCGCTGCCGCCGAGCCGCAGCGTGCCGCGCTCGCGCACCTTCGCGGGCAGGAGCTTCGCGATCGCCTCGACCTTCTTGCCGCGTACGCGGTTCTGGTCGGGCCCGATGTTGATGCCGCCGACCTTCTTGGTGCCGGGCTCGCCGCCGCCGGTCGCGGCGTCGCTGTCCCCGCCGCAGGCGCTCAGCAGGGGCGCGATGGCCAGGGCGGCGACGGAGACGGAGACGGTGCGTCGGCGGGTACGTCGGGAAAGCATGCGGGAGCTCCTGGAGAACTGGAGGGGACTGGACGGGAACGGACGGGAACGGACGGGAATGGTCGGGACGGGATGAGAGAGGGCTAGAGGACCTTGGAGAGGAACGCGCGGGTGCGGTCGTGCCGCGGCCGGTCGAGTACGTCGCCGGGCGCGCCCTGCTCGACGATGAGCCCCTCGTCCATGAAGACGACCGTGTCGGCCACCTCGCGCGCGAAGCCGATCTCATGGGTGACGACGATCATCGTGGTGCCCTGGCTCGCCAAGTCCTTGATGACGTCGAGGACTTCACCGACCAGCTCGGGGTCGAGCGCCGACGTCGGCTCGTCGAAGAGCAGCAGCTTCGGCTCCAGGGCGAGCGCGCGGGCGATGGCCACGCGCTGCTGCTGACCGCCGGAGAGCTGCTTGGGGTAGGCGTCCGCCTTGTCGGCGAGCCCGACCCGGGCGAGCAGGGCCCCGGCCTGGGCGACGGCTTCCTTGCGCGGGCGCTTGAGGGCCGAGATGGGCGCCTCGACGACGTTCTCCAGGACGGTCAGGTGCGGGAAGAGATGGAAGTTCTGGAAGACGAAGCCGATCTGGGTGCGCTGCTTGAGCACCTCGCGTTCGCGCAGCTCGTACAGCTTGTCGCCGGAGCGCCGGTAGCCGACGAGCGCGCCGTCGACGCTGATCCAGCCCTTGTCCACCTTCTCCAGGTGGTTGATGGCACGCAGGAGCGTGGACTTGCCGGACCCGGAGGGCCCGAGGATGACGGTGACCTCGCCCTTGCGCACCTCCAGATCAAGGCCCCGCAGGACCTCCAGGGGTCCGAAGGACTTGTGTACGGCGCGGAGTTCGACCATCGCGCTCATCGCGATGCCCCCTTAGAGAAGTGACGTTCGACGTAGTGCTGGAGGACGGAGAGGGCGCTGGTGAGCAGGACGTACCAGGCGGTGGCGACCATCAGGAGCGGCACGACGCGGCCGTTGCGGCCGTAGATGACCTGCACCTGGTAGAAGAGCTCGCCGATCGCCATCACGGAGACGATCGATGTGCCCTTGAAGAGGGAGATGATCTCGTTGGCCGCGTTGGGCAGGATCGAGCGCATCGCCTGCGGCAGGACGATGCGGCGGATCTGCCGCAGCCGGGGGATGCCGAGCGCCGCCGCGGCCTCCAACTGGCCGCTGTCGACGCTCAGTACGCCCGCGCGCACGATCTCGGCGGCGTACGCGGCCTGGTGCAGGGCGAGCCCGAGGACCGCCGCGCTCATCGCGCCGACGAGCCCCATCGTGTCGAAGGTGAGGAAGCCGGGCCCGAACGGGATGCCGAACTGCAACTCCTTGTAGAGATAGGCGAGATTGAACCAGAACAGCAGCTGCACGATGAGCGGGATCGAGCGGAACGCCCAGATGTAGGCGAAGGCGACCGCCCGCAGGAAGGGGCTCGCCGAGAGCCGCATGAAGGCGATCACGACACCGAGCGCGAAGCCGAGCGCCGTGCCGTAGAAGGTGAGCTGGAGGGTGACCCAGACCGCCTTGAGGATCACGTCGGCGGTGAAGAACTCGGCGAACACCTCCCATTCCCAGCCGGAGTTGGTGGCCAGGCCGTGCGCGAACTGGGCCACGAGGACGGCCGTCGCGACGACGGCGGCCCAGCGCCAGGGATGGCGCACCGGGACGACCTTCAGCGCGCCGAAGTCGTCCTTGGCGATGTCACTGGCCGGCTTGCGCTCCGTCACGCTCATCGGGTGCGCTCCGAACCGCGCGCGTAGTGCCGCTCCACGTAGTACTGGCCGACACTGAGCAGCGAGGTGATCACGACATACCAGATGGTGGCGACCAGGAGCAGCGGGATGACCTGGTAGGTGCGGTGGTAGACGAGCTGCACGGAGTAGAGGAGGTCCTGCACCGCGATCACGCTGACGATCGACGTGCCCTTGAGCGTGCCGATCAGCATGTTCCCGGCGGGCGGCACGATGGAGCGCATGGCCTGCGGCAGGACGATCCGCCGCCATCTGCGCCACCGGCTGAGGCCGAGCGCCTGCGCGGCCTCGATCTGCCCGCGGTCGACGGAGAGGATGCCGCCGCGCACCACCTCGGCGGCGTACGCGGCCTCGTGCAGGGTGAGCCCGATGACGGCGATGGTGATGGGCCCGAGGAGGTTCACCGTCTTCACGCCGAAGAGGTACGGGTACAGCGCCCCGATGTTGAACCAGAACAGCAGCTGCACCAGGATCGGCATCGACCTGAAGAGCCAGACGTAGCCCCAACTGACCGCGCGCAGCACGGGGTTGGACGAGAGCCGCCCCAGGGCGAGCACCGCGCCGAGCGCGAAGCCGAGCACCATGACGACGGCGGTCAGCCAGAGCGTGAGCCACAGGCCGCGCAGCACGGACGCGGAGGTGAAGTAGTCGCCGACCACGTCCCACTGGAACGCGTCGTTGCGGACGACGGAGTTGACGGCGATGGCGAGGAGAGCCAGGACCGCCGCGGCGGCCACCCACTGCCCGGCGCGGCGCTGCGGCACGATGCGCGGGACATCGGGGGGCGGGTCCTGGGGAGGGGCGGGTGCGGCTTTGGCGAGCGTGTCGGAAGACATGGCGAAGGCTCCGTGGATACGGGTGGTGCCTTCACACGGACCGAGCCCCTCAGCAACGATCCGCCTTGAGAGTACGGGGCGCTTTCGGCCCGCTGTCAAGGCTGTCCAGGATATGAGCGTTACGTCTCACGGCAGTTGACGCGGAAACGGATGCCTGCTCCACTTGCCCCATGCATCCGCAGCAGTGGCTGGTCACGCGCTCCCACATCGACTTCGGTCGAGTGTGGTCGGCGTCGTGTTCGACGACTCTCTGAGCCGCCCCCCTGCGCGTTGAGCCCTTCTTCTCCCGGGTCTCTCCCGCCTTGCATCTCCCGTGCGCCCGCGCGCCGTTGACCTCGCCTTCACACGCGTACTCCGCCATCGCACCGCTCTGCGCGACGGCACCCCTCCCTCGTACGTCCGCTTCGCCCTGCCCTGCTGCCTGATGGAGAACGTCACGCCATGAGCACGTACCCGCATTCCCGCCGCGCCCCGCACTCCCGCAGCGTGTCGCACTCCCGTCGCATCCCGGCGGCCTTCGCCCTGATCACCGCCGCCACCCTGACGCTCACCGCCTGCGGCTCCGGCGGCTCCGCCGACACCACGGGCGGCGCGGCGCCCGCGGGCAAGAGCGACAAGATCCCCACCCAGGACGTGGTCTCCTCCGTCGAGAAGAACGCGGCGGCAGCCGAACTCCTGCCGGCGGACGTACGCGAGCGGGGCACCCTCGCTCTCGCGACCGCCGTCGGCGGCAGCCCACCCGGCAACACCTATCTGGAGGACGGGAAGACGATCGTCGGCCAGGACGCCGACTTCGCGGAAGCCGTCGCCAAGGCGCTGGGCCTGAAGCTGAAGCGCGAGGCGGCGAGCTTCGAGGCGATCCTGCCGGCGCTGGACAGCGGTAAGTACGACCTGGGCACCGGAAACTTCGGCGTGACCGAGGAGCGGCGCAAGACCATCGACTTCGTCACGTACATCAACGACGGCCAGGGCTTCGCCGTCCGCGAGGACAGCGAGCTGAAGAAGGTCACCGACTTCCGGCAGCTGTGCGGCCTGAACGTGGCGACCGGCGCGGGCACCACCTTCGAGGTCACCCTGGAGGACAACAAGCACGTGTGCGAGGACGCGGGCAAGAAGCCGTACAGCGTCAAGACGTACGCCGAGCAGGGCGCGATCTGGGGCTCGCTCCAGCAGGGCCGCACCGATGTGGTGATGTCGACCATCAACGGTCTGCGCTACGCGGTCGACC
Organism: Streptomyces sp. NPDC054047; assembly: GCF_055585065.1. Taxonomy (NCBI): domain Bacteria; kingdom Bacillati; phylum Actinomycetota; class Actinomycetes; order Kitasatosporales; family Streptomycetaceae; genus Streptomyces; species Streptomyces sp. NPDC054047. Next base: position 69,507 of record NZ_JBVJKV010000009.1, on the reverse strand, counting down.
ACCAGGAGGGCCTGAAGTTCCTCGGCGAGTACCACCGTCTCGACGTCGGCTTCGCCTTCAAGAAGGGCACGAAGCTGGCGCCCGCCTTCCGGGCGGCGGTGAACCACCTGATCGAGGACGGGACGTACGACCGCATCCTGAAGAAGTGGGGCACCCGGGACTCGGCGATCGACGAGTCCCGGATCTCACCCCCGGAGATCAAGGACTGACGGACGCTCAGGGCGGACCCTAGAGCCCGCAGTCGCAGCACTGGCAGCACTCGCAACAGCCGCAGCACCCGCTGTCGCCGCAGTTGTTGCAGCAGCCCTCGCGCTTCTTGCGGGACCAGGGGCCCTCGTACGAATCGGCGCAGCACAGCTTGCAGGTGCAGCAGAGCCCGATGGCGACCGCGCACCCCGCCCAGAACCCCCGCTTGCCCGGCTTCGGCGGCGGCTGCGGCTCGAACCCGGGCCCGCCGCCCCCAGGCCCACCGGGACCGCCGGGCACCCCGCCTCCGTACGGATTGCCACCTCCGTACGGGGACTGCGGGCCGTACGGACCGCTGGAGGGAGGTCCGTACGGCCCGCCCTGCTCCGGGGGCGGTCCGAAGGTGCCGCCCTGATGAGCCGTCACCTCGTGGGTGTGCCCGCAGGCGTCGGTACCGAAGGCGCGGTCCACCGAGCGCCCCAGCTCGTGCGCGAGCAGCATGTGAGCGAGCTTGCCGTCGGTGAATTCGACCTCGCGCAGCGCGAGGCGGATGCCGTGCAGCGCGTCGTCGGCCAGGCGCCGGGCCTCGGCGAGGCCGGTGCCCGTGGCCGTCAGCGGGTTCCAGGCACCCGACGCGGCGTCAGCTTCCTTGTCCTCCACGGCATCCAGGAGATGCGCGAGCCTGCCGAAAAGCCGCCCGGCCTCGGCGAGCGGCTCGGCGTTGCCGGGCCTGCCCGCGATGACGGCGGTGTGCGCGAAGGCCGCGGCGGTCGCGGTCTCGGTCGGCTCGGTGACCGCGAGCAGGGGCGTGCCGGGGCCCGCCAAGCCCTCGATGCCGACCTGCCGTTCGACGGCGTCGAGCAGGACCGCCGTGTCGAAGCCCACATCGGCGCCGGTGCGCGCGCCCGCCCGGTCCCAGCTCCGTGCGACCTTCCGGGCGGCGGCCGCCACCGGCCTGCGCGCCAAGAAGCCGTCCCCGTCGACCACGTGGTCGCGCACCTTCGCCGACGCGAGCACCAGCGAGACGGCGGCGGCGAGCCGCGCCCCCTCGCCCTGCGCGACGGACGCGGTGCGCATGCCGCGCAGCGGACAGGGCCCCGCGGTGCGCCGCCGGCCGGGCGACTTGGCGGCCTGAGCCTCCGTCAGAACCGAGATGATCAGGCCGTCGTAGTTGGTCACGACCCGGGCGAACTGCCCGTGATCACCGCGCAGCGCGAGGCAGAGGCCGCACAGGTGCGCCATCCACTGCGCCTTCAGCCCCTCGCCCAGACGATGGGTGCAGGGCCTGACGATTCCGAACATGCGACTCCCCCGTGAGCCTGTTTTCGATCAACTGGGGCATCGTATCGAGGGGTCCGTTCACCCGGACGCACCGGTCGTCACCCATACGCCGTGAAGAATCATATTTCACTCACTGTCAGCAGCCGTACACAGCAGGACCCTTGGAGAACCACGTGAAACACCGTGTTGACTCTGCACCAGTACCGTCACGAAAACCCCGCGCGGCGACTATCCACTTGGCGCACTATCCGCATCATGGACGAACATGGGGATGCGGAACGCAGAAAGCCCGCTGTGAGAGGAGGCGTCCATGGGATCGGTACGCAAGGCGAGTGCCTGGCTTGGCCTCGTCGACGACAACAACAATGACGAGCGTTACTACGACGGCTACGACGACGACGGAGCCGAGGGGCCCGGCGATGCCTGGGTGACCGACCCGCGGGTGCGGGTGGTGGCCGAGGCCGCCGAGGAGGAAGGGCGCCGCATCGGGACCGTGACCCCGGACAGCTTCCGGGACGCGCGCGGCATCGGCGAGCTCTTCCGGGACGGTGTCCCGGTCATCATCAACCTCACGTCGATGGAGCCCGGCGACGCCAAGCGCGTCGTGGACTTCGCGGCGGGCCTGACCTTCGGTCTGCGTGGCTCCATCGAGCGCGTGGCGACGCGGGTCTTCCTGCTCACCCCCGCCAACACGCAGATTGTCAACGGGGAGGCCACGAGCCGTCCGTCGGACGGCTTCTTCAACCAGAGCTAGCGGGCGAGGCCGCTCACCGGAAGGCGTCGAGGCCGGTGAGCGCCTTGCCCAACACGAGTTGATGCATCTCGACGGTGCCCTCATAGGTGAGCACCGACTCGAGGTTCGTGGCGTGCCGCATCACGGGGTACTCAAGCGAGATCCCGTTCGCGCCCAGGATCGTCCGGGACGTGCGGCAGATCTCGATCGCTTCTCGTACGTTGTTGAGCTTGCCGAAGCTGACCTGTTCGGGGCGGAGCCTGCCCGCGTCGAGGCGCCGGCCGAGGTGGTGGGCGAGCAGGATGCCCTTGTGCAGCTCGACCGCCATGTCGGCGAGCTTGGCCTGGGTGAGCTGGAAGCCGCCGATGGGCCTGCCGAACTGCTCGCGGGTCTTGGAGTACTCGACGGCGGCCTCGAAGGAGGAGCGGGCGGCGCCCATGGCTCCCCAGACGATGCCGTAGCGCGCGTGGGAGAGACAGCTCAGGGGGCCCTTGAGCCCGGTGACCTCGGGAAGCACCGCGTCGGCCGGCAGCCGCACCTCGTCGAGGACCAGCTCGCTGGTGACGCTCGCGCGCAGCGACCACTTGTGCTTGATCTCGGGGGCCGAGAAGCCGGGCGTTTCGGTGGGGACGACGAAGCCCCTGATCCCGTCGTCGGTGTGCGCCCAGACCACGGCGACACCGGCCACCGAACCATTGGTGATCCACATCTTGCGTCCGGTGAGCACCCAGTCGGTGCCGTCCTTCTTCGCGAAGGTGCGCATGGAGGCCGGGTCGGAGCCGTGGTCGGGCTCGGTCAGGCCGAAGCAACCGATGATCTCGCCCGCGGCCATGCCGGGCAGCCAGCGCTGCTTCTGCTCCTCGGAGCCGAAGCGGTGGATGGCGTACATGGCCAGGGAGCCCTGCACGGAGACGAGCGAGCGGATGCCGGAGTCGGCGGCCTCCAGCTCCAGACAGGCCAGGCCGTACTGGACGGAGCTGGCGCCGGCGCAGCCGTAGCCCTCCAGGGACATGCCGAGCGCGCCGATCGAGCCGAGCTCGCGGGCGAGATCGCGGATGCCGGGCAGCTCGCCCTTCTCGTACCAGTCGGCGATGTGCGGCAGGACGCGGTCGGCGGCCCAGCCGCGGACGGTCTCGCGGATCGCGAGGTCCTCCGGCTCCAGGAGGTCGTCGATGCCGAGGGGGTCGGTGGGGTCGAAGGGCGGCAGGGGCGTACGGCTGCGTGCGGACATCTCGGGCCTCCGGCGGCGCAAAAACTAGCAGTGGTAGTTACTACGGCTCGCGCTGACGTTACGACGCGGGGTCGCGCAGGAACAAGGGCGGGCGGGTGGGAGAATTCCCCGGCCGAAGGCCGGAATCACGTCAGCGGACGGACTCCGCGGGAACTCCGGCCTCGCCACGGGGTGCCGGTACCCCCTGCTCGCAAGCCCCCTGCTCAGGCAGCGCCGCGGGCGCCCCGCATTCCATGGTCCGCGGCAGCTTCAGCGCCATCAGCGCGCCGAGCAGCAGCAGCCCCGCGCTGACCAGCAAGGTCACGTGCAGCCCGTGCACGAAGGACTCCCGCGCGGCGCTGCGCAACGCCGCGCCCGCAGCGCCACCGAGGCCGGAAGCGACTTCGTACGCCTCGCCCAGCGAGTGGCTTGCGGCGGCGCTCTCCTTGGCGGGAACGCCCCGCACGGACGAGAGGCCCGGCGCGTACGCCGCGTTCATGACGCTGCCCAGCAGCGCGATGCCGATGCCCGCGCCCAGCTGGTAGGAGGTCTCGCCGATCGCGGCGGCGCCGCCCGCCTGCGACTGCGGCGCCTCGCTGAGCATCGACTCGTACGAGCCGAAGAGGGTGGTCTGCAGACCGAGGCCGAGCAGCACGAAGCTGGTGATCATCAACGGGTCGTTGAGCTGGTCGCCCATCCCGGTGAGCACCACCACGGCCACCGCGGTCAGGGTGAAGCCGGAGGCGACCATCACCCGCGGGCCGAAGCGGTGCAGGAACTTCGATCCGGCGAGGCCTGCCACCATCGCGGCGACGGTGAGCGGCACGAGCCGCATGCCGGTCTCCAGCGGGGAGAGGCCGAGCACCAGCTGGAGATACTGCGCGGCGACCAGTTCGAGGCCCACCAGGGCGAGCATCGCGAGCACGATGCAGCCCAGCGAGGTGCTGAACGCGGGCCGCGCGAACATCGACAGATCGATGAGCGGGTGCTTGCGCCGCCGCTGCCTGCGGACGAAGCCGATCAGGAGGGCCCCGCCGATGAAGAAGGAGAGGAGGGTCGTCATGCCGAACGGCGACTCTCCGCCACCGGCCCGCTTCACCGCGAACACGAGGCCGAAGAGGCCGCCCGCGGCCATCAGCGCGCCGACCACGTCCCACGGGCCGTCGCGGTCACCCGTCGACTCGGGAAGGAGCAGCCGCCCGATGGGCAGGCTGACCAGCATCAGCGGGATGTTTATCAGGAAGACCGAGCCCCACCAGAAGTGCTCCAGGAGGAAGCCGCCGAGCAGCGGTCCGCCCGCCGCGCCGATTCCGGCCACCGCGCTCCACACGCCGATGGCGACGGCGCGCTCACGCCGGTCGGGGAAGACCTGGCGGAGGATCGAGAGGGTCGCGGGCATGATCATCGCGCCGCCGACGCCGAGCAGGGCGCGGGCCGCGATCAGGACCTGGGCGTTGTCGGCCATGGCCGCCACGGCCGAGGCCACGCCGAAGAGGGCGTAACCGAGCAGCAGCACGCGTCTGCGGCCGACCCGGTCACCGAGGGTGCCGAAGAGGATGAGCAGCGAGGCGCAGACCAGTGGATAGACGTCCACGATCCACAGCAGCTCGATGCCGCCGGGCTTGAGGTCTTCCGTGACGGCGGGCACCGCGACGTGCAGAACGGTGGCGTCGACGGCGACGAGCAACAGGCTTACACAGAGAACGACGAGCACCAGCCAGCGGTTGGCGCCACCCTGCGACCCGGGTACCCGACGGCCGGAAGGAGCGGTGGCCGTGGTTGAACCCGACATGTGCGATACCTCCCAGTGGTCCCTCGCATCGGCGGCCCCGCGGGACGTGATCTCCCAGCTGGCGGCGGCGAAAGGCGAGTGAGCCGTCAGAGTACGCGAGTTCACGGCTGTGGCGCGTGGCGGACCTCTCATGGTTGAGCGGAGAGGGTGTGGCGTACGCCACGCCGCCCACCCATGGACCACGCCCCCGGGCGGGGGGCCGGTTCCCGCCGACGCCGATAATCGACCCCGTGACCGACCTGGATCAACGCCCGCCGCCCTCGTACGGAGCCCGTGCGGGCGCCGCCCTGCACCGCGCGGCGCCCGCGCTCCTCGCCTACGCCGGGGTGCGCGCCCTGGGGGTCGCGGTGCTCGCGGCCTGGAGCGCGGCGGCGGGCAAGAGCCCGCACACGCTGCTCACCGCCCGCTGGGACTCGCTCTGGTACACCCGCGTCGCCGAGCACGGCTACGGCTGGGAGGTGACGCTCCCGGACGGCAGCGTCCACTCGAACCTCGCGTTCTTCCCGCTGCTGCCCTGGCTGGAACGCCTCGTCTCGGCGATCACCCCCTTGTCGTACGCCGACGCAGGACTGGTGGTGAGCTGGCTCGCCTCGCTCTGCGCCGCCGCGGGGATCTTCGCGATCGCCGATCACCTCTACGGGCGACGTGCCGGGATCTGCGCGGTCGCCCTCTGGGCGGTCCTGCCCGTGGGGATCGTGCAGTCGATGGCGTACAGCGAGTCGCTCTTCACGGCGCTCGCGGCCTGGTCGCTGTACGCGGTGCTCACCGGACGCTGGGTGTGGGCGGGCGTGCTGGCCTCCTTCGCGGGCCTGACCCGTCCCGTGGGCGCCGCGGTCGTCGCGGCACTGTGGGTGACGGCGGCGGTCCAGGTGCGCCGGGAGCGCGGCGCCGACCGGCGCATGGTCCTCGGCGTGCTCCTGGCACCGCTCGGCGCCGCGGGCTATGTCCTGTGGGTCGGCCACCGCACCGGGGACGGCCTCCTCGGCTATCTCGACGTCCAGGCCGGGTGGGGCAACGGCTTCGACTTCGGCTACGCCTTCGCCCGCTTCGTCGGCGACAAGTTCACCGCCTTCCCCGCGGCCCTCGCGGGCGTCGGCCTGATCGTCGGGGTCGCCCTGGTGGTCTGGCTGTACGTCATCGGCGTACGGCAGAGGCAGCCGCTGCCGCTGCTCGTCTACTGCGGGATCGTCGTGGCGCTCGCCCTGTGCGCGGCGGGCTATTTCGGCTCGAAGCCGCGCCTCCTGCTGCCCGCCTTCCCGCTGCTCCTGCCCCTCGCGGTGGGGCTCGCCGGGCTGCGTACGTCCAGGTCGGCGCTGGTCCTGGGGGGTGTGGCGGCGGCGAGCGCGGTGTACGGGGCGTTCTGGCTGAACGGCTCGGGTCCGCCATGATCATTTCCGGGTCCCGCGGTGAGCGCCGGGCAAATTCCACACCAGACCCCGGTGAACGAATTCATAAGCGCCATAAAACGGTCGCACTAATGATCAACCAATTCAGTAAGGGGCTCGTCGCGGAATAGCGGGGCCGCCGGAATAAACCCCCGCCTGAGATCAATGCCACATCACATCGTCATCACAAAGCCACTGATTCGGCCTAGTCGTGCACTCACTCGCTGTAACGTCGATTGGGTGCGTACCGAACGAAACCTCACCCGTCTGGACCGGGTCTTCGCCCGTCTTGACCGTGAGCCGGAACGACCGGCCGGCCTCGATGTGCCGAGGATGAGCAGGCACCGGATCGTGCTCTTCAGCGCGACCCTCGCCTTCTACCTCGCCATCGTGGTCGCCGTCCTTGCCACCTCGTGGCTGGTGCGGTTCGACTGGCAGGTCATGTTCTTCCGGCCCTACCAGCAGTGGCCCGAGATCCACGCCTTCCTCGACTACTGGGTGGTCCTCGGCCAGCGCGGTCCGACCGCGGTGATGGTCGCGGCCTGGCTGGGCTGGCGCTCCTGGCGTCAGCACACGATCCGCCCGCTCCTGACGTTCGGCGCGGCCCTGCTGCTCCTGAACGTCACGGTCGGCGCCGCCAAGATCGGCATGGGCCGCCTCGGCCCGCACTACGCCACCACGATCGGCGCCAACGAGATGTGGCTCGGCGGCGATATATTCCCCTCCGGTCACACCGCCAACGCCGTGGTGACCTGGGGAATCCTGGCCTACATGGCCTCCACCCCGCGCACCCGCCGCTATCTCTCGGCGCTCTCGGCGGTGGTCTCCCTCAGCGTCGGCCTGACCACCGTGTACCTGGGCACGCACTGGCTGAGCGACGTCTTCCTCGGCTGGGCCGCGGGTCTGCTCGTCCTGCTCGCGCTGCCCTGGGTGGAGCCGCTGCTCACCCGGGTCGAGGGCTGGATCTTCAGCCTGCGGGACCTCTGGCGCGAGCGCCGCGCCGGCGCCGGCCTCCCGGCCCCGGTCGCCCCGGTCCCGGCGACGCTGCCACGGCCCGCAGCCGCACCGGCCGACGAGCCCCAGGTCCGCGAGCCGGTCGGCGCCTCACGCCCCTCCCGCGCCCCGGCCTACCTCGCGCCGGGCCCGCACACACCGCGCTCCGAGCGCAGCCCGGTCACCCCGGCGGGCAGCCGCCGCCCGCCGCACTCCGAGCGCGCCTCACGCGCCGCCACGTCGCCCCGCCCGGTGGCGGGCGGCTAGCCCCGGACAGCGGGGGTCGGTACGCACAACCCATCCCCCGCATCGCGAAGGCCCCGGTTCCGTCCAGGAACCGGGGCCTTTCGCCGTGCCGCGTGCTGCCTCGCCGCACGCCGTCACGGGTCGTCGTGGGTCGCCGGGGGCGCGGTCAGCCCTTCCAGCAGCGGATCACGACGCCTTCCTTGACCTCGAAGTTGAGCCGCCCCGCGAGGTACTCCATGGTGATGATCGCGCCCGGCGGCAACGACCTGACCGTGGACCAGCCGCGCTCGCGGGCCTGCTGCTCGGCGCCGTCGGCCGCGAGGCCCACGTAGGCGTCGATGCTGTCCTGGGGTTCCTGGGGTTGGGCGGGAGGGGTCGGAATAGGTGCCATGGCCGCCACGTTAGGCGGCGCGGCCCGGCCGGGGAAGGCCGTAGCCGGACACCATGCGTCACCGGTCCCCCTCCGGTCACGCTTTTGTCACAGCATCACGACCGGCGTTTCGCCTTAACTCCGTCACACGTACGGGCGGTTCCGGAGTTGTTCCGACGTGATTCCCGGATTTCCCGCGGGGTTCCCCACCGCGCCCAGAAACGACCGTATTAGCACGGCCGAAAAGTGGACGAGGCGCCTTTACACACCCCACCCAATTCCCGAATCCCGGACGCTCCGGGGGATGTGACGCCGCATAGGGAATTCAAGGTTCCAGCACAGCGGTCTCGTACGCCCCCTGTCGGAGCCGGGTGGGACGCGAGCATCATGGCGGGTGCTTCAGGCAGGCCCAGCGGCGCGACGGCGAAGGGGCGAGCGATGGGGACTGAGACCGCGACCGAGGCCGCACCACCGGTCCGGCACAAGAGTTCGGGCCGGGTCCTCGTGGACTGGCTGACCACCACCGACCACAAGAAGATCGGCCACCTGTACCTGATCACGTCCTTCGTGTTCTTCCTCGCCGCGGGCCTGATGGCCCTGATGATGCGGGCCGAACTCGCCCGTCCCGGCTTGCAGCTGATGACGAACGACGAGTTCAACCAGATGTTCACCATGCACGGCACGATCATGCTGCTGCTCTTCGCGACGCCGACCTTCGCCGGCTTCGCCAACGAGATCATGCCGCTGCAGATCGGCGCGCCCGACGTCGCCTTCCCGCGGCTCAACATGCTGTCGTACTGGCTGTTCCTCTTCGGCGGCCTGATGGTGCTCGGCTCGTTCCTGGTGCCCGGCGGCCCCGCCGCGTTCGGCTGGTTCGCCTACGCGCCGCTCAACAGCCTGGAGCGGTCGCCGGGGATCGGCGCCGACCTGTGGATCATGGGGCTCGCGCTCTCCGGGTTCGGCACGATCCTGGGCTCGGTGAACTTCCTGACGACCATCATCGGGATGCGGGCACCGGGGATGACGATGTTCCGGATGCCCGTCTTCACCTGGAACGTCCTGTTCACCTCGATCCTGGTCCTGCTCGCGTTCCCCGTGCTCGCCGCCGCGCTGCTCGTCCTGGAGGCCGACCGGCGCTTCCACTCCATGGTCTTCGCCTCGGAGAACGGAGGCGCGCTGCTGTGGCAGCACCTCTTCTGGTTCTTCGGGCATCCGGAGGTCTACATCATCGCGCTGCCGTTCTTCGGGATCATCTCCGAGATCATCCCGGTGTTCAGCAGGAAGCCGATCTTCGGCTATCTGCCCCTGATCGGCGCGACGATGGCCATCACCGGGCTCTCGGTCGTCGTGTGGGCGCACCACATGTTCGCGACGGGCGCGGTGCTCCTGCCCTTCTTCTCCTTCATGTCCTTCCTCATCGCGGTCCCCACGGGCGTGAAGTTCTTCAACTGGACGGGGACGATGCTCAAGGGCTCGCTGTCGTTCGAGACACCGATGCTGTGGGCCGTCGGCTTCCTGGTGAGCTTCCTGTTCGGCGGGCTCACCGGCGTCATCCTGGCCTCGCCACCGCTGGACTTCCACGTCACCGACTCGTACTTCGTCGTCGCGCACTTCCACTACGTGGTGTTCGGCACCGTCGTCTTCGCGACCTTCGGCGGCTTCTACTTCTGGTGGCCGAAGCTCACCGGGAAGATGCTCGACGAGAGGCTCGGCAAGATCCACTTCTGGACGCTCTTCGTCGGCTTCCACGTGACGTTCCTCGTCCAGCACTGGCTGGGCGCGGAGGGCATGCCCCGGCGTTACGCGGACTATCTGGCGGCGGACGGCTTCACGGCGCTCAACACCGTCTCGTCCATCGGCGCGTTCCTGCTCGGCCTCTCCACGCTGCCGTTCCTCTACAACGTCTGGAAGACCGCCAAGTACGGCAAGAAGGTCGACCTCGACGACCCCTGGGGCTTCGGCCGCTCCCTGGAGTGGGCCACCGCCTGCCCGGCGCCGCGCCACAACTTCGTCACGCTGCCCCGGATCCGCTCGGAGTCCCCGGCCTTCGATCTGCACCATCCGGAGTTCGCGGCGTTCCATCCGCCCCAGGCGCAGTACCCGGACCCGCAGACCGAGCACCCCGGTCCAGGGCCCGGCTCAGGAGGCCCCTCGCCGAGCTGAGCCGCTCGGTGAGGCCGGCCGGTTCGACGACCTCGAACTCGAAGCCCATCATCAGCACGTGGATCACCAGGACGTCCAGGCTCGTGGCACCCGTGCGCAACAGGCAGCTGCTCTCGGTCTCGGCCTCCAGCGTGCCGTCGGACGGGGAGACCCGCTGGGCCGCCTCCTCCAGGGGCACCAGGAGCCGGAACACCGCCTGGGCGGCGTACGCGCGCGTGGAGACGCCCCTGGCGACGTACGCGGCCAGGTCCTCGGCGGGCGCGGCGCGCGGACCGAAGCGGGGGCCGTGCGGCGGCCTCGGGGTGATGCGGTCCGCGCGGAAGGTGCGCCAGTCCTCGCGCTCGACGTCCCAGGCGACCAGGTACCAGCGGCGCTCGGTGCAGACGATGCGGTGCGGTTCGACCGTGCGGCGGGTCGAACTGCCCTGGTGGTCGCGGTAGTCGAAGCGCAGCCGCTCGGAGTCCCGGCAGGCGTGGGCGAGTTCGGTCAGGACCGAGGGGTCGACGGCCTGCCGCTGCGGGGTCCTGAGCATCGGCACGGTGAACGCGGTGAGCGCGCCGACCCGGCGCCGCAGCCTGCTCGGCAGGACCTGCTCCAGCTTGGCCAGGGCGCGTACGGAGGTCTCACCGATGCCCTCGATGCCCTGCCCGGCGGCGGTGCGCAGGCCGACGGCCACCGCGACCGCCTCGTCGTCGTCCAGGAGCAGCGGCGGCAGCTCCGCGCCCGCGCCCAGCTGGTAGCCGCCGCCCGTGCCGGGGCTCGCGTTGACGGGGTAGCCGAGCTCGCGCAGCCGGTCCACGTCACGCCGCACGGTGCGCGGGGTGACGCCGAGCCGGTCGGCGAGGTCGGCGCCCGACCAGTCGCGGTGGGCCTGCAGCAGCGAGAGCAGGCGGAGCAGTCGTGCGGAGGTCTCCAGCATGGGGCCGATTGTGCCCGGCGTCGCGGACAGCCACGGTCCGCGACGGCGTCGGCCACCGATGGCATTCAGCCTCTCGACGAGGTCAGCCGTCGATCGCGTCCGCCTCGCGGATCCGCACCGAGAGGTCGTTGTCGTTCGTGTAGTACGGCCCCGCGTCGAGCGGTCCGTGCGCCGCGGTGTCGAGCCGCACCACCGGGTAGGTGAAGATCTGCTTCTTGTCCGGCACGTCGTCCAGGAGCCTCGCGAGCCGGATGCGCGGCCCGCTCTCCCCCGCCGGGCGCAGCCAGAGGTCCCAGGGTCCCGGGCCGCTGTCGGCGAGCACGTCGCAGTGCAGGCCGAAGCTGAACTCCACTCCGTCCGCGGTCAGTTCGGAGCGCTCGACGCGGTCGGGCTCGGCACGGCGGGACGCCTCGGCGTAGGCGGCGCCGGTCAGCACGGTGCCGTAGACGCGGCCCTGGGCGGTCACCGCGGGGCCGGAGATCCGCAGCTCGCCGATCTCCGCGTGCGGGGCGCGCAGCCAGCTGCGTACGGAGAGGTTGCCCTGCTTGGTCGCGTACGGGATGCGGACGGCGATGTGGCCGCGGGCCCCGCTGGGGGCGCGGTCGACCAGCGAGCGCAGGTCGTTGACGCCGGGCGCGAGGCGGCGCGGGGTGCCGCCGCCGACCTCCGCGTAGGCGTTCCAGCGCCCCTCGGCCAGCTGGACGCTGCTGGGCAGTGCGGCCCGCAGCCTGCCGTCGGCCGCCGGGGACAGCGGCAGGCGTACGTCCTCGTCGGCGGACGCGGCGTCGCGGCGGCGCAGCAGAAGGTAGGCCGCGCCCTTGCCGCCGGGGTCGGTGACGTCGAAGGTGAGGCCGCCGGCGGAGTCGGCTATGCAGTCCGCGCGCGGTGCGGCGGCGACGTCGTGATCGACACCGGCGTCGCAGGGCGATGAGGCGTCCGAGGTGGCCAAGGCCGTCATGCGGTGGATCCCTTCGTCTGTATGCCGCTGGTCGGTACCCCGTGTCCGATGTCCCGCAGCGCGTACGCGCCGCCGAGCAGCGCGCCGCGGGTGCGGTGCAGTGAGCCGCGCATCCGGCCGCCGAAGGAGCTGCCGCGGGCCAGCATCCCGGTGAACATCGCGTCGTAGCGCTCGGCGATGCGGGCCGGGTCGAAGCGCTCGGAGTCGTGGAGCGCGGCGCCCGCCATCCGTCGGCGCAGTGTGTCGTTGTTGATCAGTTCGAGCAGTCCGCCCGCGATCGCGTCGGGGTTGCCGACCTCGACCAGGCGCCCGTCGACACCGTTGTCGATGATCTCGCCGGGACCGTGCGGGCAGTCGGTGGCCACCACGGGCAGACCGCAGCGCATCGCCTCGACGATCGTCATGCCGAAGGACTCCAGGCTGGAGGTGACGGCCGCGATGGAGCCCTTGGCCCACTCGGGCTCGATGGGGTGGGCGGGGCCCATCAGGAAGACGTGGTTGTAGAGGCCGAGTTCGTCGATCAGGGCGCGCAGCTTGTCCTTCTGCTTGCCGCCGCCGTATATCCGAAGCCGCCAGTCGGGGCGCTCGGCGCGCACCTGGTCGAAGGCCCGTATCAGCAGGTCGTACCGCTTGACGGGGGCGAGCCGCCCTGCCGCGACGACCCACTTCTGGTTGCCGTCGGCGGGCTCTATGCCGGGCGCGGGCACGGGGTTGGGCACGGCCTGGACGTGGACTCCGGGCAGGCGCATCATGCGGCGATAGGCGCGGGCGTCGGCCTCGGTCGTCGTGGTCAGGACGTCGAGGCGGGGGTAGACGCTGCGCAGCTGTCGGCGCAGTTCCTTGGAGTGGCTGTCGAGCGTGAGGTGCTCCTGGCCGACCCGCAGCGGGCCGCGCGCCGCCTCGCGGGCGATGTGCACGTTCAGGCCCGGCCGCGTGCCGACCACCACGTCGGAGTCGAGCGAGGAGAGGTGCGCGGCGATGCGCCGGTCGGTCAGGGCGCTGTACTGGTCGTAGCGGCCTTCCGCGCCGGGGAACGTGCGGGCGGGCCGCAGGGCCTCGGGGGTCTCCCCCTCGTAGCCGGGGCTTTCCTTGCGCATGTCGACAAGGTGACGGAGCCCGACGCGGGAGTCGGGCGAGAAGACGGGTTCGTCACGGTGCCGGAAGACGGAGACGATCTCGACGTCGTGGTGCTCGGCGAGTGTGTTCGCCAAGTTGTACGTCGTCCGGATCGTCCCGCCGATTCCGTACGCGTTGTGAATCAGGAAAGAGATGTGCATGCGTCCCCGTATCCCACGCTTCCCCGCGGACAGTCCTTCTCGTCCGCCTACCGCAGGGTTAGACGGGGATTACGGCCTCAGGGTTGGGCTCCATCATCATCTTGTTCCTGAACGGTTGTGCCATTGGTATCCGGTTCCGGGAACTTTCCTGCTAGGTACACGCATCATGGCTGGTAGGAGAGCTGCGGCACGTCGAAGCAGTTGTCGTTCATGTCTCCCTGTGTGACCCAGCCCTCACTGTCCTTCCAGCGGGCCACCGACACACAGGTCATACGGGTCTCGGGCGGATCGGCCCGCTCCTCGTACGTCACCGGAAGCAGCAGCCCCCGCGCGGTGTACGACTTGCCCCGGTTCATAAAGCGGTCGACGCATGCGCGCGTGACATCACCCCGGCACGACGTCGCCGCGTCCGTGAACCACATGGCGGCTGCCCAGCCCTCCAGCTGCCACTGGGAGAGGTCCTTGTGCCCCTTCATGGCGTCGCGGAACTCGCGGACGGCCGGCTGACCGGTGTCCTCGTAGTTGCGGCTCGCGCCGGTGGCCCACAGGGCGTTGCGGCAGCGCGGTGCGTCCTTGTAGTCCTCGGCCACCGACGAGGTCCAGTTCTGCACGTTGGTGACCTTGGCGGTGACCTCCGCCCCCACCTCGTCCATCGCCTCGCACAGCTGGGCGTTGCCATGGGTGTCCATCGCGTCGAAGACGAGGTCGACGCCCTGCTCCTTCAGGTCGGCCGCCGCCGCGCGGAAGTTGGGCAGCGCGAAGTCGACCTGCTCGGTGACCACCTCGTACCCCTCGGCCTTCAGGCCCCGGGCGACGAGTCGGGCGTACGCGGCGGACGCGGCCTGGTTGTAGGAGACGACGCCGGCGGTGCGTGCCCCCTGCTCCCGCTTGAAGTAGCGGTAGACCTCGGTCCCGCCGATCAGCTTGCCGTCCCAGCCCGGCTTCCCGTTCCGCGGGGCGACGCTGCCGTAGATCCCGTACAGATGCGGATAGGTGTCGTACGCGGACCCGATCGGCTGGCCCCCGACGTCGGGCACCCGTGCGCGGGAGACCCGGGAGGCCCCGGCGTAGTCCAGCGAACTGGTCGCGACGAGCGCGACGACGCGCTCCTCGTCGACCAGCTTGTCCACGCATTCACTGTTGCCGACACCGCTGCCGCCGTCGTCGCACGTACGCACCTCGACCTTGCGCCCCTCGATGCCGCCCCGGGCGTTCAGGCGCTCGAAGTACGCCTTGGCCCCGTCCCGGGGCCCGGTGAACGCGGAGCCGCCGACCGGGCTGGTCGCGCTGGTGATGACGCCGACCCGGATCGGCGCCCCCGACGGGGCGGGCGCCCGGCTCCCGCCCTCGAAGTCGCTCTCGGGGAGCCGGCTGCCGCACCCCGCCACCGCCACGAGCAGCGCGGCTACGGCAAGGGCCTCAACAGCCCGGACCGGGCGACTCATTGCCGCTCAGCTTCACCAGGGCGCAGAGAGTCTTGACGGACACCTTCCAGGTGTCGTCCTGGTTGACGGAGGTGCCCGAGGCGTCGGGCAGCGCGGTGGCACCCTTCAGGGTCAGGGCGTACGTCACGTCCGCCTCGGTCGCCGAGCTGAACTCGACCTTGTTCACGTCGGCGCTGACCTGCTTGCCGCGCTCGTCGCCGCTGAAGCTCTTCAGGACGGCGCGCATCTTCGGCCCGTCCTCGAGGACGGCCTCCTTCTCCTTCATGGAGACGGCGGGATCGAAGAACTTCTCGAAGTTCTCCTTGACCTCTTTCTCGGCCGCCGCCGGATCCGCGGGCGCGCTCGCGTCCTCCGAAGGAGCGTCCTCCGAGGGGGCGTCCTCCGAAGGCGTGTCCGGGGTCGACGTCTCGGCGGACGGCTTGGGCGGATCGCTGTCGCCGCCACCGCCGCTGTCGTCACCGCATGCCACGGCGGCCGGAGCGACCAGCAGGACCGCGGCTGCCGCCAGCGCCGCGCTCCTCACCCTGCCCCGCCTGAGATCGCTCCCCCGCTTGGGGCTTGTCCAGAGCACCATCTGGCTCACCACCGGGTGTCGGTCCGGGCCATCAGGGCCCGGTGCTTTCAGGGTCAGCTTGCAGAAGGCATAGTGCAAGCCATCGGCTGACATGGACAGCCCACCGACGCTACGAACGTGTCCCAGGGGGCGCAGATGCGGGCGGCTCAATCGGATCGGACAGCTCGTTCGGCGCGGCTCCGCGCCGTGCGCCCCCTCCTCTGGGTGGCCTTCGCCGCCCTCGCCACCGGCGCCGTGCTCTGCGTGGTCGGCTGGTACGGCATCTCCGGCGAGCGCTTCGCCGAGCGGCAGCTCCCGTATCTGGCGTCGTGCACGGTGCCGGGCGCCGCGCTGATCATCGCCGGGGCGGTGCTCCTCACCCACGGCAGGAGCACGCTGGCCACGGCCCGCGTGGAGGAGCTGTACGAGCTCCTGGTGACGGCGGGCACGCCGGACGCCGCGGCGGAGCGGCCGGCCCCGGCGGTGGCGACCAGCGGCGCATCGCTGATGATCCCCGGCGGAACCCTCTGGCACCGCGCGGACTGCCCCCTGGTGGCGGGGAAACCGGAGGCCGTCCCCGCGGACGCCCACATCCTCGCGACCGGCGATCTGAGCCCCTGCCCCATCTGCGAACCACGGCCCGCCGCCGCTCCCCCGGAGCGATGACCCGGTGGCCTCCCTGAGCTACGACCTGACGCTGGCCGGGCTCGCGGTCGGCAGCGCGGCGGCCCTCACCGGCATCGGCCTGATCGTCACGTACCGCGCGACCGGTGTCCTCAACTTCGCGCACGGCGCGATCGCGATGGTCTGCGCGTACGTCCTGCGCCAACTGACGGTGGAGTGGCACTGGCCGCTGCCCCTGGCCACGGCGGTCACGCTCCTCCTGATCGCCCCGGCCATCGGCCTGCTCCTGGAGAAGGCGGTCTTCCGCCCCTTGGCGGTCCTGGGCAGCGAGCCGGCCCAGACCCTGGTGGCGTCCATCGGCGTCTTCATCCTCCTGGTAGGAGGCGCCGCCCTGATCTGGGGCCCGGGAGCGAAGGCGGACGCCCCCGCCCTCGTGTCGACGGACCCCTGGGTCCCCCTGGCCGCGACGGTCGCCCTCGCCACCGCGGTCTGGGCGATCACCCGCTGGACCCGCTTCGGCGGCGAACTGCGGGCGGTGGTCGACAACCGCCCGCTCGCGGTCCTCAGCGGCATCGACGCGGACCGGGTGGCGTCGGTGGGCTGGGCGTTCGGCGCCTTCACGGCGGGCCTGACCGGCGCGCTGCTCGCCCCCTTCGTACGCCTCGACCCCTACGGCATGCCCCTCCTGGTCATGGAGGTGGTGGCGGTGGCGGTGGCGGCCCGCATGCGCAGCCTGTCCATCGCGGTGGTGGTGGCCCTGGGCCTTGGCGTGGCCCAGAGCCAGCTGACCCGCCTGCACCCGTCGGGCTGGGCGGAGCCCCTGATCCAGGCGCTGGGCGCGAACCTCTTCGTGGTGGCCCTCCTCGTCGCGGCCCTGGTGCTCCCGGGCATCGGCTCGCGGACCACGCTGCCGCGCGCGGTGACGGCACGGGTGCCGACGCCGCCGGGCGCGTGGATAGTGGCGGCGGTGCTCTTCCTGATCCCGCTGGGCTTCGCGGGCTCGGACCTGACGACATCGGTCCAGGTCCCGGCGCTGGCGGTGATCCTCCTCTCCCTGGTGATCGTGACGGGGCGCGGCGGCCAGATCTCCCTGGGCCAGGCGGCGTACGCGGGTCTGGGCGCGCTCTTCACGGCGCTCCTGACGGCGGGCCGCTTCCCGGGCCTGCCCGAGCTGCCCCACCTCCCGGCCCTGGCCGTGGCCGTCCTCCTGGTGGCCCCCCTCGGCCTCCTGACCGGCTGGCCCGCGATCAGCCGCCGGGGGCTCGCGCTGGCCCTTGCGACGTTCGCGGTGGGCGTCGGCGTGAGCCGCTTCGTCTTCGCCCAGCCGTACGCGACGTCGGGGCTCACCCTGGACCGCCCCGCGGGCTTCGACAGCGACCGCGCCTACTACGTCCTCGAACTCCTCCTGCTCGCCGCGGCGTTGCTCTTCGCGAGCAGCATGCGCCGGGGCCGCATGGGGCGCGCGCTTGCCGCGATGCGGGACCACGAGGCGGGGGCGGCGGCCGCGGGCGTGCCGGTCCGCACCCTGAAGCTCACGGCCTTCGTGGCCGGTGCGGCGCTGGCCGCGCTGGGCGGGGGGATGCTGGGCATGGGGCTGCGGGCCTTCGACCCGGCCGCGTACGACCCCGTGCGCGGGCTCCTCTGGTTCGCGGCGGTGGTGGTCCTCGGCGCGGACAGCCTCCTGGGCGCGCTGCTCGCGGCGGCGCTGCTGGTGGGGCTTGACGCGGGGACGCGGGGCGGTGTGGCGGCGGCCCTGATCGGCGTCCTCGCGGTCCTGCTGACCCGCGTGCCGCCCCCCGCCGGCCGGCCCCGCCGCCGCTCCCTGACCCCCCTGGCCCACCGGACCCGCACCACCCTGCCCCCACCCCTCCACACCCCCCACATCCACCCCTACCCGGCCCCGCTCTCCCACCCAGCCACCCGATCCCCCCAAAACACCCGACCGGACCTCGCCCGATGGCACCACAGTGCGCGGGCGCTCCTCGCCCGATGGCGCCCATGGCGGGCGGGCCCCGCCCGGCCGCCCCGGTGGTGGGTGGGCGCCCCTCGAACACCCCGCAGCGAGCCGACAGACCCCACACAACCGCGCCGATGGCGGCTCAGCCCCACACAACCTCCCCGCAGCAAGCGGGCAGGACGCACCCGGTCACGCCGATGGTGGGTGGGCGCCCCTCGATCGGCCCGCAGCAAGCCGACGCCCCCCACCCGACCGCGCCGATGGCGACTGGGCCCCGCCCGACCGCGCCACAACGAACAGACGAACTCCACTCCGTCACGCCGTTGGTGGCAATGCCCCGCCCGGCCGCCCCGCGGCGAGCAGAGGGGCTCCACCCGGCCTCCCGCCCGCGACGGACAGCCGGACGGTGAAAGTGGTGGCGCGCGAGCGCGGGAGAGCGGCACCGGGCCGCAGACGCCGGTCCGGCCCGAGGGGACGGGTCGGTATGTCCGCCCGGAGCACGGTTCGCGGCGCTCCGGCGCCGAAGCAGCTACGCGGCCACCGGACGATAGCGAGGACGGACATACCGACGCGGCCCCGTCCCCCGATCGCCCCCGCCGCGAAACCCCGCACCCCGCTCAACCAGACCACGAAACAGCCCCGCACCCCGGCCGCCAGAGCGACAAATCCCTGCCCCCCGGTCACCCACACCGCGAGGCCCCGCACCCCCCTCAACCCCACCACGAAACAGCCCCACACCCCAGCCACCCCAACGACGAAGCAGCCCTGCCCCCCACCCCCCGTCACCCCCACCGCAAAGCCCCCCACCCCCTGACAGCCCACGGAATCACCGCCACCTACGACGGCTTCACCGCCCTGGACCGCGTCGACCTCTCCGTACCCCCCGGCCACATCACCGCCGTAGTAGGCCCCAACGGCGCAGGCAAAAGCACCCTCTTCCACTGCCTGGCCGGCACCCTCCGCCCCGACTCCGGACGCATCACCTTCGACGGCAAGGACATCACCGGCACACCCGCTCACGCCCGCACCCGCCTGGGCCTGGCCCGCACGTTCCAACAGCTGGCGGTCTTCCCGTCCCTGACCATCATGGAGAACGTCCAAGTGGGCACAGAGCAGGGAAGACTCACCCACCCTCAAGCCACCGCCCAAGCCCTTCGCCTCTTCTCCCTCCACGACGACGCCACCCGCCACCACCCCGCCGCGGACCTCCCCACCGGCACCCTCCGCCGCGTAGAACTGGCCCGAGCCCTCGCAGGCCAACCCCACACCCTCCTCCTGGACGAACCGGCAGCAGGCCTGGACACCGCCGAAGTGGCCGCACTGGCCCGCGTCCTGCGCGCCCTCGCGGCCGACGGCATGGCGCTCCTCGTGGTCGAGCACGACATCGACCTGGTGGCGGACCTCGCCGACACCGTGCACGTCATGGCCGCGGGCCGCATCGTCACCTCCGGCCCCCCGACCGAAGTCCTCCACAGGACAGCCCCATGAGAACCGGCATCGAACTCCACGAAGCCCGCGTCCGCTACGGCCCCCTGGAGGCCCTGCACGGCGTGACCCTCGCCGCCCCCGCCCCCGGCCTCACCGTCCTCCTCGGCCGCAACGGCTCGGGCCGCACCACCACACTGCGCGCCCTGGCCGGCACGGCCCCCCTCACCAGCGGCACCGTCACCTGGGACGGCACCGACGTCACCCGGCTCCCCGCCCACGCACGCGCACGGCGCGGCCTGTGCTTCGTACCGGACGGACAAGCGGTGTTCGGCCACCTCACCGTCGCCGAGAACCTCGGCCTCTCCGGCCCCGGCCGGAAGGCCGACATCACCCCGGCCCTGGACGCGTACCCCGAGCTGCGCCCGCTCCTCCCCCGCCCGGCAGGCACCCTCTCCGGCGGCGAGCAGCGCATGCTCGCCCTCTCCCGCGCCCTCCTCACACCCCACGCCCGCGTGATCCTCATCGACGAACCCACCCAGGGCATGTCCCCCGCCGTCGCCTCCCGGACGTACGACCTCCTCGTCGGCCTGAGCGCGCGCACCACCCCCACCTGCGTCCTCACCGCGGAACAACGCCTGCCGCCCGGCCTGCGGCGCGAGCACGCGGGCGGCCGGACGGCAGTGGTGGTGCACGAACTGCGCCGTGGCGCGGTCGTGTTCAGCGGCGAGGCAGCCGAACTCGCCGGAACCGACACCTCAGGCTTGACCGACGCCTAAGGCTTCGCCTTCGCCGACCCGGCAGGCTCGGGCAATGCGTCCGGCTTGACCGACCCGGCGGGCTTCGCCGACTCGGCAGGCTTAGACGACCCGTCAGGCTTCGCGGACTCAGCGGGCTTAGCCGACCCGGCAGGCTCCGGCGATGCGCCAGGCTTGACCGACCCGGCGGGCTCAGGCGACTCGGCTGGCTTCGCCGACTCGGCGGGCTTGGCGGACTGGGAGGGCTTCGCCGACTCGGCGGGCTTGGAGGGCTTCGCCGACTCGGCGGGCTTGGAAGGCTTCGCGGACTTGGAGGGCTTCGCCGACTCCCCCGGCTCCACGGGCTTGCCCGGCTTGGACTGCTTACCCGGCTTCCCCGGCTTGGACTGCTTCCCCGGCTCAGGCGGCGCCTTGGCCGTCTTCTTCGGGATGACCAGCTTCGTGCCGACCGCCAGCCTGTCGGGGCTGCTCCCGACCGCCTTGCGATTGGCTCGATACAGGGCTTCCCATCCGCCCTTGACGTCGTATCGGCGGGCGATGGAACTCAGCGTCTCCCCCGCCTTGACGACGTGCACGACGCCCCAGCCCTCCCGGATCTCCCGGGGAATCCTCTTGGAGCACACGGGCCAGGCCTTCCAGCCCTGGACCCGCAGCACCGCCTCGGCGACCTTGATCTGCTCCGCCTTGGTGGCGAGGTCGGCGCGCCGCGCGTACTTGAGCCCGCCGAACTCCTCCCAGGTGGACTGCTTGAACTGCAGCCCTCCGTAGAAGCCGTTCCCCGTGTTCACATGCCACCGGCTGGTGCTCTCGCACTCCGCGAGGCACTCCCAGCGCCCCGCGGTGCGGGAGCAGTCGTACGCGGCAAGACCGGCCCCCGGCCCCGGAAGGGGCCGCGGCGGGGTCGGAGCCGCGTTCGCGGACCCGGGCAGCAGCAGTGAGCCGGCGGCGACGATGACCAGACCAGCGGGCCACGACGAGCGGAGACTCTTGATCGGCATCGGATACATCCGCCCACGCTAGGCAGCGCCCCCGCGGCGCGGAGCCGTGCCGCGCCGCCACGGGCGCGGCCCCGCCCGGTCGGACGACCGGGCGGGACCGCGCCCCTGAACGGCCGGAGCTCAGAGGTCGAGCCGCTGCCCGGGCAGGATCACGTTCGGGTCCCCGCCGATGACCGCCTTGTTGGCGGCGTACACCTTCTGCCAGCTGACGCCGTGCGCCGCCGCGATCCGGCTCAGGGTGTCCCCCTGCCGAACGGTGTAGTCACCGCGCCCCGAGCCCCGGTCGGCATGGCTCGGCACGTGCTGCCGCGGCGTGGCGGGCCGCTGCTTCGCCGCCTTCGGAGCCTGCGCCGCCTTGGGGGCCCGGGGCGCCTTGGCCGCCTTGGGGGCCGCGGGAGCGGCCGCCGCCCCCGGCGCGCTGCCGGACGCACCCGCACGCGCCGAACAGCTGGGCCAAGCGCCCCACCCCTGAGCACGCTGGACCTTCGTGGCGACAGCGATCTGCTGCGCCTTGGACGCCTTGTCGGCGGTCGCCGCATAGGCTCCTCCGCCGTACGCGCGCCAGGTGGACGCGGAGAACTGGAGCCCTCCGTAGTAGCCGTTCCCGGTGTTGATCTGCCAGTTTCCGCCGCTCTCGCACTGAGCGATGCGATCCCACACTCCGCCGTCCGCCGCCGACGCCTGGCCGGTGGCGGTGAGCAGTCCCAGCGGGGCGAGCAACGCCGCTCCGCCGATCACTGCTGTCCTGCGAACGCACTTGGGACGTGCGGACATGAATATCCCTCTCGAAGGACCCGGGGTCCCCCAGGTGTCCCGGACCTCCTCGCGCATCTGACGCCGGAGGTCCGCTCACCCCGTCCGCCGGAGTGCGGCACTCCTGTGCCGCGGTGCTTGAGCTGGCTGGTGCGGCCGGCGGACGTACCCGAGCGGTGCTCGCTGCACACGGCGGTGGAATCTAGGTGCCTGCTCGCCCCGATATCAACCAACTCCTTGTCATTCCAGGCCAGTTGGCCGTTACCCGGAGTATCGGCGAATTCAAGCCAGCCACTTAATTCACTGATTTCATGATTTGTCGACCGGTCGACCTGGTGATCTGTGACTCAGCTCACCGCACCAACTTCCCTGTACGCAGCAGACGTTGGCGCTCAGTGACGGATTCCGCCGGACAACTCACCCTCCGCTGCGGATGGTTCGATTCCGTTCGCCTTCACGCGTGACCTGTGCCACTGATCGCCCGTTGTCTTCTTATGAGCCGGGCACCCCCGGTCCGTACGCAACGATTCCGAGGAGCCACCCGTGCCGCGCATGCTCGACGTCGGCGACGACGTCCGCGCCGAGATCGGCGACGAAGAAGCCGACCGGCTGCTCGCCGGAGAGAACGCCCCGGGCAGTTACGACTGCACCTCCTGCCGCACTCCCGGCGACACGGAGCAGGAACGCACCAGCACGGTCCTGTTCATCGGCGACGAAACCGCCGTACTCGCCTTCGCCCACGCCACCTGCCTGCCCTCCCAGATCGTCCAGGTCTCCGAGGAGCAGCTGCAGGGTGCCGTGCGCTCGATCACCGGCGAGGACGGCACCGGCCTCGCCGGGGTCCCCGCCCCCGCTCCCGGCGAGGGAGTGCCCGACCAGGCGGTCCTGGGCGTGACCAGCGGTCTCGTCCTGATCGAGGGCGAGCTGCGGCCCGCGCTCGTCGTCGAGCCGACCGGCGCCATCGCGCGCCCCGGCACCGCGCCCGGCGGCGGCGACGACTTCCTCCAGCTCCTGGTCGAGCAGGGCTTCCACCCGATCGCCTCGCTGGACGGCGTGCCACCGGCGCTGCACGGCTGGTCGGTGCTGCTCGCCGCGGGTCAGCTGCACGCCGTGCTCCAGCCCGGCACAGGCGGCTCCCCCGTCGCCTGGTGGCAGGCCCACCACCCGCTCCAGGTCACCGAGGCCTGGCGGTCCGCGGCCAACAAGCTGCAGACGGTGCTCCTGTTCGCGGCGCCGGTCGGCTCCATCGGCCGCCAGCCCCGCGAGGACCTGCTGCGCGGGGCCCTGGACAAGGCGGCGGTGCACGGGCGGCTGGTCGCGGCGTCGATGCCGCTCGCCGGCACCTGAGCCCCCAGGGGCCGCGCCGCCACCGCGCTCCGCATCCCGACTGCGCCGGTCACACTCCCGGCGCCCCGTGAAAGCGGCGCGGCCCCCGCATCCGTACGCGGACAGGGTCGTTGGCACATACGTGCACACATACGACCCCTCCCGCCCCCGGCCGGCGTACCAGACCCCCATCCCCTCCATGCGCTCCGCGCAGGAGACGGGGGCCGACCACTCGGCCACACCGATCTACGACGCGCTCTACTCGGAGTACCGCAGGTCGTTCAAGGCCCTTCCGGGTGACCGG
The DNA here is from genome assembly GCF_055585065.1 of Streptomyces sp. NPDC054047. NCBI lineage: Bacteria > Bacillati > Actinomycetota > Actinomycetes > Kitasatosporales > Streptomycetaceae > Streptomyces > Streptomyces sp. NPDC054047. The sequence continues at coordinate 45,851 of NZ_JBVJKV010000009.1, read as the reverse complement.
ACCGGCGAGGAGGATCTGGGCTTCACGTCGTTCGGCGGCTCGCCCTACGGCATGCACCGTGCCGGCGACCGGTACGACCCCCGGCACAACACCTTCAGCCAGCTGCACGTCACCCGCTACGGCGGCCACGATCAGCACGGCACGGGGTACCAGCAGTTCCCCGCGGCGCTGCCGCCGGGGCCGCGCAGGGAGCGCTGAGGCGCCGTCGCGAACGGGCCGGGCCCCGCCTTCACGAAGAAGGCGGGGCCCGGCCCATCGGTCTGTCCGCGCTGACGCGTCGCGGTGCCTACTTGTTGCGGCCGCGCTTCTCGCGCACCCGCACCGAGATGTGGATCGGCGTGCCCTCGAAGCCGAACTCCTCACGGAGCCTGCGCTCCACGAAGCGGCGGTAGCCGTGCTCGATGAAGCCGGAGGAGAAGAGCACGAACCGCGGCGGCTTCGTGCCCGCCTGCGTGCCGAAGAGGATGCGGGGCTGCTTGCCGCCCCGGATCGGGTGCGGGTGCGAGGCCACGAGCTCGCCGAGGAAGGCGTTGAGCCGACCGGTCGGCACACGCGTCTCCCAGCCCGCGAGGGCCGTCTCGATCGCCGGGACGAGCTTCTCCATGTGGCGGCCGGTCTCGGCGGAGACGTTGACCCGCGGGGCCCACGCAACCTGGAGGAGCTCGGTCTCGATCTCCCGCTCCAGGTAGTAGCGGCGCTCCTCGTCGAGGATGTCCCACTTGTTGAAGGCGACGACGATGGCGCGGCCCGCCTCGACGGCCATGGTGACGATGCGCTGGTCCTGGACGCTGATCGACTCGCTGGCGTCGATCAGGATGACCGCGACCTCCGCCTTCTCGACGGCGGCCGCCGTGCGCAGCGACGCGTAGTAGTCGGCGCCCTGCTGGAGGTGGACGCGCTTGCGGATGCCCGCGGTGTCCACGAACTTCCAGACGATGCCGCCGAGCTCGATGAGCTCGTCGACCGGGTCACGGGTGGTGCCCGCGACCTCGTTCACGACCACGCGGTCCTCGTCCGCCACCTTGTTGAGCAGGGACGACTTGCCCACGTTCGGACGGCCGATGAGCGCGATGCGGCGCGGGCCGCCGAGCGCGGTGCCGAAGGTCTGGGCGGGCGCCTCGGGCAGCGCGTCCAGGACGGCGTCCAGCATGTCGCCGGTGCCGCGGCCGTGCAGCGCGGAGACGGGGTGCGGCTCGCCGAGGCCCAGGGCCCACAGGGCGGTGGCGTCGGCCTCGCCGGACTGGCCGTCGACCTTGTTCGCGCACAGCACGACGGGCTTGCCCGACTTGCGAAGGAGACGTACGACCGCCTCGTCCGTGTCGGTGGCGCCGACCGTGGCGTCCACGACGAAGACGACCGCGTCGGCCGCCTCGATCGCGTACTCGGCCTGGGCGGCCACGGAGGCGTCGATGCCGAGGACGTCCTGCTCCCAGCCGCCGGTGTCGACGAGCTTGAAGCGGCGGCCCGCCCACTCGGCCTCGTACGTCACGCGGTCGCGGGTCACGCCGGGGCGGTCCTCGACGACGGCCTCGCGGCGGCCGATGATGCGGTTGACGAGGGTCGACTTGCCGACGTTCGGGCGGCCGATGACCGCGAGGGCGGGCAGCGGGCCGTGGCCCGCCTCGCCGATCGCGCCTTCGACGGTCTCGGGGTCGAAGCCCTCTTCCGCGGCGAGCTCCATGAACTCCGCGTACTCGGCATCGCCAAGCGCCCCGTGCTCGTGTGCAGCCGAGCCTTCGGGCTGGATCTGGTCGTTCATGAAGTCCGTACCTCTGTCGTATTCGTGATCGGTGGACCGCCTCGCGACGGGCCACTACTGAAAGTCTCGCTCAGTGCCCGGTCAGGCGCCTGGCGTTGTCCAGGTGAGCGGTGAGCCGCTGCTGGATGCGCACGGTCGCCTCGTCGAGGGCCGTGCGCGTGCGCCGTCCGCTGCCGTCGCCCGCTTCGAAGGGGTCGCCGAAGACGACGTCGACCCTGCTGCGCAGCGGGGGCAGCCCCTTTATCAACCGTCCGCGCTTCTCCGTGCTTCCCAGTACGGCCACCGGGACGATCGGCGCCCCGCTGCGTACGGCGAAGTAGGCCAGGCCCGCGCGCAGCGAGGCGAAGTCTCCCTCGCCCCGGGTGCCCTCGGGGAAGATCCCGAGGACGCCGCCGTCGTCGAGCACGCCAAGGGCCCGGGTGATCGCCGTGCGGTCGGCGATCTCACGGTCCACCTTCACCTGCCCGATGCCGCGCAGGAAGCGGTCCAGGGGGCCGATGAACGCTTCCTTCTTGATGAGGAAGTGGGTCGGCCGGGGCGCCGTGCCCATCACCATCGGGCCGTCGACGTTGTGGGAGTGGTTCACGGCCAGGATCACCGGGCCGGTCGCGGGGACCTTCCAGGCGCCGAGGACGCGGGGCTTCCACAGGCCGTACATGAGGCCGACGCCGATGCGGCGGCCGACCTCCGCACCCCGTTCCGATGGCGCCGCCGTCACTTCGCTGCCCGCTTCTCCTCGACGAGGGTGACGACGCACTCGATGACCTGCTGCAGCGTGAGCTCGGTGGTGTCCACCTCGACGGCGTCGTCGGCCTTGGCCAGCGGGGACGTCTTGCGGCTGGAGTCGGCCGTGTCCCGCTTGATGAGCGCCTCACGCGTGGCGGCGACGTCCGAGCCCTTGATCTCGCCGCTGCGGCGCGCGGCGCGGGCCTCGGGCGAAGCCGTCAGGAAGATCTTCAGGTCGGCGTCGGGCAGGACGGTCGTACCGATGTCACGCCCCTCGACGACGATGCCCTTCTCGGCGGAGGCGGCGATGGTGCGCTGCAGCTCCGTGATGCGGGCGCGCACCTCGGGGACGGCGCTGACGGCGCTGACCTTGGAGGTGACCTCGGTGGTACGGATCGGCCCGGCGACGTCCGTGCCGTCGACCGTGATGGTCGGGGCCAGCGGGTCGGTGCCGGAGATGATCTCGGGCTTGCCCGCGACCGCGGCGATGGCGGTCGGGTCCGTCAGCTCGATGCCGTTGTGCACCATCCACCAGGTGATCGCACGGTACTGGGCACCGGTGTCCAGGTAGCTGAGGCCGAGCTGGGCGGCGACGGCCTTGGAGGTGCTCGACTTGCCCGTGCCGGAGGGCCCGTCGATGGCGACGATCACTGCTGCGGGCGCCGAACCGGCGGTTTCCACGGTTTCCACGGGGTGCGGACACCTTTCTCAGGACGCGGGGGGAGGGTAGCGGGGCGCGGACACGCCCCGCACAAGGTTACTGGCTCCCGCGCGCACCTCTTACTGCCGGATGCCCCAGCTCTTCACTGCCGGATGGCCCAGCCCCGCTCCCGCAGTGCCGCGGTGAGCACCGGGACCGCCTTCGGCTCCACCATCAGCTGCATGAGACCCGCCTGCTGACCCGTCGCGTGCTCGATGCGTACGTCCTCGATGTTCACCCCGGCCCGCTCCGCGTCGGCGAAGATCTTCGCCAGCTGCCCCGGCTGGTCGTTGATGAGCACCGCGACGACCTCGTACACGGCCGGCGCCGCACCGTGCTTGCCGGGCACCCTGACCTGTCCCGCGTTGCCCCGCCGCAGCACGTTCTCGACCCCGGCGGCGCCCTCGCGCCGCTTCCCGTCGTCGGCCGACTGGAGCGCCCGCAGCGCCGTCACCGTCTCGTCGAGATCGGTGGCGACGGCGGACAGCAGATCGGCGACGGGGCCGGGGTTGGCCGACAGGATGTCGATCCACATCCGCGGGTCCGAGGCCGCGATGCGCGTGACGTCGCGGATGCCCTGTCCGCACAGGCGCACCGCCGTCTCCTCGGCGTTCTCCAGCCGTGCCGCGACCATGCTGGAGACCAGGTGCGGCATGTGCGAGACGAGGGCGACCGCGCGGTCGTGCGCGTCGGCGTCCATGACGACCGGCACGGCACGGCACAGGGCGACGAGCTCCAGGGCGAGGTTGAGGACCTCGGTGTCGGTGTCGCGGGTGGGCGTGAGCACCCAGGGCCGTCCCTCGAAGAGGTCGGCGGTGGCGGCGAGGGGCCCACTGCGCTCGCGTCCCGACATGGGGTGCGTGCCGATGTACGGGGTGAGGTCGATGCCGAGCGCCTCGAGCTCACGGCGCGGGCCGCCCTTGACGCTGGCCACGTCGAGGTAGCCGCGGGCCACCTCGCGCCGCATCACGTCGGCCAGCGTCGACGCGACGTGCGCGGGCGGCACGGCGACGACGCACAGGTCGACACGGCCCTCGGGGGCTTCGTCGGTGCCCGCGCCGAGCGCGGCCGCCGTGCGCGCCTGTCCGGGGTCGTGGTCGGCGAGGTACACGCTCACGCCGCGCGATGCGAGGGCCAGGGCGGCGGAGGTGCCGATCAGGCCGGTGCCGATGACGAGGGCGGTTCTCACTGGGCGATGTCCTTGCGCAGGGTGGCCGCGGCGCCGAGGTAGACGTGCGTGATCTCGGAACGGGGCTTGGGGGACTCTATGTGTGCGAGGACGCGGACGACCCGCGGCATGGCGCCCTCGATCTGCAGTTCCTGCGCGCAGATCAGCGGGACGTCCACGATGCCCAGCCTGCGGGCCGCCGCCGCGGGGAAGTCGCTGTGCAGGTCGGGCGTCGCGGTGAACCAGATGCTGATCAGGTCCTCCTGCGTCAGCGCGTTCCGCTCGAGGATGGCGGTGAGCAGCTCGCCGACCTGCTCGTCCATGTGGTCGGCCGCGTCCCGCTCCAGTTGGACGGCGCCCCGGACCGCTCGTACCGCCACAGTGCTGCTCCTCGCTCGCGTACGTATGACCGATGTACCGACAAGGGTAGTCAGGGCCCCGGGGACGAGTGCGCGGCGCCCGCCTGCCGAGACGGACGCCGCGTTGCCTCACCGGGGTGGGATCAGAGCTTCTGCTCCTTGATGATGTCCTCCAGCGAGCCGGTCGGGACCTGACCCTCCGGGGTCAGCTTGTCGACGGCCTGGGGCAGCTGCCGGGCGATCTGGTCCGCGGCCTCGTCACGGCTGACGCCCGCGTCGGTGGCGACCTTGTCCAGGGTCTCGTCGGGGACGGCCTGCTTGACCTGGTCCGGGCTCAGCGGCTGGTTGTCGCCCTTGCCGACCCAGGAGTCGAGCTGGTCCTGGCTGACCAGGCCGGACTTCGTGATCATGTCCATCAGGCCGCCCAGCGGGTTGTTCCCGCCGGCGCCGCCCTGGGCGCCGCCCGCGCCACCCGCGCCGCCGCCGAGCAGTCCGCCGAGCAGCGAGCCGAGGACGTTGCCGCCTCCGGAGCCTCCGGCCGCGCCGCCTTGGCCGCCCTGTCCGCCGCCGAGGAGACCGCCGAGAAGGCTTCCCAGATCGTTACCCGCCATGGTCGCGCCTTTCGAGTGAGGGGCCGGGCCGGCGCCTCGAACGGGCGCGGACCTCGGACCATGCCAATGTCGCCCTAATCGCCCCCTGTCGCCACTTGGCCCGATTGGTGGCCGTTCAACTATGGACGCCGGGGGCACGGGTCCGCTTGCATGGAGGGGCCGTCAAGGCCACGCCTCGGGGGAGGCCCGCATGAAGCGCTCCGGACCGCTCTACACGCTCCTCGGGGGGCTGCTGCTGGCCCTGTTCATGCTGTCGCTCAACGCGACGACAGGGACGGGCAACACGTCGTACGGAGGGGACGCGCCCGGCGCCGCGTCGCCCGCGCCCACGTCCGCGGAGCCCACCTCCGCGAAACCCACCGAGGACGCCCCGTCCGCCAAGCCCACCGACAGCCCTTCGAAGAGCCCCTCGAAGAGGCCTCCCGGGAAGTCCGAGTACGCGGGCCGCACCGCTGACGACGCCGCCGCGATCTCCCTCTCGATCCGCGACGACAAGGCCATCGCGTACTACTGCAACGGCCGCGACGCGGAGTCCTGGCTGAAGGGCGACGTCGAGGACGACGGCTCCATGCGGCTGACCGGCAAGCACGGCGCGAAGCTGGAGGCCACGCTCGCCGACAACGCGGTGCGCGGCAAGGTCGAGATCGACAAGAAGCCGCGGGACTTCACCGCCGCCAGGGCGAAGAAGCCCTCCGGTCTGTACCGCGCGACGACCGAGGTGCGCGGCGCCGAGATCGACGGCGGCTGGATCGTCCTGCCCGACGGGCGGCAGGTCGGGATCCTCAAGCAGGACGGCAAGCCGCAGAAGGCCCCGCGCCTCGACCCGGAGACCGGCACCGTCCCGTTCGACGGCGGTGAGCTCACCGCCCGTCCCGTCGTGCCCTGACCCCGCTCCGCCCCGACCAGGGAGCCGCCATGAGCGTCGATCCGAACGCCGCGACACAGGGCGGCTTCGGCCCGCCCCCGGCGGCGGGCGACCACCGCCGCCCGCACCCCGCCCGCTACCTCGTCCCCGCCCTGGTCGCCGCCGCGGTCGCCGTCGGTCTCGGCGTGTACGGCAAGACGCACGACCCCGAGGGCACGGCCTTCAACCTCGCCGGGTTCAGCAGCACGAGCGCGGTCAAGGCCTGGCTGGGCACCACGGCGTTCGCCTTCGCGCTGGTCCAGATCGTGTCGGCGCTCATGGTGTACGGGCGCCTGCCGGGACCGTCCTGGTCGTCGGCGCTGCACCGCTGGTCGGGCCGGATCGCGTTCCTGGTGGCGGTCCCCGTGGCGGTCCACTGCCTCTACGCGCTCGGCTACCAGACGTACTCGAGCCGGGTGATGTGGCACTCGCTGCTGGGCTGCTTCTTCTTCGGGGCATTCAGCGCCAAGATGCTGCTGCTCCGCTCGGAGAAGCTGCCCGGCTGGCTGCTGCCGGTGATCGGCGGCCTGGTCTTCGTGGTCCTCACGGTGGTCTGGTGGACGTCGGCGCTGTGGTTCTTCCGTACGTTCGGGGTGACGACATGAGCGGCGCACGCCCCTCACGGCGCACCGTCATCGCCGCGGGCGGCGTGGTCGCGCTGACTGCCGGGTGCACCAAGTACGGGGACGAGGGCGCGGAACCGGAGGCGCCGAAGTCGCAGCCGCCGACGGCATCGCCCTCGGCGTCGAAGCCGGGCGACAAGGATCAACCACCTCCCAAGGCAGAGGAGTTGGCCAAGACCTCCGACATCCCGGTCGGCGGCGGCAAGGTCGTCAAGGACAAGAAGGTCGTGGTGACCCAGCCGGAGAAGGGCGACTTCAAGGCCTTCTCCGCGGTCTGCACGCACTCGGGCTGCATCGTCAGCGAGGTGTCGGACGGCACGATCAACTGCGCCTGCCACGGCAGCAAGTACCGCGTGGCCGACGCCTCGGTGGCGGACGGCCCTGCGCCGCGCCCGCTGCCCCCGCAGAACATCAAGGTCACCGGAAATTCGATCACCCTCGGCTAGCTCCTGGCCGTACGCTCCCCGCATGCACAGCCCCAAGGCCCCGGGCCCCGATCTGGATCTCGTACGCGACCACACCGTCTACGCCTGCGTGATGGGCTCGCGCGCCTTCGGCCTGGCCACGGACGGCAGCGACACCGACCGCAGGGGCGTCTTCCTGGCCCCCACCCCGCTCTTCTGGCACTTCGACAAGCCGCCCACGCACGTGGAGGGCCCGGCGGAGGAACAGTTCAGCTGGGAGCTGGAACGCTTCTGCGAACTGGCCCTGCGCGCCAACCCGAACATCCTGGAGTGCCTGCACTCGCCGCTCGTGGAACACGTGACGGACACGGGCCGCGAGCTCGTCGCCCTGCGCGACGCGTTCCTCTCCCGCCGGGCCCGCGTCACCTTCGCCGGCTACGCGCTCGGCCAGCACAAGAAGCTGGAGGCCGACGTACGCCTGCACGGCGCGCCCCGCTGGAAGCACGCCATGCACCTCCTGCGCCTCCTCACCAGCTGCCGCGACCTGCTGCGCACGGGCGAGCTGACCATCGATGTCGGCGACCAGCGCGAGCCGCTGCTCGCGGTCAAGCGGGGCGAGGTGCCCTGGCGGGAGATCGAGTCCTGGATGCGACGCCTCGCGGAAGAGGCGGAAGAGGCGGCCTCGCGCACGTCCCTGCCGGCCGAGCCGGACCACCGCCGGGTCGAGGACTTCCTGTTCCGCGTGCGCCGCGAATCGGCGGCAGCGGCCTAGGCGACTCGGCCGTCCCCGTCCCAGAGCGCGCCGAGCTCCAGCAGCTCCTGCCGGTACTCGATCCGCTCGGCCCACTCGGCGGGCCAGGCGTCCGCGCCCAGGTGGGCGCCCGCGAAGGCGCCGGTCAGGCAGGCGATCGAGTCGGAGTCGCCCGAGGTGCAGGCGGCCCTGCGCAGCGCGGTGAGGGGCTCGTCCACGAACTGCAGGAAGCACAGCAGCGCCGTGGCGAGCGCCTCTTCGGCGATCCAGCCCTCCCCCGTGGCCAGGCAGGGGTCCGTCTCCGGGTTGGTGTGCTTCAGCGCGGCTTCGAGGCGCTCCAGGACGGCCAGGCACTCGTCCCAGCCGCGGGCCATGAACGCCTCGGGCGTCGGATCGTCCGCGCGCGTCCACAGCTCGCCGAGCCACTGCGCGCGGTACGTCTCGCGGTTCTCGTACGCGTAGGAGCGCAGCAGCCCGACGAGCCCCGTCGGCTCGGCGCCCTGCGCAAGGAGACGTACGGCGTGCGCCGTGAGGTCCGACGCGGCGAGCGCGGTGGGGTGACCGTGGGTGAGCGCGGACTGCAACTGGGCCGCGCCCGAACGCTGCTCGTCGCTCAGGCCGGGGGCCAGTCCGATGGGCGCGACGCGCATGTTGGCGCCGCAGCCCTTGGAGTGCACCTGGCTGGCCTCCTCCCACGGCTTGCCGGTCTTGAGCAGGTAGCAGGCCTTCAGGCAGGTGTTGCCGGGCGCGCGGTTGTTCTCCGGCGACTGGTACCAGTCCACGAACTCCTCGCGCACCGGCCGCTCCATCCGCTTCGGCCCGAGCGGTCCCCGGTCCATGGCGGTCCGCAGGCCGCGGCCCAGCGCCAGCGTCATCTGCGTGTCGTCCGTGACGATCGCGGGCCTCGGCAGCTCCATCTCCCGCCAGGGCCCGCACTTGGCGAGGATCGACGGTACGTCGTTGAACTCGGTCGGGAAGCCGAGCGCGTCCCCCAGGGCGAGGCCTATGAGGGATCCGGTGGCGGCACGCTTCATGAGGGCTGTCCTTCCGAGGGGGTGACCGTGGGGCGGAGCAGGGGCGGGTGCAGGGAGGTGGCAGGACCGGCGCGGTACACGGCCGCCGGTTTGCCCCGGCCGCCCGTCAGGCGCGCCGCCCCGGGGACGGCCTCGACGAAGCCCGGCGTGCCGAGCACCTTGCGCCGGAAGTTGGCCGGGTCGAGTTCGGCGCCCCACACCGTCTCGTAGACCTGGCGCAGCTCGCCGAGCGTGAACTCTGGCGGGCAGAAGGCCGTGGCGAGGCCGGTGTACTCGAGCTTGGCGCGGACGCGGTCGTGGGCGTCGGCGAGGATGCGGTCGTGGTCGAAGGCGAGCGGCCCCTGGGCGCCGTGGGGCAGCCACTCCGCGCGGGCCGCGTCGCTGCCCGCGCGCACCGCGGGCGGGTCGGGGACGAGCGCCGCGAAGGCGACGGAGACGACGCGCATCCGCGGGTCGCGGTCCGGTTCGCTGTAGGTCCGCAGCTGCTCCAGGTGGAGCCCGCCGCTGTCCGCGAGGCCGGTCTCCTCGGCGAGCTCTCGTTCCGCCGCGGTCTCGGCCGACTCCTCGGGCAGGACGAATCCGCCGGGCAGTGCCCAGCGGCCCGCGTACGGCTCCTGGCCGCGCTCCACGAGCAGCACGTGCAGGCGGCCCGCGCGGACGGTGAAGACGGCGAGGTCGACGGTGACGGCGAACGGCTCGAAGGCGTACTTGTCGTAGCCCCGCACGACTCCCCACCCCCTTTTCTTTATGGTCACTGAGACTATAAAGGTGTGGAGGTCGGCCCGCAAGACACGAAGAAAGGCGGCCGGCCCCTGCGTGCGCAGGGACCGGCCGCCTTCACCGATCTCGGGGCCGGAGCCTCGGGATCTTCGTACTGCCTAGAGGTCGACTTCCTGCATCAGCATGCCGACCTCGGTGTTGGACATCCTGCGCAGCCACCCCGACTTCTGGTCGCCCAGCGCGATCGGCCCGAAGGACGTCCGCACCAGCTTGTCGACCGGGAAGCCGGCCTCCGCGAGCATGCGGCGCACGATGTGCTTGCGGCCCTCGTGCAGCGTCACCTCGACCAGGTAGTTCTTGCCGGTCTGCTCGACGACGCGGAAGTGGTCCGCGCGGGCGTACCCGTCCTCGAGCTGGATGCCGTCCTTGAGCTGCTTGCCCAGGTCGCGCGGGATCGGACCCACGATGTGCGCGAGGTAGACCTTCTTCACGCCGTACTTCGGGTGCGTGAGGCGGTGGGCCAGCTCACCGTGGTTGGTGAGCAGGATGACGCCCTCGGTCTCCGTGTCCAGACGGCCCACGTGGAAAAGCCGCGTCTCGCGGTTGGTCACGTAGTCACCCAGGCACTGGCGGCCCTCGGTGTCCTCCATCGTGGAAACGACACCGGCGGGCTTGTTCAGGGCGAAGAACTGGTACGACTGGGTGGCGACCGTCAGGCCGTCGACCTTGATCTCGTCCCGCTCGGGCTGGACCCGCATGCCCTGCTCGATCACGATCTCGCCGTTGACCTCGACACGGGACTGCTCGACCAGCTCCTCGCAGGCACGGCGCGAGCCGTAGCCCGCGCGGGCGAGGACCTTCTGCAGCCGCTCGCCCTCCTGCTCGGCGCCCGGGAAGGTCTTGGGCGGGCTGACCTTCGGCTTGCCCGCGTACCGCTCGCGGTTGCGCTCTTCCTGCCGCGCGTCGTACTCACGGGACGTCGCGGGAGCACCCGCGCCGCGCCGGGTACCCCGGTCCGAGCCCTGAGGTGCCCTGGGGCCGCCCTTGGCGCCGCCGCGCGCCGCCGCGCCACGGCCCTTCTTCGAGGCGTCGCCGCCTACGTCGTAACGGCGCTCCTCGGGACGGGGCCTGCTCTCCCGCTTCGGCGCGGCCTGGTCGTCGCGCGCGCCACCGGCGCCGCGGCCCTGCCGGTCGGGGCTGTTGCCGGAACCCCGGAAGTCGCGGCCGCCACCGCTGCCGCCGCGGCCTGCGCCGCCACCGCTGCCACGGCCACCGCCGGTCGGGCGGCCACCGCCGCTCCCGCGACCGCCGCCGGTCGGGCGCCCACCGCTGCTGCCACGGCTGCCGCTGTTGCCACCACGGCTCCCGCCGTTGTTTCCGCTGCTGTTCCTGCCGTTGCTGCTTCGCATCAAATTTCCGTTAGTCGGCTGTGTCCTGGGTGTACTCGTACCCCGGCGCATCGGGTGCGTCCGGGTCGAACGACAAAGCGCCTTCCAGCGTCTCGGCCTCGATCGCCTCCGCCTCGGGGAGGAAGGGCGCGAGCTCCGGGAGCTCGTCCAGGCCACGCAGGCCCATCCGCTCCAGAAAGTAGTTCGTCGTCCTATACAGGATCGCACCTGTTTCGGGTTCCGCGCCCGCCTCCCCCACCAGACCCCTCTGGAGAAGCGTCCGCATCACGCCGTCACAGTTCACTCCGCGCACCGCGGAGACCCTCGACCGGCTGACCGGCTGGCGGTACGCGACGACCGCGAGGGTCTCCAGGGCCGCCTGGGTGAGCCGCGCCTGCTGCCCGTCGAGGACGAAGCGCTCGACGGCCGCGGAGTACTCGGGCCGCGTGTAGAACCGCCAGCCGCCCGCCACGAGCCGCAGCTCGAAGCCCCTGCGCTGCACGGTGTACTCGTCGGCCAGCTCCCGCAGCGCGTCGGCGACCTGCCGCCGGGGGCGGTCCAGGATCTTGGCGAGGTGCTCCTCGGTGGCCGGTTCGTCGACGACCATGAGCACGGCCTCCAGGGCGGGCCGCAGCTCCAGGTCGGCTACGGCGCCCGCCAGGTCCCCCGCGGGACCCGCGTCGCTCACGTGGCTCATGTGACCGTTCCCTCACTCGTCGTCTCGGGCGGCCGGTCGAATTCGTCGGTCACCGTCGGCTCCCCGTCGCCTTCCCCACCGGTCCACCGCACCATCAGCTCGCCCAGGGCCTCTTCCTGGTCCAGCTCCACGGCCTTCTCGCGGTACAGCTCCAGGAGCGCCAGGAACCGGGCGACGACGGTGAGGGTGTCCCCCGCGTCCTCGACGAGCACCTGGAAGCTGACCTCGCCCCGCTCCCGGAGCCGGGCCACGACGAGCCCGGCCTGCTCCTGCACGGACACCAGCGGGGCATGGATGTGGTCGACGTACACCTGGGGCTTCGCACGGGGCTGCATCGCCTTCACCGCGAGCGCGGCGAACCCAGCGGCGCCGATGCTGATGACGACCTCGGGCAGCAGCTCGGCGTGGTGGGCCTCGAGCCCCACGGTGCGCGGATAGCGGCGCGCCTCGGACTCCAGGCGCCCGCTGAAGATGTCGGCGATCTGTTTGTACGCGCGGTACTGCAGCAGCCGCGCGAAGAGCAGGTCCCGCGCTTCGAGCAGCGCGAGATCCGCCTCGTCCTCGACCTCGGCGGAAGGCAGCAGCCGGGCCGCCTTGAGGTCGAGCAGGGTGGCGGCGACCACGAGGAACTCGGTGGTCTGATCCAGGTCCCAGTCGGGCCCCATGGCCCGGATGTGCGCCATGAACTCATCGGTCACGGTGGACAGCGCTACTTCGGTGACGTCCATCTTGTGCTTCGAGATGAGCTGGAGCAGCAGATCGAAGGGGCCCTCGAAGTTGGCGAGGCGGACCTTGAACCGCCCGTCGTCCGGCGCGGCCACCGGGGCCGGCTCCGGCGCCGGTTCCGAGGGCTCCTGGACCGACTCCTGGACGGGCTCCGGCGCCGGTTCGGGCTCCGCCGGAGCCACCCCCGGGCCCCGCCCCAGGGCGCGGCGCGGGGCAGGCTGCGCGGAGTCGTCAGTCGTGGCCATCAAGCGGGAACGCTACCGCTACCGCCCGCGCAACCGTCGTACGAGAATGCTCGCGTCCCCGCGGGACTCGAGATCCGCCAGAACCACGGCCACCGCCTCACGGACGATCCGCCCGCGGTCGACCGCGAGGCCGTGCTCGCCCCGCAGGACGAGACGCGCGTGCTCGAGGTCCATCAGCTCCTCGGCGGACACATACACGGTGATCTTCTCGTCGTGCCGCTCGCGCCCGCTGGGCCGCCGGTTGGCCGCCCGTGCGCGGCGCCGCGCCTGTGCCGTGGAGGAGGAGTTCGCGGACCGGCCGCCGCCCTGTGCGGCGGCGCCCTCCTGGCCCTGGGCGGGACGGCGTCCGTCCCGCTCGCCCTCGCCACCGGCCGACCGGCTGCGGGACTCGCCCGACTCCGCGTCGGCGGCGCCGTGTTCGGCGGCGTCACCGCCGTCCCCCGCGCCGCCGCCGTGTCCGTCACCGGCAGCGGTCTCGTCGCTCTCGCCCGCGGGTGCGGGCACCCGCGTCTCGCCGTTCGCCTGGCGTCGCGGGGACGACGACTGCAGCGCCATCCCCCCGGTCGTACGGAACAGTTCGTCGGCCCCCGGCAGACTCACTCGGCGTGACACCGGGCGAGCACCTCCCTGGCGAGCTGGCGATAAGCGGCCGCGCCGACCGAGTTCGATGCGTACGTCGTGATCGGCTCACCGGCGACCGTGGTCTCCGGGAAGCGGACCGTGCGTCCGATCACCGTGTGGTACACGTGATCGTCGAAGGCCTCGACCACCCGTGCGAGCACCTCACGGCTGTGCACCGTGCGGGAGTCGTACATGGTGGCCAGGATGCCGTCGAGCTCCAGGTCGGGGTTGAGCCGCTCCTGGACCTTCTCGATGGTCTCCGTCAGCAGGGCCACACCGCGCAGCGCGAAGAACTCGCACTCGAGCGGCACGATCACCTTGTGAGCCGCCGTCAGGGCGTTCACGGTGAGCAGGCCGAGCGAGGGCTGACAGTCGATCACGATGTAGTCGTAGTCCTGCATCAGCGGCTTCAACGCCCGCTGCAGCGTGGACTCGCGCGCGACCTCGCTCACCAGCTGCACTTCGGCGGCCGACAGGTCGATGTTGCTGGGCAGCAGGTCCATGTTCGGGACCGCCGTCTTCAGCAGCACCTCGTCGGCCGACATGCCCCGCTCCATGAGCAGGTTGTAGACCGTCAGGTCCAGCTCCATCGGGTTCACCCCGAGGCCCACGGAGAGCGCGCCCTGCGGGTCGAAGTCGACCAGCAGGACCCGGCGTCCGTACTCCGCGAGCGCGGCACCCAGGTTGATGGTCGACGTCGTCTTGCCCACGCCGCCCTTCTGGTTGCACATCGCGATGATCTTCGCGGGGCCGTGATCGGTCAACGGACCCGGAATCGGGAAGTACGGCAGCGGGCGGCCGGTGGGACCGATGCGCTCACGGCGCTGACGGGCCGCGTCCGGGGCCAGCGTGGCCGCGTACTCGGGATCGGGCTCGTACTCGGCGTCAGGGTCGTAGAAGTGCCCCTGGGGCAGTTCCTCGTAGTCGGCGAGTTGGGTGTGGGTGGTGTTCTCGCCACTCCGGTCGCCGGCCATGGCGTTCACGTGATGGCCATCCATGCTCTGGGGTGCAGACGATGTCGACTGGGTCGCCCCAGTCGGCTGTGCCTGCTGGGGGTTCTGGCGGGCTGCGAAGGTGCGGACAGCGACGGAGCCGACAGCCTCGAGCCCCACGGGTCCTTGGCCCCGCTCAGAGGTTCCTGGTTGACCACCCCCGGGAGCAAATGTCGACTCATTCACAAGTCGTCTTACCTCCTTGGTGACCAGGAAATTTCTCGATAGGTCAGCGTGGCACCATGCCGACGGTTGGCGACTCTATGGCGTGTCACCGGTCCGCAGCAACACAATCCGCCGGACCCGGCCCGATGTGTCGGCAATCGAACGCCCCCATGTCAAGGGCGCGCGGGGTGCCATTGGCACATTTCCGGGGTGCGCGAATCGGTTAAAGGGTTACGTTCAAGGCGAGTTGACCATGTCCACGGACATACGCATACGGCCGGACCCCTCTCAAGGTCCGGCCGTGGGCGTGAGATTGACGACTTTCGTTGACGAAAGCGGTCAGGTTCAGCCGAGGAGCGTCTCCAGCTCGACGTGCTCGAGGCCGTGCGACTCCGCGACCTCCTTGTAAACCACCTTGCCGTCATGGGTGTTGAGGCCCAGGGCGAGCGCGTGGTCACGGCGCAGGGCCTCGACCCAGCCGCGGTTCGCCAGCTCGACGATGTACGGCATCGTCGCGTTGGTCAGCGCGTACGTCGAGGTGTTGGGCACCGCGCCGGGCATGTTGGCGACGCAGTAGAACACCGAGTTGTGGACCGGGAAGGTCGGCTCGGCGTGCGTCGTCGGATGCGAGTCCTCGAAGCAGCCGCCCTGGTCGATCGCGATGTCGACAAGGACACTTCCCGGCTTCATCCGCGACACGAGCTCGTTGGTGACGAGCTTGGGGGCCTTGGCGCCCGGGATGAGGACGGCGCCGATGACGAGGTCGGCGTCGAGGCAGGCCTTCTCGAGCTCGAAGGCGTTGGAGACGACGGTCTGGATCTTCGTGCCGAAGATCTTGTCCGCCTCCTTGAGCTTGTTGATGTCCTTGTCGAGCAGGGTCACGTGGAAGCCCATGCCGATGGCGATCTGCGCGGCGTTCCAGCCGGAGACGCCGCCGCCGATGACGACGGCCTTGCCGGCCGCGACACCCGGGACACCGCCGGGCAGGACACCGCGGCCGCCCTGGGCGGCCATCAGGTGGTAGGCGCCGACCTGCGGGGCCAGGCGGCCCGCGACCTCGGACATCGGGGCGAGCAGCGGGAGCGCGCGGTTGGCGGTCTCGACCGTCTCGTAGGCGATGGCGGTGGTGCCGGACTCCAGGAGCGCGTCCGTGCACTCCTTGGAGGCGGCCAGGTGCAGGTAGGTGAAGAGGGTCTGGTCCTTGCGGAGGCGGTGGTACTCCTCGGCGACCGGCTCCTTGACCTTCAGGAGGAGGTCGGCGGTGGCCCAGACCTCGTCGGCGGTGTCCAGGATGACCGCGCCCGCGGAGACGTACTCCGCGTCCGTGATCGAGGAGCCGACACCGGCGTTCCGCTCGATGACGACCTGGTGGCCGTGGCGCACCAGCTCGTGCACACCGGCGGGGGTGATGGCCACCCGGAACTCGTTGTTCTTGACCTCGCGGGGGATGCCGACCTTCACGTCGATCACGGTCCTCTTGGCTCAGGGGTTTTTCGGGCAATGCACTACATACCGATACACAAGAGGGCGCATCGGAGACACCACGGAAGTACGCGGCGGAGCCAGTCTAATGAAGGACTTCTCGCTGTCTAGCCTTTCAATGCATCAATCTTCTGCGGAAGCGCTACGGATTTCGTAGGCGGAAGCCCCTGCTCCATCCTTGGAATCCTTCGATGCAGGCCCTGTGACCTCCTCGAGCCCCGTTCCCAGCATGCGCTCGGCCGCACCGCGGTGCAGCCGGGCGGCCGCCGGGTCCCCGAGCCGGTCCAGGGTGTCGGCGAGCCTGAGCTGGAGCGCCGCCTGCAGACGTACGTCGTCGGCCTGCCGCGCCCACTCGACGGCCTCCTGGCAGGTGCGCAGCGACTCCTCGGGCCGCCCCGCGTACTCCTGCACCCGCGCCAGCTCGCTCAACGCCCTTGCCTGGCCCGCCACATCGCCGGTCTTGCGGTGCCCGGTGACGGCCGAGCTCCAGTTGCGCAGCGCCTCGCCGTAGCGGCCCGCGTAGGTGTGCACCGCCGCGATCCGGCCGTAGAGCCGGGCGGCGTCGGTGCGCTCGTCGCGCGCGAGCCGATGGGCGAGGGCGCGCCCGAACCAGTCCGAGGCCCGCGACCAGTCCCCCAGCTCCTGGTAGGCACTGCCTACGGATTCCATCGCCCGGCCGGTCGCGTACGGATCATTTGCCTCCCGTCCGGCGTCCAGAGCCAGCCGGTAGCGCACCAGTGCCTCCTGCGTACGTCCCGTCCTGGCGTCCAGGTCCGCCAGATTCAGCAGGGCTGCCGCCTGCTCGCGGGGCAGGTGCCGGCGCTCGGCGACATCGAGGACGAGGCGGTGGATGCCGTACAGGTCGGGGGCCGCTTCCTCCGTGCCCCGATGGGCGACCAGGGCCCGCGTCAGGGCCGCCATCAGGCGTCGCGCGAGGGTGTCGAGCTCCCCGTCGGCGACCGCGAGGCGGGCGGCGGCGAGCAGCGCGGGCCGTCGGATGCGCAGCCACTCGGAGGCGGCGCCGGGGCTGGGGAAGCGCAGGGCGCGCGGCATCCCGGCGAGCTTCTTGCGGGCCGCCGAGCCGTCCGGCTCCGTGATCGCCCGGCAGGACTGGAGCAGGCGCACGGTCCGCTCCAGCATCCTGGCCCGCGCGAGCTGCACCTCGGCGGGCCGGTCCAAGGTCTCGGTGAGCGTGCGCAGCAGCGGCATCAGGCAGCTGGGCAGCTCGTACTGCGGCAGGGGCGACGGGACGGCCCTGACCAGGCCGAGCTTCACGAAGTCGTCCAGGGTCGTGCGGGCGGCGGAGACCGAGCAGCCCGCGAGCGCGGACGCGGTGTGCGGGTCGACGTGGCCCGCGGGGGCGAGGGAGAGGAAGCGCAGTATCCGCGCTGCCGTCGACGGCAGCGAGGCGTAGGTGTGCCGGAAGACGCGTGTGAGCGCGGAGCCCTCCTCGGGCCGGTCGTGCACCTGCTTGGCCAGGTCGGCGACGGCCGCCTTGGGCCGCACGGAGAGCCAGCCGCCCGCCAGCACGAGGGCGGCGGGGTGCGCGGCGCAGGCCTCGACCAGGCTCTCCGCGGAGCGCGGGTCGACGGTGATGCGCACCGGGCCCGCCGCACGGGAGAGCAGTTCGACCGCGGCCGCCGAGTCCAGGCCGCCCAGCGTGCACGGCCGCACGTCCGGGATGCCGGTGAGCGGGCCCTCCGAGACGGCCACGGCCAGGCACTCGGGCGCGTCCGGGAGCAGCGGGTCGACCTGCTCGGCGTCCGCGGCACCGTCCAGGAGGAGCAGGGCCCTGCGGCCCGAGAGCGCATCCCGGAGGACTTCGGCGAGCTCGTCCTCGTCGGCTCCCGGGGGCGCGGGGACGCCGAGGGCGTCCAGGAGTTCCCGTGCGGTGCGTTCGGTGGGCACGCGGGTGCCGTCGGGTTCGGTGAGGTGGGCGCGGAGCACTCCGTCGGGGTAGTCGTCGGCGATCTGCCGCGCGAGTTCCTCGGCGAGTGCGGTGCGGCCCGAGCCGGGGCGGCCCGCGATGAGCAGCACGCGGGCGCGTGGCGCCTTGCGGCCCGAGATGGTGTCAAGGCCCGCGCGGTCGATGTCCGCGCGGAGCTCTTTCAACTCCCGGCGTCGGCCGACGAATTGACCGCCCGCGGAGGTCTGGGCCACCGCGGGCCGCGGCACCGCGCCGCCCGCTGCCGATCCGTCCGTGTCGACTGCCTGATCCGTCACGGGCCATGCTCCGTCCGACTGCGCGCGAACCCGCCGGGACTCCGGTCGGGACGCTTCCAGAGCCTAGTTCAGGCCCTGCCGCCTCCCCCGCCCCGCGGCGCGCGCAAGTCCCCCGATCGGATCAGTAGATCGTCACACCGGAGGACTCCAATGGCCCCCTGGGCGCTTCCCCGGGGGCCACCGCGGACGCCTCTCAGGCCTCGAAGGGGCGCGCGGGCCAGGGCGCGTCGGCCGGGCGCAGCGCGTCGACGCCGTCACCGCTCAGCGCGGCGGTCAGCGAAAGGGCGCCCACGACCAGGCAGTTGTTGTGCAGCTCCCCGGCGAGCACGCCGCGTACGAGCTCTTCGAGCGGTACGCGGGCCAGCTCCATGTCGGCCTCCTCCTCGGAGACCTCGAAGCGCTCGCCGTCGGCCTCGGAGAGGTCGCGGGCCAGGAAGATGCGCACGGCCTCGTCGCAGCCGCCGGGCGTGGTGTAGACGTCGGCGAGGACGCGCCAGTTCTCGGCCTTGACGTGCGCCTCTTCGTAGAGCTCGCGCTGGGCGGCGTGCAGGGGGTTCTCGCCGGGGATGTCGAGCAGCCCGGCCGGGATCTCCCAGAGCTTGTGGCGGACGGGGTGGCGGTACTGGCGCAGGACCAGGACGCGGCCCACGTCGTCCAGGGCGAGCACGGCGACCGAGCCGGGGTGCACCTGGTAGTCACGGTGGACGACGGTCCCGTCGGGCATGACCACGTCGTCGGTGCGCACGGAGGTCTTGTTCCCCACGAAGGGGGTCTCCGTGGCCGTGACCTGCCACTCCTCGGCGGTGTCCTTGATCGTCATGTCGCCCTGTCCTCCCACACGTGCAAACAGAAACCGGGGCACCAGCCTCACAAGGCTCGTACCCCGGCAACCGTATCGCTCTTGTGTTACTTACCCGTCTGACGCTCCACCGCGGCCTTCACCAGGCCGGCGAAGAGCGGGTGCGGACGCGTCGGGCGCGAGCGCAGCTCAGGGTGCGCCTGGGTGGCGACCAGGTAGGGGTGGACCTCACGGGGGTACTCGACGTACTCGACGAGCTTGCCGTCCGGGGACGTGCCGGAGAAGAGGATGCCGGCCTTCTTCTCGAGCTCGGCGCGGTAGGAGTTGTTCACCTCGTAGCGGTGACGGTGGCGCTCCTCGACGTACTCCTTGCCGTCGTACACCTCGCGGGCGATGGAGCCCTCGGCGAGCTTCGCCGGGTACATGCCCAGGCGCATCGTGCCGCCCATGTCGCCCTCGCCCGCGACGATGTCCAGCTGCTCCGCCATGGTCGAGATGACCGGGTGGGCGGTCGCGGCGTCGAACTCCGTGGAGTTGGCGTCGGGGATGTCCGCGAGGTTGCGGGCGGCCTCGATCACGATGCACTGCAGGCCAAGGCAGAGGCCGAGCAGCGGGATCTTGTTCTCGCGGGCGAAGGTGATGGCGCCGACCTTGCCGGTCACGCCGCGGTCGCCGAAGCCGCCCGGGATGCAGATCGCGTCCACGTCGGCGAGCTGCTTGGCGGCGCCCGCCGGGGTCTTGCAGTCGTCGGAGGTGACCCACTTGACCTTGACGCGGGCGCGGTTGGCGAAGCCGCCCGCGCGCAGCGCCTCGGTCACCGAGAGGTAGGCGTCGGGCAGGTCGATGTACTTGCCGACCAGCGCGATGGTGACCTCGTGGTTCGGGTTGTGCACCCGGTCCAGGAGGTCCTCCCACTGGGTCCAGTTGACGTCGCGGAACGGCAGGTCGAGCTTGCGCACCACGTAGGCGTCGAGGCCCTCGGTGTGCAGGACCTTCGGGATGTCGTAGATCGACTTGGCGTCGACACACGCGACGACCGCGTCCTCGTCGACGTCGCACATCAGCGAGATCTTGCGCTTGATGGCGGTCGGTACGTCGCGGTCGGCGCGCAGCACGATGGCGTCCGGCTGGATACCGATGTTGCGCAGGGCCGCGACCGAGTGCTGGGTCGGCTTGGTCTTCAGCTCACCGGACGGGCCGATGTAGGGAAGGAGCGAGATGTGCACGACGAAGACGTTGTCGCGGCCGACCTCGTGGCGGACCTGACGGACCGTCTCCAGGAAGGGCAGGGACTCGATGTCGCCGACCGTGCCGCCGACCTCCGTGATGACCACGTCGACGTCGTCGGTGGCCATGCGGCGGATGCGGTGCTTGATCTCGTTCGTGATGTGCGGGATGACCTGGACGGTGTCGCCGAGGTACTCGCCGCGCCGCTCCTTGGCGATGACCTGCGAGTACACCTGGCCGGTGGTGACGTTGGCCGTGCCGTCGAGGTCGACGTCCAGGAAGCGCTCGTAGTGCCCGATGTCCAGGTCGGTCTCGGCGCCGTCGTTCGTGACGAACACCTCACCGTGCTGGAAGGGGTTCATCGTGCCCGGGTCGACGTTCAGGTACGGGTCGAGCTTCTGCATGGTGACGCGCAGGCCGCGCGCCTTGAGGAGCGCACCCAGGCTCGAGGCAGTCAGACCCTTGCCGAGGGAAGAGGCGACACCCCCGGTGACGAAGATGTGCTTGGTCGTCGTGGACTTTGGCTGCATGGCCAAGAGGGGGCTCCCGTGGTCGCGGTCTGGAGGGTGCGTACCGGCGTCGTCCTCAGGTTTCTGGAGGAGCTGCCGTCGCTGCGGTTCGGGGGTTCAATGACCACCGGCTCACGGGCTACCAGGGTATCAGCGACGGGAGGAGGCTGCTTCCGGCCACGCTGGGGCACTGCCGTCACACCTCCCTCACCTGGTGCTCACCCGTTCGGCGCAGGCCCGTTGCCGGGAGCGGCGCGCAGATCAGGGAGGTGCGTCGTATCCTGCTCGGACACTCGCTGCCGAGCCGGTCCGACTAACGGCAACCACCCCCGTCCGTTCCCAGGAACAAGAGGCTCGTGCAGTTCGTTTTACAGCGAAGCCTTGACCGTAGAGCGAGCGCCCCCGAGAGGGCGACGTGGCCGTTTGACTGGAGATGCACGTGGCCGGGCGCATCGAGGATTACGCACTCATCGGAGACATGCAGACCGCTGCCCTGGTCTGCCGGGACGGCACAGTCGACTGGCTGTGCCTGCCCCGCTTCGACTCGCACGCCATCTTCGCCGGATTGCTCGGCACGGAGGAGCACGGATTCTGGCGCCTCGGGCCCGCTCACAGCCCCGACGCACCACCGCCGACCGCCGCGCGGCGCACGTACCGCGGCGACTCGCTGATCCTGGAATCGGAGTGGGACACCCCGCGCGGCACGGTCCGCGTGACCGATTTCATGCCCCCGCGCGACACGGACGCCCCGCAGCTGGTGCGGATCGTCGAGGGTGTCAGCGGCCGGGTGCCGATGCGCTCCGCCCTGCGGATGCGTTTCAGCTACGGCCGCGTGGTGCCCTGGGTGCACAAGGTCGACGGCCGCACGGTGGCCGTCGCGGGCCCCGACTCGGTGTGGCTCGACACGTCGGCCGAGACCTTCGGCAAGGACCTCACGACGTACTCGGACTTCACGGTCGCGCCCGGTGACCGGATCGCGTTCACCATCTCGTGGCAGCCCTCGCACAAGGAGCCGCCCGCACCCGCCGAGCCCGAGAACGCCCTCACGGCCACGCAGGACTTCTGGCGGGAGTGGGTCGAGCACTGCACGTACCACGGCCCCTACCGCGAGGCCGTGGTCCGCTCGCTGATCACGCTCAAAGCCCTGACGTACGCCCCGACGGGCGGCATCGTCGCGGCGCCCACGACGTCGCTGCCGGAGGACATCGGCGGCTCCCGCAACTGGGACTACCGCTACACCTGGCTGCGCGACGCCGCCATCACGCTCTCCTCGCTCCTGCGCACCGGATACCGCGAGGAGGCCCGCGCCTGGCGCGAGTGGCTCCTGCGGGCGGTGGCGGGCGACCCCGAGAACCTCCAGATCATGTACGGCATCGCGGGCGAGCGCGAGCTCGGCGAGGCCGAACTGGACTGGCTTCCCGGGTACGAGGGCTCGACCCCGGTCCGGGCCGGCAACGGCGCGGCCCACCAGCTCCAGCTCGACGTGTACGGCGAGGTCACCGAGGCCCTGCACCTGGCGCACATGACGGGCCTGGCCCGCAGCGACTACGCCTCGCTGCTCCAGCTCAAGCTGATCCGCTACCTGGAGACGAACTGGGACCAGCCGGACGAGGGCATCTGGGAGGTGCGCGGCCCGCGCCGCCACTTCGTGCACTCCAAGGTGATGGTCTGGGTCGCCGTCGACCGAACGATCAAGCTCATCGAGTCCGGTGACGCGGACGGCCCCCTGGAGAAGTGGCGCGAGCTGCGCGACGACATCCACCGGGACGTCTGCGAGAAGGGCTACGACAAGGAGCGGAACACGTTCACGCAGTCGTACGGCTCCAAGGAGCTGGACGCCTCGCTGCTGCTCATCCCCCAGATGGGCTTCCTGCCGCCCGACGACAAGCGCGTGATCGGCACGATCGAGGCGATCCAGCGGGAGCTCTCGACGTCGGACGGCTTCATCCTGCGCTACCCGACCACGGGCGACGACGCGGGTGTGGACGGCCTGGAGGGCGACGAAGGCGCCTTCCTCGCCTGTTCGTTCTGGATGGCGGACGACCTGGCGATGATCGGCCGGGTGGACGAGGCCCGCAGGCTCTTCGAGAAGCTGCTCGCGCTCCGCAACGACCTGGGGCTGCTCGCCGAGGAGTGGGACCCCCGGCTGCAGCGC
Organism: Streptomyces sp. NPDC054047; assembly: GCF_055585065.1. NCBI lineage: Bacteria > Bacillati > Actinomycetota > Actinomycetes > Kitasatosporales > Streptomycetaceae > Streptomyces > Streptomyces sp. NPDC054047. The sequence continues at coordinate 22,863 of NZ_JBVJKV010000009.1, read as the reverse complement.
CAGGTCGGCAACTTCCCGCAGGCGTTCAGCCACGTGCCGCTGATCGACACGGCACTGCGGCTGACGGCCAGCGGGGCGTACGGCGGTTAGCGAGGCCCTTCAGGTCCGGACGGCGACGGGTTTCCCGTCGCCGTCCGTGCGTTCGGCCGCGTCCTCCAGGACGATCCGGCCGATGATCTCGTAGCGGGCGGGGTGCCTGGCCTTCAGGTACAGGCCGAGGCCGAGCCCTCCGAAGAAGACGAGGCCGACGATCCACGGGATGGCCTTGAAGAACAGCGAGTCCGCCGCCGTGCCCGCCGCGGTGTCCATGTTGATCACCAGCAGGACGACGACGGCGATCATGCCGATGCCGCCGAGCAGCGGGGCGACCAGGGTCGTGAACCAGTGCCGGTCCTCGGGGTGGTTCCTTTGGAAGTAGCCGATCACGGCGAACGAGCAGAGGGTCTGCACGATGAGGATCGCCATCGTGCCGAGGATCGCGAGCAGCGTGTACAGGTGGATGTACGGGTCCTGGCCGGTGAGCCAGAACGCGCCGACCAGACCGACGGCGATCGCGGACTGGACGTAGGAGGCGATGTACGGGGAGCCGTGCCTGGGGTGCGTACGGCCCAGGCCCCGGTGCAGGAATCCCTCGCGCCCGATCGCGTACAGATAGCGCGAGGCGCACTGGTGGAAGGCCATGCCGCAGGCGAACGAGCCGGTGATCAGGAGCCATTGGAAGGTGTCGACCGCCCAGGCGCCGATGAAGGCGTGGGCCGGGTCGAAGAACAGGTCGAGCGGGCTCGTGGACTGCGAGACCTTCACCGAACCGGCCAGGCCGTTGCCGGCGATGGTCATCCAGGAGACGTAGATGTAGAACAGGCCGACGCCGACGACCGAGACGAGGGTCGCGCGCGGGATGACCTTCTTGGGGTTGCGGGACTCCTCGCCGTACATGGCGGTGGACTCGAAGCCGACCCAGGACCAGAAGGCGAAGAAGAGGCCGAGGCCGGCCGATGTGCCGGTGAAGGCGTTCTTCGGGTCGACCGGTTCGACGGGGATGCCGTCGGGGCCGCCGCCGTGGACCAGTACGGCGGTGGCGACGGCGAAGAGGACCGCGATCTCGGCGATCAGCATCACGCCGAGCGCCTTCGCGGTGAGGTTGATGTCGAAGTACGACAGGACGACGGTGACGGCGAGCATCGCGGCCGCGTAGAGGATCCACGGCAGGTCGGCGCCGAGCTGATCGTGGACGGTGGTCTTCGCGAAGTAGGCGAAGACGCCGACGATCGACGCCTCGAAGACGACGTAGGCGAGGACGGCGAGCATCCCGGACGCCATGCCCGCTATGCGGCCCAGGCCGTGCGAGATGTAGCCGTAGAAGGCGCCGGCGGCGGTGATCCGCTTGGCCATGGCGACGTAGCCGACCGAGAACACGGTCAGCACGAGCGTGGCGAAGAGATAGCCGGCCGGCGCTCCGGTGCCGTTGCCCGCGCCGACGGCGATGGGGAGGTTGCCGGTCATGGCCGTGATGGGCGCCGCGGTGGCGACCGCCATGAAGACGACGCCGACGAGGCCGACGGAGTTCGCCTTCAGGCGGTGGACCTCGGGGGAAGTGGACTGCTCTGGCATCTTCTCTGGCATGGCGGGCACCCTGCCGTGGAGTGACGTACGCCACAACCGACAAGGGGTAGCGCAATTGACGCCCCGGCGCGACGAGTTGTCGGGGTTTGAGCGGACCAGATCATTCCCGTGACCGGCCGGAGATGTTCCCGGAACGTATGCGCAGGTACCGTCCGCCCCATGGAAAGTCAGGGCACGCAGGGCACTCAGGGCGGCATCACCGTGCAACGTGCCCTGGAACTTCCGGGTCTGCGCGGCGGGCTCCCCGAAGTCGTCGCGGGCGCGGAGCGGCTGCAGCGCACGGTGCGGTGGGTGCACGCGGGCGAGGTGCCGAACATCGCCTCGCTCCTCAAGGGCGGCGAACTGCTCCTGACCACGGGCCTCGGACTGGGCGCACGCCCCGCCGAGCAGCGCGTCTTCGTGCGCAAGCTCGCCGAGCGCGGCATCGCGGCGCTCGTCGTCGAGCTGGGCCCGCGCTTCACGCGGCTGCCCGCGGCGATCGTGGAGACGGCGCGCGCGGCGGGCCTTCCGCTGGTGCAGCTGCACCGCGAGGTGCCCTTCGTGACGGTCACGGAGGAGGTCCACACCGAGATCGTCAACGGCCACTACGCCCTGCTCCAGCGGGCCGAGGAGGTCCACAGGCGCTGCACGGAGGCGCTGCTCGGCGGGGGCGGCGTGCCCCAGGTCCTCAATGTGCTCGCGGACTTCAGCGGCAACCCGGTCTTCCTGGAGACGCCGGACGGACAGCTCCTGTACGCCGCCGGGGCGGGCACCGAGTGCGCCGATCCCCTCCAGGTGTGGGAGGGACTGCGGGGCCGGACCGTCGACCGGGACGGGCCGCCCGCGGGCGCGCTGCTCGTGGACGTGCCGGGCGGCGGGCCAGGGTCGGGCTCGGTGCGCGCCCGGCTCGTACTGCTCGCCGTGGAGTCCGTGCTGCTTCCGGTGCACCGGATCGCGGCGGAGCGGGCCGCGGGGTCGCTCGCGGTGGTCCTGATGCAGGCCCGGCAGGAGGAGGAGCTCGCCGCGCGCGGCCGGGGCGACTTCCTGACCGACCTGGCGGAGGGGCGGATCAAGGCCGACGACGCGCCCGCCCAGGCGCGGGTGCTCGGCTTCAAGCCCGGCGAGAGTCCGCTGCTTCCGGTCGTGATGCGCCTTGCGGACGGACTGCCGCCCGGGGGTGGCTGGGCCGTGCTCGCGCGGGCGGTGGCGGAGGAGCTGGCGGCGGTGGGCGTGCCGGTGCTGCTCGGCGTGCGCCCGGTGGAGGGGCGCGTCCCCCTGCTGCTCGGGCTCCGTACGGAATCCGAACGCACCGCGGTGGCCGACCGGGTCGCCGCCGCGCTGCGGGCGGGCGTGGAGCGGGCGGGGATGCAGCGGGCCGGGGCGCTGCCGCCGGTCGTGGTGGTCGGGGTCGCGGGCGGCTGGGCCGCGGCATCGGCGGGCCTCAGACACGCGGCGGAGACGGCGACGGCCGCGCAGGGCCTGCCGGACCGCCCCTGGCACGACGCGCGGCGCCTGGACATCGACCTGCTGCTGTGGCGCCTGCACCACTACGACGACTCGGCGCTCGCGGCGTTCGTGGACCGCGCGATCGGCCCGCTGCGGACCCACGACCTGCGCTCGAAGCCACCGCTGCTGCCCACCCTGCAGACGTACCTGGCCCATGCGGGACGCAAGGCGGAGACGGCGCGCGAGCTGCACCTGAACCGGCAGACGCTCTACAACCGCCTCGCCAGGATCAGTGAACTCCTCGGCACGGACCTGGACGACCCGCAGACGGTCCTCGCGCTGAGCCTGGCGCTGCGCGCGCGAAGGCACGTGGCGTAGGGCCGCGCACCTCGGCGCTACATGGCGAACGGCTGCGTCAACTCGTCGTAGACGCTCAGGACTTGGGTGACCGTCTCGTCCTCGGTCGGCCAGGTCGCCGCCTGGGCCGTGCCCTTGTCCTTGAGCCGCTCCCTGAGGGCGGGGTCGGCGAGGAGGCGTGCGACGGCGGTGGCCAGGGCCTCGGCGTCGCCGTACGGGACGAGCGCCGCCGCGTCGCCGACCAGTTCGGGGATGCCGCCGACCGCGGTCGCGACGAGCGGCACGCGCGCGTGCAGGGCCTCCTGGGCGAGCACGGAGCGCGACTCCCAACTGCTGGGCAGCACCACGAGATCGGCCGCCGCGAGCATCTCGGGCACGTCGTCGCGCCGCCCGATGAGCTGAACCGGCAGGCCTTCGCTCTCGATACGACGCTGCAGGGCGCCACGCTCGGGCCCTTCACCGGCGATGACGAGGAGCGGCAGGGGGTCGAGGTGCCGCCAAGCGCGCGCCGCTTCGAGAAGGACGTCGTAGCCACGCTGCCGTTCGAGCGTGCCGACCGTGACGATCAACGGCCGTCCGACGGCTCCGAGTTCGGCCAGGGCCTTGTGCCGCAGCCCGTCGGCCTCGTCGGCCCCTTCGGACGCACTGGCCGCCGTGCGGGGCGCGGGGAGTGTGACGGGGGCGAGGCGGGCGTCCCGCGCGCCCCTGCTGCGGGCGCGGTCGACGAGGTCGGACGAGGTACCGAGGACCACGGCGGCGGCCTTGGCGACGCGCCGCTCCAGGAGCTGCAGGAGGTGGCCGCGCGCGCCTTCCGCGTGCGCGCGGGTGTGCCAGGTGACGACGAGGGGGGTGCGGCGGCCGGTGAGCGCGAGGGCGGCGCGGAGCGCGGCGTGCAGTCCGTGCGCGTGCACGAGGTCGGCGTCGGCGCAGGCCAGGCGGAGGGAGGCGACGGACGCGGGGTCGCTGCTGCGGGGCACGTGCACGTGCCGGGCGCCGGTGCCCGTCAGGTCGTAGGCGCCGGCCGCCTCGGAGGGGGCGCACACCGTGACCCGCACGCCGCGCGCCGCGAGGCCCGCGGCGAGCGACCTGACGTGGGCACTACTGCCCGCGCTGCCACCGCCCAGGACTTGCACGGTGTGCAGGGAGGTCTGACCGTGCGGTGAGTGGCTGCTCACGTGGCTCACGTAGCCGGGGCTCCTGGGTCGGCGTCGGGGGGCTGCGCCAAGGATGCCAGTCCGTACGGACGTTCCGGCACCGCCGAAAGGTCTCTTCCGTGTCGGGGCGGGCAACTCCCTGACCCGGATCACCCACAAGGGTGAGGACAACGGGGTTTCAACACCGCGGACGACCTGCGGTCCCCGCATCTTTGCAGCGTGTCTATGCCGCTGGGAAGCCTTTCCGAGCCTCGGCGTGGCCGACGTCGAGATGTGGCTGCGAGGTGGGGCACCGGGGGGCCGCTGCGGGGTATGTCGCCGAGAGGCCGCGAGGTACCTCGCCGTCGCCGGGAGACCGCTACGCAGCGAGGCGGCGGGGAGCCTTGGCCGGTCGGCCCAGGCTTCGCGCGGCCCCGCTGATTCGCTCGCCGTAGGCTGCCGCCGCCAGCAGGCCCGCCGCGTGGACGGCGAGGCCCGCGCGGCCGTTGCCCGTGGCGATGGCGGTGCCGAGCGCCGCGCCCAGGGCGTGCGCTCCCGCGTCGCCGATCATGGCGCGCTCCCCGATGTCCTCCGGGAGCACGGCCGCCGCCGCACCCACGGAGGCTGCGGAGAGGACACCCGCGGCGCCCTTGCGCAGCAGTCCCGGCGCCCCCAGCGCCACCACCGCTCCGGCGGCCCTTCCCGGGCGTACGTCCACGAGGTTGACGAAGTGGGCGGTGCCCGCGATCACGACACCCGCAAGGAGCTTGTCCACCGGCCGCTCCTTGAGCAGCGCGCCGGCGGCGAGACCCGCAGCGGAGATGCCGAACAACTTCACCGCCCCGCTGGTCACTTCGCCGTCCCGCAGCGCGCCGAGGTGCGCTCGGAAGCCCCGGCGCGGGTCGCCCTCCCCCGCCACATCGTCGTACGCCCCGCACGCCCCCGCCGCGAGCACGGCGAGCGCGGCGGCGGCGCGGGGCCGGGCGGGCAGCGCCACGGCTCCGGTCACCGCACCGAGGGCGGCGGCGGGACCGGTGTACAACTCCACCGTCCGCCCCGCGTAGTTCCTCCGCTGCCAGCGGCCCGGCCCGCCGGGAGCGCGTGAACGCAACCCGGTGGTGGCCGCGCGGGTGGCGGCGGCCGCGGCGAGCAGGGCGGTGAGGCGGCGGGGAGGCCTGCGGTCGATCATGCGGCCCAGCCCAGGACCGGGAGCACGACCGGCCCCTACCCGTCCCCCCGAGCCGTCGCCAGCAACTCCTCCGCATGGGCCCGCGCGGTCTCCGAGTCCTCCTGGCCCGCCAGCATCCGCGACAACTCCCGCACCCGGTCCTCCCCTTCGAGCACCAGGACCCCGGAGCGGGTGACGGACCCGTCGTTGGTCTTCTCGACCAGCAGCTGCCGGTCGGCGAACGCCGCCACCTGCGGAAGGTGCGTCACGACCACGACCTGCGCGGACTTGGCCAGCCTTGCGAGCCTGCGGCCGATCTCGACCGCCGCCTTGCCGCCGACGCCCGCGTCGACCTCGTCGAAGAGGTACGTCGGGACGGGGTCCGTGCCCGCGAAGACGACCTCGACGGCGAGCATCACGCGCGACAGCTCACCGCCGGACGCGCCCTTGGCGATCGGCCGCGGCGGGGCCCCCGGATGCGGTGCGAGGAGGAGTTCCACCTCGTCGACACCCGCCGGGCCGTACGCGACGAGGCGTCCGTCGACCGGCACGCCGTCCGCGCCCTCCGGCACCTCCGTGGCGGTGATGTCGATCGTCACGCGCGCGTGCGGCATCGCAAGCGAGGCCAGCTCCTCGGTGACGGCCGCCGCGAACCGCGACGCCGCCTCCTGCCGCGCGTCGGTCAACGCCTGCGCGAGTCCGGCCAGTTCGCTCCGGAGCGCGTCCCGCTCCGCGGTCAGCTCCTCCAGACGGTCGTCGTCGCCCTCGAGTTCGGTGAGCCGCGCGGCCCCCTCCTCGGCCCAGGCGAGCACGGTGTCGATGTCGGAGCCGTACTTCCGGGTCAGCTGGGTGAGCGCGGCCCGCCGCTCCTCCACCGCCGCCAGGCGCAGCGGATCGGCGTCCAGGTCATCGGCGTACCCGGCGAGCTCCCCCGCCACATCGCCCAGCAGGATCCCGATCTCGCCGATCCGCTCGGCCAGCGTGGCCAGGGCGGGGTCGTGCGAACGCACCGCTTCAAGAGCCCGGTGGGCGCCCGCGACCAGCGTCGTGGCGTCGACCCCCTCCGGGTCCTCGGGGTTACCCGCGAGGGCGGCGTGCGCGGACGTGGCGGCGGAGGCGAGCGCCTCCGCGTGGCCGAGGCGCTCGGCCTCGGCTGCCAGTTCGGTGTCCTCGCCCGCGAGCGGCTCCACTCCGGCGATCTCCTCGAGGCCGAAGCGCAGCAGATCGGCCTCCTGGGCCCGCTCACGCGCCCGCGTGGTGATCTCGTCGACCTCGGTCGTCACGGCCCGCAGCCTGCGGTACGCCGCCGTGTACTTGGCCAGCGGCACGGTGACCGCGTCGCCCGCGTAACGGTCGAGCGCGCCCCGCTGCCTGGCCGGCTTGAGCAGCCCCTGCTGGTCCGTCTGGCCGTGCACCGCGACGAGGTCGTCGGCGAGTTCGGCCAGCAGACCCACCGGCACCGACCGACCGCCCAGGTGCGCCCGGGATCTCCCCTCCGCCGAGACCGTACGACTGATCAGCAACGCCCCGTCGTCGAGTTCGGCCCCCGCCTCCTCGGCGCGCACGGCGGCCGAGGCGCCCGCGGGCACAGTGATCCGCCCCTCCACCACCGCCGCCTTGGCGCCGATCCGCACCAAAGCGGGATCCGCGCGTCCGCCGAGCAGCAGGCCAAGGCTGGTGACCACCATCGTCTTGCCCGCACCGGTCTCGCCGGTCACGGCGGTGAACCCCGGCGACAGCTCGACCACTGCGTCGTCGATGACTCCGAGCGACCGTATCCGCATCTCCTCCAACACGGACACGACCTTACGAGGTCATGGGCCAGGTGTGCGACGGGCCCTGGCCTCCCGCCGCCCTTCGTCCGCGAAGACGCAGGTGGCAAAGGCGGACCGAACGGACTCTGTCACCCGCAGGGGGGTGGGGATTTCCCCACCATGATCTTCCTGCCGGCCTCCTGGTGCGCGGGTGCCCCGGCACCTCAGTCTGATCGGTATGGGAACGGGACTGGCACAGGCGGCACTGCGGGCGCATCGCCCGGCGTTCGTAGGCACGGCCGTGGCCGCGCTCTTCGCGGCGACGGTGGTGAGCGCCTCGACGATGATGCTCGCCGCGACGGGCACCGACGGGCTCTCCGCGCGGGCCCGCAGGCAGATCAGCGAGAACGGCGTGGGCGACATGGCCGTCGTCCTGTTGATCGGTTCCATCTACATGTCGATATTCGTGGTCGCGTCGACGATGGGCACGGCCGTCACGCAGCAGCACCGCGAGCTGGCCCTGGTCCGTTCCATCGGCGCCAAGCCCCGCCAGATCCGCCGCGCGGTGGCCGTCCAGGCCCTCGTCGCGTCGATCCCGGCGGCCCTGGCGGGCTTCGTCGTCGGCGGCTTCGCGGCGCGGTGGTGGCACGCGGGCATGGTCGCGCACGGACTGCTGCCCGCCGAGGCGGACTTCCGGTTCGCCTGGCTCGCCCTGCCGGTGTGCCTGGGCGTGGCCGTGGTGACGACGACGCTCGCCGCGGTCCTCTCCTCGCTGCGGTTCTCGCTGCTGCGCCCGGCCCGCGCCCTGAGCGAGGCGGCGACCGGACGGCGGGGCCTTGGCATGCTCCGGGCGCCGCTCGGTCTGATCGCCGTCGCGGGGGCGGTCGCGGTCGCGGTGCTGCTGTCGAAGCAGCCTGCGGCCGAGGCGAGCGAGGGTGCGTTCCTCGTCCTGATCCTCTTCTGCGTCGGCGCGGGGCTGCTCGGCCCGCGGATCATCGGGCCCGCGGCCTGGCTGGTCTCCGCGCTGGTGGGCCGGCTGGGCAGCAGCGCGCGCCTGGCCATGCTCAACGTCCGCTCGCAGCCCCGCCGCTTCTCCGCCGCGGTCGTGCCGCTCGTCCTGGTCGTGGGCTTCGGCCTGACCAAGATCGGCATGCACACCACGGCGCAGCACCACACGGGTTCGGCGGGCAGCACGGGCGAGGTCTGGCTCGACTACGTGGGGACGGGGCTGTACGCGGGCTTCGCCGCCATCGCCGCGGCGAACACCCTCGCCATGATCTCCTTCGAGCGCCGCCGCGACGTCGCCCTGCTGCGGGTGGTGGGCAGCCAGTGCGCCCAGGTGCGGGTGATGGCGGCCTGGGAGGCCGTGGTCGTGGCGGGGACCGCGCTGCTGCTCGGCACCGCGATCGCGCTCGGCACACTGGCCCCGATCCTCAGCACGGCCTTCGGCTCGTCGCTCCCCCACCTGCCGTGGGGCGTACCCGCGGGGATCGCGGCGGGCACGTTGCTGCTCACGCTGCTGGCGACGGGGCTTCCGGTACTCGCGGTCATGCGGAAGCGGGCCATCTCCGTGGTCTGCTCCACGTAGAGGCGCGCGAGCAGCCGCCGAGGGGGCTGCGCCCCATCAGGGGCGCGGGGAACTGCGCCACCAGCCACGAGCTGCCCGCAGTGTCCCGCCCCCGCAGCCCACACGAACCACCCATCGGACCGCCCATCCAGCGGAGCGCTAGTGCGGCGCCCCGCGCCACCCCGAGACCGGCAGGGCGAACTTGGCCACGAGCCGGTCGGTGAACGAAGCGTGGTGCAGCCGCGCGAGCCGCACCGGCACCCCGCCCCTGCGCACCTCCACCCGCGCCCCCGGCGGCAGCTCCACGGTCCGCCGCCCGTCGCACCACAGCACCCCGTGCGGCGTGTGCTGCTGGACCTCGACGGCGAGCACCGAGTCCGGCGAGGTCACCAGGGGCTTGGCGAACAGGGCGTGGGCGCTGATCGGCACCATCAGGAGCGCCTCCACCTCCGGCCACACCACGGGCCCGCCCGCGGAGAAGGCGTACGCGGTGGAGCCGGTCGGAGTGGCGCAGACGATGCCGTCGCAGCCGAAGCCGGTGACCGGACGGCCGTCGATCTCCAGGACGACCTCCAGCATCCGCTCGGCCGACATCTTCTGCACGGCGGCTTCGTTGAGCGCCCAGTCACGGTGCACGACGTCGCCGTTGCTGTGCACGACGACGTCGATGGTCATCCGCTCCTCGACCTCGTAGGCCTTGGTGACCACCCGGTCGACGACCTTGTCCAGGTCGTCGCGCTCGGCCTCGGCGAGGAAGCCGACGCGGCCCAGGTTCACGCCGAGCATCGGCACCCCGGAGGCGCGGGCGAACTCGGCGCCGCGCAGCAGCGTTCCGTCGCCGCCGAGCACGACGAGCAGTTCACAGCCGTCGAGGCACTGCGGGGTGGCCTCCTTCACCGTGCCGACCTCGGGCGGCAGCGGCAGATCGGCCGCCTCCGCCTCCAGGACCCGTACGCCGATGCCGCTGCGCAGCAGCCCCTGGACGACGAGTTCGGCACTGCGGATGGCCGCGGGCCGTCCGGTGTGCGCGAGCAGGAAAACGGTACGAGCTCGGGTCTGGGTCACTCGGTCCTGAGTCAACGGGGCCCCTCCGCCACGGCACGGTCAACGTCCGCCGGGTCGAGTTCGGGCGCCCCGGCACGCAGCCACAGAAAGTACTCGACATTTCCGGAAGGCCCGGGCAGCGGGCTCGCAGTCACGCCACGCACACCGAGCCCGAGCCCCCATGCCTGGCGCGCCACACCGCGTACGGCGTCGGCCCGCAGTTCCGTGCTGCGCACGACACCGCCGGTGCCCAGGCGTTCCTTGCCGACCTCGAACTGCGGCTTGACCATCAGGACCAGGTCCGCGTCCGGCGCGGCGCACCGCACGAGGGCGGGAAGCACCAGGCCGAGCGGGATGAACGAGAGGTCGCCGACGACCAGGTCGACAGGGGTGCCGTCGATGGTCTCCAGCGTCAACTCCCGTACGTTCGTGCGGTCCTTGACGGTGACCCGGTCGTCGCTCTGCAGCGACCAGGCGAGCTGCCCGTACCCGACGTCCACGGCGACGACGCCCGAGGCACCGGCGCGCAGCAGCACATCGGTGAAGCCGCCGGTGGAGGCGCCCGCGTCGAGCGCGCGCCGCCCCTCGACGACCAGACCCTGCGGCACGAACGCGGCGAACGCGCCCGCCAGCTTGTGGCCGCCGCGCGAGACGTAGTCGGGATCGCTGTCGTCGGTCGCGACCACGATGGCTGCGGCGGTCTCCACCTGCGTCGCGGGCTTCGTCGCGGTGTTCTTGTCGACGGTCACCCGGCCTGCGGCGATCAGCTGGCTCGCGTGCTCGCGCGAGCGCGCCAGCTTGCGGCGGACCAGTTCGGCGTCGAGGCGGCGGCGTGCCACTCCTGCCACGTTCTGTTCAGCTCCTGTTGTACGGGGGTGAGTGCTGGGACGAAGCCGCGGGCGTCCCCATGGGCGAGGGCGCCGGCGGCCCGGGGCGTGCGTCGAGCGCGGTCAGCGCGTCCCGCAGTCCCCGGTGTACATCCTCGTACACCTCGATGTGGCCGTCCGTGGCGAGGTGGTCGGCGTCGCCGAGCCGCCGCAGCAGGCCGTCGACCTCCGCGTCACCGGTCGGGACACGCTCCACTCCCAGGGGCGCGGGCCCCACGGGGTCGTACGTCTCCGCCTCGGCCTCGGGGGCCAGGGGCTCCACCGGCTCAGGCTCGGGGCCCGGCATCGAGTCGTTCATGCCACGACGCTACCTCGAAGCGCTGCGGTACCGTCGATCACGATGGCGACGATCGAAGAGTGCCGTACGGCGCTCGACAAACTCAGCGACAACCTGGCGGGCGCCGAAGACGGCGTGCGCGGCGCTGCCGCGCTCGACCGCTCGTTGAGCTGCCGCATCACGGATCTCGACGTGACCTTCACGGGCCGCCTCCAGAACGGCCGGATCACGGTGCTCGACACGCATCCCGGCGCTCCTCGGGAGAAGGCCGAGATCCGCCTCGCCATGTCCGGCGACGACCTGGTGGCGCTGGTGGACGGCGAGCTGAACTTCGCGAAGGCCTGGGCCTCCGGCCGGGTCAAGCTGGAGGCGGGCCTGCGCGACATGCTCCGCCTCAGGTCGCTGCTCTAGCCCCCGCGTCGGCCACCGTCCCGGCCGCGGGCTTCTTGCGGCCACGGCGCGCCGCGGGCACCACCAGCGGTGTCCCCGACTCCGGGTCCTCGATGATCTGGCAGTCCATCCCGAAGGTGTCCCGCACCAGCTCCGTCGTGACGACGTCGGACGGCGCGCCCTCGGCCACGACCGCGCCGTCGCGCAGGGCGATGAGGTGAGTGGCGTACCGGGCCGCGTGGTTGAGGTCGTGCAGGACGGCGACCAGCGTGCGGCCCTGCTCCTCGTGGAGGTCGGCGCACAGGTCGAGCACGTCGATCTGGTGCTGGATGTCGAGGTACGTCGTCGGCTCGTCCAGGAGCAGCAGCGGGGTCTGCTGGGCGAGCGCCATCGCGATCCAGACGCGCTGGCGCTGTCCGCCGGAGAGTTCGTCGACATAGCGATCGGCCAGTTCGGCGACGCCGGTCGACGCCATCGACTCGCCCACGATCCGCTCGTCCTCCGCCGACCACTGCCGAAGCAGCCCCTGGTGGGGGTAGCGGCCGCGGGCCACCAGGTCGCCCACCGTGATCCCGTCGGGCGCGATCGAGGACTGCGGGAGCAGGCCGAGCGTCCGTGCCACCTTCTTCGCGGGCATCGACTGGATGACGCTGCCGTCCAGCAGGACACGGCCGGCCGAGGGCTTGAGCATCCGGGACAGGGCGCGCAGCAGGGTGGACTTGCCGCAGGCGTTCGGTCCGACGATCACCGTGAAGGAGTTGTCGGGTATCTCGACGGACAACTTCTCGGCGATGACGCGCTGGTCGTAGCCAAGGGTCACGTCGTCCGCGATGAGCCGGTTCACTGCGGCACGCTCCTGCCTGTCGGTGCTCTGAGAGGTGTTCGTGTTCGTGGCCGTGCGCGTCTTCATATGCGCCCCGCCTTGCGCTCGATGACCAGGAGCCACAGCAGATAGATGCCGCCGAGCACGCCGGTGACCACGCCGACGGGCAGCTGGTCGGCGCCGAAGGCCCGCTGCGAGGCCCAGTCCGCGACGATCAGCAGGGTGGCGCCCATGAACATCGCGGGCATCAGGTTGGGCCCAGGCGAGCGGGTGAGCCGCCTGGCCAGCTGCGGCGCGGTGAGCGCGACGAAGCTGACGGGGCCCGCCGCGGCGGTGGCGGCCGCGGTGAGCAGCACCGCCGAGGCCATCAGGACGATGCGGGTGCGCTCGACGGGCACGCCGAGCGCGTAGCCGACGTCGTCGCCCATCTCCAGCATCCGCAGCGGACGGGCGTAGGCCATGACGAGCGGCACGAGGATCGCACACAGGATGAGCAGCGGCCAGACCTGCTCCCAGTCCCGGCCGTTGAGCGAGCCGGTCATCCAGACGACGGCGCGCGCGGCGTCGACGAGGTCCGCCTTGGTGAGCAGATAGCCGTTGATCGCGGTGACGAAGGCGGAGACGCCGATGCCGACCAGGACGAACCGGAAGCCGTGCACCCCCCGCTTCCAGGCGAGCACGTAGATCGCGAAGCCGGTCACCAGACCGCCCACGAGGGCGCCGCCCGCGACCTGCGCCGCGCTGCCCTGGAAGAGGACGATCATGATGAGCGCCCCGGCGGTGGACCCCTGCCCGAGGCCGAGGATGTCCGGACTGCCCAGCGGATTCCGCGAGATGGACTGGAAGATCGCGCCGCCGAGTCCGAGCGCGGCCCCCACCAGGAGGCCGACGATGACCCGCGGAAGCCGCAGGTCGTTGATGATGAACTCCTGCCCGGCGTCTCCGTTGCCGAGCAGGGTGCGGATGACGTCGGCCGTGGGGATGTAGAAGTCGCCGGTGCCGATCAGGACGACGCTCGCAGCGAGCGCGGCCACGATGAGCACGGCGACGACCACGGCCGTGCGGACGTCGAGGCGGAAGCTGAGCCCGCCCCGGGTGCGTATCGCCTTCACAGCTGAGCCAGCCTCCGCCGTCGTACGAGAAAGATGAAGACCGGTGCCCCGATCAACGCGGTGATGATGCCGACCTGCAGTTCCGCGGGCCGCGCGACGACGCGTCCGATGACGTCGGCGCCGAGCAGCAGCACCGGCGAGAGGATCGCCGCGTACGGCAGGATCCAGCGCATGTCGGGTCCGGTGAAGGAGCGCACGACGTGCGGCACCATCAGGCCGACGAACATGATGGGCCCGCAGGCCGCGGTCGCGGCCCCGCAGAGCAGGGTCGCGGCGGCCATGGACAGGGCGCGGGTGCGGTTGAGATGGGCGCCGAGCGCGCGGGCGGTGTCGTCGCCCATGGCCATGGCGTTGAGCGGCCGTGCGAGGCCGAGGGCGAGCACGATGCCGATCACAAGGAAGGGCAGGACCTGAAGGATGGTCTCGGTCTTGGCCGAGGCCAGGGAGCCGACCGTCCAGAAGCGCATCTTGTTGAGCGCGGCGTTGTCCGTGATCATCACGGCCTGGAGATAGCCGTAGAGCGCGGCGCTCATCGCGGTTCCGGCGAGCGCGAGGCGCACCGGGGTCGCGTTGCGCGTGCCGCCGAGGACGTAGACGGCGGCGCCGACGACCGCCGCTCCGGCGAAGGCGAACCACACGTAGCCGCTCAGCGAGGTGACGCCGAAGAAGCTGATGGCGGTGACGACGGCGGCCGAGGCGCCGAGGTTGATGCCGAGCAGTCCCGGGTCGGCCAGCGGGTTGCGCGTCAGCGCCTGGAGGACGGCGCCGGCCAGGCCCAGGGCCACACCGACGAGCACGCCGAGCAGCGTCCGCGAGAGCCGCTCCCCGACGACGACATCGCCGTACGTCCCGGTGTCCTGGAAGAGACCGTGCCAGACCTGGTCGAGGGACATCTGTTTGGCACCGACCGCGATGCTCGCCACGACGACGAGCAGCAGCACACAGACCGAGACGAGGAGCCCGGCGCTGCGTATCGCACGGCGGTTGGGTGGCGCGGGGGCGGTCTCCGCGCTGGCTTCGGGGGGACTGTCGACCAACACCAGGTTAGGTTAGCCTACCCTCGCACTTGACTTCGACGAGAGAAGCACCACCGATGCGTGCCCGCCGCCCGATACCTCCCGCCCTGACCCGTCGTGGTCTGCTCGGTGCGGGCGGCGCCCTCGGTGTCGGCGGACTCCTGACAGCATGCGGCGGAGGCGGCGACGGCGCGAAATCGTCAGGCGGAGGCTCGGCCTGGAGCTTCGGGGACGACCGCGGAACCACCGCGAAGGCCGCGAACCGCCCGCGCCGCATCGTCGCCTACATCGGCGCCGCCGCCGCGCTGCACGACCTCGGCGTCGAGTGCACCGGCGTCTTCGGCCCGACGAAGCTGAAGAACGGCGAACCCGACGTACAGGCCGCCGACCTCGATGTCGACAAGGTGACCGTCATCGGCAACACCTGGGGCGAGTTCAGCATCGAGAAGTACGCGAAGCTCCGCCCCGAGCTCCTCGTCAGCACGATGAACGCGTCACCGACGCTCTGGTACGTCCCCGAGGAATCCGCCAAGAAGATCACCTCGCTCGCACCCACCGTCGGCATCCTCACCGGCAGGACCTCCCTGACCCAGGCGATCGGCCGCTTCGCCGAACTCGCCGCATCCCTCGGCGCCGACCTCGCGGCGGAGAAGGTCACCGCCGCGAAGAAGCGCTTCGAGGCGGCCAACGAGACCCTGCGCAGGTCCGCGAAGGCGGCGAAGGCCCGAGGCGGCCTCAAGGTCATGGCGGTCTCTGCGCAGGCCGACCTGCTCTACGTGGGCGATCCGGCCGACTTCACCGACCTGCGCCACTACGCCGACCTGGGCGTCGAGTTCGTCACCCCGGCGAAGACGGCCAAGGGCGGCTTCTTCCAGGAGCTGGGCTGGGAGAACGCCGACAGGTACGCGGCGGATCTGATCCTCGTCGACGGACGGACGGGCAACCTCCAGCCCGCCGAGCTCAAGAAGTCCAAGCCCACCTGGGCGAAACTCCCCGCGGTCGGGGCCGGCCAGGTCATCTCCTGGCACAACGAGGCCCAGTTCAGTCACGCCGGCTACGCGCCGCTCATCGAGCGGCTCGCGGCAGCCGTCGACAAGTCGAAGAAGGCGGCAGCCTGATGTCCACCACCCACCGCCCCCTCGCCTCCAGAGGCATGTCCCGCCGCGGCCTGCTCGCCTCCGGCGGCGCCCTCGGCATCGGCGCCCTGCTCAGCGCCTGCGGGAGCGACGAGAGGTCCGGGAAGAAGAGCGCGGGCTCCAGCGCGGGCTCCAAGCCCTGGAGCTTCAAGGACGACCGCGGCAGGACCGCCAAGGTCGACCACACCCCGAAGAACATCGTCGCCTACGTCAGCACGGCGGCCGCCCTGCACGACTACGGCATCGAGTGCACCGGCGTCTTCGGCCCCTCCAAGCCGGTGGACGGCAAGCCCAACCCGCAGGCGGGCGACCTCGATGTCGACAAACTGACCAGCCTGGGCCAGTCCTTCAACCAGTTCAACATCGAGAAGTACGCGGGCCTGGACCCCGACCTCCTGATCAGCAACATGTTCCCGCCGCCCGCCCTCTGGTTCGTCCCCGAGGACAGCACCAAGAAGATCGAGGCTCTCGCGCCCACCGTCGGCATCAAGGGCGCCCGGACCTCGCTCCTGGACCCGCTGAAGCGCTACACCGAGCTCGCCGAAGCCCTCGGCGCGGACCTGGAGACGGCGAAGGTGAAGGCCGCCAAGGCCCGCTTCGACAAGGCCGAGCGCCGGCTGCGCAAGGCGGCGAAGGCCAACCCCGGCCTGAAGGTCCTCGCGATGACCGGCGACGCCGACCAGTTCTACGTCGCCGTGCCGGACTCCTACTGCGACCTGAACTACTTCAAGGACCTCGGCGTCGAGTTCGTCGAGGGCAAGAAGGTCGACGAGTGGGGCTTCTGGGAGTTCCTCAGCTGGGAGAACGCCGACAAGTACCACGCCGACCTGATCATGATCGACAACCGTGAGTCCGCGCTGACCCCCGGGCAGCTCGCGGAGAAACCCACCTGGGAGCTGCTCCCCGCCGTCAAGGCCGATCAGACCGTGCCCTGGTCGATGGAGGAGCGCTACAGCTACGCCGGCTACGCACCCGTGCTCGAACGACTCGCCACCGCCATCGAGAAGTCGAAGAGGCTCACCTGATGACCGCATCCCCGTACCACTTCTTCGATGTCCACGTACTGCGCACCGAGTACGTCACCCCGTCCATGATCCGCGTGGCCCTCGGCGGCGCCGACCTGGCGCGGATGGCCTCGGCGGGCCGCGACCAGCGCATCAAGGTCTTCCTGCCGCACCCGGGCCAGGACGCCCCGGTGATGCCGGACACCACCGGCGGGGACGCGGCCGACTGGTACGCCGACTGGTGCGCCCTCGATCCCGACGTCCGGGGCATCATGCGCACCTACACCACGCGTGAACTGCGCCGCGATCCGGACGAGTTGATCGTCGACTTCGCGGTCCACGGCGCGACGCCCTCGCCTTCCGACGGCCCGGCCACCAGCTGGGCGCGGTCCGCGGGGCCCGGCGCCCGCATCGGCGTGCTCGCCCCGATCGAGGACGAGAACGGCGCGTACGACTTCAGGCCGCCGCAGGACACCGACTGGGTCCTCCTGACCGCCGACGAGTCGGCGCTCCCGGCGGTGGCGGCCATCCTCGAGACGCTCCCGCCGGCCACGCCGACCCGCGTCTGGATCGAGGTGCACGACCTCGCGGACCAGCAGGAGCTGCCCACGAAGGCCGACGCCGAGATCACCTGGCTCACGCAGGAGGGCTCGACGACGTCGGCGATCCGCGCCGCGGAGCTGCCTTCGGGCACCCCGTACGCATGGGTCACGGGCGAGTCCGCCACGGTCAAGGCGGTCCGCCGCCACTTGGTGAGCGACCGCGCCTTCGACCGCAAGCGGATCTCGTTCTCCGGCTACTGGCGCAAGGGCACCACCACGGACGAGCTGATCGACCGCAACGAAACGGCCTGACCTGGCCCCTGCGCCGCCGGAGCCCCGACCACATGCCGGTCGGGGCTTCGCCGTGCGGCGGGCAAGCGTGGGGCGGGCAAGCGTGCGTGCGTGCGTGCGTGCGGGCAAGCGTACGGGCGGGCAGGCCCGGGAGAGCTACACCCCCAGGCGCGACAACGCCTTCTCCCCGTCCAGCGCGCACGCCCCGTCCCCCGCCTCCGTCCACGCCGCCGCGCACAGCGCCCGCAGCCCGTCCATCGCGTCGCCCTCGCCGTCGAGCACCAACTCCTGCCCCCGCGCCGACGCCGTCCACCCGCCGCAGCCGAAGCCGCCCTCCGCCGGGGTCACTTCGGGCTGACCGGTGAGCATGCCGCGCAGGTCCGCGTCCACGTACGTGGGGCGGTGCTCGGGCGGGGCCGCGAGCAGCTGGGCGCCGTCCGTGACCCCGGTCAGGACGAGCAGCGAGTCCACCTCGCCGTTGAACGCGCCCTCGATGTCCGTGTCGAGCCGGTCCCCCACGACCAGCGGCCGCTCGGCGCCCGTCCGCAGGATCGTCTCGCGGTGCATCGGCGGCAGCGGCTTGCCCGCCACCTGCGGCTCCGCGCCCGTCGCGATGCGTACGACCTCGACCGCGGCGCCATTGCCGGGCGCGATGCCCCGCGCACCGGGAATCGTCAGGTCCGTGTTGGACGCGAACCACGGCACCCCGCGCGCGATCGCGTAACAGGCCTCGGCGAACCGCCCCCACGCCATGTCCGGACCGCCGTACCCCTGCACGACCGCCACCGGACCGTCGTCCGCCGACTCCACCGGCTCGAGCCCACGCTCCCGCAGCGCGACCCGCAGCCCCTCGCCGCCGACCACCAACACCCGCGCGCCCGCGGGCACTTGCTCGCTCACCAGGCGCGCCGCCGCCTGCGCGGACGTGATGACGTCCGCGGCACCGGTCCGGATGCCGAGCTCCGTCAGATGTTCGGCCACCGCGTCCGGCGTACGCAGCGCGTTGTTCGTCACGTACGCGAGATGCATGCCGCCCGCGCGGGCCGTCCCCAGCGACTCGACGGCGTGCGCGATCGCGTGACCGCCCGCGTACACCACCCCGTCCAGGTCGAGCAGCGCCGTGTCATAGGCCTCGCTCAGCACATTTCGGCTGCCTTCGGGCCGTGTCCTGATGGTCTGGCTCATTACACATCGCTCCTCTGTCGATCTCACTCCCCCGATCATCGCTCATGCCACGGACACACATACGATGCAGCAATGAACACAGCGGGTCACACCGACGACCAAGGCCTCGACCTGATCCCGTTCCGAGGCGTGCGCTACGTCCCCGAGCAGGTCGGCAGCCTTGCCGCCGTGACGTCGCCGCCGTACGACGTGGTCGTACGGCCCGACGGCCTGCTGCACCTGGAGTCCGCCGACCCGCACAACATCGTCCGGCTGATCCTCCCCCAGGCCATAACCCCGGCGGCCCGCAACGAACAGGCGGCCGAGACCCTGCACGCCTGGCTCTCCCGGGGCATCCTCGCGCCCGACCCGGAGCCCAGCCTCTACGTCTACGAGCAGCGCGACGCCGGAATCCTCCAGCGCGGCATCATCGGCGCACTGCGCCTGTCGGAGGCGGCGGACGGCATCGTCCTGCCCCACGAGGGCGTCATGTCCCACGTCGTGGAGGACCGCGCGGGTCTGATGCGCGCGACGAGCGCCAACCTCGAGCCGCTGCTCCTGACCTACCGCTCGAACGGCGACGCCACGGGCGCGACGGCCGTCGTCGAGCGCACCGTGGTGACCGAGCCCCTCCTGTCGACGACCACGGAGGACGGCTTCCACCACCGCCTGTGGGCGGTCACGGACCCCGCCGACATCGCCGAGATCCAGTCAGATCTCTCGCACCACCAGGCCCTGATCGCGGACGGGCACCACCGCTGGGCGACCAGCCTCCGGCTGCGCTCCGAACACACGACGGCCGGCCCCTGGGACTACGGCCTTGTCCTCCTGGTGGACACCGTCCACTACCCCCTCCGGGTCCGCTCCATCCACCGCTACCTGCACCGCCTCCCGGTCCCCGACGCACTCGCGGCCATCAAGGAATCCTTCCGCGTACGCGCCGTCGACGGCCCCTTGCCGAACGCCCTCGAAGCCCTGGGCGAGGCCGCGGCCGAGAGCAACGCCTTCCTCCTCGCGGGTGACGGCGGCTTCCACCTCATCGACCGCCCGTCCCCGGACCTCCTCGCCCGTACGATTCCGGCCAACCCTCCGGAGGCTTGGCGCACCCTGGACGCGACGGTCCTGCACGCCACGCTCCTGGACCACATCTGGCAGATCCCGGACGCCCCGGAGCACATCGCGTACATCCACGACACCGCGGCGACCGTGGAGAAGGCGGAACGCGACGGCGGTACGGCCGTCCTGATGCACCCGGTCCGCGAAGAGGTCGTACGCGACCTGGCCCGTCAGGGGGTCACGATGCCCCGCAAGTCCACGTCCTTCGGCCCGAAGCCGGCATCGGGCCTGGTCCTGCGCAGCCTCGACTTCTGAACCTCGCGCAGAGCGCACATACGACAACGGGCGGGACCCCTGGTGGGGTCCCGCCCGTTGTCTGCGACTAGGTCAACGCTCAGACCTTGCGGTCTTCGTCGTCTTCTTCATCGTCTTCTTCATCGTCGTCCAGGTCACTCTCGTCCTCGTCCTCGTCCTCGTCGTGCTCCTCCTGGACGGGGGTGGCAGGCGTGACGTCGCCGACCACGGGCTCCGCGACCGGCGCCACCTCGTCGTCGTCCATCACGTCGACGAACTCGACGCCGTCCAGCTCGGCGAGACGGTCCGACGCGTCGGTGCTGCCGTCCTTGTCGGACTCGATGACCTTCGCGAACCACTCGCGCGACTCGTCCTCACGCCCGGCGGCGAGCAGCGCGTCGGCGTACGCGTACCGCAGTCGCGCGGTCCAGGGCTGGACGGAGTTCGACCCGAGCTCGGGACCCTGCAGGGTGACGATGGCGGCATCGATCTGCCCCAGGTCACGCCGCGCGCCGGCGGCGACGAGACGCATCTCGACCTGCCCCGGCTTGTCCAGCTTCTGCACCTCGGGCGCACCGGCCATGTCCAGCGCCTTCTCGGGCCGGCCAAGACCGCGCTCGCAGTCCGCCATGACGGGCCAGAGCTCGACGCTGCCGGTCATCCGACGGGCGGCACGGAACTCGGACAGCGCCTCGCTGTACTTCTGGGTGGCGTACGCGGCGAAGCCGGCGGCCTCCCGTACGGCGGCGACGCGCGAGGCGAGCCGCAGCGCGATCCGCGCGTAGGCGTACGCCTGCTCGGGGTCGTCGTCGATGAGGTTGGCGACCATCACCAGGTTCCTGGCGACGTCCTCAGCGAGCCCCTTGGGAAGGCTCTGCAGCTCCTGCTGTACGTCCTTGTCGATCTCGTGGCCCGTGACGTCGTCCGGGATCGGCAGCCGCTTGATGGGCTCGCGCTCACGGTCGTCACGTCCGCGGTACCCACCGCGGTCGCCGTCACGCCGGTCGTCGCGCCCACGGAACCCGCCACCGCCACGGCTGTCGTCACGCCGCGGTCCACGGTCGTCACGCCCACGGAAGCCACCACGGTCACCACCGCGATCGCCGCCACCACCACGGTTGTCATCACGACGGAACGCGGGACGGTCGCCCCCGCGGTCGCTGCCACGGTCATCACGCCGGAAGCCACCACGGTCACCACCGCGGTCGTCACGCCGGTCGTCACGGCGGAACGGGGGACGGTCGCCGCCACCACGGTTGTCGTCACGCTGGAAAGCAGGCCGGTCGCCACCACGGGGTCGGTCGTCGCGCCGATCGTCACGGCGGTCGTCGCGCCCACGGAAGCCACCCCGGTCACCACCGCGATCGCCGCCACCACCACGGTTGTCGTCGCGACGGAAACCACCGCGGTCTCCACCGCCACGGTTGTCGTCGCGCTTGAAGCCCGGACGGTCGCCGTCACGACGGAACGCGGGACGGTCGCCGCCACCACGGTTGTCGTCACGACGGAAGCCGCCACGGTCGCCACCGCGGTCGTCACCGCGGTCGTCACGACGGTCATCCCGCCGGTCGTCACGACGGAAGGGCGGACGGTCGCCGCCACCACGGTCGTCACGGCGCGGAGCGCCGGAGGTCGAGCGGTCATCACGACGGAACGGAAGACGGTCACCGCCGCCGCCACGGTCCTCACGGCGCGGAGCACCAGAGGTCGAGCGGTCATCACGACGGAACGGAGGACGATCGCCGCCACCACGGTCGTCACGCCCGCGGTAGCCGCCCCGGTCGCCACCGCCACCACGGTTGTCGTCGCGGCGGAAACCGCCACGGTCGCCACCGCCGCCACGGTTGTCGTCACGACGGAACGCGGGACGGTCACCGCCGCCACGGTCGTCACGACGCGGAGCGCCGGAGGTCGAGCGGTCGTCACGACGGAACGGAGGACGATCGCCGCCGCCGCGGTTGTCATCGCGGCGGAAACCGCCACGGTCACCGCCACCACCACGGTTGTCGTCACGGCGGAAGCCACCGCGGTCACCGCCACCACCACGGTTGTCGTCACGACGGAAACCGCCACGGTCACCGCCACCACCACGGTTGTCATCGCGACGGAAGCCACCGCGGTCACCACTGCCACCACGGTTGTCGTCACGACGAGGGGCGCCCCGGTCACGGTCGTCACGGCGGGGGCCACCGGAGGTGGGGCGGTCGTCGCGGCGGAACGGAGGACGCCCACCGCCACTGCGGTCGTTGTCGCGACGCGGTGCGCCGCCACGGTTTCCGCCCCGGTCGCCACCGTCCCGGCCGCGCTGCTCGCGCTCCGGTCGCTCGTCGGGAGAGTTGGTGGACATCGGTGACTCCTAGTCTTCGGTACCGCAGTCATTCTTGCGCAGCCGGGTAGCCGGCGCGCTTCGACAAAACAAAAAGGACCCCTGGTCCCAGCGTGGACGCTGGGACCAGGGGTCCTCCAAAGATTGTTCGGCGGCGTCCTACTCTCCCACAGGGTCCCCCCTGCAGTACCATCGGCGCTATGAGGCTTAGCTTCCGGGTTCGGAATGTAACCGGGCGTTTCCCTCATGCTATGACCACCGAAACCCTATGAAATATCCCGCCGCAAAGCGGGATCTCAAACAGGGCAGCGAACAAGCACACTCTTCAATTAAGTGGTGTAGCTGTTCAGCCGACACAACTGTTCGTTGTTTCAGAACTAACACAGTGGACGCGAGCAACTGAGGACAAGCCCTCGGCCTATTAGTACCAGTCACCTCCACCCGTTGCCGGGCTTCCAGATCTGGCCTATCAAC
>NZ_JBVJKV010000008.1:117611-447906 GCF_055585065.1 Streptomyces sp. NPDC054047 | reverse complement strand
GCCTCCATGTCCTCGCCGTCCTCGCTGCTGCACTGGACCCGCCGCATGATCGAGATCCGCAAACAGAACCCCGCCTTCGGACTCGGCTCGTACACGGAACTGCCGTCGTCGAACCCGGCGGTGATCGCGTTCCTGCGGGAGTACAAGGACGACCTGGTCCTGTGCGTGCACAACTTCTCGCGCTTCGCGCAGCCCACCGAACTGGATCTGCAGACCTTCAACGGCAGGCACCCGGTGGAGCTGATCGGCGGGGTGCGCTTCCCGGCCATCGGCGAGCTGCCCTACCTGCTGACTCTGGCCGGACATGGCTTCTACTGGTTCCGGCTGCGCAGGGACGCGGCGTAGGCTCCACCCCTGCTACTCCTGTGCGGGGCGGTTTCCACCGCCCCGCCCTGGGCACTCTCCCGCACAACCGGCACTCCCGCACTCCTCCCTTGTCCGCACCGCGGAAAGGACGCGACGCCATGTCGGAAGCCGTCACCCGCCCGGGCATCACCACGGACGCGCTGCTCGCCTCGCTCGATCCGCTGCTGCGCACGTGGCTGCCACGGCAGCGCTGGTTCGCGGGCAAGGGCCGCCCCATCACCGACTTCGACCTGGTCACGGCGACCGAACTGCTCCCGCCGACAGCCGAGTTGGGGCTCTTGCACCTGCTCGTGCGGGTCCGGCAGCCGCCGGTGCCGGACCCGGCAGCCGGCGGCGTGCCGCCCCTGCCCGCCGACTGCTACCAGCTCCTCATCGGCGTACGGCGCGAGCTGCCGCCACGGCTCGCGCCCGCGCTGATCGGCCATGTGACGCGGGGGCCGCTCGCCGGGTTCACGGTCTACGAAGCGCTGCACGACCCCCGTATGTCCGGCTTCCTCCTTGAGGCGCTGCGCATACAGGCGCGCGTCGGCAAGCTCCGCTTCGAGCGCGACCGCCGCAAGGCCATAGGAGACGACCTCGCGCCGCGCGTGCTCGCCGCCGAGCAGTCCAACTCCTCACTGGTGTACGGCGATACGTTCATCCTGAAGCTGTTCCGCCGCGTCGTGCCCGGCGTCAATCCCGACCTGGAGCTGCCCCTGATGCTGGCCCGCGAGGGCTGTGCGCAGGTGCCCGCCCCGGCCGCCTGGTTCCTGGCCGACGCCGGGGACGAGGTGAACGTACTCGGCGTGCTCCAGCCCTATCTGAAGGGCACGGTGGACGGCTGGGAGCTGGCCCTGCGGGAGCTCGCGGCGGGGCGGGACTTCAGCGACGAGGCACGGGCGCTCGGGCGCGCGACGGCCGACGTGCACCTGGCGCTCGCCCGCGCGCTGCCCACCGTCACGCTGGGCCGCGCCCAGGTGGAGCTGATCGCCGACGGCATGGCGGACCGCCTGGAAACGGCGGCCAAGGCGGTGCCCGCCCTGCTGCCGTACGCCGCCGCCCTGCACACGACGTTCGAGGCGCTCGCCGACCTGGGGCGCGGCGAGGCGAACTGGAAGGCCCAGCGCATCCACGGGGACCTGCACCTGGGGCAGTGCCTGCGCTCGCCCGCCGGGGAGTGGTCGCTCATCGACTTCGAAGGCGAGCCGTCCCGTCCGCTGGCCGAGCGCAGGATGCCGCAGCCGCCGGTGCGCGACGTGGCGGGCATGCTCCGGTCCTTCGACTACGCGGCGCGCTCCCACGAGCCGTGGGCGCCGGAGTGGGCGGGCGACTGCCGGGCCGCGTACTGCACGGGGTACGCGGAGGTGTCCGGCCGCGATCCGCGCATGGACCCGGTGCTGCTGCGCGCCTACGAAACGGACAAGGCCGTCTACGAAGTCCTCTACGAGGCCCGCCACCGCCCCGACTGGCTCCCCGTGCCGCTCGCCGCGATCAAGCGCCTGGCCACGAACGGCCCCGCCACCGAACCCCACTGACCTGCCATCGCCCAGGAGGCTCCTCCCGTGACCCCCCGCCCGCAGCCGCGCAAACCGTCCGACGAGGCCAGCAAGAAGGGCAGGCGGAAGCCGGAGTCCGCAGGCCGGACGCCGGAGCCGCCCCGGTCGCCCCGGCAGAAGCAGAAGAAAAGCAGCCGCCCCACCTCGCCCGTCCCCCAGGCCGACCGCGCCCGCCTGCTGGGCGGCACGCACCACGACCCGCACGGGGTGCTCGGCGCGCACGCCGTCCCCGACGGCATCGCCTTCCGCGCGCTGCGGCCCTACGCGCGCTCCGTCGCCGTCGTCGCCAAGGATCTGCGGGCCGAGCTGCAGGACGACGGGGAGGGGTTCTTCTCCGGGGTGCTTCCGCTGCGGGAGATCCCCGAGGACTACCGGCTCCACATCACGTACGAGGACGCCGAGCTCGAGATCCACGACGCGTACCGCTTCCTGCCCGCACTCGGCGAGTTCGACCTGCATCTGATCGGCGAGGGGCGGCACGAACAGCTGTGGCAGGCCCTCGGATCGCAGCCGATGGTGCACGAGGGGGCGACCGGGACGCGCTTCACGGTGTGGGCGCCCAACGCCCTGGGCGTGCGCGTGGTGGGGAACTTCAACTTCTGGGACGGCACCGGATTCCCGCTGCGCTCGCTCGGCGGCAGCGGCGTCTGGGAGCTGTTCGTGCCCTCCGTCGGCGAGGGCGAGCTCTACAAATACGAGATCACCCGGCCCGACGGCACGAAGACCCTGCGCGCCGACCCGCTGGCCCGCCGCACGGAGGCCCCGCCGGCGAACTCGTCGGTCGTGCACGAGTCGCACCACGAGTGGCACGACGAGGACTGGCTGGTGCGCCGGGCGGAAACGCCCGTCCACCAGGCGCCGTTCTCCGTGTACGAGGTGCATCTGGCGTCCTGGCGGCCAGGGCTCACCTACCGCCAACTCGCCGATCAACTGCCTTCGTATGTAGCCGACTTGGGGTTCACCCACGTCGAGCTGATGCCCGTCGCCGAGCACCCCTTCGGCGGCTCCTGGGGCTACCAGGTCACCGGCTTCTACGCACCCACGGCCCGCCTCGGCACGCCCGACGACTTCAAGTACCTCGTCGACGCGCTGCACAGGGCGGGCATCGGCGTCCTGATGGACTGGGTGCCCGCGCACTTCCCGCGCGACGACTGGGCGCTCGCGGAGTTCGACGGGCGGACGCTGTACGAGCACGAGGACCCTGACCGGGCGGCGCACCCCGACTGGGGCACCCTGGAGTTCGACTACGGCCGCAAGGAGGTCCGCAACTTCCTCGTCGCCAACGCCTCGTACTGGTGCGAGGAGTTCCACATCGACGGCCTGCGCGTCGACGCCGTCGCCTCGATGCTCTACCTGGACTACTCCCGCGAGCACGGCGAATGGTCGCCGAACGTGCACGGCGGCCGCGAGAACCTCGACGCCGTGGCCTTCCTCCAGGAGATGAACGCCACCGTCTACCGCCGCGCCCCCGGCGTCGTCACCATCGCCGAGGAGTCCACGGCCTGGGACGGCGTGACCCGCGCGACGCACCACGAGGGCCCCGGCGGCTTCGGCGGGCTCGGCTTCGGCCTGAAGTGGAACATGGGGTGGATGCACGACTCGCTCGACTACGTGTCGAAGGAGCCGGTGCACCGCAAGTTCCACCACAACGAGATGACGTTCTCGATGGTGTACGCGTACAGCGAGAACTACGTCCTGCCGATCTCGCACGACGAGGTCGTGCACGGCAAGCGGTCCCTGGTGTCGAAGATGCCCGGCGACTGGTGGCAGCAGCGCGCCAACCACCGCGCCTACCTGGGCTTCATGTGGGCCCACCCCGGCAAGCAACTCCTCTTCATGGGGCAGGAGTTCGCACAGGGCGCCGAGTGGGCGGAGGGGCACGGCCCGGACTGGTGGCTGCTCGACCCCGCGTACGGGGCCGAGGCCGACCACCGGGGCGTACGCGATCTCGTGCGCGACCTCAACACCGTCTACCGCCGCGAGCCGTGCCTGTGGCAGCGCGACACCGACCCCGGCGGCTTCGCCTGGGTGGAGGGCGACGCGGCCGAGGACAACGTCTTCGCGTTCCTGCGGTACGCCGCCGAGGACCCCGCGAACACGACCGGCGCACCGCTCCTGGCCATCTCGCACTTCTCGCCGGTGGTGCGGCACGAGTACCGCCTGGGCGTCCCCGCCGAGTTCACCGCCTGGCACGAGATCCTCAACACGGACGCGGCGGGCTACGGCGGCAGCGACGTCACCAACCCGGACCCGATCAAGACCGAGCTGGTGGCGTCGCACGGCCGCCCCGCGTCCCTGCGCCTCACCCTGCCGCCGCTGGCCACGGTGTGGCTGCGACCTGTGTGAATCGGTCGAATGTGAATCAGTCGAACTGCTTGAGCGCCACCGGCAGTTCCTCGGCATGCAGGATGCCGAGCCGCTGCGTGGCCCGGGTCAGGGCCACGTACAGGTCGCTCGTGCCGTAACGGCCCGGCTCCACGACCAGGACCGTGTCGAACTCCAGGCCCTTCGCCTGACGCGGGTCGATCAAGACGACCGGCCGCGTCAGGTCCGGGGCCTCCCCGACCGTCACACCGGGGAGCTTTCCGGCGAGCTCGTCATGCAGCTCGCGTGGGGCGATCACCGCGAGGCGTCCCTCGTCCCGTGCCTCGGCCGCGACCGCGTCGGCCACCGCCGCGGCCAGGTCGTCGGTGCGGCGCGCCCAGGGGAGCACGCCCGTGGACCGCACCGAACTCGGCGGCCGGAAGTCCGGGTGCTCCACGCGGGGCACTTCGGCGGCCACGTCCATGATCTCCACCGGCGTGCGGTAGTTGACGCCGAGCCGGGTGTACTCCCAGCGGTCCTCGACGTACGGGGACAGGATCGTCTCCCAGGAGCCGCAGCCGCCGGCCTCCGCCGTCTGCGCGGGGTCGCCGACCAGGGTCATCGAGCGGGTCGGACAGCGGCGCATCAGCAACCGCCAGGCCATGGCGGACAGTTCCTGCGCCTCGTCCACGATGATGTGCCCGAACGCCCACGTCCGGTCGGCCGCCGCGCGCTCGGCGGCGCTGCGGTGGTCGGCCTCCTCCTGGCGCTCGGCCATCCGCTCGGCGTCGATGATGTCGTGCGCGAGCAGGACCTCGGACTCCTCGTCGTCCTTGTCCTCGAACTCGTACGTCCGTGAGGCGTACGAGACGTCCAACACGCCCTGCGCGTAGGCGATCTGCTTGGCGCGTTCGGCCTCCGCCATCGCGCGCGCCGCGCTGTCGTCGCTGCCGAGCAGCTCGGCGGCCTCGTCGAGCAGCGGCACGTCGGCGGCCGTCCACGCGGCACCGTGCGGGCGCCGCACGACGTCGGCGTCCTGGTCCGACAGGTACGGCGTCGGCTCCTCCAGGAAGTCCGCGAGGAAGCCCTCCGGGGTGAGCTGCGGCCACAGCCCTTCGATGGCCGCGTGCACGTCGGGGCTCGCGGCGACGGCCTTGCCGAGCTGGGCGATGTCGTCGGGGCCCAGGAAGTTGGGGCCGCCGTACGGGTCGGCGCCGAGCCGTTCGGCCAGCTGCTCGGTGAGCATGTCGATGACGCGGAAGGCGAAGTGCGGCCGGCCCAGGTTGTGCGGGACGTCCGCGTCGCGGGCCGCCTCACGCGCTTCCTGGGCGATCGTCCAGTCCAGGACGAGGTCGCCGTCGTCGTGCTCGATGATCAGCGGGGCGCCGGGCTCGGGGGTCTGCTGCCGGTCGCGCAGGGCGGCGGCGAGCACGTCCGCCATCTCCGCGCGGCCCTTCACCTCGGCGGCCTCGGGCGTGTCGGTGCCGGTGGCGGACACGCCGGGGAACAGCTCGCCGACCGTGGAGAGCAGGACGCCCGTCTCGCCGAGCGCGGGCAGGACCTCGCTGATGTAGCCGAGGAAGGCGGGGTTCGGTCCGACGATCAGGACCGCGCGCTTGGCGAGCAGCCGGCGGTGGGCGTAGAGGAGGAACGCGGCACGGTGCAGCGCCACGACCGTCTTGCCGGTGCCGGGGCCGCCCTCGACGACGAGGACGCCGTGGTGCGGGGCCCGGATGATGCGGTCCTGCTCGGCCTGGATGGTCTGCACGATGTCGTGCATGCGCCCGGTGCGCGCCGAG
This sequence comes from Streptomyces sp. NPDC054047, assembly GCF_055585065.1. Classification (NCBI taxonomy): domain Bacteria; kingdom Bacillati; phylum Actinomycetota; class Actinomycetes; order Kitasatosporales; family Streptomycetaceae; genus Streptomyces; species Streptomyces sp. NPDC054047. The sequence continues at coordinate 441,902 of NZ_JBVJKV010000008.1, read as the reverse complement.
TCGAGCGCGGCGAGCAGCACCTCGTCGGCGTCCGCTCCCTCGTACCCGGTGCGGGTGTCGTCGGCGAGATCGAGGATCTCGTCGTGCAGGGCCGTGACGTCGCGGCCCTCGGTGGTGATGTGCCTGCGCCGCCGGAGCCCCATCGGCACATGGCCGGTCGCGAGATAGAAGGGGCGTGCGACTTCGGCACGCCAATCGATCACGAGTGGAGTGCGCTCGATGTCGGACGCACGGATTCCGATACGCCCGATGTGGTGATCACGGCCGTCGCGGAATTCCAGCCGCCCGAAGCAGAGGCCGTTCTCTCCCGCGTTGAAGGCGGCCAGCAGTCCGGACCGCTCGGCCACCAGGACGTCACGCTCAAGCCTGGCCTGCAGACCAGTGCCGACCTGCGACAACGACGTCCGCACGGCGGCTTCGGCCTCCTCGCGCAGCGCGTCGAGGCGCGCGTACAGCCCGGAGACGAATTGCTGCTCTTCCCGCAATTCCTCGGTTGACAATTCAGCCCCTCGCCAGTTACAGTGCTCTTATACAGATTCTCGCGACTTCCGTGTGCCTTGATGAGCCAGGGGTCGCGAAAGGATCCAATATACGCGAAGAAATACCCCGGACGTCAATTCGTCCGGGGTATTTCTCTTTCTCCGTCGTTCCGCGCCGTCAGAGCGCCTCGGCAGCCGTCAGAGCACCTCGGCGAGATCGGCCAGCAGCTTGCGCTTGGGCCGCGCCCCCACCATGGACTTCACCGGCTCACCGCCCCGGAACACCACCAGGGACGGCACCGAGAGAATCCCGTACGCGATCGCCGTCCGCGGATTGTGGTCCACGTCCAGCTGCACGATCTTGATCCGGTCCGCCTCCTCGCGCGCGATCTCGCTGAGCACCGGCGCGAGCTGCCGGCACGGCCCGCACCACTCGGCCCCGAACTCCACGAGCACGGGCAGATCCGCCGTGAGCACCTCCCCTTCGAAGTCCGCGTCCGTCACCTCGGCCACACCGTCCGCCTTGACCATCGCCATGCCTACGTCCCCACTCCCTCAGTCCGTGAGCTCGCACCGCGGCTCCGGACCTCCGACAACCGCCGCCTCGGCGCGCACCAGCTGCGCACCGACCTGTTCGCGCACCGCGCTCAACTCGCCGATCAGCGCGTCGAGTTCACCGAGCTTGCGGCGGTAGACGTCGAGCGAGGCGGGGCAGGAGTCGCCCGCCGGATGCCCCGACCGCAGACACTCCACGAACGGCCGCGTCTCCTCGAGATCGAACCCGAAGTCCTGGAGGGTCCTGATCTGTTCCAGGAGGCGTACGTCGTCCTCGTCGTAGGTGCGGTAGCCGTTGCCACTGCGACGGGCGGGCAGCAGCCCCCGTGACTCGTAGTACCGAAGCGTCCGCGTGGTGGTGCCGGCCCGCTCCGCAAGTTCGCCGATGCGCATGTCCACGACGGTAATCCTTGACGCAGGCGTCAAGGCCAGCGCGCGGGGCGGTCTTTTCAGCGGGCGCGCGCCGGGCTTCAGCGGGCACGCGCCGGGCCTCAGCGGGCCGTCGGCGGCTGGTGCAGGCCGAAGGTGGAGCCCTGGTCGTCCTTGCACAGCCGGAACCGGCCGAAGGCGGCGTCCGACTCCTCGCTCTCCCCGCCGATGGGCGCTTCGACCGTGCCGCCCAGCTTGATGACCTTGGCGAGCGCCGTGTCCATGTCGTCGACCTGGAAGAACAGGTAGGGCGCGGCCCCCGCGTCACCGCCGTGCATGCCGCCGGGCACACCGGGGGTCTTGATCACATACCCCTGTCCGGACGGCCCCGGCTCGAAGGACCAGCCGAGCAGCTCGCCGTAGAAGGCCCGCCCCCGCTCCGGGTCCTCGACGCCGATCTCGAAGAAGCTCGGTTCACCAGTCATCGCGCGGCTCCTGCTCTGTGACGGCGGTCACTTTTCACCGTACGCCGCTTCAGCGCGCGCCGCGTACGGCCTCGATGGTGGCCGTCCAGCCGTCCGCGCCGTGCCCCTTGGCGATCGCCCGGTCCAGGACGGCCTTGATGCCGCTCAGGGCGCCCACGTCCAGGCCCCGGTGCACGGAGGCATGGATGATGTGGTCGACGTTGGCGGCTTCCGTGACGAGCGGGGCCTGCTCGCCCGGGTACTGGTTGGAGTCGAGCTCGACCGCCGTCGACTCGATGGCCTCCGGGAAGATGGAGAGCAGGGCGCTCAGGTAGGGCGCGAGCTCCGCCCCCTTCACGCCGTCCGCCCCGGCCAGCGCGAAGGCGTGCACGAGGCCGGACATGCTGGTCCAGAAGAAGTCGAGCAGGGCGTTGTCGTAGACGGCCGCGAGACCGTGGTCCTCGCCCAGGTGGACGGTGTGGCCGCCGAGCACCTTGAGCGTGCTCTCATACCGCTCGTACAGGGCCCTCGGACCGCTGTGGAAGAGCAGCGCGTCGGCGGTGCCGATCACGGTCACCGGCACCAGGATGGCGCCGTCCAGGTAGTCGATGCCGTGCTCGGCGGCCCAGGCGGCGGCCTCGCGCGAACGCTCCGGGGTGTCCGAGGTGAGGTTGACCAGGAGGCGTCCCGACAGGTCGGCGGCGATCGGGCCGAGCACGGCCTGCGAGGCGGCGTAGTCGTAGAGGCAGACGACGACCACGTCCGAGGCGCGGACGGCCTCGGCGGCGGTGGCGGTGCGGGTGGCCCCTCCGGCCACGAGGTCGTCGCCCTTGCCGGGCGTGCGGTTCCAGACGGTGGTGGGGTGACCGGCCTTGAGGAAGGTGCCGGCGAGGGCCTGCCCCATGGCACCGAGGCCGAGGACGGTCACGGAGGTCTTGTGCTGCTCGTGCTGCTTGTGCTGCTTGTGCTGCTCGTGCTTCTGAGTGGTCATGTCGACCATGCTTGGCGAGCGCCCGGCGCCTCACAAGTACCGACTAATTAGTCAGGTACTTACGAAAAGGTAAGCAAGCGCGGTGAGTTGAGGATGCCGGGCCACCCCGGGGATCAGCCGAAATCGAGTGCGCCGTACGGCCGTTTCAGCTCGCAGAAGTCCTGGACGCCCGCCATCAGGACCACCCCGTCCCACAGCCGTCCCGCCGCCTCCCCTTTCGGCGCGGGCGAGACGACGGGGCCGAAGAGCGCCCCCGCTCCCCGGACGGAGAGCACCGGCGTCCCGACGTCGGGGCCGACCAGCGCGAGCCCCTGCTCGTGCGAGGCCCGCACGGCGTCGTCGTACTCGTCCGTCCAGGCCACCGCCGCCAGCTCCGTGGGCAGTCCGGCGTCGGCGAGTGCGCGCTCGGCGCCGTCCCACTCGCCCCGCTCGTGCAGCCGCACGCCGAGCGCGTCGAGATACGTCCCCAGCGCCTGACTCCCGTGCCGCTCGGACACGGCGGCACAGACCCGCCCCGGACCCCGCATGTAGTCGCCCCACTGCCCTTCGGGGTCCTCGGGGTCGACGTCGAGGTGTTCGTTGAGGACCGAGAGGCTCATCACCCGCCAGTGCACGGCGACGTCCCGCACCCGCTCGACCTCGCGGAGCCAGCGGGAGGTCAGCCAGGTGTACGGGCACACGGGGTCGAACCAGAAGTCGGCGTTCTGTGGGGTACTCACACAACTACCGTACTGGTTAGGGAAGTTGACACGGCGAAGCCATTGACGCCCCGCATGTCTGCAACTACAAAACCCAGAGAGCGTTCTGAGAGCGCTCTCACCGGTACGCACACTCCCCCCACGGAGGTGTTCCATGAGCACCGATCACACTGCTCACACCGCTCACATCGATCGCACCGATCACACCCATCGCATCGGGCGCTTCACCCACTCCCCCCGCACCGGCCCCGTCCTGGCCGGCCTGGCCGCCGTCGGCCTGCTCGGCGCCCTGATGACGCCCGGGACGGCACGCGGCGACGTCCCGCCACCGGCGCCCGGTTGGTCGCTGGAGTGGAGCGACGACTTCAACGGCGCCGCGGGCTCCCGACCGTCCGCCGACAACTGGCAGATCGATCTGGGCCACAACTACCCCGGCGGGCCCGCGAATTGGGGCACGGGCGAGATCCAGTCGTACACGGACTCCCCCGACAACCTCGCCCTCGACGGGAACGGCAGCCTGCGGATCACCCCGCGCAGGGACGGCGCCGGGAACTGGACATCGGCCCGCATCGAGACGAAGCGCAGCGACTTCAAGGCACCGGCGGGCGGCACGCTCGCCATCGAGGGCCGCATCCAGATGCCGAACGTCACCGGCGAGAGCGCGCTCGGCTACTGGCCCGCCTTCTGGGCGCTCGGCGCGCCCTATCGCGGCAACTACCAGAACTGGCCGTCGATAGGCGAGTTCGACGTGATGGAGAACGTGAATGGCATCAACTCGGTCTGGGGCGTGCTGCACTGCGGGGTGAACCCGGGAGGCGACTGCAACGAGACGCAGGGCCTGGGCGCCAACCGCGCGTGTCCCGGAGCGAGTTGCCAGTCGGCGTTCCACACGTACCGCTTCGAGTGGGACCGCTCGACGACCCCGAACCAGCTGCGCTGGTACGTGGACGGGGAGCAGTTCCACACCCTCTCCCAGGACCGCTTCTCCGCCGCCACCTGGTCCAACATGACGGACCACGCGGGGTACTTCATCCTGCTGAACGTCGCGATGGGCGGCGCCTTCCCCGACGGCGTCGCGGGCAGGGCGACTCCGGTGGCGCGGACGGAGCCGGGGAAGGCGATGGCGGTGGACTACGTGGCGGTGTGGACGAAGCGGCCGTGATTCCTGACTGAGGTCAGCCGAGCTTCAAGACCCCGATGGCCTGGTCGGCCATCCCCTTCTCGCCGAGGGCGTTCGGGTGCACCGGGACGAAGTTCGTGCCGAACAGCACGGGCTCGATCCAGCGGGTGCCCAGCGGCTTGCAGGCGTCGTGACCCTCCAAGGCGGCTGCCATGTCGACGAACGTGGCACCCGTCTCGGTGGCGGCGCGCTGCACGGCCTTGTTCAGGTGGGCCTGCAGATCCCGCAGGTAGGGAACGTCTCCGGCGGCGATCGGCATCTTGGCGAAGCAGGTGGGATCGGCCTGGGCCGGGACGATCCAGGGGTAGCCGAGTACGCCGACGCGCGCGTGCGGGGCCTTGGCCTTGACCGCTCGCAGGGCGTTCTTCAGGGCCGGGTACGTACTGGCGTCGATCTCCTTGGTGAACTTGTCCCCGTTGGCGTCCTTGCAGGGGCTGCCCTTGCCGCCGGAGAGCACGCCCGCGGAGCCGCAGGCGAGGATCGCGCTGATGAAGGTGTTGTTGTCGTTGCCGCCAATGGTCAGCGTCACGACATCGGTGTCGACGTCGACGGCGTCGAGCTGCGGGGCGACGCCGGGGTACTGCGACCCGGCGAAGTCCTTGGTCTGGGCTCCGCCGCAGGTCACGTCGGTGAGGCGGGCGCCGGTGCGCTGGGCCACGACGTGCGGGTAGTTGGCCGTCGAGCGCGCGCAGAGGAGCGGCGCGGTCAGGTCGAGGGGGAGGACGCCGGACCCGGCGCTGAAGCTGTCGCCGAGTGCGACGTAGTCGAGCGGTTCGCCGCCGCCCGCCTGGGCGGGGGCGGTCAGGCCGAGGGTGGCGGTGGCTGCGGCGGCGAGAGCGGCTGCCAGGCGCAGGGCGCGTGCGCGGATCACCATCTGGAGTCTCCTTTGAATCCGATGGGGGGTAAGTCCCGGAGAGGAGCGAACAAGCCACGGGCGCCAACAGCCGTACTGTGGGGGCGATTTGAGCAGGCTTCAGTGGCTTTCGGCGGTTCTCAGTGGTGCAACGCTGAAGTTACTGGCAGGTTTGAACAAGAGTCAACAGTTTGCGCACGCGCCCACCTAGATGGCGGAACCCTCACCCAGCACACGCCGCATCCGCCCGCAGAACTCCTCCACGGCCCCCGGCTCCGGCTCCGCGCCCTCGGCGAACATCGCCGCCTGGAGGGCGGGTCCGTAGGCGCCGCCGTGGCGATCGATGTCGGACGTACGGGCGGGCTGAACCACGAAGTGCAGGTGACCGGGTACGCGCCCGGCATGCGACCAGAGGCAGACGTAGACCTGCTCGCACCCCTCCCCAACCACCGCGCGCAGGCCGGACGTCACGCAGGCCAGCAAGGGCCCGAGCCCGGCACCCTCACCCGCACTCATCTCGTGTACGCCGGTGATGTGCCGCAACGGCTTGACGATGAGGGTGCCGACACCGAGCGGGCCGACGCAGTGCTCGACGGTCCAATGGGGTGTGCGGAGCAGCGTGCCGCCGGGAAGAGGAACGGCGCCACCGGCAAGCCCACAGGCGACACATCCACCGCCATCCGCCGGTGTCACTTGTCCGCCCGGTACAGCCGGAGCTCGCGGTTCACGAAGAGGTGAACGTAGCCGCAGCGCCAGCAGATGAGCCCGGTCGCGGACTCGTTCGCCCATGCCAGGTTCATCAACTCCATGCCGGAGCTGTTGAGCTTGACCTCGCGGTCACGGAACAGATCCCCCTTGCAGACCTGGCAGTTGATCCACATCTCCCCGATCGCGGCACGCATCGGCTTGACCGCCATGAGCTCCGCCCCCTTCCCCGTTGCCCCCGTGTTCCGACCTTGAGGCTAACCGCCGAGGGCCCCGGGCCACGCGGGGCGGCGCACCTGCCTGGGCAAAGTCGTGTTCTGACAGACAGGGGGCGCACGCGTTGCCCAACGCGCCTTCTTGAAATTAGGTGCCGCCCCCAGCAGGCACCCGGTCAGCCGCTGACCCCGTCGACGACTGCAAGCCCCCGGGCCACCGGGCGTGCGCGACGGCAAGAAGCCCGTGACGGCCACCCCAGAAGATCCGGTCGGCAGCCGCTTGACGAGACCGGCACCGATCCCCGGGGCGACCGCGCACCACGTCCCGTGACGGCGCCCTGCGACGTACCGGTCCGCACCCGGCAGCGAGACCCCACGGCCCTGCGGGAGTGGTCGAGAGTCCCGCCCCTCGGGCCGTCCGGCCGCCTTCCCTCGCGCGGTGGAGGGACGGGTGTCAAGGGTGGAGCGCAGCGCAATCGGCGCAGCCGACGCGACGCAGGAGCGCCCTTGACTCCCGTCCCGTAACCGCCAACCTCGGGACAACCGGGCGGCCCCGGCACCGAATAGGGCCGCCGACCCGGCGAAGCCCTACCGCTACCGAGCCCCGGTCGACCTGTCCCGTCCCCACCGGCTCAGGTCACCCCCGGCTCACCCTCCTCGAACTCCCTTATCGGCGGCCCTCACTCACGTACTCAGACTCAGCCCGACCCTCCTCAGCGCCATCAACCGGCCCGTCCGCTCCCTTGCGCGCCCCCGCCCGGACCTCAGTCCGGCGCCCCGGCAGCAACACAGCAACCACAACAGTCCCCACCCCCAGGATCACCGCACCGATCAGACTGGTGTGGGCCACCGCGCCGGAGAACGCCGAGCCCACCGCGTCCGCCATCTGGTGCGCGCCCCCGGCGAGTTCCTGCGCCTGCGCCTTGAGCTGCGCCGCCTCCTGCTGCGAGGACGCGTTCGCCGCCTTCTCGGAGAGCTCACGCGCCTGCTCGGCGATGCCCTGTGCCACGCCGTTGCCCGCGCCCACCGAGTCCTGCGCCGTGTCGAGCGCGGAGGCGGGAAGCTTGCTGCCCGCGGTCTCGTCGGCCAGCTTCGAGGAGTACGAATTCGCGAGGACCGAGCCGAGCACCGCGATGCCCAGCGAACCGCCGAGCTCCAGCGAGGTGTCGTTCACCGCGCCGCCCACGCCGAGCTCCGACTCGGGGAACGAGCCCATGATGACGTCCGTGCACGGCGAGACCGCGAAGCCGAGCGACAGGCCCAGGATGATCAGCGGTGCCACGAAGGCCCCGTACGTGGAGCCCGCCTCGATCTGCGTCAGGAGGGCGAGCGCCACCGTGCCGCCCACCATGCCCGCGACCACCATGATCTTGCCGCCGATGCGCGGCGCGAGGATGCCGGTGACCGCCGAGCCCACGAACACCGCACCGGCCAGCGGCAGCATGCGGATGCCGGTCTCCAGCGGGTCGTACGCGAGGACGAACTGGAGGTGCTGGGTCAGGTAGTAGAAGGCGCCGAACACCGCGAGGAAGAACAGCGCCACGGCGAGGTTCGAGCCCGCGAAGCCGCGCTGCGTGAACTTGCGTACGTCCAGGACCGGACGCGGGTGCTTCAGCTCCCAGATGACGAAGGCGATCAGGCCGAGCCCGGCGACGACCGCCGCGGAGATCGCCCGCACGCCCCAGCCGAAGTGCGGGCCGTCGATGATCATGAAGATCAGGGAGCCCACCCAGACCACCGAGAGCAGACCGCCCACGTAGTCGATCCGGCCGTGCTGCGCCGCCTTCGAGGGCGGTACGAGGATGAACGCGCCTATGATCGCGAGCACCGACACCGGGATGTTGATCAGGAACGTCGAGTGCCAGCCGTTGTCACGGAGCAGCGCGCCCGCGATCAGCGGGCCCGCCGCGATCGCGATGCCGGACGTGGCCGCCCAGATGGTGATCGCCTTGGCCCGCTCGGCGCGCGGGAAGGTCGCCGCCAGCAGCGAGAGCGTCGCGGGCATGATCAGCGCCGCGCCGACGCCCATCACCGCGCGGACGACGATGACCGCCGTCGAGCTGTCGACCACGGAACCGGCGGCAGCGCCGACGGACATGATGACCAGGCCGAGCACCAGGGCGCCGCGGCGGCTGTACTTGTCGCCTATCGCGCCGAGCAGCAGCATCAGCGCGGCGTACGGGACGGTGTAGGCGTCGATGACCCACTGCAGGTCCGAGCTGGACAGACCGAGGTCCATGGTCATGTCGGGCGCGGCCACCGTCAGCGCGGTGTTCGCCATCACGGCGATCAGCAGGCTCAGGCAGAGCACACCGAGGGCCCACCAGCGGCGGGCGTACGGCTGCTCCATCCGTTCGACCGGTTCCTTGATCAGCAAAGGCATCTCGATTCCACCCATCCCATCTTGCACAAGTCTGTGCAAATACACACTGCTGTGCAAGATACCCGATGTTGCACAGCGGTGTGCAAGTGGGGGGAGCGGGGGCGTCCGCGAGTGGGCAGAATGGGGGCCATGAACCCCCGTCCAGCGAGCAGCGTCCGCGCTGACGCCAACCGCCGCCGCATCCTCGACGTCGCCGTCGCCGAGCTGCTGCACGACCCCGACGCGTCCATGGACCAGATCGCGCGCGCCGCGGGCGTGGTGCGCCGGACGGTGTACGGGCACTTCCCCAGCCGCGACGCGCTGATCGAGGCGATCGTGGAGCGGGCCGTCGAGGCGGTGGAGAGCGCGCACGCCGCGGGCCGCGAGGGCATCGACGACCCCGCGGAGGCGGTGGCCGGTTCACTGCTCGCCGTCTGGGACGTCGCCGACCGCTACCGCCTGCTGCTCTCGCTCTCCCACCGGAGCGTCACGATGGGCGGCATCCGCGAACGGCTCGGCCGCGTCCACGAGTCCGGCCTGGAGACCTTCCAACGTGGCCTGGACGGCGGCACGTTCGTGTCGCCGCTGCCGACGCGGGCGCTGGGCTACGTGCTCGAAGGGATTCTGTTCGCCGTGATGGAGGCCGTCAACGACGGTGTCGTACCGGCACAGAAGGCGGGCAGGTCCACCGCGATCACGTTTCTGACCGCGGCGGGCCTGCCCGCCTCACAGGCCACCGAGCTGGTGACCAGGGTCGCCGACCGCAGGGCCGCGACCGCCGACGGCTAAGCCGTCAGGGACTTCTTCTCGACGCTGTCCGGCTGCGTCGGGACGGCGTCCACCGTCTCCGGGTCCGCCGTCCCCGGGTCGCCCTTCCCGGGCTTCTCGGGCTCGGAGCCGCCCTCGTCGAGGAGCGTCTTCTCGTCGAACGGCAGGCGTCCCGCCAGGACGTCGTCGACCCGCTGCCGGTCGACCTCCTTGGTCCACGTACCGATCAGGAGGGTCGCCACCGCGTTGCCGGCGAAGTTGGTCAGGGCGCGGGCCTCGCTCATGAAGCGGTCGACGCCGATGATCAGGCCGACGCCGTCCACCAGGCCCGGCTTGTGCGACTGAAGGCCACTGGCCAGGACCGCGATGCCGGAACCGGAGACACCCGCGGCGCCCTTGGACGCGATCATCATGAACAGGAGCAGCGAGATCTGCTCGCCGATGCCGAGCGGCTGGTCCATCGCCTCGGCGATGAAGAGCGACGACATGGTCAGGTAGATCATCGTGCCGTCGAGGTTGAACGAGTAGCCCGTGGGGACCGTGATGCCGACGACCGGACGGCTGACGCCCAGGTGCTCCATCTTCGCGATGAGCCGCGGCAGCGCGGACTCGGACGAGGAGGTGGACAGGATGAGGAGGAACTCGCGGCCCAGGTACTTCAGGAGCTTGAAGAGATTGACGCCGGTCACCAGGCGCAGCAGCGTGCCGAGCACGATCAGGATGAACAGCGCACAGGTGACGTAGAACCCGATCATGATCGTGGCCAGCGCCTTCAGGGCGTCCGTGCCGGTCTCGCCGACCACCGCCGCCATCGCGCCGAACGCGCCGACCGGGGCGGCCCACATGATCATGCCGAGTACGCGGAAGACAAGGCGCTGGATGTGCCCGATGCCGCGCAGGATCGGCTCTCCGGAGCGGCCCATGGCCTGGAGCGCGAAGCCCACCAGCAGCGCCACGAGCAGCGTCTGCAGCACCTCGCCCTCGGTGAAGGCGGAGACGAGCGTCTTCGGGATGATGCCGAGCGCGAAGTCGACGAGTCCCTTGTTCGCCTCTTCGGCCGCGGTGTGGCCCGCGCCCTTCTCGGAGTCGGAGATGTCCATGCCCGAGCCCGGGTGCAGGATGTTGCCGACGAGCAGGCCGATGGCGAGCGCGACGACCGACATGGCGACGAAGTAGGCGAGCGCGAGACCACCGACCTTGCCGACCTTGGCGGCCTTGCGGACCGAACCGACGCCGAGGACGATCGTGCAGAAGATGATCGGCGAGATCATCATCTTGATCAGGTTCACGAAGCCGGTGCCGACCGGCTTGAGCTCCTTGGCGAAGTCGGGGAAGAGCAGGCCGACCCCGACACCGAGGACGACGGCGATGATGACGGCTATGTACAGGTAGTGGGTCCGGTCCCGTTTGGCTGCGGGAGCCGGTGCCACCTGGCTGTCGGTGGTGTCGGCCACGAGGGCCCTCCTTGAACGACTACGTCGGCGTTTTCGGCCAGTGCGTGCGGCTCACGTCCTGGGCAGGCGAATCTCGGGTGACTATCTCTCGCCCTGTGAGGGCGGTCACCCTTACGTTCATTTAGTTCGCACTTATACGGCGAGGCAGACTGGCAGCATGCCCCTCGCCCGCCCGCCCCGACCACGCAGCCTCGCCGGTCAGCTCTTCGCGATGCAGATCGTCCTGGTCACCGTCGTGGTGGCCGGGTGCGCGCTCTTCACCTTCCTGAGCGACCGGCAGCAGGCCGAGGAGGGCGCCCGTCGGCAGGCCACGGCCGCGGCGCGGGCGGTCGCGGACTCCCCCTCGGTGCGCGAGGCCGCGCGTGGCCGAAATCCGACCCAGGCCCTCCAGCCGTACGCCACCGACGTCCGCCGGCACACCGGGGTCGACTTCGTCACGATCATGAACCCGGACGGCATCCGCTGGACGCACCCCGACGAGGACCAGATCGGCGAGCGCTTCCTCGGCCACCGGGCGGACGCCCTGCGGGGCGAGACCTTCACCGAGACGTACACGGGCACGCTCGGCCCCTCCGTGCGCGTGGTCACCCCGATCCTTGACGGCGACCGCATCACCGGCCTGGTCAGCGCGGGCATCACCATCGAGGAGATCAGCCAGAAGGCGCGCGGCCAGCTGCTCGCCCTGCTCGGTGTCGCCGCGGGCGCGCTCGCGCTCGGCGGACTGGGTACGTACGTCATCAACGCCCGCCTGCGCCGCCACACCCACGGCATGAACGCCGCCGAGCTGAGCCGCATGCACGACTACCACGAGGCGGCGCTGCACGCGGTGCGCGAGGGTCTGCTCATGCTGGACGGACAGCGGCGCATCGCGCTCATCAACGACGGAGGGCGCGAGCTGCTCGGCGTATCGGGCGGCCTGGTCGGCCGCAACGTCGCCGAGCTGGGCCTGCCCGCGCCGCTGACGGGCGCGCTGCTCGCGGCCGAGCCGCGGGTGGACGAGCTGCACCTGACGGCGGACCGGGTGGTCGTCGTCAACACCTCACCGGTGTCGAGCGGTGAGCGCCGAGGGACAGTGGTCACCTTGCGCGATCACACCGAACTCCAGGCGCTGACCGGCGAGTTGGACTCGGAGCGCGGCTTCACGCGGGCGCTGCGCTCGCAGGCCCACGAGGCGGCGAACCGCCTGCACACGGTGGTCTCCCTCATCGAGCTGGGCCGCGCCGACGAGGCGGTCGACTTCGCCACGGCCGAGCTGGAGCTTGCGCAGACCCTGACGGACCAGGTGGTCGCCGCGGTCAGCGAGCCGGTCCTCGCGGCCCTGCTCCTGGGCAAGGCGGCCCAGGCCAACGAGCACGGCGTGGAGCTCGTCGTCTCCCCCGACAGCAGCATCGACGACGGCATGCTCCCCGCGGACCTGCCCGCGCGGGACCTGGTGACGGTCCTGGGCAACCTGATCGACAACGCGGTGGACGCGGCCCAGGGCTCCCCCGCGGCCCGCGTGACGGTGACGGCACGGGCCGACGGGGCCGGCCTCACGCTGCGGGTGTCGGACACCGGCCCCGGCGTCGACCCGGCCCACACCGAGTCGGTCTTCGAACGCGGCTGGTCGACGAAGGCCACGGCGGGCCGCGGCCTGGGCCTGGCCCTGGTCCACCAGACGGTGACGAAGCACGAAGGGACACTGGAGGTGCGGGATTCGCCGGACGGGGGCGCGGAGTTCGAGGTCCGCTTGGCCTCGGCCGCCCCGGCCATGGACAGACGTACCGCACCGAGGACTGACGGAGGCACCAAGTGACAGAGCCGATCCGCGTCCTGGTCGTGGAGGACGACCCCGTGGCCGCCGACGCTCACGTCCTCTACGTGAACCGGGTACCGGGCTTCCAGGCCACAGGGAAGGCACACACCGCCGCCGAAGCCAAGCGCATGCTGGACCGCACGGAGGTGGACCTGCTCCTCCTGGACCTCCACCTCCCCGACGGCCACGGCCTCCAGCTGGCCCGCACCCTGCGCGCCGCGGGCCACCGCACGGACGTCATCGCCGTCACATCGGCCCGTGACCTCGCCGTCGTACGCGAGGGCGTCTCCCTCGGCGTCGTGCAGTACGTACTGAAGCCCTTCACCTTCGCCACCCTCCGCGACCGCCTCACCCGTTACGCCGAGTTCCGCACCGCCGCGGGCGAGGCCACCGGGCAGGACGAGGTGGACCGCGCCCTGGCCACCCTGCGCGCGCCGAGCCCCGCCGCCCTGCCCAAAGGGCTCAGCGGCCCCACCCTGGAGAGGGTGACCCGCACCCTGCGCGACGCACCTCCCGAGGGCGTCACCGCGGCGGCCGCCGCCGAGGCCGTGGGCATCTCCCGCATCACCGCGCGCCGCTACCTGGAGCACCTGGTCACCACGGGCCGCGCCGCCCGCACCCCGCAGTACGGCCACGTCGGCCGCCCCGAGTACGCCTACCGCTGGCTGACCTCGGCCCCGTCGACTCCCTGAAGCCCCAAGTCCCCGACCGGACAAGCCGATTAACACCCCGTGGCCACGCCGGTAACGCCCCGGTGCCGCCTCCAATAACAACGTTGTCACGTTGATGACAAGGGGCGACGCACGGGCATTGACCTTGCTCCGAGCCCACCCTTACGTTCACCGGGCAGCCCCGCGTTGCGCCCTGCGTGGTAACCCAGCCGCGTCGGCCAGTAGGAGGTCGTGCCCGTGCGTCCCACCACCCCGCTGCTCCTCGCCACCGCCCTGGTCGCCACCGCCACCCTCACCGCGTGCGGCGGGGACTCCGGCGACGATCCGGACACCGTCAAGGTCTCCTTCAAGCAGTCCACGGACAACCAGGTCAAGGTCATGGACACCTTCCTGGCGGACATCAAGAAGCAGTTCGAGAAGGAGAACCCCGGCAAGAAGGTGAAGCTGGTGCCCATCAAGGCGCCGGACTCCGAGTACTACACCAAGCTCCAGCAGATGATGCGCTCCCCCAAGACCGCGCCCGACCTGGTCTACGAGGACACCTTCCTCATCAACTCGGACATCACCAGCGGGTACTTGAAGCCGCTCGACCCGTATCTGGACAAGTGGAAGGACTGGGACCAGTTCATCGGCACGTCCAAGTCGGCGGCGAAGGCGGCGGACGGCAAGACGTACGGCGTCCCGGACGGCACCGACACCCGCGGACTCTGGTTCAGCAAGGGCATCTTCAAGAAGGCCGGGCTGCCGGCCGACTGGCAGCCCAAGTCGTGGGACGACATCCTTCAGGCGGCGCGGACCATCAAGAAGAAGGTCCCGGGCGTCACCCCCATGAACGTCTACACGGGCAAGCCCGCGGGCGAGGCGGCCACCATGCAGGGCATGGAGATGCTCCTGTACGGCACGGGCCAGGACCCGATGTACGACCCGAAGTCGAAGAAGTGGGTCACCGGCAGCCAGGGCTTCAAGGACTCCCTGAAGTTCGTCGAGACCGTCTACAAGGAGAAGCTCGGCCCCGACGTCTCCGACGCCCTCGACCCGAACTTCGCCACCCGGGTGCGCGGCGAACTCCTCCCCGAGGACAAGCTCGGCATCAACCTCGACGGCTCCTGGCTGCCGCAGGACTGGGGCAAGGGCGCGGGCCACGAGTGGCCGGAGTGGTCGAAGAAGCTGGGCCTGGCCCACATGCCGACCCAGAACGGCGAGGCCCCCGGCAAGGTGAGCATGTCCGGCGGCTGGACCTGGGCGATCCCGTCCAAGGCGTCCAACCCCGACCTGGCGTTCAAGTTCATCGAGCAGATGCAGACCAAGGCCAACGCCCAGAAGTGGTACGTGGCGAACTCCGGCATCGCGGTCCGCAAGGACGTCGCCGCCGACCCCGCGTACCTCAAGGCGCAGCCCGGCCTGAAGTTCTTCACCGACCTGGTGCCCTCGACGCACTACCGCCCGGCGTACCCGGCGTACCCGAAGGTCTCCACCGCGGTGCAGGAGGCCATGGAGAAGGTCACGACGGGCGACGCGTCGGTGGCCGACGCGGCGAGCGGGTACGACGACGAGGTGAAGGCGGCGACGGACGGCGAGGTCGTCGAGAAGTGACCGCCGGCGCACGGTAGCCGTCGTCCGTACGCAAGGGAAGTGAGTGCCCCGAGGTGACCACCGCACCCCCCGCCGGGCCCGGCGACATCGCGAAGACCGCGCCGGGCCCGGGCGCCCCGCGCCCCGCCCGGCCCCCGTCCCGCCGCAAGGCGACGGGACGGGCCCTGTCCCGCGCGCTGCCCGTGTCCCCCGCCGTCGTCCTGCTGCTTCTCTTCCTCGCGGGACCGATCGGCTACTGCGCCTACATCGCCTTCACCGACCTCCAGCTCACCGGCCAGGCGGAGTCGAGCTTCGTCGGGTTCGACAACTTCCGTAAGGCCTTCGGCGACGAGGCGTTCCTCAACGCGGTCTGGCTGACGCTGGTCTTCACGGTCGTGTCCTCGCTCATCGGGCAGAACACCATCGGCCTGGCGCTCGCGTCCCTGATGCAGCGGGCGTCCAAGCCGGTCCGCACGGTCACCGGCGCGATCGTGATCACGGCGTGGGTGCTTCCCGAGGTGGTGGCGGCCTTCCTCCTGTACGCGTTCTTCCGCCGCGAGGGCACGCTCAACGCGGTCCTGAACTTCCTCCATCTGCCGTCGCAGAACTGGATGTACACGCTGCCGATCCTGGCGGTGTCGTTCGCCAACGTATGGCGCGGCACGGCGTTCTCGATGCTGGTCTACTCGGCGGCCCTGAACGAGATCCCCAAGGAGATCACCGAGGCGGCCGAGGTGGACGGCGCGGGCGGCTGGCGCCGCATGTGGCACATCACGCTCCCGATGATCCGCCGCTCCATCGGCACGAACCTGATGCTCAACACCCTCCAGACCCTCTCCGTCTTCGGCCTGATCTGGGTGATGACGCGAGGCGGCCCGGGAAACCGCAGTCAGACCCTCCCCCTGTTCATGTACGAACAGGCCTTCCAGAAGAGCATGATCGGCTACGGCACGGCGGTGGCGCTTCTGCTCCTGGTCGTCGGCTCACTCTTCTCCCTCGTCTACATGCGCCTGCTCCGCACGGAGGTCTGAGTGTCCGCCAACACGTCCGCCAACACGTCTGCCTCCCCCGTCAACTCACCTGCCCGCACCCTGCGTTCACGCCGTACGGCGCGGCGGCTAGCGGCGGACGCGGGCCTGCTCGTGGTCGCCGCCGCGTTCGTCCTGCCGCTGGCCTGGGTGATCCTGTCCTCGCTCGACACCGAGGCCGACCTCAAGGTGAAGGTCCCCGACGGCATCACCCTGGACAACTACGACGCGGTCCTGACCCCCGAGATCACCTTCACGCCCCTGCTCAACAGCCTGCTGCTGTGCGGCGGCGGCACCCTCCTGACGGTGGTCTGCGCGGCGCTCGCCGCCTACCCGCTCTCCCGCTTCACGTCCCGCCTGAACCGCCCCTTCATGCTGACGATCCTCTTCGCGACGAGCCTGCCGATCACCGCGATCATGGTCCCGGTGTACGCGCTGTTCGTCCAGGTCGACCTGATCGACACGATGCAGGGCACGATCTTCTTCTTCGCCGCGTCCCAACTCCCTTTCGCCATCTGGCTGATGAAGAACTTCATGGACGGCGTGCCCAAGGAGCTTGAGGAGGCGGCGTGGACGGACGGCGCGTCGTCGTTCCAGTCCCTGCTGCGGATCGTGCTCCCCCTGATGGGCCCGGGGGTGTCCGTGGTGACGGTCTTCTCCTTCGTGATGATGTGGGGGAACTTCTTCGTCCCCTTCATGCTCCTGCTCACGCCGGAGCAGATGCCCGCGTCGGTGAGCATCAATGACTTCTTCGGCAACAAGGGCACGGTCGTCTACGGCCAGTTGGCGGCGTTCTCGATCATCTACTCGACGCCGGTGATCCTCCTGTACGTCCTGATCTCCCGGAAGCTGGGCGGGGGGTTCGCACTGGGGGGTGCGGTGAAGGGCTGACCCGCCCGAGGGCTGACCTGACCCGCCCCGCTCCGGCTGCCCGGCCCGCTGGCTAGGATCACCGGGTCAAAGGGAGGGCACATGCGGGGGCGTCTGCTGAACGGCCGGTACGAACTGATCGAGCGGATCGGTGCGGGCGGCATGGGCGAGGTGTGGCGTGCCCGCGACCGGAGCCTGGGCCGCGAGGTGGCGGTCAAGCTCTTCGTGCCCGCGGCATCGGCGGGCGAGGCCGAGCTGGAGCAGCTCCTGGCCCGCTTCCGGCAGGAGGCCCGCGCCGCCGCCTCGCTGGACAGCCCGTACATCGTCGCCGTCCACGACCACGGCTCGGACGACGGCACCCCGTACCTGGTGATGGCCCTGGTGCAGGGGCGCTCGCTGGACCAGGTGCTGCGCGAGAGCGTCCGGGTGCCGGTGGCGGACGCGCTGCGCTGGGCGGCGGACGTCTGCCGCGCCCTGGACACGGCGCACTCGGCGGGCGTCGTGCACCGCGACATCAAGCCCGGCAACGTGATGATCGCGCAGGACGGCTCCGCCAAGGTCGTCGACTTCGGCATCGCGACGTTCATGGAGCGCGCCGCGGGCGACGCCCGGCTCACGCAGACCGGGCAGCTGCCATTCGGCAGCGTGCCATATCTGGCGCCGGAACGGTTCCGCCAGGAGGCGGGCGACGGACGCACCGACCTGTACGCGCTGGGCTGCGTGCTCTACGAACTCCTCGTCGGCAGGCCACCGTTCACCGGCACGGCGGTCGGCGTCATGTACAACCACGTCAACGACGCACCGCTGCGGCCCTCGCGGGCGCGGGCCGAGGTGACGGCCCCGGTGGAGCGCCTCGTGCTCGCCCTCCTGGCCAAGGAACCCGCCGACCGTCCCGCGGACGCCGCGACGGCGCTCGAACGGATTCTGGCGGCGGCGCGGTCGCTGCCGCCGGCCGGGGAGGAGCCGGCCCCCACCTCGTCCCCGTACGACACCACTGCACCGGCACCGACCCCGGCCCCGGCCCCGGACGTGCACGACTCCATCCCCTCCGGAGCCGCCCAGTCCTCCCCGGCCTCCCCGGCCTCCCCGGCCTCCCCGGCCTCCCCCGTCGAGGACGCCCGCCCCCGCCCGCCTGCCGTCCGCAAGGAACCCACAGCTCCGGACGCACCGGGTCCCCGTGGCCGCCGCTCGCGGGGGCGCCTGCTGATCCCCGCCGCCCTCGTCCTGGCGGTCGGCATCCCGACCGGACTGGGCATACGTTCGCTGGCCGCGCCCGACACCACGTCCACGTCCGCGTCCGGCGCCGACGGAGCGTCGGCGGTCCACACGATCGGTGTCGCCCACAGCTACACCCACGTCGGTGCCGATCGCTCGGACGGCGCCGCGGACACGTACGAGAAGTCGGAGTACCGGCAGTTCACCATCCAGCAGAAGCGCACCGTCGAGTCCGCCTTCGCCGAGACGCTCGGCGCCAAGAGCGGCAGCCGCTTCCGCGTGGTCCCCGTCTCCGCCGACCCGGACACGACCTCCCGCAAGCTCCTTGCCGAGCACCCGGACATGCTCGCCGTCATCGGCGACACGAACGACTTCTCCTGGGTGCACGACACCGACGAGGCGTTCCTGCCGGAGATCAGCACGTGTTCCGAAGTCGCCCACGCCGAGGGGGCGTTCGCGATCCCGGCCGACGAGGCGCGGCAGGGCGAGGCGATGGCCGACTACCTCCTGACCCGGACGAAGGCCCGCCGGGTCCTGGTGGCCGACGACAAGATCTGGACGGACCGCGAGGACGGCATCGGCACCGCGCTGCGCCGGGCGGGCGTGCAGGCCGAGGCGCTGGACACCGGGCCGGACGAGGTGAAGGCCTCGCAGATCCCGGCGCTGGTCGACAAGGCGCGGGCGGACGCGGTCGTCGTGCCCTCCGGGTCGTACGTCGGCGTATGGGCCAAGAAGCTCAGGGCGAACGGATTCACCGGCCCCGTCCTGACGCAGAGCGCCCCCGAGGGCCCCTGCGAGGACTCGGCGGAACGGGCGGCAACCGAGAAGGCGGACAAAACCATCCCCGACGGCGTCCTGCGCACCCGCAACTACTCCGGTGAACCCGACGAGAACCTCGCCGCGCGCGGCAACCAGGAGCTGTACGACGGCGCCCTGGCCCTGGCCACCGCACTCAAGAAGCTCCCGGCCGAGGGCTCGGCGACATCACTACGACACACCCTGGACCGCGAGATCCAGGGCGTCTCCGTGAACGGCGTCCTGGACGAGGTCTCCTTCGAGAAACGCCGCTCGGCACGCCAGCGCCCGGTGTGGTTCGACCGCCGACAGGACAACACCTGGACCGAAATCGGCAAGGTGGACAAGAAATTCGCCCCCACCCGGCAGTAGCGGCGCCGAGCGCTACGCCGACGCGATGGCGTCCCGGAGCCGCGCGGCCATCCCTGCCATGGCGTCGGGCGCCACGTCCAGCACGCCGTTCTCGGACATCAGGACGTGGAACTGCTGCTCCTCGTACGGCACCCCGGGCGGCAGGGCGGCGACGTGCCAATGGAGATGACTGTTCCCGTCCTGGCTCCCCAGGGAGTAGAGATAGGTCCGCTCGGCACCGAGCACGTCCTCGACGGCGCGGGCGACGGTCCGCACGAAGAGCATGAGCCGCGTGTAGTCGGCCGCGTCCAACTCACGGACGACGTGCTCGACGTGCGCCTTGGGCGCGACGAGGACCTTCCCGGGCAGGGTGGGCCACCGGTCGAGAAAGGCGATGTGGTGTTCGTCCTCGTGGACGACGTGATGCGCGTAGCCGGGGTCCCCGGCGAGGAACGCGCAGACGAAACAGGGCCCGTTCCGCGCCCGCTCCATGTATGCCTCAAGATCCATGGCGTGCCGCCTCGTCCCCATGCGAACTCCTCGTCTTTGATCTCACCGAACGCAAAGCGGTGCGGGGGCGCTGTGAGGGAAAGCATCGCCCGGATTCACCGGGATAGGCCCCTACCGCCCCATTACTGATCACATATCTCTCTGGTGCCACCGATCGGTGCCCACTAGCGTGCTTAGCTCGCGCTAACTCTCACCCTCACCAGGAGCCGTCAGTGAACCGCCCTCTCCGTCTAGCGACGTCCGCACTGGCCGTATCCGCGGCTCTGCTGCTCTCTTCCTGCGGAAGCAGCGACGACGGGTCGAAGGACAGCGACAAGATCGCTGGAGCGGAGAACGGAGGCGAGGAGAAGTCGCCGTCGCCCAGCGCACCGGACTCGGAGGCCGTCGAGCGCCCGAAGGTCGACCTGCCCGCAGACCTGACGTACACCTTCGACTGGCCGAAGACGGGCAAGAAGGCCGACGACGCGATCCTGGCCGACAGCGAGCAGTCCATCAAGGCAGTCGACATGGCCATCGCCGAGCAGGACCCGGCCAACAAGGCATACCGCTTCTACTACGAAGGGGAAGCCGCCGCTCAGACGCAGAAGTTCATCCAGGCCTACGTCGACGCGAAGGCGCGCACCACCGGCGCCTACCGCTACTACAACCCGGAAGTGAGCGGCGACGGCGGCTCCGCCTCCCTCGTCTACTGCGAGGACCAGAGCAAGGCTTACGACAAGTACCTCAAGAAGGACAAGGTCAAGAAGACCCCCGCAACGAAGAACAGCTACGTTCTCTACGCCGCCAAGCTGCAAAAGAACGACGCGGGCGTCTGGGTGACCACGCAGATCAATTCGACTCGGGGGAGCGCCAAGTGCCAGCCGTAAGTATCCGTTTGAGAACAGCGACTCTCGCCGCCTTCGGCTGCGTACTCCTTTCCACCGTCCCGGCAGCGGCTGACAACGAGATCGGAGGCGGAGCCCAGAACCCTCAGGCCTCCGGCAATGCCGAGGACGACGGAACGGTGTCCGCCACCGCGTCCGGCGGCATCGTCTACGACCGCTCCAAGAACGGCACCGGTGCCAAGACCGGTGCCGTGACCCCGCCCGCCGACTGGACCCCGCCCGCCTGCTGGTACTCCCCCACGTACTCCCCCGCGGAGTTCAAGAAGTACGTCGAGCCGATCTGGCAGGCCGAGTCGACCGGCCCTCAGTGGGACTTGGAGCAGAGGAAGCGGTACGTGGACGGCGAGCCCTACAAGAACTTCAACCTGGACAAGGCCGGCAAGGGCTACTGGTGGACGTCCTTCCCCAACAAGAGCTATCCGCCCGGCTGGGACGGCTGCGACGAGCCCACCTTCTGGGTCGACGAGGGCGACCCGCCCCCGGCCGACATCCCCGAAGCGATCACTCCGGAGATGCTCTCCAAACTCGCGTACGCAGAGATCCGCGTACCCGGCACCGAGGTGACCCTCGCCCCGGAAGGTGAGACGAAGGTCAATCTGCCCACCTGGGCCTGGCTGGACGAGACGGAGTTCAAGCCGGTGTCGGTGACGGCCTCCGTCCCGATGCTCGACATCGAGGCGACGACCACCGCCGAGCCGGTCTCCCTGAAGATCGACCCGGGTACGAAGGACGCCGAGACCTACCCCGCCTCCGGCGCCTGCCCCATCAGGAACGGCAAGATCGGCGAACCGTACGCCAAGGGCAAGTCCAAGCAGGACCCGTCCTGTGGGGTGAAGTACCTCCGCTCATCGGGAGACGGCTCGTATCCGCTCAAGGCGACCGTCACCTGGAAGATCAGTTGGACCGGCACCGGTGTGAACGAACCGAAGGGCCTGCCTGACGGCGAGTTCGGTGCGGAGCAAGAGGTCGTCGTCGGGGAGATCCAGGCCATCAACCGGTAGTCGACGGCACACGTAAAACGGGGGAAGCGTTATGGCAGGGAATCGTCCGGTGGATTGGCATGTCCTGGACCTGGACAAGGACCCGACGCCCGGTGATCCGGACCGGGTTCGGGGTCTGGCCAAGAACCTGCACGACTTCGCCGACGATGTCTCGAAGGTGTTGCGGGACATCAAGGGGATGGCGGGCGAGGACGCGATCCTGCAGTGGGCGGGCAAGACCGCGGACGCGTTCACGGAGCAGTTCGAGGACGCTCCGGGCAAGCTGAAGAAGCTCAAGAAGAGCTACGAGATGGCGGGCGACGCGCTGTCCGCGTACTGGCCGGAGCTGGAGCGCGCCCAGAGCTTGGCGGGCAAGGCGCTGGTCAAGGGCCGCGAGGCGCGGGCCGACCTGAGCAGCGCCAAGTCCCGGCTGTCCACGGCGGATTCCTGGGTGGAGCGGGCGGGCAAGGAAGCCGACAAGTACAAGGACGACAAGGCTTCGGGCGGCGGCAAGGACGTGCCCGAGCCCGACCCGGACAAGGTGCGGGCCGCCACCCGCAATGCCACCTCCGCGGAGAAGGCGCAGAGCACCGCTCAGGGGGACGTCAGTTCCGCGCAGAGCGCGCTGGACGCGGCGAAGAAGATGGCCGAGGACGCGCGCAAGATGCGCGAGGAGGCCGCGGGCACGGCCAAACGAAAGATCGACGAGGCGTCCGACGCGGGCATCCAGAACCGCAAGTGGTGGGAGGAGATCGGCGACTGGGTCTCCGACAACTGGGACACCATCGTCGAGGTCTGCAAGGTCATCGTCGCGGTGGTGGGCATCATCGCGATGATCGTGGGCGGACCCATTCTCGCCATCATCGTCGTCGTGGCCGCCGTCATCGTGCTGGCCGACACCCTCAACAAATACAGAAAAGGCCAAGCAGGCCTGCTCGACGTGGCGTTCGCGGCGCTGGACTGTGTTCCTGGCATGAAGGGCCTGACCACGGTCGCCAAACTCGGTAAGGGTCTGAAGGGACTCAAAGGTGGCCTCAAGGGCCTGAAGAGCGCCCGCAGCATGCTTGGCCGGGGTAAGGACGCTTTCGCGCGCAGTGCCAAAGCCGTCTGGAAGAAGCTGACCGACCCCGTCGACCTCGCCTCAGGACAGATGTTCCTGCCTCAGACGGACATCGAACTGCCCGGCATCCTGCCGCTGGCCTTCCGTCGTCGCGTCGCCTCCGACTACCGCACCGGCTGGTGGTTCGGACCTACCTGGTCCTCCACCATCGATCAGCGTCTCGAAGTCGACGACGAGGGGGTCGTGTTCGTCTCCGAAGACGGTCTGCTGCTTGCCTATCCGCACGCCGACGGGCCCCAGACCGCGACGCTGCCAGCGGTCGGTCCCCACTGGCCCCTCGTCCGTCTGGACAACGGCAGCTATCGCATCGATGACCCTCTCACCGGACAGAGCCGCCACTTCGGCATTCCGGACGAGGGCCTGGCCCTCTTGGAGCGCATAACCGACCGCAACGACAACGCCATTGACTTCGACTACGACAGCGACGGTACGCCGCTCGCGATCCGGCACTCCTGCGGCTACCACCTCAAACTGGTGGTCGAGAGGGAACGTGTCACGGGGCTGCTCCTTGCGGGAGGCGCCAGGGACGGTTCGGACGTCACGATCAAGCAGTACGGATACACCGACGGGAACCTCACGGAGGTCAGCAACTCCGACGGTCTGTCGCTGAAGTTCACGTACGACGATCGCCTGCGCGCCACCTCCTGGACCGACAGCAATCACAGCCGCTACGCGTACACCTACGACGACCAGGACCGCTGCATAGCCGAAGGCGGCGAGGCCGGACACATCGCCCTGACCCTCGACTACGACGGGACGGACGACGCCTGGCCCGACTGCCGCATCACCACCCTGACCACCTCCGAAGGCGCCGTATCCCGCTTCGTCATCAACGAGCGGTGCCAGGTCGTCGCGGAGATCGACGCGATCGGCTCCGTGACTCGGAGCACGTACGACGACCATCACCACCTCGTGTCGTGGACCGACCCCTTCGGGAACACCACCGAGTTCACCAACAACGCGTACGGCAAGCCCGTCACGGTCAGCCGTCCCGACGGCACCGAAGCCGACACCGAGTACAACGAAATCGGCCTGCCGGTACGGGTGGTGACGACGGACGGCGCCGTGTGGCGGCACTCGTACGACGAGCGGGGCAACCGTACTGCGCTCACAGGACCCGACGGCGCGACGACCCGCTTCACCTACGACACCGCAGGGCGGCCGCTGGGGGTCACCGACCCGCTGGGCGCCACCACACAGGTGCGGTGCAATGCCGCCGGGCTCCCCGTCGAGATCGTGAGCGCGCTCGGTGAACGGACCACGCGCTCCTACGACGCGTTCGGGCGCCTCGCCGAGGTCACCGATCCGGCCGGAGCAACGACTCGGATGTGGTGGTCCGTCGAGGGCAAGATCACCCGCGTGCTCGGGCCCGACGGGGCAGAAGAAGCGTGGGAGTACGACGGCGAGGGCAATTGCATCCGCCACACGAACGCCGCCGGCGCCATCACGACCTACGAGTACACGCACTTCGACCTGGTCAGCGCGCGCACAGGCCCCGACGGCGCCCGCTACGAGTTCGGCCACGACGCCTCGCTGCGGCTCACCCAAGTCACCAACCCTCATGGCCGGAACTGGAATTACGAGTACGACGCCGCCGGACATCTGCTGGCCGAGTCCGACTTCGACGGTCGACGTACCCGGTATACCCGCGATGCCATGGGGCGCCTCCTGGAACGCAGGAACCCGCAGGGCCAGACCGTCCGCTTCACCTATGACGCCCTGGGACGGCCGGTCACGAAGGACGTCGGCGACCGGCGGACCACCTTCACCTACGACCCAGCGGGCAGGCTGGTAGGCGGTGCCGGACCGGACTCCGTGCTGACCTGGGAGCGAGACCCTCGCGGGCGGGTGCTCGCCGAGCGGTCGGACGGCCGGACGCTGGCCTTCGCCTACGACGCCATGGGCCGGCGTACGCGGCGCACCACTCCCACGGGCGCGCGGGCCCGCTACGCCTACGACGCGGTGGGGCGGGCAACCCATCTGGACACCTCAGGACACCTCCTGTCCTTCGCTTACGCCGCGAACGGCCAAGAGACAGAGCGACTCGTGGATGATTCGCTCGCGGTCGCTCAGACCTGGGACCCGGTCGGCCGCCCTGTCGAGCAGACGGTGACCGTCGGAGGCGCGGCCGTCCAACGCCGGGCCTACGACTATCGCCCCGACAGCATCGTCTCCGGCATGGACGATCCGCTGCTGGGCGAGGTCACCATGGGACTCGACCCGGTGGGCCGGATCACCGCCGTCAGCGGCCACGACTGGACCGAGCGCTACGCCTACGACGAAGCCGGGCAGCTGACGAGTGCGCAGTGGCCCGAGCATCATCCGGGACAGGATGCCCGGGGCGAGCGGGAGTTCAGCGGTATACGGCTGGCTCGCGCGGGGACGGTGCGCTATGAGTACGACGAGGCAGGGCGTGTCGTCGTACGCCGGAAGACGCGGCTGTCCCGGAAGCCGGACGTCTGGCGTTATACGTGGGACGGCGAGGACCGCCTGACGTCCCTGACAACTCCGGACGGGACCATCTGGAAGTATCTGTACGACCCGCTGGGACGGCGGACCGCGAAGCTGCGCATGGCGCCCGACGGGGCGACGGTCTTGGAGCGGACCGACTTCACGTGGGACGGGCCGCAGCTCACCGAGCAGACCACAGCGTCCCCTGACATGCCCCATACCGTCACGCTGACCTGGGACTACGACGGCCTCCGGGCCATCGCCCAGACGGAGCGCCTCATCGACGAGGCCGCTCAGGAGGAGATCGACTCCCGGTTCTTCGCCATCGTCACGGATCTCGTCGGCACCCCGACCGAACTCATCGGTGAAGACGGCCACATCGCCTGGCGCGCCCGGCGGACCGTCTGGGGCCTGACCAGCTGGCCCGAGCGCAGCGCCGCGTACACACCGCTGCGCTTCCCCGGTCAGTATCACGACCCGGAATCGGGACTGCACTACAACTTCCAACGTCACTACGACCCCGAGTCCGCCCGCTACACCACGCTCGACCCGCTGGGCCTGGAGCCAGCACCCGATCCCTACGGATACGTCACCAATCCGTTCCGTCAGATCGACCCCTATGGGCTCTCCGGCTACGACGACAACGTGGTTCTCTACCACGGCTCGCAGAACTGGCATGGCGACGCGTTCTCATTGCCGACGTCGATATCGGACACCCGGCGGTACACACCTGACGCGGGCGTCTATCTGACGGACGACTTCATGCGGGCCGCCAACCAGTACGCTGGGCCCGGCGGACACGTGGTGCGCACGGAAGTTCCCCGGGCAGACGCCGCTCGCTGGCTGCGCACCCACGAAGGGCCTGCTGGTAACCAGCCGGAATACTTCGTGAACACGCCTGAAGACGTCGCCCTCCTGAACGCCGGGTCACCACGAGTACTGCCATTCAACGAGGCATTCATGCAGAACGTGGCCGGGACCTTCTAGGAGACGTGGATCAATTGAGCATGCCGGAATGGAACATCTCGGAAGAGGTTCTCGGCCGTGCGGTCTTCGCGCCGCTCGGCGGCATCATCGAGATCGGTGCGGTCGCCGCGACGGAGACATGGTCGCTGCGGGACGCCTCTGTCGGCGGGTTCGTGGCTGCGCGGCAGCACGATGTGGCGCGGGTCCTCGAAGTGGTCAGGGAAGCCGGGGACTTCGGGGACGCGACCATGGAGATCCTCGACGGGCTCGGCTACCTGCGTGAGCATCCGGTGAGCGCACCGTCCTTGCTGATGTGGTCCTCTGTGTACGAGGACGTGTCACCCCGACTCGAGGAGCCGGACTCGGTGCGGCGCATGAGCCACGTGGGTGCCGATCTGCAGCTGACGCGGTTCCTTCAGGCTCTGGTCAATGCGGCCATCGCGCGCGGGCCAGAGGTCGAGCGGGGGGCCGCCCTCATCGCCGAGGCGCTGCGGATCGCCGCACAGCTGGTCTCCGGGACGTCGGACGACACCGTCGGCAGCACACCCGCAACCGTCCTGAGGATGTGGCGCGTCGCCTTCCTCGCGGATCTGTTGCTGCCCAATTCGCCGGCGCGGCCCGACGCCCGGTCGCTCTTCCGGGAGTACGGGCATGCACTGGACGCCCTGCTGGGTACCCACGGCCTCCCGTAGCTTCGCACCAATCCGCAACCTCGTATGAACACACCGTAGTCGCCAGACCCCCGCGCCCATACCGTGTGCCCGTGCAACCGAGCCGACCGCCGCACCAGCCCACACCCCCGTTCAACTTTCCCGCCGCCCGGCGCCTTCGCGAGGCGCTCGGGATGGCGCACGGGCACGTCGCCTACGGAATGCGGGCGAGCTACGGGCTCACCTACATCACCCCGGAGACCATCGCCGCCTGGGAACGAGGGCTCGCCTCGCCCACCTCCGCCGAACTCACCGCCCTCGCGGGAACCCTGTGGTGCTCACCGGGAGAGCTCATGGGCGCCGCGACCACCCTGCGCGAGCACCGGCTCGCCCGCGGGCTCGCGCCCGAGGACGTGGCCCGGGGCTCCGGCGTCGAGATCCAGGCGTATCTGCACATGGAGGAGACCAACACCTGGCGCGGCAACGAGCGGCAGTCCGCCGCCCTCGCCGAGGTGCTGCAGCTCCCCCTGCCCGACTTCATCGGCATCACCGGGCGCGCCGACGACCTCGCCGAGCTGCTGCGCAGCGCCGTGACCAGCCGCTGGCAGGGGTACGTCCGGCCGGTCAGCAAGATGCTGCCCGTGCCGAAGCGGCATCTCGAAGACGTGCTCCAGCAGCTGCACGCCGACTACCAGTCCCGGATGGTGCGGACGCTCAGCTGGGGCGGCGGCGCCGGGGCCGACGCCTCGGGAAGTGCCGGGAAGGACTTCCTGGACAAGATCCTGGAGCATTTCTGGGCGCAGGTCCGCGGCGCGGCAGGGGGCTGACGCCGCGCCGCCCGCGCGACAGCCGCCCGCGCGACGGCCGCCCGCGCGACGGCTGGAAGCGTGACGGCTGGAAGCGTGGCTGGAAGCGCGCCGGCTAGAAGACCGACTCCGCCTCGTCCATCCGGTCCTTCGGCACCGTCTTCAGCTCGGTGACCGCCTCCGCGAGCGGCACCATCGTGATGTCCGTGCCCCGCAGCGCCGTCATGCGGCCGAATTCCTCGCGGTGCGCCGCCTCCACCGCGTGCCAGCCGAAGCGGGTGGCCAGGACGCGGTCGTACGCCGTGGGGGTGCCGCCGCGCTGGACGTGCCCCAGGATGACCGGCTTGGCCTCCTTGCCGAGGCGGGTCTCCAGCTCGTACGCGAGTGCCGTGCCGATGCCCTGGAAGCGCTCGTGGCCGAACTGGTCGATCGCGCCGACGCCGTAGTTCATGGTGCCTTCCTGCGGGTGCGCACCCTCGGCCACGCAGATCACCGCGAACTTCTTGCCGCGCGAGAACCGCTCCTCGACCAGTTTGACCAGGTCGGCCGGGTCGAAGGGGCGCTCGGGGAGGCAGATGCCGTGGGCGCCGCCCGCCATCCCGGACTCCAGGGCGATCCAGCCCGCGTGGCGGCCCATGACCTCGACCACCATCACGCGCTGGTGGGACTCGGCCGTCGTCTTCAGGCGGTCCATCGCCTCCGTGGCGACCCCCACCGCCGTGTCGAAGCCGAAGGTGCGGTCGGTCGACGAGATGTCGTTGTCGATCGTCTTGGGGACGCCGACCACCGACAGGCCCGCGTCCGACAGCATCTTCGCGGCCGTGAGCGTGCCCTCGCCGCCGATGGGGATCAGGACGTCGAAGCCGATCTCCTTGGCGAGCGCGGGCGCGTCCTCGCAGGCCGCGCGGAAGCGGTCGCGCTCCAGGCGCGAGGAGCCGAGAATCGTTCCGCCGCGGGCCAGGATGCCGCTGACCTCGTTCAGGCCGAGGGAGCGGTAGCGGCCGTCGAGCAGGCCGGCGTACCCGTCCTCGAAGCCGATGACCTCGTCGCCGTAGTGCGTGACGGCTCGGTGCACGACCGACCGGATCACTGCGTTGAGGCCTGGGCAGTCGCCGCCTGCGGTGAGAATTCCGATGCGCATCGTGCTGTGTCTCCTGCTCGCTGTTGATGCGTGTGAGCCGGTCTGATTGTTCCATGGCCGCGCGGGGGCCGCCGCGCACCCGAAGTAGTCACGCGTCACGGCTGCGCCGCCCGATCCTGGGGAGGAGGCCTTTGGGCCCCTCGACGAGGCCCTTCGTCCGGCGGGCGACCTAGCCAGCCGCAGAGGTATTGTCAAGAGGGCACGGCAACCATATCGGGTCATTTGTCCGGCCCTGAGTGAGCTTGCCCGGTCCGACCCGGCTTCGCCGGGTCTTGTCGGGTCTTGCCGGGTACGCAGGGACACCGCAGCGAAGAAGGGGAGAGCACGCGTGACGCGCAGCGTGTACGTGACCGGGATCGACCGGGGCGACGGCCGCCAGGTCATCGAGCTGGGAGTCATGGAACTCCTGACCCGTCAGGTCGACCGGGTGGGGGTCTTCCGGCCGCTGGTCCACGACGGGCCCGACCGGCTCTTCGATCTTCTCCGCGCCCGCTACCGGCTCGCGCAGGACGCCGCGTCGGGGTACGGGATGGACTACCACGAGGCCTCCGCGATCCAGGCCGAGCAGGGCACCGACGAGCTGGTCTCCCAGCTCGTCGACCGTTTTCACCGGGTGGCCAGGGACTACGAGGTCGTCCTCGTGCTCGGCACGGACTTCGCCGACACCCAGCTCCCCGACGAGCTGTCCCTCAACGCCCGCCTCGCCAACGAGTTCGGGGCGTCGGTGATACCCGTCGTCGGCGGCAAGAACCAGACCGCCGAATCGGTCCGCGCCGAGACGCGCAACGCATATCGCGCCTACGAGAGCCTGGGCTGCGACGTCCTCGCCATGGTCACCAACCGGGTGGCGCCCGCCGACCGCGACGAGATCCACGACGGCCTCGCGGCCGGCCTCCCCGTGCCCAGCTACGTCCTGCCGGACGAGCCCGCCCTGGCCGCCCCCACGGTCGCCCAGATCACCCACGCGCTCGGCGGCCGCGTCGTGCTCGGCGACGACGCGGGCCTGGCCCGTGACGCGCTCGACTTCGTCTTCGGCGGCGCGATGCTGCCGAACTTCCTGAACGCCCTGACCCCGGGCTGCCTCGTGGTCACCCCCGGCGACCGCGCCGACCTCGTCGTGGGCTCGCTCGCCGCGCACAGCGCCGGTACGCCGCCCATCGCGGGCGTCCTGCTCACCCTCAACGAGCAGCCCGGCGAGGCGATCCTGAAGCTCGCCGACCGCCTCGCGCCCGGCACCCCGGTAATCGCGGTGACCGGCGGCTCCTTCCCCACCGCGGGCGAACTCTTCGCCCTGGAGGGGAAGTTGAACGCCGCCACGCCCCGCAAGGCGGAGACCGCCCTCGGCCTCTTCGAGCGCTACGTCGACACGGCCGGGCTGCTCACCCGCGTACAGGCCCCCAGCAGCGACCGCGTCACGCCGATGATGTTCGAGCACAAGCTCCTGGAGCAGGCCCGCTCCGACAAGCGCCGCGTCGTCCTGCCCGAGGGCACCGAGGAGCGCGTCCTGCGCGCCGCCGACGTGCTCCTTCGCCGCGGTGTCTGCGACCTGACGCTGCTCGGCCCCGTCGAGCAGATCCGCAAGAAGGCCGCCGACCTCGGCGTCGACCTCGCCGACTCGCAGCTCATCGACCCGCAGACCTCCGAGCTGCGGGACGCGTTCGCCGCCAAGTACGCCGAGCTGCGCGCCCACAAGGGCGTCACCGTCGAGCTGGCGTACGACGTCGTCGCCGACGTGAACTACTTCGGCACGCTGATGGTGCAGGAAGGGTTCGCCGACGGCATGGTGTCGGGGTCCGTGCACTCCACGGCCGCCACCATCCGGCCCGCCTTCGAGATCATCAAGACGAAGCCCGACGCCTCGATCGTCTCCTCCGTCTTCTTCATGTGCCTCGCCGACAAGGTGCTCGTGTACGGCGACTGCGCGGTCAACCCGGACCCGAACGCCGAGCAGCTCGCCGACATCGCCGTCCAGGCCGCCGCCACCGCCGAGCAGTTCGGCGTGGAGCCGCGGATCGCGATGCTCTCGTATTCGACGGGTACGTCCGGGTCGGGCGCCGACGTCGACAAGGTGCGCGAGGCGACCGAGCTGGTGCGCCGCAGCCGCGGCGATCTGAAGATCGAGGGGCCGATCCAGTACGACGCCGCCGTGGAGCCCTCGGTCGCGGCGACGAAGCTGCCGGACTCGGAGGTCGCGGGCCAGGCCAGCGTGCTGATCTTCCCGGACCTGAACACCGGCAACAACACCTACAAGGCCGTGCAGCGCTCGGCCGGCGCGATCGCCGTCGGCCCGGTGCTCCAGGGCCTGCGCAAGCCGGTCAACGACCTGTCCCGCGGCGCCCTCGTGCAGGACATCGTCAATACCGTCGTCATCACCGCGATCCAGGCGCAAGGCCGCCCGGCCACCTCCGTGTAGCACCCTCGTATGACAGAGCGACCTCGTATGACGCCTACAGAAAGCATCTCCGCCGTGACCGCCACCCGCGTCCTCGTCCTCAACTCCGGCTCCTCGTCGGTGAAGTACCAGCTGCTCGACATGCGGGACAGCTCACGTCTCGCGGTCGGCCTGGTCGAGCGCATCGGCGAGGAGACGTCGCGGCTCAAGCACACGCCGCTGACGGGCGGCGACGAGCGCGAGCGCGAGGAACCGATCGCCGACCACGAGGCCGCCCTGAAGGCGGTCGCCGCCGAGCTGACCGCCGACGGGCTCGGCCTGGACTCCCCCGAGCTGGCCGCGATCGGCCACCGGGTGGTGCACGGCGGCCTGAAGTTCACCGCGCCGACGGTCATCACGGACGAGGTGCTCGCGGAGATCCAGCGGCTCGTCCCGGTGGCGCCGCTGCACAACCCGGCCAACATCACCGGCATCCGCACGGCCCAGGCCCTGCGTCCCGACCTGCCCCAGGTCGCCGTCTTCGACACGGCGTTCCACACGACGATGCCGGAGTCTGCGGCCCGCTACGCGATCGACGTGGCCACCGCCGACCAGCACCGCGTGCGGCGCTACGGCTTCCACGGGACGTCGCACGCGTACGTCTCCCGCAAGACCGCCTGGCTCCTCGGCAAGGCGCCCGAGGACGTGAACGTCATCGTGCTGCACCTGGGCAACGGCGCGTCGGCGAGCGCCGTGCGGGGCGGCAGGTGCGTGGAGACTTCGATGGGGCTCACGCCGCTTGAGGGGCTCGTGATGGGTACCCGTTCCGGTGACGTGGACCCGGCGGTCGTCTTCCACCTGGCCCGCGTCGGCGGGATGTCGATCGACGAGGTCGACACCCTGCTCAACAAGAAGAGCGGTCTGGTCGGTCTCTGCGGCGACAACGACATGCGGGAGATCCGGCGCCGGATCGACGGCGGCGACGAGGCCGCCGCGCTCGCCTTCGACATCTACATCCACCGTCTGAAGAAGTACATCGGCGCCTATTACGCGGTGCTCGGCCGGGTGGACGCCATCGCGTTCACGGCGGGGGTCGGTGAGAACGCGGCGCCGGTGCGGGAGGCTGCCGTCGCGGGTCTGGAGGAGCTGGGGCTCGCGGTCGACGGAGAACTCAACGCCGTACGTTCCGACGAGGCTCGGCTGATCTCGCCGGAGTACGCACGGGTCGCGGTCGCCGTCGTCCCCACCGACGAGGAGCTGGAGATCGCGCGGCAGACCTATGCACTGGTCGAAAACCCGTCATAAACGCGATACATCAGCAATTCATCACCGCAACGCCTGAGCGCACTTCCGCCCATTTGTAGATTCCACCAGACGGAATATTCCGAAGCGAAACAAACCGATAGGATCGCCCCCATGCGCCGTTCCAAAATCGTCTGCACGCTGGGCCCCGCCGTCGACTCCGAAGAGCAGCTCGTCTCGCTGATCGAAGCCGGTATGAGTGTGGCCCGCTTCAACTTCAGCCACGGCACGCACGCCGAGCACCAGGGGCGGTACGACCGCGTCCGTGCGGCTGCCGACAAGACCGGCCGTGCCATCGGCGTCCTCGCCGACCTGCAGGGTCCGAAGATCCGTCTGGAGACCTTCGCCGAGGGCCCCGTCGAGCTGGTGCGCGGTGACGAGTTCACCATCACCACCGAGGACGTCCCCGGCGACAAGTCCATCTGCGGCACCACCTACAAGGGCCTGCCCGGAGACGTCTCCAAGGGCGACCAGGTCCTGATCAACGACGGCAACGTCGAGCTGCGCGTCGTCGAGGTGGAGGGCCCGCGCGTCAAGACGATCGTCGTCGAGGGCGGTGTCATCTCCGACCACAAGGGCATCAACCTGCCCGGCGCGGCCGTGAACGTGCCGGCTCTCTC
The DNA here is from genome assembly GCF_055585065.1 of Streptomyces sp. NPDC054047. NCBI lineage: Bacteria > Bacillati > Actinomycetota > Actinomycetes > Kitasatosporales > Streptomycetaceae > Streptomyces > Streptomyces sp. NPDC054047. The sequence goes on along the minus strand of NZ_JBVJKV010000008.1, from coordinate 408,711 downwards.
CGAGAAGGACGTCGAGGACCTGCGCTTCGCCCTGAAGATGGGCTGCGACATGGTCGCCCTGTCCTTCGTGCGCGACGCCGGCGACGTCAAGGACGTCCACAAGGTGATGGACGAGGAGGGCCGCCGGGTCCCCGTCATCGCCAAGGTGGAGAAGCCGCAGGCCGTCGACAACATGGAGGGCGTCGTCGCGGCCTTCGACGCCGTCATGGTCGCCCGTGGCGACCTGGCCGTCGAGTACCCGCTCGAGAAGGTCCCGATGGTGCAGAAGCGCCTCGTGGAGATGTGCCGCCGCAACGCCAAGCCGGTGATCGTCGCGACCCAGATGATGGAGTCGATGATCACCAACTCGCGCCCCACGCGCGCCGAGGCGTCCGACGTCGCCAACGCGATCCTGGACGGCGCGGACGCGGTCATGCTCTCCGCCGAGTCGTCCGTGGGCGCCTACCCGATCGAGACCGTCAAGACGATGTCGAAGATCGTCGTCGCGGCCGAGGAGGAGCTGCTCGCCAAGGGTCTGCAGCCGCTCGTGCCCGGCAAGAAGCCGCGTACGCAGGGTGGTTCGGTGGCCCGTGCCGCGTGCGAGATCGCGGACTTCCTGGGCGGCGAGGCGCTGATCGCCTTCACGCAGTCCGGTGACACGGCCCGCCGTCTGTCCCGCTACCGCGCGGCCCAGCCGATCCTGGCCTTCACCACCGACCAGGCCACCCGCAACCAGCTCACCCTGAGCTGGGGCGTGGACTCGTACGTCGTGCCGCACGTCGACAACACCGACGCGATGGTCGAGCTCGTCGACGCCGAGCTGGTCCGTCTCAACCGCTTCAACGACGGCGACACCGTGATCATCACCGCCGGTTCGCCCCCCGGCGTCCCCGGCACCACCAACATGGTCCGGGTGCACCACCTGGGCGGCGGCGAGCGCGACTGACATCGCCCGGTACGACACTGAGGGCGCCCCCTGATGCAGGGGGCGCCCTCAGCGCTTTCGCGGCTCCCGGTGGGATCTTGGCGACCGGTCGCTGATCGCGGCGGGATCAGTCGGTGATCGTCTGGCTCAGGCCGGGTACGTGCAGGTTGCCGCCGAACTGGCCCGCCTGCTTGACCTTCACGTCCGTGAAGTAGATCAGCGGGATGTTCAGGGGCGGCGGGTGCTCCGGGTCGAACGTGATCGGGATCAGGCCGAAGAGCTTGCCGGAGATCGACTCGGTGTACATCGTCGTCTCCCCGCCACGGATCGTGGAGGTGGAGCCCTTCTCGGCCTGGACGTGGTACTTCTTGCCGGCCGGGCCCTCGACGATCTGGTGCAGGTCGCCGATGTCCGTGTTCTGGACGACGTACTTCAGGGCCTGCTTGGTGTTGCCGTTGGGCATCGTCAGGTTCACGACGCCCTGGTAGTCCGCGCCCTTGAGCGTCAGCGAGCTGGCCTCGAGGTTCCACGGCTGGTTCGGGATCGGCGCGGGCGTCTGCTCGGCCTTTCCGTCGACCTTCTTCTCGACCACGCACGGGAACGGCTTCTTGCCGTTCTCGTCCGGTGCCAACGGGTCCTCGGCCTCTTCCTTGGCCTTGGCGTCGGCGGCGGCCTTCTCGGCCTCCTCCTTGGCCTTGTCGACCGTGTCCTCGGCCTTGCCGGCACCGTCCTTGACGCCGTCCTCGACCTCGCCGAGGGCGTCGTCGACGGGCTTGGTGACGTCGTCGACCGTGTCCTTCGCCTTGTCCTCGGGGGACTCGGGGGACTTCGAGGACTCGGCCTCCTCCGAGGCGGAGGGGGTCGGCGTGGGGCTCGCGGACTCCTTCTCGTCGGGCGTGAAGATGTCCTTGAGCGCGTCGCCGACACCCAGCGGGTCCAGCGGGTTCTTGGTCTCGGAGGGCTCCGGAGCGGGCTCGTCGGCCTTGTCGTCCACGTCGGCCGGCGACGGGGTCGGCTCGGCCCCGTCGGCGTCCGATCCCGCCTTGTCACCGGCGGAGGGCGAGGGCGTCGGCTCGGCGGTGGCCTTGCCGGAGTCGTCCTTGCTCTCGTCGCTCTCGTCGGCCTTGTCGGCGGCGTCCTTCTCCGCCTGCTCGGCCTTCTCCTTCGCCGCCTTCTGCGCGGCGGCCTCGTCGGCTTCCTTCTCGGTGTCCTTGGAGGCGTCGTCCGGCGCCGTGACGCACGGACCGTCCTGGAAGGGGTTCTTCGGCAGCGGCTTGGCCTGCGCGAGCTGGGGGGTCAGTCCCATGCCCATGAGGACGGCGGTCGGCATGGCCGCGATGGCTATCGCCTTGCCCGCCGGCACGTGCAGGCGGGTGAGGAGCGGCTTTCTGGGTGCCGCGTGGCGCGGCCCGGATCTCGCGCGGGGCTCCCCCGCGGAGTCCAGTTGATGCACCTCGTCAGCCGGCACGGTGCCTCCCGTTCGTCCCGTTGTCCGGGCTCGTTCCTGACAGATCGTCCGTAGTGCCGCTCACCCCGTTCGCGGCCCCCGCGGCCGCGGGCTCCGGCGCCCCGTCGTCGGAGCTTTCGGCCCGCCCCTTCGCGGACTTCTTGACCGGCTTGGCCGCGGCCCAGGAGATGCCGAGGGCACCGCCGAGCAGCGCGAGCAGGAAGCCGATGACGAAGCCGCCGAAGTTGGAGACCACCAGAGAGACCAGTGCGAGCAGAATCGCCGCGACACCCGCGAAGATCCGGGAATGCGGCTGGAACCACATGGTCAGGCCGAGCACGACAAGCAGGACGCCGATGATCAGCGAACCGGCACCGGCGGTCGTCGCCATCCGGATCGTCATCGTGCCGATCGTGAGGTTCGCGTACGGGAAGTACATGATCGGGATGCCGCCGAGCAACGTCAGCAGACCACCCCAGAACGGGCGCTGACCGCGCCACCCTCGGAACGATCGGCGCATCCGGCCGAGCTTGTCGCCCAGCCCCACTTGCGCTTCGGCGCTCATGTCGTACAGCTCCTCGGGGAATGGCGTTTGGTTCTGTGTGTGCTGCGGATTCGGGCACGGGGACGGTTTGAGGTCAAGATTTCCGTCGCGCCCCCGCGCCCGGCCGTGCTGCGCAACAAGTACCGCTGTCTAAGGCATCAACTGCCTCAGTAGCACTCGTGCTTGCCCTTCTTGACCGACATGGCCAGACCGGAGAGCTTGAAGGTGCCGGCGGTGGTCGCCCACGCACGCTGCTTGACGTCGGTGAACTTCACCTTGTCGGCCTGCTGCGCGAACGAGTCCGGGGCGTACTTGTCGCCCTTCGCCGGGCCGGGGCCCTTGGTGGTCTGGTCGACCGAGACACCGATGTCGACGTTGGTGAACGTCGCGTCGGCCTTCAGGTCGTCGGCGTCGATGTAGAGCTTCTTGGCCGCTACCCTCGGGCCGCCCTTGCCGCCGGCCTTGAGGGTCATCGACACATCGCCGAAGACGGGGACCGGAACGACGACGGACTGACACAGGTTGGTGATCTTGGCCGATTCGAGGCCGACGACGGCGACCGGGTGGTTACCCGACTTGCCGCTGTCGAGCGCCCCGTACTGGACGAATCCCGTACCGTCGAGCTGGTCGGCAGTCACCTTGAACTGCTGACCGGACACACTGAACGATGCCGCGAGTGCACCCTGCGAGAGGGCCACGCCTATCGCGGCAGTCGCCGCGACGCTCGGCACCATGACTACGGCGAACCGCTTCCATCTGGTTCCGCCACGAGCCACGGACTCCATGACTTTCCTCCTTCTCGGACGTACATCTCCGGCCCTGACTGCTGGGCGCTCAGTCGGGCAGGGATGGGAGAAGCGCTACGTCCTCGGGAAGGAGAGCGCCCGCATGGGAGGCGCGCAACTGCGCCACTCAGCACCGGCGATCACCCCCGAGCGACAACCACTGGTCGCACGCGACACGCACAACCTGCCGGACAGGCCCTGCCGGACGGCAGAGACCCCCCTGTCCAAGACCGGCGACGGGATGTCTCCGGCCTGCTCGGTGGGGACCCAGAAACCCCGCTCCCGACTGGCTTTCGGGCTGCGGGTTAATGGACCGAGCGTCGCCGATCGTGGTGCATTCTCGGTCCCCGCACAAGGGGGTTCGTTACTGGCTAGTAACGGCGCGATAACCGAAGCACGACCGCGCGGTATCGGTCGGCCACAGACGGTGCGCCCAGTGGGCGGAACAGACCGGGATGTTGAAGGGCACAACAGGACAGAAGGCTGGCCTGGGCTTACTCCAAGTAACAGTGGCCGCGTTTACCAAGATTTGGTAAAGCGCGGCCACTGTGACGCCTTGGAGGCGAATTTTTCACTCCTGCATCACAAGCCCCGGCGTTTAGGGACTGGTCAGCGGACGGCTCGCGAAGGGTCGAACGTCCGAGCCAGGGCGCGCGGGCGGTTGCCGGACCAGGGCGCGGACCAGGGACGACTCAGAAGAGCACCCGCGCGAGCTGCGTACGCGCCGCGGTCACCCGCGGGTCGTCCGAGCCGACCACTTCGAGGAGTTCGAGCAGCCGCACCCGCGCGGCGTCCCGGTCGTCGCCCGCCGTGCGGCGGACCGCCTCGATGAGCCGCCCGAAGGCGTCCTCCACATGACCGCCCACCAGATCCAGGTCGGCGGCGGCGATCTGCGCGGCCACGTCCGCGGGCCGGTCGGCGGCGTCCTTGCGGACCTGCTGCGGGTCCAGGTCCTGGACGCGCTGCAGCAGTTCGGCCTGGGCCAGGCCGAGCTTGGCCTCCGTGTTGGCCGGGTCGTCGTTCAGTACGTTGCGGTACGCCTGGACCGCGCCGCCCAAGTCGCCCGCGTCCAGCGCCTGGACGGCGGCTTCGAGCAGGGCGTCGTACGGACCGGCGGGCACCTCGGCGACGGGAGCCTCCTGCGCGTCGCCGCCACCCTGGGCGTCCGGGTCGACGACGAGGCCGGTCAGGCCGAAGCGCTCCTCGCCGACCTGGATCAGCTGGTCCAGGGTCTGGCGGATCTGCTCGACCGGGGCCGCGCCCTGGAAGAGCGGCAGGGCCTGTCCGGCCACCACCGCGAAGACGGCCGGGATGCCCTGGACCCCGAACTGCTGCATCAGCATCTGATTGGCGTCTACGTCGATCTTGGCGAGGACGAAGCGGCCGTTGTACTCCCGCGCGAGGCCTTCGAGCAGCGGGCTCAGCTGCTTGCACGGCTCGCACCACTCGGCCCAGAAGTCGATGACGACGGGCACTTCGGCGGAGCGCTGGAGGACCTCGCGCTCGAAGCCGGCCTCGTCGACGTCGATGACGAGACTCGAAGGTGAGACGCCCGGTACGGCGCCCCCGCCCTGCCTGGCCGCTTCGGCGCGCGCCTGCTCCGCCTTCGCCTTGGCCTCCTGGGCCGCCTTCACGGCGGCGAGGTCGACGACTCCGCTCATGGACATGTTCCGTGGCTGCATGAGTACATCCTCCCCCAAGCCGTGCGGGAACCGCGCCCGTCCGAAGCCCCCCGCCGGATTGCGGGGCCAAGGACGGCCGTGGCGCCAAGGTCCCGAGGAGGACCGATGGTTGTCGGTACGAGGTCCCCACCCCGTACCAGTGCCTGCTGCTGTGGTTGTCGCTGTGGTGCCGCTGTGGTTGTCGCTCGGCGAAGGAGCGTGGGCGCCGAGGAATTGCCGTTCGTCCCGCCCACGTCTCTTTCGCTACGACTCGTAGCGTAACTGTCGAGCGCCGCGGTGTGGGAGGCGGGCCCGCACGAACTCCGGTGATCTGCCTCACTCGGCGGCCGGTACGGAACTGCTCCGGCGCGCTCCGTACTGACCGGTATGGTCACGGGATGCAAAGCCGCATCCCTCCTGCCGCCCGCACCGGCGGCCGCCCCCGCAACGCCGCGGCGGACACCGCGATCCTGGAGTCGACCCGGCAGGCCCTGGTCGAACTCGGCTGGTCCAAGCTGACCCTCGGCGACGTCGCCGCGCGCGCGGGCGTCGCCAAGACGACCCTGTACCGGCGCTGGGCGGGCAAGAGCGAGCTGGTCGTGGACGCGGTGGCGGAGCTGTTCGACGAGCTGGAGCTGCCGGACCGCGGCAGCCTCGCGGCGGACATCGAGGGCGTGGTGCTGCAGTTCGCGGCGCTGCTGAGCCGCCCCGAGACGAAGACCGCGCTGATGGCGGTGGTGGCCGAGTCGACGTCGGACGAGCCGCTGCGGGAGCGGATCCGTACGTCGATCGTGGACCGCCAGAAGCGGTTGGTCCTCGCGGGGCGCAAGCGGGCGCAGGACCGGGGTGAGCTCCCGTCGGAGCCCGATCCCGCCGCCGCGGGCCGAACGGCCGACCTCATCTTCGACGTGATCGCCGGCGCGGTGGTCCACCGCGCCCTGGTCAGCGCGGAACCGGTGGACGAAGCGTGGGCCCGCCGCTTCACGCTGCTGCTGCTGGGCGGTTTGGCGGCGGCTGCGGCCCATCAGTAACTGGCCGGGGGCCTCCAGCAGCGTGACCCCGCCGCGCCGGGCTTCGGGACGCCCCCCCCGGCTGCGGCCCAGCACTAACTGGCCGGGGGCCTCCGGCAGCGTGAGCCTGCCGCACCCCGCCTCGGGGCGGGCGCCCCCGGCTGCGGCCCAGCCGCAACTGGCCGGGCGCCTCCAACACCGCGGGCCCGCCACGCCCCGCTTCGGGGGCGGCGCCCCCGGCTGCGGCCGCCGCGACCTGCACCGCCGCTTCGCGACGGATGTCTCCCACCCACCCACCCGAGCGCCCCGGATCCGCCCCACCCAGGCACGTTGACGATGCGCTGCGGGGTGAACGGGTGGGCGGGCGGGGAGAATCCGCCGCGAAGCGGCGGGACAGGGACCGCCCCACCCACCCGCGGGGAAGGAGCGACGGGACAAGGACGTCTGGCCCACCCGCAGGGAATGAGCGGCGGCACAGGGACCCTCTCGCCCACCCGCAGGGAAAAGCGGCGGGACAGGGGCCGCCCCGTCCACCCGCAGGGAAAAGCGGCGGGTCAGGCACCGCCCCGCCCACCCGCAGGGAACAGCGACCCAGGCCCCGCCCAGCCCGCCCGCAGGGCCCCCTCAGACCTGGTAGCGGTCCGCCGCGAAGAGGCGGAGATTCTGCGCGACCCACTCCGAGGTCCACTTCAAGCCCTCGCTCAAGGAAACCGACGGAGTCCAGCCCGCCCACTCCCGGGCCCGGGAGTTGTCCGACAGGAGCCGCTGGACCTCGCTGCCCGAGGGACGGAGCCGGGACGGGTCCACGACCACCTCCGCCGCACGCCCGGACGCCTCGATCAGCGCCTCCGCCAGAGCCCCGATGGAGATCTCCTGGCCCACCCCCAGGTTCACCGCATGGCCCACGGCCGCCTCGCACGCCGCCAGCGCCATGAAGCCCCGCGCGGTGTCCGTCACGTACGTGAAATCCCGCGTGGGCGTCAGCGAGCCCAGCTTGATCTCCCGCGCCCCGGAGTGCAGTTGCGCGAGGATCGTGGGGATCACCGCGCGGGCCGACTGCCGCGGACCGTACGTGTTGAAGGGGCGCACCACCGTCACCGGCAGCTCGAAGGCGTGCCAGTGCGACAGCGCCATCATGTCGGCGCCGATCTTCGAGGCGGAGTACGGGGACTGGGGCTGGAGCGGGTGCTCCTCGGAGATGGGAGCGGTCAGCGCCGTCCCGTACACCTCGCTCGTGGAGGTGTGGACGAGCCGCCGCACGGAGTGCCGCCGGCACGCCTCCGCCACGTTCTCCGTGCCGACGACGTTCGTCTGGACGTACGCCCCCGGCGAGTCGTACGAGTAGGGGATTCCGATCAGCGCGGCCAGGTGGAAGACCGTGTCGCACCCCTCCACCGCGTCCATCACCCGCCCCGCGTCCCGGACGTCGCCCGCGAGCATCTCGACCCGCGGGTCCCCCATCAGATGCGCGAGGTGGCCCTTGTCCGCGTACGGCTTGTAGTGCACGAAGGCGCGGACCTTCGCGCCCTGCTCCAGGAGCAGATCGACGAGCGTCGAGCCGATGAAGCCCTCGGCCCCGGTGACCAGGACGGTGCGGCCCGCCCAGCCGAAGGTCGCGTCATCGAAAGTGCCGTTGCTGCTCATGCGTACTCCAAGTGCGGTGTGTGGTGGGTGAGTTCGATGACCCGCTCGGCGAGCAGGTCCGCGGCCCGTGCGTGCGGGCCCGGATCGGCGGCACCGCTCATCGCGGCGAGCCGCGCCGGATCGGCGAGCAGCGGACCGACGAGCTCCGCGAGCCGCGCCGCCGTCGTCTCGCCGTCGGGAAGGAGCAGGCCCGCGCCCGCGTCGGAGAGGACCCGCGCGTTGTGGGTCTGGTGGTCGCCGGGCGCGTGCGGATACGGGACGAGGACGGCAGGCACCCCGGTGGCGGCGAGTTCGGCGACGGTCGCCGAACCGGCCCGGCAGACCACCAGATCGGCGGCCGCGTAGGCGAGGTCCATCCGGTCGAGGTAGGGCACGGCGCGGGCGATGCCTTCCGCGCCCGCCTCCGTCAGGCGCCGCCGCGTCTCGTCCAGCGCGGCCGGTCCCGTCTTGATCAGCAGCTGCACGTCGGCGCGGTGCCGCCACCGCGCCGCGAGCCCCACGGCCGCTTCGGTGAGCCGGGCCGCGCCGAGACTGCCGCCGTTGAACAGCAGCACCCGCGCCCCCTCAGGCACCCCGAACTCCCGGCGGGCCTCGGCCCGCAGAGCCCCCCGGTCGAGCACGGCGAGCGGCGCCGCGATGGGCATCCCGGTGGTGTACGCGCGCTCACCGCCCGGCAGGTGCTCCCGGCTGCGGTCGAACGCGACGGCGATGTTCGGGGTGAGCCGGGCCGCGAACCGGTTGGCACGGCCCGGCACCGCGTTGGACTCGTGGATCAGGCTGGGCAGACCCGCCATCCGGGCCCCGACGATGACGGGAGCGCTGGGGTAGCCGCCCATCCCGACGGCGACCTGCGCGCCCTGCGCCCGCAGGATCGCCCGGCACTGGGCGCCCGACTTCACCAGGGCGGCGGGCAGCAGATACCGCTTGGCGCCGAGCGAGGGGTCGAACGGAATCATGTCGACGGTGTGGAGCCGGTATCCGGCCTCCGGTATCAGCCGGGTCTCCAGACCCCGCTGCGTGCCGACGAAGGTGACGACCGCGCCCGGCACGGCACGCCGCAGGGCGTCGGCGAGGGCGAGCCCGGGATAGATGTGTCCACCGGTGCCGCCCGCGCCGATGACGACGGAGAGAGGGGCACGGGCCCCTGCCTCGGGAGATCGCATATCGGGTGTTCGCATGGCAATGGAGCATCACGAGCAGGTCTAAGAGGGTTTTAAGAGCCGCGTTTGGCACCTTTGACCCATGAGATCTCCGAGGAGCCGCCCCCGCGGGCGAGCAGGCCGCCCCCGTCACGCGCAGGCGGGCCCAGCGTGACCACACCCCCCGCGCCCAAGATCCTCGTGGTCGACGACGACCCGGAAGTCCGCGCGGCGGTCGAGGACGCCCTCACGATCGAGGGCCACTCCGTCCGCGGCGCCGCGGACGGCAGCCGCGCGCTCGGCGCCATCGCCCGCTGGGAGCCGGACCTCGTGGTCCTGGACGTGATGATGCCCGTCATGGACGGTCTCGCCGTCTGCCGCCAGATGCGCGCACTCGGCGACCGCACCCCGGTCCTCGTCCTCACCGCCCTCGGCTCCGTCAGCGAACGCGTCGACGGCCTCGACGCGGGCGCCGACGACTACCTGGTCAAGCCCTTCGCCCTCGACGAACTCGTCGCCCGCGTCCGCGCCCTGCTGCGCCGCGCCGCCCCGGAGCAGCACTCCCCCGCCGAGGGCGGCGACCTCGCGTACGCCGATCTCGTACTGGACCCCGCGACCCGCACCGGCCGCCGCGGCCACCGCACCGTCGAGTTCAGCCGCACCGAGTTCGCCCTGCTCGAACTGCTCCTGCGCAACGCCGGTCAGGTCCTGCCGCGCGAACTCATCCAGGAGTCGGTCTGGGGACGCGACTTCGGACCCGACTCCAACTCCCTTGCCGTGTACGTCGGTTACCTGCGCCGCAAGCTGGAGTCGGGCGGCGAGCCCCGCCTCGTGCACACCGTGCACGGCGTCGGCTACCGCCTGGGCAGCCCGTGAGCGCCCGGCGCAGGCTCGGCGCCCGGTGGCGGCGCAGGCGTCCGCTGCGCACCCGGCTCGCGCTCGCCGCGGCGGCGGCCGTCGCACTGGTCGCGGTCGGCGTGTGCGCGGCAGCGTTCCTGGTCATCCGCTACAAGCTCTACCAGCAGCTCGACCAGAACCTCGCCCAGTCGGCGAGCCTCATCGCCCAGCAGCGGCACTACGACAACGAACCGGGCGTCGTCACGGGCGAGTGCCGCTACCTCGGCGCCCCCGCCTGCTCGCAGATCGTCCCCGCCGACCCGGCCGACGATCCCTCGAAGCCCTATCTGCTCCCGGTGAGCCAGTCCACGCGGAAGGTCGCGGCCGGCCAAGCGGCGCCGTACTACACGAGCCTCACCCTGGAGGGGAGGCCGACGCGGATGTACACCACCCACTACGGCAAGGGCGACGCCGTCCAGGTCGCCCTGCGCGCCGACATCGCGGAGCGCGGCGTGCGACAGGCCGCCGGGCTGCTGTCCGCGGTGGGCGGCGCCGGAGTGCTCCTGTCGGGGCTCGGCGGCTACTGGGTCTCGCGCACCGGCCTCGCCCCGGTCGCCCGCCTCACCGCCACGGCCGAACGCATCGCGGCGACCCGCGACGCCCGCCACCGCATCGAGCTGCCGCCGGGACCGCCGGGCCGCGAGGACGAGGTCACCCGCCTCGCCGCCGCGTTCAACGCGATGCTGGCCGAGCTGGAGGAGTCGGTCACCGCACGCCGCCGCCTGGTCGCCGACGCCTCGCACGAACTGCGCACCCCGCTGACCGCGTTGCGTACGAACGCCGAACTCCTCGCCCGCGCCGACCGGTTGAGCGACGCGCAGCGCGACCGTGCGTCCGGCGCGCTGGGCCGCCAGCTGCGCGAAGTCACCGGCATGGTCAACGACTTGATCGAGCTGGCCCGCGACGAGGAGCCGCAGCCCCTCCTGGAGGAGGTGCGCCTCGCGTCGCTGGTCGCCCATGTCGTGGACGCGGCGCGCGGCCACTGGCCGCAGGTGCCCTTCACGCTCCAGGTGTCGCCGGACGCCCAGGACACGAGCATCCCCGGCGTGCCCGCACGCCTCTCCCGGCTGGTCACCAACCTGCTCGACAACGCGGCCAAGTTCAGCCCGCCGGGCACACCGGTGGAGGCATCCCTCACCCCCACCGCCCTGACGGTCCGCGACCACGGCCCCGGCATCGCGGAGGAGGACCTGCCGTACGTCTTCGACCGCTTCTACCGCGCCGAGAAGGCCCGCGCCCTGCCGGGCTCGGGCCTGGGTCTCGCGATGGCCCGCCAGATCGCCCACGCGCACGGAGCGGAGCTCTCGGCGGAGAGGGCGCCGGGCGGGGGCGCGCTGTTCAGACTGACGCTGCCCGACCGGTAGCCCGGCTCGTCAGCCGTTCTTCCAGGCGCAACTGCCCAGCGTGGCCTTGCCCTTGGCGAGCGCGCGGTCGGCCTCGTCGGCGGGGAGCACGCGCGTGTGCTTGCCGCGGCAGACGACCGTGCGCTCGCCGTGTCCGGCCAGGTCGACCAGGATCTGGTCCCAGTGGCGGTACTGCACGTCGTGCCCGGAGTCCGCGTAGGTACGCACCTTCGCCTTGCCCGGCAGCGCCTGCTGCCAGGTCGTGAGGGTCGCGGGCGGCACGGTCGTGTCCTTCTTGCCGCCGTAGAGGTACACGGGGGCGTCGAGCTTCTTCAGGTCCGGGCCGGGACGGCCGCAGTACAGCTTCTGCTCGTGCACCTGCGGCGCGGGGTCCGCCTGCTGGCCGCGCTGGTTGTAGGTGCGAGCGCCTTCCTCGTACGCCGTGTCGGCGAAGCCCGGAATCGTCTTCACGGGGCTGTCGTCCGGGAACGCCCACCACTTGCGCGGGTCCCTGATGGAGTCCCGCACGGTGTCGGCGAGCGCGTCGTCGGACATCGAGCAGTACGCGGGCTTCGTGCCGTAGGGCGGCAGGGCCGCCGCGAGGTGCAGGGCCGAGATCCGCCCGGGGGCTCGACCCGCGAGCTCCGCCGCGTACGGACCGCCGCCCGAGATCGCGATCACGCTCACGTCGTCCACGCCGAGCTGGTCGAGGACCTCAAGGGTGTCGGAGGCGAAGTCGGCCTTGCCGAGCTTCTTGTCGAACTCCGTGTCGCCGAAGCCGTTGCGCTCGACGGATATGAGGCGCAGCCCCAGGTCCTCGCGCGTCGAGCGGAAGAAGTCCGTCATGTGCGCCGCGCGGGCGCTCGTGCCGGTGCCGCCGATGAACAGGACCGGCTTGCCGTCCTTGTTCCCGGTGTCGGAGTAGTGCGCCGTCCGGCCGTTCTTCAGCTTCGCCGCGTGCACGTCCGGGCCGAGCGAATCGAAGGTGTCCTGGACCTTCGGCTCGGGCGGCGGGCTCGCGCTGACGTCACCTGAGCCGTACACGGTCAGCGCGCCGAGCAGCGTGAGCGTGGCGGCTCCGATGGCGATGACGGCGGTACGAGTGGGGCCGGGCATGCTCACGGGTGACACAGGGTGACTCCAGGGGCAGGACGGGTTGACGGGCGGCGCCTACCCAGCCCCGTGCATCTGACACCCACAATTTTCAGCCGAGCTTTCCGGGGCGCCCGAGGGCGCCCCGAAGGGGCGCGGGGAACTGCGCGACCAGCCACGACGGCCCCGCAGATCCCACGCACCTCGAAGACCCGATCTAGAACCCCGGCGGCTCGGTATAGATCCCCCACTCGTCCCGCAGGGCGTTGCAGATCTCCCCCAGCGTCGCCTCCGCGCGGACCGCCTCCAGCATGGGGCCGATCATGTTCGACCCGTCGCGCGCAGCCGCCAGCATGGCGTCGAGCGAGGCCCGCACCCGAGCCTCGTCCCGTGCCACCTTGCGAGCACCGAGCACCTTGACCTGCTCCCGCTCCACCTCGTGAGAGACCCGCAGGATCTCCAGGTCGCCGGTGACGGAGCCATGGTGGACGTTGACGCCCACGACCCGCTTGTCGCCCTTCTCCAGGGACTGCTGGTACTGGAAGGCCGACTCGGCGATCTCGCCGGTGAACCAGCCGTCCTCGATGCCGCGCAGGATGCCGGAGGTGATGGGCCCGATGGGGTGCTCCCCGTTCGGGTGCGCCCTGCGCCCCCGCTCCTTGATCTGCTCGAAGATCTTCTCGGCGTCCGCCTCGATGCGGTCGGTGAGCTGCTCGACGTACCAGGAACCGCCCAGCGGGTCCGCCACATTGGCGACGCCCGTCTCCTCCATGAGCACCTGCTGCGTGCGCAGCGCGATCTCGGCGGCCTGCTCGCTCGGCAGCGCGAGCGTCTCGTCGAGGGCGTTCGTGTGCAGGGAGTTCGTGCCGCCGAGGACTGCGGAGAGCGCCTCGACAGCGGTGCGTACGACGTTGTTGTAGGGCTGCTGCGCCGTCAGCGAGACGCCCGCGGTCTGCGTGTGGAAGCGCAGCCACTGGGCCTTGTCGGTCTTCGCTCCGTACACGTCCCGCATCCAGCGGGCCCAGATGCGGCGGGCGGCGCGGAACTTCGCGATCTCCTCGAAGAAGTCCAGGTGCGCGTCGAAGAAGAAGCTGAGGCCGGGCGCGAAGACGTCCACGTCCATGCCGCGGCTCAGGCCCAGCTCGACGTACCCGAAGCCGTCGGCGAGCGTGTACGCGAGCTCCTGCGCGGCCGTCGCCCCGGCCTCGCGGATGTGGTACCCGGAGACCGACAGGGGCTTGTACGCGGGGATGTCGCGCGCGCAGTGCTCCATCAGGTCGCCGATCAGGCGCAGGTGCGGCTCGGGCTGGAAGAGCCACTCCTTCTGCGCGATGTACTCCTTGAAGATGTCCGTCTGGAGCGTGCCGTTCAGCAGGCCCGGGTCGATGCCCTGGCGCTCGGCGGCGACCAGGTACATGCAGAAGACGGGGACGGCGGGTCCGGAGATCGTCATCGACGTCGTGACGTCACCGAGCGGGATGTCCTTGAACAGGACCTCCATGTCGGCGGCCGAGTCGATGGCGACCCCGCAGTGCCCGACCTCGCCGAGGGACTGGGGCTCGTCGGAGTCCCGGCCCATCAGGGTCGGCATGTCGAAGGCCACGGAGAGACCGCCGCCGCCGTTGGCCAGGATCATCTTGTAGCGCTCGTTCGTCTGCTCGGCGTTGCCGAAGCCGGCGAACTGGCGGATGGTCCAGGTCCGGCCGCGGTAGCCGGTGGGGTGGAGTCCGCGGGTGAAGGGGTATTCGCCGGGCCATCCGATCCGCTCGAATCCCTCATAGGTGTCCCCGGGCCGCGGCCCGTAGACGGGCTCGACCGGGTCGCCGGAGAGCGTGGTGAAATCCGCGTCGCGCTTCTTCGCGGTGTCGTACCGGGCCTGCCAGCGACGGCGGCCCTCCTCGATGGCGTCAGCGTCCATGCTTCGAATTTACTTGGACGTCCTAGTAAATGTCGATGGCTGACCGCCACGGGTATCTCCGTGGCGGTGTTTCCGGGGCGGTGCTACGCCTTCGCGGTGGCCGGGGAGCCGTCGACGATCAGCGGCTCGACCTCGCGCACGACCTTGCGCTCGACGAAGAAGGCGGCCGTCGGGATCGTGCCCGAGACGAGCACCCACAACAGCTTGCCGAACGGCCACTTCGCCTTGGAGCCCAGGTCGAAGGCGAAGATCAGGTAGATGATGTAGAGGACGCCGTGGACCTGGGAGACGACCAGCGTCAGGCCCTCGCCCTTGTCGAAGCCGTACTTGAACACCATGCAGGTGCACAGCACGAGCAGCATGACGGCGGTGACATAGGCCATCACCCGGTAACGGGTCAGCACGGATCGCTTCATGCCTACGAGCGTATCGGCCCGTTTTGCGCGATCTTCCGGCGGCCCCGGCACGACCGGAACGCGCGGTTCTACTGCTCCTCGAAGTCCTCCGCCGCCACCCGGAGCGGCCGCAGCATCGCGAAGATCTCCGCGCACTCCTCGGCGTCGTACACCCCGAGCCCGAAGTCCATGGCCATCAGCTCGCGGGTGGCCGCCTCGACCACCTCGCGGCCCTTCTCCGTGATGGAGGCCAGGGTGCCGCGCCCGTCGTTCGGGTTGGGGCGCTTGTCGACCAGACCGGACCTGACCAGCCGGTCGACGGTGTTCGTGACGGACGTGGGGTGGACCATGAGCCGCTCGCCGATCTTGGACATCGGCAACTCGCCCGCCTGCGAGAACGTGAGCAGGACCAGCGCCTCGTACCGCGCGAAGGTCAGCCCGTACGGCTTGACGACCGCGTCGACCTCGGCGAGCAGGATCTGGTGCGCCCGCATGATCGAGGTGATCGCGCCCATGGCCGGTACGGATCCCCAGCGCTGCTTCCAGAGTTCGTCGGCGCGGGCGATGGGATCGAAGGGGAGGCTGAGCGGCTTCGGCACGCCAAAGACCTTACCCGCCGGTCACATGGTGGTCAGCCCCGTCTCGCGATTCGGTCGCCTGTTCCCGTAGGTTGGCGGGTTTGCCGTCGGCCGTACGCTGCGTGGCGCGGACCTCCGCGGCCAGGGCGAGGCAGCAGAGGGTGCCGAGCACGCCCGACGCCGTGACGACGGTGCTCACCGCGAAGAACTCCGCCGCGAGCCCGGCGAGCGCCATCCCGACCCCCTGGATCGTCATCAGCCCCGCCGTGTGCACGGTCATGGCCCGCCCGCGCAGTTCCTGGGGGACGGCGTCGACGAACCACCGGTCGACGCCCAGCGTGTACGCCGATCCGGCGCCGGCCAGCGCGAGGGCGAGCATTGCCCACAGGAGGCCGGGCGTGACGGCGTACACGGTGAGCGGCAGGAGCGTGAAGGAGACGAGCGGCAGGGCGATGCGGGCCCGGGTGGTCGCACGGAGCGCGGAGCCGACGTACAGCTCCGCCGCGATCGTGCCGACCGGCAGCGCGCACATCAGGAGTCCGACACCCGCGACGCCGACGCCGATCTGGTCCGCGTACGGAGCGGCGAGCGCCTCCGGGGCGACCATGAACATCGGCGGCGCCCAGAGAAGGAGCAGCAGCGACCGGATGCGCCGGTCGCCGAGCACCTGCCTGGCGCCGCTGAGCGAGTACTTCACCAGCGCCGAACCGGCGCCCCCGCGCGCGGGTCTGCGCCGGGTGCCGCACCGCAGGAGCAGCGCGGAGGCCGCGAACGTAGCGACGGTGATGAGGAGCGCGCCGCGCGGCGGTACGACGGTGAGCAGGACGCCGCCGAGCCCGAACCCGACGAGCACGGAGCTCTGCGAGACGATCCGGAGCAGGGAGCGCCCGAGGACGAACAGGTCACCGTCGCCGAGGATGTCGGTGAGGGTCGCCATCCGCGTGCCGTTGAACACCGGCGAGACGACGGCGATGACGCAGCGCAGCGCGAGCAGCCCGAGGACGGGTGTGGCGGGCAGCGCCATGAGGGCGGCGCAGCCGGCGCAGATCACGTCGCAGAGCACCAGGACCCGTCGCGGCGGGTAGCGGTCGGCGATCCCGGACAGCAGGGTGCCGCCGACGAGGTAGGGCAGCATCCCGAGCGCGAAGGTGAGCGCGCTGAGCAGCGGCGATCCGGTGAGCCCGTACACGAGCACGGTGAGCGCGACCTCGCTGACGACGATGCCGAGCAGGGAGAGGGCGTAGGCGAGGAAGACGGCACGGAACTCGCGGATCGTGAAGAGGCGGAGATAGCCGGTGGGTTCGGGGGCGTACGCCTCCGGGATGGGCTCGTCGGACATGTGCGCACCCTGCCCGCGCGGGTGCCCGCCGCCCTAGAGTTTCGGCTCCAGGCGAATCATGGGGGTGGGGGCGTGGCGGACCGGTTGTATTTCGGGCCGGACGATCTGTTGCGGTGCCGGTTCGCCGTGTCGCCGCTGTGGGAGACGCAGGAGGCCGTGCGCACCCTGAAGCGGCCCGACCGGCACGGCTACCACCCGCAGTGGCTCCGGCGCATCCGCGCCGCGAGTGCCGGGCTCGACCTGCGGGCGCTGTGGCTGCTGATGCCGCAGCGCGGGTACAGCCCCGACTTCATCGGCCCTCCCCCCATCGGTCCCGCCGCCACCTTCGAGGAGGAGATCGAGGCGGTGCGCGCGGCCGACCCCGAAGCAGCGCGGCAGGAGCTGGCGCGGGCGCTGGCCTCCACCCCGGGGGCCGCCGAATCTCCGCAGGGGCGGGCGCTGCTGGCCGATCCCGCGCGTGCGGTACGGGAGCTCGCCGATGCCATGGAGGCGGCCTGGCGCACCCTCGTCGAGCCGGACTGGCCCCGGCTGCGCGCGCTCCTGGAGGCGGACGTCGCCTTCCATTCGCGGCGGCTCGCGGAGGTCGGCCTCGGCGCGCTTGTCGCCGAGCTGGATCCGCGGTTCACCTGGGACGCGGAGACGCTGACCGTCGCCCGGCCCGCCGACCATGTGCGGCATCTGGCCGGTGAGGGCCTGGTCCTGATGCCCAGCGTCTTCACCTGGCCCGACGTGGTGGGCGGCCACGAACCGCCCTGGCAGCCGACCCTGGCCTATCCGGCCCGCGGCATCGGCGGCCTGTGGACCGAGCCGAGCGAACGCACCTCCGAGGCGCTCGTACGGCTCCTGGGGCGGGGCAGGGCGACCGTCCTGGCCGCGCTCACCGACCCGGCCACCACCTCGGCCCTGGCGCACCGCCTGGGGCTCGCCCCCTCCTCGGTCTCCGCTCATCTCGGCGCCCTGCGCGGCGCGGGGCTGCTGGTGTCGCGGCGGTACGGGCATCAGGTGCTCTACGAGCGCACTCCGCTCGGCATCGCACTGGCGAGCGGGGGCGGCTGACGGGGCCGGTCCGGGGCCATCGGGGGTGATCCGGTGTCGTAACCAAGGGCGATTGGCCCGTTATGTAACGATTGGCCGGTCACCGTCGCCCAAGGGGGCTGGATGCACCGGCTGCTCCGCACATTCACCGCACTCACGGCCCTCACGGCCCTCGGGCTCACGGCAGGGTGCTCGTCCGACTCCGGCGCCAAGGGCAAGGAGAAGGCGGCGGCGGCCGAGACCGGCCCCTCCTCCGAGGCCGCGAAGAAGGCCCCGCAGAGCGCCTTCTGGGTCGACCCGCAGAGCGCCGCCGCCCGGCAGGTCAGGCAGTGGGAGCAGGAGGGCCGCACCCAGGACGCCGACGCGCTGAAGCGGATCTCCGAGCAGCCCATGGCCGTATGGCCCGCGGGCGACGACCCGGTGCCGGACATCAAGGCGGCCGTCGACGGCGCCGCGCAGGGCGACCGCACCGCCGTGCTCGTCGCGTACAACATCCCGCACCGCGACTGCGGCCAGCACTCCGCGGGCGGCGCGCAGAGCTCGGACTTCTACCGGCAGTGGATCGACAAGTTCGCGGGCACCATCGGCGACAGCCGGGCCGTCGTCGTCCTGGAGCCGGACGCGATCCCGCACATCGTGGACGGCTGCACCCCCGCCGAGTACCACGCCGAGCGCTACCAGCTGCTCTCCCAGGCCATCCAGCGGCTCAAGCAGCAGCCCAAGGTGAAGGTCTACCTGGACGCGGGCAACCCGGGCTGGATCAGCGAGGCGGGCAAGCTCGCCGAGCCGCTCAAGCAGGCGGGCATCGCCCGGGCCGACGGCTTCTCGCTGAACGTGTCGAACTTCCAGGACGACGCCACCATCAAGGCGTACGGCCGCGGCCTGTCGGGGATCGTCGGCGGCAAGCACTTCGTGATGGACACCAGCCGCAACGGCAAGGGGCCGCTCGCCGGCGACCGGCAGGACGCCTGGTGCAATCCGCCAGGACGCGGCCTGGGCACCCCGCCCACGGACAGGACCGGTGACGCGCTGCTCGACGCGGTCCTGTGGATCAAGCGGCCCGGCGACTCGGACGGCCCGTGCCGGGGCGGCCCGGCGGCGGGCCAGTGGTGGCCCGACTACGCGCTCGGCCTCGCGCGCAACGCCAAGGACGCCTGAGCAACTGGCTTGCGCGTACCGCTACTTCACGTGAATCCACTTCGCCTCGGACGACGTGCCGTCCTGGTCCGTCACGAACAGCATGTACCAGCCCGGCGGCACCAGCGCGGTGTCGCCCTTGGGCACGTCCACCGTCACCTCGCCCTTGCCCTTGGTGAGTTCGAGCGCGATGGACCGCTGCTCGACGTCCGTCGTGTGCGTCACCGCGCTGGGACGCATCAGACGGGCCGATGCGATCTTCTCCGGGGTCTTGGTCCGGAACGTCGCGCGGCCGTCCGCCGCCAGCTCCTGCGGACCCTCGCCCAGGACCGGGCGGTTGTTGCCCGCCTTGTGCAGCGTGGGGGGCGTGAAGACCTCCATGCGCTGCTCGAAGTGGCCGAGCTTGGTGTTCTGATCGTTGTCGTAGAGCGGGTCGGAGCCGAACGTGACGACCCGGCCGTCGGGCAGGAGCAGCGCCTCGGAGTGGTAGTTGCGGCCCACCTTGGGGGACGCCGCCGAGCGGAAGCTGTTCGTCTTGGGGTCGTAGAACTGCGCCTTGAGGATGTTGCTGCCGCCGCGGCCCCGGTAGTCCTTGGAGCCGTTGGACGTGAACACCGAGTCGTCCGGCAGGATCACGCTGTTCAAGTAGCGCGTGCCCTGCGGGAGTTCGGGCCCCGTCTTGAAGGCGGGGCTCTTCTCCTTGAGGTCCACGACGGCCGTGCGCCGGGTCGCCTTGTCGGACTCGCCGACACCTCCGCCGCCCAGGATCATCACCTTCTGGTCCTGCGCCGGGGGCAGCAGGAGGGAGGCGGACGTCTCGGTCTGGTCGAGGTCGACGAGGCCGGGGATCTTCTCGAACTTGTTGGTCTTCAGGTCCCACAGACCGGGGTCACGGCCCTTGTCGGCGGGCCCGTAGCCCGCGTTCGAGGCCGGGTAGAAGAGCTTGCCGCCCTTGGTGAGGAAGAGCGCGGGGTACGTCGGGAAGTAGCGCTTGGGACCGTCGGTCCACTTCTTGGTCTTCGGGTCGTAGATCTCGTTGTCGCCCGGGTCGATCATGCCCACGTCGTCGAGGCCGGAGACCGCGAGCACCTTGCCGTCGTCGAGACCGACGAGCGTGGGGTACCAGCGGGCCTTCTCCATCGGCTCCACGGGGACGTACTTCTCGGCCTTGGGGTCGAACTCGTACGCCGCCTTGATCCCCTGGAAGTCCTGCTTGTCCATGGTGATCTTCTCGGCGATCCCGTACGCGTTGTCCGCCGCCTTGCCGGTGAGGCCCTCGATCTCGTACTGCGCGGACTTCTCCGTGACGAACTCGTCGCCGTCCCCCACGGCTTCCACGAAGACACGTGACTCGCTCGCCTTGACCGTGGTCTTCCACGGCTGCATCACACCGGACTTGGAATACGTGATCTTGTAGTCCCGCTTGGCCTTGGGGACGTTGACGTCGAACTTGCTCACGTACTCGATGCCCGACGGCGAGCGGAACCGGGTGCCCTTCTTCAGGACGATGGCCTTGTCGGGGTTCTCGTTCTTGACGCGCATGCCGCCGCCGGCCCGGTTGACCTCGCCGTCCAGGAGTTCGTAGCGCGCCGTGCCGCCCGCCACCAGGAGGCGGCCGTCGGGGAGTTGGGCGTGGCCCGAGCAGAAGAAGTCCTCCGGGGTCCTGACCTTCTTGAAGGTGTCCGTCTTCGGGTCCCAGAGGATCGTGTCGAACGACCCCTTGTCGAACTTCTTCTGTTCGTTCCCCGAGCCCGCGACGATCAGGACCTTGCCGGTGTGCAGGAGGGCCGCGTGGATGGCGTTGGTGCGGAACTCCTCGGGGATGCCGATCTGTTTCCAGGAGCCGTACTTCGCCTTGTAGCCGGGCTGCGCGATCTTGTACGCGTAGTACCTCTCCTCGGCGAAGGAGAGCGCCGCCGGTGCGTTGAGTCCGACGAGCAGCGCGCCCGCCCCGACTCCGAGGAGTGTCTTCTTCGTCCGCTGCGAGGGCCGGTAGGCCATGGGTCAGTTCCCTCCTGTCGTCGTACCGGTGGCGAACGCCGGCTCCGGCTCGCCGTCCGCGCCCGCGGCGCCGAGGCCTTCCGCGTCTTCCCTGCCGCGCTGCCGCGCCCGCTGCCGGGCCTCGCCGCGCGCCGTGCTCTTCCTGCGCTCCTTGACCAGCGAGAAGCTCCAGATCGCTATCGGGGCGAGCGAGATGACCATCGCCAGTACGGCCCAGGTGCGCATCGCCACATGGGTGTGGCCGAGCACGAACGAGGCGACCAGCGAGCTGGCGAGGACCGCCGCCCAGAAGAGATGGATCCGGAAGGTGAGCACCCGGTCCGGGCTGGCGTCGCCGCCCTTGGGGGTGACCACGAAGCGGCTCGGGCGGCGCAGGACGGCGGCGCCGAGCGACTTGGCGTAGATGGGCGCGGAGAGCGCGGACATCGCCATGCCCGCGAGGCCTCCGGAGCCTTCCGGTTCGTGCGGGGAGACGTTGTGGCGGCGGTTCCAGAGATACAGACCGACCTGGAGCGCGGCCGCGTCGCTGTAGAGCATCAGCCAGACGGACGCGGCGACCTGGGTCCCGGACGCGCCGAACCAGAGGAACAGCACACAGCTCAGCACGCCGAGCAGCCAGTTGACGGCCGTCATGGGGTAGTAGACGAGCATCATCGTGTACGAGAAGAGACGGCCGGGCGGCATCGTGAACGGCGCCTTCCAGTACTGCTTGAACAGCGTCTCGTAGGTCCCGCGCGACCAGCGCATCTGCTGGGTGAAGAAGTCCGTCCAGGAGGCGGGGCCCTCGCCGACGGCGAGCACGTCCGGGGTGTAGACGGACCGCCAGTGCTTCCTGGTGACGGGGTTCTTGTGACGGTGCAGCTCGAAGCCGGTCGCCATGTCCTCGGTGATGGAGTCGTACAGGCCGCCGATCTGGCGGAGCGCCTGGATGCGTACGACGTTGTTGGTGCCGACGAACATGGGGGCGCGGTAGCAGTTGCCCGCGCGCTGGATCAGGGCGTGGAAGAGGAACTGCTGGGACTCGGCGGCCTTGGTGACGGGTGAGTCGTAGTTCCCGTAGACCTGCGGCCCGACGACGAACGCGACGTCCTCGTCCCTGAAGTACCCCATCATCCGCTCCAGGAAGTTGGGCAGGGGGACGTGGTCGGTGTCCACGGAGGCGAAGAAGTCGTAGTCGCCGCCGTGCATGGCGAGCCAGGCGTTGTAGTTGCCGTGCTTGGTGCGGGCCTTGTGGACGCCCTTCTTGCGGTTCCACTCGGGGACGCCGTTGCGGGTGAAGTGGCGTACGTCGAGCTCGACGCAGAGGGCTTTGGCGTCCTCGTCGTCGCCCTCGTCCAGGAGCCAGACGTCGAGGGGCCCGGTGTGGTGTATGCCCTTCGCGCCCTCGAGGGTGGCGCGGACCATGCTGAGGGGTTCCTTGCCCGGGACGTACGTCGTGAGGAAGGCGACGCGGGTGCCGGGTTCGGGGGTGACCGGTATCGGGTCCCTCGCCACCATCGTCGCGTGGGCGATCGAGATGACGTTGATGAGCATGAAGAGCTCGATGAGCCCGATCGCCACGAGCATCGTGATGTCGAGGCCGATGAGCCAGCGGTCGGCGCCCTCGCGTTCCGTCCAGTGGGTGGGCCAGACGAGATAGACGAGGAGGAGTCCGGTGAGGACGGGCGCGAGCGTCATGAGGATGACGGCCCGTATTCGGTGGGGCTCGCGGGAGAGAAGCTTGTTGTACTGCACCCGATAGCGATCGCTGCCGCCGCCGTCGCCTGGCTCCGGCTCTGTGAGCGGACCGGCGAGTGTGCTGTGGGTGTCGTAGTCGTAGCCCTCCGGCCGCACGGTGCCCTCCAGGTCTTGGGTGATCTGGCTCTGGCAGGTTCAGGTGCGAACAAGCCGATACCCACACAAAAGGGGAGTTTCCCCGGCGTGTCGAACCGGATGCGTCCGTGCGAGCGGTTTTAGGGTGAACGGTTTGACTGGGGTTGCGGTACGGAGACGCGACTGCTGGGGGCTGGGGGCGGCGTGGGGGCTGGATCGTCTGGGGGGGCGGCTGGCGCGCGGCGGGGCTGGAGCGGCTGAGGGACGGTTGGCGCGCGATGGGGCTGGACCGGCTGAGGGACGTGGTGCGGGGCTGCGGGGCTCGACCGGCTGAGGGACGGTTGGCGTGCGGCGGGGCTCGACCGGCTGAGGGACGGTTGGCGTGCGGCGGGGCTGGACCGGCTGAGGGACGTGGTGCGGGGCTGCGGGGCTCGACCGCCTGAGGGACAGCTGGCGCGCGACGGGGCTCGTCTGCCTGCGGGCCGTCGTGCGGGGCTGCGGGGGCGGACCGGCTGAGGGACGGCTGGCGCGCGATGGGGCTGGACCGGCTGAGGGACGTGGTGCAGGGCTGCGGGGCTCGACCGGCTTAGGGACGGTTGGCGTACGGCGGGGCTGGACCGCCTGAGGGACGGCTGGCGCGCGACGGGGCTCGTCTGCCTGCGGGCCGTCGTGCGGGGCTGCGGGGCGACTCCGTGTGTGGGTGCGGTGCCGCGCCGGTATGTCCGTCCTCGCTATCGTCCGGTGGCCCCATGGGTACTTCGGCACCGGAGCGCCGCGAACCGTGCTCCGGGCGGACATACCGGCACGTCCCCTCCCGAGCGCTCCCGACTGCGGATGCTCAGGGCCAATCTCCCTACCCACCCCTGCCCCTACGCTCTTCGCCCACCCCCGACTTGCACGTTCCCATCCACCCTCGACCTGCGCGCCCCGAACCCACCCCGGCAACGCACGTTCCCCACCCACCCCCGACCTGTGCGCCCCGAACCCACCCCGGCCCGCACATTCCCCACCCACCCCCGACCTGTGCGCTCCAAACCCACCCCGGCCCGCACATTCCCCACCCACCCCGGCGCGTACATTCCCCACCCACCCGTCACGCAGATCACCCGCCCACCCACCCACTCATCCCTTGTCGCCGCGGGGTAATCGGGTGGGTGGGCGGGAAAGGCCTGTTCGTCGCGGGCGAGGCTGCGGGGTTTCGGGCGGGTGGGTGGGAGAGGTCCTTTCGGCAGCGCAACTGCCGGGGGCGGGCCCACCCGGGGGCAAGGGCTAGGGGCGCGCAACCCGCCGTAGGCGATGACGCATGGCCCGCTGCGCAAGCGGTCCCAGCTCCTCAACCGCCGCCACCAGAATGGACAGTTGCTCCAGAGCGTCCAGCGCCCTGCCCGCCCCCTCCGCATCAACCCCCTCGTACAGCTCGATCCCCACGAAGGACGCCGCCACCGCCCGCGCAAGCCCCGCGGGATCCGCGAACTCCCCCAGCGGCGTCGCCGAGAAGACCCGGATCAGGACCTTCTCGATCTCCTCGATCCACAGGGCGAGACCCGCCGCCGTGGCGGGGGCGAGCCGAGGCTGCGTCTGCGCCCCGGCGAGCAGCTGGCCGAGGACCGCGACATGCCCCGCGGCCCGCTCCTCCTCGTGCATCTCCCGCCCGAATTCCAGGAGTTCGGCCAGCGAGGACACCGCGTCGAGCCGCTCCCGGTAGCGGGACACCCGCTGCTCCGAGCCATGGCGGCAGGCCGCCGCGAGAAGCTCGTCGACCGACCCGAAGTGGTAGAAGACCAGCGCCTGGTTGACCCCGGCGGCAGCCGCGATCGTGCGCGCGGACGTCTTCGCGATGCCCTGCTCCGTCAGCGTACGCAGCGCCCCTTCGAGGAGCTTCTCCTTCGTGTCGGCGCTCACGCCCTCGCCTCCTCGCGCAGGGGCCGCAGCCCAGGCCGCACACCACGGCTCCGGACGTCCGCGTACTCCGCCGCGAAGGAACCCTCGTACCCGAACAGCGGCCCGAAGTACCGGTTCACCACCCGGACCTGGATACGGAAGCGCCCCGTGGAGTCGTCGTAGGACTCCCGCACCTCGGCGTCGCCCCCGATCAGTTCGGGCACCCGGACATCCACCGGCCCCTCCCGGAAGCGGTGCTCCCCGGAGCGGATCAGCAGGGAGCCGTCCGGCTCGGCCCGGAGGTGGAGGTCGCTCGCCAGGTGTTGGTGAGTGCCGAGGTAATCGAAAATGCGGTCGCCCTGGGGGCCGAGGACCATCTGGGCGTCGAAGCGGCGCGAGCGGCCGGGCAGATCGAAGGTGCGCACGAAGCTCACCGTCTCACGGCCGAACGTGTCGGTGTACGGGACGTTCTCGATGGTGAAAGGGACGTGGCGTCCCCCGCGCGGGACGAGGATGTTGCGGGTGCCGCCCGCCGCCAGGAACGGCTTCACGAATCCCGCGCCGTGCCAGATGCGGTCCATGACGCCCCTGCCGGTGCACGCCTCGCCGCTGGCCAGCCCCACGGAGAAGCGGCGGCGCAGCTGGGGGTGCAGGCGGTCGAAGTCGGGGCCCATCACCGTACGGAAGATCGACGCCTGCATCACCGCTCCTGGAGGGTCGCCAGAACGCGCGGCGCACGCGTGCGTGCCGGTGGGGTCCGCAGGCAGCGGCGCGCCGCCGGTGTCGTCGGCAGGGGCGGCAGGACGAAGGCGAGCGCCAGCGCCGCGAGCGCCACCATCGGCGCGGCGACGACGGCCATGAGCACGCACCCGACGCGCACCGCCACTTCGGCCAGCGCGTGCAGCAGCTGCCGCTCGGGAGTGATCCCGCGCTCCAGCCAGAGCCGCAGCCGGTCGAAGGACCAGGCCGTGGCCCACCCCATCAGGGGGCGGAACAGAACCCGGTCGGCGAGCGCGCCGAAGCGGCCCCAGCGCGGCCGGTAGTCGTAGCCGGTGAGGAAGCGGATGCCGCCGTCCGGGGCGGGGACGTAACGCCAGTAGCCCGAGCCCTCCTGGAGGAGCGACAGCGGGTGCGGCGAGGAGAAGCGCAGTGCCGACGTCCTGGTGCCGTCCGCGCGGCGCTTCTCGCCGGCGGAGATCCCGGTGCCCGCGATGGTGAGGAAGGGCAGTACGCGCGTGCCGTACCGGAAGTGCCGCGGCTCCCCCGGCACCTGCGGGAGGTAGTCGATCGCGGTGAAGCGGAGGTCCCAGCGCTGGTGCTGGGACGGCTCCTGCGTGCGCGCCCAGAGCTCGTCGATGTCGGCGTCTATGCGTGCTTCGACATACAAGCTCACGACATACCCCCAGGTCAGTGCAGTTTTGAGCGACTGCTTAAGGAGATCGTAGGTATTTTTGAGCGGTCGCTCAAGTCCGCGAGCGACAAGAAGCCCCCACCGGATACCGGCGGGGGCTCTTCGCAGTGCGGGGGCGGCTGCTACTGGCGACTACTCGGAGAGGTGCCGCTCCACCGTCTCGACCTTCGACGTCATCCCGTCCGTCACCCCGGGGCGGATGTCCGCCTTCATGACGACGGAGACACGCGGCGCCCGCGCCTCGACCGCGGCGACGGCGCGCTTGACGACGTCCATCACCTCGTCCCACTCGCCCTCGACGGACGTGAACATCGCGTCGGTCCGGTTGGGCAGGCCGGATTCACGGACGACGCGGACCGCGTCGGCGACGTACTCACCGACGTCCTCGCCGACGCCCAGCGGGGTCACGGAGAAGGCGACGATCATGCGCTCACGACACCTTCGCGGCGGGCGCGCGACGCGATCACGGCGGCCTCGGCCTCACGCTTCAGCTTCCGCTCGGCGAAGAAACCACCGGCCGGCAGGACGGAGAGGACGAAGTAGAGGGCGGCCGTCTTCACGTTCCACTTCGTGCGGTTCCAGGCGTCGAGCCAGAAGAGCACGTACAGGATGAAGAGCACGCCGTGGACCATGCCCATCACCGGCACGGCATTGAATTCCGTGGTCCGCTTGAGCACCGAGCAGATGATCAGGAGCAGGAAGGAGACGGCCTCGGGGGCCGAGACCAGACGGAGGCGGCGGAGTGCGGAAGCGGTCTTGATGTCCACGGATCACCTTCGGTGTGAGGCGGGAGCGAGGGGCGGGGCCGCTCGACGGCATTGATCTTGTGAATGCGCGCACAAGCGACCCCCATTGTGACATCGGGGTGTTCTCGGGGTTCGCTCAGGGGCCGTTGCCCTGTTCCGACCGCATATCCGACGGCTACCGTCGATACGTGACAACGTTCCGACTGCAAGGCAGCAGGGTGCTCGCCGTGGACATGTCCGGCGACGCCGTCAAGGCGAAGAACGGCTCGATGGTCGCGTACGACGGCCAGATGGCCTTCAAAAAGATGACCGGCGGCGGCGAGGGCATCCGGGGGATGATGACCCGCCGCCTCACCGGCGAGCAGATGACGGTGATGGAGGTGAAGGGGCACGGCACCTGCTGGTTCGCCGACCGCGCCACGGAGATCAACCTCGTGGAGCTGCGCGGCGAGACGCTCTTTGTCGAGTCCGGCAATCTCCTGTGCACGGACGCGGGCCTGCGCACCGGCACCCACTTCACGGGCGTGCGCGGCGCCTCGCAGGGCAACGGCCTGTTCACCACGACCGTCGAGGGCTCAGGCCAGGCGGCGATCATGTCCGACGGCCCCGCGGTGGTGCTCCGCGTGAGCCGGCAGTATCCCCTGACGGTGGACCCGGGCGCGTATGTCGCCCACCAAGGAGACCTCCGGCAGAACCTCCAGTCGGGCGTCACCTTCCGTACGCTGCTGGGCGAGGGCGGCGGCGAGGCCTTCCAGATCCGCTTCGAGGGCGAGGGACTCGTGTACGTCCAGCCCAGCGAGCGGAACACGATCGCGGGGGACGTCTGACATGCCCTTCCGAGAGATCAACTCGAAGATGGTCGAGGCGACGGTCCTTCCGGGCCAGCGCCTGTTCAGCCAGCGCGGCGCCATGCTGGCGTACAAGGGAGACGTCGCGTTCACTCCGAACGTCCAGGGCGGGCAGGGCGGCCTGGCCTCCATGATCGGGCGCCGGGTCGCCAACGAGGCGACACCCCTGATGACCGTCGAGGGCAGCGGCACCGTCCTCTTCGGGCACGGCGGCCACCACATCCAGGTGATCAGCCTCACCGGAGACACCCTCTACGTGGAGGCGGACCGCCTGCTCGCCTTCGACGGGACGCTCCAGCAGGGCACGATGTTCATGGGCTCGCAGGGCGGCGTCATGGGCATGGTGCGCGGACAGGTCACAGGACAGGGTCTGTTCACCACCACCCTCAAGGGGCAGGGCGCGGTCGCCGTCATGGCGCACGGCGGCGTCATCGAGGTGCCGATCACCCCGCAGCGCCCGGTCCATGTCGACCCGCAGGCGTATGTGGCGCACCACGGCGACGTGCGCAACAAGCTCTCCACGGCGCTCGGCTGGCGCGACATGGTGGGGCGGGGCTCGGGCGAGGCGTTCCAGCTGGAGCTGTCCGGAAGCGGTGCGGTGTACGTCCAGGCGTCGGAGGAGAAGCTGTGAACCCCTCAATGCCTGTGGGAGCGCCCGCGGTCCTCGACCCGATGACGCTGCCGAGCGACGACAGCGTGAACGCGTACACCTTCTGCGTGGAGCTCAGGGGAAGCCAGTGGTTCCTGCAGAAGGGGAAAATGATCGCCTATTACGGGTCGATCGAGTTCAACGGCATCGGGCACGGCCGCCTGGACCGCCTGGTGCGCACGAGTTTCCATTCGCCGCTGCACGCGAGCGACTGGGTGGTGGCCGACGGCCAGGGCAAGATGCTCCTCGCCGACCGGGCCTTCGACGTGAATTCGTACGACCTCGAAGACGGCAACCTCACCATTCGCTCGGGCAACCTCCTCGCTTTTCAGCCAACTCTCGCGCTGAAGCAATCCATTGTTCCGGGCTTTCTGACCCTGATCGGAACCGGAAAGTTCGTGGCCGCGTCGAACGGCCCGGTGGTGTTCATGGAGCCGCCGATCCGGGTGGATCCACAGGCCCTGGTGGGCTGGGCCGACTGCCCCTCGCCCTGCCATCACTACGACCACGGATATCTGACCGGAGTCATCGGGGGCGTACGGGCACTGACCGGGATCGGGGGAACCTCAGGGGAGGAGCACCAGTTCGAGTTCGTGGGGGCGGGCACCGTGCTTCTGCAGTCCTCGGAGGCGCTCATGACCGAGCAGGCGACGGGTGCGGTGCCGCAGCAGGCGGGCGTGCCGGGCGGCCAGGGCGCACCGGGTCAGCACGGCCAGCAGCCAGGACAACCGCGCCTTCCCGGACAACTGGGGGACCTCCAGCGTCGCTTCGGCCTGTGAGCGGTAGTCTGCGGAGTGTGACGGCGAACGCCTGTGCCCCTCTGTCACCTGGGGGGTGAGAGGCGCGTGTCACACACCGACATTCGTTCACCTTTCAACTTCTTAGGTAGAATCGATTCCATGGAGACCGATACGGCCCCGCAGTGGCTGACCAACGAGGAACAGTGCGCCTGGCGCACCCACGTGGAGGTCAACAGGATGCTGACATATCAGCTCGAGAAAGACCTCCAGCCGTTCAACCTGACCATGAACGACTACGACATCCTCGTGCATCTCTCCGAATCGGAAGAGAAGCGGATGCGTATGAGCGATCTCGCGGCCGCCACACTGCAGTCCAAGAGCCGCCTGTCCCATCAGATCACCCGTATGGAGAACGCGGGCCTGGTCCGCCGGGAGAACTGCGAGTCCGACCGGCGCGGGCTCTACACCGTGCTCACGGACGAGGGCATGGAGACCATGCAGCGGGTCGCCCCGCACCACGTGGCCTCGGTCCGCCGGCACTTCGTCGACCTGATCTCACCCGAGGCGCTCGGCGAACTCCACAAGGCCCTGACCCCGATCGCGGAACACCTCCGCGCCCAGCGGGGCAAGCCCTGACCCTCACCGGGAAGCGGCAGGGATCCTGAGCTCGAAGAGCGCTCCCCCACCGGGGGCCTCGCCGACCGTGAGGGTCCCGCCGTGGCGCGCGGCGACGTCGCGCGCGATGGCGAGGCCCAGACCTGCCCCGCCGTCGTCCCGAGTGCGGGCGTCGTCGAGGCGGACGAAGCGCTCGAAGATCCGATCGCGCTCGCCCTCCGGTACGCCGTCCCCGTCGTCGGAGACCTCCAGGACCGCCCACGCGCCCTCGGCGCGGGTGGCGACCGTGACGTGCGAGCGGGCGTGGCGCTGCGCGTTGTTCACGAGGTTGCCGAGCACACGCGCCAACTGGCTCCGGGAGCCGGTGACTTCGACGTTCTTCAGATCCATGCGGACGTCGGCGCGGTCCCTGGTGCGCTGCGAGAGCTCCTCGCGGGCCAGGGCCGCCAGGTCCACGTGCCCGCCGCCCGGCTTCTCGCCCGCGTCGAGGCGGGCGAGCAGGAGCAGATCGGCGGCCAGCTCCTGAAGTCGCACGGTGTCCTCGACCGCACCGTCCACGTCCAGCAACTCCGGGTGGGCCGCGCCCACTTCGAGCTGGGTGCGCAAGGAGGCGATGGGGCTGCGCAGCTCGTGCGAGGCGTCGGCAACGAAGCGGCGCTGGCGTTCCACCGAGCTCTGCAGGGCGGCGAGCGTCTCGTTCGTCGTCGTGGCCAGGCGGGCGATCTCGTCGTGCGTGTCCGGCTCGGGCACGCGGCGCGCGAGATCCTCGGACGCGGTGATCGCCGCCATCTCGGAGCGGATCGCGTCCACCGGGCGCAGGGCGCGGCGCGTCACCAGCCAGGTCACACCGGCGATGACGGCCAGGAGCAGCGGGAAACCGATGAGCATGGACGTCAACGCGGTGGACACCGCGCTCTGTTGCGCGGCGAGGGACGCGCCCGCGTAGACGGTGAGATCGCCCTTGTTCTCGACGTTCACCTCGACGGCGGCGAAGCGGTAGTCGGCCGTCTCGCCGTCGATCGTGGCGGAGCCGGTGGTGACGCGCGCCGCGTCCTCGGAGATCTCTCCGGGTTCGAGCGCGCCGCTCTCGCTCTCGTCGTCGTCATCATCGTCGTCGCCCTTGGGGGGCGTGGTGGACGCGGGGCCCGGCTTGACGGCGTCGACTCCCGTGCCGCTGATGCGCTCCAGGTCCTCGCTTGCGGCGACGAGCCGGCCGCTGCCGTCGACGACCTGGACCGGATGGTCCTCGTCGTCCAGGTCCAGGTCGGCGTACGCCACGTTCGACGCGAGCGTGGACGCCACCCCTCGGGCGGCGGACTCGGCCTGGCCGCCCGCCTGGTCGGTCAGATTGGCGCGCAGCGAGAGCAGCACGGCGGCACCCGCGGCGAACAGCGCGACGGCCACGACGAGGGAGGCGCCGAGCGTGGCCCGGGCCCGTACGGAACTGAAGAAGCGCCTCATCTTCATCGGGTTCTTCGGGTTCATCGGGTTCATCGGGTTCATCGGGGTGTCTCCAGGCGGTATCCGGCGCCGCGCACCGTCTTGATCAGGGGCGCCCCGAGCTTGCGCCGCAGTGCGCTGATGTACACCTCGACGATGTTGGGGTCCCCCTCGTAGGCGAAGTCCCAGACGTGCTCCAGGATGTCGCCCTTGGAGACCACCTCGCCCGCCCGCAGGACGAGCTGCTCCAGCACCGCGAACTCCTTGGCGGTGAGCGTCACTTCGTCGTCGCCGCGGAAGACGCGGCGCGCGGCGGTGTCGACCTTGAGGTCGCCGAGGGTGTGGACGGGGGACGGCCCCGCGTTGCCGCGGCGGCGCAGCAGCGCCTTCACACGGGCAACGAGCACGACGTACGAGAAGGGCTTCGTCAGGTAGTCGTCGGCGCCCGTGTCGAGCCCTTCGGCCTCGTCGTACTCGCCGTCCTTGGCCGTGAGCATCAGGATCGGTACGTCGTGTCCCGCGGCGCGCAGGGTCGAGCAGACGCGGTAGCCGTTCATGCCGGGCAGCATGATGTCGAGGATGACCAGGTCGTACGATCCCTCGCTCGCCCGGTGCAGTCCGTCGGTGCCGTCGTGCACGACGTCCACGGCGTAGCCCTCGGCCGTCAGGCCCTTGGCGAGCGACAGGGCGAGCCGCTTTTCGTCCTCCACGATCAACAGGCGCATGCGTTCAGGGTCGCAGAGCGAACCTGAAGAGTTCTTCAGGCGGCTTCAGGCTGGCTTCAGCATCGCTCAGCCAGATTGGTTCTTGTCGAAAGCGAACGGCAGCGGCCCCCGGGCCGCACAGCCACCGTCTCGGGAGGAACCCCTTATGAAGCGCAACATCGTCATCGCCACTGTCGCAGCCATCGCCCTGGCCGGGGGCGGCACGGCGACGGCGCTCGCCGCCACCGGCGACGACGAGTCGTCGGCCGCCAAGAAGTCGAGCGTCCAGCTCAAGGACAACGACCGGGACAACGACCGGGACGACCGGGGCGACGACCGGAACGACGACCGCGACGACGCCGCGGAGAACACCGCCGAGGCGAAGGCCGCCAAGCTGACCGCGGCCGACGCGATCAAGGCGGCCCTCGCGAGCCAGTCCGGTACGGCCGTCTCCGCCGAGCTGGACGACGAGGACAACGGCGGTCTGGTCTGGGACGTCGACGTGCTCGGCAAGGGCAGCACGTGGCACAGCGTGCAGGTCGACCCCGGCACGGGCAAGATCCTGGGCTCGCACACCGAGCAGGACGAGGACGGCGACGCGAGCCGCGTGGCCGCTGCCCTGAAGGGCGCGTCCGTCACGGCGGAGGACGCGGCGAAGGCCGCCGCCGACAAGGGCACGGTCACGTCCGTGGACCTGGACGACGACGGCACGGCCGGCGCCTGGGAGGCGGAGACCTCCGGTGCGAAGGGTGCGGAGTCCGACTGGAAGGTCGACCTTCAGTCCGGCAAGGTCAGCGCCGACAAGTCGGACAGCCACGACGACTCCGACGACAACGACTCGGACGACAACGACTCGGACGACTCCGACGACTCCGACGACTAATTGACCCCGTCCCCCCGGGGAGCCGGGCCCGCAGGGATGTCCCTGCGGGCCCGGCTCATGTCACGGCTACCCGCAGGGATGTCCCTGCGGGCCGGGCTCATGTCGCGGCTACGGCCTGAACCGCCGCTTCGCGGCGGATTTCTCCCGCCCACCCACCCATTACCCCGCGGGGCAATCGGGTGGGTGGGCGGGAAAGTCTTGCCGCGGGGATACGGGTGGGCGGGAGGGAGAGCCTCGCCACGCGGATACGGGTGGGCGGGAGGGAAAGCCTCGCCACGCGGATACAGGTGGGCGGGCGGGAAAGCCTCGCCACGCGGATACAGGTGGGCGGGCGGGAAAGCCTCGCCGCGCAGATACAGGTGGGCGGGCGGGAAAGCCTCGCCACGCAGCGGCGGCTCGTTCGGCTTCGGGCCCACCAAGAGCTGCCGATCCGCTCACCCGCAGGGTAACCGCCGCCGGCCCCGCCCTCAGCCAGAGGTCAAGCTCTCGATCAGTTCGTCCGCCGCCGAGTACGGATCCAGCTCCCCCGCGACGATCCGCTCCGCCAGCGCGGACAGCCGCGCGTCCCCGTGCAGGTCCGCGATTCGCTCCCGCAAGGCCGTGACCGCGATCGTCTCGACCTCCCGCGCCGCCCTCGCCGCCCTGCGGTCCGCCAGGACCCCCCGCTCCTCCATCCACGCCCGGTGCTTCTCCAGGGCCTCGACGACCTCGTCGATCCCCTCGCCCCGTGCGGCCACCGTCTTCACGATGGGCGGGCGCCAGTCCCCCGCGGACCGGGCCTCCCCGAGCCCCAGCATGTGGTTGAGCTCGCGCGCGGTGGCGTCCGCGCCGTCCCGGTCCGCCTTGTTGACGACGTACACGTCGCCGATCTCCAGGATTCCGGCCTTCGCCGCCTGGATCCCGTCCCCCATGCCGGGGGCGAGGAGCACCACCGAGGTGTCCGCCTGCGAGGCGATCTCCACCTCGGACTGGCCCACGCCGACCGTCTCGACGAGGATCACGTCGCAGCCCGCGGCGTCCAGCACCCGGATCGCCTGCGGAGCCGACCACGCGAGGCCGCCGAGGTGGCCCCGCGTCGCCATGGAGCGGATGTAGACCCCGGGGTCGGACGCGTGCTCCGACATCCGGACCCGGTCGCCTAGCAGCGCTCCCCCGGAGAACGGCGAGGAAGGGTCGACGGCCAGGACGCCCACCCGCTTGCCCGCCCTGCGGTACGCGGAGACGAGCGCCGACGTCGAAGTCGACTTGCCGACACCGGGCGACCCCGTGAGGCCCACCACGTACGCATGGCCCGCCAGCGGAGCGAGCGCCGCCATGACCTCGCGGAGCTGCGGTGACGCCCCCTCGACCAGTGAGATCAGCCGGGCCACGGCCCGTGGCCTGCCCTCGCGGGCCTGTGCCACCAGGGAGGGGACGTCCTGCATGTCAGACAGCTCCGTTCCTAGACGTAGAGAAGGCGTACGCGCGAAGAGCGGCAGGCCCTCAGGCCTTCGCCACCTTCACGATCAGCGCGTCACCCTGCCCGCCGCCACCGCACAGGGCGGCCGCGCCCACGCCGCCGCCGCGCCGCTTCAGCTCAAGGGCGAGGTGCAGCACGACGCGTGCGCCGGACATCCCGATCGGGTGACCCAGGGCAATGGCACCGCCGTTGACGTTCACCTTTTCCGAGGACACCCCGAGGTCCTTCATTGACTGCACCGCGACCGCGGCGAAGGCCTCGTTGATCTCGATCAGGTCGAGGTCCGCGACGTCCAGGCCCTCCTTCTTCAGGGCGTGCTGGATCGCGTTCGAGGGCTGCGACTGGAGCGAGTTGTCCGGTCCCGCCACGTTGCCGTGCGCCCCGATCTCCGCGATCCAGTCCAGGCCGAGCTCCTCGGCCTTGGCCTTGGACATGACCACGACCGCCGCGGCGCCGTCGGAGATCTGCGAGGACGTGCCCGCCGTGATCGTGCCGTCCTTGGTGAAGGCGGGGCGCAGCTTGCCGAGCGACTCGGCGGTCGTCTCGGCGCGGATGCCCTCGTCCTTGGAGAACAGGACCGGGTCGCCCTTGCGCTGCGGGATCTCGACCGGGGTGATCTCGGCCTCGAAGATGCCGTTCTTCTGGGCGGCGGCGGCGCGCTGGTGGGAGCGTGCGGCGATCTCGTCCTGCTCGGGGCGCGCGATGCCCAGGCGGGTGTTGTGCTTCTCCGTGGACTCGCCCATGGCGATGTTCTCGAAGGAGTCGGTCAGGCCGTCGTACGCCATGGAGTCGAGCATCTCGATGGCGCCGTACTTGAAGCCCGCGCGCGACTTCGGGAGGAGGTGCGGCGCGTTCGTCATCGACTCCTGGCCGCCGGCGACGACGACGTCGAACTCGCCGGCGCGGATCAGCTGGTCGGCGAGCGCGATCGCGTCGAGCCCGGAGAGGCACACCTTGTTGACGGTGAGCGCGGGGACGTTCATGGGGATGCCCGCCTTGACGGCGGCCTGACGTGCCGGGATCTGCCCTGCCCCGGCCGTGAGGACCTGCCCCATGATCACGTACTGCACCTGGTCGCCGCCGATCCCGGCGCGGTCGAGCGCGGCCTTGATCGCGAAACCGCCCAGGTCTGCGCCGGAGAAGGACTTCAGGGAGCCGAGCAGGCGGCCCATGGGCGTTCGTGCGCCCGCGACGATCACTGAGGTGGTACCGGTCGTTCCAGACATGTGCCACGGCCCCTTGGGAGGAGGAGTTAATGAGGGTTTACTTGAATGTACTGAGCGGTACGCCGCGCGTCATCGGGCGTTCGGTGTGATCGCGCGCACGTTGCGTAATCAGCGCCGGAAGGGCTGCACTTAAAACATGCTGACGCGAATCGATCACATCGGGATCGCCTGTTTCGACCTCGACAAGACCGTCGAGTTCTACCGGGAGACGTACGGCTTCACGGTGTTCCACACCGAAGTCAATGAAGAGCAGGGGGTGCGCGAGGCCATGCTCAAGATCAATGAGACGAGCGACGGCGGCGCCTCCTACCTGCAGCTCCTCGAACCCACTCGCGACGACTCCGCCGTGGGCAAGTGGCTGGCCAAGAACGGCGAGGGCGTGCACCACATCGCCTTCGGCACCGCGGACGTGGACGGGGACGCCGCGGCCATCAAGGACAAGGGCGTACGCGTCCTGTATCAGGAGCCCCGCATCGGCTCCATGGGGTCCCGTATCACCTTCCTGCACCCCAAGGACTGCCACGGCGTACTGACCGAACTCGTCACCTCGGCAGCTCAGGAGTCACCGGAGCACTGACCTCCGCATACTTGGGCCGGTAGGGTTGGGGTCGGCCGTCCGAAGTATTGGGCGGCCGGTCGTCCGTACGCTGGGCGGCCGCTTGCCGGGGTCCGGGTTTCGGGGGACGAGCGTCGGGGCAGCAGCCCATGCTCTGCTGTTGATCTGACACCATTCCCCGTGGGCCCCGTTCGGCGGATGGACAGGGCTCGTACGAAGAGACTTGCGACCAGGGGACGGATGGGACCGCGCAGTGCGGGGCTACGAACGCCAAGAGAGCTCGCGGGCTGAGACGGACCATCTTTCGCGGTTCGAGGCCGAGATGGACCGGCTGAAGACCGAACGAGAGAAGGCTGTTCAGCACGCCGAGGACCTCGGCTACCAGGTCGAGGTGTTGCGCGCCAAGCTTCACGAGGCGCGCCGCAACCTCGCGTCCCGCCCTGCCTACGACGGCGCGGACATCGGCTACCAGGCCGAGCAGTTGCTCCGTAATGCCCAGATCCAGGCCGACCAGCTGCGCCAGGACGCCGAGCGGGAGCTGCGCGACGCCCGTGCGCAGACCCAGCGCATCCTCCAGGAGCACGCCGAGCAGCAGGCCAGGCTCCAGTCCGAGCTGCACTCCGAGGCGGTGTCACGCCGTCAGCAGCTCGACCAGGAGCTGTCCGAGCGCCGCCAGACCGTCGAGTCGCACGTCAACGAGAACGTGGCGTGGGCCGAGCAGCTGCGGGCGCGCACCGAACAGCAGGCGCGCCGCCTGCTCGACGAGTCGCGTGCCGAGGCCGACCAGGCCCTGGCCGCCGCCCGCGCCGAGGCCGAGCGCGTGGCCGAGGAGACCCGCCAGCGCCTGGCGAGCGACGCCGAGTCCGCCCGTGCCGAGGCCGAGGCGACCCTGCGCCGGGCCCGTTCGGACGCCGAGCGCCTCCTGAACGCCGCCTCCACGCAGGCGCAGGAGGCCACCGACCACGCGGAGCAGCTGCGCTCCAGCACGGCCACCGAGTCCGAACAGGCCCGCCGCCAGGCCACCGAGGCGAGCCGCGCCGCCGAGCAGCGCATGGCGGAGGCCGAAACGGCTCTGCGCGAGGCGCGCGCCGAGGCGGACAAGGTCCTCGCCGAGGCCAAGGACACCGCGTCCAAACAGCTCTCGGCCGCCGAGGGCGCCAACGAACAGCGCACGCGCACCGCCAAGGAGCAGGTCGCCCGCCTCGTCGGCGAGGCCACGAAGGAGGCCGAGGCCACCAAGGCCGAGGCCGAGCAGCTCGTCGCCGACGCCCGCGCCGAGGCCGAGAAGCTGATCAAGGAAGCCGCCGAGAAGGCGCGCACGATCACCGCCGAGGAGACCGCGGGGCAGCTCGCCAAGGCCGCCCGCACCGCGGAGGACGTACTCGACAAGGCGTCCAAGGACGCCAAGGAGACGACGAAGGCCGCCACCGAGGAGGCCGAGCGGATCCGCACCGAGGCCGAGGCCGAGGCGGACCGGCTGCGTGCCGAGGCGCACGACATCGCCGAGCAGCTCAAGGGCACGGCGAAGGACGACACCAAGGAGTACCGCGCCAAGACCGTCGAGCTGCAGGAGGAGGCGCGCAGGCTGCGCGGCGAGGCCGAGCAGCTGCGGGCCGACGCGGTCACCGAGGGTGAGCGCATCCGCGGCGAGGCCCGGCGCGAGGCCGTCCAGCAGATCGAGGAGGCGGCCAAGTCCGCCGAGGAGCTGCTCGCCAAGGCGAAGGCCGACGCGGACGAGCTGCGGACGGCGGCCACCGCCGACAGCGAGCGCGTGCGCGGCGAGGCCGTCGAGCGCGCCACGACCCTGCGCAAGCAGGCCGAGGAGACCCTGGAGCGCACCCGCGCGGAGGCCGAGCGGCACCGCGAGGAGGCCGCCGAGCAGGCCGAGGCCACGAAGTCGGAGGCACAGGACGCGGCGCGCGCCCTGCACGAGGAGACCGAGCGGGCCATAGCGGCACGTCAGGCCGAGGCGGCCGACGAGCTGACGCGCCTGCACACGGAGGCCGAGGAGCGTGTCGCCGCCGCCGAGCAGGCGCTGACCGACGCCCGCGCCGAGGCCGAGCGCATCCGCAAGGAGGCCTCGGACGAGACGGACCGGCTTCGCGCGGAGTCCGCCGAGCGGATCCGCACCCTTCAGTCGCAGGCCGAGACCGAGGCCGAGCGGCTGCGCACCGAGGCCGCCGCCGACGCTTCGCAGGCGCGCGCCGAGGGCGAGAACGTCGCGGTGCGGCTCCGTTCGGACGCCGCCGCCGAGGCCGAGCGGCTCAAGACCGAGGCCCAGGAGTCGGCCGACCGGCTCCGTTCGGAGGCCGCAGCCGCCGCCGAGCGCGTGGGCACGGAGGCCGCCGAGGCCCTGTCCGCCGCCCAGGAGGAGGCCGCCAGGCGCCGCAGGGAGGCCGAGGAGACCCTCAGCTCCGCGCGCGGCGAGGCCGACCAGGAGCGCGAGCGGGCCCGCGAGCAGAGCGAGGAGCTCCTCGCCTCCGCCCGCAAGCGCGTCGAGGAGGCCCAGGCCGAGGCCGTGCGCCTCGTCGAGGAGGCCGACCGCAGGGCGACCGAGATGGTCTCCAGCGCCGAGCAGACCGCCCAGTCCGTACGGGACTCCGTGGCGGGCCTCCAGGAATCCGCGCAGGAGGAGATCGCGGGCCTGCGCAGCGCCGCCGAGCACGCGGCGGAGCGCACCAGGACCGAGGCGCAGGAGGAGGCGGACCGCGTCCGCTCCGACGCGTACGCCGAGCGGGAGCGCGCCGCCGAGGACGCCACCCGCACCCGGCGCGAGGCGAACGAAGAGGCCGAGGCCGCCAAGTCGCTGGCCGAGCGCACCGTTTCGGACGCGATCGCGGAGTCTGAGCGGCTGCGTTCGGACGCCTCCGAGTACGCCCAGCGTTCGCGTACGGAAGCCTCGGACGCGATCGCGTCGGCCGAGCAGGACGCGTCCCGTACCCGTGCCGACGCCCGCGAGGACGCCAACCGCATCCGCAGCGACGCGGCGAGCCAGGCCGACCAGTTGATCGGCGAGGCGCGCAGCGAGGCGGAGCGGCTGCAGAACGAGACCATCGCGGAGGCCGAGCGGCTCAAGGCCGACACGGTCGCCGAGGCCGAGCGGCTCAAGGCCGAGACGACCGCCGAGGCCGAGCGGGTGCGTTCGGAGTCGGTGGCCAAGGCCGAGAAGCTCATCTCGGACGCGACCGGCGACGCCGAGCGGCTGCGCGCGGACGCCGCCGAGACGGTCGGCTCCGCCCAGCAGCACGCCGAGCGCATCCGGTCCGATGCCGAGCGCGTCAAGGCGGAGGCGGCGGCCGAGGCCGAGCGGCTCACCTCGCAGGCTCGCGAGGAAGCCGAACGGACCCTGGACGAGGCGCGCCAGGCGGCCAACAAGCGCCGCTCCGAGGCGGCCGAGCAGGTCGACACGCTCATCTCGGAGACGGCCGCCGAGGCCGACAAGCTGATCAAGGACGCCCAGGAGAAGGCGCTCAAGGCGACCACGGACGCGGAGGCGCAGGCCGACACGATGGTCGGCGCGGCCCGCACGGAGGCCGACCGCCTGGTCGCCGAGGCGACGGTCGAGGGCAACTCCCTGGTGGAGAAGGCCCGTACGGACGCGGACGAACTGCTCGTCGGCGCCCGCAGGGACGCCACGGCCATAAGGGAGCGCTCCGAGGAGCAGCGCGACCGCCTCACCGCCGAGATCGAGCAGCTGCACGAGCGTGCGCGCCGCGAGTCCGCCGAGGCGATGAAGTCCGCGGGCGAGCGCTGTGACGCACTGGTGAAGGCCGCGGAGGAGCAGCGCGCCGAGGCCGAGGCGAAGGCCAAGGAGCTGGTGTCGGACGCGAGTTCCGAGGCCGGCAAGGTGCGGATCTCCGCCGTGAAGCGGGCCGAGGCGCTGCTCAAGGAGGCCGAGACGAAGGTCGCCGAGCTGGTGCGCGACGCCGAACGCGTCAAGGCGGAGGCACAGGCCGAGGCGGAGCGTACGGTTGACGAGGGCAAGCGCGAGCTCGAAGTCCTCGTCCGGCGCCGTGAGGACATCAACGCCGAGATTTCCCGTGTCCAGGACGTGCTGGAGGCGTTGGAATCTTTTGAGGCCCCACCGATCGCCGGCACGAAGGACGCGGGTGTCAAGGCCGGTGCGACGGCGGGGTCAACTCGATCGGGTGGCAAGCCGTCTGAGGGCTAGCCAAAGAACATCTCGCGTGCTTTGTAAGGACCTTCGGCACTGTCGCTGGCAAGTGCTCTGGCGGTTAGCCACTCAAAAGGGGTGTCATTCTCCAGATCAAACGGGCATCCGCTCGATGACACGCCGCTTGGACCCCTAGGATTCCCCCTATCACCTCACCGGTCTCATTCGACAGGAACCCCATGAGCGACACTTCCCCCTACGGCTTCGAGCTTGTGCGGCGTGGGTACGACCGCGCTCAGGTGGACGAACGTATCTCCAAGCTCGTCTCCGACCGTGACAGCGCTCTTGCTCGTATCACTGCTCTGGAAAAGCGCATTGAAGAGCTGCACCTCGAGACGCAGAACGCGCAGGCGCAGGTAGCCGACGCCGAACCGTCGTACGCGGGTCTCGGCGCGCGCGTCGAGAAGATCCTCCGCCTCGCCGAGGAGGAGGCGAAGGACCTGCGCGAGGAGGCCCGTCGCGCAGCCGAGCAGCACCGCGAGCTCGCCGAGTCGGCGGCCCAGCAGGTGCGCAACGACGCCGAGTCGTTCGCGGCCGAGCGCAAGGCCAAGGCGGAGGACGAGGGCGTCCGGATCGTCGAGAAGGCCAAGGGCGAGGCGGGCACGCTGCGCAGCGAGGCGCAGAAGGACGCTCAGCAGAAGCGCGAGGAGGCGGACGCCCTCTTCGAGGAGACCCGCGCCAAGGCCGCCCAGGCCGCGGCCGACTTCGAGACGAACCTCGCCAAGCGCCGCGAGCAGTCGGAGCGTGACCTGGCCTCGCGTCAGGCCAAGGCCGAGAAGCGTCTCGCGGAGATCGAGCACCGTGCGGAGCAGCTGCGCCTCGAGGCGGAGAAGCTGCGGACGGACGCGGAGCGTCGCGCTCGCCAGACCGTCGAGACCGCTCAGCGTCAGGCCGAGGACATCGTCGCCGATGCCAACGCCAAGGCGGACCGGATCCGCTCGGAGTCCGAGCGCGAGCTCGCGGCCCTGACGAACCGTCGCGACAGCATCAACGCTCAGCTCACCAACGTGCGCGAGATGCTGGCCACCCTCACGGGTGCGGCGGTGGCTGCCGCCGGTTCGCCCGCCGAGGACGAGCCGGTCAGCCGCGGGGTGCCTGCGCAGCAGACCCGCTGAGGCACCTGGGAAACCCGCGGGCTCGTCGTGGCCGCGCACACGGTTCCCCGCGCCCCCTTCGGGACGCTTTC
This sequence comes from Streptomyces sp. NPDC054047, assembly GCF_055585065.1. Taxonomy (NCBI): domain Bacteria; kingdom Bacillati; phylum Actinomycetota; class Actinomycetes; order Kitasatosporales; family Streptomycetaceae; genus Streptomyces; species Streptomyces sp. NPDC054047. The sequence continues at coordinate 367,512 of NZ_JBVJKV010000008.1, read as the reverse complement.
AGAGCCCTCTGTCCAAGTGGCAGGGGGCTCTGTCCCGTTTTAGCGTGGCCGCATGATCGAGCTCGAGGGGCTGACCAAGCGGTACGGCGAGAAACTGGCCGTCAACAACCTCACCTTCACCGTGCATCCGGGCATCGTCACCGGCTTCCTCGGGCCCAACGGCGCGGGCAAGTCCACGACGATGCGGATGATGCTCGGGCTCGACAACCCCACGGCGGGGGCGGCGCGCATCGACGGCAAGCGGTACGCCCAGCTGAAGGACCCGCTGAAGTACATCGGCGCCCTGCTCGACGCCAAGGCCATGCACGGCGGGCGCAGCGCCTTCAACCACCTCCTCTGCCTCGCGCAGAGCAACGGCATCCCGCGCGCCCGCGTCCACGAGGTCCTCGACACCGTCGGTCTGACCCAGGTCGCCAAGAAGAAGGCCAAGGGCTTCTCGCTCGGCATGGGCCAGCGGCTCGGCATCGCGGGGGCGCTGCTCGGCAACCCCGAGATCCTGATGTTCGACGAGCCGGTCAACGGCCTGGACCCCGAGGGCATCCACTGGATCCGGAACCTGATGAAGTCCCTCGCGTCGCAGGGCCGTACGGTCTTCGTCTCCTCCCACCTGATGAGCGAGATGGCGCTGACCGCCGACCACCTCGTCGTCATCGGGCAGGGGCGGCTCCTCGCCGACACCTCCATGGCGGACTTCATCCACCAGAACTCCCGCAGTTACGTCCGGCTGCGCTCCCCGCAGCGCGAGCGCCTGCTCGACGTGCTGCACCAGGAGGGCGTCACCGCCGTCGAGGCGGGCAACGGCACCCTGGAGGTCGACGGGACCTCGTCGGAGGACCTCGGCGAGCTCGCCGCCCGCCATCAGCTCGTACTCCATGAACTGAGCCCCCAGCGCGCCTCGCTGGAAGAAGCCTTCATGCAGCTCACCGCGGAGTCGGTGGAGTACCACGCGCACGCCGACCACGCGGCCCCCGGCGCCGCCCCGCCACCGCCCCAGCAGGCCGAGGGCTGGGGCGGCAGCTGGCAGCAGAAGAAGGGGTCCTGAGCGATGGCCGCGACGCAGGTACTGAAGTCGGAGTGGACCAAGATCCGCTCGGTCTCCTCGACCGTGTGGACGCTGGGTCTCGCCGTGGTCGTCACGGTCGGGCTCGGCCTGCTGATCAGCATTCTGGCGAAGAACGACTACGACAACCTCAACGCCCAGGACCGGCAGGTCTTCGACCCCACCTACACCAGCTTCGCGGGCATGAGCCTCGGCCAGCTCGCGATGATCGTCTTCGGGGTGCTCGTCGTCTCGAACGAGTACAGCACCGGCATGATCCGCACCTCGCTCTCCGCGGTCCCGCAGCGCGCCACCTTCATGGCGTCCAAGGTCGCGGTCGCCACCCTGCTCTGTCTGGTGGTGGGCCTGGTCACGAGCTTCATCGCGTTCTTCGTGGGGCAGGCGATGCTCGGCGAGCACAAGGCGATGATCAGCGATCCGGGCGTGCTGCGGGCGGTGATCGGCGGCGGGCTCTACATGACGCTGATCGCGATGTTCTCGATGGGCGTCGCGACGATGCTGCGCAGTCCGATGCTGTCGCTCGGCATCCTGATGCCGTTCTTCTTCCTGATCTCCAGCATTCTGGGCAACGTCTCGGCGACGAAGAAGATCGGCCGTTTCCTGCCCGACCAGGCGGGCAGCAAGATCATGCAGGTGAAGACGCCGCTGGACGACGACACTCCGTACGGGCCCTGGGGCGGGCTCGCGATCATGGTGGTGTGGGTCGTGGTGGCACTGATCGGCGGCTACGCGCTGCTGAAGAAGCGGGATGCGTGACGCTTCGCTGGGACCGGTGATGGATCCGCGGGCCGGTGGGGGCTTCTCGCGCCCACGCGGCGGAGCCGCCCATGCCGGAGCCCCGCGCCTGTTGCCGGGCGCGGTACCGCCCGCCGGGGAGAGGGAGACGCATGCCGCAGGACCGGAGCCTGGCCGCGCTCGGCCTCGACGTCGTGCCCGCCCTGCATCCGCTGACCTACCCGGGGCGGCCCGTCCCCGGGCCCTCCCTCCTGACCGGTGAGGAGCTCCTCCCCCTCGGCGTACGGCCGCTGCCGCTCGGGCAGTGGCACGTGGCGGGGCGGCCGCTCGACGAGGTGCTGGCCGGGCGGGGCCTTGCGTCCATCGGCGGCCGGCATCCCGTCATGGCCGTGGGGTCGAACGCCTCGCCCGCGCAGGTCGCGTACAAACTGCTCCGGCGCGGCCTCTCCGCCGTCGTGCCGATGGTCCCGGTGCGGGTGCAGGGCATCGCCGTCGGCTGCTCGGCGCACATCGGGCGGGCCGGTTATGTGGCGGCGGCCCCCTGCCTCGATCCGGCGGCCGAAGCCTCCCTCGTCGTGAGCTGGCTCGATCAGGACCAGTTCCGCGCGGTCGACGAGACGGAGTTCCCCAACTACCGGCGGGCGCTGATCCCGGGCGACGACTTCGGGCTGACCATGCCGTCCGGAGAACGGCTCGACGGCGCGTCCCTCTACGTCGGCGTACGCGGCGTCCTCGCCGATCCCGGCACCGGACTGCCTCGGCCCGGCGGCGGCCACCAGGCCACGCTCCTCGCCTCGCTGCTCGATGCGTCACCGCGCCTGCGGGACCTGCTCGGCCCCTGTCCGGCGAGCTGGGTGCGGAAGGCGGCCGCCGAGCGTGCGGTGCGCGAGTCCGGGACCCGCATCTTCGCCGAAGAGGGCTGGGACCTGCGGCAGCCGGGCTTGTCGCCGTACGGCGACGGGGCGGTCGGACTCTGACGGATGCCGTGCTCACGCCGCGCGCTGTCCTTGTGCGGCCCGGCCGATCCGTTCCGCGTGGGCCCGCGCCCCGCTTCTCCGACCGGGGGTCCGGGGGTCGTCCCCCGGAAAGACGCAGCACACGCTCTTGGCTGGAACCGTCAGCTCCCCGTTATCCTCCTAACCCTTACGGGGGCGTGTGCCCCGACGTCCTGAACCATTCGATGGGTGCGGAGAATGATCGAGGCAGTCGGCCTGACGAAGCGCTACGGCGCCAAGACAGCCGTGTACAACCTTTCCTTTCAGGTGCGACCCGGCACGGTCACCGGCTTCCTGGGCCCGAACGGCTCCGGCAAGTCGACGACCATGCGCATGATCCTCGGGCTCGACCAACCCACCACGGGCCAGGTGACGATCGGCGGCTACCCGTACCGCAAGCTCCCCAACGCCCCCCGCCAGGTCGGCGCGCTCCTCGACGCCAAGGCGGTGCACGGCGGCAGGCACGCCCGCAACCACCTGCTGTGCCTCGCGCAGCTCTCCGGCATCCCGGCCCGCCGGGTCGACGAGGTGCTCGGCGTCGTGGGCCTCCAGGAGGTGGCCAAGAAGCGCTCCAAGGGCTTCTCGCTCGGCATGGGCCAGCGCCTCGGCATCGCCGCGGCGCTCCTCGGCGACCCGCAGGTGCTGCTCTTCGACGAGCCCGTCAACGGCCTCGACCCCGAGGGCATCCTCTGGGTCAGGAACCTGATGAAGTCGCTCGCGGCCGAGGGCCGCACGGTCTTCGTCTCCTCGCACCTGATGAGCGAGATGGCGCTGACCGCCGAGCACCTGATCGTGATCGGCCGCGGCCAGCTGCTCGCCGACATGAGCGTCAAGGACTTCATCTCGCACAACTCCGCCGACTTCGCCCGGGTGCGGGTGCCGGACGGCGACGTGCAGCAGCGCGAGAAGCTGTCGGCGGCGCTGAGCGAGGCCGGCGGCCAGGTCATGCCCGAGCAGGACGGCGCGCTGCGCGTGACCGGCCTTCCGCTCCCCCGCATCAGCGACCTCGCGCACGGCGCGGACGTCCGCGTGTGGGAGCTCTCCCCGCACCAGGCCTCGCTGGAAGAGGCGTACATGCGGATGACGCAGGGCGCCGTCGACTACCGCTCGACGGTCGACCAGCGCGCGGGACTCCAGCAGCAGCTGCCGCCGGGCGCGATGCAGCAGCCGCCGATGCCGGTGCCCGGACAGGGCCAGCCCGGGTGGTACGCGCCGCCGCCGCCCCAGCAGGGCGGCCAGCCCTTCGCGATGCCGCAGGGTGCTCCCCAGGGCGCTCCTGGAGCCCCTGGCGCACCGCAGGGCGCCACCCCCAACCCGTACGCGACCGCCGCCCCGCAGGCGCCCGCGTCCGCCCCCGCCCCCGCCCCCGCCCCCGCCCCCGACATGACCAAGCGCGACAGCGAGGACCCGCGATGACCACGCCTCCGACTCCGCAGCCGCAGGCGCAGCCCCAGCAGGCACCCCAGCAGGCACACGCACCGGCCGGTGCCCCCGTGCCGCAGGGCGCACCGATTCCGCAGGGCGCCCCGATGGCTCCCCCGCCGGCCGCCCCCGCGCCGCCGTCCGCGTGGCAGCAGGCGATGAACAACGCCTACACCTCGCCGATCCCGGTCAGGAAGACCCACCTCGGCAACGCCCTGGCGTCCGAGTGGACGAAGATCAAGTCGGTCCGCTCGACGATGTGGACCCTCGGCGTCTTCTTCCTCCTGGTCGTCGGCATCGGCCTGCTGGTGGCCGTGAACACGCAGGACCGCGACTACGCGGACGTGCCGTTCACGATCCCCGCGTTCTTCGGTCTCGTGCTCGGCCAGATCTGCCTGATCACGCTCGGCGTCCTGGTGACGTCGTCCGAGTACGGCACGGGCATGATCCGTACGACGTTCACGGCGTCGCCGCAGCGCTATCGCGTGCTCGCCGCCAAGATCCTGATCTTCTTCGTGATCGCCTTCGTCGTCGCCGCGGGCTCCGTCCTCCTTGTGGGCCTGATGACGTCGGGGATGCACAGCGGCCCCGAGGCGGGTGACGTCGACTGGGCGGGCACGGTCCTCAAGGGCGGGCTCTACGTCTCGCTCCTGGGCGTCCTCGCGCTCGCCGCAGGATCGATGCTGCGCCACTCGGCGGGTGCGATCACCGCGATGCTCGGCGTGGTCCTGGTGCCCGCGATCCTGCCGGTGTTCCTGATGATCTCCGAGGGCACGCGTCCGCTGGGCGAGAAGATGATGGACTACAACGCCATCAATTCCCTCGCCAAGATCTTCGAGATGGACGGGACGGGCGGCGGCACCTCGCAGCTGCTGCTGCTCGTCGGCGTGACGGCGGCCGCGATCGCCGGCGCCTTCGTCCTCCTGGAGAAGCGCGACGTGTAGCCGCCTTCGGGGGTCTCAGTACCTCGGCGCGTTACGGGACCGCTGCACCCGCGTGGTGCGGCGGTCCTTCGCGTTCCAGCAGGCCTTGTGCCAGTGCCTGCGCTCGTCCACGCCCGAGTGCTCGGGCCAGGCCACCACGTGCGCGACGCCGGAGGGGATCTCCTGGTCGCAGCCGGGGCAGCGGTAGGTCTTGCCGGCCGCGCTCGCGCCCGCGACATGGCGCAGGCTCCACTGCTCGCCCCGCCAGCTCTCCGTGGACTGGAAGCCGCCGTAGCGGCCCGCCGGATCCCCGTCCGTGCGCGGGCTGTCTTCTCCGGCGCCCTTCGGGCGGTTACGACGCGGGGACACGAGACACCTCACGGGATGTACGGGGGCCAGGGGTGTGTCCAGCCTACGCGGCGCGCACAGGGGTAGGCGCCCTTCACCAACCCCCACAGATCCCCCCTGCATTTCGCAGAAAATCCGTCAATCTTCATGCCAAGCCGTGCCTTTGGCACGTGTCATGCGTTGTTGCCCGTAGGGGGAGTGCCTGCGTCGGCGCCAAGGAGGCAGGAGAGCGATGCGTGTAGGTAGTTTTGTTCTGGCCGCCCAGTTCCCGGGACAGGGACAGGGGGAGGCACTGCACCGTGCGGTGCGGTCCGCCGAGGTGGCCGAGGAGGCGGGCCTTGACTCGGTCTGGCTCGCCGAACACCACTTCGTGCCGTACGGCACGTGTCCGTCCGCCGTGACCCTCGCCGCGCTCCTTCTCGGGCGTACGCGGCACATCCGCGTCGGCACCGCCGTGAGCGTCCTGCCGACCGTGCACCCGGTCGCCCTGGGCGAGCAGGCGGCGCTGCTGCACCTGACGTCCGGCGGGCGCTTCTCGCTGGGCGTGGGGCGCGGCGGGCCGTGGGTGGATCTCGAGGTCTTCGGGTCGGGTCTCGACGCGTACGAGAAGGGCTTCCCGGACTCGCTCGACCTGCTGCTGCGGTGGCTGAGCGAGCCCCGGGTCGCCGGCGATGCGGGCCGCTTCTCCTTCCGCGAGGTCGCCGTGGTGCCACGGCCGCAGGAGGCGCTGGCCGGCTCGGGCGGTGACACCGGGGAAGGAGCCGGCGGCCCGGAGGTGATCGTCGCCTGCACCTCGCCGTCCAGCGTGCGGCTCGCGGCGGAGCGCGGCCTGCCGATGCTGCTCGGCATGCACGTCGGCGACGAGGAGAAGGCCGAAATGGTGGCGTTGTGGCGCAGGCACGCGCGCGCCTCGGGGTGCACGCCGGAGGAGGTCCACCGGGCGCCGCACGTCTCCGCGGGGGTCGCGCAGATCGCGGACCGGCGCCTGGACGCGGCGGAGACGCTCCAGAAGGCGATGCCGGGGTGGCTCAAGCAGGGCCTGGACGCCCATGTCACGGTCGACGGCCGCGCGCGGGCGATGCGGGACCCGCTCGCGTACACCGAACTGCTCTGCGGACTGCATCCGGTGGGCACCCCTCAGCTGTGCGCCGACCGGATCGCGGCGACCTCGGAGCGCACGGGGATCACCCGCTTCGCGCTGCTTGTCGAGGGCTCGGGCGATCTGGCGACCACGGAGGAGAACGTCCGAAGGCTGGGTGCCGAGGTGCTGCCCCAGCTCGGCTGAGCCGCTGGGGCGGGGAGCTGCCGCTCCGGTACTAGTACACCTCCCGCGTACGGAGCGGCAGCAAAAGGCGTCAGCAGTCCCGCAGTTCGGGCGACTGGTTGAGCAGCTGCCCCCGGATCGAGGTGAACCGGGCGAGCCTGTCGTCCACGGATGCATCCAGCGGGAACACCGCCACACGGTGGCAGTTCTGGAATGCGAGACGCACTCCGAAGTGCCGCTGCAGAGCGCCGCGAATGGCGTCACTCGCGAGCGCCCGCAGGAGCTGGCCGCGCGCCTGCTCGTTGGGTGGCGGCGTCTGGTTGTCGGCGAACTCGCCGCCGTCAACCTTCAGCTGGGCCACCAGGGAGCTGATCATCTCCCATGCGTAAGGCAGGGAGGTCCGGACGCAGTCGACGAATTCCGCTTCATCGACCTCGCCTCGCTCGGCCTGTTCCAACAGCGCCGGTGAGACGTCGAGCGACATGGGTTCTCCTCTCGCACCCCCGGGGAGCGGGGGCTTCCGGACAGGGAAGGAGTCCGCACACGCAGCGTGCACGCACGGCGACCTCCTGCTTATACGTTAAGCACCGGACCCGCGCTGCACCAGGAGATTGGGAACATAACCGGCCAGGATCGAACAGGTCCATCGCCGGAGGAATCGCGCGGACCACCTGGGGTCGAGTAGCGTTGCGCCCCATGCGTCTCGTCATTGCCCGATGCTCCGTGGATTACGCGGGCAGGCTCACAGCCCATCTCCCGTCGGCCCCCCGCCTGATCCTTGTGAAGGCGGACGGCAGTGTCTCGATCCACGCGGACGACCGGGCCTACAAACCCCTCAACTGGATGTCCCCGCCCTGCACCTTGAAGGAGGGGACGGGGGACGACGCGGGCGTCTGGACCGTCGTGAACAAGGGCGGCGAGAAACTGATCATCACGATGGAGGAGATCCTGCACGACTCCTCGCACGAACTGGGCGTGGATCCCGGCCTCATCAAGGACGGCGTGGAAGCGCATCTCCAGGAGCTGCTCGCCGACCGGATCGAGACGCTCGGAGAGGGTTATTCGCTGATCCGGCGCGAGTACATGACGGCGATCGGCCCGGTGGACATCCTCTGCCGCGACGCCGACGGCCAGACCGTCGCCGTCGAGATCAAGCGGCGCGGCGAGATCGACGGTGTCGAACAACTCACCCGTTATCTCGAGCTGTTGAACCGCGACCCGCACCTGGCCCCCGTCAAGGGCATCTTCGCCGCCCAGGAGATCAAGCCGCAGGCCCGCGTGCTCGCCACCGACCGCGGCATCGGCTGCGCCGTCCTTGACTACAACGCGATGCGTGGCATCGAGGACGACAAGCTGCGGCTTTTCTAGAACTTCTCGTACGTGAGAGGGCCGGGTCCTGGTGGACCCGGCCCTCTTTTCCGTACGTGCGTCAGACCGCTCCGTACGTCAGATCGTCGACGCCGTGCTGGACGCGCTGTCGCTCGTCGCCGGGCTGCTCGCCGGGTCGCTGCCGGCGGGGCCGCTCGCCGAGTTCGACGTGTCCGGGGACGACGGCGGGTCCGTGGCGGGGTCCGTCGTCGGCGGCGGGGTCGTCGGCGGAGGAGTCGTCGGCGGCTTCGTCGTGGGCGGCTTGGTCGTGGGCGGCTTCGTGGTCGGCGGCTTCGTCGTCGGCTTGTCCGTCGGCTTGTCCGTGGGCTTGTCGGTCGGCTTGTCCGAAGTGTCGTCGGACGGCGTTCCGCTGCCGCTCGGCTCGTCCGACGGTTCGCCGCTCTCGCTCGGAGTGCCGTCGTCCGCGGTGCCGGGGATGTTGTCCGGGCCGTCCTCGTCCGGGCGGCTCGTCGAGTCCTTGGCCGGCTTGTCGGCGGTCAGGCCGTCGTCGGCCTGGTCCTCGCTCGCCGACTGCTCCGTCTTGACCTTGTCCGGCGGGTTGTCGTCGTTGTCGGACGTCGCGCCGAGGGTCACCACGGTGCCGAGCACGGCGGCCAGGAGGGCTCCCGCGCCCGCCGCCACCAGGTTGCGCCGCGTGCCGTTGACGATGGAGCGGCGGGTCGGCGCCGGTCCAGCGCCCGCCGCTGGCGACGCGTTGCGGGTGACCAGGGTCTCGGGCTCCGGGGGCGGGGTGGGCAGCGCGAACGCCGCCGGGACGCCGCCGGGGGGCGACGCCGACTCCTCGTAGCGCGCGTCGGGCACTTCTTCGCCGGCAGCCGTGCGTCCGCCGGACAGCACGCCGCCCGAGCGGTCGGCGACCAGGGCGAGGGCCCTGCGGCCCGCGATCATGCCCCGCTTGTCGGCGAGCGCGCCGCGCAGGCCGATGGAGGCCTCCAGCTCGACGCGGGCCCGGTCGAGCTGTCCGCCGCAGAGCGCGAGGATGCCGAGCTCGTGGTGGAAGTACGCCTCTTCGGCGACCTCTCCCGCGGTCCGTGCCGCCTCCTGGCCCGAGCGCAGGGCACGCTCCCAGGAGCCCCAGTCGAGCCCTCCCGCGAAGGCCGGCGCGACCGTGCGGGCGAGCAGCACGGCGGCGCTGTCCTCACTGCCGACGGAAGCACCGCCGGAACCGCCGACGGAACCGCCGTTGGAGCCGCCGTTGGAGCCGCCGGACGCCCCCGAGGCGGACTGTCCCGCCACCAGGACGCCCAGCGCCGCGAGCACCGCGTCCGCCTCGGCCACGACCCGCTCCGGGCCGACCGAGGGGTGCCCCGCCCACCAGGCGTAGTGCTGGGCGGCGCTCTGGGCGCGCTCGGCGGCGTCGTCCGCGTACCCGGACGCCTCCAGCTGCGTACGCACCCCGGCGGCGAGCCGGTAGTGCGAGCCGACCGCCGTGACGAGCGCGGCGGAGACCAGCTCGGCGAGGGCCGCGTCCGCGTGGGTGTCCCCCACGAGGGCGGGCAGATGCGCCTGGTGCGGCAGCTCGCCGCCGAGCGCGACGGCGAACCGCAGCGTGGTGCGCGCCGACGGACTCAGCCGGGAGGCGAGCAGCACCGCGGGCGCCGCCCCGTCCGCGAGCGAGGGCAGCGGCACGTCGTGGCCCTCGGCGCCGAAGGGCGCGTCGACCGGGGCGTCGGCGAAGTAGCCGTACTCGTCGAAGGCGTTCGGGTCGGCGCGCAGCTGGTCGCGCTGGCGCAGCAGGGCGCCCGCCTGCACGAAGCGCAGCGGCAGTCCCTCCGACTCGAACCACAGGTCGCCCGCCCAGCTCGCCTCGTCGTCCGTCAGGACGCGGCCGACGGCACGCTCCAGGAGTTCGAGGCCGCCGCTGCGGCCCAGGCCGCCGAGGAAGACCTCTTCGAGGTGCGAGTCGGGCGAGGGCGCCGCGACGTCGGGGGTCGCGGAGATGAGGAAGGCGCACTCGGGCGTCGCCTCGAGCAGTTCCTCCAGGGCTGCCGCGCCGAACTCCAGGTCGTCCAGGACGACGACCGCGCCGATGTCGTGGACGAGTTCGAGCAGCAGGGTGCGGTCGGGGCGGTGCAGCGGGGCGTTGTAGACCGCGCCGAAGAGGTCCTGGAGCAGGTCGGCGGGCGTCTTGTGGTACCCGGAGAGCCGGACGACGCCGTCCGGTGCGAGGTCCGCGCAGTCCTCCGCGACGGCGTTCAGGAGCGCCGTGCGCCCCGAGCCCGCGGGGCCGGTGAGCCGGACCGAGCGCCCGCGTGCGAGCAGGCGCACGAGCCGCTCGCGATCCTCCTGCCGCTCAAGGAGCGGCATCCGGGGCAGAGCGGGACCCGGCGGCACGGGCGGCGCCGCGGCACGGCGCAGCTCGGCCCGCTCGGCGGCGGTGCGCTTGACGGGGCGTGCGGGCCGCTCGCCCGGCGGGCAGTGCTCGATCTCGCTGCCGTCGACGGGGTTCACGGTGAGCAGGAAGTCGCCGGACACGAGCTGGACGGTGCGGGCGAGCGTGGGCGCGGGCTGCCCGAAGTCGGGTGTCAGCGGATCGCGCGGTGGCCGCACGGAGCGCGCGGAATCGTCGTCGTTGATGCCGTCATGGCCGTACTCTTCCGGTCCCCGGTTCATCGGGTCCATGGTCAAAGCCCCCCAGATGCGTCGTGTACACAGCCCCCTCCGGCCTTGTGCACACTGCGCTGTCGCTTCTGGTCCGGTGCCCCCGCTCGGGCGTCTGTCGTCATGACGGTGGGCGACCGAACCCTAGACCTTCGCTCAGTATCTCCGAACGGGCGGGGTACCGCCCCGTCCGAGACGTCACAGTCTCGTGAGGATTGTGCGCGAGATGCGTTTCACCCCCAGATCGGCTGGGGATCATCGCGGATCACACGCGGGGAAGCGATTCCACCCCGATGCCGCCCTCGATGGCAAGGATTCTGTGCAGCCGGGTGGCCACGAGCAGGCGCTGCATCTGGGGCGGCACGCTGCGCAGCACCAGTCGGCGTCCGCACCGGCCCGCGCGCCGGTGCGCGCCCATGATGACGCCGAGTCCCGTGGCGTCCCACGAGTCGAGTTCGGACAGGTCGAGCACCAGGTCGCCGGCTCCGTCGTCGACGGCCGAGTGCAGGACCGTTCGGGCGTCCGCCGCGCTGCGTACGTCGAGGCGTCCCCCGACGACCAGCTGGGCCTGGTCGCCCCTGATGTGCATATGCGCTCCCCGAGAGTGCTGAGTTTCCTGTGACGTCTGTTCCGTAAGGCGTCTGCGTATGTCACTGCAACTGACTGCCGCATGGGCAAGGAAGTTGCCGTCTGTAAGCGAACCGATACCGAATTCACTCCGAGGGGTGACCCCGCAAGGCAGGAGGAGACGTCAGTGCTTGTAGAAGCCCTGCCCGCTCTTGCGGCCGATGTCACCGGCGTCAACCATCCGGCGCATCAGCTCGGGCGGCGCGAACTTCTCGTCCTGGGACTCCGTGTAGATGTTGCTCGTGGCGTGCAGCAGGATGTCGACGCCCGTCAGATCGGCGGTCGCGAGCGGCCCCATGGCGTGCCCGAAGCCGAGCTTGCAGGCGATGTCGATGTCCTCCGCGGAGGCGACGCCCGACTCGTAGAGCTTGGCGGCCTCGACGACGAGCGCGGAGATCAGACGGGTCGTCACAAAGCCCGCGACGTCGCGGTTCACGACGATGCAGGTCTTGCCGACGGACTCGGCGAACTCACGCGTGCGGGCGAGGGTTTCGTCGCTGGTCTTGTAGCCGCGCACCAGTTCGCACAGCTGCATCATCGGCACCGGCGAGAAGAAGTGCGCGCCCACGACCCGCTCCGGACGCTCCGTCACGGCCGCGATCTTCGTGATCGGGATCGCGGAGGTGTTCGACGCGAGTACGGCGTCCTCGCGCACGATCTTGTCGAGCGTACGGAAGATGTCGTGCTTGACCTCGAGCTTCTCGAAGACGGCCTCGACGACGATGTCCGCGTCGGCGACGGCGTCCATGTCGGTGCTCGTCGTGATGCGCCCGAGCGCCGCCTCGGCGTCCTCGGCGGCGAGCTTGCCCTTGCTCACGAACTTGTCGTACGACGCCTTGATCCCGTCGGTGCCACGGGTCAGGGCCTCATCGGTGACGTCGCGCAGGACGACGTCCCAGCCCGCCTGGGCGGAGACCTGTGCGATGCCGGACCCCATGAGTCCGGCTCCGATGACGGCGAGCTTCCGTGCCACTGTTCCGACTCCCCTACCGCTTATCACGCCTGGCTTACACGCTGTTTACGTTTGCCCTTCCGGCGGACATTAGCGGTCGTGAGCGCGACTGTGGCCGTGAAGTAATGCGCGTCACGTCTCAGATGACGGACATCACACTGGTACGCCTCATTCGGCGCCGCGCACCGCGTAGTTGAGGACCTTCTCGCCGAGCAGGTCCTCCATCTCGTCGAGCAGGACGAGGGCGTCGCGGGAGACTTCGGCGGGCTCGCGGCACTTGACCATCTCGTCGCCGATCCAGGCCATGAGCGTGCTGTGGACCCAGGAGAGCTGACCCGCGATCAGGCCGGGCATCGGATCGCCGTCGGCGGCCTGCGCCTCCTCGGCGAGGGTCTTCGTGAGGTGGCCGAGCGCCTGCTGCTGGATCTCCCAGAGCCGGGAGCGCAGGGGGTGGGCCTCGGTGATGACCTTCATGAAGTCGGCCCAGCCCGAGAAGAGGCCGACCTGGGGCGACACGCCCTCCACGTCCGAGCGCAGCGCGCGCAGCACCGCGGCGGCGGCGGACTCCCCCGCGCGACGGCCCCGTACGTAGCCGGAGAGGCGGTCGACGACGGCGTCACCCCGGTCGAGGAAGAGGTCCTCCTTGACCGGGAAGTAGTTGTAGACGGTGTTCACGGAGACGTCCGCGGCTTCCGCGACCTCCGCGACGGTCACCGTGACGAAGCCGTGCTCCAGGAACAGCCCCGTCGCGATGTCCGAGATGCGCTGCTTCGTCTGCCGCTTCTTGCGCTCCCTGAGCCCTTCAGCCATGGAACCACCTTACGACCATCGGCTAGGGCGACTGAAAACTTGGGGCGATCCCAAAACTTGGTGTCATTGCAAAATTTAAGAGACTCTGTTTTTGTGGTCGCCATGGCAATCATCAGCACGGCCGGACTCACCCAGACCTTCCGGACCAAACGCGGCGCCGTCGAGGCCGTGCGCGGCATCGACCTGACCGTCGCCCCCGGCGAGATCCTCGGCTTCCTCGGACCGAACGGCGCGGGCAAGACGACGACGCTGCGCATGCTCACCACGCTCCTGGCGCCCACCGGCGGCGCCGCCACCGTCGCGGGCGTCGACCTGGCCCGCGACCCGGCCGCCGTGCGGCGCAGGATCGGGTACGTGGCCCAGTCCGGCGGCGTCGACCTGAGCATCTCCGTACGCGAGGAACTGGTCACCCAGGGCCGCCTCTACCGCCTGACGAAGCCGCAAGCCGCCGCCCGCGCGGAGGAGTTGGCCGCCGACCTGGGACTCACCGACCTCCTCGACCGCAAGTGCGCGACCCTCTCCGGCGGCCAGCGCCGACGGCTCGACATCGCCATGGGGCTCATGCACCGGCCCGAGGTGCTCTTCCTCGACGAGCCGACCACCGGGCTCGACCCGGGCAGCAGGGCCGACCTGTGGGCCCTTGTGCGGCGGCTGCGCGACGACCACGGCACCACCGTGGTCCTGACCACCCACTACCTCGACGAGGCCGACGCGCTCTGCGACCGCCTCGTCGTCATCGACAAGGGCGTCGTGGTCGCCGAAGGCACGCCGAGCGCGCTCAAGCTCCGGTACGGCGGCTCCATCGACGCCACGCTCCAGGACACGTTCCTGGCCGTCACCGGGCGCGACCTCACCCCCAAGGACACGGCGCCGGTCGCCGTCTGAACCCCAGGACCCCTGATGTCTGCTTTCCTCTCCGACACCGCGCTGATCTTCGGGCGGTACGCCCGCCAGACCCTGCGCTCCAAGTTCCAGATCCTCTTCGGCGTCCTGATGCCGCTGCTCTACCTGCTCTTCTTCGGCCCGCTCCTGACCGACCTGCCGCTCGGCTCGCGCGGCGACTCCTGGCAGGTGCTCGTGCCGGGGCTGCTGCTCCAACTCGGCCTGTTCGGCGCCTCGTACAGCGGATTCGCGATCATCATCGAGAAGCAGTTCGGTGTGGTGGAGCGGATGCGGGTGACGCCGGTCAGCCGGCTCGCGCTGCTGCTGGGGCGGGTGCTCCGCGATGCCGCGCTCTTCGTCTTCCAGGCGGTGCTGCTCGTCCTGGCGGCCGTGGTGATGGGGCTGCGGGCGCCGCTCGTCGGCATCCTCATCGGCTTCGCGTTCGTGGCGGTCCTGACGATCGTCCTCGCGTCCCTCTCGTACGCGCTCGCGCTGCTCGTCTCCAAGCCGCACGAGTTCGGCCCCGTGATCAACGCGGTGAGCATGCCCTCGATGCTGCTCTCCGGCCTGATGCTGCCGATGGCCCTGGCGCCGGGGTGGCTGGACGTGCTCTCGCACTTCATGCCGTTCCGCTACCTCGTGGACGCGGTGCGGGCCGCCTACGTGGGCGAGTACGCGAGTACGGCGATGCTGTACGGCGTCCTGATGGCCGCCGCGCTCGCGCTCGGGTCCGTGACGGTGGGCACACGTGTCTTCCGGAAGGCCGGCGCGTAACTAGGCTGACCTCATGGTCAATCTGACGCGCATCTACACCAGGACCGGCGACCAGGGCACGACGGCCCTCGGCGACATGAGCAGGACCGCCAAGACGGATCTGCGGATCTCGGCGTACGCCGACGCCAACGAGGCCAACGCCGCCATCGGCACGGCGATCGCGCTCGGTCAGCTCGACGAAGAGGTCGTGAAGGTCCTGGTCCGGGTCCAGAACGACCTCTTCGACGTGGGCGCCGACCTGTCCACGCCGGTCGTGGAGGAGCCGAAGTACCCGCCGCTGCGCGTCGAGCAGTCCTACATCGACAAGCTGGAGCAGGACTGCGACCGCTTCCTCGACGAGCTGGAGAAGCTCCGCAGCTTCATCCTGCCGGGCGGCACACCGGGCGCGGCGCTGCTGCACCAGGCGTGCACGGTGGTGCGGCGGGCGGAGCGGTCCACGTGGGCGGCCTTCGAGGTCCACGGGGAGGTCATGAACCCCCTGACCGCCACCTATCTCAACCGGCTCTCCGACCTCCTGTTCATCCTGGCCCGTGCGGCCAACAAGGAGGTCGGAGACGTGCTGTGGGTGCCGGGCGGCGAGCGTTAGAGCTTGCTCAGGAAGCTCGGCTCCTTCTCGCCGTCCCGCACCGCCGGCGCCTGCTTCGGGAAGACCGTGTAGGCCGCCGCGATGATCACGTTGATGCCGATCAGCCACAGCATCCTCTGCTGCCACATCCGCAGTGAGCCGATGTCCCCGTCGCCCCCGACGTACCAGACCGCTCCCTGGAGCAGCGCCATCGCGATCAGTCCGGCCAGGATCCAGCGGGCGGCGATCTTCCACTCGTGGATCGCGCGGGCCGTGCCGTACTTGGGGGTGGACGGCGGCGGGCCGCCCGCGAAGCGGTGGGCGACGCGGACGTCCACCCACTTGATCGTGTAGTGGCCGAGGGCGATGGAGTAGCCGATGTAGACGGCGGCCAGGCCGTGCTTCCAGTCCGGCTCCGCGCCGTTCTTCAGGTCGATCGCGGTGACGACGAAGAGGACGACCTCCAGGATCGGCTCGCACAGCAGCACCGCGACGCTCGCGCGCGGCATCTTCGCCGCGTAGCGCAGGGCCAGGCCTCCGGCCAGCAGCACCCAGAAGCCGACCTCGCAGATGATGATCAGCGTGACGATCATTGTTCGCTCCTCTCGGTCACCCTTCCAGGCTCCCGGCGGACCGGCCGCGGATCATCGTCGCCAGTGACGAAGTGGGACTGCATCCTTCGATGTAGCGCGCGGTTCCTCCCTCAGGATCAGGCACGGCC
The DNA here is from genome assembly GCF_055585065.1 of Streptomyces sp. NPDC054047. NCBI lineage: Bacteria > Bacillati > Actinomycetota > Actinomycetes > Kitasatosporales > Streptomycetaceae > Streptomyces > Streptomyces sp. NPDC054047. The sequence goes on along the minus strand of NZ_JBVJKV010000008.1, from coordinate 351,444 downwards.
CCGGCACGCCGTGTTGGATGGACGCATGGCCCTGTCCCTCCCCCGCCCGCACCGCGTCGACGTACAGATCTCCGTGGCCAGCGTGCTCGCCGGGCTCGCGTGGTGGGCACTCGGGCTCACGATGCAGACGGACCGGCCGCTCGGCAGCACCTGGGCGCTGATCCCGCTCCTCGTCCTCGCCGGGCTCGAACTGCTGCGCAGGAGCAGGCCGCGGACGGCCCTGATCATCGCCACGCTCGCACTGATCGCCGACCAGTTCACCGCGGGGAATCTGGCCACGGTCATGATGTTCACGGACATCATGTACGCGGCCGTGGTGTACGGCACTCCGGCCTCCGCCCGGCGCATCCCGGTCACCACGGGGCTGATCACGGTGGCGGTGACGATCGGGTTCCTGGCCTGGCTGCGGGAGCCCGAAGCGATCCTCATCGGCGTCCTCACCGGCCTGGTGTCCTTCGCCCCCGCGACCACCGGCGTTCTCGTGCGCACCCACCGCGAGGCCGCCGTCGCCGCGCGCCTGCGGGCCGAACAGACCGCGCTGCTCGCCGAGATGGACCGCGTGCAGGCCATCACCGCCGAGCGGGCCCGGATGGCCCGCGAGCTGCACGACATGGTCGCCAACCACCTCTCGGCGATCGCCATCCACTCCACGGCCGCGCTCTCCCTGGACGACCCGAAGACCACCCGCGACGCCCTCGCCGTCATCCGGGAGAACAGCGTCGAGGGTCTGTCGGAGATGCGCCGCCTCATCGGCATCCTGCGGGACTCCAGCGACGACCGGGAGCCGACGGTCGCGCCCACTCTGGACGGCCTCGGCTCCCTGATCGACAACGCCGGTACCAATGGTCTGGACGTCACCCTCGACGACACCCGCGGCCCGGACGACTCCAAGCTCCCCGCCCCGGTCGAACTCGCGGCGTACCGCATCATCCAGGAGTCCCTGACCAACGCCCTGAAGCACGCATCGCCCGGCCCGGTGACGGTGACGCTCACCCAGCGGCGGCGCGCCCTCGAAATCCGCGTGACCAGCCCGTACGGATCACCGTCCGGCCCCCGCGCCCCGGGCTCCGGCGCCGGTCTGGTCGGCATGCGGGAGCGCACCGAACTCCTGGGCGGCGCCTTCGAGTCCGGGCCCGAGAGCAGCGCGTCCCCCGACGGCGAGAAGGTGTGGAGCGTGCACGCGACCCTGCCCGTCGCCCCCTCGGACCTCGACCCCATCGATGAAGGAGTGACCGAATGATCCGAGTGCTCGTCGCCGAGGACCAGTCCGCCGTACGGGCGGGACTCGTCCTGATCCTGCGCAGCGCGCCGGACATCGAGGTGGTCGGCGAGGCGGCCGACGGCGAGGAGGCGGTGGCGCTCGCCCGTGAGCTGAGGCCCGATCTGGTGCTGATGGACATCCAGATGCCGCGCCTCGACGGGGTCTCCGCGACCCGGCAGGTCGTCGCCGAGGACCTCGCGGACGTGCTCGTCCTGACCACCTTCGACCTCGACGAGTACGTCTTCGGGGCGCTGCGCGCGGGCGCCTGCGGGTTCCTCCTGAAGAACACCGAGGCCAAGGACCTCCTGGAGGCGGTCCGCACGGTCGGCCGCGGCGAGGGCCTGATCGCCCCGGCCGTCACCCGGCGGCTGATCGCCGAGTTCGCCGCCCCGCAGACCGTGCGGCGCGCACGCCGGGAGAACGGACCCGATCCCGCCATCCTCGACACCCTCACCCGCCGCGAGCGCGAGGTGCTCGCCCGCATCGGCGAAGGGCTCTCGAACGCGGAGATCGCGAGTCGTCTGGACATGGCGGAGGCGACGGTGAAGACCCATGTCAGCCGCCTCCTCGGCAAGCTGGAGCTGCGCAGCAGGGTCCAAGCGGCCGTCCTCGCGCAGGAGTTGGGTGTATGAGCCCGGGTCCGGTGCGCCCGACCGGCGCGATCCGGCCAATGGTTCAGACCTCTTGACCGCTGGTCCAGACCTTTCTATTCTCACCGGCACTGCGGTGAGCACTCCCCCACGTGTTCCACGTGCTCACGGGCGGCGCAGGGTTCCACCCCTATGACCCCCGGATCTCACCCGAGGAGCACACAGTGCGCTTCAGACACAGAGCCGTGGCAGGCCTCACCACCCTGCTGCTCCCGCTCGCCACCCTGGTCGCGCTCGGCGGTCCCGCCGAAGCCGCGCCGGAAGCCGCCCCCGCGGCCACCGCCACGTACGCCAAGACCCAGGACTGGGGCAGCGGCTTCGAGGGCAAGTGGACCGTCAAGAACACCGGAACCACCTCCATCAGCTCCTGGTCCGTCGCGTGGGACTTCCCCACCGGCACGAAGGTGTCCTCCGCCTGGGACGCCACCGTCACCAACTCCGGCAACCGCTGGACCGCCAAGAACCTCGGCTGGAACGGGACGCTCGCCCCCGGCGCCTCGGTCTCCTTCGGGTTCAACGGCTCGGGCCCCGGCTCGCCCTCCAACTGCACGCTCAACGGCGGCAGTTGTGACGGCGGCAGCGTCCCCGGCGACAACCCTCCCTCGGCACCCGGCACCCCCACCGCGTCCGACATCACCAACACCTCGGTGAAGCTCGCCTGGAGCGCGGCCACCGACGACAAGGGCGTCAAGAACTACGACGTCCTGCGCGACGGCTCCAAGGTCGCCACGGTGACCGGCACGTCGTACGCGGACAGCGGCCTCACCGCGGGCACCGACTACTCGTACACGGTCCAGGCCCGCGACACCGCGGACCAGACAGGACCGGCATCGGGCGCCGTCAAGGTGCACACCACGGGCGGCACCGACCCGGGCCCGGGACCGGGTGACAAGGTCAAGCTCGGCTACTTCACCCAGTGGGGCGTCTACGGACGCAACTACCACGTGAAGAACATCGACACCTCGGCCTCCGCCTCCAAGATCACGCACATCAACTACGCCTTCGGCAACGTCCAGGGCGGCAAGTGCACGATCGGCGACGCCTACGCCGACTACGACAAGGCGTACACCGCCGACCAGTCCGTCGACGGCAAGGCGGACACCTGGGACCAGCCCCTGCGCGGCAACTTCAACCAGCTGCGCAAGCTCAAGGCCAAGCACCCCAACCTCAAGGTCCTGTGGTCCTTCGGCGGCTGGACCTGGTCCGGCGGCTTCACCGACGCCATGAAGAACCCGGCCGCCTTCGCCAAGTCCTGCCACGACCTGGTGGAGGACCCGCGCTGGGCCGACGTCTTCGACGGCATCGACCTGGACTGGGAGTACCCCAACGCCTGCGGCCTGACCTGTGACACCAGCGGCCCGGCATCGATGAAGAACATGATGCAGGCGTTCCGCACCGAGTTCGGCAAGGACGCCCTGGTCACCGCGGCCATCACCGCCGACGGCTCCAGCGGCGGCAAGATCGACGCGGCCGACTACGGCGGCGCGTCGCAGTACGCCGACTGGTACAACGTGATGACGTACGACTTCTTCGGCGCGTGGGCGGCCAAGGGCCCGACGGCCCCGCACTCCCCGCTCACGTCCTACCCCGGCATCCCGCAGGACGGCTTCAACTCCGCCGACGCGATCACGAAGCTGAAGGCGAAGGGCGTCCCCGCCTCGAAGCTCCTGCTCGGCATCGGCTTCTACGGCCGCGGCTGGACGGGCGTCACCCAGAAGGAGCCGGGCGGCACGGCGACCGGCGCGGCGCCCGGAACGTACGAAGCGGGCATCGAGGACTACAAGGTCCTCAAGAACTCCTGCCCCGCCAACGGCACGATCGCCGGCACGGCCTACGCCCACTGCGGCAACAACTGGTGGTCGTACGACACCCCGGCGACGGTCAAGAGCAAGATGGCCTGGTCGAAGCAGCAGGGCCTGGGAGGCGCCTTCTTCTGGGAGTTCAGCGGTGACACCACCAACGGTGAGTTGGTGGCTGCCATCAATGACGGTCTGAAGTAGCCCGTCCCGCACAGACGAAGCCGGGAAGACGAGTACGCCCCTCGTCTTCCCGGCTTCTTGCCGTCTAGGCCACGTTCACCCGCTGGCCGGGAGGCGCCGCCTCGAGCCAGGCCAGGAAACCGGTGAGCGCGTCCTCGCCCATCGCCAGCTCAAGGCGCACGCCGCGGTGCAGACAGCCGAGCACGATCGCGTCGGAGAGCAGCGCGAGCTCTTCCTCGCCGTCCGGCGCACGACGGTCGACGACCTCGATGGCCGAGCGCTCGAGGACCCGGCGCGGCCGGGGAGCGTACGAGAAGACGCGGTACCACTCGATCCGGTCGCCGTTGTAGCGGGCGACGCCGTACCCCCAGCCCTTGCCGGAGGTGTCGCCCTTCTCCGGGGCGTTCCAGCGCAGGCTGCAGTCGAAGGTGCCGCCGGAGCGCTGGATGAGCCGGCGCCGCAGTCCGAAGACGAAGAGCCCCACCAGTACCAGCGCGACCAATACGAGTCCGCACACGAGCAGAGTGAGGATCATCGGCACCGACCTCCTCGCCTCTTCGAAACGGACCAACAGAATTGCACCCGCATTGCCTCAGCCGCGACCCGGTCCGGATTGCTCCGGACCTGGCCGCGGCTGAGTCACGTCAACGCCGTCGCGCCGGTTTCAGCGCGACGAAACCGCCCGCAGTCGGACGTCCGCGCGACGCTCGGCGGAGGCGTCTGCCTCCGACTTCGCGCGCTCGAGCGCCCGCTCCGCACGCTGGACATCGATCTCGTCCGACAGCTCGACGATCTCAGCAAGCAGTGACAGCTTGTTGTCCGCGAAGGAGATGAATCCTCCGTGGACGGCGGCGACGACAGTGTTGCCGTCACTCGTACGAATGGTCACCGGGCCCGACTCCAGCACACCGAGCAGCGGCTGGTGACCGGGCATGACGCCGATGTCGCCGGACGTGGTGCGCGCGACGACCAGGGTGGCCTCGCCGGACCAGACGCTACGGTCCGCGGCGACCAGCTCGACATGCAGCTCAGCAGCCAAGGGTGGCTCCTCGGGTCACCACCCGGCGGCTTCGCCGGGTGTTGGGTCAAATTCTAGTGGGCGTATCGGGAGGGGCGGGACTGGCCCACCCCTCCCGTGAGTCACGGACTCAGGAGACGCCGAGCTCCTTGGCCTTCGCCTTCAGGTCCTCGATGCCACCGCACATGAAGAACGCCTGCTCGGGGAAGTGGTCGTACTCGCCGTCGATGATCGAGTTGAACGCGGCGATCGACTCGTCGAGCGGCACGTCCGAACCGTCCAGGCCGGTGAACTGCTTGGCGGCGTGGGTGTTCTGCGACAGGAAGCGCTCGACGCGACGGGCGCGCTGAACGACCAGCTTGTCCTCTTCGCTGAGCTCGTCGATGCCGAGGATCGCGATGATGTCCTGGAGGTCCTTGTACTTCTGCAGGATTCCCTTGACGCGCATGGCGGCGTCGTAGTGGTCCTGCGCGATGTAGCGGGGGTCCAGGATGCGGGACGTCGAGTCCAGCGGGTCGACCGCCGGGTAGATGCCCTTCTCCGAGATCGGACGCGACAGCACGGTCGTCGCGTCGAGGTGCGCGAAGGTCGTGGCCGGGGCCGGGTCGGTGAGGTCGTCCGCGGGGACGTAGATCGCCTGCATCGAGGTGATCGAGTGACCACGCGTCGAGGTGATGCGCTCCTGGAGGAGGCCCATCTCGTCGGCCAGGTTCGGCTGGTAGCCCACCGCGGAGGGCATACGGCCGAGCAGGGTCGAGACCTCGGAACCGGCCTGCGTGAAGCGGAAGATGTTGTCGATGAAGAACAGCACGTCCTGCTTCTGCACATCGCGGAAGTACTCCGCCATGGTCAGACCGGCAAGGGCGACACGCAGACGCGTGCCCGGCGGCTCGTCCATCTGGCCGAAGACCAGGGCGGTCTTGTCCAGAACGCCCGACTCTTCCATCTCGTCGATGAGGTCGTTGCCCTCACGGGTGCGCTCGCCGACACCGGCGAACACGGAAACGCCCTCGTGCAGCTTGGCCACACGCATGATCATTTCCTGGATGAGGACGGTCTTGCCGACGCCCGCTCCACCGAACAGACCGATCTTTCCACCCTTGACGTACGGGGTGAGAAGGTCGACCACCTTCAGGCCGGTCTCGAACATCTCGGTCTTGGACTCGAGCTGGTCGAAGGCCGGGGCCTTGCGGTGGATGGGCCAACGCTCGGTGACGTCGGCCTCGGCCTCGGGGTGGTTCAGGATCGCACCGAGGGTGTTGAACACCTTGCCCTTGGTGATGTCACCGACGGGGACGGTGATGCCCGAGCCCGTGTCGGTCACCGCGGCCTGGCGGACCAGACCGTCGGTGGGCTGCATGGAGATGGCGCGGACGATGCCGTCGCCGAGGTGCTGGGCGACCTCGAGCGTCAGCGTCTTCTTCTCGCCGTCCTTGGCCGGGTCGGCGACCTCGACGTGCAGGGCGTTGTAGATCTCCGGCATCGCGTCGACGGGGAACTCCACGTCGACGACCGGGCCGATCACCCGGGCGACGCGGCCCGTGGCAACGGCCGTATCAACAGTGGTCGTCATTACTTGTCACTCCCCGCAGAAGCGTCGGCCAGGGCACTGGAGCCACCGACGATCTCGCTGATTTCCTGGGTGATTTCGGCCTGGCGGGCCGCGTTGGCAGAACGGGTGAGAGCGTTGATCAGGTCACCCGCGTTGTCGGTGGCCGACTTCATCGCGCGGCGCGTGGCGGCGTGCTTGGAAGCAGCCGACTGGAGCAGCGCGTTGTAGATACGGCTCTCGACGTAGCGCGGCAGCAGAGCGTCAAGGACGTCCTCCGCCGACGGCTCGAAGTCGTACAGCGGGCGGGCCTCGTCCGTCGTGCCCGCCTCTTCCGCGACCTTCTCGAGGCTCAGCGGGAGCAGCCGGGAACCGGTCGCTTCCTGCGTCATCATCGAGATGAACTCGGTGTAGACGATGTGGAGTTCATCCACGCCGCCCTCGGCCGTGTCCGTCTCGATGGCCTCGATCAGGGGCGCGGCGATCGTCTTGGCGTCCGCGTAGGAAGGGGCATCCGTGAAGCCCGTCCACTGCCCGGAGATCTTCCGCTCACGGAAGTTGTAGTGCGCGATGCCACGGCGGCCGACGATGTACGTGTCGACCTCCTTGCCCGCGTCCTGCAGCTTCTTGGTGAGCTTCTCCGCACCCTTGATGGCGTTGGAGTTGAAGGCGCCGGCCAGGCCGCGGTCGCTCGAGAGGAGCAGAACAGCGGCCCGGGTCGGAGCCTCGGCCTCGGTGGTCAGCGGGTGCTTGTCGTTGGCACCCGTGGCCACAGCGGTGACCGCGCGCGTGAGCTCGGTCGCGTACGGCGTGGAGGCGGTCACCTTGCGCTGTGCCTTGACGACACGCGAGGCGGCGATCATCTCCATCGCCTTGGTGATCTTCTTGGTCGCGGTGACGGATTTGATGCGACGCTTGTAGACCCGGAGCTGGGCTCCCATGAGTCAGGTCCCTTCCGTCGTCACTTGGACGCGTCGACGGCAGCCGGAGCGTCCTCGCCGAGCAGCTTGCCGTCCGAGGTCTCGAACTGCTTCTTGAACTCGGCGACGGCGTCGGCGATGGCCGTGATCGTGTCGTCGGACATCTTGCCGCCCTCCTTGATGGAGGTCATCAGGCCCTGCTCCTTGCGGTGCAGGTAGTCGAGCAGCTCGCGCTCGAAACGCCGGATGTCGTTGACCGGAACCTCGTCCATGCGGCCCGTGGTGCCGGCCCAGATGGAGATGACCTGGTCCTCGGTGGCCATCGGCTGGTACTGAGCCTGCTTGAGCAGCTCGACCATCCGCTGACCGCGCTCGAGGGAGGCCTTCGACGCGGCGTCCAGGTCGGAACCGAAGGCGGCGAACGCCTCCAGCTCGCGGTACTGGGCGAGGTCCACGCGGAGACGGCCGGACACCTGGCGGATCGCCTTGTGCTGGGCGGAGCCACCGACACGGGAGACCGAGATACCGACGTTCAGGGCCGGACGCTGACCGGCGTTGAACAGGTCGGACTCCAGGAAGCACTGACCGTCGGTGATGGAGATGACGTTGGTCGGAATGAACGCCGACACGTCGTTCGCCTTGGTCTCGACGATCGGGAGACCCGTCATCGAGCCCTTGCCCATCTCGTCCGAGAGCTTCGCGCAGCGCTCGAGCAGACGCGAGTGCAGGTAGAAGACGTCACCCGGGTAGGCCTCGCGCCCCGGCGGGCGGCGGAGCAGCAGGGACACGGCGCGGTAGGCGTCGGCCTGCTTCGAGAGGTCGTCGAAGATGATGAGGACGTGCTTGCCCTCGTACATCCACTGCTGGCCGATGGCCGAGCCGGTGTAGGGCGCCAGGTACTTGAAGCCCGCCGGGTCGGACGCCGGGGCGGCGACGATGGTCGTGTACTCGAGCGCGCCGGCCTCTTCGAGGGCACCGCGCACGGAGGCGATGGTGGAACCCTTCTGACCGACGGCGACGTAGATGCAGCGCACCTGCTTGTTCACGTCGCCCGAGCGCCAGTTGTCGCGCTGGTTGATGATCGTGTCGACGGCCAGGGCGGTCTTGCCCGTCTGGCGGTCACCGATGATCAGCTGACGCTGGCCACGGCCGATCGGGGTCATCGCGTCGACGGCCTTGTAGCCGGTCTCCATCGGCTCGTGGACCGACTTGCGGTCCATGACCGTGGGGGCCTGCAGCTCGAGGGCGCGGCGTCCGGACGTCTCGATCTCGCCGAGGCCGTCGATCGGGGCGCCGAGCGGGTCGACGACGCGGCCGAGGTAGCCCTCGCCCACCGCGACGGACAGGACCTCGCCGGTACGGGTGACCGGCTGGCCCTCTTCGATGCCGCTGAACTCGCCGAGTACGACGGCGCCGATCTCGCGCTCCTCAAGGTTGAGGGCGAGACCGAGGGTGCCGTCCTCGAACTTCAGCAGCTCGTTGGCCATGGCCGAGGGCAGGCCCTCGACCTTCGCGATGCCGTCACCGGCAACGGTGACCGAACCGACCTCCTCGCGCGAGGCCGCGTCCGGCTTGTACGCCTGGACAAAGTTCTCCAGTGCGTCCCGGATCTCCTCCGGCCGGATCGTGAGCTCCGCCATCTGGGTTCCCTGCTCTCCTTGTTGGGCCCGAAGTTTCACTTTGGGGGTCTGGGGACTCCCCCCAAGTAAGAGGTGAATCCTCTGCACGGCCCAACTAGGGCCGTCATTCCTACGTTTTGAGTTACTGCTAGCGCGCCATGCGGCGGTGCGCGTCCTCGAGGCGGTCCGCGATGCTGCCGTTGATGATCTCGTCGCCGACCTGCACCGTGATCCCGCCGAGGACCTCGGGGTCCACGTCGAGGTTCAGGTGCATCTGGCGGCCGTAGACCTTCGCGAGGACGGCACCGAGGCGCTGCTTCTGCTGGTCCGTGAGGGGCACAGCCGAGGTGACGACGGCGACCATCCGGTTCCGGCGGTCCGCGGCCAGCTTGGAGAGGGACTCGAGTCCCGTCTCCAGGCTACGTCCACGGGGCGCGGTCACAAGGCGCTCGACCAGCCGCTCCGTCACCGCGTTGGCCCGGCCACCGAGCAGGCTGCGCAGCAGCTCGCTCTTGGCCGTGCCCGTGGCGGCACGGTCGGTCAGCGCGGACCGGAGCCCGGTGTTCGAGGAGACGATCCGGCCGAACCGGAACAGCTCGTCCTCGACGTCGTCCAGCGCGCCGGACTTCTGCGCACCGGTCAGCTCGGCGAGGTTGGTGAGCTCCTCGAGGGCGTCCACCAGGTCACGCGACTGCGACCAGCGCGAGCGGACCAGGCCGGCCACCAGGTCGGCGGTCTCGCCGCCCACCTGCCCGCCGAGCAGCCGCCCGGCGAGCTCTGCCTTGGCCTCACCGGACTGCGACGGGTCGGTGAGGACCCTGCGCAGCGAGACCTCGCGGTTGAACAGCGCGGTGACCGAGGCCAGCTCGTCCGCGAGCTGCTTGGCGTCGACCGACGTGTTGTCGGTCAGCGCGTCAAGACGCTCGCGCGCGTCGGCCAGGGCCTCGCGGCTGGCTCCGTGGGCTGTCATCGAGCCGCCTCGGCCTTCTCCTCGAGCTCGTCGAGGAAACGGTCGATGGTGCGGCTCTGCCGAGCGGAGTCCTCGAGGGACTCACCGACGAGCTTGCCGGCCAGGTCGGTGGCCAGCTGGCCCACGTCCTGACGCAGCGACTGCGCGGCGGCCTTGCGGTCGGCAGCGAGCTGCGTGTGACCTGCGGCGACGATCTCCTCGCGCTGCCGCTGGCCTTCGGCTCGCATCTCGGCGATGAGCTGGGCGCCCTGCTCCTGCGCCTCCTGGCGCAGACGCGCGGCCTCGTGCCGAGCCTCGGCGAGCTGAGCCTTGTACTGCTCGAGCACGCTCTGGGCCTCGGTCTGAGCGGCCTCGGCCTTCTCGATACCGCCTTCGATCGACTCCCGGCGCTCTTCCAGAACCTTGTTGATGTTCGGGAGGAGCTTCTTCCAGAAGAAGAAGAAGACGATGGCGAAGGCGATGGCGCCGACGAGCAGCTCAGGACCCGGCGGGACGAGCGGGTTCTGCTCCTCCTCGGCCGCCAGCTGAACCAGGTTGGCGATCACATCAGTGCCTTTCGTCGAAAAGTGTCAGTAAGCAGTGATTACTTACCGAACACGAACGGCATGACGATGCCGATGAGGGCGAGCGCCTCACAGAAGGCGAAGCCGAGGATCTGGTTGGCGCGGATCAGGCCGGCGGCCTCGGGCTGACGGGCCAGGGCCTGGGTGCCGTTACCGAACACGATGCCGACGCCGATGCCGGGGCCGATCGCGGCGAGGCCGTAGCCGATGGAGCCGAGGGAGCCGGAGACGCCTGCGGCGAGTTCGAGGGTCGCGGACATGCCGTTACTTCCTTCTCTTTCAAGGACCGGTGGGGGTTGGCCACCGGGCGATCTGGGGGGCTACTTGAGCCGGGGGGCACTCAGTGGTGCTCGGCGAGAGCGCCCTGAATGTAGGTGGCGGAGAGGAGCACGAAGACGTACGCCTGGACCGCCTGCACGAAAAGTTCGAAGAGGATCATGACGATGGTCATCACGAACGAGACACCGGCGGCCGGGATCATCCAGCTGTTCAGCAGGTACCAGGAGGCGACGGTGAACATCACCAGCATCAGGTGACCGGCGAACATGTTGGCGAAGAGTCGCACGGCGTGCGTGAAGGGACGCACAAGCAGGTTCGAGAAGAACTCGATGAACGACACGAGCCACTTGATCGGGCCCAGCGAGTTGTCGTAGCCGGTGATGTTCTTCCAGCCGCCGACGAACCCGTGGCGCTTGAAGGTGAGAGGCACCCAGATGAAGTAGACGACCGCCGCGAGCACGATCGGATACGCGATGACCGACGAGACCGGGAACTGGGTCAGCGGGATCACGGACCAGATGTTCATGATCCAGATGAAGAAGAACATCGAGACCATCAGGGGGACGTACTTCTCGCCCTCCTTCTTGCCCATCGTCTCGTAGACGATGCCGCGGCGTACGAAGTCGTAGCCGGCCTCACCGATCATCTGCAGCTTGCCCGGGACGACCTTGGCCTTGCCGAACGCCAGGTAGAAGAAACTGACCACGACGAGGGTCGTCAGCAGGGCGAGCAGCATGACCTTGTTGAACTCGAACCCGCCGACCTCGAAGATCGGCTTGAAGAGGAACGAGTGCAGGCCCGGAGCCGGGAAGCCACAGCCGTTGTCGGACATGATCCGACAGCTCCAGTCAAAGGCGAGCTCAGTTTGGTCAGCACTCACCGCGGGCTCCTTCGGCGTGACGCATAGGTACGGCAACCTCGTTGTCGTGTCGGCGCGGCGCGCAGCCGCGGTTCGGCACCAGACTGGTGTTTCGGATGTGGGCGCGGCGTTCAGGCATCGAGCCTCGCGATCGTGCAGGCGTCAGCTCAGATGCCCGCGCCGGCAGTGCCGCAGTTGGCACCGGACGATAGCAGCATCTCGAACGCGCATTTATCCCGGCCCTACCCTTCACGTCGAGGACCCCGACTTCTCCGGCTTGTCCTTCTGCTCGGAGTCGGGTTCGACGTAAAGGATCTTGGCCTTCATGAACGCGCGGGCCTGCGACGCCATCCACACGACGGTCGCGACCACAAGACCCACGGCAAATGCCTTGGGGTTGAACAACGTGGTGTCCTTGAAGAGAGCCACGAAGACAAGAAGCAGCAGGAGTTGGGCGACGTAGAGCATCAGCCCCATCGCCTGGAACAACTGCGGAAGCGATTTCGCCGTGCGTTGGAGTACGAACATACCGAGCCCCATGAAGGCAATCACCACCAGCGTGCCGACGACCGCTCCGAGCGCTCCCTTGCCGCCCGCGACCACAGCACTGACCGCGGCGGTGATCGCACCGGCGGCAGCTGTAGGTACGGCGGACTGAAGGAGAGTTCGGGTGTCTTGAGACGGCATGGCGGCGCTCCGCTTACTGATGGGGGCAGGGTGTCGTCATGGACGAGCGTAGTCCGGGGTCGAGAGTGTCCCTCGGGCCAATGGACCGTCGCACTACGGTCCTTCGGCTCTATTCCCTGGTTTCGTGAACGGTATCACAAACTATTTGATGAGGTCTTTACCTGCTAGGTGTGCTCGCCGTCACACATGAGAGTTAATCCGCGCGTATGTGCACGCGACGCGGCAACTTGTCTGGTATTGGGCGAGTTTGCCGATGGCGTCAGCTCGACGAACCGGCCTTGCGCCGATCCTCGAAGCGCGAGCGGGTGCCAACGGCCGTCGCCCCGTTGACGCCTGTTCCGACCGGTGGCCGGTCCTCCGCTTGCGCATCCGTCTCGTCCGGCGCACCCGCCTCGTCGGCCGCGGTCGCGGCCGACGAGGCCGCCTTGCGCCGCCGGTAGCGCGGCGGCACGAAGGACTCGGCCCAGCGCGGGATGTGCGGGGTGAACCGCGGCAGCATGAGCAGCACCAGGCCCACCGCGCTCAGGGCGACGATCACGAAGAGGATCCACATGCTGGCCGAGTGGACCGAGTAGGCCACCGTGCCGAAGCCGATCAGCGCTGACCAGAAGTACATGATCAGCACCGCGCGGCTGTGCGAGTGGCCGATCTCCAGGAGGCGGTGGTGGAGGTGGCCGCGGTCGGCGGCGAAGGGCGACTTGCCGTTCCACGTACGCCGGACGATCGCGAGGACCAGGTCGGCGAACGGGATCGCGATGATCGTCAGCGGCATCAGGAGCGGGATGAAGACCGGGAGCATCGCGTGCGTGGCATCGCGGGTGCCGCCGAAGTTCAGGCTCAGGGCGTCGCCGTCGATCTGGCCTGTGGCGGAGATCGCACCCGCCGCGAGGACCAGGCCGATCAGCATCGACCCCGAGTCCCCCATGAAGATCCGAGCGGGATGGATGTTGTGCGGCAGGAAGCCCAGGCACATGCCGATCAGGATCGCGGCGAAGAGCGTCGCGGGGGCGGCGGCCTCGATGCCGTAGCCGTACCAGAGACGGTAGGCGTAGAGGAAGAACGCCGTCGCCGCGATGCACACCATGCCCGCGGCGAGGCCGTCGAGGCCGTCCACGAAGTTCACCGCGTTGATCGTGATGACCACGAGCGCGACCGTCAGGAGCGTGCCCTGGCCCTGGTCCAGGAGGACCATGCCGTAGCCAGGAACCGGGATCCACAGGATCGTCAGGCCCTGCAGGACCATGACGCCCGCGGCGATCATCTGGCCGCCCAGCTTGATCAGGGCGTCGATCTCGAACTTGTCGTCCAGGACGCCGATCAGCCAGATCAGCGCGGCGCCGGAGAGCAGCGCGCGCGGTTCGTTCGACCGCTCGAAGACGTCGTTCAGGTTCGGCAGGTGGTCGGCGACCAGCAGACCGGCGCACAGCCCGAAGAACATCGCGATACCGCCGAGCCGGGGCGTCGGCTCCCGGTGCACGTCGCGGGCGCGGATCTCCGGCATGGCGCCGGCCACGATCGCGAACTTCCGCACCGGGCCGGTCAGCAGGTAAGTCACCGCGGCCGTGATGCAGAGCGTCAGCAGGTATTCACGCACGGGCTTCCCCACAGGTATCGCTGGCCATCTCAGCCCCACACCCTAGCTCTGCGTGCATACGGTTGGGGACTTCCGGGTAGCGACGATGGTTGCACGAGTACGCGCCTTCCTCTGACGCGTCTACCCCGACCTAGTCCGTATACGGCGGAAATCTGCCCACCAGTTCACGCACTTCGTCTCGTACTTTCGAGTCCCTCGCCTCCTTGGATTCCTCACGCACCGCATCGGCGAAGAGGGCCGCGATCCGCACCATCTCCGCGTCCCCCATGCCCTGCGTGGTGACGGCCGCCGTGCCGAGCCGCAGCCCGCGCCCGTCGGCGTGGGGCAGGGCGCACGTGTCGAGGACGAGACCGCGGGCGGCGAGCCTGCCGCGGGCGCTCTGCGCGTCGACGCCCAGGGGCGCGGGGTCCGCCAGGATCAGGTGCGTGTCCGTACCGCCGGTGGTGATCGCGCAGCCGGCGGCGGCCAGGGCCTGGGCCAGGATGCGCGCGTTGGCGACGACCTGGTGGGCGTACGCCGTGAAGGCCGGGGTCTCCGCCTCGCCGAACGCGACGGCCTTGGCCGCGATCGTGTGCATCTGGGCGCCGCCCTGCGTGAAGGGGAACACCGCGCGGTCGATGCGGGACGCCAGCTCGGACCCGCACAGGATCAGGCCGCCGCGGGGGCCGCGGAGCACCTTGTGCGTCGTGGCGCAGACGACGTCGGCGTACGGCACGGGGCTCGGGGCCGCTCCCCCGGCGATCAGGCCGATCGGGTGGGCCGCGTCGGCGATGAGGTAGGCGCCCACGTCGTCGGCGATGTCGCGGAAAGCCGCGTAGTCGATGTGCCGGGGGTAGGCGATGGAGCCGCAGACGATCGCCTTGGGCCGGTGCGAGCGGGCCAGGGCGTGGACCTGGTCGTAGTCGATGAGGCCGCTCTCCGCGTCGACGCCGTAGCCCACGAAGTCGAACCAGCGCCCCGAGAAGTTCGCGGGCGAGCCGTGTGTGAGGTGACCGCCGTACGGCAGGCCCATGGCCAGGACGGTGTCGCCGGGGCGCAGCAGGGCGGCGTACGCGGCCAGGACGGCGGAGGAGCCGGAGTGCGGCTGCACGTTGGCGTGCTCGGCGCCGAAGAGGGCCTTGGCGCGGTCGATGGCGATGCGCTCGGCGACGTCCACCAGCTCGCAGCCGCCGTGGTGGCGGGCTCCGGGGTACCCCTCGGCGTACTTGTTGGCCAGGGGCGAGCCCAGGGCCGCCAGGACCGCCGGTGAGGTGAAGTTCTCGGCGGCGATGAGCTGCAGCGAGGACGCCTGGCGCTCCTGCTCGGCCAGCAGGACCTCCGCCATCTGGGGGTCCGCGCCGCGGAGCGCGGCGAAGTCAGCGGGCGCCGTCGGGGCGGCGGTGGGTGCGGTGCTGACCGGCATCTTGGGCTCCGGGCCTCGCGAGGGGTGAGGGTCCCTCCAATGTAGGCCTGCCACACGGTGCCCGCGCGGTGTCGGGGCGGATCTTTCACCCGCGGCGAAGAGAAAGGTTTCAGGCCTTGGCCCGCACGCCCGTCAGCGCCGTCACCACCGGGTCGAGCGCCTCGTTGATCTCGTCGCCCACCGAGCGGAAGAACGGCAGCGGCGCCCCGTAGGGGTCGTACACCTCGTCCGCCTCCGCGGTGGGCGCCAGGAGCCAGCCACGCAGCGCCGCGGCGGCCCGCACCAGGGCCCTGGCCCGCTCGACGACGCCTCCGTCGACGTCGGGCAGCGTCGCCGGGTCTATGGCCCGCACGAGCCGCGTGAACTCCTTGAGCGTGAACGTGCGCAGGCCCGCCGAGTGGCCCATCGAGATGACCTGCGCCCGGTGGTCCCGGGTCGCCGTCAGGACGAGGTCCGCGCGGATGACGTGGTCGTCCAGGAGCTCGCGCCCCATGAAGCCGGAGGCGTCCGCGCCGAAGTCGGCGAGCACGGTCTCGGCGTTGGTCTCCATGGGGGCGCCTTCGTGCCCCCACGTGCCCGCGCTCTCCACGATCAGGCCGCCGGTGAAGGGATCGCCCAGGCGGTCGGCCAGGGCATGCCGGGTCAGCCGCTCGGTGATCGGCGAGCGGCACACGTTTCCGGTGCTGACGTGGAGGATGCGGAACGAATCGGGATAAGCCGCTATGCCACGCCCCGTCTCAGGGGCTGTCAATTCGCCACCTCGAGGTCGGGTACCACCTTGCGGAGCTCCTCCGCGTCCAGGGCGCCCGCGCGCAGCAGTACGGGCACCTTGCCGGTGACGTCCACGATCGAGGAGGGGACGATGCCCGGCGTCGGGCCGCCGTCCAGGTACACGGAGACGGAGTCGCCGAGCATCTCCTGCGCGGCGTCGCAGTCCTCCGGAGCCGGGTGTCCGGTGAGGTTCGCCGAGGAGACCGCCATGGGGCCGACCTCGGTGAGCAGTTCGATGGCGACGGGGTGCAGCGGCATCCGGATCGCGACGGTCCCACGGGTGTCCCCGAGGTCCCACTGGAGCGAGGGCTGCTGCTTGGCGACCAGGGTCAGCGCACCGGGCCAGAAGGCGTCGACGAGCTCCCAGGCGGACTCGGAGAAGTCCGTGACCAGGCCGTGCAGCGTGTTCGGGGAGCCGATGAGCACAGGCGTCGGCATGTTGCGGCCACGGCCCTTGGCGTCGAGCAGGTCGGCGCACGCCTCCGGCGTGAAGGCGTCCGCACCGATGCCGTAGACGGTGTCGGTGGGCAGGACGACCAGCTCGCCACGGCGGACGGCCGACGCGGCCTCGCGCAGACCGGTCGTACGGTCGGTCGCGTCATTGGTGTCGTATCGCCGTGCCATCTAACGGGCCTCCTCGTACACGTACTGCTGACTTGAAGTGGTGGTGCTCACGGCATCGCCTTGCGGGCTGTCGCGAACCTCGGCCGGTTGTTGAGGTCGGGGTGGTCGGCCGCGTCGGCCCAGCCCCGCTCCTCGGTGAAGATCCACGGCACCTGGCCGCCCTGGGTGTCGGCGTGCTCGATGACGACGACACCGCCGGGCCGCAGGAGGCGGTGTGCGGTGCGCTCGATGCCGCGGATCAGGTCGAGGCCGTCCTCGCCGGAGAACAGCGACAGTTCCGGGTCGTAGTCGCGGGCTTCCGGAGCGACGTACTCCCACTCCGTGAGCGGGATGTACGGCGGGTTCGAGATGAGGAGGTCGACCTGGCCGTCCAGCTCCGGCAACGCGTCACGCGCGTCGCCCTGGGAGAGCTTGACCCTGGACCCCTCGACGTTCTTCCGCGTCCACTTCAGGGCGTCCTCGGAGAGCTCCACGGCGTGCACCCGCGAGCGCGGGACCTCCTGCGCCATGGCCAGGGCGATGGCCCCGGACCCCGTACAGAGATCGACGATGAGCGGCTCGACGACGTCCATCGCGCGCACGGCGTCTATGGCCCAGCCGACGACCGACTCGGTCTCCGGGCGCGGCACGAAGACACCGGGGCCGACCTGCAGTTCGAGGTAGCGGAAGAACGCACGCCCGGTGATGTGCTGGAGCGGCTCGCGGGCCTCACGGCGCGCGATCGTCTCCCAGTACCGGGCGTCGAAGTCCGTGTCCTTGACGGAGTGCAGCTCGCCCCGCTTCACGCCGTGCACGAAGGCGGCGAGCTCCTCCGCGTCGTTGCGCGGCGAGGGCACGCCGGCGTCGGCCAGCCGCTGGGTGGCCTGGGCCACTTCCGCGAGCAGCAGGTTCACGCTGGTCCTCCGGGGCTGAGCTGAGCGATGGGCGGGTGCGGTCGGGGCTCAGGCCGCCGCGAGCTTGGCGGCGGAGTCCGCGTCGACACAGGCCTGGATGACCGCGTCGAGGTCTCCGTCGAGCACCTGGTCCAAGTTGTACGCCTTGAAGCCGACACGGTGGTCCGAGATCCGGTTTTCCGGGAAGTTGTACGTCCGGATCTTCTCGGAGCGGTCGACGGTGCGGACCTGGCTGCGACGGGCGTCCGCCGCCTCCTTCTCCGCTTCCTCCACAGCCGCGGCAAGGAGCCTGGAGCGCAGAATACGCATCGCCTGCTCCTTGTTCTGGAGCTGGCTCTTCTCGTTCTGGCAGGAGGCCACGACGCCGGTCGGCAGGTGCGTGATGCGCACCGCGGAGTCGGTGGTGTTGACCGACTGGCCGCCGGGGCCCGAGGAGCGGTAGACGTCGATGCGCAGGTCGTTGGCGTGGATCTCCACATCGACCTCCTCGGCCTCGGGCGTCACCAGGACACCGGCCGCGGAGGTGTGGATCCGGCCCTGCGACTCGGTCGAGGGCACGCGCTGCACGCGGTGCACGCCGCCCTCGTACTTCATCCGCGCCCAGACGCCCTGGCCCGGCTCGGTCGCGCCGTTGCCGCCCTTGGTCTTCACGGCGACCTGGACGTCCTTGTAGCCGCCCAGCTCGGACTCGGTGGCGTCGATGATCTCGGTCTTCCAGCCGACGCGCTCCGCGTACCGCAGGTACATGCGCAGCAGGTCGCCGGCGAAGAGCGCCGACTCGTCGCCGCCCGCGCCCGCCTTGACCTCGAGGATGACGTCCTTGTCGTCGTTGGGGTCCCGGGGCACCAGGAGAAGCCGCAGCTTCTCGGTGATCTCCTCGCGCTGCTTCTCCATGTCCTTGACCTCGGCGGCGAACTCCGGGTCCTCCGCGGCCAGTTCACGGGCCGTCGTGATGTCCTCGCCGGTCTGCTTCCAGGCGCGGTACGTCGAGACGATCGGGGTCAGCTCGGCGTAGCGCTTGTTGAGCTTGCGCGCGTTGGCCTGGTCGGCGTGGACCGAGGGGTCCGCGAGCTTTGTCTCCAGATCGGCGTGCTCGCCGATCAGTTCCTCGACCGCCTCGAACATCGGGGTCTCCTGAGTTTTCTACGCGAAGGTTCTACGCGACATGGCTGCTGCGATCAGACGGCAAAGCGCCGGTCCCAACCACCCCCTCCCGAGGGCGGCCGAAGACCGGCGCAGTGGCTCGCTACTTGTTGGCGGCTGCAGCCTTGCCGAAGCGGGCCTCGAAGCGGGCCACACGGCCACCGGTGTCGAGGATCTTCTGCTTGCCCGTGTAGAACGGGTGGCACTCGGAGCAGACCTCGGCACGGACGGTGCCGCTGGAGATCGTGCTGCGGGTGGTGAACTCCGCGCCACAGGTGCAGCTGACCTGGGTGTCGAAGTACTCGGGGTGGATGTCGCGCTTCAAGGTGTCTCCTAGTTTCGGGAGGGCGCCGGGTCGCACGCGCGGATTGCTCGTACGTGAACCGGGGCCGACGTACCAGTCTGCCAGGACGGGTCGCATCTGCCCAAACCGGGGTGGGTTCTGTTCTATTCCCCGCGGGCTGTGGCGGGGGCCGGGAACGTCGTTAGTCGCTGGTCACGACGTCGCTCGCCTCACCCTTGTCGCCCGCGGACTTCTCGGTGGCGGACTTGGGGATGGGCTTGTCGGCCTTGAGCGCCGCCCAGACCTGCCGGTCGGCCTTCTCCAGGGGAAGGACGCGGTTGAGGTCGGCGGGGTCGTACTGGACGGGCAGGGTGACCATCTTCATGTCGCCCGCGCCGATGCCCTTGAGGCCGCTCGCGAAGCCCGCGAGGCTCTTGACGTCGTTCAGGTCGGAGTCGGTGGTGATGGCGCTCGTCGCGTCGTTCGCGAGGTCGTAGAGCTTCTTCGGGTTGCTGAAGACGCCGACGTCCTTGACCTGGTTGATCAGGGCCTTGATGAAGGCCTGCTGGAGCTGGATGCGGCCGAGGTCGCTGCCGTCGCCGACGCCGTGCCGGGTGCGGACCAGGCCGAGGGCCTGCTCGCCGGTGAGCTGGTGCGTGCCGGCCTCGAGATTCAGATGGCTGTCTTTGTCGTTGATGGCCTTCTTGGTGGTGATCTCGACGCCACCGAGGGTGTTGATCAGCTTCTTGAAGCCCGAGAAGTCGACCTCTACGTAGTGATCCATCCGGATGCCGGACATTTTCTCCACGGTCTTGACGGCGCAGGCGGGGCCGCCGACCTCGTAGGCCGTGTTGAACATCTGCCGCTGACCGCCGGGGTCGGTCCCGCCGCCGTCCGTCTCGCACTCGGGGCGGGATATCAGCGTGTCCCGGGGTATCGAGACGATGCTGGCCGTCTTGTGGCCCTTGTTCACGTGCACGACCATCGCCGTGTCCGAGCGGGCGCCGCCCTCGTCCTTGCCGTACTTGGCGTTGTCGCCGGAGCGCGAGTCGGAGCCGAGGACGAGGATGTCCTGCGAACCGTTGTCGACGTCCTCGGGGCGGTCCGTGCCGAGCGCCGCGTTGATGTCGACGCCCTTGATGTTGCCGTTGAGCTTGAAGTACACGAAACCGAGGCCCGCACCGCCGAGGACGACCACCGATGCCGCGGTCCACGCGGTGACGACGAGGACCTTGCGGCGCTTGTCGCGCGGCTTGCGACGCCGACCGCCACCGCCTTTGGGGCGCTTCGGTGTCGTATCCGCGGATGCGCTCTCGTCGGCCATGTGCTCCTCAGTCCTCGTCGGGTCGGCTACCCCCTGCTTTCAGGGTCAGGCGCGGTTTGTCGTCACTTGTCAGACGTGGAAACCGAAAGAAGGGTTGCACAGCGCTTTGTGAGCGCCCCGGCGCGCGCTCGTGACACTTCGTGCACTCCTGCCCCGTACTTCCAGCTTCTCACCTGCGGTTTTTTCCGTCGCGGGGCTACTGCGGGTGACCGTAAGAATCTCTTAGGTGTGTGGCCAAGGTCATTCAGCGCCCCTTCCGCGTCCCCGAACGCCGAGGGCCGCCCCCGTCGTGTGACGGGGGCGGCCCTCGGTGTCGTGCTGTGCCGCTGTGACTAGTCGTTGCCGTTGCCCGGCGCCGGGGTCGTCTTCGCGATCTGCATGAGGAACTCGGCGTTCGACTTCGTCTGCTTCATCTTGTCGAGAAGCAGCTCGATGGCCTGCTGCGAGTCGAGCGCGTGCAGCACCCGGCGCAGCTTCCAGACGATCGCGAGCTCCTCCGCGTTCAGGAGGATCTCTTCCTTGCGGGTGGAGGACGCGTCGACGTCCACCGCCGGGAAGATGCGCTTGTCGGAGAGCTTCCGGTCGAGCTTGAGCTCCATGTTGCCGGTGCCCTTGAACTCCTCGAAGATCACCTCGTCCATGCGCGAACCGGTGTCGACGAGCGCGGTGGCCAGGATGGTCAGCGAGCCGCCGTCCTCGATGTTGCGCGCCGCACCGAAGAAGCGCTTCGGCGGGTAGAGCGCGGTCGAGTCGACACCACCGGACAGGATGCGGCCGGAGGCCGGGGCCGCCAGGTTGTACGCACGGCCCAGGCGGGTGATCGAGTCGAGCAGCACGACCACGTCGTGGCCGAGCTCCACGAGACGCTTGGCGCGCTCGATGGCCAGCTCGGCGACCGTGGTGTGGTCCTCGGCGGGACGGTCGAAGGTCGAGGAGATGACCTCGCCCTTCACCGACCGCTGCATGTCGGTGACCTCTTCCGGACGCTCGTCGACCAGGACGACCATCAGGTGGCACTCGGGGCTGTTCGTGGTGATCGCGTTCGCGACCGCCTGCATGATCATGGTCTTGCCGGTCTTCGGCGGAGCCACGATCAGACCGCGCTGGCCCTTACCGATCGGCGACACGAGGTCGATGATGCGGGTGGTGAGCACGCCCGGGTCGGTCTCCAGGCGGAGCCGGTCCTGCGGGTAAAGAGGCGTCAGCTTGTTGAACTCCGGTCGCCCGCGCCCGGATTCGGCCGCCATGCCGTTCGCCGAGTCGAGGCGCACGAGCGCGTTGAACTTCTCGCGGCGCTCGCCGTCCTTGGGCTGGCGGACGGCGCCGGTGACGTGGTCACCCTTGCGCAGACCGTTCTTGCGGACCTGGGCGAGCGACACGTACACGTCGTTCGGACCGGGCAGGTAGCCCGAGGTCCGGATGAACGCGTAGTTGTCGAGGATGTCCAGGATGCCCGCGACGGGGATCAGTACGTCGTCGTCGGCGACCTGCGGCTCGCTGGCGCCACCGAACTCGTCGCGTCCACGACGGCCACGGCGGTCGCGGTAACGGCCGCGGCGGCCGCGACGGCCACCCGCCTCGTCGTCGAAGTCGTCCTGCGGTCCGTTGTCCCGCTGGTCCCGCTGCTGGCGGTCCTGGCGGTCGCCACGGTCCTGACGGTCACCGCGGTCCTGGCGGTCCTGACGGCCGCCGCCCTGCTGGCGGTTGCCGCCCTGCTGCTCGTCGCCCTTGTTGCCACGGCGGTCGCGGTCACGGCCACGGCCCTGACGGTCGCGGCCCTGGCGGTCACGGCGGCCTTCGGCGTTGTTGTCACCGGAGCCGTCGCCCTTGGCCTCGGACGGCGCGTCCGTCTTGGCCTCGGTCTTCGGCTCGCTCTTCGCCTCGGCGGTGACCGTCTCGGGGCTGCCCGCGTCGGCGGTGGCGCGGCGACGGCGGCGCTCGCCCTTGTCGGCACCCGCGGGCTGGCCCGGGATGTCGATCTGCTGCTGGGCGACGGCCTCTTCGGCCTTCGCGCCCGCGGCCTGCTCGGCCTTGTCGGCCTTGCTCGCCTTGGCACCCTTGTCCGTGCCCGCCGCGGTGTCCTCGCCCGTCCGGGCCTTCGAGGTCGCGCGGCGCTTGGGCTTGGTCTCGGCGTCCGTGGCGGACGCGGACGGCGCGGCCTTCGCGGGGGCTCCCCCGGCCTGCGCCTCCTTGATGACCTCGATCAGCTGGCTCTTGCGCATCCGCGCGGTGCCCTTGATACCGAGGCCGGATGCGACCTGCTGCAGTTCCGCCAGCACCATGCCATCGAGGCCGGTGCCGCGGCGCCGCCGGGACCCGGCCGATGCACCGGTGGCAGGCGCCGCAGAGGCGTCCGTGGCGGGCGTGTCGGCAGTCACGCCCATCAGATCGGTGGTGTCGCTCACGAAGGGTCCTTCCCTGGAGCGGACGTCGGCCTGTCTGGCTCGGCGACCGGTTGTGCTGTCCGGAGGTCCTCTGGTGTGTGGACCGTGCCGGGGCGGAGGTCCGCCAACGCGCGGCGGAAGAATTCACTGGTGATGGCGAGTCCCGGTGAGGTGCCACTGATGTGCGGTGTCACTCGGCTCGGTCACGCCGGTTCCGGAGCGTGCTCGGCACCGCTCAGTGCGGGGCACAGAGCAGGTTGGGAGGCTCCCGGAAGGATGGATGTCCCGGACGGGGACACGAAGCACCTCGCCATGGTGGGGTCGGGTGCAGACTTGAGATTAACACTACCGGATCCAACAAACATTCCCCCTCTCTAATCCGGCTACCAGGTGTCAAGGCGCAAGCGGCAGCACGCTCGCACCGGTCGCGTCGAGCGCCAGACGGTTGGCCGCCCAGCCCTCGCCCGCGAGGCGTGCGACCTTGTCCGCCGCACTCTCATCGGCCAGCGCCAGGACCGTGGGTCCCGCGCCGGAGATCATGGCCGGAACGCCGTCCGCGCGCAGGCGTTCCACCAGCGCGGCGCTCTCCGGCATGGCGGGTGCGCGGTACTCCTGGTGGAGCCGGTCCTCGGTCGCGGGAAGCAGCAGCTCGGGGCGCCTGGTCAGGGCCTCGACGAGCAGTGCGGCCCGGCCCGCGTTGGCGGCCGCGTCGACGTGCGGGACGGTGCGCGGGAGCAGTCCGCGCGCGGTCTCGGTGAGGACGGGCTTGCCCGGTACGAAAACCACCGGAACGATGGAATCAGCGGGCTCCATCCTGATCGCCCGCGCCGCTCCCCCGTCCATCCAGGAGAGCGTGAAACCGCCGAGCAGACAGGCGGCGACGTTGTCCGGGTGGCCCTCGATCTCGGTGGCGAGCTCGAGCAGGGCGTTGTCGTCCAGCCGGGCGTCACCGCCTATGGTCACGGCGCGCGCGGCGACGATGCCCGCGCAGATGGCGGCGGACGAGGAGCCAAGACCCCGGCCGTGCGGAATGCGGTTGGCGCAGACGATCTCGAGCCCGCGCGGCTGTCCGCCGAGCAGGTCGAAGGCGGTACGCAGGGAACGTACAAGCAGATGCGACTCGTCGCGCGGGAGCGTCTCGCTGCCCTCACCTGCGATGTCGATGTTCAGTCCGGTGTCGGCCACCCGCACGACGACGTCGTCGTACAGACCCAGCGACAGGCCGAGGGCGTCGAAGCCCGGGCCGAGGTTGGCGCTGGTGGCGGGGACGCGCACCCGGACGGCGGCGGCGCGGAACGCGGGACCGGCCATCGCTCGATGACTCTCCTTGAGCTGCGATCTTTTGAGGACTTGCCACGTGATGAGGCACTACCCGAAGGCCGCTCTGCGGCGGCACCGCGGCATATGCGGCGGGGCGGGTTCGGTACAGCCTATCGAAGGAAGGTTCTGTGGCGACATAGGGCGCACAGGAGGCGCACGATGCGTGTCGTAAGCCCCCTGTGCACCCCCTGTACGGAGTTGCGGGTCTTCCGGGTGGTTATGCCCGGCGTCCGGTTGTCGCCGTCCCGGACCGGAAAATCTACGCCAGGCCCAGACGCTCGGCCGCCGCGGCCGAGTCGACCGGAACCGTGACCGGCTGCGGCGCGCCGGCGACGGCCCAGTCCGGGTCCTTGAGGCCGTTTCCGGTGACGGTGCAGACGATGCGCTGCCCCTTGTCGACCTTGCCCTGCTCGGCCGCCTTCAGCAGACCGGCGACGGAAGCGGCCGACGCCGGCTCGACGAAGACACCCTCCTGGGAGGCCAACAGCTTGTAGGCGCGCAGGATCTCACGGTCCGTCACCTCGTCGATGAAGCCGTCCGACTCGTCGCGCGCGTCGAGGGCGTACTGCCACGACGCGGGGTTGCCGATGCGAATCGCGGTGGCGATGGTCGACGGGTCCTTGACGATCTCGCCGCGCACGATGGGCGCGGAACCGGAAGCCTGGAAGCCCCACATGCGAGGAGTGCGCGTCGAGACCGAGTCGGCGGCGTACTCCTTGTAGCCCTTCCAGTAGGCCGTGATGTTGCCCGCGTTGCCCACCGGGAGCACGTGGATGTCGGGGGCGTCACCGAGCGCGTCGACGATCTCGAACGAGGCGGTCTTCTGGCCCTCGATGCGGAACGGGTTCACCGAATTGACCAGCGCCACCGGGTAGTTCTCGGAGAGCGCGCGGGCGAGGTTCAGGCAGTCGTCGAAGTTGCCGTCGACCTGGAGGATCTTCGAGCCGTAGACGAGCGCCTGGCCCATCTTGCCGAGCGCGATCTTGCCCTGCGGCACGAGGACCGCGCAGACCATTCCCGCCCGTACGGCATAGGCGGCGGCCGAGGCCGACGTGTTGCCGGTGGAGGCGCAGATGACGGCCTTGGCGCCCTCCTCCTTGGCCTTCGTGATCGCCATCGTCATGCCGCGGTCCTTGAAGGACCCGGTCGGATTGGCGCCCTCGACCTTGAGGTGCACCTCGCAGCCCGTGCGCTCGGAGAGCACCTGCGCGGGCACGAGCGGCGTGCCGCCCTCGCGCAGCGTCACGACCGGCGTCGTGGCGGAGACGGGAAGACGGTCCCGGTACTCCTCGATGATTCCGCGCCATTGGTGGGTCATTGCTGACTACTCCCCTTCAACCCGCATGATGCTGGCGACACCACGCACGGTGTCGAGATTCCGCAGCGCCTCGACGGTGCCGGTGAGGGCGGCGTCGGGCGCGCGGTGGGTGACGACGACGAGGGAGGCCTCGCCGTCCTTGCCCGTCTGACGGACCGTATCGATCGATACGCCGTGCTCGGCGAAGACCGTCGCGACCTGGGCGAGGACACCCGGCTTGTCGGCTACGTCGAGGCTGATGTGGTAGCGCGTGACGACCTCGCCCATGGAGCTCACGGGCAGCTGGGTGTACGCGGATTCGCCGGGCCCGGTGGCTTCGCCGAGCTTGTTCCGGCAGACGGCGACGAGGTCGCCGAGCACGGCCGACGCGGTGGGGGCACCGCCCGCGCCGGGACCGTAGAACATGAGCTGGCCGGCGGCCTCGGCCTCGACGAACACGGCGTTGTACGCCTCGCGGACCGACGCCAGCGGATGGCTGAGCGGAATCATCGCGGGGTGCACGCGCGCGGTCACCGACCCGCCGTGGGCGGCGCGCTCACAGATGGCGAGGAGCTTGATGGTGCAGCCCATGCGCTTCGCCGACGCGAAGTCGGCGGCGGTCACCTCGGTCATGCCCTCGCGGTAGACGTCGTCGAGACGCACGCGCGTGTGGAAGGCGATGCCGGCCAGGATCGCGGCCTTGGCGGCGGCGTCGAAGCCTTCGACGTCGGCGGTCGGGTCCGCTTCGGCGTACCCGAGCGCGGTGGCCTCGTCGAGCGCTTCCTGATACCCGGCACCGGTGGTGTCCATGGCGTCGAGGATGAAGTTGGTCGTGCCGTTCACGATGCCGAGGACGCGGTTGACCTTGTCACCGACGAGGGACTCGCGCAGCGGCCGGATCAGCGGGATCGCACCGGCGACGGCGGCCTCGTAGTAGAGGTCCCGGCCGTGCTCGAGAGCGGCGGCGTGCAGCGCGGCGCCGTCCTGGGCGATGAGCGCCTTGTTCGCGGAGACGACCGAGGCGCCGTGCTCGAACGCGGTGGTGATGAGGGTGCGGGCGGGCTCGATGCCCCCGATGACCTCGACGACGACATCAATGTCACCGCGTTTGACCAGCGCGGTCGCGTCCGTGGTGACCAGTGAGGGATCGATTCCCTCACGCACCCTCGACGGACGGCGGACGGCGACCCCGGCGAGCTCCACCGGGGCGCCGATCCTGGCCGTGAGGTCGTCGGCATGCGTCGTCATGATGCGCGCCACCTCTGAGCCGACAACCCCACAGCCCAGCAGCGCCACCTTCAGCGGACGCGTACGCATCATCCGACCTCACTTCTCATACATCTACAGTGGGACCAGTCTCGCCCACCGGATCGCAGTTTCTATCCACTGTCCGGATCGTGAGACATCTATTTCACTGGCCGATACTCTGCCAGACGTCGTTCTTCGGCAGGTATTTCCTCAGCCGACATCGAGTCGCAGGAGATCTTCCTCCGTCTCGCGCCGGACGATGACCCGCGCCCCACCGTCCCGCACGGCGACCACCGGCGGACGAAGGGCGTGGTTGTAGTTGCTCGCCATGGACCGGCAGTAAGCACCGGTCGCGGGCACGGCGATCAGGTCTCCGGGCGCGAGGTCGGCCGGAAGGAACGCGTCCTTCACCACGATGTCGCCGCTCTCGCAGTGCTTGCCGACGACACGGACGAGCATGGGCTCGGCATCGGACTCGCGCGAGACGAGCGCGACGCTGTACTCGGCGTCGTAGAGCGCGGTACGGATGTTGTCGGACATGCCGCCGTCGACGGAGACGTACGTACGCAGTCCTTCGAGGGGCTTGACGGTGCCGACCTCGTAGAGGGTGAAGGCGGTGGGCCCGACGATGGCGCGCCCCGGCTCGACGGAGATCCGAGGGGTGCGCAGATTGGCGGCCTCGCACTCCCGCGTCACGATCTCGCCGAGCGCCTTGGCGATCTCGTGCGGCTCGCGCGGGTCGTCCTCGGAGGTGTAGGCGATGCCGAGACCGCCGCCGAGGTCGATCTCGGGAAGCTCGACGCCGTGCTCGTCACGGACCTCGGCGAGCAGCTGCACCACGCGCCGGGCGGAGACCTCGAAACCGGCCATGTCGAAGATCTGCGAGCCGATGTGCGAGTGCACGCCGATGAGTTCGAGCCCGTCGAGCTGAAGGGCCCTGCGCACGGCCTCGGCGGCCTGTCCCCCGGCGAGGGCGATGCCGAACTTCTGGTCCTCGTGGGCGGTGGCGATGAACTCGTGGGTGTGGGCCTCGACGCCGACGGTCACGCGGATCTGCACGCGCTGACGGACGCCGAGCCGGTCGGCGATGTGGGCGACGCGCGCGATCTCCTGGAAGGAGTCGAGCACGATGCGGCCCACACCGGCCTCGATGGACCGCTCGATCTCTTCCTCGGTCTTGTTGTTGCCGTGGAAGGCGATGCGGTCGGCGGGCATCCCGGCGGCGAGGGCGGTGGCGAGCTCGCCGCCGCTGCACACGTCGAGATTGAGCCCCTCCTCGTGCAGCCACCGGACGACGGCGCGCGAGAGGAAGGCCTTCCCGGCGTAGAAGACGTCGGCGTCGGAGCCGAAGGCGCCGCGCCAGGCGTGGCAGCGGGCGCGGAAGTCGGCCTCGTCGAGGAAGTAGGCGGGGGTGCCGAACTCCTCGGCGAGCCGGGTCACCTCCATGCCGCCGACGGTGACGACACCGTCGGCGTTGCGCGCGACGGTCTGCGACCAGACCTTCGGGTCCAGGGAGTTCAGGTCGGCGGCCGGGGCGGTGTAGTGCCCTTCGGGCACTACGTCGGCGTGGCGGGGCCCGGCGGGGTGTGCGGAACGGCTCATGTCGCGTTCGTCTCTCTCACTTCATTCACGTCTGTCTTCACGTGTCACAAGTACTCGGGGGCACTGATGCCGAGCAGGGACAGGCCGCCTGCGAGCACCGTCCCGGCGGCTTCGGCGAGCGCGAGCCGGGCGCGGTGGGCGGCCAAGGGTTTCTCGTCACCAAGCGGCAGTACGGCGGGCTGAAAGGCGAGGAAGGCATCGGCCGTGCCGACGAGATGCCGGGCGAGACGATCGGGAGCGCGGTGCCGGGCGGCCGCGGCCAGGACGCGGGGGTGATCGGCCAGGGCGTCGAGGAGGTCCCGCGCTTCCGGCCCGGCTATGTCACCCAGGTCGCCGGGGGCGCCGTGGAAACCGAGGGCGGCGGCGCCGCGGGTGAGGGCACGGGTGCGGGAGTGGGCGTACCGCACGCGGAAGAGGGGGTTGGCCTCGCGCTGGACGAGGTGCTCGTCGCCGATGCGGGGCCGGTCGCGGGCGGCGGGATGCAGGAGGGCCCAGCGGGCGGCGTCGCGGCCGAGGGGGGTGGGGTCCTGCGGGGCGGGGACGGGGCGGAGGGTGTGGATCTCGGCGGGGGGCTTCCCGTGGGCGTCGACGCGTACGCCGAGGGCGCCCCAGCCGGCGTCGGGGGCCTCGTCGCAGGTGACCCGTACGAGAGCGCCCTGGGAGAGAAGGACGCGGCGAAGGGAGTCGGCGATGACGGCGGCGCGGATTTCGCGGGGGAAGTGGAGCTGGTGGGCTCCGCCGGAGCCGGGGGGGAGGTGACCGTAGGAGGCACCGCGGTCGAGTACGTCCCGCACGAGGGCGGCCCCTCCGAGGGCGGCGGTGCTTCCCGGGCCGCCGCTGCCGTCGCCACCCCGGTCGAGGGTGATGTTGAGGAAGCCGGGCCCGGTGATGTCGATGGCGGCGATACCGGGCTCGGCGACGAGCCGCGGGGACAGCACTTCGGCAACTTCCCGGGGCGACCGCCCGGCGGCGCGGGCGACCTGCAGGGCGACGTTGGTGGCGTAATCCCCGCAGCCACCGGGTCGGGGCCGCTCGATGACGACACGCGGGGTC
Source organism: Streptomyces sp. NPDC054047 (assembly GCF_055585065.1). NCBI lineage: Bacteria > Bacillati > Actinomycetota > Actinomycetes > Kitasatosporales > Streptomycetaceae > Streptomyces > Streptomyces sp. NPDC054047. The sequence continues at coordinate 322,152 of NZ_JBVJKV010000008.1, read as the reverse complement.
GTGCGCGGGTCGGCGGAGCCGCTGGGGGCGGGGGCGCCGGGGCCGGAGTCTCCGGGGCTGGGGTCACCGGGGCCGGAGTCACCGGGGCCGGGGTCACCGGAGTCGTCAAGATCACCAAGGCCGCTGAGCTCGCCGTCGTCAACGGCGCGGCGCATGGCGCGCAGCACGGTGCGGGAGAGCTCGACGGGGGTCACGGGTCAAGCGTATGGGAGGAGGGGGGTGGGGACGCGACCCGGTTTCCCGGATGGTCCGGGATGTGGACGGGGGAGGCGCCCGGGGGGGGGGGGGGGAGGCGGCCGGCGGTCCTGGCTGGCTGTGGTGCCTGGGGGTGGAGCTGGCGGGGGGGCGGCTTCGGGGAGGGATCCCGCCCGGCGGGGGTGCGAGGCTCCACGGTGGGGCGGCTGCGGGGGGCTCGGGTGGGGGGTCTGCCGCTCGTGGCCGGGGTCTGCGGGCCCGGCGGCAGCGGGTGCGGAGGGGCCCGGGTGAGAGTTGAAGCTCCCAGTAGGGGGGCTGCGGAGGCCGGGGGCTTCGGCTCCCGGCGTTGGCGGCTGCGGGCGGGGACTGGATCAAGGGAGGAGCCGTGTCAGCCGCGGGGCGCGGCTACGGGCAGGGGGGCGGGTCAGCCGCCGGGGCGGCCTGCGCGCTCGGCCTCACCGGCGGCCCCCCATTCGCTGCCGACGGCACCACCACGCCCACCTCCACCACTGCCATGCTCCATCAACTGCCGTACGATCCCGAGCAGTTCGGCAGGTTCAAAGGGCTTGGCAAGGAAGGCGTCCACCCCGACCTCGAGCCCGCTCTCCACCTCGTACTGGGTGCAGGCGCTGACAATGACGATGGGCAGATGCCGGGTCCGCGGATCGGAGCGCAGCCGAGCGGCGGTACGCAGCCCGTCGAGACGGGGCATCACCACGTCGAGCGTGACGACATCGGGCCTGACCTGGTTCACCACATCCAGGCACTCGGCACCATCGGCCGCGGTCACGACCTCGAAGCCCTCCAGCTCGAGGTTGACCCTGATCAGTTGCCGGATGACCTTGTTGTCGTCCACAACAAGCACGCGGCCGGACACGCCTGACACAACTCGAGAGTAGGTCCGCGCCCGCCGCCGCGTCCGGGTTTTCCCCACTTCCGCCCCGTGCGGGGGAGCCGGCCGCGGAACCAAGGGTGACGCCTGGGACGCAGGGTGCGGATGCGTCCGCCCCCACGGCCCCGGAGTGCGGAAATACCTGTTCATGGGGAGCCGTTAGGAGCTGGTAGGGTTCTACACGTCGCCGCGCAAGCCGCGCTGACACGCCCCCGTAGCTCAGGGGATAGAGCAACGGCCTCCGGAGCCGTGTGCGCAGGTTCGAATCCTGCCGGGGGCACTTCGCAGCAACCAGCACGATCAAGTCGCTGACCTGCACGAGTGCCACGCACAAAGAGCCGGACTCAGTCCCACTGAGTCCGGCTCTTTGTCGTTGTCTGTCACTGATCGCGAGTGAGTGGCGAGTGAGATCCTGACGTCACCGAGCACCCGGACGCCTGCCTCGAACCCCGGCTTCGACGCGAGCCACGTCAGCAGAATCACCATGACCCGGACGTAGCGACTGTGGCACGCGCCGACATGCGGCACACTGTGGCTCTATCAGCACAAAGGCTTCCCACGGGACTCGAATGCTCCTCTCAAAATGACGCACTCAATCGCAGATTTGTTTGACGACTTCCTTCAATACATCACATTGTCAGACGGCGAAAAGGCGACTGCTCTTGAACAGGGGCGACGCCTTTCGCAAAAGATCGAGCAACGACCTGAGGTGCGAGAGTGCCTCATTACGGGATCCATGACGAGGTCTACAGCTATCCGTAGATTCTCGGACGTTGACATCGTGGCCGTCATTGAATCAGAAAATCAACTTGCACGGGCAGACGCCACAACGCTCGTAACTTCTGTCGCAAATATTCTGCGAGAGACAGAGTCACACGTGGAGGTATCCGAAAATGCCGTTCGCATTCTTGCCGCAGGTGACGTCACAGTCGATGTCCTAGCTGCAATTCACTCCGGAACTAATAGCGTAGATGACGACGTATACCGGATCCCCACTCCAAATCAAGACGGATGGGAAGCATACGCCCCCGAAGAGCAATCTAGAAGAGTCAGAGAAGCCACTGAGCACCTCGGCGACGACTTCAAGAAGTTGATTCGGCTGTGCAAGTGGTGGAGCAAAACTCACGGCCAACCAGTTTCGTCCCACGATATCGAGCTTATTGCCTACAAGACATTCACGGATGACATTCCAGAATTCCCGCTCGCAGTCATCGAGATGCTTACTTCTATCGAGCGTTCAATCGATACGAATTCACCGAAGGTGTTGACCTTACTAGAATCCAAGAGGATCGCCAAAGAAGCGTATTTTAGCGAAAAGTCTGGCGACACTCAGAAGTCTACCGAACTATGGGGGAGGCTATTCGGTGACCACTTCTCAACTGTCATCACTTAAGGTGATCGGCCTAGCAGATAGCCAGCTAGAAAAGGCGGGATACTGGTACAAATGGGGCCGCAGACTGCCCATCGCCACTTTCCTTTTGAGTACAGCGTCAATCTTTATATCGAATCCCTACACGTATATTCCAGCCCTGCTGGCACTCGTAGTTCAAGTCTGCTCTTGGGTATTCAGAGACAACGCAGGGGATTTTCACAGTAACGGCGAAGAAGGAAGAACACACGGGCTCTCACTAAATGCGTTAGGGAGCACCGATGAACGCCTTGAACTGAATAGATGGCTTAGCCGTGCCAGTTCCGCCTCTGCTCAGCAGACCGCAGAACCAGCAGCAGCGGACTACTTCGCAAGCAGCTCACCTACCGGCATGCGAAGACTGTGCGATCATCTGCAAGAGAACGCGTTTTGGAATATGCACCAGTATCGGAAAACTGCGGCATACTATGCACGGATTCTCTGGGCATTCGCCGGAATGACGTTCGTCCTCATTCTCGTGGCAATCCCTCTCGCCTCCGGAGATCGCAGCCTCATCTTGGCTCGCGTACTCGTAGCGGCCCTCGCGTCAGGTGCGGCACTAACTCAGTTCAGCGAGGTTCGGTCATGGAAATCAGCCGAGGAAAAAAGTGAGCGTCTATATATTCGCCTCGATGCGCTGGCCGCATTATCCGAGGAAGAGCTGAGAAGGGATAAGCTCGGCACAATTCTTGCGGTATACGGCGAATACCGCGTGACTACAGCCAGCGCACCACCTATCCCAAAATGGCTATACGACCGCGAAAAAGAACACCTGAATTATCTATGGTCCCAGCGAACGATCGCTGCATGACAGACAGGAGGAGAGCGGCGGCCGACTATAGGGATACCCCTGACAAGCCGCCACTCTCCGCTTGATTCACTTCAGTCTATCCACCCCATAGCGCGTTCGATTTTCGCGTTATTGACTTCCTCATGACCATCAATGCAACCCTCGTAGCGGCGGTGGATGACCTCCGGGGAGTTGCCCGCACGGCGGGCTACTTCGGCCACCGGGACCCCAGCGTTCAACCAGTTCGTGATGCAGGTATGCCGAAGGTCGTAGGGCCGGTGCGCGAGCGGGGAATCCGTCTTGTCCGGTGGGAGCGCGATGGGTCTTGCTTCCTGCCACACCCTCCAGTAACTAGAGGTCCCAAGAACGCCACCGCGCTCGTTGGCGAAGAGCCTGCCGTCCTTGGCCGTACCGAACTCCTTGATGTGCTCCCGGAGCATCGCGACCAGCAGCGGCGGTATGGGAACAGGCCGGTCGGCCTTGACCTCACGCGACTTGAGCCCCCGCTTGTCGTGGCGCTGCCCCGAATCGGTCCACTTCTTGCCGGACACCGGGCGGGTTTCCCGGAGGGTGAGGGTCCCCCAACCCGTCTCGGGCAGGTAGCAGTCCTTCTCGCGCAGCCCGACAGCTTCCGCCGGCCTCATTGCGGCGTAGAGCTGGCAGCCGAAAAAAGCGACTAGTCGACGGCCACGATTGCGGTGCACGGACCCTACGTACGAGACAGCAGCCAGGAGCTGGATTCCCTGAACCGCGTTCACCAGAACTCTGGGGTCCACGACGTCGCCACGGGCGGACCCCGAGCGCTTCACGCCCGCGAGCGGGTTGGTGTCCAGGTACCCGTTTTCGATCGCGTACTCCATGGCGGTGTTGAAGCCGCGACGGCGCCGCTTGTACGTCTCCCCCGCCGCCGGAGTGTCGTCCAACTTGAACGAGAGCCGGTACTGGACGTCGCGGACCATCTTGGGGTCAGTCAGGGCCGACAACGGCAGCGAGCGTTGCTCAAGCCACGCGCACGCGACCGCGAGATCTCTGGGAGGTTCTTCGCCCCGGTGTGCCGGCACAACGGCCCATCGCATCGCGAGGCGGATCTCTTCGAGTGTCGGCGGCTTCTTCCCGTCGCCCATCATGGCGAGCGCGACCGTGGCGAGGCTGTCCGCCACCCCTTCTCGGGTCTTAGCCGCGGAGGTGCGCCAGCGGCTGGCCATGTACTCGCGACTGAAGTCCCACCACGAAGGGTCGGGTCTGGTGTCCGCTCGTGCGGCAGCCGCCCTGAGCTCAGACTCCGGAAGCCCAGTCTCGACGTCGAATGCCTCGCCCTTGACCATCGCCTTCCACAGCTCGGAGCGACGGTGCTCGGCGAGGGTGACCGTGGGGAAGCTCGCCGTTTTGACCTTCCCTGCCACGAGCCAACGAAGTTGGTACGGAGCCTTCTTGCTACGTACTTGGTTGACCTTCCATACCCGCACGTCCGTCGACAGATTCGGTTCCTCGGCCGCGGGCGGGCGCCCGCTCCCGCGGGCGCCCTTCGAGGTGTTCCGGTGGGTCATGCAGCCTCTCCCAGCGCCTCGATCCAGCGCTCCAGTTCGGAGCGACGGATGCGTACGGAGCCGTTGGGGAGCTTGATGGCCTTGGGCCCCTTCCTGAGCTGTCGCCAGCGGTAGAAGGTCGCTCGCGGGACGCCGATTTCTGCGATGACCTCGGGAATCGTCAGCATTTCGTCGCGGGACTTGGCCACGACTCCTCCTTGGATGTGCGGTGGGCGCGACCACATGGGGTGTGCCGCGAAGGAAGGTTGGGCGAACGAGGGGTCACCGACCTCGGTGGCAGGCGTCGCGTCTGTCCGAGGCTCGGATTTCTGCGTCACCGCGTCACCTGTGTCATTCAAGCTTCTGACCTGCGGTTATCGGTGACGGAGCACGGTTGGGGTGCGTCACCGCCGCGTCACCTGCGTCACTGGTGGGTGACGCAGGTGACGCACGATGACGCAGACGGTCGGGCTCTGCGTCACCCCCTTCTTGGCTGGTCAGGAGCCGTTTCCCGGCGTGGGTGACGCAGGTGACGCAGCGGTTCCCTACTTAGGAAAGAGGGGGGTGGTGTCTGTTGTTGTGCGCGCCTCAGGACGTGAAGAAGGAGCCGCTGCGCGGCACGTCCTTCGGGCGGTGCTGCGCACCGAACAGTAAGAGGAGCACCCTCGCGCGTCGCGACGGGTGCTCCTCTTGCTGTTGTGCGGTGACCTGGTGGTCAGAACGCCGCTTCCTGCTCCGGCTGCGGTCCGGATGCGGGCTCGGGATCGGTGAGTTCGATGTAGCGGGCCTCGCGGGTGCGTCCCCAGTCGACGACCAGGCCGCGGGCGGCGAGGGTGGGCTGAAGGCGCTTGAGGCGGTCGGAGAGCACCTTGCCGGTGGTGGGCCACCCCTTCGGGAGCGGTCGGCAGTCCTCGCCGCTGTAGAGCCGCGTGAGGAGGTTCAGCCACTCCGCGGACGTCATCCGCTCCTGTGCCCCGGCGGGCATGCCGGCCGCGTATTGGAGCACGGTCTGCGCGAGCAGGTCGCCCTCGATGACGTCGTCGTTCAGGTCGTCCAGCCCGGCCCGGTAGGCCTGAAGCGCTCCGAGCCCGGTCGCCTTGTCGAGTTGCGCGCACAGGTGGGCGAAGTCCGCCATGCGCAGATCCGTCGGCGTCTCCGCGGCGGCGGCGCGGACTTTGACGGTCAGGTCGAGCAGGGAGCCGAGAATGACGGGCAGGACTTCCGCGTACTCCGCCCACAGTTCCGCCTCGGTGCGCCGCACCTTCGGCCGTTCCAGGCGCAGCGGCAGGAGGCGTTCGGCGAGGTCGGGGCGGATGACGCCGACGTCGATGCCGGTCAAGAGGAGGGGGCGGCGGTAGCGGGCGCGGAAGACGTCTCCGTCGGTGAACAGGGCGCGCTTGACGGACTCGGCTCCGGTGACGATGCAGCACATGGCGTCGGAGAGGTCCGGGGCCATGTGGGAGAGGTTGTCCAGCGCAGTGATCCAGCCCGCGGCGACCGCGGCGATCAGGTTGTCCTCGTCCTTCGGTGCCCGGCGCAGGTCACTGCTCATGCCTTCGATGATGCGGATGAGCATCCGGCCGGCGGTGGACTTGCCCGCGCCCTGGGGGCCGGTGAGGAAGGGGGCGGGGACGGGCACGGAGGGTTCAAGGCAGCCGATGAGCCAGGCCATGGTCAGGGATTCGGTGTCGGCGTTGGCGAAGTTGCACAGCCTGAACAGCAGGTCGATGCCCTTGCCGTTGGTGTCCTTGGCCGGGAGGGGGAGTTCACCGGTGAGCTGGGTGCGGCGCCAGCAGACCTCTTGCGGGTCGGGGACGGCGATGTCCCAGCCGGTGGGGTGGATGCGGACGGACTGACCGTCGTTGCGGCCCAGGTCCAGCCAGGTGGCCCCGTCGAAGCCGGGGGCGACGCGGATGTTGACGGGCTGGACCTGCTCGGTGAGGGCGAGTGCTTCGATCAAGTCGAGTGCCTCCTTCAAAGCGGTGCCGTTGAACATGCCGATCCCGTCCTTGAACAGGCCGACCATGAGTTCTTGGCGGTGGCTTCCCGTGGTGCCCTGGGAGCGGATCGGGCGGGCCACGGGGTGGCCCTTGCGCTGGGCGTAGACGGTGCCGTCTGCGGTGCGGAAGTAGCGGAAGCGCTCTTGCGCGTAGTCCGCGATGACCTTCCGGGCCGGGTTCTTGTCGTCGTCTTCCATGCTCAAAGCCCCAATTGAGTGCGCGCGTTGGTCCACGCGTCGGTGCAGTGACGCGACGTCTCGCCCTTGGTCTGCGCGGCGGTGAACAAGCGCGCGATGTGGTCCTCGGTGAGGCAGCCGCACCGGCCGTGCGTAGAGAGCACGGCGAGAAACGTGGTGTAGACGGTGGTATGCACGCCGCTGGTGGTGTCGGTGATGCGCTGCTCGGCCATCGCGATACCGCGCTCCAGGAAGGCGGGCGTGCGGTGCCGGCACTGCCCGCCGCCGGTCGGTGCGGCCGCGGTGACGGCCTGCGGCACTGTCCGGACCGCGGGGGGTTCCTTCATGGCCAGCGCGCGGACCGTGTCCGGCAGTGCGGTCATGGTGCCGGTGCCGAAGCCGAGCCAGCGGGCGTAGGCCATGGTGGATTTGATGTCCACGCCGGGGCGGACACCGTTGGCGGACGGCATCCGCCCGAGGTAGAGCCAGTGCTCGCCGCGCGTCGTGGCCACGATCTGGGTGGCGGGCAGGGTCTCGCGCGCCCACGTCACAGCGTCGGCGTCGTCGAGGTCGACCACGGTGAGCCCGGCGCCGCCGGGGTGGTAGGCGACCGCGGCAGCCACCCCCCACGCGCGCCGCCAGACCCCGGAGGCGATGACGTCCGGGTCGGTGGTCGCGGCGGCCCATGCGTGGCAGGGGCCGGGACAGACGCACTGACCGGGGACCTTCATGTTCGGCCGGCCGCCGCACACGTTGCCGGTGCAGCGGCGGCAGTTGCCGAACGGGACCTTTCCGGCCCGCAGCGGCAGCGCCGGGAGGCCGAATGCGACGAGATCGAGCGCGGTCCTCAGGTGCTCATTCACGCCGCCACCCCCACCATGAGGGTGGTGAGGAATGCGCGGCCGATGTGCTGGGTGTAGGCGGGCGGGATGGCCTCGGTCAGTTCCTCGCGGACGTCGGTCCAGTCGATGCCCATCGCGGCCTGAAGCTCCGGGACGGACGGCTTGCCCCCGCCGTTGCCGTAGGCGGCCACATACGGACCGTCGTAGAAGCGACCGTGCCGGTAGCCACGCACGCGGCCCCGGTGGGGGACGTGCGCTGGCTGCTCGATGCTCCAGCCGCCCAACTCGAAGTTGCGGTGACGGATCACCCCGAGCCCGAACATCTCCCCGCACAGCGTGAGATCTTTGCGGATCTCCGCGCGCCCGTTGGGCTGCTCGATCACGTACGGCAGACCCGTGCGCTCCAGCAGCTCACGGGTGGGCGCCACCAGATCGGCATGCGTGCCGCCCCAGCCCTGCGACTGGTTGGTGCCCACGGTCAGAGCGCACCCCGCCTGGCACGGGCAGGAAGCGTGCACGAACGCGTACCGCTCGATCTCGCCCGAGGCGATGAGGTGCGCGAGGTATTCCAGGGCATCGCCCCGGTGGTAGGGGAAGGGGTAGTTGGGCCGGTCGGCGATGTCGCAGCCGCGCACGCGGAAGCCAGCGCGGGCGTAGCCGGTGGCGGCGCCGCCGGCGCAGGAGAACAGGTCCAGCAGTAACGGCCGGTGGCCGTCTCGCCGGATGTCGGTGGGTTGCGTCATGCTGGAGTCCTCCACAGGTCTGTAGGGATCGGGTGGACAAGGGCGGCCCCGCTTCTTTGGCGAGAGGGAGGAGCCGCCCTTGGCGTAGCTACTGGCCCTTGTGGCGAGCGAGTTTGAGGGTGATGCCGCCGACGCCGATGGGTCCGGCCGCACCGGCGACGGTGGTCGCCACGTGGGTGCCGTAGTCGACCAGGGCGAGGAGGGCGGCGATCAGTCCCCAGCAGCCCAGGGCCGCGGCCCCCGCAATGGCGAGGGGAACGGCGACCTTCCGCCACGGGATGCCGTGGTGCTGGGTGGTGGTCTGGACGACGATGACGACCGGGTGGCCGGTTGCCTCGGCGCGGCGGTAGGCGTCGGCGGGGATGTGCGGGGCGAGGATCCCGGGCGGTTCGGTGCGGTGCATGTGGTGCTCCCTTCCGGGGGGCCGGGACGACCGGGCGCCCGCACAGAAGCGTTCCGTGCGGGCGCCCGGCGGTGACGGTGTGTGGTCGTAGTGGCTAGTGCCTACTGGCTACTGGCTAGTGCCAAAACCCCTCGTGGGGGCCGCTGGTGGGCAGTAGAGGGGTGTTCTACTGGCTAGTGGCAAGTTGGCTGTAGCCACTAGCCAGTAGCGCTCTGTGAGGGGCTCAGGCGTGATCGGGATGGACGTAGACCGAGTGCGGCCCGTTGTCCCGGTAGACCAACTCGCCCCGCTCGGCCGCGGCCTTGAGCGCGTCGCGGACGGCTTGGCGGCTGCGGCCGACCAGGTCGGCGACGGCGGAGGGCTTCATGCCCATCGCGCCGGCCGACTCGATCGCGTCGATCGCCTCCCCGAGCCACTCCGGACCGCTCTCGCCCCCGCTCCCGCTCTCCCTGGAATCGGGGGCGGGCTGCTCGCCCTCGGTGTTGCGGAAGGCGGACAGGTTCAGCCCCGGCCGCTCCGGGCGCGGCTCGCGTCGCTGGGGGCGGGGTTCTTCGGTGGTGCCGAACTGCGCGTCGATCTGTTTCCGGAAGCGGGCGGCGAGTTCGTCTTCCGCACTCGGCGCGGCCCCGGCGCTCTGGTTCGGCTGCTCGCGCAGTGCGGACAGGTTCAGCCCGCGCTGCGCGCCCGCAGAATCGCCCCCGGCCGCCGCCGGGCCCTGCCCGCTGGAGACAGGAGCGGCGTCGGGTGAGCGCATCCAGGCGATGCGGTCGGCGTCCCAGCGCCGCGCATACGCCTGCCCGGCCGCCTTGGCGGACACGGCATCCAACCGCGGGTGCCGTTCCGAGGTGGCGGTGACGATCTCGCGGATCTGCTGGGGAAGGACCCGCCACACCTTGAACAGCCCGACCGGGGATTCTGGGGTGGCCATGAACCCGGAGCCCTTGTAGGGGGCCTGTTCGGGTCGCAGGCCGCGGGAGCCGGGGAACATCTTGGACAGGTCCATGCCCTCGGTCTCGCCGCCGGTGAGGGCGGCGCGCACCTTGGCTTCCCGGCGGATCATCAGGTTGCCGAGCACGGAGCCGGTGGCGCCCAGGGCGGTGAGGACGGTGCGCACGCCCATCGCGCGGGAGATCCGGATCACTTCGAGGATCTTCTCCGCGAGCTTGCGCATCTGCCGGTCGCTACTGACCAGGATTTCCGCGCCTTCGTCGATGACCAGCTCGATCTGCGGGATGCCCGCGCTGATGGGCAGCAGGTCGGTGTTCTCCCGCGCGAGCAGCTCCTGGTAGGCGACCTTGCGGTGCCGGGCCACCGCGAGTGCAGTGTCCAGCATCGTCAGGGCTTCCTGGTGGGTGGAGGCGAGCCAGTCGATGCCCGGCCGCACGGGACGCCCCGAGCCGCTGGATTCGAGGGCGGGCAGCACCCAGGGCAGGCCAGCCGATCCGGCGTTCAGGTCGATCACCCAGGTGAGCACGTCGGTGGCGCGGGCGAACCCGGCCAGGATGACGTGGACCATGTTGGTCTTGCCCGATCCGGTGGGGCCGACCACCAGCGCGCACTGCTCGCGCAGGTAGGTCAGGATCTCCTCGGCGTTGGAGCGGTAGCCCCACGGGATGCCGGTGTGGATGGACAGCGGCCCGTACCCGGTGGGGTAGGTGGATTCCTTCATCAGGACGTTGACGGTGCCGACGTCGATGAGGGTGCGGCCCTGGTGGACGCCGGGCCCGGCGGTGACGGTGCAGCCGTGCGGCAGCCGCGCGTCGGAGGACAGTGCTGCGGACTTCTTGGCGATCGCGTCGTAGACGGCGCCGCCGGGCAGCTCCGCGTCGATGGTGAACCCGGTCCCCGCCTCCCACTTCTCGATGGCCAGGATGCGGATGCGCAGCCCGCAGACCCGCTCGATGCGGGCCGCCCACTCCTCGGCGATCGCCCGCCGTTCGGCGGACAACTCCGCCACCACGGCGCGCTGCTCGGCCGCGATCGCTTCCTCTTCGCGGGCTTCTTCGTAGAGGTTGGTGGAGCGGGTGGCCGCGCCCATGCCGACCCCGATGGCGGCCAGGGAGCCCAGCGCCTGCCAGGTGAGGGGGCCCTGCGTCATGGCCCATGTCGTCCAGCCGCCGCCGATCAGCCAGGAAGCGGCGCGGGCGGCGATGGTGCGTCCGGCGTTGCGCAGCCGGATGCCAGCCGCGGCGTGCCCGAGTGCACCGGCGGTGCCGACGGCAAGGGCCCAGCCGGGCGGCATGCCGGTGGCGGTGCCGCAGGTAGCCACCGCGAAGGCACCGGTGGTGGCGGACAGGGCGCCGGTCACAGGTCCGTGACCGGCCGCCCAGTCCCACACCGGGCCAGTGGGCGGCTCCACCGCGGCATCGGACTTCTTGGTGCTCTTGTTCGCACTGGCCTCGGTGTGTGTCGTCATGGTCAGACGTTCCACTTCTTCTCGGCCTCGGACCCGTTGCGCGGGTCCTCGTGGCGGGCGATGTCGGCGTCGTGGACCTGCCGGAAGAACGGGCCCAACTCCACCGCCGCGTCCACGGCATTGAGCAGGGTCTTGTAGATGTCGTCGAAGCCGTCGGCGACCTGCTTGTCGAAGGCGAACTCCTGGTCCGAGCGCTCCGCGAGAATCAGGAAGGTCTTGGCGATGCACTCCAGCGCGGCGGGAAGGTTGTCGATCATCTCGACGACCTCCATGTTGGTGTCCGGGTCGTACGTCGCCGCGGCATTCTGCATCTCGCTGGCGGCCTCTTCGAACTTGAAACCAGACACGTTCACAACCTCCGAAACAGTCGGGTAGGACACCGGGATGAGCTGAGCGGGCCGTTCGACGCGATCCCCGATCGCGTCCACGCCCGCAGCGTCGGCGTCGGCCTTCGCCTCTTCCTCGCCACGGGTCTTGCGGATCTGCGCATCCCGCAGCGCGCGTTCCATGCGGGCCGCATCGACCATCCGCCGATACAGGCGGCGGCCGGGATGCACGAGCCAAGGGATGCAGAACTTGCGACCGATCGGGCTGGTCAGGCAGCCGACCAGGCCGAGCGCGCCTCCCAGGACACCGGCCAGCAGACGGCGGCCGAACATCAGGGCCGCGGAACGCCACAACGCCCACCGGGCCTTCTTGCGCGCCGGTGCCTTGCGGACGTCGGCGCGCTGGTCGGCGAGCTTGGCGTCAGTCGCGCGGTCGCGGCGATCGCGCGCCCGGTTGATCAGCGCGCGGGCCCCGGAGGCGGCCTTGCGGCCACCCCTCGCGGCGGCCCGGCCCAGCCGACCACGCCCCCGACCCTGGCCTCGGTCCTGCTTGGCCTGCCGGGCAGCAGCCTTGGCATCCCGGCGGGCATCGGCGACCGCACGGCGATCCTGCTTCGCCTGGTTGCGGGCAGCCGAGCGGGTCGGGTTCTGCCGGGCATGAGCCGCACGCGCAGCACGCGCCTGGGCCAGCTTCCCCGCCCCGCCACCGCCACCGGCACCGGCACCGGCACGGGATCCCAGCCCTTTGGGGGCCTTGTGGGCGCCGCCCGAACGACCGGCGCCGCTCGCAGGGGCCTTGTGCTTGCCCAGGCCGCCCCGTCCGGTGCCGGTCCGCCCGCCGGCCTTGGACAGCCCACTACGGCCCGAACCGGCCGAGCCGGTACGCGCGTTGCCGGTCTTGCCCCGGCTAGCGGGGCCACCCGTGCGGGAGGCTTTGCCACTCGCGCCGCCCGCTCGCGAACCGCGCCCCTGCGAAGCAGCGAGCGAGGCGGGCTTGCGGGCACCGGCTCCGGTGCTCTTGCCGGGGGCGGTAGTGCGGCCGGGTGTGGCCGCCCGCCGCTCCTCGGCCGCCAGACGGCGGGCACGGGCCAGTGTGGCGATCGTGCCCAGCAGCGCCACGCCACCGGCGGCAGCCGCCGCGCCAATAGGGCCACCGGCCAGGCCACCGGCGCCGATGACGCCGGCGGTGGTGTTCGCGCTGGACAGAGCCAGTGGCAGCACCGGGTAGCCGCCCGGTGTGTGCGCCAACTCGCCCGTCGCGGCGTCCGCTGGGCTGGGATCGGGGGTGGGTGGGGTGTCGGGGGGTGCTTCGGGAGCGGCCGGGGCCACTACCGGTTCAGTACTGAGGTCGGTCATGCTGTGTGCACTCCTTCAGGGGAGAGCAGGGCCCGAACGCGCTGGTCAGAAGGTGGCGTTCGGGCCCTGCGCATGGATCAGGAACGAGCTGATCAGTCGCGGTGCTCGGGGTGTGCTGCGGTGATCTCCTGCCAGCGCCGCTCCTCGGCCGCGTCCGCGTTCTGCAGGCGGACTTGGAAGGTGCAGCCGTGCGCGGTGCAGCGGTGCACCGTGGCGCCGATGGCCTCCTGCACGCGGATCAGCAGCCACAGCGCGGAGGACAGGACCGCGAGCACGCACGGGGTGATCAGGGCGATCGGCACGCCGTAGGAGGCGAGGCGGACACCGATGGAGACGGCCACCGCGCTAGCGGCGGCGATGACGAGCGCCGTCACGATGCCATGCCGCGGAGAAGACTTCTGTGCCATGCGGGGAACTCCCAGCTCAGAGAGGGAAGGTTCAGGCAGCGCGCTGTTCCTCGGAGGCGACGCAGAGGCCGCACATGCCCCGTGAGGGCGGGATGACGTAGTCGGCATCACGCCCGCACTCGGGGCAAAGCCGACGGGCAGCATTGGCCTTGGCCAGCGACGCCCACCGCGCCGGCGTCATGGGCCGTACCGGCTTGGCGCGGTCGATGCGGTAGAGGTAGGCGACCAGCGGGCCGCGGCGGCGCCGGGGCCGTTCGAGCTGCGCGGCGACGTCCTGCCCGCCGGGCCGCAGCCCCAGGGCGCGCAGTTGCCAGTAGGTGGCGTAGCCGTCAGGGGCCAGCCGCCAGCGGTAGACGGGCAGGGTGGCCATCACCGGCTCGCGATGGCGAGTTCAGCCCCAGTGTGGCTGGGGTCGCGGTGATCGGCGTAGCGGGAGGAGACCCAGCCCACCGACCAGCCGCACAGCTCCGCCGCAGAGCGCACGGAAAGCTCGGCGCCGAACGCGGCGGCCACGATCTGGCGGGCCTCGGGTTCCGGCAGCTTGCCCGCCGCAGGGCCCCGCGCCAGCAGCGCATCGCGTTCACGAGCCAACCGCTCACGCTGTTCACGCTGTTCACGAGCCGCAGCTTCCGCGGCCTCGCGCTGCTCGGCCTCGGCCCGCTCGCGGGCCTGGTGTTCAAGCCGTACACGCTCTTGTTCACGGTGTTCACGCTCGCGTTCACGGCGTTCACGGATCTCCCGCTCAGCCGCCGCCGCACGCTCCCGTTCCTCGCGTTCCTCGCGGCGCACGCGCTCTTCCCGCTCGGTCTGCTCGCGGGCCAGGAAGGCTTCATGCTCACGCTGTTCACGCGCCACTTGTGCGGCGTGCTCGCGCTCCTCGCGGACCTCGCGGCGGGCCTGTTCGGCCCGCTCGCGGTCCGCCTGCTCCCGCCGCTCGCGCTCTTCCTTCGCCTCGGCTTTCAGGGCGGCGACGGCGGTGGCGATGGCGTGCCGGTAGGCGAGACTGGTCTCCGCGGTCACGATCAACAGAAGCGGCGCCACCGCGTGGACGGCTACTCCGACCAGGTCTTTCTTCAAGGCCGAGTCGGCGGTGTTCAGGGCCAGGGTCATCAAGCCGGTCATCCAGCGCAGCACGATCGGCCAGCGTCCGCCGTGCCCGCCCAGACGGGCCAGCACGTCATCGAGCTTGACCACGATCACCACGGCCGCATCCACCACGAGCGGCAGGATCGGCGCCGTCCAGTCCCACCGGTCGGCCGTGTGTGCGGCCATCAGCGGCGTGACCGTGAGGATGGAGTAGAGCATCGCCCCGCACACGATCAACCACGTACCGACCGACAACGCACGCTCTGCTGAACGCGTCTGAACGGCGTTCACGCCTCCACCCCCATCTCTGAACGCACCCGAAGAGCGGCGACCAAACAGACGGCAGAGGCGGGGTCGCCGTGGCTCTCGCTGTACTCGGTCCACTCCCACTCAGCGCCCACAATCGGCCGGAAGTCGAGCACGCTGAGCGCGTCCGTGCGTTCCGTGAACGTCGGCACCGGAGCGGGACGGTCGAAGGAGTGCTCGGGCCACAGGTCGGTGGTGTTCAGCAGCACCACGTACAGGCGCCACCGGCCACCGCTCACCGACATCTGCGCGGTGAACTCCTGCCCCATCACGCCACCACCGGCGAGGCGGCCTCGGCGAGGTTCGTCAGCTCGCGTCGGGCGGTGAGGACCTTGCGGCGGGCGCGGCGCAGACGGCGGGCGTCCAGCGCGGTGGCCGGCCGGTCCAGGGTGGAGAGCTGCGCGTCCAGCAAATCGAGTTCCGCCGTGATGAGCGGCATTTCGTCCTCGATGGCCTCCAGCTCAGCGGCCGTCGGCTCCATCCACGGCTCGAACGCGGTAACAGCGTCCTGAACAGTCACGATGTGATTCATGGGTCGTGTCTCCCTAGAAGTGGGCAACGGCCCAAACAGCGGCACCGGTGTTCGAGCACCGGTGCCGCGCGCCGTTGAAGTCGGTGAGAATCCGGCTCCCCTCAGCGCTGCTCGTACGAGACGAGCAGCGGAGGCAACCGGCCGCCGCGGTGAACGCAGCGGAAGGGTTGAGGTTCGAGATGCGGCAAGCGCCACAGATGCCAGACCTGCCCCGAAGAGCAGATCCGGGCAAGTCACCCGGCCCGACATGGGCGGTCGGGATGGTGACCCGCACCCATCGACCGCACCTGTTCATGCGGCTGGGTCGGCACTCTGTTGAGTTCTCCACAGCGCGGGCTCCGGGCCGTACATCCGGACGCTGTTCGTGCAGGTCAAGCAGGTCGATCCGGCGCTCTGCCCTTCCGGGCTAAGCCGCTTTCTCAACTCTGCCTCAGAGTGCACTGTGAGGCAGAGTGCGTCAAGTCCCCTCGCGGAACAAGCAGCGTGGGACGCTGGTTCTACCTCTGAGGCACGGGCACTATGAGGCAGAGACCGAACAAGACTTGGGGTGCAGATGGTCGAGTGGACCGGCAAGCAGTTCGCCTATCAGCAGGTGGCCAATGACCTGCGGCGACGCATCGCGGATGGCGAGTTCGCAGAGACCGGACAGCTCCCCTCGTACGGGGATCTCCAGAAGGCCTACGGGGTCACGGTGACCGTGGCCCGTGCTGCCATCAATGCCCTGAAGGCCGACCGGCTCGTTGTCAGTCACCAGGGCAAGGGCGTGTTCTTGACTGCCGATGCCGGCCGCTCCGCCGCACAACTCGCCGATCCGGTCGGGACCGTGGCCGAGCTGCGCGAGGAAGTTGACAAACTGCGGACCGAAGTTGGAGAGCTGCGCCAACGCGTCGCGACGCTGGAAGAGAACTGACCTTCCAGCAAGCCGGGGTGGGGCCTGAACAGCCGCGCCGTGGGGCATCTGAACCTCCTCGTTCGATGTGCCACAAGTTCACCGTCACGGCGCGAAAACCGGTATCACGTCCCGCTAGCTGAGAAAGTCCAAGCGGTTTTATACATCCGCTTACACATGCGCTATCACGAATTTCCACAGCTCTAGTCGGGCCGCTACACTCGCGGCTCCTACTAGCTATCTAGGAGGGGCAGATGGCTCGGAAGCACCCGGATTGGAAGCCGGATCTCCTGCGGATGCACCGCGAGGAGATTGGGCTCACTCTGGAAGACACGGGGGAGAAGCTTCGCGAAATTGCGGAGCGGCACGGCTTCAACATCGCCGCGAACTTCCAGACGATCTGGGGCCACGAAAAGGGTTCGGTGTATCCCGGTCCGCATTACCGCCGGGCGTACTCCCGTCTCTATCGTCGCAATGAGGCCCAACTCGGCTTCCGTAAAGCCCTGCCCGGAGAGGATGCCCCTGTGGAATCCGTACCGGCGCCCGCTTCCGCTGAGCGAAAGCTCCCCGACCAACCGGACGCAGTACGCAAAGCGCTGAGCAGCATCCGCGAAGGCACCGACGACGTGGACAGCGAGGCTCTGCGCAATCGTGTGGTCAACGCATGGAGCCGCCACACGGCAGGGGCAAGCACTGATGGGCCGACCGTGATCCTGGTCGGGGGGTACGCAGGGTCGGGGAAGTCGGAGTTCGCAAAGTTCCTCGGCGGCCTTACCGGCTGGCCGATCCTCGACAAGGACTCGCTGACACGCCCGCTGGTCGACCAGCTCCTTGTTTCAATGGGCGGTGAGGCACACGACCGGAGTTCGGATCTGTACCGCGATAAGGTCAGGCCGCTCGAATACCGATGCCTCATGGAAGCGGCATGGGACAACTTGGATTGCGGAATCTCGGCAATCCTCGATGCCCCGTTCATCGCAGAGTTCGGTAAGGCCGATTGGATGCAGCGTTTCCAGAATCGCTGCCGGTCCAAGCGGGTTTCGGTGGCGACCATATGGGTTGAGTGCGACGTCGAATCCATGCGCGAGTACATCGAATTCCGGGGCGCGGCGCGCGACGCCTGGAAGATGGAGGCGTGGGAGGAATACGCGTCAGGGCTCAATCTGAAGTTCCGTCCGCAGGGCCCTCACTTCGTCGTCGACAACAGCCTTGGCGCTGCCGTCGCCCTCGTCGACGAAGCGCGCGACGTGCTGAGCGGCGGTGGGCTGTGATGCCGTCCGGTGTGATCCTGTACGGGCCGCCCGGCTCCGGAAAGGACACGGTCACCAGTGAACTCACGCGACTCCGGCCGGAGTTCGCCCTTTTCGAGCGACTCAAGGCCGGTCCTGGGCGTACGACGGGATACCGGCTCACGACCGCAGACCACATCGAAGAGCTGTCGCGCGCGGGAGAAATCCTCTACCGCAACGCCCGCTATGACGCTGAGTACGCCATCGACAGGCAGGGCGTCGCGGCCCTGGTCGACGCCGACCGCATCCCCGTTCTGCACATGGGGCAGGTCGTGGGAGCTAGTGCAGTTGCCGCCTTCCCCCTGCACTGGATTCGCGTGCTCCTTTGGTGCCCCCTGGACGCCACACAGTCGCGTTCCATCGACCGCGGGGACAAGGACGTAGAGGCTCGGGTGAAGGTCTGGCACGAGACCAAAGAGGATCTGTTGGCGCACGAAACCGAGCCGTGGACCCTCACCCTCCGGACCGACCAGCTCAGCCCCACCGAGTCCGCCAACGCCATCATCGACGCCCTCGCGGCCAACGCCTCAGCTGAGAGCCAGAACATCCGGGAGCTTGTCAGATGACGACGCTCGGCATCCTGCACCCAGGCAGCATGGGAGCCGCCGTCGCCGCTCAGGCCCGGAGCTCCGGTGCTGAGGTTCTGTGGTGTCCGGACGGACGCAGTGCGAGCAGCAAGGTACGAGCCGAGCGATACGGCCTCACGCCGGTACACGACCTGAGCGAGGTGGCCGATCGGTCCGACATCATCCTGAGCCTGTGCCCGCCGGCCGCCGCCGAACTTGTGGCACGGAATGTAGCGGCTTGCTCGTACGCCGGAATCTACGTCGATGGGAACGCCGTCTCCCCCGCGACGATGGCCAGCATCAGGGGCATCGTGCAGCACTCCGGGGCGACCACCGTCGACGGCTCTGTGATCGGGTCTCCCCCGTCGGACTCAAAGAGCCCTCGCCTCTACCTATCCGGGCCAGCCGACGCGCTGCGCCCGGTGGCTCAGCTCTTCGACGGAAGCGCTGTTCAAACACGTCTCCTGTCTGGCGAGATCGGGCAGGCGTCCGCGCTCAAGCTCTCGTACAGCAGCTACCAGAAGGCGAGCCGCGCACTGGCGGCCGTCGCGTACACCCTCGCCAGTGACTACGGAGTCGAGGCGGAGCTACTCGACATCGCGGAGAGCCGTACGACCAGCTACCTGGCAGAAACCGCGTACTTCCCGAAGGTCGCTGCTCGGTCGTGGCGTTGGGGCCCAGAGATGAAGGAGGCGGCCCACGCCCTCGAAGAGGCGGGGCTGCCCTCTGATCTGGCTGACGCTGCCGCCACCGTCATGGAGCGGTGGGCAGGACTCAAGGACACGTCGCCGGATCTCGCGCGCGTGATGGAGGAGCTGCACGCGGGCCCGCTCGATGCTCCGGCCTAGACCGTCAGCCCTCGCAGTGCCTCGATGGCCTCCACGATGCCCGGCACGATGACGTCGGGCTCGCGGGGGCCATCGGTCCATTCACGGCCATTCGCCACCCACACCGTCCGCAGTCCCGCCGCCGTCGCCCCGCCCATGTCTGTCTCGGGGTTGTCGCCCACCATCCATCCGCCAGCGCTGAGCACGGCTCCACACTCGGCCGCCGAAGCCTCGAAGAAGCTACGCTCCGGCTTCCGCACCCCCGCCTCTCCCGAGACACAGATACCGTCGAAGAGCGGAGCGAGACCGGTCGCGGCGAGTTTGGCGCGCTGGATGTCGCCCGCCCCATTCGTCGCGATGCCGAGGGTCCACCCCTGGCCGCGCAGCGCTTCGAGCCCTTCCCGGGCGCCGGGGAAGCAACGCACCGAGCGCGCGACGCCATCAACGTACTCACGCCAGAGGTCGCCCGGTGCGTCGCTGAGACCGAAGGCTTCCGACAGGTCGATGAAGTCTTCTGGATGGGCCCGCTCACGAAGCCGCTCTCGGATGACAGACCCTGCCCTTTGAGGCAAGGAGCGCGAGCGGACGAAGCCGCGGACCCAGTCCTCCAGGCCCGCGCTGCGGTCGATCAGGGTGTCGTCGAGGTCGAAGAGGGCCAGCACAAGGCGACGCTACGGGAGATGCAGCCCTGCCGCCCCGCAGCCAACCTAACCCCTCACGCGTTCGAGGTCTGCGTCATCCTGTGAAATGCGAGACCGCCCCATTTTTTCCGGAACGAGCACCGTCGCGCTCCAGCCGTGGAGTCTTCTCTCGTAAGCTACAGGGCTATGCTCCGCCAAGATTACCTGAAAGGTCCAGGTTGCCGATTCGAACAACTCCAAAGCATCTTGCTGCGATCTGAAATGCATATACAAGAATGGTTCATCAAGAACGAGTATCGTCGGCTCCACCCTTGCCTGCAATTCTGCGAATACGGCGATAACATAGAACCAGATAGCCCACGGGTCTCGGTCACCCCACGAACCCGGCCGATAGTGAATTATTGCGCTACCGTACTCCACAGTTACGCCGGACACGACATCCGGAAGCAGCACCGGGAGATTCTCGACTACCGTTTGTACTGCCCATGGGTCAATTTCAAGAACCCTGCCTATATCGAGGAAGCTGAACACTTCTGACCGGGAATATTCATATCGGCTACCTAGGCTGAACGTGAGGACTCTGTACGGGCGCGGCGGCAAGGGCACTCTGCTTCCG
Source organism: Streptomyces sp. NPDC054047 (assembly GCF_055585065.1). Classification (NCBI taxonomy): domain Bacteria; kingdom Bacillati; phylum Actinomycetota; class Actinomycetes; order Kitasatosporales; family Streptomycetaceae; genus Streptomyces; species Streptomyces sp. NPDC054047. Next base: position 301,920 of record NZ_JBVJKV010000008.1, on the reverse strand, counting down.
TCGACGCGATAGTGGAGCCTGTCCCCCTCAACCTCCACCTCCGCCTTGCGGAGTGCCGGATCAAACCAAGTAATTGAGCATGAAAGATCTGATTGGTGCAGATTATGCATGAGCAGGTGCGGAGAGGTGAGTGACCTCAACAAGTGGAGAAGGCGCGTCTTGCCGGAATTATTCATCCCGAACAGAAGATTCAGCTTTGACAGCCGAATTACCCCTGGCAGCAGAACATAGTGATTGGCCACCTCAAGGGACTGAACCCAACCAAAAGGTTTTACCTGCCCACCCTGCTCCAAACACACTCGCTGCTCATGAAGATCTTTCCAGCTTCGGAGTAGCGACACCGAATATTGTTTTCCAGCATTCGCGTCGACCAGCCGTCCGCATGTTGCACACATCCAGATTCCATTGGATATGTCAGCTCGCTCTTGGGCGGATAGCCCGCCAGTGCCGCGGGGGCCTTTTGAAGCGGCGGCAAAAATATGGGCAGCCGTCCCTGTGTCAGAGATATCGCCGGGGCCAGCGCCGGGGCCAATGGTTAGCGCCCCGCATTGCGGGTTCGAGCAGCGGAAAGCTGCCCGTTGGGCGAGCAACCGCCGCGTCCCCTCGCTGAAGTCAGCTTCGCCACGCCCTCTTGCACTCTTTGCTGACGGCACCAGAACCCCCTCGCCCGCAACCTCTCCGTCCGTGCGCAACTGTACGAGCAACGACTGACACCCACGGGTAGCTCGCTCGCCACACTGATCACACCTCTCGGCGCCGCTTGCTCCGGAGCATCGCGTGCACCAAGCAGGGTGACTGCTGGGTCCAGCAGCGAACACTGAGCGGCGGCAGACCTCAACGTAAGGGGTAAGGCCGGTGGCGTGCGCACACTCTGCCACTGCCCGATCAGGTGGGCCGTGCGAGTGAGTGGCGAGTGAGACCACGTCCGGGCTGCTCCTGCGGCCAGCTTCCCGCAGGTCAGATAAGCAGGAAGGGGTTAGTGGATCATGCCCTCCGGAGCCGTGTGCGCAGGTTCGAATCCTGCCGGGGGCACCTTTTATTGGGTGCCCAAAGACCCCGTCACCAGCGGAAACGCTGAGGCCGGGGTCTTCGCGTATCTACGGGAGTCTTCGCTCGTGCGGCCGTGAGCCCGGGGCCGTGCGCGACGCGATCTCTGCGTCCCTTTGAACTTGGCGGCTCGACGTATCGGGTAGCCGTCGGAGAGAGACGCTGTGGAGCCTCCGAACGGGGTGGCCCATCGGTCCGGCCCTCCTCGACGCTGCCGAGGAGGGCCGGGCCGATCAGTACACGTGGCTGGCCTTCTGTCTCAACAGGGTGCTCGGCGCCCAGTCTGGGTGCGGTTGGTCAGTTCTATGGCCAGCGGTGTGGCCGTGAACATGGATGAGTAGGTGCCGACCGCCAGACCGATCAGGAGGGCCAGGGCGAAGTCTGTGAGAGGGGGGCCTCCCAGGGTTGCCAGGGCGGTGAGGATGAAGGCCGCGCCCATTCCTGTATTCAGGGTGCGGGGCAGGGTTTGCAGGAGTGCCTGGTTCGCTGTTTGGGGGAAGGGGCGGGCGGGGGTTTTCTTGGTTTGTTCGCGCAGTCTGTCGAAGACCACTACCGAGTCGTTCACCGAATAGCCGATCACCGTCAGCAGCGCGGCCAGGAAGATGCCGTCAATCGGTTTGCCCAGCCAGGCGAAGATCCCTAGGAGGATTACGACGTCGTGGGCCAGGGCCGCGACCGCCGCTGTTCCCAGGAGCCAGCGGAAGCGGGCCGCCAAGTAGGCGAGTTGGGCGGCTAGGGCTGTTGCCAGGGCCATGAGGGCGTTCTGGCGTAGTTCCTTGCCCAGGCTGGGGCCGATCGACTCGTCCCGGAGTTTCTGGGGGGCGTGGTCCGTCAGGGTGCCGATTGTCTTGGTGATGGCGGCTGCCTGGGGGTTCGTCAGGTTGGTTGTGCGGATTGTCAGTTGGGCTTCTCCTGTTGTCTGGACTGTTGCCTGGGGGAAGCCTGCGTCAGCCAGGGCCTTTCTTGCTTTGTCGGGGTTGATGGGGGTCTTGGTGGCGTATTCGATTACTCGGCCGCCGGTGAATTCGATGCCGAAGTCCAGGCCTCGCAGAGCTATGCCGGAGGCGGTCAGGACGAGGGCCGCTGCCGAGGCTGCCAGCCATCTGCGGGGGTGGCGCATCAGGTTGGGGTTCGTGTGCGTCAGGTGGGCGCGGAATCTGCCGATGCCTGCGATGCCCGTGAGGTGGGGGTGGCGGTATATGCGGGGGCGGGCCGCGGCGTAGTCGGCCAGGGCCCGGGTGATGACCAGGGCGCTGAACATCGAGGCCAGGACGCCGATGCCCAGGGTGACTCCGAAGCCTCGTACGGGGCCTGATGCGAGGAAGAACAGCAGGCCGGCGGCGATGAGCGTGGTGATGTTGGAGTCCGCGATCGCGCTGAAGGCGCTGCGGAACCCTGCGGTCAGGGACGACCGCGGGGTGGGGCGGTGGCGAGCCGCGTACTCCTCGCGGGCGCGTTCGAAGACGAGGACGTTGGCGTCGACCGCCATGCCGATGGCCAGTACGAAGCCGGCGAGGCCGGGCAGGGTGAGGGTGGCGCCGATGGCGGCCAGGGCGGCGTAGGAGATCAGGCCGTAGGCGGCCAGGGCCACGGTGGCGATGGCGCCCATCAGGCGGTAGACGGCGATGATGAAGAGCGACGTCAGCGCGGTGCCGATGACCGCGGCCCAGGCGCTGGCCGTGATGGCCTGGGCGCCGAGGCTGGCGCCGACCGTGCGCTGTTCGACGATCTCCACCGGTACCGGCAGGGCGCCTCCGCTGATGAGCAGGGCCAGGTCCTTGGCCTCGCGGTCGTCGAAGGAGCCGGTGATCTGTGTCGAGCCTCCGCTGATTCCGGAGCGGCACGGGACCGAGGGGTCCACCTGGGGCGAAGAGATGATCTTGCCGTCCAGGACGATGGCCACCCGGCGGGCCGGGTCTCCTGGTGCGTGGCAGGCCGCCTCGCCCGTCAGGCGGGCCCAGCCGTCTCGGCCCTGGCCCTTGAAGTCGACGGTGACGTGCCAGCCGGCTCCGCCCTCCTGGTCGAAGCGGTCCGCCGCCTTCTCCACGTCCTTGCCCGTCAGTGACGCTGCCTGGAGGCGTAGGCGTTCGCCGGACTCGTCGGGGAGGACCTGTTGGGCGGGGCCCTTCCGGCGTTGATCGGTGGTGTCGGCAGGGGTGTCGGCGGGGGTGTCTGCCGTGCCTAGTACCTGGTGGAAGGTGAGTTCCGCGGTGCGGCCGAGCATGTCCGCCGCCTTGCTCGGGTCCTGCGCGCCGGGCAGCTCCACGACGATGCGGTTGTCGCCGGAGCGGGCGATGGTGGGTTCGGCGACGCCCAGCGCGTCGATACGGCCGCGCAGCACCTCCATGGTGCGGTCGGTGGCCTCCTCGCCCGCCTCAGAGGTGGCGGTGGGGCGGGTCTCCAGGACGAGTTGGGTGCCGCCGCGCAGGTCGAGCCCCAGGTGGACCGGCGTTGTGAGCGCGATGTAGAGGGACAGGGCTACTGCGGCCAGGGCCAGCAGGCCTCTGATGTACGGGGCGCGGTTGGCGGAGGGCCGCAGGGGGCGGGTGGCGGAGGGGCGTCTCGGGCGGTTCGTGGAGGGGGGTCGGGGGTGGTTTGCGGATGGGCGTCGAGGGCGGTTCGTGGCAGGGCGCAGGGGTCGGTGCACGGCAGGCCTCCGGCAGGCACAGGCACACCGCGGCCGGCCAGGGCGGTGGCCGCGGTCAATGGAAAGGGATATGGAGAGTTCAGGTGCCGGGAGGTGGGGGTGGTGCGCGTGCGCCGGAGGGGTTCGCCGCTTCCGCGGAGGCGGGCGGGCACACCGCTGAGGGCGGCGGCCACGTGGGCTGGGGCGGGCAGGCGGGCGTGCGGCGTGCGGCCGGGGTGGCAGGGGGCGGCGGTGACGGCCGTTCGCTGGTGATTTCGCGATGGCTTCGGGGTGCGGCGCTTGCGGGGGCGGCGTGCGCGTTGCCTGCGGCGTGCGCGCTGTCTGCGGCGTGCGCGTTGCCTGCGGCCTGCGCGTTGCTTGTGGCCTGCGCGTTGCCTGCGGCCTGCGCGTTGCCTGCGTTGCTCGCGGCGTCTGTGGCGTTCGCGTTGCTCGCGGCGTCTGCGTTGCCTGCGGCGTCAGCGGCGTCCGCGGCGTCCGCGTAGCTCGCGGTATCAGAGTTGCTCGCGTTGCTCGCGGCTTCTGCAGCGTCTGCGTACGGTGCGCTGTACGTGGGCGCGGCGCTCGCGGTTGGTGCTGCGTGGCGCTCGCCTAGTGCTGGAGCGGGCGCCGTGGCCGGTGTGGCGTGGCGGCGCGCGCCAAGCGTATGAGCGGACGCTGCGGCCGGTGTGGCGTGGCGGCGCGCGCCAAGCGTATGAGCGGACGCTGCGGCCGGTGTGGCGTGGCGGCGCGCGCCAAGCGTATGAGCGGCCGGTGTGGCGTGCGGTCCGCCAAGTAGCGGCGCGGGGACGGCAGTTGCGAGCGATACGGGTGAGCGGGTGCTGCCCGGTGCAGGCGGGGGCAGCAGTGTGGCTAGGAGGGCGAGAAGGACGGCCAGTAGCGCTGCTGGGCCGGGGCCGATGGCGCGGGGCATCGCGTGCCGGCCGGTGCGCGGGACGGTGTGCGATGAGCGTGCCATGCCCCGTCCCCTCTCCTCGTCGGTGGTAGTGACCGGCCCTCTTCGGGGAGCCGGTCGGGAGCCGTTCGGGGCCTCAAGGCCCGGCTGGGGAGTAGCAGCCGGGCCTTGAGGCAGTCGGGGGACAGCCCGTGCGGTCTGTCGGACAGGGGAGTCGGAGGGGCGGGTCAGGGTCGGGAGCTGCGGTGCGGGCCGCCGTCGGGGGCCGGGTCGGGTTCGGGGACTGCGGTGCGGGGCGCGGCGCAGGGGGACGGGGAAGGGTCGGGGACTGCGGTGCGGGCTGCCGTCGGGGGCCGGGTCGGGTTCGGGGACTGCGGTGCGGGGCGCGGCGCAGGGGGACGGGGAAGAGTCGAGGACTGCGGTGCGAGGCGGCGGCGTAGAGAGCCGGTCAGGCTCGGGGACTGGGGTGCGCGGCGGCGGAGTAGGAGGCGGGTCAGGGTCTCGATCTGCGGTGCGGGACGGCGCGTAGAAAGGCGGTCAGGGGCTGCGGGGTAGCGGTGCGGGACGGCGGAGTAGAGGGCCGGGTCGGGGGCGTCGGGCCGGGGCAGGCGGCGTAGAGAGGCGGTCAGGGGCGGGACTTCAGGGCGGGGCGGCAGCGTAGAAAGGCGGTCAGGGGCTGCGGGGTAGCGGTGCGGGACGGCGGAGTAGGGGGCCGGGGCGGGGGCGTCGGGCCGGGGCGGGCGGCGTAGAGAGGCGGTCAGGGGCGGGGCTTCAGGGCGGGGCGGCAGCGTAGAGCGTCGGTCAGGGGCTGCGGGGTGGTGAAGGGTGGAGGCCTGCCTGTGTGGGTGTGCTCGCTGTGTCGGTCGAGTGCGTGGCCGCTTCCGCAGGGGAGCGCCTCATGTCGTGCTCCGTGCGGGCATGCCGGCACGGCCCCTCGCGTCCGCTGCCGACTGCAGCCACTCGGTTGTCGGCGCGTGCGGTGGTCAGGGTTCGATCAGGCCTGCTCGGATTGCGTAGCGGGTTAGTTCCAGGCGGTTGCGTAGGCCCAGTTTGTGGAGCAGGTTCGCTCGGTGGCGGTGGACCGTCTTGATGCTGATGAAGAGCATCTCGGCTATCTCCTTGGACGAGTGGCCCTCGGCCACGAGTTTGAGGACCTCCTCCTCGCGTGCCGTCAGTACCTGGTCCGGTGGCTCCTCGCCCTGGCGGACCCGGTCGAGGTAGTTGCGGATCAGGGCGGTCACCGCGCCCGGGTAGAGGAACGGCTCGTCGCGCATGGCCGCCCGGCAGGCGGCCACCAGGTCGCGGTCGGCCACCGACTTCAGGACGTATCCGCTGGCGCCCGCCTTCAGCGCCTGGAAGAAGTACTGCTCGTTGTCGTGCATCGTCAGCATGAGGACGCGTACGCCCGGCTTCAGCGCCGCGAGTTCGCGCGCGGCCTGCAGGCCCGTCATCCGGGGCATCGCGATGTCCAGGACCGCCAGGTCGACCTCGTGCGTGCGCGCCAGCGCGATGGCCTCCGCGCCGTCCCCTGCCTCGGCCACGACCTCGAGGTCCGATTCACCGTCGAGGATCAGTCGCACCCCGCGGCGCACCAGCGCGTGGTCGTCGGCGAGGAGGATGCGGGTGGGGGGTGCGTCGGTCGTACTCATCTACTGCTTCCCGGAGGTGTGCGGCGTGGGGGTCGGTACGGGAACCGTCAGGCGGACCCGCGTACCGGACCGTGGGTCTGACGTGACGTCCAGCGATGCCCCGATGAACAGCGCCCGCTCCCGCATCCCGCGGATCCCCGCCCCCTCGTGGGCGACCCCGGTCCCGCGGCCGTCGTCCGTGACGCTCAGCGCCACCGCGCCGTCGGTGCGGCAGAGGCTCACCTCCACCCGGCCGGCCTCCGCGTGGCGGGCCGCGTTGGTCAGGGCCTCCTGGGCCACCCGGTAGAGGACCAGTTCCGCCTGCTGATCCAGTGGGGGCAGGTCCGCGTCGAAGCGGCGTACCACCCGTAGTCCCGCGTGCGTGGCGAACTCCGTGGTCAGAGAGGTCAGGGCGCTGATCAGGCCGAGGTCGTCCAGGACCCCCGGCCGCAGTCTGCGCACCAGACGGCGTACTTCGTCCAGGCTCCCCCGGGTGATCTCCTGCGCCTGTTGCAGCTCGCCGCGCAGGGGTTCGTCCGCCTTGTCCGACGCCCGCTTCAGGGACAGCAGGACCGCGGTCATGGTCTGGCCGACCTCGTCGTGGAGTTCCTGGGCGATGCGGCGCCGTTCGGATTCCTGCGCGAGCAGGACGCGGGCGCTGCTGGCGGCCCGCTCCTGCTCAAGGCGTTCGAGCATGGCGTTGAAGGTGCGGATCAGCTCGGCGGTCTCGCCGTGCCCCTGCTCCGGCAGGCGATGCCCGGGGCGCAGCAGGTCGACGGTGGTCATCAGGCGGGTGAGGCGGTCCAGCGGGGCCAGGCCGATCCGCAGCAGGGCCGCGTTGGCGACCAGCATGACGCCGAGGCCGCCCACGAGGATGACCGCCTCGGTCAGCACCACCGGCACGGAGACGGTCACCGGCGCCCACAGCAGCAGGGCGGTGGCGCTCCCCAGCACCACCGCGTTGAGCGCGAAGATCCGCCAGAACAGGGACAACGGGGTGACGCCTTTCTGTCTTCTCCATCTTCGCGGACTCGCGCTCTTGCGTTGCCTGCACTCTTGCGGGCCTGCGCTGTTGCGGGCCCGCGCTGTCGCGGGCCTGTGGTCTTTTGCGGGCTTGTGGTCCTGCGGGCTCCGGTGTCGTCACCGGGGCCGCGCGTACCGCCCAGCCTGCCCCCTTTCCCTTCTGTCCGTCGATGGGGCGCAATGCCCATTTGCGCGATGGGGCCCGGGGACCGCCGTAGATGGGTATCGCGCCCGATGGGTTTCGTACGGCTCACCGGCGACGGTGAGGGCATGACCCAGCTGGAAGAAGGCCCCGCCATGTCGCTCGACACCCGTACTCCCCCGGTCGAAGACCACCCCGAAGACCACCCCGAAGACCACCCCGGAGCCCGCCTCGAAGCCCGCCCCGAGCGGCTTCCCGCGCGCGAGGCCCGTCGGCGTCTGGAACACGAACGTGCCTCCCGGCTGACGCAGTTGCGCGCCATCGGCGAGGCCGGGCAGGAGGCGGAGGAGCAGGTGATGGCGGCGCAGAAGGACACCCTCGAACGGGTCCTCAAAGAGATCGAGGCCGCCCTCGACCGCGTACGGGACGGCAGCTACGGCACCTGCCCCGGCTGTGCCAAGCCCATCCCGGTCGAACGCCTGGAGATCCTGCCCTACACGCAGTTCTGCGTTCCCTGTCAGCGCAAAGCCGGCTGACCACCGCGCGTCCGCGAACGCGACCGCGCCCGCCCTCCGTCTCCCGCCCTGCCCGAGGGGTGAAGTGGTGAACCTCCAGATCATCGAACCGGCCCCGATCGGACCGGCACTGATCGAACCGGCCCCGACCGAACCGGCACTGATCGAACCGGCCCCGATCGAACCGGCACTGATCGAGCCAGCCCTGCCCGAAACGGCCCCGATCGAACCCGCCCTGTCGGCCGACGACCTCGTCACGCTGCGCCAGAACCTGCACGAGCAGCGCCTCTTCCGCCGGGAACAGCTCCAGCAGCTGTCCGACTCGGCGATGCCCCGCGCCGACGCACTCCTCGACCGGCAGAGCGCCGCCCGCACCGAGGTCCGCGTCAAGCTCGCCGCGTCGGCCCGCATGGTCCTCGCCGACGTCGAGGCAGCCCTGCGGCGCATGGACCGCGGCGACTACGGCGCCTGCCACCTGTGCCGGCGGCCCATCGCCCGCGAGCGCCTGACGATCGTGCCCCAGGCCCGCTACTGCGCCCGCTGCCAGCAGGTCCAAGGGGCCGACCGATGACCACGACCCCGTCCCCCCTCCCCCCAGGACCCGCCCGGCACCGCTCGTGGCCCTGGTGCCGGCAGTGCTCCGGCATCGCCCTCGACCTGGGCAGCGCCCGGACCCGTGCCTGGACGTCCGGCCGGCGCATGATTCTCGACGTCCCCACCGTGACCTTCCACGGCGGTGGCGCCGTCTACCCCATCCGGCGCGGCGCCATCGTCGACACCTCCGGCACCGCCCGGATGCTCGACCGGCTGCTCGGCCACCGGCTGCCCCGCTTCGGCCGCCCCCTGCTCATCCTGACCTCGCCCGTACTGGGCGGAGTCGCCTACCGCGCCGAGGCCCGCATCGCCGTCGAGGTCCTCCGCCCGCGCACCGTGCTGACCATCCCCACCGCGCGGGCCGTGGCCTCGGCCGTGGACGCCGATCTGGCCCGGCCCCTGCTCGTCGTGGACATCGGCGCCCACCTCACCGAGGTGGCCCTCCTCGCCGACGGCGCGGTGGTCGACGCCCGCCACACCGCCCTGGGAACGAGCGACCTGGACCGTCGCGCCTCCCCCACGGCGCCGCCGCCCCCGTCCGCCCACCTCACCGACTGCGTCGTCGCGATGGTGACCGCGATGCTCGGGCAGGACCGCAGCTCCCGGACCCTCGAAGCCCTCCGCCGCGGCGCCCTGCTGGCCGGTGGCGGCGCCCTGCTCCCCGAAGTCAGCCGCGGCCTCGCCGAACAGCTGCACGCCCCCGTCCAGCCCGTTCCCGCCCCGCACACCGCGGCGGTCCGCGGCGCCGCGAAACTCCTCCGGGCCGCGCACGGCCACCCCTCCACGGCCGCGAGCACCGACGCCGCACACCCCCTCTGAACCCCACCACCCTCAGCACCCTCAGTACCCTCACCACCCCCACCGCCCAAGGAGAGCCCCGTGGCCCTGCTGTGGCGCTGGCGGCGCAATCCGCTGCGCCGCCGCACCGACCTCGTACAGGCGTGGATCGCCGTCGGCCTCTTCCTGGCCGTCGTGACCGCCACCCCGGCCGCCGTCGTGCTGGTCGGCGACGCGGCCCGCCGCCACACCGAGCAGACCGCCCGGCACCAGGCCGAGACCCGGCACCGCACCACGGCCGTCCTCGTCCACGACGCGCCCCGCCACCCCGAGCCCGGCTCGATCGAGGCGAAGAAGACCCGATACCCGGTCCCCGTCCGTTTCACCGACCGTCACGGACACACCCGCACCGCCGACGCGGACGTCGAGCCGGCCCTGACCGCCGGGAACACCATCCCCGTATGGGTCAGCGACGAAGGGAAGCTCACGGACCCGCCCCTCACCGAGGCGGAGGTCCGCGACCACACCATGGGCTACGTCGTCCTGGCCGCCATCGCCGTCCCGCTCACGGGCGCCGCCGCGTACGCCTGCGCCCACCGCAGGCTTGAGCGGCACAACCTCGCGCAGTGGGGCGCGGCCTGGGCCCGTACCGCCCCCCGCTGGACCGCCTCTCCCTAACTCCGGCGGATGGGCGGCAGCTCGTACGTCCCGTCGAAGACCGCGGCGCGTGGCGTGTACATCCGCAGGACCGGGCGGAAGCGACCGCCGGGGGTGGGCAGCCAGTTCGCGGCCGTCTTGTCGTCGGTGGGGCGCTGCGGCCTGAGGTGGAGCGTGAGGGAGCCGTCGTCGTCGTGGCTCAGGCCCGGGGTACGGTCGCCGATGGAGTAGCGGTCGATGGGGTTGGCGACCAGGTAGTAGTCCGGCAGGTCGTACATCGTGATCGACCAGAACGCGTCCACCGGCGGCGGCTTCTCGAAGCGCAGGGTGTAGGACTGCCCGCCGTCCAGGGGCTGCCCGTCACCGTCGTTCCACGTCATCGCGTACGCCGCTTCGTATCCGTGGTTGCCCCAGAGCGCGGTACGGGCCGACGTGGCGCGCACCAAGCGGCCCAACTCCCGGTCCGTGTAGATCCATTGGGGGTCCTTGAGCGTGCCGACCTCGAAGTGGTCGGCGTTGTAGTCGAAGGCGTGATACGTCAGTTTCCAGCCGTTCTGCTCCGCGCTGCCCCCCTGGGTGGACTCGTGCTCGACCTTCTCCTTGCCCGCGGCGAACCCGGCACGCAGCGCTTCGGCGAGCTCCGGCCGGGGCTGCGCGTAAGGGCTCGTCACGTCCAACAGGCCGAGCGGGGCGAAGCGCTGCTGGTAGGTCAGGTCCGCGGGCGCGGGCGGGAAGGCGGCCATGCGGGCCCGCAGCTTCTCGTAGAAGAGGAGTTCCGGTTCCTCGTCCGGGATGTACGTGTGGGTCGGCAGCCCGTGGGACTCTCCGGACGCCGTCCAGTACGGCTCCAGGAGCGTGTCCTCCTGGAGCTCCCGTACGGCGGCCACGTCGTCCGGGCCCGCGCAGGCCCACCGCCCGACGATCGACGCCACCTCGGTCGGCACGGAGATGCGGGTGGCGCCCAGCGGGACGTCCTCGTCCCAGCCGGGCGGCGTGAGCAGGTAGCTGGCCGTGCCGGTTCCGGTGGCGCGGCGGCCCACGTAGGCGAAGTTGTTGGTCCACGCGTCCACGAACTGCAGGACGTAGTAGCGGCCGTCGGTGTCCGGGACCGTCAGGAGCAGGGCGCCGCCGGAGAGGTCCAGCTGCGCCACCGAGTAGACGGTGTCGTTGTTGACGGTCACGAAGGGGTCGTCGGGGCCTGCCAGCTTGCTCGCGTGGCTGAACTCGTTGAACGGCGCGGGGGCCACCGAGCCCATGCCCTTGCGGGAGAAGCGGTCGACTTCGTCGAGGTTGAGCACCATCGGGTAGCCGTAGATGTACGCCTCGGCCGCCAGCGCCTGGAGATCGGTCGTGCCGTCGGTCATGCCGCCGCCTTCTCGTGATCAAGCTCGTTCGTCGTTCGTGGTCCGTCGTTCGTGGTCCGGCGTTCGTGGTCCGCGGTTTTGGTCGCTCGCGTCCGTGATCAAGGTTCTACGGACATCGTCGGGCCGCCGTGCCCCTCCTGCCACTCCTGCCGCTTACGTGGCGTGGCGCGGGCGGTGGCCGGTCACTCCGGCGTGCTCGGGGGCTCCGTATCGCCGTAGCGGCGCTCGAACTTGGCGACCTGGCCCTCGGAGTCCACGACGCGGGCGCGGCCCGTGTAGAAGGGGTGGCTCTCGGAGGAGATCTCCACTTCCACCAGGGGGTACGTCTCGCCGTCGTCCCACTCGATGGTCTGGTCGCTCTCGGCGGTGGAGCGCGTGAGGAAGGCGTAGCCCGCGGAGCGGTCCCGGAAGACGACGGGGCGGTAGTTGCCGTCCTTGCCCTTTTGCTTGTCCTGAGTCATTCCTCAAGGTTCACCGCGTACGTGCGCTGCGGCGAGCCTGGGGGGCCACGCGGGCTACGGGGCTGCCGCCGGAACGGTCCTCTCCCACCCACCCGCCCGTTCACCCCGCATCTACCCCTCAACGAACAAGCTCTCCCACCCACCCACCGATTGCCCCGGGGGGACAGGGGACACCGGGGGCGGGTGAGGCCAGGGACGTGCGAGTGCGGGGTCGGCGCGTGCTGGTGCGGGTGGGGGTAGGGCCGTGGATGACGGGCGGGGGCTGCGATGTGTCCAGCCACGGGGGCTCGGCCCCTGAGCAGTCGCGGGCGGCAGTGCGCGCGAGGGGACGTGCCGGTATGTCCGCACGGAGCACGGTTCGCGGGACTCCCTCGCCGAAGTGGCCCGGCGCCGAAACCGAGATAGCGAGTACGGACATACCGGCGCGGCACCGACCCCCAACCGGGGCACCTCCGTGCCCTACCCTCCGCGCCCTGCCTCCCTTTCTCCCTGCTACGCCCGCTTCTTCGCGGTCGTCTTCTTCGCGGGGGACTTCTTCGCCGTCGCCCCCTTCTTCGCCGTCGTCGACTTCCTCGCCGTCGCCGTCGCCGTCGTCGACTTCCTCGCCGTCGTCGCCTTCTTCGCCGTCGACTTCTTGCCCCCCACCTCCTTCGGCGTCGTCCTCGCCGCAGTGCCCTTCCGATCACCCCGCGCCAGCGGCGTCACCTCCGCCAGGGAGTCCCCGCTCTTCGCCGCCCGCACGCTCTTCTCCAGCGCCGCCATCAGGTCGATCACCTTGCCCCCGCCGGAATCCGCCCCCGCGGCCGGCTCCGTCGGCACCGCGCCCTCCGCCTTGGCCGCGATGAGTTCCTCCACCGCCGCGCGGTAGTCGTCGTGGAGGGTGGAGACGTCGACCTCCCCCAGCGTGTCCATCAGCGCGTCCGCCAGGTCCAGCTCCGCGTCCCGCACCGTGACCCGCGAGTCCGGAGCCACGCCCTCCGGCTCACGGATCTCGTCCGGCCAGAGCAGCCCGTGCATCGCGATCACGTCGTCCACCACCCGCAGCATCCCCAGCCGCTCCCGCCCCCGCAGCGCGAACCTGGCGATCGCCACCTTCCGGCTCCGCGTCAGCGCCTCCCGCAGCAGCGTGTACGGCTTGGTCGCAGGCACCCCGTTGGCCGACAAGTAGTACGCCGTGTCCATCTGCATCGGATCGATCACGTCCGCGGGCACGAAGGCGACGATCTCGATCGTCTTGGCGGTCGGGATCGGCAGCGCCGCCAGATCCTCGTCCGTGATCGGGATGATCGAGCCGTCCGCGTCCTCGTACCCCTTGCCGATCTCGGCGGACGTCACCTCCCGCTCCTCCAGCTCGCACACCTTGCGGTAGCGGATCCGGCCCCCGTCCTCCGTGTGTATCTGCCGGAAGGAGACCGCGTGGTTCTCTGTGGCGTTCACGACCTTGATCGGGATGCTGACGAGCCCGAAGGAGATCGCACCGTTCCATATGGATCGCACGTCAGGCACCTCTCAGCAGTCAGCGGCAGTCGGCGACCCCGGCCGACGGAAGCCAGGAGTCACGCACCCGTCCCGGGGTGATTCGTCCCCATTCGTGGGAGTCTCATCGTATGACGCCGATCACGGAGGTGGAGGGGCGGCAGCTGGCCCTCAGCAATCTCGACAAGGTCCTCTACGCCGCGTCCGGCTTCACCAAGGGCGAGATGCTGCACTACTACGCCAGCACGGCCGAGGCCCTCCTCCCCCATCTGCGCAACCGGCCCGTCTCCTTCCTCCGCTTCCCCGACGGGCCGGACGGCCAGCGCTTCTTCGCCAAGAACGTGCCGCCCGGCACCCCCACCTGGGTGCAGACCGCCGACGTACCCCGCTCGGACGGCGACGCCCGGCAGATCCTCGTGAACGACCTCCCCACCCTGATGTGGGCCGGCAACCTCGTCACCGAGTTCCACACCCCGCAGTGGCAGGCGGACGCCCCCGCCCTGGCCGACCGGCTCGTCCTCGACCTGGACCCCGGCGCCCCCGCCACCGTCGTCGAGTGCTGCCGGGCGGGCCGCTGGCTGCGCGAGCGCCTTCAGGCGGACGGCCTGGACGTCTACGCGAAGACCTCCGGCTCCAAGGGCCTGCATCTGCTCTGCCCCCTGGAGCCGACGCCCTCCGAGCAGGTCACCGCGTACGCGAAGGAGCTCGCCAAGGAGGCCGAGGCCGCGCTGCCCGACCTGGTCGTCCACCGGATGACGCGCAGCCTGCGCCCCGGCAAGGTCTTCGTCGACTTCAGCCAGAACGCCGCCGCGAAGACGACCGCCACCCCCTACACCCTCCGCGCCCGCCGGGAACCGACCGTCTCCACCCCCGTGACCTGGGAGGAGGTCGAGGCGGTCGAGGAGCGCGGCGATCCCGCGGAACTGGTGTTCCTGGCCGGCGACATCGCGGCCCGCCTTCAGCGGCACGGGGATCTCCTGGGTCCGCTCGTCGACCCCGACCAAGGCCGGGCCCGCCCCCTCCCCCGCTCTCTCTCCCGCCGCGAGCCCCCTTCATGATCACCCCGCCCCTCCGGGTCGCCCTCGCCGAATCCGTCACCGCGCTGCCGCAGGGCGACGGCTGGGCGTTCGAGCCCAAGTTCGACGGTCACCGGCTCGTCGTCTTCGCCGACGGTCACCGCGTGCGGCTGCAGGCCCGCTCCGGACGCCTCGTCACCAGCGCGTTCCCCGATCTCGCCGAGGCCGCGGGACACCTGCCCGCCGGGACCGTGCTCGACGGCGAGGTCGTCGTCTGGGCCGACGGCCGCATCGACTTCCAGGCAGTCCAGCAGCGCGCCGCCGCCACCCGCGCGCACGCCACGCACCTCGCGCGCACGCTCCCCGCTTCGTACGCCGCCTTCGATCTGCTCGCCGACGGGGGCGAGGACTGCCGCACCCTGCCCTACGAGGAACGGCGCGCACGCCTCGTACGCATCCTCGAACCGCTCGGGCCGCCCCTCCAGGCCGTACCGATGACGACCGCCCGCGCAACGGCCCTGACCTGGTACGAGACCCTGCCCGCCACCGGCATCGAAGGGCTGGTGGTCAAGCGGCTCGACGGGGCCTACCGGGGCGGCACGCGCGCGTGGCTGAAGCTGCGGCACAGCGACACCCGGGACGCGGTGGTCGTCGGGTTCACCGGCAGCAGGGCTCGCCCGCAGGCGCTCGTGCTCGTCCTGCCGGGGGACGGCACGCCCTTGGTGTCGTCGCCGCTCAGCTCCGCGCTGCGGACGGCGGCCGGGGCCGCGCTGCCGGAGGCCAGGGGCGAGGGGACCGCGATCGCCATCGGGATCGGCGAGGTCACCTACGCCGCCCTGCCGGCCGAGCCGCCCGTCACGGTGGAGGTGCGGCAGAACACGACCCGGCACGCGACCGCCGTGGTCGTCCGCTTCCGCTGAGAACCGACCGGCAGCCACGATCCGAGCGACGACGTGATCGGCATCACAGCTAATCAAGTTTGACTAGCGAGCGATTCGAGCATACCTTCCTCACACGTAGTCAAACTTGATCAGGAGCCCGCATGACCGTACTGCCCGAGACCGGATACGTCCCGACCGACGAGGACCGCGCGAGCCTGGCCGCCTGGTTCGCCGAGTACGACGCCCACAGCGCGCGGCGCGACGTGGAGCGCATGGCCGATCTGGCCGTCTTCCCGCTCAACCTGGTCAGCGACGACTCCGCGGGCGACGGACGCTCCGCGCAGTGGGACCGGGATCAGTTCGTCGCGACCATGACGCACGTGATGGGGGACGGGAGCGAGGACATCACCTTCGAGTCCACGCGCACGCCCGTCTTCCTCTCCCCCGCCATGGCCGTGGTCTTCACCGACTCGGTGATGACCGCGAACGGCGAGACGCAGCAGCTGCGGTACGCCGACATCCTGGTGAGGCGGGGTGGGGCCTGGGCCTTCCAGACCATGATCCAGGGCGGCTGGGGCGACAACCTCTGACGGACGACAGCCCCTGACGGGCGGCGACCTCTGATGGGCGACGACCTCTGACCGGCCCAGGCACCCGGAGGGGTACTAGACCCGCAGCCACGTGTGCCGGTCGCGCGCCATCGCGTGCAGCGCCTCCACATCGGCCGGTTTCAGTACGCCGCCGATGCCCGCCAGGGCCGACACCGCCGCGTCGCGCACGATCCGCACCTCGCGCGGCGGGGCGGTCACGTCGAGGTCCACCGCCCCGGACAGCGCGAGGACCGGGCGGATCTCGGCCGTCAGCGCGAAGGACGCCCGGTCGGCGGCGGCGCGGATCTCCCTCAGGAGTGGACGCGGGTCCGCGCGGCCGACCGCGACCATCGGGTCGGCGACGCGGACCCGCTGCTTGCGGGCGGCGAGCGTGTACACGCTGAACAGGCCGCCGGGGCCGATCAGGAGGTGGTGGATGCGGGCGCCGCCCGGCAGCGGCACCGAGTGCAGGGTGTGCCAGCCGCCGCCCTCCAGGCCGTCGAGCACATCGCCGATGGCCTGCTCGGCGGCGAGCGCCCGCTGCCGGGGGTCGGCGCGCAGCCTGCGGGCGGGCGCCGGGTCGCGGTCCAGGGCTATCAGGAGTGCCTCGCCGGGGCGGTTCGGGGCCAGGTCGTCGTCCGGGTGCAGGGCGAGGCGGGCCAGCTCGGCGGGGGTGGGGACGGATGGGGGGCCGACCGAGAAACCGCCGGTCAAGAAGGGGGCAAGGGCGCGCAGGACGGCTTCTCTGTGGTCCTCGCTGAGCAGGTTCACGCGGGACGCGTCCCTCTCGTACCACGCGACGTTCCTGCCGTCCGCGAGGCAGACGTACAACCGCTCTTGCCCGTGCCGCCAGGCCGGTATGACGCGCAGTCCGCTCATTGCACCATCACCCCACCGACCATGGGAGCAGCAAGGACATGCCTACGGCAAGAACCTGGGCGGCCCGGAAGGAAGTTGAGCGGGGGAAGTTGAGCCACTCGTAACAGCACCGCCCCCGCGGTTATGGCCCGCTGTTACCTGGCCGACGAATTGCCGCAATGGCGGACATATACCTTCGGTGGTGCCCTTTCGCTCTCCCCAGCGATCAGCCGCCAGCCGTAAGGACCGCCGTGAGCACCCGTCGCCGCCACTCCCTCCTCCGTGCCGCCGCCGTGACCACCGTCGCCGGCGGCGCACTCCTCATGCCGGCCGTGGCCGCCGTCGCGGACTCACCGGCGCACGCCGCGGACACGAGGACGGTCGCGCCGGCCGCGCCCGAGGGCGGCGTCAAGGCCGGCACCGAGGGGTTCCACGGCGGCGACCCGGTGTTCATCGCCGCCGGCGGGGCCATGGCGGCGGCCGGTGCGGCCGGTCTCGGGTACGCGATGCTGCGCCGCGGCCGCACCGACGCCTGAGCCCCCTCCCCCACGTACCCCGCAGGAGCCGCTGTGAGCACCCCCACCGAAGAGACCCCCGCACCCGCCCCCGTCCCCGCCAAGCACCGCCACACCGCCCGCATCGCGGCCGCCGCCACCCTGACCGCAGCCCTCGGTATCGGCCTGATCGCCTGCGGCCAGGGCTCCGGCACCCCGGCGCCCGACGTCAAGGTCGACAACGCCGTGGCCGCGCCCGCCGCCCGGCCCCACGCCCCGCTGGAGAAGTCCCGCCCCACGGGCCTGCGGATACCGGCGGCCGGTGTCGACGCCACGTCGATGCTCGACCTCGGTGTGGGCGCGGATGGCGCGCTCGACGTGCCGCCGGTGGACAAGGCGGAGGAGCCCGGGTGGTGGACCGGAGGTGTCACCCCGGGCGAGAAGGGGGCGGCCGTCCTGGTGGCGCACTACGACACCGCGCGGGGGCCCGCGCTGATGAAGAACGTGGCGAAGGTGAGAATGGGGGACGAGATCGAGGTGCCGCGAGCGGACGGAAGTACCGCGACGTTCAAGGTGCGCGAGATAGAGCAGGTGGACAAAAAGAACTTCCCCACCCATAAGGTGTATGGGGCGACCGACCGGCCCGAGCTGCGCCTGCTGACCTGTGGTGGGCCCATCAAGGACGGTCACCGCACCGACAACATCATTCTCTACGCCGACCTCGCGCCGTAGCCGGACCCCGCGGCGCCGCAACCGAACCTCGCGCCGCGACCGAGCCGCCCCCGGGCCGCTCCTCCGGCAGGCAGGAGTGCCGTGCACCGCAGCCGTCTCGCGCTCGCCGCGGGCCTCGCCCTGTCCGCGGCCCTGCTGGCCGCGGGCTGCGGCGACCCCGGCGACCTGCGCGGCGCGGGAGCGACGCCCACCGCGGAGGCGCCCACCCGGCTCTGGCCGAAGCTGCCGCCTCCGTCGGCGCCCGCCGAGGACTACGGAACGATAGAGAGCGTGCAGGTCAAGGGCGTGGACGTGCCGGACGGCAATCTCCGCAAGGTCGATCCGGTCACCGTCGCCAAGGCGGACTTCGACAAGAACCCGGGGATGTACAGCCGTTCGGACGAGGTCTACAAGCAGACGGTCCAGCGGCTCGCCTCGTGCGACACGAGCCACGCGGGCGACGACGAGTGCCCCGTCCTCGACGCCTACTACCGCGATCTCACCGGCGACGGCAAGGACGACCTCATCATCGGCATCCGGCTGCCCCGGGGGCACGCCGAGAATCTGGACATCCGCGCCTACGCCGTGGAGAAGCGGAAGCTGACGCAGATCATGGAGATGGGGGACGCGGTGCTCGGCGTCGAGCTCGCCGGTCATGAGGTGATCGTCCGCGCCGTCTCCGGCATGCCGGGCTACGAGTACCGCACCGTGTGGTCCTGGGACGCCCACCAGAAGACCATGCTGCCGACGACCGACGAGATCGTGCGCTCCCCGAACGCGCCGTCGAAGAAGCCCAAGCGCAAGCCCGAGCCTGCCGCCAGCACCCGTCCCCCGGCCGCCTCCCCCGGCGAAAGCCCATGAGCCACCGGCTGCCGCGCGGGCCGCGGCTTCCCGCCTGGACGGCGACGCTGACCTGGAAGGCAGCGGTCTTCATCACCGTCATGTGCTGCGCGCTGGCCGCGCTGCTGGGCGCGCTCGTCCACGTCTCGGTGACCAACCAGACCGTGGGCCAGGCCCGCGACCACGCGCTGACCCGGCTCGACGACGCCACCGAGGCGTTCGAGGCGGGCGACGACCTCGGCCCCGGCGCGGGGGTCGACCCGGCCGGCCTTCCCGAGCGGCTGCGGGAGCTCGCGGCGGGCGGTGAGCGCGGGACGATGGTCGCCGCGCGGGACTCCCGGCCGACGATGTGGGCCGCGGGGCCCGCCAAGGACGGGCGGGCCATCGCCGTCCAGGTCGACTACGCCCAGGGCGCCCGCACCATCGACGGACTCGACCGGGCGATCCTCGGCTCGTCCGTCCTCGCGATCGGGGCGACGCTCCTGGTCGGGGCGTTCGCCGTGACACGCGTGACGCGGCGCCTGCACCAGACGGCGACGGTGGCGCGCCGGATCAGCGCGGGCGACCTCGACGCGCGCGTGAACGACCCGCGCACCCGCGAGCCCTCGCGCCGCCAGGACGAGGTGGCGGCGGTCTCCGGCGCCCTCGACACGATGGCGTCCTCGCTGCAGGGCAAGCTCCAGAGCGAGCAGCGGTTCACCGCGGACGTGGCGCACGAGCTGCGCACACCGCTGACCGGCCTGCACGCTGCGGCCGAGCTGCTGCCGCCGGGGCGGCCCACGGAGCTGGTGCGCGACCGCGTGTCCGCGCTGCGCACCCTCACCGAGGACCTCCTGGAGATCTCCCGGCTCGACGCGAAGAGCGAGCGCGTCGACCTGGACGACCACCATCTCGCCCCACTGGCCGAGCGTGCCGCGCGGGGTTCGGGGGCCGGTGCCGAGGTGGTCGTCGTACGCGACGTCTGCGTGGTGACCGACCGGCGGCGCCTGGAGCGGGTGCTCGGGAACCTCGTCGCCAACGCGGACAAGCACGGGCGGCAGCCCATCGTGCTCACCGTCGACGGGCCCGTGGTCTCGGTGCGCGACCACGGCGACGGATACCCGGACTACCTGGTGGAACACGGGCCGCAGCGGTTCCGCACGGAGGGCACGACCCGGGGGCACGGGCTCGGCCTGACGATCGCGCTGGGCCAGACGGCGGTGCTCGGCGCGCGGCTCACGTTCACGAACGCACCGGACGGCGGGGCGGTGGCGACGCTGACGCTGCCCTACGAGGAGACCGCGGGCAGCGGTGCCAGAGGCTCCGACGGGACGCTCTGAGGGGCGGTTTGACGCCGCGTGACCTTTTGCGCGCGCAGCGTGCCGATTTTACTGTGAATCGCGGCCTATGACCCGTTTCCCAGGGGCCTACGGACCGCTTCACATCCGCCCTTCCCCAGAGGAGGCCCCATGTCCCTTCGGCCCACCGCGACCAGGACCCGGCTCGGCATACTCGCCGCCGGCGGAGCGCTCGCAGCCCTCACCGTCACCGGCCCCGCCTTCGCGGCCGACGACGCCACCGGCCACCAAAGCGTCCGCGCCGACGACGCCAACAACCACCCCCGCGTCTACAAGGGCCGCGTCACCGCCAGGCACGGACTGCTGCTGCGCACCGCCCCCCACCGGGGCAGCAAGGTGATCCGCAGCGTGCCGTACGGCAAGGTCGTCTCCATCTACTGCAAGACGACCGGCGACCACGTGAGCGGCAACAACCGCTGGTACCTGCTCACCAACGGCACCTGGGCATGGGGTGCCGCGCACTACATCGCCAACATCGGGCCCGCACCGCGCTGGTGCTGACGCACCACAAGCACACGGTGACATAAACGGACATTGGGGCCTATCGCTTGCTACGTTCCGGGCATGACCGGAACAGCAGCGGCGCCCCCGTCCGTCCCCGCTGTTCGCGTACCCCGGCGCCGTGGCACCGAAGTCGCCCTGATCGTCGTGGCCGTCCTGCTCTCGGTCTACGGCTACTGCGACGTCGGCCTCGCCAAGAACGGCACCGTCCCGCCCGGCGCCGCAGGTTACGGCGCCGGGCTCGGCGTGCTCGCGCTCCTGGCCCATCTCGCGGTCCGCTTCCGCGCGCCGTACGCCGATCCGCTGCTCCTGCCGATCGCCGTGCTCCTCAACGGCCTGGGCCTGGTCCTGATCTACCGGCTCGACCTGGAGACCCCCGGGGACGCGGCGGCGCCCACGCAACTCGTCTGGTCCACCGTCGGCGTGGCGCTCTTCATCGGCTTCGTGGTCTTCCTGCGCGACCACCGGGTCCTCCAGCGGTACGCGTACATCTGTGTCGTCTCCGCGCTCGTCCTGATGATCGTGCCGATCTTCTTCCCCGCCGTGAACGGCGCCCGGATCTGGATCAGGGTCGGCGGATTCTCCATCCAGCCCGGCGAGTTCGCGAAGATCCTGCTCGCGATCTTCTTCGCCAGCTATCTGGCCGCCAACCGCAACGCCCTCGCCTACACCGGCCGTACGGTCTGGAGGCTGACGAAGCTCCAGCTGCCGACCGGGCGCGTGCTCGGGCCGATCGTCGCGATCTGGCTCCTGAGCGTGGGGGTCCTCGTCCTCGAACGGGACCTCGGCACCTCGCTGCTCTTCTTCGGGCTCTTCGTGATCCTGCTGTACGTCGCCACGGGACGCACCGGCTGGATCGCGGTCGGCCTGGTGCTCGCCGGGTTCGGCGCGTTCGTGGTGGGCTCGCTGGAACCCCACGTGCACAGCCGCGTCGAGGACTGGCTGCACCCCTTCGCCTCGATCGACGCGGGCGAGGGACCCAACCAACTGGCGCAGTCCCTCTTCGCGTTCGCGGCAGGCGGCATGCTCGGCACCGGCCTGGGGCTCGGGCACTCCATCCTCATCGGCTTCGCCGCCAAGTCCGACTTCATCCTGGCGACGGCGGGCGAGGAGCTGGGCCTCGCGGGACTCGCCGCGATCTTCCTGCTCTACGCGCTCCTGGTGGAGCGCGGCTACCGGGCGGGACTCGCCCTGCGGGACTCCTTCGGGCGGCTGCTCGCGGTCGGGCTCGCCTCGATCGTCGCGCTCCAGGTGTTCGTGATCGCGGGCGGGGTGAGCGGGCTCATCCCGCTGACCGGCATGGCGATGCCGTTCCTCGCGCAGGGCGGCTCGTCGGTCGTCACCAACTGGATCATCGTGGCGCTCCTGATCCGGCTCAGCGACTCGGCCCGCGACCAGCCCGTCGGCCCGGGCGGACAGGTCGGCCCGGTCGGCGCCCTGAAGGAGGACGCGTGACGCGGTACATCCGGCATGCCGCCGCGTTCTGCGCGCTGCTCCTGATCGCCCTGCTCGTGAACGCGACCCGCGTCCAGGTCGTCCAGTCCGAGCACTTCGAGGACAACCCCGCCAACCGCCGCCAGGCCATCGCCCGGTTCGGCCAGCCGCGCGGCGACATCATGGTCGACGGCCGCGCGGTCACCGGGTCCAAGGACACCGGGGAGCAGCTCCGCTATGAACGGACGTACAAGAACGGCCCGTTGTACGCCCCCGTGACCGGCTACGCCTCGCAGGTCTACGGCACGACCCTCCTGGAGAACGCCGAGGACGACATCCTCTCCGGCACCGACCCGATGCTCGCCCCGCTCCCCCTGTGGAACGACATCAGCCGCGCCCAGAACCCCGGCGGCCAGGTGCGGACCACCATCAAGGCGGCGGCGCAGCAGGCCGCGTACGCCGGGCTCGGCGGCAAGAAGGGGGCGGTCGCCGCGATCGAGCCGTCGACGGGCAAGATCCTCGCCCTGGTCAGCACGCCTTCGTACGATCCCGAGCGGCTCTCCGGCACCAGTGCGGCGGTGGCGCGGTCCTGGGCTTCCCTGAACGGCAGCTCCGACAAGCCGATGCTGAACCGGGCGATCCGCCAGACGTACCCGCCCGGCTCCACGTTCAAGGTGGTGACCGCCGCGGCGGCCCTGGACGCCGGTACGGTCACGGACCTGGACGCCGCCACCAAGTCGCCCAATCCGTACACGCTGCCCGGCACGAGCACGCAGCTGACGAACGAGGTCGAGGGCTGTACGAACGCGCCCCTGCGCTACGCCTTCGAGTGGTCCTGCAACACGGTCTTCGCCAAGCTGGGCGCGGACACCGGCCTGAGCGACATGCTGGGCACGGCACGGAACTTCGGCTTCAACGACAGCGGCCTGAAGATTCCGGCATCGGTGGCGGCGAGCAACTTCGACACCTCGATGGACGACGCGCAGCTGGCGCTCTCCGCCATCGGCCAGTACGACACGAGGGCGACGCCGCTGCAGATGGCGATGGTCTCGGCCGCGGTGGCCAACGGCGGCCAGGTCGAGTCCCCTTACCTGGTGGACGAGACCACGACGGACGACGGCGACGTGGTGGCGAACACCGGCCCCCAGACCCTCCACCAGGCGATGAACCCGGCCACGGCGATGCAGCTGCGGGAGCTGATGACCGACGTGGTCGAGGAGGGCACCGGCGGCAACGCGGCGATCCCCGGCGTGACGGTGGGCGGCAAGACGGGCACGGCCCAGCACGGCATCGACAACTCCGGCACGCCGTACGCCTGGTTCATCTCCTGGGCCCAGAAGTCCGGCGACGCGCAGCCGTCGGTGGCGGTGGCGGTGGTGGTCGAGGACGCGGCGGCGGACCGCGGGGACATCAGCGGCGGCGGGAGCGCGGCGCCGGTCGCGAAGGCGGTGATGGAGGCGGTGCTGGACGGGTCGTAGAACACTGCCTCCACCCGTGCGTCAGAGGTTCGGAGCGTCAGGGGCCCGGGGCGTCAGGGGTCCGGGGCGTCAGGGGTTCGGGGCGCCCCCGGAGGCGATCATGTCCTCGACCTCCCCGACCCGCTCGCCCTCCTCCGCCGCGAACCGCTCCGCGTCCAGCTTCTCGGCGATCTCCTCGTCCTGCGCCATCAGCTGGTCGAGGTTGGCGTTGCCCATGTCGAACACGCCCATGTCCACGTACGCCTGCTGGAGCCGCTTGCCCCACAGGCCGATGTCCTTGACGCACGGCACGATGCGGCTGAAGAGCAGCTGCCGGAAAAGGGCGAGGAACTCGGAGTTCTCGCTGCACTCCTCGGCCTCGGCCTTCGGAATGCCGAAGTTCTCCAGGACCTCGACGCCGCGCAGCCGGTCGCGCATCAAATAGCAGCCCTCGATGACGAATTCCTCGCGCTCGCGCAGTTCCGCGTCGGAGAGCTGCTTGTAGTAGTCGCGCAGGGCCATGCGGCCGAAGGCCACGTGCCGGGCCTCGTCCTGCATGACGTAGGCGAGGATCTGCTTCGGCAGGGGCTTGTCCGTCGTGTCGCGGATCATGCCGAAGGCGGCCAGGGCCAACCCCTCGATCAGGACCTGCATGCCCAGGTAGGGCATGTCCCAGCGGGAGTCGCGCAGGGTGTCGCCGAGCAGCGACCGGAGGTTGTCGTTGATCGGGTAGAGCATGCCGATCTTGTCGTGCAGGAAGCGGCCGTAGACCTCCGCGTGCCGTGCCTCGTCCATGGTCTGGGTCGCGGAGTAGAACTTCGCGTCCAGGTCGGGGACGGACTCCACGATGCGCGCCGCGCACACCATCGCGCCCTGCTCGCCGTGCAGGAACTGGCTGAACTGCCAGGAGGCGTAGTGCTTGCGCAGCTCGCCCTTGTCCCGGTCGGTCATCTTGGCCCAGTGGCGGGTGCCGTAGAGCGACATGGACTCGTCGGGGGTGCCCAGGGGGTCGTGCGGGTCGACCTCCAGGCCCCAGTCGATGCGCTTGGCACCGTCCCACTGCTTGTCCTTGCCCTTCTGGTAGAGGGCGAGGAGCCGGGCGCGGCCCTCGTCGTACTCCCAGCTGAAGCGGGCCGCGCCGGTCGCCGGTATCTGCCAGGTGGTCTCGTCCGGGGCGTGTGTGTACAGCTCGTGCGTCGACACTGACGGCTCCTAAGAAGTGGCCTCGGTCTCTCCGTAATCCCTCGTGAATCCCCCGTGCGGCTTTCGACTGCCTTCGACTGCCCTGTACCAGTTGGTGGTTGGCACGTGGTAGTTGGCAGGCTCACACGTTCGTAGACGCGGGGTCAACAAGTCGTGCGCAAGGGATTGACGCCCTTGCTGACAGGCAGTCTCATAAGTCGTGACCGCCGGTAACTCTGACGACGAGGCAGGGGCAGAGTCATGACGACCATCACGGAGGACGCGGCGATCGAAGGGCTGCGGGACGCGCTGGGACTGCTCAAGGACCGGGAACAGGTGGCCGAGCGGCTGCTCGACTCCTCCGCCAAGCACTCCTTCGACCCCGACAAGGAGCTGGACTGGGAGGCGCCCTTCGAGGCGGGCAAGTGGTTCTGGCCCCCGGAGCTGGTGTCCCTGTACGGCACGCCGATGTGGCGGCGGATGAGCGAGGAGCAGCGCATCGCGCTCTCCCAGCACGAGGCGGCGGCGCTCGCATCCCTCGGGATCTGGTTCGAACTGATCCTGATGCAGCTGCTCGTGCGGCACATCTACGACAAGCCGGCCACGAGCGCCCATGTGCGGTACGCCCTGACGGAGATCGAGGACGAGTGCCGGCACTCGAAGATGTTCGCGCGCCTGATCCAGCGCGGGGACACGCCGTACTACCCGGTCAGCACCGTGCACCGGAACCTCGGCCGGCTCTTCAAGACCATCTCGACGACGCCCGGTTCGTTCACGGCGACGCTGCTCGGCGAGGAGATCCTCGACTGGATGCAGCGCCTGACGTTCCCGGACGAGCGCGTCCAGACCCTCGTGCGCGGTGTCACGCGCATCCACGTCGTGGAGGAGGCCCGCCATGTGCGGTACGCCCGTGAGGAGCTGCGCCGCCAGATGGTGACCGCGCCGCGCTGGTCCCAGGAGTTCACCCGGCTCACCTCGGGCGAGTTCGCCCGCGTCTTCTCCATCGCCTTCATCAACCCCGACGTCTACACGAACGTGGGCCTGGACAAGCGCGCGGCCATGGCCCAGGTCAAGGCGAGCCCCCACCGCCGCGAGATCATGCAGACCGGGGCCAAGCGCCTGACGGACTTCCTGGACGACATCGGGGTGCTGCGCGGCGCCGGACGGCGGCTGTGGAAGAGCTCGGGACTGCTGGCGTAGCGAAGAGGGTACGCAGGGTTCCGGGGCGCCTGTTCGAAAGGACGGTTACGCTGCGGGGCATGACCTCGCCTGCTCCCACCCGCGCGTACCGGCGCCTCAGTGTCGAAGAGCGGCAGCGGCAGCTCAAAGAGGCCGCCCTGTCCCTCTTCGCGGTGCGCGCACCCGACGAGGTCTCCCTCGACGACGTCGCGGAGGCGGCCGGAGTCTCCCGGCCGCTCGTCTACCGCTACTTCCCGGGCGGCAAGCAGCAGTTGTACGAGGCCGCGCTGCGCTCCGCCGCCGACGAGCTGGAGCAGTGCTTCGCCGAGCCGCCCGAGGGCCCGCTCACCCAGCGCCTGGCGAACGCGCTCGACCGCTACCTCGCCTTCGTCGACCAGCACGACGCGGGGTTCAGCGCGCTGCTCCAGGGCGGCAGCGTCGTGGAGACCTCGCGGACGACCGCCATCGTGGACGAGGTGCGCAGGACGGCCGCCGAGCACATACTCGCGCACCTGGAGGTCGTGGGAGCCAGGGGCCCGCGGCTGCGGATGACCGTGCGGATGTGGATCACCTCCGTCGAGGCGGCGTCCCTGATCTGGCTGGACGAGGAGAAGCAGCCGCCGCTCGACGAGCTGCGGGACTGGCTCGTCGAGCAGTTCATGGCGGTCCTCGTGGCCTCGGCGGGCCGCGACCCGCAGACCGCGGAGGCGGTTCGGGGCGCCCTTGCCCTGGAGACGGCCGACGGACCCGCGGGCTCGCTCGCCCGGCGGGTGCTGCCCGTGGTGAGCGACGCGGCGCACCTGCTGTGACGCGTGGCCCCCGCCTGCTGTGACACTGGCCGGGTGAAGAGCGAAGACACCCCCTTCGTGGGTGGCCCCCTGGACGGCCGCGTCCTGCCCATCCTGCTCGGCCCGACCGGCCACCCCCCGAAGGTCTACCGGGTCCCGGTGCCGGACGAGGCGGGCGGCCCGCCGACCGTGCTGGTGTACCGCCGGGCGGCCAGGGCGGGCGGGAAGCGGCTCGGGCTGCACCAGGGCTGGACGTACGAGTACGACGCCGAGGGCGACCAGGCCAAGCCCGGACTGAAGTGGCCGTGGTCGAAGCCGGACGCACCGGGCTGAGCGGCCGCCCGGGGCAAGCGCGCCGCGCCGTGGAGCCCTGGACGAGTGACCGTATTGCGCCAACCCGCGCACCTTCGGGAGGCGGGCGCCGCCGGGGCGGCCGATGCTCGCGGTGCGGGGCGGAGCCGCCGCCGCGCACCGGAGGTGATGGCATGTCAGGCAGGCTGCTGCGGTGGGTCGGTACGGGAGCGGCGGTCGGGGCGCTGCTGGCGACGGCTTCTCCGGCGGTCGCCGTGCCGGGCCCCGACGGCACCGGGCAGCGCCCGGTCTCCGAGCTCCTGACCGACCTTCAGGAGCTGTACCGGAAGGCCGAGGAGTCGACGGAGACGTACAACGCGACCGCCGAGAAGCTCAAGGACCAGCGCGCCGAGGTCACCCGCCTGAACGGCAGCCTGGCCCGCGCGCGGACGTCGGTGCACGACAGCCGCGGCGCGGCGGGCCGCTTCGCCCGCCAGCAGTACCAGGGCACCACGGAGATCTCCCCCTACGTACGCCTCCTGCTCGCCCGCAACCCACAGCAGGCCATCGACCAGGGGCATGTGATCGGGCGGGTGGCGGCGGAGCGCGCCGCGACGGTGGACCGCCTGGTGGGCGGCGAGAAGAAGGCATCGGCGCTGGCGGCCGACGCAAGGACCGCCCTGGAGACCCAGGTCGCGCTCGCCGCCCGGCAGAAGACGGCGCGGGACACGGTCCGGGATCAGCTGAAGGAGGTGGAGGAACTGCTCGCCTCGCTGAGCTCGGAGCAACTGGAGGAGCTGGCGCGGGCCGAGGAGGAGGGGATGGCCGCGGCGCAGAAGAAGTTCCTCGCCTCGGGCTCCCTGAGCGGCTCCCCCGGGTCGGCAGCGCCCTCCCGGCCGCCCTCGCGCCGGGGGGACGAGGCGCTGGACTACGCGGTGCGGCAGATCGGGAAGCCGTACAAGTGGGGCGCGGAGGGGCCGTCCTCCTTCGACTGCTCGGGGCTCACCTCGAAGGCGTGGGCGGCGGCGGGGAAGACGATCCCGCGCACTTCGCAGGAGCAGTGGGCGCAGCTGCGGCGGGTGTCCCTGCGCAAGCTGCGGCCTGGCGACCTGATCGTGTACTTCCCCAAGGCCACGCACGTCGCGCTGTACCTGGGCGACGGCATGGTGATCCAGGCCCCGCGCCCCGGCTCCCGCGTCAAGGTCTCCCCCATCGCGGCGAACCCCCTGCTGGGAGCCGTGCGCCCCGACCCATCGGCCAAGGCGATGAAGGGCTACACCCCTCCGAAGCTGCCGCGCGGGGCGACGAAGGGCGGCGACACGGGCTACAGCAGGGCAGGCGCGCCGCCCGCGTAAGGGGTCGGCTCCCCCACTGGGTCATCGACTAGGTCATCGACGGGATGGAGCCGGCCAGCGGAGGCAGGTCGTCGTAGAGCCGCAGGTCGCTGGAGTCGTCCAGGTAGGGCAGGAAGTCGCTCTGCGGGAGAACCCTGCCCGCCGCGCCGAAGATCGCCGTGCCGCGCTCGCGCACCGCCGGATCCGCGCCCGCCCTCGCCACCCAGGTGGCCGGATCGGGGCCGAGGAGCTCCCGCAGCTCCGCTGATTCGGCGAGCAACGCGGCGAGCAGCGTGGACTGGTCGCCGCCGCCGGGTCTGGGCCGCCCGTCAGGGCCCGCGAGGACCCCGTGCGCGCTGAAGTAGATGTACGCGCCGCCGAGCCGCTCCCCGGAAGGCATCGTCATGTCGAACTCGTCGCCGGGCAGTATCGCTCGCCGGTAGTCGGGGAACTCGGTGTCGTCGACAGCCTTCAGCTGGGCGGCGTCGAGCCAGGTCACCACGAGCGTGCCCCGCGCGGACCGGTCGATGTACGGGGTGGCCGCGACATAGCCGGCCGGACTGATGTGTCCCGAGCAACCGATGCCCACGCCCCGGACCCGTACCGGCACCATCGGGACCGTCGCCGGGATGCCGAGACGGGTGAGCTTGTAGCTGACCTGGCCGGGGGAGGCGTTGGAGCCCACCGCGATGACCGGGTGGCGACGCCCCGCGCTCGCCTGGCCGAGATCGAGCAGTGTCTCGTCCAGGCGCCGCCCCCGGGACACGTACCAGTCGCCGAGCCGCAGGCGCCGCACATCCAGCGACAGCAGCTCGTCGCCGGAGAGCAGGGCGGGCTCGGCGGCCGGGCGACCGGGGTACGTGAGGGGGCGCTTGGCCGGAACCTCGTCCAGGCCCAGCGCTTTGAGGCTTCGGTCCTTCACGGCCAACACCCTTCAGGATCGGATCGTGCGGCGGACACAGCCTTCCACACCGGGTCTACCCGCCCGGGGACGACGGGCCACCAGGCACCCAGGGGTTGACTGGATCGACTACCGGGAAAGAACCCTCTCCATCACGCCAACAAGCTTTCAGGGAGCTGGAGTTGAGACCCTCGCCGCGGCTGGTCCAGCGCCCCTCGGCGCATCCCCGGCATCGGACATCGGTTCGCTGGTGGATCGCCGGGCGGACGGTCCATGCCCTGATGCTCATGGCGCTGGGTGCACTGGCCGGCCTCGCCGTAGCCATAGCGGTGGCCTGGACGCTCACCGAGGAGTCGGCACGGGGGCTCGGTGAGCGGTTCGGCGACGTGGAGGGGCTGCTCGACATCGCTCTCGCGGCGCTGCGGGCCTGCGTCGGCACGGACAGCCTCAACCCCGAGCCGGGCAGCCTCTCGCACGCGCTCCTTGCCACCTTCGCCTCGGTGACCGGGGCGCTGGTACCGGCGGTGCTCCTGGGGATCGTCCTGGTCAAGATGTTCGCGCTACGCCCGTTCGTCTGGCGTCGGCGGGCCAGCATTTCGCCGGGGCGCACCGCCGACTTCCCGGTGGCGGCGGAGCACGACCCCGAAGACGCGGTGATCGCGGTGCGCTTCTACAACCACTTCGACAACCTCTCAGTGGTCGATCTGCGAGCCCGTGCGCATCTGCGCTACCTGGAGAACTCCCCGTACGACGACAGCCGGGTCATCTACAAGAAGTGGCTCCAGGTCCTGGACGAGAAGGGCGAGCGGGCCGACGAGCGGGCCTGGCTCGCGGTGGAGCGCGGGGCCCCCTTCACGGTCTGGATTCCCGTCGACGCCCCGCTCACCGCACTGCCTCTCGTGCAGATCCAGGGCAAGGACCTGTCGGCGGCGACCGGAGTGAAACTCCTGGTCCGGCTGACCGCCCGAACGGTGGGCCTGGGAACCGAAGTCGCCGACGAACACTGGTTCGACGTGTCCGCCGGCTCGGACGACTTCGAGCTCGGCCGCTTCGTGCCCCTGCGCGCGGACCCGGACACCGACGTCTGGACCTGGGAGGGCTGGGCCCGGTTCGATGAACTCCTGGCCGAGGGCGGCTGACGGATGACCGTCAGGCGCCGGAAAGGGAGCCCAGGTACGCGCCCGTCTTCTCGGGGTCGTAGAAGAAGTTCTCGAAGTCCGACGGGTCGTTGAAGCCGTTCGCGAAGCGGTCTGCGGCCGGCTGGAGCTGGCCTGCCGCGCCGATCAGGTTCAGGACGTGCTCCGGCGGCGGCGACAGCATCGCGTTCGTCCACTTGGTGACGTGCTGGGCCGTCTCCCAGTACCGGTCGAACGTCGTCTGCATCCAGTCCGCGTCGAACGGCTTGTCGCCGTGCTCGATGATCGAGCCGAGGTACGACGCCGCGCACTTGGAGGCCGAGTTGGAGCCCTGGCCCGTGATCGGGTCGTTCGCCACGACCACGTCGGCGACGCCCAGGACCAGGCCGCCGCCCGGCAGTTGCCCGATCGGCTTGCGCACGGTCGGTGCGTAGCGGCCCGACAGGGTGCCGCCCGCATCCGTCAGCTCGACCTTCGTCGCGCGCGCGTACTCCCACGGCGTGAACTTCTCCAGGAGTTCGAGCGTCAGCGCCAGGTGCTCCGAGGGGTCCTTGACCCCCTGGAAGACGTCCAGCGGGCCGCCGGGCACGCCCTCCCAGAACAGGATGTCGGCGCGCCCGGAGGTCGTGAGGGTCGGCATGACGAAGAGCTCGCCGACGCCCGGCACCAGGTTGCAGCGCACCGCGTCGAACTCGGGGTGCTCGGGCCGCGGGCCCATCCCGTGGACGTACGCGACGGCCAGGGCGCGCTGCGGTGCGTCGTAGGGGGAGCGCGAGGCGTCGCGCTCGAACATCGAGACGAGCTCGCCCTTGCCCGCGGAGATGAGCACCAGGTCGTACGTGCGCGAGAAGTAGTCGAGGTCCGAGACCGCCGCGCCGTGGATGACCAGCTGGCCGCCCCGCTGCGCGAACGTCTCCATCCAGCCCGCCATCTTCACGCGCTGGTCGACGGACTGGGCGAAGCCGTCCAGCTTGCCGACCCAGTCGATGGCGCGGGACGAGTCGGGCCCGGCGACCGAGACGCCCAGACCCTCGATCTTGGGGGCCTGGGACTCCCAGAAGTTCACCTTCAGGTCCCGCTCGTGCTGGAGCGCCGTGTGGAACATGCACTGCGTGGACATCACGCGGCCGGACCGGACCTCGTCCGCCGTGCGGTTGGACATCA
Organism: Streptomyces sp. NPDC054047; assembly: GCF_055585065.1. Taxonomy (NCBI): domain Bacteria; kingdom Bacillati; phylum Actinomycetota; class Actinomycetes; order Kitasatosporales; family Streptomycetaceae; genus Streptomyces; species Streptomyces sp. NPDC054047. Next base: position 270,603 of record NZ_JBVJKV010000008.1, on the reverse strand, counting down.
GGGTGACCTCGTACCCCTGCGACTGGAGTCCGAGAGCGATCTGGAGCCCGGCCTGACCGGCTCCGACGACGAGTATCTTCCGCATGCGGCTGCTTCTCCTACGGGGTACTGAAAGCTGAGAAAGCTATTCGGGGGTTGCTGCGAGGGCGTGGCCGACCAGCGACAGCAGGGACTCGATCACCGAGATCCGCTGCCGCGCGTCCATGATCAGCACCGGTATGTGCGGCGGGATCGTCAGCGCGTCGCGGACGTCCGCGGGCTCGAACTCCTCGGTGCCGTCGAAGTGGTTGACGGCCACGATGTACGGCAGACCGCAGCTCTCGAAGTAGTCGAGCGCGGGGAAGCAGTCGGGGAGCCTGCGGGTGTCGGCGAGGACGACGGCGCCGATCGCGCCGCGCACCAGGTCGTCCCACATGAACCAGAAGCGCTGCTGCCCCGGCGTGCCGAAGAGGTAGAGCACGAGGTCGTCGTCGAGCGTGATCCGGCCGAAGTCCATGGCGACCGTGGTCGTGGTCTTGTCCGGGGTCGACGTGAGGTCGTCCGTGGCCTCGCTCGCCTGCGTCATCAGCGCCTCCGTCTGGAGGGGCGTGATCTCGGAGACCGCGGTGACCAGGGTCGTCTTGCCGACGCCGAAGCCGCCCGCCACCACGATCTTCGTCGCGATCGGGGCCCGGGTGCGGTCCGTCTGCCAGGCTTGGAGGTTCTCGTCCGGGTCGGGCCCCGGATGGCGGAGTTCAGAGACGGCGGAGTCCACTCAGCACCCTTTCGAGCAGTGCGCGGTCCGGCTGTCCCGGGCCGTGGCCCGTTCCGTACACGCGGATCTTTCCCTGGTCTGCGAGGTCGCTCAGCAGGACGCGGACCACACCGAGCGGCATCTTCAGGAGCGCGGAGATCTCCGCGACCGTACGCATACGGCGGCAGATCTCGACGATGGCCCGCATCTCCGGCATGACACGGGTGGAGAGGTTGCCCTGCGGCAGTTCGAGGCGCTCCTCGGGGGCCTCGAGCGCGGCCACGAACGTCTCGACGAGCAGGACGTGGCCGAAGCGGGTGCGCCCGCCGGTGAGCGAGTACGGGCGCACGCGTGCGGGTTTGCGGTCGCCACCCCGCTGGGGCAGTTTGCCGGGCTTACTGCTCATCGGACGCTCTCCATCGACTGGCGCAGTTCACTGCGGAGTTCGGGGGTGAGGACATGCCCGGCGCGTCCGACGAAGAGCGCCATGTGGTACGCGACGACGCTCATGTCGCAGTCCGGGGTCGCGTGCACGCCGAGCAGCGAGCCGTCGCTGATCGACATCACGAAGAGGCTGCCCTCCTCCATGGCCACGACGGTCTGCTTGACCGCGCCCGCGTCCATCAGCTTGCCCGCGCCGATGCAGAGGGAGCCGAGGCCGGACACGATGGTGGCGAGGTCCGCGCTGGAGCCCTTGGGGCCCGAACTGTTGTCGACCGCCTGCTCGTTGTTGCGTGCGGGGTCGGAGGAGAGCAGGAGCAGCCCGTCGGAGGAGACCACCGCGACCGAGAGCAGCCCTGGCACCTCCTCGACGAGGTTCGTCAGCAGCCAGTGCAGGTTGCGTGCTTCGCTGCTCAGTCCGAACGCGGCGGACGTGCCTCCGGCGGTGGAGCTGCCGGTGGACTTACTGCCGGCGGAAGAACTGGGCGAGCGCATGGGCGCAGTCAACTACTTGCCTCCTCGACTGTGTCCCCCATGTTTTTGGTCTCTTCGGTACGTTCGGTCAGCTCGGCCTCCACGTCGCGACGACCGCTGATGGCTCCCTGGTGGAAGCCCCCGAGCCGCTTGCGCAGCGCTTCGGCGTCCACGGAGCCGCTGCGCGCCCTGGGCACGGTGGGCTCGGGCGCGGTGATCTTGGGCGTGCGCTTGGGGAGGCCCTTGTCGGTGACGCGCTCCCACTTGGCGGCGGGGGCGGCTTCGGGCTCCGGGGCGGGCTCGGGGTCGGCTTCCGGCGCCTTCGGGGCTTCCGGGGCTGCCTGGGCTTCCGGGGCCGGCGGAGGGACGAGCTCCATGGTCGTCTCGGGCGAGGCTTCGGGCTCGGGCTCGGGCCGGGGCTCGGCGGCCTCGGGCGCAGGCTCAAGCTCGGGCTCGGCGGCCTCCGGCTCGGGCTTGGGCTCGGCCTCGGGCTCCGCCTCGCGTACGGCCTGCTCCGCGGCGGCGATCAGCGGATCCGCCCCGGCCGTCACGACGGCGTTCCCCGCCGAACGCCCCGGCAGCACGTTGGAGTTCGCCTCGGCTTCCGAGCCGGGCAGATGCACCGCGGGAGCGGCCCCGGCGACCGGGACACCCACCGGCGGCGCCCCCACCGCGGGCGCCGCGGCGAGGATCGCCTTCGGCAGGACCACGACCGCCGCGACGCCGCCCTGCTTCTGCTCGCGCAGCCGGACCCGCGCCCCGTGCCGCGCGGCGAGCCGGGCCACGACATAGAGGCCGAGCCCCAGGCCGTCGCCGCTCTCCTGGTCGTACGCGTCGTCGGGACGGAAGTCCGCGAGGCGGGAGTTGAGCTCCTCCAGGCGGTCCTCGGTCACCCCTATGCCCTCGTCCTGCACGGAGAGCATGACCTCGCCGCTCTCCAGGAGCCATCCGGAGACCTCGACGGAGGCGTCCGGCGGCGAGAACGAGGTCGCGTTCTCCAGGAGTTCGGCGAGCAGGTGGCTGATGTCGTCCGCGGCGAAGCCCGCGACGTGCGCGTGCGGCGGCAGCGTGGCGATGCGCACGCGCTCGTACCGCTCGATCTCGCTGACGGCGGCGCGCGCGACGTCGACCAGCGGGACCGGGCCCGGGTGCTGATGCCCGTGCTCGGCGCCCGCGAGGACCAGGAGGTTCTCGCTGTGGCGGCGCATGACCGTGGCGAAGTGGTCGAGCTTGAAGAGCGTGGCGAGGCGGTCCGGGTCCTGCTCGCGGTCCTCGAGGTTCTCGATGACGGCCAGCTGCCGCTCGACCAGGCCGAGGGTGCGCAGCGCCAGATTGACGAACGTGCCGTGGATGGACTGGCGCACCCGCTCCAGGTGGGCGGAGGCCTCGGCCAGTTCGGCGCGCAGGGTCTCGCGCTCGTCGGCCATGGACTGGCGCTGCCCGATGAGGTGCTTGCGGTCCGCTTCGAGCGTGGTGAGGCGCTCGGTGAGGCCGGCCGCGTGCTCGTGCAGCGCGTTGACGGACCGTACGACCTGGGCGAACTCGTCGTCGCGGCCCGTGAAGCGGATCGGCTCCTGGGGCGCGGGCTCGGTGGCCAGGCGGGCCGAGCCGATGCGCAGGACGGCGAGCGGGCGGGTCAGGCTGCGGGCCATCCCCATGGTGACGCCCACCGCGACGAGCAGGATGACGCCGACGAGCGCGACGCGGATCTCCAGGGCCGTCACGTCGTCGTCGCGCAGCGCGGCGAGGTCCTTGGTGCGCTGCACCGTGAGCGCGGACTCGGCGCCGCGCATCATCTCGATGCGGGCGGAGAGCGCGGCGTCGAGCTTCTTGCGGTCGTAGTCCAGCTCGGCGGTGGAGAGCGCGGGCTGGTCGGTGAGGCGCGTGAGGTACTTCTCGGCCGTCGTCACCTCGTGGCCCGTGACCGTCGAGTCGTACGTCGTGCGGGCGCGGTCCGTGGCCGCGTCCCGGAAGTCGGCGAGGGCCGCCTGCTCCCGGACGTGGGCCTGCTGGCCCGCGGCGCTGAGGCCGTCGCGGCGCCTGCTGTCGGCGGAGGACTCGTCGACGACCGTGGTGGGCAGGCCGGTGACGGGGTCGACGGCGGTGCTCGTCTCGGTGGAGCGCGGGACGGCGAGGCTGGCCAGGAGCAGGCCGCGGGCGCTCGCGGCCTGCTCGACGGCGTGGTCGAGGTCGGCGAGGGCGTAGCCGCCGGAGCCCGCGCGCGGCGGGGTCTTCTCGGCGAGTTCGCGGGTGAGGCCGTGCAGCTCGGTGATGACGTTCGAGTACGCCGTGTGGGCTTCCAGAGCGGTGCTCTTGCCGGTGAGCGCCGCTCTGCGCACGGCGCCGATGTCGGCGAGGCCCCCCCGCAGGCCGGCCGGCGCGTCGGCCGTGCGCAGCTCCTCGATCTGGCGGTCGACGCGGGCGCTGCGGCTCTCGGAGAGCCCCTTGCCCTGCGGGCGGCCCGCCGCGATGAACGAGGTGACCTCGTCGCGCTCGTCGGCCAGCGAGTGGCCGAGGGACACGGCGTCCTGGGTGCGCTCGGCGAGGGTCACCAGGCGCTGCGCGTCGCTCAGTTGCCCGGATGCGGCGACGACGGCGGGCGCTCCGGCCCCGGCGATCGCGGCGGCCACCACGGCGACGGCGACGATCAGCCGATTGCGCACGCGTGCGGTGGGCTTGGAGTTGACCGACTTCACGGGCTTCGAGGGATTCGAGGGGCCTGCGTCGGCGGGCTTCGCGGCAGGCTGCTCGGCGGAGTTCCCCGCAGTGCTCCCCGCGGAGTTCCCCGTGGGATTCGAGCCGTCAGGAGCCGTCACGCCGGGGGCGGTGTGCTGCTCCCCCGCCGCGTTCGCTCCCGCTGTGGGCTCGGGCGAGCGCTCTGTAGGGGTGGTCGCGCCCGGCGTGGCCCCTTCAGGAGCCGTCTGCTTGCCCTTGCGCCCAGGCCGCATCTTCTGCACCGGTGCTCGCATTCTTGTTTTTCGTCTGCCCATGGGCCCGGGTGACGATCCGTCAACACACGCGCCCCCCGGTACGGCTCCTGACCCTTCCAGTGCCGATGGGTGGCAGTCGTGCATCACATGCCTGGCCACCCGAAGGAGTGAACATCGGCGGGGAGTTGGCGAGCAAGTCCCGACCGGGACCGAAAGTCCCGGCCACGGTGCGCCGGTTGGACGTCGACCGCAGGCTTTGGCAGGATGCGCCGCCACACGCCGTCGGAAGCGATCATTCCGACTGAAATCCGGCTTCTGACCTGCTGGTCCGGGCCAACCCCCGGTCGCCTGCCGTCTCCGGACGACCTTGTGAAGGCCTCGTGCAGACTGACTGAATGCGTATCGAACTCGCCATCGAGCCCGGAGACCCCGCACGCCCCAACGAGGACTATGCCGCGGTGACGCTTCCCGCGGCCGGACAGGGCGGATCGCTGATCCTCCTGGACGGGGTGACTCCACCTGCCGGAGACGACGGTTGTCTGCATTCCGTCCCTTGGTTCACGGCGCGACTCGGGGGCGCGCTGGGGGAACTGTCCGTTTCACGACGGGATATGACGCTCTCAGAGATCCTCGCGGCGGCGATCGTGCGCACCGCGGAGGCCCATTGTCAAACCTGTGACCTTTCTCACCCGCGTACGCCTCAGGCCACCGTGGTTCTGGTGCGTTGGGACGACGAGCAGGTCGAGCACCTCGTCCTCTCCGACTCCGCCCTCCTGGTGGCGGGCGCGGACGGCCGGGTCACTCCGGTGCTCGACGAGCGCCTCGCACAGCTGCCGCCGAGGATCCGCGCGATGCGTGACGCGGTGCGCGCGCTGCCGCGCGGTTCGGCCGAACGCGAGGTCGCGGGCCAGGCGTACGGCGCCGCGGTCGAGGCCCTGCGCAACGCGGAGGACGGCTTCTTCACGGCGGCCGCCGATCCGTCGGCGGCGGCGCGGGCGGTCACCGGCACGCGGCCGCGCGCCGAGGTGACGGCGGTGGCGGCCCTGACGGACGGGGTCGGCCGCTGGGTCGAGACGTTCCGCGCGGGCGACTGGACGGAGTGCTTCGAGCTGCTGCGGAAGGACGGGCCGCAGCGCCTGGTGGACCGGGTGCGGGAGTTGGAGCGCGCGGACCCGGAGGGCACGGCGTTCCCGCGGGGCAAGCGGCATGACGACGCGGCTGTCGTCTACGCGGAGTTGTGACGGCCCTGAGGCGCCCTGGGGACTCCGGCTCTCAGCACTCCGGCCGTCAAGGCTCCATCCCTCAGGGCTCCGGCTCTCAGCACTCCGGCCCTCAGGACTCCGGCGACTCGTTCAGCTGGTGCAGCAGGCGGGCCAGTTCCGCCACCTCCGCCCGGTCCCAGCCGGACAGCTTCCGTACGTACTGCTCCCTGCGTCCCGTACGGACCTCGCGGAAGCGGCGCCCGCCCTCCTCCGTGAGATGGACCAGCCAGGCTCGCCCGTCGGCGGGGTCGGGCTCGCGGGCGACCAGGCCGAGCTCCTCCAGGGCGCGCAGCTGACGGCTCATCGTCGCCTTGCCGACGCCGATGTACGCGGCGAGAGCGGTGGCCCGCTGCGGGCCCGAGTCGTCGAGGCAGACCAGGAGGCCGTACGCGGCGGGCTCCAGGTCGGGGTGGACCTGGCGCGCCATCTCCCCGGACGAGGCGCGTGCCCGGCGCAGGAGCAGCGTCAACTCACGCTCCAGGGAGAGGAACTCACGGTCGACCAGCCGGTGGACGCCCTCCTGGTTCACGTCGGCCCCACCGTCGTTCCCGCCCTCGTGCACTTCAGCACCCATGGCACGCTTTCTTTCCGGATCATGAAAAGTTTCCGCCCCGCACGGCGGCAGACGTCCGCGTCGGCCCATCGCCGCAGCTCGACCAGTATTTCGCAACGCCCTGGGGGGCCACGCCGAGGACACCGCCGCAGGAGTAGACCAACGGCAGAGACCGGACCCCCTTCCCAGCCCCGGGTCTACGTGCGTAGCGTCGTGAATGACATGTTCACACCACGAACCTGTCGACAGGTCCCCCCACGAGCTCCATCGAGCTCATTCGAGGCCTTCGGAGGCACGCATGCCCGTGCACAGACCCGGAACGCCCCGCCGCTCTCGCTGGTCAGCGGCCGGAATCCTGCTCTCAGTCCTCTCCGCCCTCTCCCTCCTCATCACCCTGCCCGGCGCCGCGCAGGCCGCCGACGGCGACGACATCCCGGCCCGCGGCAGCGCCCGCATGGGGCAGGGCGTCATCGAGCACGACGGGCAGGGCAGTCTGCCGCCCTCCGGCGGCGCCGTACAGACCGAAGGCGTCGACGTCAGCAGCCACCAGGGCAACGTCGCCTGGGCGACGCTCTGGAACAGCGGCGTGAAGTGGTCCTACGTGAAGGCCACCGAGGGGACGTACTACAAGAACCCCTACTTCGCCCAGCAGTACAACGGTTCGTACAACGTGGGCATGATCCGCGGCGCCTACCACTTCGCGACGCCCGACACCACGAGCGGCGCCACCCAGGCCAACTACTTCGTGGACAACGGCGGCGGCTGGTCGCGCGACGGCAAGACGCTGCCGGGCGCGCTCGACATCGAGTGGAATCCGTACGGGGCGGCCTGCTTCGGCAAGTCCCAGTCCGCGATGGTCACCTGGATCCGCGACTTCCTGAACCAGTACAAGGCGCGCACCGGACGCCACGCGGTGATCTACACGGCCACCAGCTGGTGGAAGCAGTGCACGGGCAACTACGGCGGCTTCGCCGTCAACAACCCGCTGTGGATCGCGCGATACAACACCTCTCCGGGCGAGCTGCCGGCCGGCTGGGGCGTCCAGACGATGTGGCAGTACACCTCGACGGGCCCGACGGTCGGGGACCACAACAAGTTCAACGGCGCGCTCGACAGGGTGCAGGCGCTCGCCAACGGCTGAGTGCTCCCTGTGCGCGCGAGGGCCCGGAACCCCTTGCGGGGTCCCGGGCCCTCACTCACCGGCCACCTCCGTCACGCGGCGGCCGGAACCCTCACCTCGGCCTCGGTCAGGGCCAGTTCGAGCACCTGCCGGACGTCCGTCACCGGGTGCACGTCCAGCTTCTCCAGGATCTCCGCGGGGACGTCGTCCAGGTCGGCCTCGTTCCGCTTCGGGATGATCACCGTGGTGATCCCGGCGCGGTGCGCGGCGAGCAGCTTCTGCTTGACGCCGCCGATCGGCAGGACGCGCCCGGTCAGCGAGACCTCACCGGTCATGGCCACATCCGTACGGACGAGACGGCCGCTGAGCAGCGACGCCAGGGCGGTCGTCATGGTGACGCCCGCGCTCGGCCCGTCCTTGGGGACCGCGCCCGCCGGGAAGTGGATGTGCACGCCGCGTTCCTTGAGGTCGGCGACGGGCAGCTCCAGTTCGGCGCCGCGCGAGCGCAGGAAGGAGAGCGCGATCTGCGCGGACTCCTTCATGACGTCGCCGAGCTGACCGGTCAGGGTGAGCCCCGCGGCGCCGGTCTCCGGGTCGGCGAGCGACGCCTCGACGAACAGGACGTCGCCTCCCGCGCCGGTGACCGCGAGCCCGGTCGCCACACCCGGCACCGCCGTGCGCCGCTCGGCCGGGTCCTGCGCCGACTCGGGCACGTGGTGCGGGCGCCCGATGAGGCCGCGCAGGTCTGCCTCGCCGACGGTGAACGGCAGCTCCTGCTCGCCCAGTTCGTGCTTGGCCGCGACCTTGCGGAGCAGCCGCGCCACGGACCGCTCCAGGTTCCGTACGCCCGCCTCGCGGGTGTACTCCCCCGCGAGCTTGCGCAGCGCGCTCTCGTCCAGGGTGACCTCGTCCGTCTGCAGACCGGCCCGCTCCAGCTGGCGCGGGAGCAGGTGGTCGCGGGCGATGACGACCTTCTCGTCCTCGGTGTACCCGTCGAGCCTGACCAGCTCCATGCGGTCGAGCAGCGCCTCGGGGATGGCCTCGACGACGTTCGCCGTCGCCAGGAACACCACGTCGCTCAGGTCGAGCTCGACCTCCAGGTAGTGGTCGCGGAAGGTGTGGTTCTGCGCCGGGTCGAGTACTTCGAGCAGGGCGGCGGCCGGGTCGCCCCGGAAGTCGGAGCCCACCTTGTCGATCTCGTCGAGGAGCACGACCGGGTTCATGGACCCGGCCTCCTTGATGGCCCGCACGATCCGTCCGGGCAGCGCGCCGACGTACGTACGACGGTGTCCGCGGATCTCCGCCTCGTCGCGTACGCCGCCGAGCGCGACCCGCACGAACTTGCGCCCCATCGCGTGCGCGACGGACTCGCCCAGCGAGGTCTTGCCGACGCCGGGCGGCCCGACGAGGGCGAGCACGGCGCCGCCACGACGGCCGCCGACGACCCCGAGGCCGCGGTCGGCGCGCCGCTTGCGCACCGCGAGGTACTCGGTGATGCGCTCCTTCACGTCCTGAAGGCCCGCGTGCTCGGCGTCCAGGACGTTCTGGGCGCCCTTGATGTCGTACTCGTCCTCGGTCCGTTCGTTCCAGGGCAGTTCGAGGACGGTGTCGAGCCAGGTCCTGATCCAGGAGCCCTCGGGCGACTGGTCGCTGGAACGCTCCAGCTTGTCGACTTCCTTGAGGGCGGCCTCGCGGACGTTCTCGGGGAGGTCGGCGGCCTCGACGCGGGTGCGGTAGTCGTCGGACTCCTCCCCGTCCTGCTCGCCGTTGATCTCGCGCAGTTCCTTGCGCACGGCGTCCAGCTGGCGGCGCAGGAGGAACTCGCGCTGCTGCTTGTCGACGCCTTCCTGTACGTCCTTGGCGATGGACTCGGCGACGTCCTGCTCGGCGAGGTGCTCGCGCAGCTGCTCGGTGGCCAGCTTCAGGCGGGCGGCCGGGTCGTCGGTCTCCAGGAGCCGGACCTTCTGCTCGGTGGAGAGGAAGGGCGAGTATCCGGAGTTGTCGGCGAGCGCGGAGACGTCCTCGATCTGCTGGACGCGGTCCACGACCTGCCAGGCCCCGCGCTTCTTCAGCCAGCTGGTGGCGAGCGCCTTGTACTCCTTGACCAGCTCGGTGACGGCGCCGGGCAGCGGGTCGGGCACGGTCTCGTCGACCTTGAGTCCTTCCACCCAGAGCGCGGCACCCGGCCCGGTCGTCCCGGCGCCGATCCGCACCCGGGAACGGCCGCGGATGAGGGCGCCGGGGTCGCCGTCGGAGAGGCGCCCGACCTGCTCGACGGTGCCGAGGACGCCGGTCGCGGCGTACGTCCCGTCGATGCGCGGAACAAGAAGGACCTGCGGCTTGCTGCTGCCGGTGGAGCGGGCGGCCGCTTGGGCGGCCTCCACGGCGGCGCGCACATCCGTGTCGGACAGGTCGAACGGAACCACCATGCCGGGCAGGACAACCTCGTCGTCGAGCGGCAGCACGGGCAGGGTGAGCGGTGTGGACGCCTTGGACTCAGTAGTCATGATCTCCCCTTCGGCATTCAAGTTGAGCTATGTGGACTCAATGCTCGTGAGTCCATGAATGTTCCCCAAGGGATGTTCGCTGTGAGCGATCAGCTCGACGCGGGCCGGCGCCACCGGCGCACCAGCGGCCACGTCGCGACGCCGATCGCCAGCGCCAGGAGGTGGCCCCAGTTGGTCATCGGGTCCGTGAACGCGATCAGGTCGTCGACGAGCATGCCGCCGAACCCGGCGAGCACCAGCCACCGCAGCCAAGGCCTGAACAGGCCGGCCAGCGCGCCGACGCTCGCCGCGACGCCGAAGCTGATGCCGTAGTCGAGGCGGTGCAGGGAGCTGTCGGGCAGATGGCCCGCGAGGACCGAGAAGCCGACCGGGACCTCGGTCGCGAGGGTGGCCACGACATGGCCGAGCAGGAAGACGCCCGCCGTGCGCAGCGCGCCGACGCGGCGCTCCAGGGCCGTGAGGACCAGCAGGAAGCCGATCGCGTACGGCGACGCGATGCCGCCCGCGATCCACAGCGCGCTGGCCACCAGGACGAGGAACGGTTCCTGCGACAGGTGCGCCACGTCCGTGCTGGAGTGCCGGTGGAGGTCCGCGACGAGGCTCGGGTCCGCGTACTGCGCCAGGAGCGACGTCAGGGTGAGGATCGCGGCGTAGCCGAACGTGAAGGGCGTACCCGTGGGGGTCGGCAGCAGGCGCCAGGGACGCAGGCGACTCAGCCGGCCCGGGACGCGCAGGCGTGCGGGGGCGCCGGCAGCGACGGATGCCGCACGCGCCTCAGGAGTTTCCGGGATGGCCGCCCCGGACCCGCCGCGCTCCCGCTGGCACGGGATGCCGTCCAGGCCGGACGGGGCGATGTCCTCGGGCGCCGCGGGGGCAGTCGACGCGCTCCGGTCCACGGTGAGGCGCTCCTTCCGTCCCGTCCACCCTCGGCCGATATTTCGGGCGGTGTCTATGACCGGCGCCACGTGAGACGCGAATCACATCAACCTCACAGGTCAAACACGCGTCCGCACGGCTCCGCGCATCTCGATCCTTTCCCGATCCCGCCCCCATACGCTGACGGCCATGCACACCCACACCACCACCCCCGTCGTCATCGACCGGCGTGAGGGGCCGTACGGCGAAGTCGTACTGCGGCGCCATGGCGCGCTTCTGCAGATCATCGCCAACGGCTGTTTCCTCATGGACACTTCGGACGGCCGCTCGGAGCGGCTGCTCGTCGACGCGGCGTACGACGCGCTGGACGGACGCCCGCGGCCCAGCCTCCTGCTCGGCGGCCTGGGCGTCGGCTTCTCCCTCGCCCACGCGGCGGCCGACCCGCGCTGGGGCCCCATCGCCGTGGTGGAGCGCGAGTTGGCCATCATCGACTGGCACCGCTCGGGGGCGGACGCCCCGCTGGCCGCGATCTCCGGCCCCGCGCTCGCCGATCCGCGCACGGAGATCCTGCACACAGATCTCGTGGCGCACCTCCGCGGCGCCGACTCCCCTCGCACCGCCCCGACCACGTACGACGCGCTCTGCCTGGACATCGACAACGGACCGGACTGGACGGTGACCGAGGACAACAACTCCCTCTATTCTCCGGCCGGTCTGGCCGCCTGCCGCGCGCGTCTGAACCCCGGCGGAGTGCTCGCCGTGTGGTCCGCCCAGCCCTCGTCCGCTTTCGACGACGCTCTACGGAATGCCGGATTCCAGTCGGTACGGACGGAAGAGATCCCCGTTGCCCGAGGCGTACCCGACGTGGTTCATCTCGGCGTAAGCGCTGCGTAGCCGAGGTGCCTTCGCGCCCCGTACCCTGCTGGTCGAACACAAGCGATCAGTGTCAGGGGCGGGCGATGGAGCAGACACACACCTCCCACAACGGTGCGACGGCGGCGATGCCAGGCGCCCAGCGCCGGGTTCTGGTGGTCGAGGACGACCCGACGATCGTCGACGCCATCGCCGCCCGGCTACGCGCCGAGGGTTTCGTAGTGCAAACGGCGGGAGACGGTCCCGCGGCGGTCGACACCGCACAGGCTTGGCAGCCCGATCTGCTGATCCTGGACATCATGCTGCCGGGCTTCGACGGGCTTGAAGTGTGCCGCCGGGTGCAGGCCCAGCGGCCGGTTCCGGTCCTCATGCTGACGGCGCGCGACGACGAGACGGACATGCTGGTCGGGCTCGGCGTCGGCGCCGACGACTACATGACCAAGCCGTTCTCCATGCGGGAGCTAGCGGCCCGCGTGCACGTCCTGCTGCGCCGGGTCGAGCGGGCCGCGCTCGCCGCGACCACGCCGCGCAGCGGAATCCTGCGGCTCGGCGAGCTGGAGATCGACCACGCCCAGCGGCGGGTCAGGGTCCGCAGCGAGGACGTGCACCTGACGCCCACCGAGTTCGACCTGCTCGTCTGCCTGGCCAATACGCCGCGTGCGGTCCTCTCGCGCGAGCAGCTGCTCGCCGAGGTGTGGGACTGGGCGGACGCGTCGGGCACCCGGACCGTCGACAGCCACATCAAGGCACTGCGCCGGAAGATCGGCGCCGAGCGCATCCGTACGGTGCACGGCGTCGGGTACGCCCTGGAGACCCCGACCCCGTGAGGTGAGCCGTCCGATGACCGGTCCCTTCGGCGGGCTGCGGCCGTTCTCCATCAAGACCAAGCTCGGCACCCTGGTGGTCGTCTCGGTCTTCATCACCACGGGTCTGCTGATGGTGGCGATGAAGACGGAGACGGAGCTGCGCTTCATCACCGTCTTCTCGGTGATCGCCACGCTGCTGATCACGCAGTTCGTGGCCCACAGCCTCACCGCGCCCCTGGACGAGATGAACTCCGTGGCGCGCGCCGTGTCGCACGGCGACTACACGCGCCGGGTGCGCGGCGCCGACCGCCGCGACGAGCTGGGCGACGTGGCCACCACGATCAACCGCATGGCGGACGACCTGGAGGCCCAGGACCAGCAGCGCAAGGAACTGGTCGCCAACGTCTCGCACGAGCTGCGCACCCCCATCGCGGCCCTTCGCGCGGTCCTGGAGAACGTCGTCGACGGAGTCTCCGCCGCCGACCCGGAGACCATGCGTACGGCCCTGAAGCAGACGGAGCGGCTCGGGCGTCTGGTGGAGACCCTGCTCGACCTCTCCCGCCTGGACAACGGCGTCGTACCGCTGCGGGCGCGCCGCTTCGAGGTGTGGCCCTACCTGTCGGGCGTCCTGAAGGAGGCCAACATGGTGGCCTCGGCCCGCGCGGGCATCGCGTCGGGCTCCGGCAGCCACACCCGCACGGACGTGCATCTGCACCTGGACGTCACGCCGCCCGAGCTGACCGCGCACGCGGACGCCGAGCGGCTGCACCAGGTGGTGGCCAACCTCATCGACAACGCGGTCAAGCACAGCCCGCCGCACGGCCGCGTCACCGTGCGCGCCCGGCGCGGCCTCTACCCCGAGTCCCTGGACCTGGAGGTCCTGGACGAGGGCCCCGGCATCCCGGAGTCGGAGTGGCACCGCGTCTTCGAGCGCTTCAACCGCGGCAGCCACGCCAACGCCACCCCGCACGGACCCGGCAGCGACGGCGGCACCGGTCTCGGGCTCGCCATCGCGCGCTGGGCGGTCGACATGCACGGCGGGCACATCGGAGTGGCCGAATCCCCTCGTGGCTGCCGCATCCAGGTCACTCTTCCGGGCCTGCCCGAAGTGCGAAGTTGACGTAGGGTTCGAAACGGAAGCGATTCGCGGGCGCATCGACAGCGCGCCTGAGGGACGCCGCCGCGTCGGGACAGGCCCGCGCGGCCATCTGGCGTTGCGGAACCTCGCTTGTTTCCCGCCATTTACAGCCCCGAAACCAGCGATCCAGTGTGACTTACGCGACGGATGACGGGGCCGGTCTGCACCTGACGGCGATGGAGGCGTAGCCTTTATTTCCGCTGTCCATCACCTTGTGAAGCGGAAGAGGGCGGTTACCGCCGTGTCGTCACAGTCCCCCAGTAGCTCGAGCATCTCGACCGACCAAGACGGTCAGGGCAAGGACCCTGCTGCTGCCTTCGGTCCCAATGAGTGGCTCGTCGACGAGATCTATCAGCAGTACCTCCAGGACCCGAATTCGGTCGACCGAGCCTGGTGGGACTTCTTCGCCGACTACAAGCCGGGGGCGGGCGCATCACCTGCCGCTGCCCCGGCCAAGCCGGCGGGTGACGCAGCCGCGGGGGCTGCGGCCACCGCGTCCCCCGCAGCTCCCGCCGAGGCCGCTCCGGCGGCCCCCGCGAAGCCCGCCGCGCCCGCAGCCCCGGCTGCGAAGCCCGCGGCGGCCGCACCGGCCCCCGCCGCGAAGCCCGCTGCCGCGAAGCCCGCCGCCAAGGCGGAGCCCGCGGCAGCGTCGTCGGAGGCCCCGGCAGGACCCGAGTACGTGACGCTGCGCGGCCCCGCCGCCGCGGTCGCGAAGAACATGAACGCCTCGGTGGAGGTCCCGACGGCCACGTCGGTCCGCGCCGTTCCGGTCAAGCTGCTCTTCGACAACCGCATCGTCATCAACAACCACCTCAAGCGCGCCCGCGGCGGGAAGATCTCCTTCACGCACCTGATCGGGTACGCGATGGTGCAGGCCATCAAGGCCATGCCGTCGATGAACTACTCCTTCGTGGAGAAGGACGGCAAGCCGACCCTGGTCAAGCCGGAGCACATCAACTTCGGCCTCGCCATCGACCTGGTGAAGCCCAACGGCGACCGCCAGCTGGTCGTCGCGGGCATCAAGAAGGCCGAGACGCTGAACTTCTTCGAGTTCTGGCAGGCCTACGAGGACATCGTCCGTCGCGCTCGCGACAACAAGCTGACGATGGACGACTTCACCGGTGTCACGGTCTCGCTGACCAACCCCGGCGGCCTCGGCACGGTCCACTCGGTCCCCCGCCTGATGCCCGGACAGTCGGTCATCATGGGCGTCGGCTCGATGGACTACCCCGCGGAGTTCCAGGGCACCTCCCAGGACACCCTGAACAAGCTCGGCATCTCGAAGGTCATGACGCTCACGTCGACCTACGACCACCGGGTGATCCAGGGCGCCGCTTCCGGCGAGTTCCTGCGGATCGTCGCGAACCTGCTGCTGGGCGAGGGCGAGTTCTACGACGAGATCTTCAAGGCGCTGCGCATCCCGTACGAGCCGGTCCGCTGGCTCAAGGACATCGACGCCTCGCACGACGACGACGTCACGAAGGCCGCCCGCGTCTTCGAGCTGATCCACTCCTACCGCGTCCGCGGCCACGTCATGGCCGACACGGACCCGCTGGAGTACAAGCAGCGCAAGCACCCCGACCTGGACATCACCGAGCACGGCCTCACCCTGTGGGACCTGGAGCGGGAGTTCGCGGTCGGCGGCTTCGCCGGCAAGTCGATGATGAAGCTGCGCGACGTCCTCGGCGTCCTGCGCGACTCGTACTGCCGCACCACCGGCATCGAGTTCATGCACATCCAGGACCCGAAGCAGCGCAGGTGGCTCCAGGACCGCATCGAGCGCACGCACGCATCGAAGCCCGAGCGCGAGGAGCAGCTGCGCATCCTGCGCAGGCTGAACGCCGCCGAGGCCTTCGAGACGTTCCTCCAGACGAAGTACGTCGGCCAGAAGCGCTTCTCCCTGGAGGGCGGCGAGTCCGTCATCCCGCTGCTCGACGCCGTCATCGACAGCGCCGCGGAGTCCCGCCTTGACGAGGTCGTCATCGGCATGGCCCACCGCGGCCGCCTGAACGTCCTCGCGAACATCGTGGGCAAGTCGTACGCCCAGATCTTCCGCGAGTTCGAGGGCAACATGGACCCCAAGTCCATGCACGGCTCCGGCGACGTGAAGTACCACCTGGGCGCCGAGGGCACCTTCACCGGTCTGGACGGCGAGCAGATCAACGTCTCGCTGGCGGCGAACCCCTCCCACCTGGAGACGGTCGACCCGATCATCGAGGGCATCGTCCGCGCCAAGCAGGACATCATCAACAAGGGCGGCACGGACTTCACGGTCCTGCCGGTCGCCCTGCACGGTGACGCGGCCTTCGCGGGCCAGGGTGTGGTCGCCGAGACGCTGAACATGTCGCAGCTGCGGGGTTACCGCACCGGCGGCACGGTCCACATCGTCATCAACAACCAGGTCGGCTTCACCGCCGCCCCGGAGTCGTCACGCTCCTCCATGTACGCCACGGACGTGGCCCGCATGATCGAGGCGCCGATCTTCCACGTGAACGGCGACGACCCCGAGGCCGTCGTCCGCATCGCGCGGCTGGCCTTCGAGTTCCGTCAGGCGTTCAACAAGGACGTCGTGATCGACCTCATCTGCTACCGCCGCCGCGGTCACAACGAGTCGGACAACCCGGCGTTCACGCAGCCGCTGATGTACGACCTGATCGACAAGAAGCGCTCGGTGCGCAAGCTCTACACCGAGTCCCTCATCGGTCGCGGCGACATCACCCTGGAAGAGGCCGAGCAGGCCCTCCAGGACTTCCAGGGGCAGCTGGAGAAGGTCTTCACGGAGGTCCGCGAGGCCATCTCGCAGCCCGCCGAGGCCGAGGTCCCGGCCCCCGAGGCCGAGTTCCCGGTGAACGTGGACACCTCGATCTCCCAGGAGGTCGTCAAGCGGATCGCCGAGTCCCAGGTCAACATCCCCGACCGGGTCACCGTCCACCCGCGCCTGCTGCCGCAGCTGCAGCGCCGCATGTCGATGGTCGAGGAAGGCACGATCGACTGGGGCATGGGCGAGACCCTCGCCATCGGTTCGCTGCTCCTCGAGGGCACCCCGGTCCGTCTGTCGGGCCAGGACTCGCGCCGTGGCACGTTCGGTCAGCGCCACGCGGTCCTCATCGACCGCGAGACGGGCGAGGACTTCACGCCGCTCCTGTACCTCTCCGAGGACCAGGCGCGCTACAACGTCTACGACTCGCTGCTCTCCGAGTACGCGGTGATGGGCTTCGAGTACGGCTACTCGCTGGCCCGTCCCGAGTCCCTCGTCATGTGGGAAGCGCAGTTCGGTGACTTCGTCAACGGCGCGCAGACGGTGGTGGACGAGTACATCTCGGCCGCCGAGCAGAAGTGGAACCAGCACTCCGGCGTCACGCTGCTGCTGCCCCACGGCTACGAGGGCCAGGGACCGGACCACTCGTCCGCCCGCATCGAGCGCTTCCTCCAGCTGTGCGCGCAGAACAACATGACGGTCGCGATGCCGACCCTTCCGTCGAACTACTTCCACCTCCTGCGGTGGCAGGTGCACAACCCGCACCACAAGCCGCTGGTGGTCTTCACCCCGAAGTCGATGCTGCGCCTCAAGGCGGCGGCCTCGAAGACGGAGGAGTTCACGACGGGTGGCTTCCGCCCGGTCATCGGCGACGACTCGGTCGAGGCGTCGGCGGTCCGCAAGGTCGTCTTCTGCTCCGGCAAGCTGTACTACGACCTCGAGGCCGAGCGGAAGAAGCGCGGCGTCACGGACACCGCGATCATCCGCATCGAGCGTCTGTACCCGCTGCCGGGTGCCGAGCTCCAGGCGGAGATCGCGAAGTACCCGAACGCCGAGAAGTACCTGTGGGCGCAGGAGGAGCCGGCGAACCAGGGCGCGTGGCCCTTCATCGCCCTCAACCTCATCGACCACCTGGACCTGGCGGTCGGCGCGGACATCCCGCACGGCGAGCGCCTGCGCCGCATCTCGCGGCCGCACGGCTCGTCCCCGGCGGTCGGTTCGAAGAAGCGCCACGAGCAGGAGCAGGAGCAGCTCCTCAGCGAGGTCTTCGAGGCGTAGGCCTGAGCGGTTCGTACGCAGGTGGGCCCGGTCCCGAGTGCTTGTCACCCGGGGCCGGGCCCACCGGCGTATCGGCTTATCCTGGACGTCCGTCCCGGAACACACCGGCCGTCCAATCGCGGAGCCTGTCTTGTACTTCACCGACCGTGGCATCGAGGAGCTGGAGAAGCGGCGCGGCGAGGAGGAAGTCACCTTCGAGTGGCTCGCCGAGCAGCTGCGCACCTTCGTGGACCTCAACCCGGACTTCGAGGTCCCCGTCGAGCGCCTCGCGACCTGGCTGGCCCGTCTGGACGACGAGGACGAGGACGAGTAGGACGCTTCAGGCTCCTGGTTCCATGGGGGGGCACCCTTACGCGGGCTTGGGCCCCTTAGCGGGCGTGGGGGCGCCTGCCGCGAAGTGCCGTACGTGCACGGCGGTGAGGGCCCCGGGCTCCGCCCGGCTCAGCACCGCCCCGCTCAGCCCCGCCCGGGTCCGGCGTCGGCCGCCCGCACCCTGTCGTACGCGAAGCCCAGCGAGCCGTGCACCATCAGGAGCACTCCCGCCACGGCCCATCCCCCACTGCGCCGCCGCACGGCCCACGCCGCGAGCGGCAGCCCGGCGGCCATCTGCGCCACGGCCAGCGCGCGAGCGCGCGGTCCCCGCAGCCAGGGGCCCAGGCGCCCCTGCTCGACCACGTCCAGCTCCGCGCGTACCGCGTCGCGCCACCCCGACCACTCGACCTCCCGCACCCCCGGCACGACCCGCGCCACCGCGCGCAGCCGGTCCGCGGGCTCACCGGGACCGAGGCCGGTCGGCAGCTCCACCCCGGCCCGCGCGAGGACGGCGAGCAGCCCCAGCATCCGTGCGCGGGCGTCTGCCTCCGTGTCGGGGCGCCCCAGGGTCTCCAGGGACTGCATGTCCAGGACGGGGTCGAGCCCGAGCCGCGCGGCGAAGGTCCGCAGCGCCTCGTCCTCGCCCACCGGCGTCCCGTTCGCCAGCCATACGTACTCGACGGTGCGCCGGAAGCCCGCCGCGAGAGTGCAGCCGGAGCGGTCGGAGTCCCACCACAGCGCGAGCACCGGCCAGGTCGAGCCGACGGCGAGCGCGGTGGCCCATCCCGTGAGGACGCGGTCCACCGGTTCATCACCGTGCACCCAGGGCTTGCCCTCGGGCACGAGCACGCTCCACTCGTGCCCCGCCCGGGCGAGCAGCATCCGTTCGCGCAACAGGCGGGCGGCGGGCTCGACCACGTCGGGTTCGGCCCGGCAGAGCAGCAGGGCACCGGCGGCGGCGTGCTCGAAAGCTTCGGACGACATGGCCCCACGCTAGGTCAAATCGCCATATTTAGCGCAGAGAGCGGCACAGGGAGGCGGCGCGGAGAAGCGACAGTGTCTTGACTTTCCGTGACCGCGATATATCGTGTATCCCAGAGACGCGATATGGCGCGTTGTGATGCGGGCTTCCGGGCCCTCCCGCCCCCGTTGCCCAGCTCGCCAGAGGAGGTCAGCCCGATGTCAGAGTGGTCCGTCGCCGAACCCCAGAAGCTCACGTTCGACGCCCCCGTCACGACACTCCACGTGCGCGTGGTCAACGGAACGGTGAACGTCGTGGGCACCGACGAAGTTTCCGCCCGGCTCGAGGTCTCCGAGATCGAGGGGCCACCGCTGACCGTCACGCAGACGGACGGCACCCTGTCGGTCGCGTACGACGACCTGCCCTGGAAGGGCTTCCTCAAGTGGCTCGACCGCAAGGGCTGGCGCCGCAGCGCCGTGGTCTCCCTGGCCGTCCCGGCGGGCACCCGCGTCGAGGTGGGCGTCGTCGGGGCCGGCGCCGTGGTCTCGGGGATCGAGGGGCGCACGGAGGTCAGAGGCGTCACCGGCGACACGACCCTCGTCGGCCTCTCCGGCCCGGTCCGCGCCGACACGGTCTCGGGCAGCGTGGAGGCCCAGGGCATCACCGGCGATCTGCGGTTCAACTCGGTCTCCGGCGACCTGACCGTCTTCGAGGGTGCGGGCTCCTCCGTTCGGGCAGATTCGGTGAGCGGCTCGATGATCGTGGACATCGACCCGACGGGCGCCCCGACCGACATAGGTCTGACGAGCGTCTCGGGCGAGATCGCGATCCGGCTGCCCCACCCGACGGACGCGGACGTGGAGGCGAACACCGCGAGCGGCGCGGTGTCCAACGCGTTCGAGGATCTGCGGGTCAGCGGCCAGTGGGGCGCGAAGAAGATCACCGGCCGTCTGGGGTCGGGCAGCGGAAAGCTCCGGGCGACGACGGTCTCGGGATCCATCGCGCTGCTGCGCAGGCCGCCGACGGAGGAAGATCCGTACGACGAGGTCCCGCCGCCCGTGCCCCCGACGGACCCGACGGACCCGACGGACCCGACGGACTCGACGGACCCCACGGCCACTCCCCCGAGCGACGCTCCCCCGGCCGACGACGCCGACCCGACCGACAAGAAGGTGCTCTGAGATGGCCCCCGTGTTCGCCCACGGCCGACTGCGCCTGTACCTGCTCAAGCTCCTCGACGAGGCCCCGCGCCACGGCTATGAGGTGATCCGCCTCCTGGAGGAGCGCTTCCAGGGGCTGTACGCACCTTCGGCGGGGACGGTCTACCCGCGCCTGGCGAAGCTGGAGGCCGAGGGCCTGGTCACGCACACCACGGAGGGCGGCCGGAAGGTGTACGCCATCACGGACGCCGGCCGCGCCGAACTGGCCGACCGCAGCGGTGAGCTGGCCGATCTGGAGCTGGAGATCCGCGATTCCGTCGCCGAGCTCGCCGCCGAGATCCGGGACGGCGTGCGGGGCGCGGCAGGTGAGCTCCGCCGTGAGATGCGGGAGGCGGCCAAGGAGGCGCGCGCGTCCGGCGGCAGGCCCGAGGACAAGAGCGGCACCGGCGCCGGTACCGGCAAGGTCTTCCCCGACCCCGCGGACTTCTTCGACGGCTCCTGGGGCGACAAGGAGGGCTGGCGCCAGGCCAAGGAGGAGTTCAAGCGCGCCAAGCAGGAGTGGAAGGAGCAGGCGCGGCGCGCGAAGGACGAGACCCGCAGAGCCCGCGAGGACGCCCAGCGCGCCCGCCGCCAGGCCCAGGACGCGCAGGAGAAGGCCCGCGTCCAGGCGCAGGAAGAGGTGCAGCGCATCGCACGGCGCGTCCAGGACCAGGTGCAGGACCACTTCACGCGGGGCGACTGGCCGACGGGGGTCCGCGAGGGGCTGACGGAACTGGCCAAGCAGTTCGGCGAGTTCGGCAAGGACGCGGGCAAGGACTTCGGCCGCAAGGGCGCGCGATCCACCGCCGAGGAGCCCAAGTTCACGGCCGCCCGCGAGGACGAGGTCCCCACGGAGTACGTCCCGGACTGGGCCCAGGAGGACAGCTCGGGCAATCCGGCACGTGACCTGGACCGCCTCCTGGACCGCTTCCGCGACGACATCCGCGACGCGGCCCGGGACCACGGCGTGACGGAGGACCAACTCCGCGATGCCCGCCGCCACCTGTCGTCGGCGGCGGCCCACATCGCCTCGACACTGCGCACGCCGAAGGGCTGACCTGGGGACGCCGAGACCACGGGGGCCACGGGCCACCAGCCGCCGGTCACCGGCCGCCGGTCACTGGTCACCGGTCACCTATGCGGCTCCGGCCACCTATGCGACTCCGGGCGCCTACGCGGCTCCGGGCCCGGCGCCCCCGCCGTACAGCACCCTCTCCACCGACTCATGGGTCACGCCATGGTCCGCGAGGACTTCGCTGACGAGCCCGGGGCGGACGGTCAGGGCGAACAGGATGTGCTCGTCGCCGATGCACCGATCCCTGCGAGCGGTGGCCATGCGCAGGGACTGCACCAGGGTGTCCTTGGCCTCGCGGGTGAACGGCCGGTGTCCGCCCAAGGCCCGGCCGGGACGTCGCCCGGCCTTGCGGCCACCCGCCAACGCGCCCACGCCATGGGCCTCTTCGACCCGGGAGACGATCTCGGACACATCGATGCCGAGTCCGGCAAGCGCCTCCGTGTCGGCCTGCGAGAGACCCGCGCGGCGCCGCGCCTCGCCCAGCGCGCCCTTGATCGACTCCCGGCGGCGCGTAGCCCCGAGCGAGGCCAGGGCGAACGATGCCCGGCTCGCCTCGCGGTCGAGCAGTGCGAGGAGCATGTGCCCGTCGTCGACGGAGGCCGAACCCTCGCCCTCGGCATGCTCGACCGCGCCTTTGACCACGGCGCGGGCGTCCTTCGTGAACCGCTCGAACATCACTGCCTCCCGTACTTCTTGTGCACGGCCTGCCTGCTCACTCCGAGCTCCGCGGCGATCCCCTGCCACGACCAGCCCTGCAGACGCGCACTGCGCACCTGCACGGCCTCCAACTGCTCCACCAGCCTCCGCAGCGCGGAGACGGCCCGCAGTCCGACTCGTGGGTCACGGTCACCCGCACGCTCGGCGAGATCCGTAGCTTCGGTCATGCATGTCAACTTACGTTGACAGGGAGCGGATGTCAATCAAAGTTGACACCCGTGAAGTGAACGCGGTCCCTCCGGCGATCCCGGGTCAGCCGACTTCGAGGACGATCTTCCCGAACAGGTCACCGGACTGCAGGCGCTCGAAGCCCTCGCGTGCCCGGTCCAGCGGAAGCACCTCGTCGATCACGGGGCGCACGCCCGTGGCCGCGCAGAAGGAGAGCAGGTCCTCCAGTTCGTCCTTGGACCCCATCGTCGAACCGACGATCTTCAGCTCCAGGAAGAAGACCCGGGTCAGCTCCGCGTGCGAGGGCCGGTCACCGCTGGTCGCACCCGAGATCACCAGAGTGCCGCCCGGCTTGAGGGACTTGACGGAGTGCGACCACGTCGCCGCCCCCACCGTCTCGATGACGGCGTCCACCCGCTGCGGAAGGCGCGCGCCGGACTCCACGGCCTCCACCGCGCCCAGTTCCAGGGCCCGCTTGCGCTTGGCCTCGTCACGGCTCGTGGCGAAGACCCGCAGGCCCGCCGCCTTGCCGAGCACGATCGCGGCCGTCGCGACCCCGCCACCGGCGCCCTGGACGAGGACCGAATCCCCGGGACGCACACCGGCGTTGGTGAAGAGCATGCGGTACGCGGTGAGCCACGCCGTCGGCAGACAGGCCGCCTCGGCGAACGACAGCTCCTTCGGCTTCGGCAGCAGGTTCCACGTGGGCACGGAGACCTGCTCGGCGAACGTCCCCTGGTACTTCTCGGTGAGGATGGAGCGGCCCTCGTCGGGCCCTACCCCGTACCCGGTCTGGCCGATGACGGAGTGCAGGACGACCTCGTTGCCGTGCTCGTCGATCCCCGCGGCGTCACAGCCGAGGATCATCGGCAGCCTCCCCTCGGGGAGGCCGACCCCGCGCAGGGACCACAGGTCGTGGTGGTTGAGGGAGGCGGCCCGGACATGCACGGTCGACCAGCCGGGCCTGGCGTCGGGGGCGGGGCGCTCCCCCAACTCAAGGCCGCTGAGCGGCTGGTCACGGTCGATGCGGGCGGCGTAGGCAGCGAACATGAGGCGACGATAGGCCGCGGGCCTACCCGGACGTAACCACGCACGACTGTGACGCGCGCCGCGCTCGCGCCCCCGTACACGCGCGCCGCGCTCGCGCACCCGCACCCGCACCCACACCCACACCCACGCACCGCGCCCCCGCCCCGTACGCAACGCATGCGTACGAGACGGGGGCGCGGTCACACCGTCGGGCACCCGCTCAGCGGCGAGCCACGCCCTCGGCCCGCGCGGCGGCGGCAACGGCCGCGGTGACCGCCGGGGCGACCCTCTCGTCGAACGGAGAGGGGATCACGTAATCGGCGGAGAGCTCGTCGCCCACCACGCCGGCCAGCGCCTCGGCCGCGGCGATCTTCATCGTCTCGGTGATCCGCGAGGCCCGCACCTGCAGCGCGCCCGCGAAGATGCCGGGGAACGCGAGCACGTTGTTGATCTGGTTCGGGTAGTCCGAACGCCCCGTCGCGACGACAGCCGCGTACTTGTGGGCGATGTCCGGGTGCACCTCGGGGTTCGGGTTGGCCATGGCGAACACGAACGAGTTCGGAGCCATGGAGGCGACCGCGGGCTCGGGGACGGTGCCGCCCGAGACGCCGATGAACACATCGGCACCCGCGAGCGCGCTCTCCAGCGAACCGCTGAGCCCGGCCTTGTTGGTGATCTCCGCGAGCTCGCGCTTGACCGGGGTGAGGTCGTCCCGGTCCCGGCTCACGACGCCCTTGCGGTCCGCGACCGCCACGTCGCCCAGGCCCGCCTCGAGCAGGAACTTGGCGATGGCGACCCCGGCCGCACCCGCGCCGGAGATCACGGCACGCAGCTCACCGAGCGTGCGCCCGGTCAGTCGCGCCGCGTTCCGCAGCGCGGCGAGCGTCACGACCGCCGTGCCGTGCTGGTCGTCGTGGAAGACGGGAATGTCGAGCCGCTCCTGGAGCTTGCGCTCGATCTCGAAGCAGCGCGGGGCCGAGATGTCCTCGAGGTTGACACCACCGAAGGACGGCGCGAGCCGCACCACGGTCTCGACGATCTCGTCCGCGTCCGTCGTCGCGAGCGCGATCGGAACCGCGTCCACGCCGCCGAACTGCTTGAACAGAATGGCCTTGCCCTCCATCACGGGGAGGGAGGCCTCGGGACCGATGTCACCGAGACCGAGCACGGCCGTGCCGTCGGTGACCACGGCCACGACGTTCGACTTCCATGTGTAGTCGTTCACCAGCTCCGGCTGCTCGGCGATCGCGGTGCACACTTTCGCGACGCCGGGCGTGTACGCCAGGGACAGGTCGTCCTTGTCCCGCACCGGCACGGTGGCCTGCACGGCCATCTTGCCGCCACGGTGCAGCGCGAAAGCCGGATCGAAGGTATCGACGAGCTCGCTGTCGCCTTCGTGACCCGTATTGCTCTCGCTGCGAGGATTGACGATCTCCGCTGCCACTTGTCTGACCCCTTAAGTCTTAAATCATCAGTTGAGGGTGTCCACTCCTGGTTGAGAAGTGGGCGGGCACCGCGTCTGTTCCCCGCCTGTCGGCGGAGGGAGGTACAGACACGCGAGCGCGCCGCACACGCGCTCTGGGCCCCGGATGAGGGGTGTAACGCACCTTTCTACCTGACGGCGCCGGGCGCGGGCGAGTGGGATTGGTTACCTGAGGTGCCCGTGGTCCTTGTAGTGGTCCAACAAGAACGGACGACGGGCCCATGCCCGGTTTTCCGCGGAGCGCACGCGGCGGGTCCACATCGCGAGATTCACCCGAGATTGACGGAAGATCTCAAATGGCGGTACTTCGTTCCCCGCCGGTACGGGCCTGTTGTCCCGGGCTGTCAGGGTCCGGGCGTCACCCGTTATCCGATTTTGACATCTCTGGCACCCAGAATCGGACGGTCCGAATGGCAAGATGCCGTCATCACACGAGGTCGCGACACCCGAAGGTGTGTGCACGACCGCTCGGCAACTCCCTCATCCGCCGGAGGACCCTCATGACCGCACGCTCCATCTGTCGTACCACCGCAGGTAAGTCCGCGAAGTCCCGGATGGCCACGGTCGGCGCGATCGCGGTCGCCGGCGCGCTGCTGCTGACCGGTTGCGGCGACCAGACCAAGAGCAAGGACGAGGGCAGCGAGAAGGTGAGCAACGCACCGCTCGCCGACAAGCTGCCCAAGGACATCCGGGACGCGGGTGTCATCAAGGTCGGTTCGGACATCGCGTACCCGCCCGTCGAGTTCAAGGACAAGTCCGGCAAGACGGTCGGCATCGACCCCGACCTCGGCGACGCGCTCGGCAAGCAGCTCGGCGTGAAGTTCCAGTTCGACAACGGCACCTTCGACACCCTCCTCGGCGGTCTGCGCTCCAAGCGCTACGACCTCGCGATGTCGGCCATGACCGACACCAAGAACCGCCAGGAAGGCGTCGACGAGGAGACCGGCAAGAAGATCGGCGAGGGCGTCGACTTCGTCGACTACTTCACGGCCGGCGTCTCGATCTACACCAAGAAGGGCGACGACCAGTCCATCAAGACCTGGGCGGACCTCTGCGGCAAGAAGATCGTCGTGCAGCGCGGCACCGTCTCGCACGACCTCGCCAAGGCCGAGTCGAAGAAGTGCAAGAGCGGCAAGAAGATCACCATCGAGTCCTTCGACAACGACCAGCAGGCCCAGACCCGGCTGCGCTCCGGCGGCGCGGACGCGGGCTCCTCCGACTTCCCGGTCGCCGCGTACGCGGTGAAGACCTCGGGCGGCGGCAAGGACTTCGAGCTGGTCGGCGAGCAGGTCGAGGCCGCTCCGTACGGCATCGCGATCTCCAAGAAGAACCCCGAGCTGCGCGACGCGATCAAGGCCGCACTCGACGCGATCATCAAGAACGGCGACTACGACAAGATCATCTCGAAGTGGGGCGTCGAGGACGGCGCGGTCAAGGAAGCCCAGATCAACGGCGGCAAGTGACCGCGCAACCGTCTCGCCGCTGAAAGGCCACCCCCGTGACAACCGACATCTCCAAGAAGGGACCGGAGGACACACCCCCGTCCTCCCGCCCTGAGGCCATCAAGGCCATCCCTGTCCGGCACTACGGCAGGTATGTCTCCGCGGTCATCGCCATCGGTGCACTCGCCGCGATCGTCTACGCGTTCGCACAGGGCGACATCAACTGGGACGCGATCCCCGACAACTTCTTCGACGAGCGCATCCTCAAGGGTGTCCGCGAGACCCTGCTCCTGACCTTCCTGTCGATGCTCATCGGCGTGGTCGGCGGCATCGTCCTCTCGATCATGCGCCTGTCGAAGAACCCGGTGACCTCGTCGATCGCCTGGTTCTACATCTGGTTCTTCCGGGGTACGCCGGTCCTGGTCCAGCTCTTCATCTGGTTCAACCTCGGCTTCGTCTTCGAGTACGTGAACCTCGGCCCGTTCTACAAGGACGAGTGGTCGGACTTCATGACGCCGTTCCTGACGGCGCTGCTCGGCCTCGGCCTCAACGAGGCCGCGTACATGGCGGAGATCTGCCGTGCCGGTCTGCTCTCGGTCGACGAGGGCCAGACGGAGGCCTCCCAGGCGCTCGGCATGAGCCACGGCAAGACGCTGCGCCGGGTCGTGCTTCCGCAGGCGATGCGCGTGATCGTGCCGCCGACGGGCAACGAAGTCATCAACATGCTCAAGACGACGTCCCTGGTGGCCGCGGTCCAGTACTTCGAACTGCTGCGGTACGCCCAGGACATCGGCACCTCGTCCGGCGCCACGGTCGAGACCCTGCTCCTGGCGGCGGCCTGGTACCTGATCATGACGTCGATCCTCAGCATCGGTCAGTTCTACCTGGAGCGCTACTACGCGCGCGGTTCGTCGCGCTCGCTGCCGAACACGCCGTGGCAGAAGATCAAGGCCAACATGCTGTCCCTCAACAGCCCGCGGGGAGGCACCGCATGACCGCCATGGTGAAGTCCGAAGGCGTGCACAAGTCCTTCGGCAACGTCGAGGTCCTCAAGGGCATCGACCTGGAGGTCAAGTCGGGCGAGGTCTTCTGCCTCATCGGCCCCTCCGGCTCCGGCAAGTCGACGTTCCTGCGCTGCATCAACCACCTGGAGAAGGTCAACGCCGGGCGGCTCTACGTCGACGGCGAGCTGGTCGGCTACCGGCAGAAGGGGGACAAGCTGTACGAGCTCAAGGACAGCGAAGTCGCCCTCAAGCGCCGGGACATCGGCATGGTCTTCCAGCGCTTCAACCTCTTCCCGCACATGACGGCCCTCGAGAACGTCATGGAGGCGCCGGTCCAGGTCAAGGGCGAGTCGAAGGCGGCGGCGAAGGCGCGTGCCGGGCAGCTCCTGGAGCGGGTCGGCCTGGCCGACAAGGCGAAGAACTACCCTTCGCAGCTCTCGGGCGGCCAGCAGCAGCGCGTGGCCATCGCCCGCGCGCTCGCGATGGAGCCGAAGCTGATGCTCTTCGACGAGCCGACGTCGGCGCTCGACCCGGAGCTGGTCGGTGACGTGCTCGACGTCATGCGCGATCTCGCCGAGTCCGGCATGACGATGATCGTCGTCACGCACGAGATGGGCTTCGCGCGCGAGGTCGGCGACAGCCTCGTCTTCATGGACGAGGGCGTGGTGGTCGAGTCCGGCCACCCGCGTGACGTCCTGACGAACCCGCAGCACGAGCGGACGCAGTCGTTCCTGTCCAAGGTGCTGTAACGCGTACCCACGCGACGCGTACATGCGAAAGGGGCGGTGCGGATCCACGATCCGTACCGCCCCTTCGTGCTGCGCTACTTGAGGCCGAGCACCATCGCGTCCGACGGCGACGACCACACCGTGCGCGCCTCGCCGAAGCCCGCGTCACGCAGGGTGCGCGCGTGCCACTCGGGCGAGGGGGTGTCGCCGTCCGCGTGCTCGCCGTAGATCTCGAAGCGCTTGGCGGTGGGCTCGGCGAGGACCGGGTCCTTCGCGGCGAGCTGCCACCAGTCCTTCCAGTCCACGGCGCCCTCGGCCTTGGCCTTCTCCATGCGGGCGTGCCGCTGGGCCCGGTCGGCGTCGTTCAGACGGGGCGTCGCGGGGTCGGGCATGTGGTCGGCGTTCAGGAAGACGCCGCCGTCCCTGACGAGTCCCGCGAGCTGGCCGTAGAGCGTGGTGAGGGGCTCGCTGTGCAGCCAGTGCAGGGCCGTGGCGGTGAGGACCGCGTCGTACGTGTCGTACGGCAGCTGCGCCGCCCACTGGGGGTCCTTGAGGTCCGCGGTCACGAAGGTGACCCGGTCGTCCCCGGCGAAGGTGCCCTCGGCGATGGCAAGGAGCGCGGGGTCGAGGTCGACGCCCGTGCTGACCGCGTTCGGGAACCTCTTGAGCAGCCGGTCCGTAATACTCCCCGTACCGCACGCGAGGTCGAGGACGCGCGGTTCGGTGCCGACGACGGCCTCGACCATGTCCAGCATGACCCGGAACCGCTCCTCGCGGTCGGGCAGATACCACTCCTGCTGCCGGTCCCAGCTGTCCTGCCAGGCACGCCAGTCGGTTCCGGACACCGTTTCCGTCATCAGAAGTCCTCCCGTACGTAATACGCTCTCGTAATACCCTCGAAGCACGCGCAACCGTTACTCACGCACGTGATGAAGATAGCCCGCCCCGGTAAGGACTACAAGTGGAACTGGCCTATTACTCGGACTACGCCGTACGTCTGGTCAACAGCGAGGAGCCGGGTCGCAACAAGGACACGCTGACGTCGGTCGAGGCGATCCGCGAGCTGTTCGGAGGCGGTTCGCAGGCGGCACGTCGCGCCACGGACTCCGACGTCACCCGCTTCCGCTCGGTGCGGGCCAGGCTCAGGGCGGTCTTCGAGGCGGCCGACAGCGGGGACGAGACCCTCGCGGTCGACCTCCTGAACTCCCTGCTCATGGAGTTCCCGGTCAGCCCGCAGATCTCCGGCCACGACGACCGCGACGACGCGGGCAACCCGCTGTGGCACATGCACCTGGCGGACCACCCGTCGAACGCGACGTCCGGGTACGCCGCGATCGCCGCGATGGGCCTCGCCTTCCACCTCACCGAACACGGCGTCGACCGCCTGGGCCTGTGCGAGGCAGCGCCCTGCCGCAACGCCTATCTCGACACGTCGACAAACCGTTCCCGACGCTACTGCTCGGACCGCTGCGCGACCCGCGCCAATGTCGCCGCCTACCGCGCCCGCAAGCGCCTGGAGACCGACCGGTCGGCCAGCACCGGCCGCGCGGCCGAGACGGCCCAGCGCAGCAGGCTCAACGGCGACCGCTGACCGGACCCGGACCGGGGCGGGCGGTAGCGGAACCACACCTTCCCCAGGACGAGTTCCTCGGGCACCGTGCCGTAGTCCGTGCTGTCCCCGCCCGCGTACGCGTTGTCCCCGAGCACCCACCAGCCGCCCTCGCGCCGCTCGGCGGCGCGCTTGACGACCAACAGGTCCTGCTGGAACGGATGGCGGAGCACCACCACGTCACCCGCTCGGACCCGTGCGCCCCACTGCACCACCAGACGGTCCCCGTGGTACAGCGTCGGCACCATCGAAGGGCCGGTCACCTCGGCCGCGCCCAACGGCAAGATGGCCCTTCTCCCTTCGCTCTCCTGCGACAGCTCCGGCATCACCGCACCTCCCCGGTCCTATCCTCCACGAGTCCCAGTCTGACCCTGGACTTTTGTCCTAAGCCCAAGGGGGCACTCGCGAAAAGCCGTCTCTCACGGAGTAATGTCCCACCTGAGAAGACGATCACGAGGAAGGACCGCTGCATGCTTTCCCGCCTGTTTGCCCCCAAGGTAAAGGTCAGCGCCCACTGCGACCTCCCCTGCGGCGTGTACGACCCGGCCCAGGCCCGCATCGAGGCGGAGTCGGTCAAGGCCGTCCAGGAGAAGATGGCCGCCAACGACGACGCGCAGTTCCAGACGCGCGCCATCGGCATCAAGGAGCAGCGCGCGGAGCTCGCCAAGCACCACGTGTCCGTGCTCTGGAGCGACTACTTCAAGCCCCCGCACTTCGAGAAGTACCCGGAGCTGCACCAGCTGGTCAACGACACCCTCAAGGCCCTCTCGGCCGCCAAGGGCTCGTCGGACCCGGCCACGGGCCAGAAGGCGCTCGACTACATCGCCCAGATCGACAAGATCTTCTGGGAGACCAAGAAGGCCTGACCTCACCGGTCGTAGGCCTGACCTCACCAGGTCACACGGAAGCACCCGGCATCCGCGCGGAGCCGGGTGCTTCTGGCGTTCTCGCCCCCGTCATCCCTGCAGCGCGGAGAGCCCCTTCCGCAGATCCTCCGCGTTCATCACCGGGTAGATCTCGATCTCGGCACCGAGCTCCAGGAAGAACGGCTCCGCGATGGACGGCATCTCCGAGCTGTCCTGCATGTCGAAGACGAAGGTGGCGCACCGCCCCCCATCACTGGGACCGAAGTACGCCGCCTCGGGCTTGATCTGCTCCGTCACCGCCTGCATCAGCTTCGGCAACGTGCCGTTCTTGATCGCCTCGTTCGAGATCTGTGTGTCCAGACGCGCTCTCAACATGACCCTCATGGCACTCACTCCTCCCTTCAAGCGTCCTCCGCCCCACCCATATCCGCATCCGCGCCACCCCGCTGAGCTGTTCCAGGCGGCGGCGGAACGACGGGCGGCGGATGCGGTCGCCCAGTGCGGAGGTCCGCGCTTCCGCCGGTCCCGCCGCTTCCGCCGGTCCCGGCGCTTCGGCCGGCCCCGCCGCTTCCGCCGCGCCCTCCCGCTCCCCGGTGGCGCGTGCGCCACAGTGCCGTGCCGCACAGCCATGCCAGATAGCCGCCGCCTGCGATGCGCAGGGCGTCGTTCGCGAGATGCGATGCCGTGAGCAGGGCCGTCAGGCCGATCGCCGTCGCCACGCCCCAGGCCGGGCAGCCGGTGAGGATGCCGGCTCATCGCCGCCCCTTCCGTCGCGCCGCCCCATTAATCGGTTGCCGCCCCGGGCCGCCCCCTGCTGCACTTGCCGTACGCCTCGACCCGTCAAGGAGACGCAATGCGCCGTTTGTTCATGTCCAGCCAGAAGGGAATCGCCATCGACCCAGAGGACATGACACTCCGTGCATACGTCGAGCACGTCCACCACCCTGAACCTGGGAATCCTGGCGCATGTTGACGCCGGGAAGACCAGCCTGACCGAGCGGCTGCTGCACGCCGCCGGTGTCATCGACGAGATCGGTCGCGTCGATGCGGGAAGCACCCAGACCGATTCGCTGGCCCTGGAGCGGCAGCGCGGGATCACGATCAAATCCGCCGTGGTCTCCTTCGCCGTCGACGACGTCACCGTCAATCTCATCGACACCCCCGGCCACCCGGACTTCATCGCCGAGGTGGAGCGGGTGCTGAGCGTGCTCGACGGCGCCGTACTCGTCGTCTCCGCCGTCGAGGGCGTCCAGGCGCAGACCCGCGTGCTCATGCGGACGCTGCGGCGGCTGCGCATTCCCACGCTCGTCTTCGTGAACAAGATCGACCGACGCGGCGCGCGCCACGAGGAGCTGCTGCGCGACATCGCTCAGCGGCTCGTGCCGGACATCGTGCCCATGGGGACGGTCCACGCTCTCGGCGGCCGCGACGCGGGCTTCGTCCCCTTCGGCGCCGACGATCCGGCCTTCACCGACCGCCTCGTCGACGCGCTCGCCGCGCACGACGACGCCCTGCTCTCCGCGTACGTCGACGACGAGGCGGGCCTCTCCTCCGAGCGGCTCCGCACGGAACTCGCCGCGCAGACCGGACGGGCCCTGGTGCACCCGGTGTTCTTCGGCTCGGCGGCCACCGGCGCGGGCGTCGCCGAACTCATGGCGGGCATCCGGGATTTGCTGCCCTCCGAGGACGGCGGCCCGCTCGCGGACGCACCCGTGTCCGGCACCGTGTTCAAGGTCGAGCGCGGGGACGCCGGTGAGAAGGTCGCGTACGTCCGGATGTTCGCGGGGACGGTCCGCACCCGGGACCGGCTGCCGTTCGGCGGCGGTCGCGAGGGCAAGGTCACCGCGGTCGGCGTCTTCGACCGCGGGTCGGCGGCCCCGCGCGAGGGGGTGTGCGCGGGACAGATCGGGAAGCTGTGGGGGCTCGGCGACATCCGGATCGGCGATGTCGTGGGCGCGGGGCCCGCGGCGGGGCGAAGGGGCGGAGGCGGTCGGCATCACTTCTCGCCGCCCACCCTGGAGACCGTCGTCGTCCCCGCCAGCCCCGGCGACAGGGGCGCCCTGCATCTCGCGCTCGCCCAGCTCGCCGAGCAGGACCCGCTGATCAATCTGCGGCAGGACGATCTCCGCCAGGAGGTGTACGTGTCGCTGTACGGCGAGGTGCAGAAGGAGGTCATCCAGGCGACCCTCCTCGACGCGTACGGAATCGACGTCACGTTCCGTGAGACCACGACCGTCTGCGTGGAGCGCGTGACCGGGAGCGGGTCCGCGTACGAGATCATCGGCACGGACTCCAACCCGTTCCTGGCCACCGTCGGTCTGCGCGTCGACCCCGGACCGCCGGACTCCGGCGTGGAGTTCCGGCTGGAGATCGAGCTCGGTTCGATGCCGTACGCGTTCTTCCGCGCCGTCGAGGAGACCGTGCGCGAGACGCTGCTCCAGGGGGTTCACGGCTGGGAGGTCGGCGACTGTGTCGTCACGATGACGCACTCCGGCTACTGGCCCCGGCAGAGCCACGCGCACGGCACCTTCGACAAGAGCATGTCGAGCACGGCCGGTGACTTCCGGCAGCTGACGCCGCTGGTCCTGCTGAGCGCGCTGCGGCGGGCCGGCACCGAGGTGCGCGAGCCGCTGCACCGCTTCCGGCTCGGCGTCCCCGAGGACGTGTTCGGGCAGCTCCTGCCCGCGCTCTCACGGCTGCGGGCGGTCCCGCACACCCAGACGGCGCGCGGAGCCTCGTACGTCGTCGAGGGAGAGATCCCCGCCGCCCGCGTGCACGAGCTGGAGCAGCTGCTGCCCTCGCTGACGCGCGGCGAGGGCGAGCTCGAGTCCGCCTTCGAGCGCTACCAGCCGGTCCGGGGCGAGGTCCCGGACCGGCCGCGCACCGACCGCAATCCGCTCTGCCGCAAGGAGTACCTGCGGGAGGTGGCGGGTGTCAGGCGCTGAGCCGGCCGAGCGCGAGGAGCGCGGGTCATACGCGGAACGCGGGTCAGGCGCGGAACGCCGGAAGGCCGAGGGCGCGCACGCGGGCGGGGTCGACGAGGATGTTGAGCTCGACGATCCTGCCGTCCGAGAGCGTGAACTCCATGACCGAGAACACCTCGTCGCCCGGTACCCCGACCAGGCCGAGCCGGCCGTTGACCATCGCGAACTCGGTACGCGGCGCTCCCTCGGCGAACATCGCGGCCTGCCCGGCGACCACCTTCGCGCCGCGCACCAACTTCGAGAGTCCGGAGGCCAGTTCGCCGGTGTCGGCCCGCAGCACCACATCCGGGTCGAGCAGTTCGAGCAGCGCGTCGAAGTCGCCGCCCCGCGCGGCGGCGAGGAAGGCGCCGACCACCTCGCGCTGGCGCACCGGGTCGTTGTCGGGCGTGGGCGCCGAGCCCTGTACCCGGCGACGGGCACGGCTCGCCAGCTGGCGGGTCGCGGCCGGGGTGCGCTCCACGATGGGGGCGACCTCGTCGAAGGGCACGGCGAACATGTCGTGCAGCACGAAGGCGAGCCGCTCGGCGGGCGCCAGCGTCTCCAGGACGACGAGCAGCGCGAGGCCGACCGAGTCCGCGAGCAGCACCTCCTGCTCGGGGTCGACCACGTCGCCCCAACTCACCACGGGATCGGGCACATGCGTGTCCAGCGAGAGCGACAGGGACTCCTCGCGCCGCGACTGCCGCGTACGCAGCATGTCGAGGCAGATCCGGCCGACGACGGTCGTCAGCCAGCCCCCCAGGTTCGCCACCTCACCGGTGTCGGCGCGGCTGAGCCGTATCCAGGACTCCTGGACCGCGTCATCGGACTCGCTGAGCGAACCGAGCATGCGATAGGCGACGGCCTTCAGATGCGGCCGGTGCTCCTCGAAACGGGCCGCCAGCGCTTCGCTCCGGTTCACCGCTGCCTCGCCATGGTCGACCGCCGCCTCGTTATGGTCCATCTGTCACGTTCCCCCGTCGCGATCCGTCGTAGAAGTGACGCACCGATCCAGTGCACTTGGAGGAGAACAGTAATGAACGCGTACGCCATACCGGCCGCCCGCACCTCGAACCGGCGCAGCTCATGAGCACGCGGACGACCGGTCCCCGCGCGCCCGAGCAGCGCAAGCGGGACGCGCTGCACCGCCTCACCCACGACATCGACGCGTGGGTGGCGACGGCGGACGCGGAGAGCGGGACCCCGTACCTGATCCCGCTGTCCTTCCTCTGGGACGGCGAGAGCCTGCTGGTGGCCACTCCGGACGCCAGCGTCACGGGCCGCAATCTCCGGGCGTCCGGCAAGGCGCGGGTCGGCGTCGGGCCCACCCGCGACCTCGTCCTCATCGAGGGGGCCGTGCGCCCGCTCGGCGAGGACGAGTTGACCGCCGAGGACCGCGCGGACTTCGCCACCAAGACGGGCTTCGACCCGAGCAGGCTCACCACCCTGTACACCTACTTCCGCATCACCCCGCAGCGGATCCAGGCCTGGCGCGAGGCCGACGAGCTGGAGGGGCGGGAGCTGATGCTGGGCGGGCGGTGGACGGTGCGGTGAGGCGGGCGGGAGACGCGGGCCGGTGCCGGCCGTCAGCTGTGGCCGAGCACCGGGGCCAGCGCCTTCCGTAGATCGTCGGGTCCGGTGTAGTGGAGCCCCACCATGCCGAGCGCGACCGCCGCGTCCACGTTCTCCTTGCGGTCGTCCACGAACAGGCAGCGCTCGGCGGGGACCCCCGCCCGCTCCACGGCGATCTCGTAGATGCGGCGGTCCGGCTTGACGATGCCGACGCCCGCGCTGCTGACCACGGTGTGCGCGAGGTCCGCGATGCCGAGCCGCGCCAGGTCCTCGTCGAGCCAGGGCGTCGCGTTCGTCACGAGGCCCACGTGCAGGTGCGCGCGGGCCCGCCTGAGCAGGTCCACGACGGCGGCGTCGGCGGAGAACCCGGCCTCGGCGACCGCGGTGCCCAGGGCGCGTCCGCGCTCGTAGGGCACCCGGTCGGCGAGGCCGCGTGCGATGGCCTCCACCCACTCCTCCTTGCCGATGTTGCCGAGCATCAGCGGCTGATCCGTCTCGGGCGCGAAGGCGACCTCGGCGGTGCTGCCCTGGGGGAGACCGGCGGCACGCTCCATCGCCTCGATCTCCGACATGTCGTAGAAGCGGATCACTCCGTCGAGGTCGGACAGCACGGCGTCGAACGGCAGCGGCGGCACCTGCCAGGCGAAGCGCAGCTTCTCCTTGGCCTCGGCGCCGATCCGGCCGTAGAAGCGGACGGCGCCCTCGTTCCAGGCGGGCGTCTGCCACTGGACCTCGGTGATGCCAAGGGAGCGGGCCTCTGCCGCCACCGCGTCCGTCAGGAGCTCGCCGAGGCCCAGGCCCCGGTGTCCGTCGCGCAGGAAGAGGCAGTCCATGTGGAGGTACTCGGCGCCGTCCCAGGTGGAGATCTCCGGCGCGCACGTGGCGTAGCCGACGACGTCGCCGCCGGGCAGCTCGGCCACCAGGCAGCGCAGGCGCGGGTCCGGCACCCCGAAGAGGAGCGTGTCGAGCCGCCGGTCCAGGCCGGGGGCGGGCGGCGCGCCCTTCTCGTAGGCGGCGTGCTCGGCGACGAGTTCCACGACGCGGGGGAGGTCGGCGGGGCGGGCGCGGCGGACGCGGGGTGCTTCCGTCATCGGAGGTCCTCGGCAAGCTCGGTCATGTCCATGCGCCCATGATGCAGATGTCCCCTGCCGCGCGTGCCGCCGAGGTGCCCTACCGGTCGCCGAGCACCCGCTCCGCATTGGCCCGCACCCGGTCCTGGTCGGCGCGCACCGCCTCGTACGCGTCCTTGTGGCGGGTCACGTCGGCGCGCTGCTTCTCCTCGCGCACCGCCCACCACACACCGGCCGTGTTGTGCTCCCGCTTGCACTCGACGTCGGCGGTCGCCGTGGCCAGCTCCTTCTTCGTACGGCCGGTGTTGCCGCCTTCGTCGTTCCCGCGGCCCCACGCCTTGTCCTGGAAGGCGTGGGCCGGGGTCTTGTAGCGCTTGACGCCCTTGTTCCCCATGCACCGGGACCAGGTGGCGAGTGCCTTGCGCACCCGCCGGTCCTTGGCGACGGCCTTGTCCACGATCTCGCTCCGCCGGGAGACGTACGTCCACATCCGCGTCTTGTCCCGCACGCCTGCGACGAGGCGATCGGCGCCGCTGCTCCCGCAGTCCCCGCCTCCGGCGGACCCCCGGCCCCCTCCGTTCAGCGCGTCGTACTCGGCGTCCGTCATGACGCGGCCCTCGGGCCGCGCGGCATCGGCCGGTGACCGGTCCGGGTCCCAGCCGTAGCCCCAGCGGCGGGCGCTGTCGAGATCGAGCGGTCCGTACGGATACGACGCCATCGCCACCGCGATCAGCGGCGCGGCCTCTCTGTACTCCGGCGTCTTCGGATGGAGGGGGAAGTCCTCGAAGCCGAGCCTGCGCATGCAGTCCCGCGTCATGTGTGCCTGCGCCTCCGTGTGGCGCCGGGTGTCGCGCGCGCTGAACCCGTAGCGGTCGAAAGGCAGCTCAGGGAGGTCCTTCTCCGTCTTCACGGAGGGCACACCGGGTTCACCCGGGCCTCCCCCGGACGCAGCGGACCCGCATCCCGCGAGCATCACAGCCACCAGACCCGCGACGCCCCACCGGGTCGTCCCCCGCAGCCCCATCGGTCCGTCCCCTCCCCAGGCGACCCACGTACCGGAACCGTCGGACCATACCCTCCCGCCCGCGTCAGGCCCGCAGCCGGGCGACCCAGGGGTGCGGTCCGTACGCGATCTCAACAGCCCATGCCAGCCAAGCCCGTTGGGACGGGGACAGTACGGGCAGGAGCGCGTCGAAGTCCCGCTCGTCCTTGGGGTGGGGCGACTTGCCCTTGTAGAGGAGCTGGATCTCCGGTGCCAGGCGGGGGATGCCGTCCGCGCCGACCGGGCCGATCTCCTCGACGGGCCGTCGCACCCGCCGGTCGCGGCGCGACACCCAGACGGGGCCGTCGGCCTCCTCCAGCATGAACTGAATCCGCCACGGCTCCCCGCCGCCGGGCCTGCACCAGATGTCGTGCACGCCGGCCGGCAGCACCTCCCCCGGCAGCCACCGCCGCAACGTCCCCGGCGGATCGGCGGCCCACCACTCCCACGACGGCAACGCCTCCTGCACGGCGAGCTGATCGCGCCGCAGCAGAGCCACGTCGATGTCCGCGTGCTCCCGGAAGGCGTGGCCGACGGCCAGCTCCACCGCGTACCCGCCGGCGATCCACCACGGGACGCGCAACTCTGCCAAGCGAGCGGCGACTTCGGCGGGCGAGTCCGGTTCCCACGGCCCCCAGGGTGTCTCCGTACGCATCGCGCTCACCCCCTCAGTGCCGTGTCCACCAGGGAGCGCACCTCGTCCGCCGAGAGCCCGAGCTCCAGCGCTTCGGCGACGAACACCCGCACCCGCTCCCCCAGTTGGGCCCGCGCCCGCACCACGGCGCCGTCCACGACGGTCGCGCCGCGCCCCCGCCGGAGCTCGATCAGCCCTTCCGCGCGCAGCCGCTGGTAACCACGCAGCACCGTATGGACGTTGACCCCGAGGGAGTCGGCCAGCAGCCGGGCGGCGGGCAGCCGCTCACCCGGCCGCACGGAGCCGTCGGCAACGGCACGGCGCGCGCACGCGGCGATCTGGTCGGCGAGGGGCACCGCCGAGGTCGCGTCGATCCGCACCATGGCCGTCATGAAAACCTCCATTGTTCGCATTTTAGTAGAACAATGGACGTGTGCGGGAGCGCGCCGCCTCGCTCATCGGGCCTCGGCCGTCGCCTCAGTCGTCGTCGGAGCGCGCGGGTGCGGGCTCGACCTCGGCTTCGGCCTCGACCGGTTCAGGTTCCCCGCGCTCGTGGCGCTCGTCGCGTGCGTCGCGTTCGTCGACGCACGCGGCGCACCGCGGGTTGTGGCACGGGCCGGGGCCCCACACAGGGACGAACACCCCGAGCACCTTGCGCCGCTTGATGGCCGTACCGACAGGCCGTCCGCAGCTCGCGCACACCGGCTCGCTCTGCGGGCGGGGGCCGGACCGGCTCCCATCGCTGCCCATACGTCCAGAATATGGCGGCCGGGACGGGCCGGAAAGTCCAGCTGCCGGGCCGGATGTCGGCGCTTCCTGCGGTACGTCCGAGACGGTGGCCGCCACGGCCCTGGACGATCTGGCGGGGACGGCCGCGCCGGGGGTCTCGGGGGCGGGGCCGCCGCGTCACACGCGGCGAATTCCCTCGGTGTCGAGCTCTCCCTCCACCACCTGCCGCGCGCACTCCGAGAGCCGCAGCCGGTTGGCCCGCGCATGCCGCCGCAGCGCCGCGAAGGCCTCGTCGACCGTGCACTTCCAGCGCTCGGCGAGCACGCCCTTCGCCTGCTCGATGGCGATCCTGCTGGTGAGCGCCTCCTGCAACTGGCCGCGCTCCGCCTCGCTCTGCTCCAGGGAACGCCGCTGCAGTATCGCGATGGTGGCGACGTCCGCGAGAGCCTGCGCGAGCGCGATCTCGTCGGGACCGAGGACCCTCGGCTGCACCTGGAACAGATTCAGCGCGCCGAGGACCTGCTCGCCCCGCCGCAGGGGCAGGACCTGCGTCATCTCGTAGCCGGTCTCCCGGGCGCGCCCGGCGAACTGCGGCCAGGTGGTGGTCGCTTCCAGGCCGCCGAGTGCGATGTTCGTGTACGCCGTGCCGGAGCGGAAGCAGTCCAGGCACGGGCCCTCTTCCTGCTGGAGGGCGAACAGGTCGAGCACCCAGGCGTGCTCCCCGGACGCGGCGATGAGCCGCAACTCGCCCTCGGGGTCCGCCAGCAGGACGCCGGCCGCCGAGGCGCCCAGCAGCTCCACGCAGCGCACGGCCAGGCTCTGGAGAAATGCGACGACGTCGAAATCCTCGGTCAAGGAGTTGGCCACCTCCACGAACGCTTCCGCCAGAAGTCGGTCGCGGGACGTTTCACCGGACGCTTCACGGGTCAATTCACCGGACAGTTCGCGGGACATGTGGCTCGCCCCCCTTCGGTGTGTCCACGGACAACACAACGCTGCTGCAACGACTTTATGCGAATATGCCGCTGTCGTGACCACCCGCGGCGAAAGGCAGGGGCTCCCGCCACATGGGCCACAGGGACGGGCCGTCCGGCAGGTCGATGGACTTTCCAGTGAAATGGAATCCGAGCCGGGTGTACAGCTCGCGGCTGCGGCTGTTGCTCGCCTCCAGATAGGCGTGCAGGCCCTCCCGGTCGCACCGTTCGAGAACCGCGCCGATCAGGGCGGAGCCGATCCCCTCGCCCTGTCGCTCGGGGCTCACGCCGATCATGTGCAGATACTGGTGGGCCCGGTCGGTCGGGTGCGCCTCGCCGGTCAGCCTGCCGATCT
The DNA here is from genome assembly GCF_055585065.1 of Streptomyces sp. NPDC054047. Taxonomy (NCBI): domain Bacteria; kingdom Bacillati; phylum Actinomycetota; class Actinomycetes; order Kitasatosporales; family Streptomycetaceae; genus Streptomyces; species Streptomyces sp. NPDC054047. Next base: position 230,922 of record NZ_JBVJKV010000008.1, on the reverse strand, counting down.
CCTCCACCCGCGCGTTCTGCGGGTCGACGGCCTCGCGGAGCTGCGCGGGCCCCTCCTCCTCGCCCTCCTGCTCACCCGCGGGGACGGACCACCACAGGGCGACGGCCGCGCCGTCGTCCGCGATGTCGACGTGGCCCTGGCTCAGCGCGAGATCGAGGAAGGCGCCCATCAGAGCGCCGTGCCTGCGGCGGCGGTGCTCCTCGTCGGGGAAGACCCAGCTGCTCACCGGATCGTCCCGGAACGCCTCGTCGAGCAACCGGACCACGTCCGATCTGTCGCTCGCCCCGGCCCTCCGGATGACTACGCCCACAGCCCGCCCCTTTGCCACTCGACCACGCTCAACTGCGTGTACTGCCCCACCGGTTGCTTCCGTTGCAGCCTAGGCGATCGCGTCGTGACATACGGGCGAGCCCCGCACCCTGACCGGATCTCGGCGGGGTGCGGGGCTGGGAGACGAGGTGCGGGACCGAGAGAGGGGGCGCGGGACCGAGAGAGGAGACCGACCCGACGGACGTACGTTCAGTCGCGTACGTTCAGTCGCGCACGTTCAGTGCGCACGTTCAGTGCGCACGTTCAGTGCGCACGTTCAGTGCGCACGTTCAGTGCGCACGTTCAGTGCGCACGTTCAGTGCGCACGTTCAGTCGCGCACGTTCAGTCGCGCACGTTCAGTGCGTACGTTCAGCGCATACGTTCAGTGCGTACGCCGCGTCACGAACTCCGCGAGCGCCAGCAGGCCGCCCGCCTCCTCCGGGACCGGCACCGCGCGGGCCAGCTGGTTGATCGCGAGGGACATCCGGTCGGCCGCGTGCAGCAGCGCCCAGTCCCTGCCGCCCGCCGCCTCGACGGCGTGCGCCATGCGCTCCAGGTCGCCGTCCCGCTCGGCGCCGCGCGAGGGCCGTCCGTACAGCTCGGCCAGCTCGGCGCCGGCCGGGGTGCCGGAGGCCAGCGCCGCGACCACCGGAAGGGACTTCTTGCGGGCCGCCAGATCGGCACGGGCCGGCTTGCCGGTGTGCCCCGGGTCGCCCCAGATGCCGATCACGTCGTCGATGAGCTGGAAGGCGAGCCCCGCCTCACGGCCGAACCCGTCCAGCGCCTCCACCACGCCGTGCCCCGCCCCCGCGTACAACGCGCCCAGCGCACAGGCGCAGCCCAGCAGTGCCCCCGTCTTGGCCTCGGCCATGGCGAGGCACTCGTCGAGCGTGACCTCGTCCGGGCCGCGCCGTTCCAGCGCGCAGTCCGCGTGCTGGCCCGCGCAGAGCTCCACCACGCAGGCGGCGAGCCGGGCGGCCGCCGCCGAGGCCCCGGGGTGCGGGTCCTCGGCGAGCAGCCGCTGCGCCAGTGCCTGGAGCGCGTCACCGGCCAGAACCGCGTCGGCTTCGCCGAACACGGTCCATGCGGTGGGCCGGTTCCTGCGGGTGGTGTCGTGGTCGATGACGTCGTCGTGCAGCAGGGTGAAGTTGTGCGTCAGCTCCACCGCTGCCGCCGCCCGGACGGCCATGGCCTGGTCCCCGCCGAGCGCCCGCACCGCGGCGAGCACGAGCGCGGGCCTGATCGCCTTGCCCGCGTGCCCGGCCGCCGGTGTGCCGTCCGCGTGTTCCCAACCGAAGTGGTAGAGCGCGATACGGCGCATCGCTCCGGGCAGCGAGTCGATCGCCCGGCGCAGCTCCGGGTCGACGCGAAGCCGCGCCGACGCCAGGATCTCCGCCGCTTCGGACGCTTCGTACCCCATCTCCGTCATGTCCGTCGTCGTGTCCGTCATGGACTCACCCCGGGGAGGATGCGGACGGTGGCGTTTCCTGGGCCTGTGGGCGCGTACGGAAGGGGTGTACCCGGGAGCGCGTCCACAGACACGGCCTCACCGCCAGCGGCCGATCTCGACGTTCTCCAGGACGCCCAGCGCGTCCGGCACGAGCACCGCCGCGGAGTAGTAGGTCGACACCAGGTACGAGATGATCGCCTGCTCGCTGATGCCCATGAAGCGCACGGACAGGCTCGGCTCGATCTCGTCCGGGATGCCGGTCTGGTGCAGGCCGACGACGCCCTGCTCCTCCTCGCCCGTACGCATGCAGATGATCGAGGTGGTGCGGGCCTCGGTGACCGGGATCTTGTTGCACGGGAAGATCGGCACCCCGCGCCAGGTGGGGATGCGGTGGCCCCCCATGTCGATGGTCTCCGGCACGAGACCGCGGCTGTTGAGCTCGCGGCCGAACGCGGAGATCGCCCGCGGGTGGGCCAGGAAGAGCTTCGATCCCCGCCTGCGGCTGAGCAGCTCGTCCATGTCGTCCGGGCTCGGCACGCCGTCGTGCGGCTGAAGCCGCTGTTCGTACTCGCAGTTGTTGAGCAGCCCGAACTCGCGGTTGTTGATCAGCTCGTGCTCCTGGCGCTCCTTGAGCGCCTCGACCGTCAGCCGCAGCTGCTGCTCGGTCTGGTTCATCGGCTGGTTGTAGAGGTCGGCCACGCGCGTGTGGATGCGCAGAACGGTCTGCGCGACGCTCAGTTCGTACTCGCGCGGCGCCGATTCGTAGTCGACGTAGGTGCCCGGCAGGACCGCTTCGCCGACGTGCCCGGAGGAGAGGTCGATGGGCGCCTCGCCGAAGTTGTTCGTCCGCTGGGCCGGGACGGACCGCAGCCGCTGAAGATGCTCGCGCAGCGAGTCCGCGCGCTCCGCGACCTGCTCCAGGTCCTGGCGGGGCAGCGTGAGCACGGTGCACGCGGTCACCGCCCGCGTCGTGTACTCCCAGATGGCCTCCGGGTCGAGCAGGGCCTGCTCGCCGAAGTAGGAGCCGTCGGCGAGCGACGCGAGCACCGTGTCGTCGCCGTACGGACCGGTGCCGATCTTCTCGACCCTGCCGTGCGCGAGCAGGAACACCTCGTCGGCCTGGCTGCCGAAGGAGGTGATGACCGAGCCCGCGGCGAACTCCCGCTGCTGGCAGCGCTGGGCCAGCTCCCCCAGGACCTCGATGTCCTCGTAGTCCCGCAGGACCGGCAGCTCGCCGAGCTCCGCCGGGATGACCTGCACCCGGTCCCCGGTCTTCACGAACGTCACCCGTCCGTCGCCGACCGAGTAACTCAACCTCCGGTTCACTCGATACGTACCCCCCTGCACCTGCACCCACGGCAGCGTCCGCAGGAGCCAGCGGGAGCTGATCTCCTGCATCTGCGGCGCGGACTTGGTGGTGGTGGCCAGATTCCGTGCGGCCGACGTACCCAAACTCTGCTGCGGCCTGGACTCTTCCGCACGGACCTCTTCGCCTACCGACATTGGCTATGCCCTCCCGATCAAGCACTGATCTGCGTCGTCAACCCTTCCAGCACGGTGAGTGCCCGCGCCATTACACAAACGAGGGGGAATGGATCACGCGAGACGGGGAACTCACCCGCGTACCAGGAACGGGGGCTCCCGCGGTGGGGAACTCCAAGATCCGTGCAGCCGTTGAACAGGACACAACGACCGGTACTCTCTGCACCGATATGCACCAATCCGCACCAATCCGTAGGAGACGGCAATGGCAGGCTTCCTGGATCGCGCCAAGGAACAGGCGCAGCGCGGACTCACGCAGGGCAAGCAGAAGATCGACGAGGTCCAGGCACAGCGCACGGGCGGCGATCTCCTGAAGAAGCTGGGCGCGGCGTACTACGCGCAGCAGCACGGCACGGGAACCCCCCAGGCCACCCAGCAGGCCCTGCAGGCGCTCGAGGCGCACATCGCGACGAACGGCGACGCGTTCCTGCACAGCAGCGACCACCGCGGCTGACCAGATCGGCTCGCACGGTGCCCGAACAGCCACGGAATGCATCCGAACGGCTGGTCCGGGCACCGTGGTTCGGGTAGAAGCGGGCTTACAAGACGGTTCGCGGCCGGCGGCCGTCGTGCTCCGCAAAGGAGTCGGCCATGGCCCCACCCATGTCCGCGAGCAGTTTCCTCGACGCGCTCAAGGACGAAGGGGTGACGGTCGTCGAAGTCGGCGACTGGCGTCACCACAACCGCAACCACAAGGGGCCGTGGGGGCCCGTGCACGGCGTGATGATCCACCACACGGTCACATCCGGCAGCGAGCGGACGGTGGAGCTCTGCCGCAAGGGGCATCCCTCACTGCCCGGCCCGCTCTGTCACGGCGTCATCACCAAGGACGGCCGCGTCCACCTCGTCGGGTACGGCCGCGCCAACCACGCGGGCATGGGCGACGACGACGTCCTGCGCGCGGTCATCGCCGAGAAGGCGCTCCCGCCGGACAACGAGGCGAACACCGACGGAAACCGCTACTTCTACGGCTTCGAGTGCGAGAACCTCGGCGACGGCGACGACCCCTGGCCCGACGCACAGCTGGACGCGATCGAACGGGTCTCGGCGGCCATCTGCCGCCACCACGGCTGGACCCAGCGCTCGGTCATCGGCCACCTGGAATGGCAGCCGGGCAAGGTGGATCCCCGCGGCTTCACCATGAAGACCATGCGGGAGCGCATCGAAGAACGCCTCAAGTAGACCGGTGACAGCCCCGGTCGAGCACGCCTCGGTCTAGGACGCCTCGGTCGAGCACGCCCTGGCCAGGCCCGCCCCGGCCAGGAGCGCCCTCGGGCCGGCAGATCGCGGCCGTGCCCGCCGGCCCGGTGCCGGGCAGAATGGCGGGGTGAGCACCACCCCGCCGACCACCCCGCGCCCCCGGCTCCCGTCCCCGCTCCAAGAGCTCCGGGACGACCGGTTCGCGCGGCACGGCGTCACCCTCACCCTCAAGCGGGACGACCTGATCCACCCGGACCTGCCGGGCAACAAGTACCGCAAGCTCTCACTGAACCTGGACGCCGCCGTCGCAGCGGGCCACGAGGCCCTGCTGACCTTCGGCGGCGCCTACTCCAACCACCTCAGGGCGACCGCCGCGGCGGGCCGCCTCCTCGGCATGGACACCATCGGCGTCGTCCGCGGCGACGAACTGGCCGAGCGCCCCCTGAACCCGTCGCTGACGCAATGCGCGGCCGACGGAATGCGCCTGCACTTCATCGACCGCTCGACGTACCGCAGGAAGACCGACCCGGAGGTCCTGGCCGCCCTCCTGCGCGCGACCGGCGCCGAAAACCCCTACGTCATCCCCGAAGGGGGCAGCAACTCCCTGGCCGTACAGGGCTGCACGGCCCTGGGCCAGGAACTGCGCGGCCGCACCCACACGGCGGCCGTGGCCTGCGGCACCGGCGGCACCCTCGCCGGAATGGCCGCGGGCCTGGCCCCGGGCCAGCACGCACTGGGCATACCCGTGCTCAAGGGCGGCTTCCTCGGCCCCGAGATACAGGCGCTGCAACAGCGGGCCTTCGGCGCCCCCACGGCCAACTGGCACCTGGACGAGCGCTTCCACTTCGGCGGCTACGCCCGCACGCCTCCTGAACTCACCGCGTTCGCAAACGACTTCGAGGACCGGCACGGCCTCCCCGTGGAGCGCGTCTACGTGGCCAAGCTCCTCTACGCGCTGACGGCCCTCTCCGAAGAGGGCGGGTTTCCCCCCGGCACCGAGGTCACGGCGGTGATCACCGCCGTGGACCCGGCGGCCCCGCCGGCTCAGTCCTCGACCTCCCGATAGGCCGCCGCCTCCTCCAGGTCCAGCTTCCGCAGCAGCGTCCGCATCATCTCGTCGTCGATGCGGCGCTCGTCCCGCATCGTCACGAACACCTCGCGCTCCGCGGCGATCGCCTCCCGGGCGAGCCTGCGGTAGGTGTCGTCCACGGATTCCCCCGTCACCGGGTTGGCCTGACCGAGCCGCTCCCACACGGAGTTGCGCCGCCGCTCCAGGACCGTGCGCAGGCGGTCCTGGAGGGGCTGCGGGAGGCGATTGCGCTCGTCCTCCATGAGTTCGTCCACCCGGCGCTCCGCGGCCTGCGAGGCGGCGTTCTGCGCCTGCGCCTCCGCGAGCGTCTCCGCCTGGGTGTCACGCCCCGGCAGCTTCAGGACCCGGATCAGCCACGGCAGCGAGAGCCCCTGCACGACCAACGTGCCGATCACCGTGGTGAAGGTCAGGAACAGGACCAGGTTGCGCGCGGGGAAGGGCTCCCCGTCGTCCATGACGAGCGGGATCGAGAAGGCGATCGCCAGCGACACCACGCCGCGCATCCCGGCCCAGCTGACGATCAGCGGCCGCCGCCAGTCCATGTCGCTCTCGCGCTCCTTGATGCGCGTCGACAGGATCCGCGGCAGGTAGGTGGCCGGGTACGACCACACGAAGCGCGCGAGCACCACGAAGAAGAAGACCCCCAGGGCGTACCCGGCCGCCTGCATGCCGCTGTACTCGCCGAGCCCCTCGATCACGAGCGGCAGCTGGAGGCCGATGAGCGCGAAGACCGCCGACTCCAGGATGAACGCGACCACCTTCCACACGGCGGCCTCCTGGAGCCGCGTCTCGAAGTCGACCTCCCAGGCGCGGTGCCCCAGGAAGAGGGCGACGACGACCACGGCCAGCACTCCGGAGGCACCGACCTGCTCGGCGGCCGCGTACGCGACGAAGGGGATCAGCAAGGAGAGGGTGTTCTGCAGCATCGCCTCCTTCAGGTGCCGGCGCAGCCAGTGGAGCGGCACCATGAGGACCAGTCCGACGCCGACCCCGCCGACCGCGGCCACCAGGAACTCCCAGATCCCGCCCGCCCAGCTCGCGCCCTCGCCGACCGCCGCCGCCAGGGCGACCTTGTAGGCGGTGATCGCCGTCGCGTCGTTCACCAGCGACTCGCCCTGCAGGATCGTGGTGATCCGCGGCGGCAGCCCCACCTTCCGCGCGATGGCCGTGGCCGCCACCGCGTCCGGCGGCGCGATCACCGCGCCGAGCACCAGCGCCGCGGTCAGCGGCAGATCGGGGATCAGCAGATAGGCGAGCCAGCCGACGGCGACGGTGGCGAACAGCGTGTACCCGACCGACAGCAGCGCCACGGGTCTGATGTTGGCGCGCAGATCGAGGTACGAGCTCTCCAGGGCCGCGGTGTGCAGCAGGGGCGGCAGGATCAGCGGCAGCACGATGTGCGGGTCCAGGTGGTAGTCCGGGACCCCGGGCACGTACGCGGCGACGAGCCCCACCGCGACGAGCAGCAGCGGTGCGGGCACCGGCGTCCAGCGAGCGGCTCCGGCCACCGCGGCACTCGCCGCGATCAGCGCCACCAGGGGCAATACGTCCATCGGTCAGGTCCTCCGCGCCGCGCGTTCCCGTCGTAACCTGGCAATCATGAACGAGTGCCCGCATGTCGCAGCGCTGCCTGACCCCGAGCCCGCGCCGCTGAGCGAAACCTGCACGGAGTGCCTCGCGGTCGGCAGTCACCCGGTGCAACTGCGGCTCTGCCTGGACTGCGGGCATGTGGGCTGCTGCGACTCCTCGCCCTTCCGGCACGCGACGGCCCACTTCAAGGACACCGGACACGCGGTCATGAGGACCTTCGAACCGGGCGAGAGCTGGCGTTGGTGCTTCGTGGACGGTTCGATCGTCTGAGGCCTGGGTACGTCAACCCGACGCCCGTACTCTCCAATTGGGACCGTGAGACCCCTAGCCACTCTCCGTACCCTTAGGCTTACTATGAGTGACAGCAACGGAGCGGGGTCCCCGGGACACGGAACTGGGGAGCGCGGTAGCGTCACCGCATAACTACGTGGTGCGTTACCCGTGTGACGCAGTCCGGACCGCCGCTGGACGGCGGACCTGGAGCCCCGAAAGTGCTTGTACCACCTTGGAGGTGAGGGTGTCCCAGATCGCAGGCGAGCCCGGAAATCAGGACTTCGTCGAGGTCCGCCTTCCGGCTGCGGGTGCCTACCTGTCGGTGCTGCGTACGGCCACGGCCGGCCTCGCGGCGCGTTTGGACTTCACTCTCGACGAGATCGAGGACCTCCGCATCGCGGTCGACGAGGCCTGCGCGATCCTGCTCCAGCAGGCCGTGCCCGGTTCGGTGCTCAGCTGCGTCTTCCGCCTCGTCGACGACTCCCTGGAGGTGACCGTCTCGGCGCCGACCACCGACGGCCGGGCCCCGGAGCGGGACACCTTCGCCTGGACTGTGCTGTCCGCCCTCGCGGGTCAGGTCGACTCCACCGTGGCCGAGGACAACACCGTCTCGATCAGCCTCTACAAGAAGCGCGGCGCGGGACCCGGGCCGGCGTGAGGGACGGGGAGGGGCCGGTGCGGGAGGAAGAGCGCGGCACACGAGGTCTGCCCGGTGGTCGGGGAGGTACACCGACGCGGGGGCGCGAGGCTCCGGTGGAGCCGGCCCTCACGGGCATCCCCGAGCAGCAGGCCAGGCCGCACCCGGAGGACTCGGAGCAGCCGGGTCCGTCGACTGTGGCTGATGCGTCGGAGCAGGCAGAGCCGACCGCCCAGGAGGAGCGCGCCAAGCCCTCCGCCCGGGGCGGCGCGCAACGGGCGGGATACATGAGCGAACACGGTGAGCAGCAGCACACCCGGCACAATCCGCAGGACCGCAGCGGTGCACGCGCGATGTTCATCGAGCTGCGCGAGCTGGAGGGCGGCAGCCCCGAGTACGCGGAGCTGCGCAACAAGCTGGTCCGCATGCACCTGCCGCTCGTCGAGCACCTGGCCCGCCGCTTCCGCAACCGCGGCGAGCCCCTTGACGACCTGACGCAGGTCGCCACCATCGGCCTGATCAAGTCGGTTGACCGCTTCGACCCGGAGCGCGGCGTGGAGTTCTCCACGTACGCGACACCCACGGTCGTCGGCGAGATCAAGCGCCACTTCCGCGACAAGGGCTGGGCGGTCCGCGTCCCGCGGCGCCTCCAGGAGCTCAGGCTCGCCCTGACCACGGCGACCGCCGAGCTGTCCCAGCTGCACGGCCGCTCGCCCACGGTGCACGAGCTCGCCCAGAAGCTGGCCATCTCCGAAGAGGAGGTCCTGGAGGGCCTGGAGTCGGCCAACGCGTACTCCACGCTGTCCCTGGACGTCCCGGACACGGACGACGAGTCCCCGGCGGTCGCGGACACCCTGGGCTCGGAGGACGAGGCCCTGGAGGGCGTCGAGTACAGGGAGTCGCTCAAGCCGCTCCTGGAAGACCTCCCACCGCGCGAGAAGCGCATCCTGCTGCTGCGGTTCTTCGGCAACATGACGCAGTCGCAGATCGCACAGGAAGTCGGCATCTCCCAGATGCACGTCTCCCGGCTCCTCGCCCGCACACTCGCGCAGCTGCGCGAGAAGCTCCTCGTCGAGGAGTGACGAAGGAGCAGGCCGCCCCTCCGGGTCTGCTCCTTCGGGACGTCTCGTACGGGACGGCTACTTCACGTCGTCCTGTACGTTCCCCGGGCCCCTGATGCCGAGGGCCTCGGTCGTGGCGGGATTGACCAGCAGGACGAGCGCGGCCACCGCGACCACCGCGAGCGCGATGCCCGCCGGGATGGCCATGCTGTCGGCCTGCAGCAGCTGCCAGGCCACCGGAAGCGCCATGATCTGCGTGATGATGGCGGGCCCCCGGCTCCAGCCGCGGCGCAGGAGCAGACCGCGGGCGGCGAGCAGGGGCAGGAGCGCGAGGACGATCAGCGTGACGCCGCCCGTCGTGGCCTGTTCCGGGTTGTCGGGGTCACCCGCGAGGCCCATCACGAGCATGTAGACACCGGCGGCGATGAGTGCGACGCCCTCCAGCGCGGCAAGGGCCGCGGCGGCCGTCAGACGTCCGGGACGCGGGCCTGATTCCGGGGCTTCGGGGGTGGGTTTCCGCTCAGTACTCACCCTTGCAGGGTAGCTGTGCGTGTCCGCGCTCCGGGCCCCGGTCCGCACCCTCGGTCTAGGCCGGGTAAAGACCGCTAGGTACTCTGCTTCGCATGCGTGCACTCCTTGTGGTCAACCCAGCGGCAACCACCACCAGCGCGCGCACGCGTGACGTACTGATCCACGCGCTGGCGAGCGAGATGAAACTCGAGGCGGTCACCACCGAGTACCGCGGCCACGCCCGCGACCTCGGCAGACAGGCCGCGGAGAGCAAGGACATCGAGCTGGTCGTCGCCCTCGGCGGGGACGGCACGGTCAACGAGGTCGTCAACGGCCTGCTGCACAACGGACCCGCCCCCGAGCGGCTGCCCCGCCTCGCGGTCGTGCCCGGCGGCTCCACCAATGTCTTCGCGCGCGCCCTCGGTCTGCCCAACGACGCCGTGGAGGCGACCGGCGCGCTGCTGGACGCGCTGCGTGAGGGAAGCGAACGCACAGTGAGCCTCGGACAGGTGTCCGGCACCCCCGGCACCGAGGACGAAGCCGTCCCCGCCCGCTGGTTCACGTTCGCCGCCGGATTCGGTTTCGACGCCGGAGTGGTGGGCCGAGTCGAACAGCAGAGGGAGCGCGGGAAGCGGTCCACCCATGCGCTGTATTTGCGCCAGGTGTTCCGTCAGTTCCTCGACGAGCCGCACCGCAGGCACGGAATGATCACGCTGGAACGGGCCGGCGAGGACCCGGTGACCGACCTCGTGCTCTCCATAGTCTGCAACACCTCTCCCTACACCTACCTGGGCAATCGCCCGATGTACGCGTCACCGCAGGCCTCCTTCGACACGGGCCTGGACGTGCTCGGACTGAAGAAGCTCTCCACCACCGCGGTGGCCCGTTACGGGACTCAGCTCCTGACGTCGACGCCCGATCGCGGACCCCACGGCAAGCACGCGGTTACGCTCCATGACCTCACCGACTTCACCTTGCATTCGAAGGTGCCGCTCCCCCTTCAGATGGACGGTGACCACTTGGGGCTGCGGACGAGCGTGACGTTCACAGGCGTACGCCGTGCACTGCGTGTGATTGTGTGAGTAGAAGGGCCCAAAGTCCTTTCACTCGAACGTTTAGGCCAGGGTCCACCCCATGGAAGTACGGCTGTGACCCAGCCGACACTGAGGAATCAAAAAAAACTTGCCGGAAGGGGTTGTATCCGCCGCCGAGGTTTGCGAATCTCTACATGGCGATCGGGACGGCCCGCAACATCGGCCCCACAGAAAGCCAGAACCCCCTCCTCAACGCATAGGACATCGTCGCGTTTGTGACGAAAGTCCCTTCCGTCGTCGAGGGATTCGTGAAAGCGTTCACATTCACAAGCAACCTGCATGTAATACCAAGGAGAGGTAGCAGCCATGGACTGGCGTCACAACGCCGTTTGCCGCGAGGAAGACCCCGAGCTCTTCTTCCCCATCGGCAACACCGGTCCTGCGCTGCTGCAGATCGAGGAAGCCAAGGCCGTCTGCCGCCGCTGCCCCGTCATGGAGCAGTGCCTGCAGTGGGCGCTCGAGTCCGGCCAGGACTCCGGCGTCTGGGGTGGCCTCAGCGAGGACGAGCGCCGCGCAATGAAGCGCCGCGCCGCTCGCAACCGTGCACGCCAGGCCAGCGCCTGACGGTCACGCCCCCTACGAGCCTGAGCCCGGCGGCGCGTACAGCGAGTACGCATCTCCCGCCCCCGAGCCGCAGCCGCGCAGTACCCCCGATGCGCAACGCAACGTGAGCAGTGAGCCCCGGACCAGTTCGGTCCGGGGCTCACTGCTTTCCGTATGCGTATGCGTATGCCGCGCGGCTCCGATCGCCGTACGGCGCACGCTACTTGTCGCCGCGCACCGGGATGTCGAGGACGACCTGCGTGCCGCGCTCCGGTGCCCGCACCATGTCGAACGTGCCGCCCATCTCGCCCTCCACCAGGGTGCGGACGATCTGCAGGCCGAGATTGCCCGAGCGGTGCGGGTCGAAGCCGTCGGGCAGACCGACGCCGTCGTCCTGGACGGTGATGAGGAGACGGCCGTCCTTGCTGGTGCCGCCGCGTACGGCCGAGACCTCGACCGTGCCGGTGTCGCCTTCCTGGAAGCCGTGTTCCAGGGCGTTCTGCAGAACTTCCGTGAGGACCATCGAGAGCGGGGTCGCGACCTCGGCGTCCAGGATGCCGAAGCGTCCGGTGCGCCGGCCGGTGACCTTGCCGGGCGAGATCTCCGCCACCATCGCGAGGACGCGGTCGGCGATCTCGTCGAACTCCACGCGCTCGTCCAGGTTCTGGGAGAGCGTCTCGTGCACGATGGCGATGGAGCCCACGCGGCGTACGGCCTCTTCGAGTGCCTCGCGGCCGGTGGCGGAGTCGATGCGGCGCGCCTGGAGACGGAGGAGCGCGGCGACCGTCTGCAGGTTGTTCTTCACCCGGTGGTGGATCTCCCGGATGGTCGCGTCCTTGGTGATCAACTCCCGCTCTCGACGGCGCAGTTCGGTGACGTCGCGCAGGAGTACGAGCGAGCCGATGCGCGGGCCCTTCGGCTTGAGCGGGATCGCGCGGAGCTGGATCACCCCGTCGCCGCCCTCGATCTCGAACTCGCGGGGCGCCCAGCCGCTGGCGACCTTGCTGAGCGCCTCGTCCACCGGGCCGCGGGACGGGGCGAGTTCGGCGGTCGCCGTGCCGAGGTGGTGACCGACCAGGTCGGCGGCGAGGCCGAGGCGGTGGTAGGCGGAGAGTGCGTTCGGCGACGCGTACTGGACGATGCCGTCGGCGTCGAGGCGGAGCAGACCGTCGCCCACGCGCGGGGAGGCGTCCATGTCGACCTGCTGGCCGGGGAACGGGAAGGACCCGGCGGCGATCATCTGGGCCAGGTCGGACGCCGACTGGAGGTAGGTCAGCTCCAGGCGCGAGGGAGTACGCACCGTGAGCAGGTTCGTGTTGCGCGCGATGACACCCAGGACGCGCCCTTCCCTGCGTACGGGGATGGACTCGACCCGCACCGGCACCTCTTCGCGCCACTCGGGGTCGCCCTCGCGCACGATGCGGCCCTCGTCCAGGGCGGCGTCGAGCAGCGGGCGGCGACCTCGTGGGACGAGGTGGCCGACCATGTCGTCCTGGTAGGAGGTGGGGCCGGTGTTGGGCCGCATCTGCGCCACGGAGACGTAGCGGGTGCCGTCGCGGGTGGGAACCCACAGCACGAGGTCGGCGAAGGAGAGGTCGGAGAGCAGTTGCCACTCCGAGACCAGCAGATGGAGCCACTCGAGATCGGAGTCACCGAGAGCGGTGTGCTGGCGTACGAGGTCGTTCATGGAGGGCACGTGTGCGAGCGTACCTGGCACGTCCGGCGGGTCCGCTCCGGGAGATTCCCGACGAGCCGCGGCGCCAGGGCGGGACCCTCAACCCACCCACGGCACCGCAGCCCTTCAGGAACACGACCACCGGAATGTGCGGTACCGGACGGCCGATCGGAGGATCCGACACGGTCAGGGCAGAGAGTGCCGGTTCCTCGGTCCGCTCTCCTGTGCGGGAAGAGCGGATGCTTTACCAACGCATTGTGGACTAGACCATTAACCTGTGTCTACGCGTCGGCAGATGTTTGTTGTTGTCTCTTCTCTCATTTGTCGCCCAGCGGACTTATACCCCGGGCCACGCCCGCATGGCCAGCTCGGCGACCGATTCCAGCTCCTGACGGGTCGCGCCGTCGCGGGACTGCTGGGACATGCCCTGGAGCACGGCGCCGGTGTAGCGCGCCAGGGCGGGGGCGTCCGTCTCCGGGGGGAGCTCGCCCGTGGCGACGGCCGCCCTGATACGGCTCTCGATGTCCTTGATGTTGGCGTTGCGCCGGTCGCGCAGGCCGGCCTCGACCTCCGGCGTCGCGCAGTTCGTCGCGGCGTAGATGACGAGGCAGCCGCGGGGGTGCCCGGCTTCCGTGTACTTGACCGCGGCTTCGTGCAGCATCCGCGCGACTCCGTCACGGACGGTCGACGCCTGCGCGAAGGCGCGCTCGCCGATGGAGCCGTGCGTCTGCCCGTACAGGACCACGACCTCCTCGAACAGTGACCGCTTGTCACCGAAGGCCGCGTACATGCTGGGGGCGCCGATGCCCATGGCCCGGGTGAGGTCCGTGACCGAGGTCGCCTCGTATCCCTGCTCCCAGAAGGTGCTCAGGGCCTGCTCCAGTGCGGTCTCCCGGTCGAAGGAGCGGGGACGCCCGCGCTGTTTCGTCGCCATGGAGTGAATTGTATAGCGGACGCTAGAAAAACGTCCCAGGGTCGGCTACGGTTCTTTCTGTAGCGACCACTAGAGAAATAGGGGGCGGCTCCATGAGCACGCTTGCGGGGAAGACGGCACTGGTCACGGGCGGCAGCCGCGGCATCGGGCGGGGTATCGCCGAGCGGCTCGGGCGGGACGGCGCGCGGGTCGCCGTGCATTACGGCAGCAATGAGACGGCGGCGAAGGAGACGGTCGCGACGATCGAGGCCGAGGGGGGCTCCGCCTTCGCCTTCGGCACGGAGCTGGGCGTCCCCGGCGACGCCGACGCCCTGTGGACCGAGTTCGACCGGCACGCCGACGGCCTGGACATCCTGGTGAACAACGCGGGGATCGGGCTCTACAGCCAGGTGGGAGAGGTTCAGGAAGCGGATTACGACCGGGTGTTCGCGGTCAATGTGAAGGCACCGTTCTTCATCATCCAGAAGGGCCTGGACCGGCTGCGCGACGGCGGCCGGATCATCAACATCTCCTCGGGCGTCACCCGCATCGCCTTCCCCATCACGATCGGGTACTCGATGACGAAGGGCGCGCTGAACGTCCTGACGCACACCCTGGCGCAGGACCTGGGCCCGCGCGGAATCACGGTCAACGCGGTGGCGCCGGGGATCATCGAGACGGAGATGATGGACGGGATTCCCGAGCAGCAGCGCGCCGGCATGGCCGGTTACTCGACCTTCGACCGCATAGGCCGGCCCGCGGACGTGGCGGACATCGTCACCTTCGTCGCCTCGGACGACGCCCGATGGATCACCGGTCAGTACATCGACGCGACGGGAGGCTCGGCGCTGGGGGTGTGAGGGCGTGCGGGGGCGTGCGGGGGCGAAGCCGCCGCGCGGGGGCCTGCTCGACGGGCGGGGGCGGACTGGAGAGCCCAGCATGGAATGCGGGCGGGTGACGCGGGCGGGCATCCCGGGCGCGGAACGCGGGAACCGAAGCCCGGGAACCTGGGCTCTGACGGGCCAGCTCTGCTAGATTGGTCTATACCACATAGTCCCCCGTGGGTCCTCTCTCCAGACCCGTGAGTCCCCTCTCCAGATCGGCAGGCCCAGCGTGGAAGTTGTCATCGTCCCGGACGCCAAGGCAGGCGGCGAGCTCATCGCGGAGGCCATGGCCGCCTTGGTGCGCCGTAAGCCTGACGCCCTGCTCGGTGTCGCCACCGGATCCACCCCGCTGCCCATCTACGAAGCCCTGGCCGCCAAGGTCGGCTCCGGCGAAGTGGATGCGTCACGGGCGCGGATCTGCCAGCTCGACGAGTACGTGGGGCTGCCCGCCGGGCACCCCGAGTCCTACCGCTCCGTGGTGCTGCGTGAGGTCGTCGAGCCGCTGGGGCTCAGCGAGAAGTCCTTCATGGGGCCCGACGGCAGCGCGCAGGACGTGCAGGCGGCCTGCGAGGCGTACGACCAGGAGCTCGCGGCGGCCGGCGGCGTGGACCTCCAGCTGCTCGGCATCGGCACGGACGGGCACATCGGGTTCAACGAACCGTGTTCCTCGCTCGCCTCGCGCACGCGGATCAAGACGCTGACGGAGCAGACCCGGGTGGACAACGCGCGGTTCTTCGACGGAGACATCGAGCAGGTGCCGCATCACGTGATCACGCAGGGCATCGGGACGATCCTGGAGGCCCGGCACCTGGTGCTGCTCGCCACGGGTGAGGGCAAGGCCGATGCGGTGGCCGCGACGGTGGAGGGGCCGGTGGCCGCGGTGGTACCGGCCTCGGCCCTGCAGTTGCACCGGCATGCGACGGTCGTCGTGGACGAGGCCGCCGCGTCCAAGCTGAAGCTCGGGGAGTACTTCCGGGCCACGTTCGCGGCGAAGCCGGCCTGGCAAGGGCTTTGAGCTGGCCCCTGGGCCTTGGGTGTGAAGGTGCCGGGGCGCCCCCTGCTGGGGGCGCCCCGGCACCTTTTGTCGCGGCCAGATTTGCTTGCGGTCTCACTTGCGGGTGCGTGGGGGCTTGGCGCGCAGTTCCCCGCGCCCCTGACGGGGCTCGCCGCGCCCCTACGCGCCCGTCATCACCTCTGCCGCCGCCAGGCCGCAGACCCTTGCCGCTCCGTGGGTGGCGATGTGCAGGGCGCCCGTCGGGGGTGCCTGGGGGACGCCCATCTCGATCACGATCGTGTCGGGGCGGGCGGTCAGGAGCGTGTTCAGGGACTCCGTCATCCACGCGTGGCGGTGGGCGTCGCGGACGACGGCCACGATCCGCCGCTCCCCCGCCTCGGCCAGCGCCAGCGCACCCGCGTCCGCTCCCGTGAAGCTGCCCGTCTCCGTGCCGGGGAGCAGGCGTTCCAGCTCCGCGGCCACGCCCCACGGGGTCTCGTCGCCCACCGCGATGTTGGCCATCGGCGTGAGGGCGGCGACGTACGGAGCCTCGGTGAGCGGGGCGGCGTACGACTCGCCCCGGGTGACCGTCAGGGCGCGGCGGGCCGCGACCAGGCCGATCTCGGTGCCGGGCGCGCCCCCCGAACGGTCGGCCGCGCCCGGCATCGAGGTCCAGTGGGCCAGCGCCCGCACGCGCGTGGCCGCGTCGGCGAGCCGCTCCTCGGAGAGCTCGCCCGTGCGGACGGCACCGACCAGCGCGTCGCGCAGCCGCAGCACCGTCTCGTCGTCCGCGAGGCCGCCGCCCACGCAGATCGCGTCGGCGCCCGCGGCGATGGCGAGCACGCTGCCGCGCTCGATGCCGTACGTGGCGGAGATGGCCTGCATCTCCATGCCGTCCGTGACGATGAGGCCGTCGAAGCCGAGTTCCTCGCGCAGGATGCCCGTCAGGATGCGGCGCGAGAGCGTCGCCGGGTACTCCGCGTCCAGGGACGGCACCAGGATGTGCGCGCTCATCACCGCACGCGTGCCCGCGGCGATCGCGGCACGGAACGGCGCGAGGTCACGCGCCCGCAGCACCTCGGGGTCCACCCCGATGCGCGGCACGTCATGGTGCGAGTCGACCGCGGTGTCGCCGTGCCCCGGGAAGTGCTTGGTGCAGGCGGCGACGCCCGCGGACTGCAGCCCCTCGACGTACGCGGCGGTGTGCCGGGCCACCAGGAGCGGGTCCGCGCCGAAGGACCGTACGCCGATGACGGGGTTGTCCGGGTTGGAGTTGACGTCGGCGGACGGCGCCCAGTTGAGGTTGACGCCGCACGCGGCGAGCCGGCGGCCCAGCTCGGCCGCCACATCACGGGTCAGGGCCGTGTCGTCGACCGCGCCGAGCGCGTGGTTGCCCGGGAAGGAGGAGCCGGAGCGGACCTCCAGGCGGGTCACGTCACCGCCCTCCTCGTCGATGGCGACCAGGACGTCGTCGCGCTCGGCACGCAACTGTGCCGTCAGCGCGGCCAGTTGTTCGGGCGATGCGATGTTGCGGCCGAACAGGCCGACCGATGCGAGGCCCTCACCGATCCTGCGGAGCAGCCAGTCCGGCGCGCTGGTCCCGACGAAGCCGGGCTGCAGGACGGTCAGGGCGTCGCGGGTCAGGGTGTCGGTGGGGCGGGTGAGTGTCGTCATATGGCAGTTATCCCTTCACGGCACCGTCGGTCAGACCGCTGACGGCCCTGCGCTGCAGGAAGACGAAGAGGACCAGGATCGGGATGGCGAAGAGCGAGGCGGCGGCCATGGTGGCGCCCCAGTCGTCGCCGAAGGCGGTCTGGAAGCCGGAGAGCCACACCGGCAGCGTCTTGGCCTCCGCCTCCTTGTTGAGGACAAGGACGAGCGGGAATTCGTTCCAGGCGGTGATGAATCCGAAGAGCGAGGTTGACATCAGACCCGGCGCGAGCAGCGGAAGGATGACCCGGCGGAACGCCTGCATCCGCGAACAGCCGTCCACCATCGCCGACTCCTCCAGCTCACGCGGCACCGCGGCGACGAAGCCGCGCAGCGTCAGGAGCGTGAAGGGCAGGATCATCACCATGTAGAAGAGCGTGAGCGGAACCAGGCTGTTCAGCATGTCGGCGTCGCGCACGATGATGTAGATCGCGATGACCATGACTTCCCAGGGCGCCATCTGGGCCAGCATGAAGCCGATCACGAAGCCCTTGCGGCCCTTGAACCGCATCCGGGCGAGCGCGAACGCCGACGCGAGGCCGATGATCAGCGAGAAGAGCACGGCGAGCACCGTGACGGTGAGGGAGTTGCCCACCATCGTCCAGAAGTGGTCGGCGTTCACGGCCGTCTTGAAGTGCTCGAACGTCGCCTCGGTCGGGAACCACACCGGGTCCTCGCTGATGATGTCGCCGGTCGGCTTGAAGGCCGTGGCGAACATCCAGTACACCGGGAATACGAAGCCGATGAAGAGTACGACCGCGACCGCGTTGGGCCAGATGCGGCGGACCTTGGACGACCACGACGATGCGGTGCCGTTCACAGCTCGTCCTCCCCTTGCTTGAGCACGATCCGCAGGTAGAAGGAGGTCAGGACCAGCAGGATGACGATGGTGAGCAGCGCGATCGCCGCACCCATGCCGAAGTGCTGGTTGCCCATGCCCTCGATGTAGGCGTAGACGGGCAGGATCTCGGTGAGCCGGTCGGGGCCGCCCTCGTTGAGCGCGAAGACCTGCGCGAACGCCTTGAAGACCCAGATGATCTCCAGGAACGTCGTCGCGAGGAGGAAGGGCTTCAGGTACGGCATCGTGACGTTCGTGAACCGCTTCCACGCGCCGGCGCCGTCCAGTGACGCGGCTTCGTAGAGCTCCTTGGGGATCGTCGTCGTCGCGGCGTACAGGTTGATCGCCACGAACGGGATCGACTGCCAGACGATCAGGACGATGACCACGAAGAAGGTGGAGTACTGGCTGCCCATCCAGTCGTACTCGGCCATCGAGTGCCAGCCGGCCTTGTCCAGGACCCAGTTGACGACGCCGAAGCGCGTCGCGAACAGCCACTGGTAGACGGTCGTCGACGCGATGATCGGCATCGCCCAGGCGAGCACGAGCCCGACCAGGAGCAGTACGCGCATCCGCTTGCCGAGCCGTGCGAGCAGCAGGCCCACCAGGGTGCCGAGCAGCATGATCAGTACGACGTTGACCGCGGTGAACGCGATCGAGCGGCCGGTGACCCGCCAGAAGTCCTCGCCGGTGAGGACCTCCTTGAAGTTGTCGATCCCGTTCCACTCCGTGAGGTGCAGGATGAACTGCCTCATGTTGAGGTTCTGGAACGACAGCATCCCGTTGTTGACCAGCGGCCAGCCGAGGAACACCAGGGTGGCCGCGACCGCGGGGAGCAGTAGCAGGTAGGGGGCGAGCGACCGGGCCCGCTCGCGGGGCTTGCCGGGATCAGCCGGCCGTCCGTCCGTTTTCACGACGTCCGTCGGGCCGGAGGGCGGCCGTTCGGTCTGCACGGTCATGCTCGCCATCTCTTTCGTGGGCATCGCGGAACGCAGCGCTGTGCCGGGGCAGCGGGCCCGGGGGCGAAAGTCACCCCGGGCCCGAAGTCCCCGGCAGGAGCGCGTCCTTACTGCTTCTGCGACAGGCGCTTGTTGAACTCGCCCTCGACCTGCTTGGCGGCGTCGGCGTTCGACTTACCGTTCAGCACCGCGGTCATGTAGTTCTTGATCGGGTTCGGCGGGTTCTCCACCGCGGCCCACTCCGGGATCAGCGGCGTGGTGCCACCGCCGGCAGTGGCGGGGGCCATGGCCTCGGCGGCCGGGTTGCCCTTGAGCTGGGCCTCCAGGGCCTGCTTGTTCGGGATGACGCCGCCTTCCTTGGCGAGCGAGCCCTCGAACTTGTCGTTCAGCGCGATCTTCAGGAACTCCTTGGCGAGCTCCTGCTTCTTGCTGGTCGCGGCGACGGCGAGGTTCGAGCCGCCGAGGAAGACGCCCTCGGGCTTGGCCGCGGTGGCGCCGGGGATCGTGAAGTAGCCGATGTCCTTCTCGATCTTCGGGTTGGCCTTGATCGCGGTCGCGGCCTCCCAGCTCATGCCGATGAAGGCGCCGGTCTTGCCCTTGGCGAAGACCTCGGCCTGCTGCGGGGTGGCCTCGTCCTTGTTCTTGGGGGCCTTGGAGAGGTCCGCGAACTCCTTGTACGTCTTCATGGCCTTGGCGACCTTGGGGTCGTTCAGGTTGGAGACGTACTTGTCGCCGTCCTTCTTGACCAGCTCGGCGCCCTCACCGATGGTCAGGCCGACGAAGTGGTACCAGTTCTGGCCCGGCAGGTAGATCGGCTCGGCGTCCGTCTTGGACTCGATCGTCTTGAGGTTCTTGAGGAACTCGGCGCGGGTCTTGGGCGTCGCCTTGATCCCGGCGTCGGCCCAGACCTTCTTGTTGTAGATCACGACGCGGTTCAGGACGAACCACGGGGCGGCGTACTGCTTGCCGTCCACGACCGAGGACTTATTGATCGACTCGGTCCAGTCGGCGCCGAGCCCTTCCTTGAGGTCGCCGAGCTCGGCGAGGCCGCCGGTCTTGGCGTACGCGGCCGTCTGGGTGTTGCCGATCTCGAAGACGTCCGGCGGGTTCTCCTCGGAGAGGGCCGTGGTCAGCTTCTGCTGGATGCCGTTCCACTGCTGGACCTCGAGGTTCAGCTTGGCGCCGGTCTTCTTCTCGAAGGCGGCCTTGACGTCCTTGGTCCAGCCGTCGGGCGTGGAACCGTCCATCGCCCAGAGCGTCAGGGTCTCCCCCTTGAAGCCGTCCGCCCCGGCGTTCTTGTCGTCCTTGTCGTCGCTGCCACAGGCCGCGATCGAGACCAACATGCCCGCGACACCGATGGCCGCTATGAGCTTGCGCTTCACGTCACCCTCCTCAAGGGATGCCAGTCAACCCCCCACCCGCAGCGACCAAATGGACCGAGATCTGCCCGTGGGACTGGAACCTGGTCTTTAATGGTGTAGACCAGTACGGGGAGCTTGGCCTAGACCTTTAGGGGTGTCAAGGGTGTATAAGAAGGGCTGTCAGGTCCGTTATCGGACCGACACCTGAGCGGGCAGAGTATGCCCGGCCCTGTACGTGCCACGATGTGAGCCGCGACAGACGGAGGAGCCGGTGACGGCAGCAGCACAGGAGCCGGGAAGGCAGAGCATGGGCACAGACGCGGGCAGTACGGGAACCGACGCGGGCGCGTCCTCGGCCACGGAGGCCACCGGCGCGGCGACGGTCGGCCGCACCGCGCGCGTGCCCAAGTACTACCGCCTGAAGCGGCACTTGCTCGACATGACGGAGACGCTGCCGCCCGGCACACCGGTCCCCCCGGAGCGCACCCTGGCCGCCGAGTTCGACACCTCGCGCACGACGGTGCGCCAGGCCCTGCAGGAGCTGGTCGTAGAGGGCCGCCTGGAGCGCATCCAGGGCAAGGGCACCTTCGTGGCCAAGCCCAAGGTCTCCCAGGCCCTCCAACTCACCTCGTACACGGAGGACATGCGGGCCCAGGGCCTCGAGCCCACCTCGCAGCTCCTGGACATCGGGTACATCACCGCCGACGACACCCTCGCCGGGCTGCTCGACATCAGCACGGGCGGCCGGGTGCTCAGGATCGAGCGGCTCCGCCTCGCCAACGGCGAGGCGATGGCCATCGAGACGACGCACCTGTCGGCCAAGCGCTTCCCGGCCCTGCGCCGCTCCCTGGTGAAGTACACCTCGCTCTACACCGCACTCGCCGAGGTGTACGACGTCCACCTCGCGGAGGCCGAGGAGACCATCGAGACCTCGCTCGCGACGCCGCGCGAGGCCGGACTGCTCGGCACGGACGTGGGCCTGCCCATGCTGCTGCTGTCGCGGCACTCCCTGGACGGCGGCGGCCAGCCGGTCGAGTGGGTCCGCTCGGTCTACCGCGGCGACCGCTACAAATTCGTGGCCCGCCTCAAGCGCCCCACGGAGTGAACCGCAGCTCAGCGGCGTGACCCTCTTCCGGGGTCTGGCGCAGATCACCGCGCTGCTCTACGTTCCTCCCGTCATCGCATGATGAACGGGAGGACGACCCGGTGCGCACAGCAAATCCCCGAACCATCGTCATCTGGACCCTCGTCGCGCTGGTGGGCGCCGCGGGCTGGGCCGTGCTGGCGCTCTCGCGCGACGAGGAGGTGTCGGCCGCCTGGATGGTGGCCGCGGCCCTCGGCTCGTACGCCATCGCCTATCGCTTCTACTCCAAGTTCATCGTCAACCGTGTCCTGAAGGTCGACAAGAACCGGGCCACCCCGGCGGAGCGCCTGGACAACGGCATCGACTTCCACCCGACCGACCGCCGGGTCCTGCTCGGCCACCACTTCGCGGCGATCGCGGGCGCGGGACCCCTGGTGGGGCCCGTACTGGCCGCGCAGATGGGGTACTTGCCGGGCACGATCTGGATCATCGTCGGCGTGATCTTCGCGGGCGCCGTGCAGGACATGGTCGTCCTCTTCTTCTCCACCCGGCGCGACGGCAAGTCGCTCGGCCAGATGGCGCGCGAGGAGATCGGTCCGTTCGGCGGGGCCGCCGCGCTGCTCGCCGCGTTCGCCATCATGATCATCCTGCTCGGGGTGCTCGCGCTCGTCATCGTCAACGCGCTCGCGGACTCGCCCTGGGGCACCTTCTCCATCGCGATGACCATTCCGATCGCGCTGTTCATGGGCTTCTACCTGCGCATCCTGCGGCCGGGGCGGGTCAGCGAGGTCTCCCTCATCGGGATCACGCTGCTCCTGATCGCGCTCGTCGCCGGGCGCTGGGTCGCCGAGTCGTCCCTCGCTGAGACGTTCACGCTCGCGCCTTCGACGCTGGTCATCTGGCTGGTGGCGTACGGATTCATCGCCTCGATCCTGCCGGTGTGGATGCTGCTCGCGCCGCGCGACTACCTCTCCACGTTCATGAAGATCGGCACGATCCTGCTGCTCGCGATCGGCGTCGTCGTCACGCTGCCGACGCTGAAGATGGACCCGGTGACCGACTTCGCCTCGCGCGGCGACGGGCCCGTCTTCGCCGGGTCGCTCTTCCCCTTCGTCTTCATCACCATCGCGTGCGGTGCCCTGTCCGGCTTCCACGCGCTGATCTCCTCGGGCACGACGCCGAAGATGGTCCAGAAGGAGACGCAGATCCGGATGATCGGCTACGGCTCCATGCTGATGGAGTCGTCGGTCGCGGTCATGGCCCTCGTCGCGGCGAGCATCATCGACCCGGGGCTGTACTTCGCGATGAACGCGCCCGCGGGCGTCATCGGGGACAACGTCCAGGCCGCGTCCCAGGCGGTCGCGGGATTCGGGTACTCCATCTCGCCCGAGGACCTCGCGCAGGCCGCCAAGAACGTCGAGGAGTCGTCGCTGCTCTCGCGCACCGGCGGCGCGCCCACGCTCGCGGTCGGTGTCTCCGAGATCTTCTCGAAGGTCACCGGCGACTCCATGAAGGCCTTCTGGTACCACTTCGCGATCATGTTTGAGGCGCTGTTCATCCTGACCGCGCTCGACGCGGGCACGCGCGTGGGCCGCTTCATGCTCCAGGACATGCTCGGGAACGTCTACAAGCCCTTCAAGAAGGTCAGTTGGAAACCCGGACTCATCATCACGAGCGCGGTCGTCACCGGCCTGTGGGGCTACTTCCTGTGGGTCGGCGTGCACGAGCCGCTCGGCGGGATCAACCAGCTCTTCCCGATCTTCGGCATCTCCAACCAGCTCCTCGCCGCGGTCGCGCTCGCCGTCTGCACCACGCTCCTGGTGAAGTCCGGACGCCTCAAGTGGGCCTGGATCACCGGCATCCCGCTCGCCTGGGACGCCACGGTGACCCTGACCGCCAGCTGGCAGAAGGTCTTCTCCAGCGACCCGCGCGTGGGCTTCTTCAAGCAGCGCTCGATCTACCAGGACGCCATCGACGACGGCAAGATCCTGCCGCCCGCCAAGTCCATGGACGACATGCACACCGTCGTCACCAACTCCACGGTGGACGGCGTCCTCTCGGCCGCGCTCGCCCTGCTCATCGTCGTCGTGATCGCGGACGCGGCCCGCATCTGCGTGAAGCACATCCGCAACCCGCAGTCCTCGAAGCTGAGCGAGGCGGAGTACGTGGAGTCGAAGCTGACCGCACCGGCCGGGCTCATCGCGACACAGGAGGAGAAGGCGGAACTGGCGGCGGCCGAGGCCAGGGCTTCCGACGACGCGCAGGTCCCGTCATGACGTGGGTGCTGCGCGGGCTGCGCTGGGTGCGGTGGTACGCACGGGAGTTGACCGACGAGTCCGCGTACGACCGCTATGTCGCCCACACGCGCAAGACGCATCCCGGGGCATCCGTCCCCTCCCGGAGGGAGTTCGAGCGAATGCGGACGGATCAGCAGGAGTCCGACCCCAGGCAGGGGTTCCGCTGCTGCTGACCCGTGCGGATTCCGTGCCGATCCCGCGCTGAGCAGGCACATCGACCTGTCCGATACCCGTCCGGTATCCGGACGGGGGTTCCATAGATCAATACTCTCGCTTAGATTTCCCGCACGTTAAAGGTGGGATAAGCGAGGGAGCGGAGCCGCGAAGTGTCAGATGCGCCTGAAGTGAGCAGACCGGTGGTCACGCCGGTCCGCGTGGTCATTGCCCTCTGTCTCGTCGCGCCGTTCGTGGCGATGCTCTGGGTGAGCTCCTACGCGAAGGTCGAACCGACCTTCATCGGCATCCCGTTCTTCTACTGGTACCAGATGCTGTGGGTCCTCATATCCACCCTTCTCACCATGATCGCCTACAAGTTGTGGCAGCGTGACCAGCGCGCCCGCAAGGCCGAGCAGGCCCAAGGGGGTGCGACCCGATGAACGAGCTCGCAGCTGACACGGGCGGCGTGAACGGCATCGCCCTCGCCGTCTTCATCTTCTTCTTCGCCGCCGTCACGGCGATGGGCTTCCTGGCCGCGCGCTGGCGCAAGGCCGAGACCGAGAGCCTGGACGAATGGGGCCTGGGAGGGCGCTCGTTCGGCACCTGGGTCACGTGGTTCCTGCTCGGCGGCGACCTCTACACCGCGTACACCTTCGTCGCCGTCCCGGCGGCGATCTACGCGGCGGGCGCGGCCGGCTTCTTCGCCGTTCCGTACACGATCCTCGTCTACCCGCTGATCTTCACCTTCCTGCCGCGCCTGTGGTCCGTCTCGCACAAGCACGGATACGTGACCACCTCCGACTTCGTGCGCGGGCGCTTCGGCTCCAAGGGGCTCTCGCTGGCCGTCGCGGTCACCGGCATCCTCGCCACGATGCCGTACATCGCGCTCCAGCTGGTCGGCATCCAGGCCGTGCTCGACGTCATGGGCGTCGGCGGCGGTCCCGACACCAACTGGTTCATCAAGGACCTGCCGCTCCTGATCGCGTTCGCGGTGCTCGCCGCGTACACGTACTCGTCGGGTCTGCGCGCGCCCGCGCTGATCGCGTTCGTGAAGGACGGTCTGATCTACCTCGTCATCGCCGTCGCGATCATCTACATCCCGATCAAGCTCGGCGGCTTCGACGAGATCTTCCAGGCGGCGAACGAGAAGTTCTCGGCGACCAACGAGGCGGCGGGCAAGCCCGTCGCGGGCCTGGCACCCGGCGCCGGCGGACAGTGGACCTACGCCACGCTCGCGCTCGGCTCCGCGCTCGCGCTGTTCATGTACCCGCACTCGATCACGGCGACGCTCTCCTCCAAGAGCCGCAACGTGATCCGCCGCAACACCACGATCCTGCCGCTCTACTCGCTGATGCTGGGCCTGCTCGCGCTGCTCGGCTTCATGGCGATCGCGGCCGGGGTCAAGGTGGAGAACGGGCAGCTGGCGATCCCGCAGCTGTTCGAGACGATGTTCCCCGACTGGTTCACCGGCGTCGCGTTCGCGGCCATCGGCATCGGCGCCCTGGTGCCGGCCGCCATCATGTCCATCGCGGCCGCGAATCTCTTCACCAGGAACATCTACAAGGACTTCATCAAGCCGGACGCGACACCGGCGCAGGAGACCAAGGTCTCCAAGCTGGTCTCGCTGCTCGTGAAGGTCGGCGCGCTCGCCTTCGTCCTCACCATGGACAAGACGGTCGCGATCAACTTCCAGCTCCTGGGCGGCATCTGGATCCTGCAGACCATGCCCGCGCTGGTCGGCGGCCTGTTCACGCGGTGGTTCCACCGCTGGGCGCTGCTCGCGGGCTGGGCGGTCGGCATGGTCTACGGAACGGTCGCCGCGTACGGCGTCGCGTCGCCGACGCAGAAGCACTTCGGCGGCTCGTCCGACGAGATCCCCGGCATCGGCGAGATCGGCTACATCGGACTCACGGCATTCGTCCTGAACGTGGTGGTCACGGTGGTCATGACGTTCGTCCTGCGCGCCATGAAGGCCCCTGACGGCATCGACGAGACCTCTCCCGGGGACTACACCGCGGACGTGGGCGACCCCGGCGTCGTGGAAGAGCTGCCGCCGGCCACGGTGGGGGCGCCGGGCGGGCACTGAGCCTGTTCTCGTACGGGCCTGTTCTTGTACGTACGTGACGCGGGCCGCCGGAGAAATCCGGCGGCCCGCTGTCGTACGTACCGCCCTACGAGGCCTTGTAGAGCTCCGTCCGGACCCGCGCCGCCGCCTTGGTCGCCAAGGAGATCGCCCGGTCCTTGTGCGGGCCCGCGTCCACCAGGACGAGCACGCCGCCGACCCGTACCTCGACCTTGTAGTGCCGAGTCTCCGCGTCGTGGTCGTCGCCCCCCTCGTACCGCTTGCTCTCGAGGATCGCCTCGTCGCCGAGGTCCGGCAGATCATCGACCGCGTGGTGCTCCACCACCGGGGCCGCGTCGGTGTCGACGGTGACACTGGGGCACGCCTTGTGGAGTTGCCGGCGCAGTTCGACATGGCGCCCGGCCCGCGCGTCCGGCATCGAGACCAGGGTCTGGGAGAGCACGGGGTCCCCTTCGTCGGCGATCGCGCCGGGGAAGGGAAGAATCGTCTGGCCGGCGCTGGCTCCCCGCATGCCGGACAGCTCCGCACTCGCCTCGTCGCCGGGATCGCAGGCGCCCCAGTCACCGCCCCCGTAGCCCCGGTTGAAGCCGCCCGTGCCGACGTCGGTCGCCTTGGCCCGCGGGCCGGTGGCCTTCGCCGGGAGCAGCGCCGACTTCAGCTCGGCGCCCGTGAAGCGCCTGCCGGGATCGACGTCGCCGTCGACACCCGCCGCCGAGGGCACCTGTTCCTCACCTTCGCCGCACCCGGCGAGCACCATCAGGAGTACCGCCGCGCAGCCCGCGCCCCGTCCTCGCACGCCGTCTCCCCCTGTTCGACGATCAGTTCGGCGCCACCCTAGGGGATACGCACGCCGACACAAGATGTGGGGCTGCGGCTCAGAGCCAGCACAAGATGTATGCTCGTGCTCGCTGTCGCCGCAGGGGAATCCGGTGCAAGTCCGGAACTGTCCCGCAACGGTGTATGAGTACGCATTTGTCGTGCTCGCAAGTCCGATGACCTGTCGACAGCGCACCCGTTCCGACCGGTCCGGGTGCCAACGACGTCCGGGCCTCGTGGAATGGGCTGGTGGACGCGGAGCGCGGCCCTGCCCTGGGCGGCCGCCCCGTGTGTCACTCCTGCCCTCCTCAAGGCTCCGAGCCGAGCGAGGGAGTGCTCCGTGACCATCGCGCCAGCCGAACCTGCGTCAGCGCAGACCACCGGCGGTCAGCAGACCACCGACGGCCCAGGAACCGCGCTGCTGCGTACCCTGACCGACCTCACCGCCGATCTCCCCGACGCCGAGCCCGGCAGAGTCGCCGCCGCCGCGCTGCGCGGCCGCTCGGCCAGGGGGGACGCAGAGAGCACAGCGGAGCTGCGGGAGCTGGCGACCGAGGCCGCCGCGGGGCTCATCTCCGAGGACCCGACGTACTCGCAGCTGGCGGCCAGGCTCCTCAGCCTCAGCATCCGTGACGAGGCCGCGTCGCAGGGAGTGCGCTCCTTCTCCGACTCGGTCGCCGTGGGGCACCGCGAGGGACTGATCGCGGACCGCACCGCCGCGTTCGTCACCGACCACGCCGAGCACCTGGACGGTCTCGTGGAGGCCGCCCTGGAGGACGGCGCCGACTTCCGCTTCGGCTACTTCGGCCTGCGCACCCTGCACAGCCGCTATCTCCTTCGCCACCCCATCACCCGGCACGTCATCGAGACCCCGCAGCACTTCATGCTGCGCGTCGCGAGCGGCCTCGCCGAAGACGACAGCCTGCGCTCGGTGGACGAAGTCGCCGCGCTGTACCGCCTGATGAGCCGCCTGGACTACCTGCCGTCCTCGCCGACGCTCTTCAACTCCGGCACCCGGCACCCGCAGATGTCCTCCTGCTACCTCCTCGACTCCCCGCTGGACGAGCTGGACTCCATCTACGACCGCTACCACCAGGTCGCGCGCCTCTCCAAGCACGCGGGCGGCATCGGCCTCTCGTTCTCCCGCATCCGCGCCCGCGGCTCGCTGATCCGCGGCACGAACGGCCACTCCAACGGCATCGTGCCGTTCCTCAAGACCCTGGACGCCTCCGTCGCCGCCGTGAACCAGGGCGGCCGCCGCAAGGGCGCCGCCGCGGTCTACCTGGAGACCTGGCACTCCGACATCGAGGAGTTCCTGGAGCTGCGCGACAACACGGGCGAGGACCAGCGGCGCACGCACAACCTCAACCTCGCGCACTGGATCCCGGACGAGTTCATGCGCCGGGTCGCCGCGAGCCAGGACTGGTCGCTGTTCTCGCCCGCCGACGTGCCCGAGCTCGTCGACCTGTGGGGCGAGGAGTTCGACGCCGCCTACCGCAAGGCCGAGGCCGCCGGGCTCGCCCGCAAGACCATCCCCGCCCGTGACCTCTACGGCCGGATGATGCGCACCCTGGCGCAGACCGGCAACGGCTGGATGACGTTCAAGGACGCCGCCAACCGCACCGCCAACCAGACGGCGGAGCCCGGCCACACGGTCCACTCCTCCAACCTCTGCACGGAGATCCTGGAGGTGACGGACGACGGCGAGACGGCCGTCTGCAACCTGGGTTCGGTGAACCTCGGCGCCTTCGTGGACACCGCCGCCGGCGACATCGACTGGGAGCGGCTCGACGAGACCGTCCGCACCGCCGTCACGTTCCTCGACCGCGTCGT
Source organism: Streptomyces sp. NPDC054047 (assembly GCF_055585065.1). Classification (NCBI taxonomy): domain Bacteria; kingdom Bacillati; phylum Actinomycetota; class Actinomycetes; order Kitasatosporales; family Streptomycetaceae; genus Streptomyces; species Streptomyces sp. NPDC054047. The sequence goes on along the minus strand of NZ_JBVJKV010000008.1, from coordinate 202,019 downwards.
CGACATCAACTTCTACCCGACCGAGCAGGCCGGCAGGTCGAACGCCCGGTGGCGTCCGGTGGGCCTGGGCGCGATGGGTCTGCAGGACGTCTTCTTCCAGCTGAAGCTGCCCTTCGACTCCCCCGCCGCGCGCGCCCTCTCCACGCGCATCGCCGAGCGGATCATGCTCGCCGCGTACGAGGCGTCCGCGACCCTCGCCGAGCGCAACGGACCGGTGCCCGCCTGGGAGAAGACCCGCACCGCGCGCGGCGTCCTGCACCCCGACCACTACGGCGTCGAGCTGACCTGGCCGGAGCGCTGGGCCGCGCTGCGCGAGCGCATCGCCGTGACCGGCATGCGCAACTCGCTGCTCCTCGCCATCGCGCCGACCGCCACGATCGCGTCCATCGCGGGCGTGTACGAGTGCATCGAGCCGCAGGTCTCCAACCTCTTCAAGCGCGAGACGCTGTCCGGCGAGTTCCTCCAGGTCAACGCCTACCTGGTGCAGGAGCTCAAACGGCTCGGCGTCTGGGACGCGCAGACCCGCGAGGCGCTGCGCGAGGCCAACGGCTCGGTGCAGGGCTTCAGCTGGATCCCCGCCGAGGTCCGCGACCTCTACCGCACCGCGTGGGAGATCCCGCAGCGCGGCCTGATCGACATGGCCGCCGCGCGCACGCCGTTCCTGGACCAGGCGCAGTCCCTGAACCTGTTCCTGGAGACGCCGACCATCGGCAAGCTCTCCTCCATGTACGCGTACGCCTGGCAGCAGGGCCTGAAGACCACGTACTACCTGCGCTCGCGCCCGGCGACCCGCATCGCCCGCGCGGCGGCCGGCCGCACCGAAGCCGCCGAGCCCGCCCCCGTACCCGCCCAGGCATCGGCCGAAGACGCCGTCGCCTGCTCCCTGGAAAACCCCGAGTCCTGCGAGGCCTGCCAGTAATGAGCTCCACCACCAACGCCGAGAAGAACCTCCTCGACCCGGGCTTCGAGCTGACTCTGCGCCCCATGCGCTACCCCGACTTCTACGAGCGCTACCGGGACGCGATCAAGAACACCTGGACCGTCGAGGAGGTCGACCTCCACTCGGACGTCGCCGACCTCGCCAAGCTCTCGCCCGGCGAGCAGCACATGATCGGCCGCCTGGTCGCGTTCTTCGCGACCGGCGACTCGATCGTCTCCAACAACCTCGTGCTCACGCTCTACAAGCACATCAACTCCCCCGAGGCGCGGCTCTACTTGAGCCGTCAGCTCTTCGAGGAGGCCGTGCACGTCCAGTTCTATCTGACGCTGCTCGACACCTATCTGCCCGACCCGGAGGACCGCGCGGCGGCCTTCGACGCGGTCGAGGAGATCCCCTCCATCCGCGAGAAGGCCGAGTTCTGCTTCCGCTGGATGGACTCCGTCGAGAAGATGGACCGCCTGGAGAGCAAGGCGGACCGCCGCCGCTTCCTGCTGAACCTGATCTGCTTCGCCGCGTGCATCGAGGGGCTCTTCTTCTACGGTGCCTTCGCCTACGTCTACTGGTTCCGCTCGCGCGGTCTGCTGCACGGCCTGGCGACCGGCACGAACTGGGTCTTCCGTGACGAGACGATGCACATGAGCTTCGCCTTCGACGTCGTCGACACCGTCCGCAAGGAGGAGCCGGAGCTCTTCGACGACGCGCTGGAGCAGCAGGTCACCGACATGCTCAAGGAGGCCGTCGAGGCCGAGCTGCAGTTCGCGCGCGACCTGTGCGGTGAGGGCCTGCCCGGCATGAACACCGACTCCATGCGCGAGTACCTGCAGTGCGTCGCCGACCAGCGCCTCCAGCGGCTCGGGTTCGCGCCGGTCTACGGCTCGTCAAACCCGTTCTCGTTCATGGAGCTCCAGGGTGTCCAGGAGCTGACCAACTTCTTCGAGCGGCGTCCTTCGGCCTACCAGGTCGCGGTCGAGGGTTCGGTCTCCTTCGACGACGACTTCTAGTCCGTCCTGGCTGCGCGGGGCGCGTTCCGCCTCGCGCAGCTCGCGGTCGATCCGGCGGTCGTGGAGGTACCCGACGAGCGAGGGTGCGGCCAGCAGGAGGAGGACGGTCAGGACGGTCGCGTATCCGAGGAATGCGTTCATGTCCTCACTGTCCTGCGCGCCGGACGGCGACGGCAGTGGCAGCACTGCCACACACCATCGACTTACTGCCACTCCTGCGGCAGACTGACGGACATGCTGAAGAACGTGGCCGTGGCGCTGCTGGACGGCGTGAACCCCTTCGAACTCGGCGTCGTCTGCGAGGTGTTCGGCCTCGACCGGAGCGACGAGGGCCTTCCTCTGTACGACTTCGCGGTGGTCGCCGCCGAGGACGGGCCGCTGAGCAACCACGCGGGGTTCTCGATCACCACTCCGCACGGCCTCGACCGGCTCGAGGAGGCCGATCTCATCGCGGTCCCCGCGGGCCAGTCGTTCGTGGACCGCGACTACCCCGAGGATCTGCTCGCCGCCCTGCGCCGCGCGGTGGACCGCGGGGCCCGCGTCCTCTCGGTCTGCTCCGGCGTCTTCGTGCTCGGCGCGGCGGGGCTGCTCGAAGGCCGCCGCTGCGCCGTGCACTGGCGGCACGCCGCGGAGCTCGCGGTGCGCCATCCGCGCGCCAAGGTCGAGCCCGACGTCCTGTACGTGGACGAGGGGCCCGTGATCACCTCGGCGGGCACCGCGGCCGGGATCGACGCCTGCCTGCACATCGTGCGCCAGGAGCACGGCACCGAGGTCGCCAACGCCATCGCCCGGCGCATGGTCGTACCGCCCCATCGCGACGGCGGCCAGGCACAGTTCGTGGAGCGTCCGCTGCCGCGCACGGCGTGCGACACCGTGGGCGGGGTGCTCGCCTGGATGGAGCGCCATCTGGATTCGGACATCACCGTCGAGCGGCTCGCCGAGCGGGCGCACATGTCGCCGCGCACCTTCGCGCGCCGCTTCCAGCAGGAGACCGGCACCACGCCCTACCGCTGGCTCCTGCGTCAACGGGTGCTCCTGGCGCAGGAGTTGCTGGAGAGCTCGGACGAGACGGTGGACGCCATCGCCGGGCGTGCCGGTTTCGGCAACGCCGCGGCGATGCGCCACCAGTTCCTGCGGGCGCTCGGCACCACGCCGAACGCCTACCGCCGCACCTTCCGCGGCCCGGCGGTCAGCGCCTCTCGGCCCGCAGAAGGAGCTTCTTCGGCTGCAGCGTGATGCCGATCTTCGCCTCGGCGTCGGTCTCCGCGACCGGCGCCAGGTGCCACTTCGGGGCCACCGTCCCCAGGATGATGGCGAGTTCGGCCAGACTGAAATGGTCGCCCGGGCACTTGCGGTTGCCGGTCCCGAACGGCATCATCGCGAACTCCGGTACGTCCGAAGCCCGTTCCGGATTCCACCGGTCCGGGTCGAACCGGAGATGCTGCTCGAAGGAACGCGGATCGCGCTGCATCGCGTACACGCTGTAGACGATGTCGGCGTTGGCCGGAATGCGATAGCCACCCAGGGTGGTTTCTCCCACCGACCTGCGGGTGAATATCCAGGCGGCCGGTTGTATACGCATGGCCTCGGTGACGACATTCCGCGTGTGCGGAAGGTCCTTGAGGTCGGCGAATGTGATCTCGCGGTCCGGCGCGACGGAATTTACCTCTTCAACCAGTCGCCTTTCCTGCTCGGGGTGTTCGGCCAGCAGATGGAACGTCCACGCCAGGGTCGAGGCGATATTCTCGGCCCCCGCCACGACGAGAGAGATCACGTGGTCGTGGATCTCCTGATCGCCGAGCGGCCGGCCCGACTCGTCGTGCGCCCGCAGCATTTCGGCCAACAGATCACCCTGGGCGGCCCCCGCCGCCCTGCCCTCGGCGACGATCTCGTCGACCACCGCGTGCAGATCGGCGAGCGCGCTCTGGAAGCGTCGGTTGCCCTGGGTGGGCACGCGGTACAGCGGCCCGACCGAGAGGACCATCCTGCGGTAGAGCCCCTCGAAGACGGTGTGCAGCGACTCGGCGATGCGGTCCGCCTTCTCGTCGATCGAGTCGACCTCCAGGAGCGAGCGGGACACGATGCGCACGGCCGCGCGGAACATCTCCGCGCCGGTGTCGACCGTGTCGCCCGGCCGCCAGCGCGCCGCCATGGCGCGGGCCTCCTCCTCCATCACCTTGGCGTAGTCGGCGATCCGCTCGGGCCTGAACGCGGGCTGCATCATGCGCCGCTGGCGCCGGTGCACCTTGCCGTTGCTGGTCGCCACGCCCTTGCCGAGGAGCACCTCCAGGGTGTCCCAGAGCGGCCCTCCGACGATGTAGTCGGGGCTCCGCAGCAGCTGCCCGACCAGCTCCGGGTCGCAGACCGCGTACGCCGTCTTGGGTCCCAGCCTGATGCGTACGAGATCACCGTGGTCCCGTAGCGCGGCGAGGAAGCCGAGGGGGTCACGCACCAGGTTCCAGGCGTGCCCGATGAGCGGGGCGCCACCGCTGACGAGCGGTGGAATTGTCGCGGGTATCGCGGATTCGACGCTCATTCCTCACCTACCAATTCGTTTCCGGCCAAGTCGTTCGTCGCTGCGTCGCTCACATACGGGGGAATGGACCTGTCGTCCCAGCTGTCCACCCGGTAGCGACCGGATTCGTGGTGGAACCAGTACACGGAAGAGAACCAATTCCGCATGTTGAAGACGCAGGATTCCACCGCGTCCGAGAGTTCCGCTCCGTGCGCGCTTCCGTCGGCCAGTCGCCCGGCAAGCCGCAGCACTTCTTTCTCTGCCGCCAGGAAATCCGATATGCAGCCGGTCACCCGGCGGTGGACCTCCCGCACGGCCTCTTCGAGGGAAAGCCCCTCGTGCTGGATCAGACTGATTCCGAGATTGTGCAGTTCATCTCCCGCGAGTTCCTTGGGAAGTGAGCACAGGTCGTTGTACCAGGCGGAGAAATCCTGCGTGGCGAGCGCGGCCCGCCGATACGCCGGATGCTTCCGCACGTCCCGCGGCAGCTCGTGGCGCGCCGTGGGTTCGAGCAGGTCGATCCACGTCCAGTGCGCGAACGTCAGCCTGCGCAGCTCGATGTAGGCCTCGACCGTCGGGACCGTGCCGGTCCTGCGGTTCCTGAACTCCAGGTCGTACGCCTCGATCACGCTGTGGAAGTGCCGCGCGAACCGGGCGTTCCAGCTGGCCCCGAGGTGCGAGTACAGCCTCAGGACGCAGTCCGCGAACCCCGCGACCAGGGGGTCGCGGTGGTGCAGTTGCTGCCGGGGCGCACGGAGCGTCTCGTGGAGTCCGCGGCACAGGCGGCGCCACTGCGCCGCCCTGCCGTGCACCGAGTCGCGGTCGTGCCGGTCGTCCCACGCGAAGAACCAACTGCTGAGGTCGGCTATCGCGCTGAGCAACTCGTCGGGCGCGCCAATGTAGTAGCCCGCCACCAGGTCGGTGTAGCACAGGCTGTCGGCGTACCTCTCGACCTTGTCCGCGGGCATGAGGCGCATTTCGCGCAGCCATGTCCTGGACTTCTCCTGAAGTGTCGGCCAATACGGATGCAGTCGTCGTGGAAAATCTGCCTCGATCACCGGGAGTGCCAGCGCCGGTGGCACGGATACCACCGGTGTCTGCGGCTGTGTCGGTGAAGTGCCATATGAATATGCAGGCACGAACAAGCCCCTCTCAGCAGCCTGATGACGCGCGCCCCTCCCGCCGTACCGGGCGCGCGCCGTTGCGTATCCCCGCGCTTTCCATTCAGCACCACAACTGACCGTTCAGGGAACAGATTTGCGCCATTCACTACCCCCCAGTGCCGAGAAAATCCCTGTACGTGACTGATTCTGGATCACCAGAAGCCTGTTTTGCTCGCACAGCTGACCGGTTCATGCGAACGGCCCCTGGCCGGGAAGGAGTTCCCGGCCAGGGGCCGCAGGTGGCTCGCGGTGCGCGCGTGCCTGGAGTCGACTCAGTCGTTCGGCACCACGGGGTAGCGCGGAGTGCCCTCTTCCATCTGCCGCAGCGCGTCCTTGCGGTCACGCTTGGACAGGCGGTCGATGTAGAGGTAGCCGTACAGGTGGTCCGTCTCGTGCTGGAGGCAGCGCGAGAAGTAGCCGGTGCCCCGCACCTTGATGGGGTTGCCCTTCTCGTCCTGCCCGCTCACCTCGGCGAAGTCCGGGCGGGCCAGCTCGGCGTAGGCCGTGGGCACGGAGAGGCAGCCCTCGTTCGAGTCGTCGAGGCGGCGCTGGTCCGCGGGGAGCTCGCGCACCACGGGGTTGCAGACCACGCCCACGTGCCGCCGGCCCTCGTCGTCCATGCAGTCGTAGACGAAGACCTTCAGGTCGACGCCGATCTGGTTGGCGGCCAGGCCCACGCCCTCGGCGGTCCGCTGGCTTGCGAACATGTCGGCGACGAGCTGGTCGAGCTCGGCGTCGAAGGCGGTGACGTCCTTGCACTCCTTGTGCAGCACAGGGTTGCCGACGACCGTGATGGGCCGGGACGTGCCGCGCTCGCGGTAGGCCGTCTCCCGCTCGTCGCAGTCCTCCGTGTCGATGACGAAGCCCTCGTCGTCTACGGGGAGGACCCCGCCCGAGGCCTGCTGCTCAGTGTCCTGCGCCATTGTCCGACGTACGCCTTCCTGGGAACCCACAAGAGATAGTGCCGGTACAGCCTACGGCCAGGAGTCAGCAGACCTCTTCCAGATCCCGCCAGTCACGGGAGTCCGGGCTGTCCGCGACCCAGCCGTCGAGCAGCCCGCGCACCAGGGCGGCGGGCGCCGCGATGCCGCACTCGCGCTCGGGCACCCACAGGGCGCCGGGGCTGCGGTGACCGAGCGGCCCGGGGTGGCCCGGTTCGCTGTGGTCGTGCGGGTCCAGGTGCTCGCCGTCGCCCTCGTCGCTCGGCATCCGGCTCTCGGAGCACATGCGACAGAGCAGCCGAACGGACGAGGACCAGTCCTCGGCGGCGAAGCCCGCGTCCGCGGCGAGCTTCTCCAGGGCGTCCCTGTCGTCCTCGGTGGCGGCCTCCAGGAGGACCACCCAGGTGGGGACGGGTGAGGGCGCCCACAGCTCGATCTCGTCGAAGACGGGGTACGAGTCCCCGGCCCCCGTCGTCCGCTCGCCGTGCGGGACGCCGTCGTGCAGCACGACCTCGCCCCAGCGGCGCCCGGAGGAGGGCAGCGGGATGGAGAGCACCTCGATGCGGGCGGGGTCGAGCCTGCGCCCCCACACGACCTCGGCCTCGCCCTCGGGCGAGAGCCGCACGGCGGCGCTGCCCAGGTCCATGCCGGTGGGCTCGCCGGAGGCGGCCACACCACCGGGCACCTTCAGGCCGTACGCCTGCCAGGCGCGCCGGGCCAGCGGCCAGTCCTGGAGGGCGGTGGCGGCGATCCCCACGTTCCACCAGTCGGGGGCGCCCGCCGACCGGTCGAGCAGCGCGACGGCCCGCAGGCCCGCGGCCCGCGCCTGCTCCCAGTCGTGCCGGAACTTGTGGAGCAGCGCGAGATTGAACCAGGACTCCGAGAGCCACGGCTCCAGATCCGCCGCGCGGGTAAGGAGCGCGCCCGCGTCCTCGTACCGCCCGTCGCCGATCAGCGTGAAGGCGCGGTCGGTGGCCTGCCGCCATGAGGCGGAGGGCCGGTGCCGTCCCTTGCCGAAGATCCTCACGATTCCCGCCTGCCGGTCCTTGAGTCCTGCGTTCCGATGTGCCCTGAGGGCCCTCTTGGCATCCAACCACGTACGGTCGGACGGCCGCTCATTACCCATGGGTTACCCAACCGACGGCAAGCTATGACCGCCCCGTGCGAGCACGCGGGCCAGGGCTTCCACGACTTCGGGCTGGTAGTCGCGGCCGGTGCCCAGGCGCAGCCGCTCCAGGGCGTTGAGAGGGCCTCCGGGGCCTTCTCCCCGCGCCATCTCGTCGTACGCGTTGGCGGCCCGCACAATACGGGCGGTGAGCGGCTGATCGCGGTACGGGTCCGCCTGGCGCTCCACGACCACGGCGACGTCGCCGTTCACCCCCGTCTGCCGCACGACGGCGCCGCCGAGCAGGGCGATCCGGCGCTGTTCCGCGTCCGGCAGGGCGGCGGTGGCGCCCGCGGGCACCGGGTCGAGGAGGGAGAGCTGCCCGATGTCGTGCATCAGCGCCGCGTACTCCAGGACGGCGAGGTCGGGCTCGGAGAGCCCCAGCTCACGCCCCACGGCCCTGCTGAGCACGGCCACGCGGCGGGCGTGGCCCTGCGGGGTGTACCCGGCGATCTCGGTGGACCGGGCCAGCGAGGTGATGGTCTGCCGGTAGGTGGTCCGCACCGCCGCGTACCGCCCGAAGGACAGCTGGGTCAGGAGCAGCGGCAGGCTGAACACCGGCAGCGCCCAGAGGCCCGCCACGGCCACCGCGAGCGCCATGACGGCCCCCGTGGCGCACACGGCGGACCCGATGCCGAGCATGGCCCGCAGCTCGTCGCGCAGGAGCGGTCCGAAGGGCCAGCGGGTACGGGCGTGCGCCATGGCCGCGGCGAGCACGGCGTCGCACAGGGCGGTCAGGACGAGCAGCGCGACGATGACGGCGGCGAAGGCGGGACCCTGCCCCACCCACTCCGCCAACTTCCCGGCGTTGTAGAGCGGTTGGAAGCACGCGGCGGCGAATCCCACGGTCAGCACGCGCCGCGCCACGTGGTCCAGGGCGGGCCCCTTGCCGAGCGCCACGTGCGGCACGGCCCCGACGAGCGCGGCCGCGACGACGACGGCGATCACCTGGAACACGCCGTGGTGCGTGGCCCGCCCCCCGACCTCCCCGAGCAGGGCGTACGCGAGCGCGCCCGCCGCCCCCAGCGGCGCGGGCTCCCGGTCACTCCCACCGGCGCCCCACCGAGCCAGCTCCCCCACCGCCACGAGCCCCCCGAAGGCCAGCGCGATCCCCCCTTCGGCGACGCCGTGCCAGAGGGTCCAGCCGAGCCCGAGGAGGGTGAGGATGCCCGCGGAGCCGTAGATCAGCACGGACACCGTCGTGGGCAGGCGGGGGGCGCTCACCGCGCTCCCGCCTGGGGGGCCGCGGGAACACCGGAGGTTTCCTGCCGGGGCGACGGCACCGCGGCGGTGTCCGAGGTCACCGCGGGATGCCACCCGTGCCGCTCCAGCGCCCGCCGCAGCGCGGCCACCATGTCGGGGTCGAACTGCGCCCCCGCGCACCGGGACAGCTCGGCGACCGCGGCGGCCACCGGTCTGCCCCTCCGGTAGGACCTCGTGGACGTCATGGCGTCGAAGGCGTCCGCGACCGCCACCACCCGCGCGAATTCCGGAATCTGCCGCCCCACAAGGCCGTAGGGATACCCGCTGCCGTCGATCCGCTCGTGGTGGTGCAGGATCGCCGCCCGCGCCTCCCCGAGGAAGCCGATCCCCCGCACCATCTCGTGCCCGTACTCGGGGTGCAGCTCGATGACCCGCCGCTCCTCGGGGGTCAGCGGCCCGTCCTTGCGCAGCAGCCTGGTCGGTACGCCCAGCTTGCCGACGTCGTGCAGGATTCCCGCGAACCGCAGGCTCTCCACCCGCTCGTCCGCCATCCCCAGCTCCCGGGCGATCATCACGGAGGCCCGTCCGACGCGCTCGCTGTGCCCGCGGGTGTAGCGGTCCTTGATGTCGACGGCCTGCACGAGCGCGCGGATGGTGGCCTGGTGGGCGGCGCGCTCGCGGTGGTACTGCGCGAAGACCCAGCAGGAGACCCCCATCGGCAGCAGCACGAGGAGCGCGGCGAGCGGCCCGTAGGGACTGCGCCACAGCACCGCCATCATCAGGCCGGCGAGGCCGTGCACCACGACCGGCGCGAACGACCGCAGGAAGAGCCCGCGCCACGCCGTCCGCACCGGCACCCGCTCCGCGGTGGCCAGGATGCCGCCGTCCAGGACGGTCAGCACGAGGGCGAAGGCGAGGACGGCGGCTCCGGCGGGCGCCAGCGCGTAGGGAAAGTCGGGCGCGGCCACCGCGTCGCGCCCGCCGAGCGCCCCGTGCACCCACGCCGACGCCCAGGCGGCGATGGCCAGTTGGGCCGCGCGCCAGAGCCTGCGCACCCACCGGGGCCGTCGCTCGACGCGGGCGAGCAGCGCCCCCGGCACCGCGACGAGCGCGGCGGCGGCGGGCGGCAGCAGGAAGACGGCGGCGAGCAGCACGGGGAAGAAGGTGCCGAGGCCGCTGAGAGGCCCCCCGGCGCGGCGGCCGACGACCCGGCACCGCGTGGCCTGTTCGCACCCGGCGTAGAGCGCGGCGAGCAGTGCGACGGCGCCCCACGGCGTTCGTGAGGTCAGCGCGGGCGCGGCGCAGGCGGCGCCCGCCAGGGCGACGCACAGGATGTAGGCGCGCGCCCACGGAGCGATGGACCGCATGGCAACTGTCTCCTCCCCCGTGACCGTCCCCAGGGACCACGTTCCAAGGTCCGGAGAGTAGAACGGCTACCCCTCGGTCCGAGCCCCTCGCGCGGAAATTGGCACGTACGAGTGATGGAGAACATGATGGAGAACAGCGAAAAAAGCAGGCCGTGACGGAGTCCGTCACGGCCTGCTCTCAGTCAACTGCCCGAAGGCTCAGGCTTCCTTGGCCCGCAGGCCCTTGGCCGGCACACCGCCCTCGGCGGTCACCGTCTCCACCGTCACGTCGTGCTCGGGCACGGCCTCGCCGGAGCGGATCAGATCGATGCGTCCCATGACCTTGGCGCGCAGGTCGGTGGGCACGTCGTCCTGGCCGCAGCAGCGCTTCACCAGCTTCTTGACCGCCTGCTCGAGGCCGTACTTCTCCAGGCAGGGAGAGCACTCCTCGAAGTGCGTCTCGAACTTGGTGCAGTCGCTGTCCGGCATTTCGTGGTCCAGGAACTCATACAGATGGTCCAGGACTTCACTGCAATCCGTCTCGTGCGGCTCTCCGCAGCTCATGAGCCTGAGCCTTTCGCTTCGTTCGACGACTCTGACGCGACGCCGGCGGGGACGAGGCCGCGGTCACGGGCGTAGTCCTCGAGCATGCCGCGCAGTTGGCGACGGCCGCGGTGCAACCGGGACATCACCGTACCGATGGGTGTCCCCATAATGTCCGCGATCTCCTTGTACGCAAAGCCCTCTACGTCGGCCAGATAGACGGCGATGCGGAATTCCTCGGGGATCGCCTGAAGTGCGGACTTCACGTCCGAATCCGGCAGGTGGTCGAGCGCCTGCGACTCGGCGGAGCGCAGACCGGTGGACATGTGCGACTCGGCACGCGCGAGCTGCCAGTCCTCGATCTCCTCGGCGGCGCTGCGCTGGGGCTCGCGCTGCTTCTTGCGGTACGAGTTGATGAACGTGTTGGTGAGGATGCGGTACAGCCACGCCTTGAGGTTGGTGCCCTCACGGAACTGGTGGAACGACGCGTACGCCTTGGCGTAGGTCTCCTGCACCAGGTCCTCCGCGTCCGCCGGATTGCGCGTCATGCGCAGCGCCGCCGAGTACATCTGGTCGAGGAAGCCCAGAGCGTCCCGCTCGAAGCGGGCCGTGCGCTCCGCCGACGTCTCAGCACTTCCGTCGGGTCGCTCCGCCTGGCCGTTCTCGGCCCCTGCGTCGGTCCCAGTGACCGGACCCACCTCCTCCAAAGACGTGGCGAGACCAAAAGCAGTCCCACTCGAATCGGAGGATAGACGACGATCCGGTCCCGCCGCCGCCCGAATAGGAGCGGTCTTGGGCGCGCTCAGCACCGTCCATTCCAGGTCAGAGGCGCTGGAGCGGGCCGGGCAGATGGTCGAACCCATGCGGCGGACTTCCTCTCGTACTAACAGCGTTTAACGTCTGTTCCGCACAACAGAGGTCATGCACCCAACATTCCCGTCCATCGGATGACTCCATCCGTGATGAGCGTCATGGCCTCGGCCTCGCCGATGTCCGCGCGTTTCGGGACGGCGAAGCCGTGATCGCCGTGGGGCACCTCCACGAGTTCGTACGCCCCCTCGGGGAACTCGGCGGGCTTCCCGAAGGGGTCGTTCCCGCCCTGCACGACCAGCGTGGGCACCCCGGCGCCGAGCAGTTCCCGCGCCCGGGACTTCTCCGGCTTGCCCGGCGGGTGCAGCGGGAAGCTCAGGGCGAGCACACCGGCCGCGCCGAGCTCGGCGGCCGTGCGGCACGCGACGCGGGCCCCGGCGCTGCGGCCGCCCGCGATCACCGGCAGGCCGGGTTCGGCGAGCGCGGGCCACAGGCCGCGCCATCCCACGTCCAGCGTCTTGGGCGCGGGCGCCAGCTTCTTGCCCGCCACCCGCCAGGGCTGCTCCACCAGGGCGACGGTGACGCCGTGCGCGGGCAGGGCGGCGGCGACGGCCCGCAGGTCGCGCGCCTCGATGCCGCCGCCGGCTCCGTGGCTGAGGGCCAGGATCAGGCGGGCCTCGGCCTTCGGCGCGGGATGCCAGGTGATGCGCGCGTCACCCGCGTCGGTCGAAACGATCTCGCTCTTGGTCACGTCGTCGGTCACGTCGTCGGTCACATCAGAAGAGTGTGCCTTCTTCGGGGCCCTCCAGCTCCTTCAGCAGCTCCGGGCCGTTGTTGCGTACGTTGCTGACCGCCGTCGACACCGGGTAGGCCCGCATCAGGCCGTGCGGCGGCGGCTCCAGGAGCGGCCGCAGATCCTCGACGTCCGTGCGCGAGGGGTCGAGCCAGGCGTCCCAGCGGTCCGGCGTCAGCATCAGGGGCATCCGGGGGTGGATGTCGGCCAGCGAGCGCGGGCCTTCCTGCGGACCGACCGCCAGCGGCGAGCTCTCCGCCTCGGTGGTGATCACCGTGCACGTCACCCACCAGGCGAGGGGGTGCTCGTCGGGGAGCGTCTTGTCGCGCCAGAACTCGTAGAGCCCCGCCATCGCGAAGACGGAGCCGTCGGCGGGCGTCACGAAGTACGGCTGCTTGCGGGGGCGCTTCTTCTTGCCCTCGACCTCAAGATCCCGCTCGCCGGTGCCGGTGACCCACTCGTAGTAGCCGTCGGCGGGGATGACGCAGCGGCGGGAGGTGAAGGCGCGGCGGTACGAGGGCTTCTCGTGCACGGTCTCCGCGCGGGCGTTGATCATCCGGGCGCCGCCCTCGGGCGTCTTGGACCAGGACGGGACCAGGCCCCACTTGAGCGTGCGCAGCTGGCGAACCGGACGCGGGTCCTCGGCGTCTTTCACCGGACGGTCCAGGACCGCGTAGACCTCCTTCGTGGGAGCCACGTTGAAGTCGGGGGCGAGCGCCTCCTCCGGCTCCCACTTCTCGATCTCAAAGATTCCTGCGAGATCCTCGGGCCTACGACTCGATGCATACCGTCCGCACATACGTGCCAGACTGCCAGACCCCGTACACCCAGAGGAGCCGGTCCCGACAATGGCCCAAGCAATGGAAAGCACCGCGAACGCCAGCCTGACCGACCTCTGGGACCGGGTCTTCGGCACGCAGGCCGCCCCCGACGAGTGGCTCGTCATCGCCACCGGCGTTCTCGCGCTCGCCGTCGTCGTCCCGCACGGCGTCTGGCGCCTCGCCCGCAACGCCATCACCATCGCGCACGAGGGCGGCCACGGCCTGGTGGCCCTGCTGACCGGGCGCCGCCTCGACGGCATCCGGCTGCACTCCGACACCAGCGGCCTGACCGTCTCGCGCGGCAAGCCCACCGGCATCGGCATGATCCTCACCGCGGCCTCCGGCTACACCGCGCCGCCGCTGCTCGGCCTCGGCGGCGCCGCGCTGCTCGCCGCCGACCGCATCACCGCGTTCCTGTGGATCGCGACGGCGCTGCTCATCGTGATGCTCGTCATGATCAGGAACGCGTACGGCGCCCTCACCGTGGTCATCACCGGCGGCACCTTCCTGCTCGTCTCCTGGCTGACCAGCTCGCAGGTGCAGGCGGCGTTCGCGTACGCGGTGGTGTGGTTCCTGCTCCTGGGAGGCGTACGTCCCGCCTTCGAGCTCCAGTCCAAGCGCAGGCGCGGCGGCGCGGGCGACTCGGACGCGGACCAGCTCTCCCGGCTCACGCACGTCCCCGCGGGCCTGTGGCTCTTCCTCTTCCACGCCGTCTCACTGTGCTCATTGATAGGCGGGGGACGCTGGCTGCTCGGCCTCTGAGCAGCGACGACTGCCCCCAGCCCGCTGCCACTAAAGTGGGGGCATGACCGTTAACCCAGCGCACAGCACCCTCTGGCCAGCCCCGCACGCGAGCGGAGCCGTCGCCGCGACGGTCCATGTGCCCGGTTCCAAATCGGTCACCAACCGCGGCCTCGTCCTCGCCGCCCTCGCCGCCGAGCCCGGCTGGCTGCGCCGGCCGCTGCGCTCGCGCGACACCTTGCTGATGGCGGGCGCCCTGCGCGCCCTCGGCGTCGGCATCGAGGAAGGCGTGGGCCCGGACGGCTCCGGTGAGGCCTGGCGGATCATCCCCTCCGGTCTGCAGGGCCCCGCCACGGTCGACGTCGGCAACGCGGGCACGGTCATGCGCTTCCTGCCCCCGGTCGCCGCCCTGGCCGACGGCTCGATCCGCTTCGACGGCGACCCCCGTTCGTACGAGCGTCCGCTGGACGGCGTGATCGACGCCCTGCGCGCGCTGGGCGCCCGCATCGACGACGACAGCCGCGGCGCGCTGCCGCTGACCGTGCACGGCAGCGGCGCCCTGGACGGCGGCCCCGTCGAGATCGACGCCTCCTCGTCCTCCCAGTTCGTCAGCGCCCTGCTGCTGTCGGCCCCGCGCTTCAACCAGGGTGTCGAGGTGCGCCACACCGGCTCCGCGCTGCCCTCCATGCCGCACATCCGGATGACCGTCGACATGCTCCGCGCGGTCGGCGCCCAGGTGGACACCCCGGAGTCGGGCGGTGAGCCGAACGTGTGGCGGGTCGCCCCCGGCGCGCTGCTCGGCCGCGACCTGACTGTCGAGCCCGACCTCTCCAACGCCCAGCCGTTCCTGGCCGCCGCGCTGGTCACCGGCGGTCAGGTGACCGTCCCGGACTGGCCCGCGCACACCACGCAGCCCGGCGACAGGCTGCGGGAGATCTTCACCGAGATGGGCGGTTCCTGCGAACTGACCGAGCAGGGCCTCGTGTTCACCGGCTCCGGCTCGGTCCACGGCATCGACGTGGACCTGAGCGAGGTCGGCGAGCTCACCCCCGGCATCGCGGCCGTCGCGGCCCTCGCCGACTCCCCCTCGACCCTGCGGGGCGTCGCCCACCTGCGGCTGCACGAGACGGACCGCCTGGCGGCCCTCACCAAGGAGATCAACGAACTCGGCGGCGACGTCACCGAGACCGCCGACGGACTGCACATCCGCCCGCGCCGCCTGCACGGCGGGATCTTCCACACGTACGACGACCACCGCATGGCCACCGCGGGCGCCATCATCGGCCTGGCGGTGGAGGGCGTGCAGATCGAGAATGTCGCGACGACGGCGAAGACGCTGCCCGACTTCCCCGACCTCTGGACCGGAATGCTCGGGAACTGACGGGCGGATCCAGGAACATGCGCCGCTACGGAAAGAACCCCGACGAGGACGACATCCGCGTCCGCCCCAACCGCAAGGGCAACCGCCCGCGCACGCACATCAGGCCCAAGCACGAGGACGCGTCCGACGGCATGGTCCTCACCGTCGACCGGGGCCGCCTCACCGTCCTGGTCGACGACCGGGTCGTGATGGCCATGAAGGCCCGCGAACTGGGCCGCAAGGCCGCCGTGGTGGGCGACCGGGTCTCGCTCGTCGGTGATCTCTCCGGCAAGAAGGACACCCTCGCGCGCATCGTGCGGATCTCGCCGCGCACGTCGGTCCTGCGGCGCACGGCCGACGACGACGACCCGTACGAGCGCGTGGTCGTCGCCAACGCCGACCAGCTGGCCATCGTCACCGCCCTCGCCGATCCGGAGCCGCGCACGCGCCTGATCGACCGTTGCATCGTGGCGGCGTACGACGGCGGTCTCACGCCGCTGCTCGTCCTGACCAAGTCCGACCTGGCGTCCGCCGACAAGATCCTGGAGACGTACTCCACGCTCGACATGCCCTATGTCGTCACCAGCCGCGAGGAGTTCACCGACGGCGCGGAGCTCGCCCGGGTGCACGAGGTGCTCGACGGCAAGGTCACCGCGTTCGTCGGCCACTCCGGGGTGGGCAAGACGACGCTGGTCAACGCCCTGGTCCCGGAGGACCGCCGGCGCAGCACCGGGCACGTCAACGCCGTCACGGGCCGCGGCCGCCACACGACCACGTCGGCGCTCGCGCTCCCCCTGGCGGGCTCCGGTTGGGTGATCGACACGCCCGGCGTGCGGTCCTTCGGCCTGCATCACGTCGACCCGTCCCGCGTCATCCTCGCCTTCCCCGACCTGGTGCCCGGGACGGAGGGCTGTCCGCGCGCGTGCAGCCACGACGAGGCGGACTGCGCGCTCGACGCGTGGGTGGAGGAGGGGCACGCGGACCCGGCGCGCCTCTACTCGCTGCGCAGGCTGCTCGCGACCCGTGAGCGACGCGAGGACGACTGACCTCGCCGTTGTTTGCGCCAGGGGCCCAGCGGCAAGTGCATAATCGCACCAAGCCTGGTCCAAGCCAGGGCGAAGCGGTCACCGAACGTGAAGTTGCGGGGAGGCAGATACATGGCGTGGCTGCTGGTCATCGTCGCGGGGTTCCTGGAGACCGGTTTCGCGGTCTGCCTCAAGCTCTCGCACGGCTTCACCCGGCTCTGGCCCACGATCACCTTCGCCGCCTTCGCCCTGGGCAGCTTCGGTCTGCTCACGCTCGCGCTGCGCAAGCTCGACGTCGGTCCCGCGTACGCGGTCTGGACGGGCATCGGCGCCGCGGGCACCGCGATCTACGGAATGATCTTCCTCGGCGACGTGGTCTCCACGCTCAAGCTCGTGTCGATCTCGCTGGTCATCGTCGGCGTCATCGGCCTGCAGCTCTCGGGCTCCGCCCACTGAGCCACCGGGCACGGCTCCTCAGACGCTGATCCAGCGCCCGAGCACCCCGCGCACCAGCTCCGCGGGGTCCTCCCCCGCGGGCGAGGGCGCGACGACGTACGAGAGCGCCATCCGCACGGCGCTCTCGCAGGCCATGGCCAGCTCCTCCATGTCCTTCGGCCGGGCCCTGCCGTCCAGCGCGTTCACCGCCTTGTCCCGGACCAGGGCGAGCAGTTCGGCGGGCGAGGGGACGCCCGCGTCCGCGCGCCGCTGGGCGGGCACGGGCGAGGCGGAGACCCCGGGCCTGCTCGGCGCGGGCAGGCGTTCGCTCCAGCAGCCGGTGAGCATGGCCCGGGTCAGTTCGTTGCCGCGCGCGGCGGCGATCGTCCACGCGCTCACGGCGGCAAGCCGGTCCACCGGGCCGCCCTCCACGGCCAGCGCGCGCTCCACGCCGTGCAGGTACGCGTCGGTCTCGCGCCGGAGCAGGGCGCGCGCGAGGCCGTCCTTGCTGCCGAACTCGTTGTAGAGGGTCTGCCGGGACACTCCGGCGGTGGCCGCGACATCGACCATGCGGACACCTGGCCACGGTCGGCGGGCGAGCGCCGTGCCGGCCGCGTCCAATAGGGATTCCCGTGCTGCAGGCATCGTCGCCTCCCGGGGCCGCAGCGGCTCTGCGGTCAGAGTTGACGTGCTCGGAAGCGGTGTCAATAGCCCCGGCGCGACCTCACGCGGTATACGTCATGTCCCGGAATGGCCCGGACATACGGCGCTGTGGCTCAGGCAGAACGAGATCGATACTGTTCACTCATGCCCGACTACCACGATGATCTGCGTCTTGCCCATGTCCTCGCGGACACCGCCGACGCCGCGACGATGGACCGGTTCAAGGCCCTCGACCTCAAGGTCGAGACCAAGCCGGACATGACCCCGGTGAGCGAGGCGGACAAAACGGCCGAGGAGCTGATCCGGTCGAACCTGAAGCGGGGCCGGCCGCGCGACGCGATCCTCGGCGAGGAGTTCGGCGTCGAGGGCACGGGACCGCGCCGCTGGGTGATCGACCCGATCGACGGCACCAAGAACTACGTACGCGGAGTGCCGGTCTGGGCCACGCTGATCTCCCTGATGGAGGCGGGCGAGGGCGGCTTCCAGCCGGTGGTGGGTGTCGTGTCGGCGCCCGCGCTCGGCCGGCGCTGGTGGGCGGCGAAGGGCGGCGGCGCCTACACCGGGCGCAGCCTGACCTCCGCGACCCGGCTCACGACCTCCAACGTCTCGCGGCTCCAGGACGCGTCCTTCGCGTACGCCTCGCTCACGGGCTGGGAGGAGCAGGGCCGCCTCGACGGGTTCATGGACCTCACGCGCGCGGTCTGGCGCACGCGCGGGTACGG
Source organism: Streptomyces sp. NPDC054047 (assembly GCF_055585065.1). NCBI lineage: Bacteria > Bacillati > Actinomycetota > Actinomycetes > Kitasatosporales > Streptomycetaceae > Streptomyces > Streptomyces sp. NPDC054047. The sequence goes on along the minus strand of NZ_JBVJKV010000008.1, from coordinate 183,832 downwards.
CGACTTCTGGCCGTACATGATGGTCGCCGAGGGCTCCGTCGACATCTGCGCCGAGCCCGAGCTCTCGCTCTGGGACATGGCGGCGCCCGCGATCATCGTGACCGAGGCGGGCGGCACCTTCACCGGCCTCGACGGCGCTCCGGGCCCGCACAGCGGCAACGCGGCGGCGTCGAACGGCCTGCTCCACGACGAGCTGCTCGGCTACCTCAACCAGCGCTACTGAGGCGCACGTCCCTTGGGTGCACGCCCTGAACTGGCAGCACGCGCCCCCTTGTTGACGACCCGCATGGCTGCGACTCTGAGAGTCCCCCCACTTGTGAACTTGTGAATCGCTTCTCTTGCGGTCCACTCAGGAGGTGGCTCAAGCCCATGCTCGTCCGCGACGCCATGAGCACGGTGGTCCTCACCATCGGCCCCGCCCACACGCTGCGCCAGGCGGCCCGGCTGATGTCGACGCGCCGCGTCGGCGCGGCCGTCGTCCTCGACGCCGACAACTCCGGTCTGGGAATCCTGACCGAGCGCGACGTTCTCATCTCACTGGGACTCGGCCAGAACCCCGACACCGAGACCGCCGGCACGCACACCACGACCGACGTCGTCTTCGCGGCACCGTCCTGGACCCTGGAGGAGGCGGCCGACGCCATGTCCCACGGCGGCTTCCGGCACCTGATCGTGATGGACGGGAACGAACCGATCGGCATCGTCTCCGTCCGCGACATCATCCGCTGCTGGGCCCCGAGCAGGCGCCGCGCGGCGTCACTGACGGTCTGAGCACACCCCGGAAACGGAAGCGGGCCGGCCCCCGAAGGGAACCGGCCCGCCTCTCCTCCCCGAAGGGAGCCACGACAAACGATCTCAGCCGCGAAGGGCCTGGACCGCGGCTTCGAGGCGCTTGCCGAAGTCACCGTCCGCCTGGCGGAAGTTGTTGATCGCGCGCTCGGCGATGTCGTCGCGCGAGACGCCCGCGATGTTGCCCGCGAGGTTCTCGATCAGACGGCCCTTCTCGTCCTCGGACATCTTGCGGTAGAGGTTCCCCGCCTGCACGAAGTCGTTGTCCTCGGCGTGCGAGGGAGCCTCGTGGTTGCCCGTGCCGCCGGAGACGGGGGTGGTCACCCACAGCGGCCTGTCCGTCTGGAAGGGGCCGCCGAAGGAGTTCGGCTCGTAGTTCTTCGCACCCTTGTGGCGGCCGTCGTACAGGAAGCCGTCACGGGAGTTGGTGCGCGCCTCGGTGGCGTGCGGACGGTTCACCGGCAGGTGGTCGGCGTTGATGCCGACGCGGTAGCGGTGGGCGTCGCCGTACGCGAAGAGGCGGCCCTGGAGCATCTTGTCCGGGGACGGGCCGATGCCGGGAACGAAGTGCGCGGGCGAGAAGATGCTCTGCTCGACCTCGGCGAAGATGTTCTCCGGGTTGCGGTTGAGCTCCAGCTTGCCGATCTCGATCGGCGGGTAGTCCTCGTGCGGCCACACCTTGGTGAGGTCGAACGGGTTGAAGCGGTAGTCCGCCGCTTCGGCCGCCGGCATGATCTGCACCTGCACGGTCCAGGACGGGAACTCGCCGCGCTCGATGGCCTCGCGCAGGTCGCGCTGGTGGCTGTCGGGGTCCATGCCGGAGAGCTGGTTGGCCTCGTCCGTCGTGAGGTTCTTGATGCCCTGGTCGGTCTTGAAGTGGTACTTGACCCAGAAGACCTCGCCGGCCTCGTTGTTCCACTGGTACGTGTGCGAGCCGTACCCGTTCATGTGGCGCAGCGTCGCCGGGATGCCGCGGTCACCGAAGAGCCAGGTGACCTGGTGGGTCGACTCGGGGCTCAGGCCCCAGAAGTCCCACACGTTGTCGGCCTCCTGCGAGCCCGTGTACGGGTCGCGCTTCTGCGTGTGGATGAAGTCGGGGAACTTGATGGCGTCCTTGATGAAGAAGACGGGGGTGTTGTTCCCGACCAGGTCGTAGTTCCCCTCCTCCGTGTAGAACTTCAGCGCGAAGCCACGGGGGTCGCGCACGGCGTCGGCGGAGCCGAGGTTGCCGGCGACCGTGGAGAACCGGAGGAAGGTCTCCGTCTGCTTGCCGACCTCGGAGAGGAACTTCGCCCGCGTCCACTGCGAGACGTCGCGGGTCAGCGTGAAGGTGCCGTACGCACCGGCGCCACGTGCGTGGACGATGCGCTCCGGGATGCGCTCGCGGTTGAAGTGCGCGAGCTTCTCCAGGAGTGCCTGGTCCTGGACCAGAACCGGACCGCCGACACCAGCGGTCTCACTGTTCTGGTTGTCGGCGACCGGCGCTCCGGCCTCCGTGGTGAGCGGTCCCTGCGTCACGTGCGCCTCCTGCGTCATTTCCTGCAAGTCCTGTCCTTCGGCGTCGCCCTTGGCCTTGCCCTTGGCTTCTGCCGATCTCGATCCTACGATGGACTTTGTCTAAGTCAAGTAAACATCCAAAGTCACACCTCGTCGGGACTTAGGCCCCTCACCTGTTAGGCTGGTTCTCATGAGCGACCTGTTGGAACGACTGCGCGGACGCGGTTGGCGCATGACCGCACAGCGGCGCGTCGTGGCCGAGGTCCTCGACGGAGACCACGTGCACCTGACCGCGGACGAGGTGCACTCCCGCGCCGTGGACAAGCTGCCGGAGATCTCCCGGGCGACCGTCTACAACACCCTGGGCGAGCTGGTGACCCTCGGCGAGGTCCTCGAGGTCTCGACGGACCGCAGGGCCAAGCGGTACGACCCGAACGCCCACCGCCCCCACCAGCACCTGGTGTGTGCGCAGTGCGGCACGATCCGCGACGTCCACCCCACGGGCAACCCGCTGGCCAGCCTCCCCGACTCGGAGCGCTTCGGCTTCACGATCGAGGGCGCGGACGTCACGTACAGGGGCACCTGCCCGAGCTGCGCAACGGCGTAGCACTTCTTCTTCGTACGTTCACGAAGCCCCCGGCACCTGATGGCGCCGGGGGCTTCGTGCGGTGTGTGGTCGGCGACGAATCCCAGCCACAGCAGACCTCTTCCGGAATCTGACGGTGCGTCATATCGTCGGCGGGCCCCTATCCGCCTGCCCTCCGCAAGGAGACCCCCGTGGGAGACCCGCACCCCAAACTAGAAGCCCACGCAGTGACAAGAACCTTCGGCCGCGGCCCCAAGGCCGTGCACGCCCTGGGCCCCGTGGACCTGAAGATGGCCCCAGGCGAATTCACCTGCATAGTCGGCCCCTCAGGCTGCGGAAAATCGACCCTGCTCCGCATAGCCGCAGGCCTCCTGCGCCCCAGCAGGGGCGAGCTCACCATCCGCACGGCCGCGCAGCGACCCGCCGCGATGATCTTCCAGGACTACGGCATCTACGACTGGAAGACCGTCCAGGCCAACGTCCGCTTCGGCCTGGACATCCAGAAGGTCCCCCGCCGCGAGGCGGACGCCCGCGCCACCGACTGGCTCACCCGTCTCGGCCTGGCGGACTTCGCCGACGCCTACCCCGCCACCCTCTCCGGCGGCATGCGCCAGCGCGTGGCCATCGCCCGCGCCCTGGCCGTGGAGCCCGAGATCCTCCTCATGGACGAGCCGTTCGCGGCCCTGGACGCCCAGCTCCGCACGATCCTCCAGGACGAGCTCCTCGACCTCACCCAGACCACCCGCACCACCACCCTCTTCATCACCCACAGCCTCGAAGAGGCGATCGTGCTCGGCGACCGCGTCCTGGTCATGTCCGCACGGCCGGGCCGCATCATCGCCGAACACCGCCCGCCGTTCCCCAGGCCCCGCACCGGCGACGTACGCGCGACCCCCGAGTTCACCGCCCTCAAGGGCGAGTTGTGGGACCTGCTGCGCGGCGAGGTGGTCCGCGAGGACGAGGCGGCCGTGGCATGACGACGACCAGCCCGCACAAGGCGGCGGACCCCGAGGACGGCGTGCTCGTCCGCAGACCCGGCCCCCAGGAGCTCCACCCCGCCCGCACCCACCGCAGGCGCCGCACCCTGGAGATCGGCCTCGCCGTCGCCGTCCCCCTCGCCCTGGTCCTCCTGTGGCAACTGGCCGCCACCCAGGCCTGGATCGACGACCGCGTCTACCCCGCTCCCCAGACCATCCTGGAGGACGGCTGGGAGCGCGCGGCGGACGGCGACCTGTGGCCCGACGTGTGGGCCACGCTCAAGCGCGTGCTCGCGGGCTACGCGATCGGCACGGTCACCGGCTACGCGCTGGGCCTCCTCATGGGCTCGCTCTCCCTCGTGCGCGCCGCGCTCGAACCGCTCCTGGACGCGCTGTACGTCGTACCGAAGCTGGCCCTGCTGCCCGTCTTCCTGAACATGTTCGGCCTCGGGGAGGGCCCGCAGATCGCGCTCGTGGCGGCCACCGTCTTCTTCTTCGTGTGGATCTCGACGATGGCGGCGGTGCTCGCCGTACCGTCCGGCCACCGCGACGCGGGCCAGGTCTTCGGCGCGTCGCCCTGGCAGATGTTCCGCCACGTCCTGCTGCCCGCGTCGCTGCCCGCCGTGCTGGTGGGCGCGCGGATCGCCGCGGGCGTCGCGGTCCTGGTGATCGTCGCCTCGGAGCAGATCGCGGCGTCGAACGGCCTGGGGCATCTGATCTTCGACTCCCGTGCGCTGTTCCAGAACGACGTGATGTTCGTCGGCATCGTCTGCGTCGCCGTGCTCGGAGTCGTCTTCTCCGAACTGGTGCGGATCGCGGGCCGGTTGCTCACCCCGTGGGCCCCGCGCGACCGCGGCAGAAGCCAGTCATGAACCATTCGTCCGCGTACGGAGGCTCCATGCACACCCGCATCCCCGCCCTCGCGCTGCTCCTGGCGGGCTCACTGCTCGCCGCGGCGGGCTGCGCCAAGGAGGACGACACCACGGACCCGGCGGCGCCCGCGAAGCCCCGCACCATCAAGGCGGTCGCGGGCTGCGGCAAGGGCAGCTGGACGGACCCCGCCGACCTCGCAAAGGACCGCGCGCCCGCCCGCTGCGACAAGGGCGCCCCGGCCCCGCGCCCGCTCTCCAAGGAGCGCGGCATCACCATCGCGACCGGCACGCTGAGCGCCGAGTACGTGGCGCCCCTCCAAATGGCCGTGGAGAAGGGCGAGTTCAAGAAGGAGGGTCTGGACGTCCACCTCAAGGTGCTGCCGACCCCCGACGCGCTGCCGCTGCTGGCCAAGGGAGACATCGACGCCCAGTGGGCCGCCCCCGAGGCCGCCGTCATGAACGGCATCACCAGCGGCTTCACCATCAAATGGGCGGCCGGGAACTTCTCCCCCGGCCCCGGGTCCAAGAGCGGCCTGTGGGTGAAACTGAGGAAGGGCGAGAGCGCGGCGCACGTCCCGATGGCGGGCCGCAAGCTCGGCACCATGATCGGCAAGGGCTCGGTCATCTCGTACCCCATGGGCAGGACCCTGAAGAAGCACGGCGGCGGCCTCGACAAGATCCAGTTCCAGCAGCTGGGCTCCGCGGACGTCCTGACCGCCCTCCAGAACGGCGGCACCGACTCCGCCTGGCTCCTGGACCCGGTCTGGCGCAAGGTCGACGGCGACGAGCGGTACGCGTTCCTCGGCGGCCAGCCCCAGGGCGAGCCGCTGGGCGGCCTGCTGTTCGGCCCCAACCTCCTCACGGAGGACCCGGACGCGGGCGTCGCGCTGCTGCGCGCGTACATCAGGACCGTGAACACGTACTTCGCCGGTGACTACAAGGCGGACAAGGCCTTCGTGACCGAGCTCGCGAAGCTCCTGAAGACCGACGAGGCGGTCCTGAGGTCGACTCCGTCGCTGCGCATGGACTGGGAGATCCGGTCCGGCACGACGGACCGGCTCCAGGCCGCGTACGAGGCGGCGGGCGTCGCCGAGGGCGACAAGGTCCCGGAGAAGAAGGCGGTGGACCGCAGGCTGTACGAGGAGGCGGTGGGCCACAGACGCTAGGGCGGACCCAGAAAACACCAGAGGCCGGGAAGCTGATGCTTCCCGGCCTCTGGCCTTGAGTAGCGGGGACAGGATTTGAACCTGCGACCTCTGGGTTATGAGCCCAGCGAGCTACCGAGCTGCTCCACCCCGCGCCGTTGTGTTGTAACCGTACGTCAACGGCGACGACCAGCGCAAATCAGTTCCGGCGCCCGCTGTGGGCAGGCGTTCCGCAGGGCGGAACGGGTGGGCAGGGCGAGCATGGCCCACCCACGCCCTGCACCCGCTCAGGCGGTCAGCTCCTGCTGAAGCGCCTCGCGCAAGCGAGCCGCCCGCTCGGAAACCTCGGCCGGCCCGAGCTCCACGGCACGCGACGCCCACCGCTGCCCCTCGACCAGCTGCCCGCGCCGAGCGTAGAGCAGCGCAAGGCGCAAGGCGGCCCGCCCGTGCCCCGCGTCAGCGGCCCGGGTCCACCACAGCGCCGCCTCCGGCTCGCTGCCCTCGCGGGCCAGCAGCAGCCCCAGGTTGAACGCGCCGTTCCGGCTCCCCGCGTCCGCCGCGAGCCGGTACCAGCGCGCCGCCTCGACGACGTCACCGCGCCCCGCTGCCAGCATCCCGACCCGGACCTGCGCACGCCGGTGCCCCTGCTGGGCAGCACGCTCGTACCACTCCTCGCACTCCGTCTTCTCCATGGCGGGCTCCCCGAGCGCGGGCGGACCCGCGGGGGGCCGCCGCGCGTCGAGCACGGTGCCCAGGCGGTACGCCGCCTCCGCGCTGCCGCCGCCCGCCGCGCACCGCAGATGCCGCTCGGCTTCCTGCTCGTCGCCCTCCCGCAGCCGCGCGGTGCCGACCTGGAGCGCGGCCTCGGTGTGCCCGGCGGCCGCCGCACGCTCGTACCAGGGCAGGGCGGAGCTCTCGTCGTCACGGGACGCGTACAGAATCCCGAGGTTGAAGGCCGCGTCCACGCTGCCCGCCTCCGCGGCCTTGGAGAACCACGGCTCGGCACCCGCCGCGTCGCCGCCCTGGAGCAGCAGCACGGCGAGCGCGTTGGCCGCCTCGCGGTGACCGGCGTACGCGGCACGCCTGTACCACTGGTCGGCCTGCGCGGTCCGTCCCTGCTCGGCGCAGAGCAGACCGAGGTTGTACGCGCCGTTCACGTCCCCCGCGTCCATGGCCGCGCGGTACCACCGCTCGGCGGTCTGGGTCTCGCCCCGCTCGGCGTGCAGCGCGCCCAGGGCGTTCGCGGCGTTCCCGTCGCCGTCCTGGGCCGCTTTCAGCCACCAGACGGCGGCGCTCTCCTCGTCGCCCGCGTCACGCAGCAGGAAGCCGAGGGCGCAGGCGGCACGCGCCTCCCCGTCCTTCGCGGAGTTCAGGTACCAGCGCCCCGCCTCCTTCAGCTCGCCGCGCTGCTCCAGGATCGCGCCGAGGTGCAGCGCGGCCCGCCGGTGCCCGCGCGCGGCGGCCTGGCGGTACCACTGCTCGGCCTCGGCGGCGGCGGAACGCGCCCCTTTGGCGACGGCCTTGGCGGGAGCCTTCGCCTCGCCGCGCTCGGCCGTGGCCCGCCGGTCCAGGGCGCGGGCGATCCGGTACGCGGCCTCGCGGTGGCCGCGCTCGGCCGACGCCCTCATCCAGCGCTCGGCGCCGACGTCACCTCGGTGTTCGAGAAGATCGGCGAGGGCGTACGCGCCCAGGGCGTGGCCCTGCTCGGCGGACTGCCGAAGCCAGTACTCCGCGGCCGGCTCGTCGCCGCGCTCGCGGTGGTGGCGCCCGAGCGCGTGCGCGGCCGCGGCGGAACCCGCGACGGCGGCGACCCGCCACCATCCGGCGGCTTCGTCGGCGTACCCGCGCTGGTGGAGGAGGACTCCGAGGTTGTTGGCTGCGGCGCGGTCGCCCTCGGCGGTCGCAGCGCGCAGCAGGGATTCGGCCCCGTCGAGATCACCGCGGCGCAGCAGAAGGCTTCCGAGGACGCTCATCGCGTCGACGTCTCCGGCCTCGGCGGCCAGCCGATGGCGCATCTCCTCGGCGGCCGCCCCGGGATCCTCCCGGTCGGCCGGCTGCACAAACCGCCCTGTCTCCAACAGAGTTGCCTTGTCCCCCATAACGTCCATCGTCGCACCACCTGCAACCTGGGTACACCTGGTATACCGCAGCCAGTGAGGTCACTTCAGCGTTTTGTCGACATGCCCACAGAGAGATAAGTCAAACACAGATTTCCCAACTCCCCTCGGGCGGCGCACCGTTCGCACAGACCAGCGCACCCCGCCACGGACCCCACGCACACACGGCGAAGGCCCGGATCCGATAAGGATCCGGGCCTTCGCCTACTAGTAGCGGGGACAGGATTTGAACCTGCGACCTCTGGGTTATGAGCCCAGCGAGCTACCGAGCTGCTCCACCCCGCGCCGTTGTGCTGCAACCGTACCACGGCGCGGGAGGGGTGTTTCGCAGCTGGTCAGCCGCCGTTCTCGTCCCCGTTCTTGTCGCTGTTCTTGTCTCCGCTCTTGTCGCCCTTCTTGTCCGCCGCGGCCTGCGCGTCCTCGGCTCGCTGGAGGGCTTCCTCGAGCTTCTCCTGGGCTTCGCCGTACGCCTTCCAGTCGCCGTCCTTCAGGGCCGTCTGCCCGTCCTCGAACGCCGTCTGGGCGTCGTCGAGGGCAGCCTGCACCGTCGGGTCGTCGGTCTTGGGCGGATCGGTCGGCTCGTCCGTGTCGCCGTCGTCGGCCGGTGGCTTGGTGGTGCCCTCGGCGCCGAAGACCTGGTTGAGGCCGTCGCTCAGGGAGTCCGCGAAGGCGGTCTCGGTGCCGTACGACACCGCGACCTTCTTCAGGAGCGGATACGCCGATTTACGTCCCTGCACGTACACGGGCTCTACGTAGAGGAACCCGTCGTCCAGTGGCACGGTCAGCAGGTTTCCGTAGAGGACGTCGGAGTCGGCGCCCTTCATGTCCCGGACGAAGTTGCCGACCTCCGTCATCGAGTTCAGCTTGTTCTGGACCTGTTCCGGGCCGTCCACGTCGCCCGTGACTCTCAGCAACTTCATCGTGCCGAAGTTCTTGCTTCTGGCGTCGGCGTCGACCGTCATGAAGGCCCGCAGGTTGGGCCGCCCACTGGGGGTGAACGTCGTCGTCAGCGAGAACTGCTGCTGCGTCTGGCCCGGCGTCTTCATGGACAAGTAGTACGGCGGGACCGCGCTGTTGTCCTTCTTCGTCGGGTCGTTCGGCACCTGCCACGCGTCACTCGCGTTGTAGAACTGGCCGGGGTCCGTGACGTGGTAGAGCGTCAGGAGCTCGCGCTGCACCTTGAACATGTCCTGCGGGTAGCGCAGGTGGTCCATCAGGGCCTTGGGGATGTCGCCCTTGTCCTTGACGGTGTCCGGGAACGCCTTCTTCCAGGTCTTGAGGACCGGGTCCTTGTCGTCCCAGGTGTAGAGCTTGACCTCACCCGTGTACGCGTCGACGGTCGCCTTCACCGAGTTGCGGATGTAGTTGACCCGGTTCTGCTGGGCCACCACCGCGCGGGCGTCGTCCGACTCGGAGAGCGAGTCGGCCGTCGTGTCGCCGAGCGTGGTCCGCGAGGCGTACGGATAGCCGTTGCTCGTCGTGTAGGCGTCGACGACCCACTGGATGCGGCCGTCGACCACCGTCGGATACGTGTCGCCGTCGATGGTCAGCCAGGGGGCCACCGACTCGACGCGCTCCTTGGGCGTGCGGTTGTAGAGAATCCGCGAGCCCTCGCCGATCGCGCCCGAGTACAGCATCTGCGGCTCGCCGAAGGACACGGCGTACGCGGCGCGGTTGATCGGGTTGGAGAGGTTGACCCCGCTGTCGCCCTTGTAGCTGTAGGTCTTCTGACCCCCGCCGTCCTCCTCGTAGTCGAGCTCCTTCTGGGGCCCGCCCACGATCGAGTACTGGGTGGTCTTCTCGCCGTAGTAGATCCGCTGCTCGTACGGGCCGAGGTTGCCCGTGGTGGGCAGGCCGGACTCCGTGAAGTCCGGGGCGCCCTTGGAGCCCTTCTTCGTCTCCGTGCCCTTGGCCGTGACCATGCCGTAGCCGTGGGTGTAGGCGAAGTGGTCGTTGATCCAGTTGCGCTTGTCCAGCTTGTCGAGGCTGAGCTCACGCAGACCGACGATGGTGTCCTGGCCGTTGTAGCGGTCCACGTCCAGGGTCGTCGGGAAGCGGTAGTACTCGCGCTCCTGCTCCAGCTGCTGGAACGTCGGCGAGACGATGTTCGGGTCGTTCAGCCGGTAGTTGGCGGCCGAGTCCGCGTCGTCGCGCTTCTTCTTGGGGTCCTCGTCGGCCTTGCCCGCGCCCTTGTAGTCCTCGGGCTTCACACCGCTGATGCCGTACGCGTTGCGCGTGGCCTCGATGTTCTTCTCGATGTACGGCGCTTCCTTGGCCTGCTCGTTCGGCTGGACCTGGAACTTCTGCACGATGGCCGGGTACAGACCGCCGATGAGGATGGCGGAGAGAACCATCAGGCCGAAGCCGATGACCGGCAGCTGCCAGGTGCGGCGCCACAGCGTCCCGAAGAAGAGCAGCGCGCAGATGACGGCGATGCAGAACAGGATGGTCTTCGCCGGCAGGTACGCGTTCGCGTCCACGTAGCGAAGGCCCGTCCAGTCGCCCGTCGCCTTGAAGTCACTGGACTTCACCGCGAGGCCGTACCGGTCGAGCCAGTACGCCACGGCCTTGAGCGTCACGAAGACGCCGAGCAGCACCGACAGGTGCCCCGTGGACGCCGCCGTGGCGCGCGCGCCGGGGCTGGTGATCCGCAGGCCGCCGTACAGGTAGTGCGTGAGGGCCGCCGCGATCAGGGAGAGCACGGTGGCCGCGAAGCCGAAGCCGAGCAGGAATCGGTACCAGGGAAGGTCGAACGCGAAGAACGACACGTCCAGGTGGAACTGCGGGTCCTTCTGTCCGAAGGAGACGCCGTTCACCCACAGCAGCCATGTGCGCCACTGGCCCGCGGCCGACGCGCCCGCGATCAGGCCGACGAGCGTGGCGATGCCGAGCAGCAGCCACTTCTTGTACGGCGCGATGCTCATGCGGTACCGGTCGAGGCTCTGCTGCTCCATCGACATGGCGCTCAGCGGCGGGCGCAGCCGGTGCGCCAGCCAGATGTTCAGTCCGACCGCGGCCGCCATCAGGAGGCCGAAGACGAAGAACAAGCCGATCTTGGTCCACAGGGTCGTCGTGAAGACCGACGAATAGTTGACCGAGCGGTACCAGAGCCAGTCCGTCCAGAACCCCGCGAACATGACGAACACCATGGCGAGAACAGCCAGGATGCCCAGTGTCATGAGCAGGGTCCGGACGCGACGGGACGGTCGGCCCACTCTGATCCGTGGCCCCGTCGGGCCTCCGCCGCGGTCCGGCATCTGGAAAGCCAAGGTGCGCACCTCGAAGTTCGATGTTGATTCTGTTGATCCGTCAGGGTCCTGTGATCGTGGACCCACACCTATGCAACTTACCTACGCTTTACTCGGTTCCCGTTTCTCGGGACTAACGAGGCAGGATTGTGACCATGTCCAACACTCCCATGGCAGCGAGCCCCCTCACCCGTGCCGTGCTCGAGATCGATGAGTACGCGTCCGGCCTCGGCTGGGACCAGCCCGCACGCCTCTTCGCGCTCGTCGACACGGCGCGGCTTCGCACCCAAGAACCCGGCCTCGCCACTCAGCTCGGCCTCGACAACTCCCCCGAGGAGACCGCCCTCACACCCATCGAGCAGGAGGAGATCCCCGCGGGCAAGCCGCTGGACGAGTTCCTCGGCACCATCGCCTGGCCGGACGCCGTGGTGGGCTGCGCCCTCACGGTGGAGCGCCTGATGCTGCCGCCGTCCGCGGAGACCTCCGTCCCGGAGGGCCTCGGCGAGGCTCAGCTCGCGAAGTGGGTGGCCGAGCACCCCGACCGCCAGGAGGTGCGCATGACGGTCGCGGTGCTCCGTGACGGTGCGCGTGAGTCGGCCCTGCGGCTGCGCGAGAAGGACTCGCCCACCGAGGTCCTCACGGGGTCCGACCTGGTTCCGGGGCTCGCGGAGGCGCTGGCGGCCACGTTCGCCGACTGACACCACGCTGCTGTAGTAACAGCTGTTCTCGTACGCGGGTGGGGTGCGTCCCCGCCCGCGTACGTCCGTCTTCAGGCGCCCTGTGCCGCTACTTCTTCACCGTGCACCGCGGCAGGTCGGCGGTGTCGCCCTTGCGGATGTCGTTGAGGGAGTCGACCGCGTCGTCGATGGTGTTCACCTCGACCAGCGTGAGGCCGTCCGGGACGTCCTTGGCGGCCGTGGCGCAGTTGTCCTTCGGCGTCAGGAAGTACTCGGCGCCCTTGGCGCGCGCGCCGACCGTCTTCATGCCGATGCCGCCGATCGGGCCGACCTTGCCCTTGTCGTCGATCGTGCCGGTGCCTGCCACGAAGTTGCCGCCGGTGAGGTCGTTCGGGGTCAGCTTGTCGACGATGCCGAGCGCGAACATCAGTCCGGCGCTGGGGCCGCCGACGTCGGCGAGCTTGATGTCGATGGTGAACGGGAACGTGTGGTCGGTGCCCGCCCGGATGCCGACGATCGCGCGGCCGTCCTCGGCCTTCTCCGTGGTGATCTTGACGTCGTCCGTCCGGGTCGGCTCCTTGCCCGCCTTCTCGGCGGCGGCCGCCTCCTTGACGGGGACGACGCTGAAGACGACGTCCTGGCCCGGCTTGTGCTTGGTGACCAGCTCGGCGACGTCCGTCATCTCCTTCACGGGCGTGCCGTCGACCTTCTTGATGACGTCTCCCGCGTGGAGCGTGCCCTCCGCGGGGCTGTCCTTGAAGACGGTGGAGACGACGACCTGGGACTTCACCGGGATGTCCAGTTCCCGCAACGCCGCGACCTTGGCGCTCTCCTGGGACTGGCTGAACTCCTCGGCGTTCTCCTGGGTCGACTGCTGCTCGGTCTTGCCGTCCGGGTAGAGGGTGTCGTGCGGCACCACGATGTTGTCGTGGGCCAGCCAGCCGTACACGGCCTCCGCGATGTTCATGTTGTAGTCGGCGCTGGTGACCCGGACCGTCGTCATGTTCAGGTGACCGGTCGTCGGGTACGTCTTGCGCCCGGAGATCTGCAGCACCGGCTCGCCGCCGTGGTCGCCGAGGGTGTTCACCGTGGGCCCCGGGGACATCTCCGAGTACGGGACTTTGATGAGCACTCCGGCGCAGAGCAGCGCGATCAGCATGAGGGTGGAGGCGAGCATCGTCGCGGTGCGGCGTGGCATGGAACGACAGTACGGGACCTGCCTGTCAGTGCACCGCTGGGGCCAGTCCGTACGGGGGCTCACGGAGCGCGGGGTGCCTCACGTGCCGGAGTGGGACTTCTCCATGGCCTCGCGGAAGGCCGCGTAGCCGTTGAGCTCGGTGTGGTCCCCGCTCTTGCCGGACTTGCGGTTGCGCGCCGCCAAGGCGGCCCACAGCCCCGCACCGACAGCTGCCGCAAAAGGAATCAGCAACCAGGCAAGTGATGCCATGTCGACCTCCCGACCCCATGAGCGACAACAACTGACTGATCAGCAGATTAACCATCCGCTGCGTCAACGCTCACGCCAGGGGTCGGGTTACGCAACCGGAGGCTCTTGGGGCCAACTGGCCCCAAGAGGCGGCAGGAGGTCAGCAGGCGCCGACCCACTCCTCCTTGCCGTCGGCGAACCGCTGGTGCTTCCAGATCGGCACCTCGTGCTTGAGGTCGTCGATCAGCTGGCGGCAGGCGTCGAAGGCCTCGGCGCGGTGCGGGCAGGAGACGGCCACGACGACCGCGAGGTCGCCCACCGCCAGGTCGCCGACGCGGTGGACGGCGGCCAGGGCACGCACCGGATACGCGGCGACGACCTTCTCGGCCACTCGGCGCATCTCGGCCTCGGCCGTCGGGTGCGTCGAATAGCCGAGCTCGTCGACGTCCACACCGCCGTCGTGATTGCGCACGGTCCCCACGAAGAGCGCCGTGCCGCCCGCGGCGTCGTCCCCGACGGCCCGGAAGACCTCGTCCAGGGAGAGCGGTGCGTCACGGATCGCGAGGAGCCGGATGGGGTCCTGCGCGGCCTGCTCGCCGGGGTGGTCGTTCGTGGTGCGTGCCATGCGGCCATGGTGCCGCACGGCACGGACATCACGGAATAGCGCTTTCGCCCGGCACGCGCGCGTGCCGGGTTGGAGATCCCTACAGGGGCCGTCGGGTCTCAGATCCGGCGCCGCGCCTTCCGCGCGCGCCGCACCACCGCGGCCGCGCCCAGCAGCGCGACCGTCGCACCGGCGGCACCCGCGGCCGTCGCGTCCTTGCGCCCGAGCCTGCGGCCCGCCACGGTCCTGCGCCCGGCGACCTCCTCGAGGAGCTCCGCGAGGACCTCCTCGTTGGTCCACTGCGGCCGCCAGCCCGCGTCGTGCAGCCGGCTGACGCTGACCACCCACGGGTACATCGTGTACGCGAGGTCACCGGCCGGAGACGGAGTGAGACCGATCCGGTGCAGTCGGGCCGCCGCGCCGAGGGCCACCGTGGAGGGCAACTCCATGCGCCGGATCTCGCTGAGCTCCTCGACCTCTTCCTGCTCAAGCCATCCGTCGCAGCCGACGGCGAGCTCGCCGTCGACCTTCTCCAGGACGGCGTACTCGAGGGCGCTGCACAGGTCCTCGACGTGGCAGAACTGCCAGGCCGGGCGTGAGCCCGCCACCACGAGCAGCCGGGGCGACTCGAAGTAGCGCGTGAGCGCGGTGTCGGTGCCGCCCACCAGGATCGCGGGCCGCACCACGGTGACGTTCAGGCCCGGGTGCGCGCGGGGCGCGCGCCGGGCAAGACGCTCGACCTCCAGGAGGTCACCGACGCCGGTGGCCTCCGCGGTGGCGCGCAGTTCGGAGTCTTCGGAGAGGGGCAGTTCGTTGTCGGCCAGCGCTCCGTAGACCATCGCCGACGTGCAGAGCACGACGCGGTGGACACCGGCCGCCGCTGCGGCCGTCAGCACGGTCTGCGTGCCGCGCACGTTGTACGCCGTACGGGCCGCGGCGTCGGTCTCCAGGTCGAGATCGAGCGCGAGGTGGACCACGACGTCCGCGCCCCGCAGCTTCTCGGCGATGGCCGGGTCCCTGACGTCCAGGATGTGCCACTGGGCCTGGGCGCACTCGCCCCGCCGCTCGTCGATGGCAACGACCTGCTTGATCTCCTCGGACGCGGCAAGGCGCTCGGTCAGCAGCGCGCCCACGCCGGACGCGGCGCCTGTGACGGCGACCACGGGCCCGCGGACGGGGGCCGGAGTAGAAAGGTTTCGCGCTGCGCGAACCTGTGGATCTGGGGAACTCACCGGGCGTCTCCAGCGGTTGTCTTCAGTAGATACGCGAATGACGCGTACGTACCAGGTGGCATCCATCCTGCCGCAGGCCATGAGTCGGCGAAGCACTGAGGCCCGATCCGGTCACGGTGTCTACGCTGGGTGGTGTTGTAGGGCAGCCGCCGCCGGAACCGTACCGGCGGCCTGACGAGCCGAGGAATCCCGTGAGTGACACCCCATTCGGATTCGGCCTTCCGCCGGAGGAGCCGGAAGACGGCGACGAGGGCAAGAAGAAGGAATCCCCCGGACAGGGACAGAGCGGGGGACAGGGAGCCGGTGGCCCTGGGAACCCATTCGGCTTCGGCGGCCTGCCCGGCGCGGGCGGTCCCGGCGGTGACAATCCGTTCGCCGCGATGTTCGGTTCGATGAATCCGAACGACCTGGGCGCCGCCTTCCAGCAGCTCGGCCAGATGCTCTCGTACGAGGGCGGCCCGGTGAACTGGGACATGGCCAAGGACATCGCGCGCCAGACCGTCTCCCAGGGGACGCCTGACGGCACCAAGGACGCCAGCGTCGGTCCCACCGAGCGCGGCGCGGTCGAGGAGGCCATCCGCCTCGCCGACCTGTGGCTCGACGACGCGACGTCGCTGCCGTCCGGCTCGACCCTCGCCGTGGCCTGGAGCCGCGCCGAATGGGTCGAGGCGACCCTCCCGGTGTGGAAGGAGCTGGTCGACCCGGTCGCCGAGCGCGTCGGCCTCGCCATGGGCGACGTGCTGCCCGAGGAGATGCAGGCCATGGCCGGCCCGCTCATCGGGATGATGCGCTCCATGGGCGGCGCCATGTTCGGCCAGCAGATCGGCCAGGCCGTGGGCGTGCTCGCGGGCGAGGTCGTCGGCTCCACCGACATCGGCCTGCCCCTCGGCCCGGCCGGCAAGGCCGCCCTGCTCCCGGTGAACGTCGAGGCCTTCGGCAAGGACCTGGGCATCGCCCAGGAGGAGGTCCGGCTCTACCTGGCGCTGCGCGAGGCCGCCCACCAGCGGCTCTTCGCCCACGTGCCGTGGCTGCGCTCGCACCTGTTCGGCGCGGTCGAGGGATACGCCCGCGGCATCAAGGTCGACACGGCCAAGCTGGAGGACGTGGTCGGCCAGCTCGACCCGCAGAACCCCGAGCAGCTCCAGGAGGCACTCCAGCAGGGCATGTTCCAGCCGGAGGACACTCCCGCGCAGAAGGCCGCCCTGGCCCGCCTGGAGACGGCTCTCGCGCTCGTCGAGGGCTGGGTGGACGCGGTCGTGCACGCGGCGGCCAAGCCCCGCCTGTCGTCCGCCGACGCCCTCCGCGAGACGCTGCGCCGCCGCCGTGCGACGGGCGGCCCCGCCGAGCAGACCTTCGCCACCCTCATCGGCCTGGAGCTGCGCCCGCGCAGGCTGCGGGACGCCTCGCGCCTGTGGGCCTCGCTCACGGACGCGCGCGGTGTGGACGGCCGTGACGGCCTGTGGGCACACCCGGACATGCTGCCGACGGCGTCGGACCTGGACGACCCGGACGGCTTCGTGCACCACGAGCCGGTGGACTTCTCCGAGCTGGACAAGATGCTCGGCGAGGCCGCGGGCGGCTCCGCCAAGCCGGACCTCAAGAAGGACACCGAGGACGACGGCGACGACAAGGGCGACAGCGACAAGTGAGTCTTCACGACGACGCGGTCCTCGTGCTCAAGAGCTACGAGGACCAGGGAGAGCTGCGCCAGTACTACCTGGACCATCTCTGCGCCCACCCCGAGAACGGCATGTGGAAGTCCTGCACGGACGGCCATGTGACGGCCAGCGCGCTGGTCGTCGACCCCACCCGCGGGCGGGCCTTGCTGACGCTGCACAAGAAGCTGCAGATGTGGCTGCAGATGGGCGGCCACTGCGAGCCGGGCGACCCGACGCTGGCCACCGCCGCGCTGCGCGAGGCGACGGAGGAGTCCGGCATCCCCGGCCTCACGCTGCTGCCCGGCGGTCCGGTGCGGCTGGACCGGCATCCGATCCCCGGGCCGTGCACGCAGCACCTGGACGTGCAGTACGCGGCCCTGGCCCCGCAGGACGCCGTCGAGGCGATCAGCGACGAGTCGCTGGACCTGCGCTGGTTCGCGTACGACGAGGTGGCGGGGGTGGCCGACGAGTCGGTCGTACGCCTGCTGGAAGCAACGAGGGCACGGCTGTAGGCCGCGCCCCGTAAGGGGCGCGGGGAGCTGCGCGACCGGCCACAACCGGCCCGCGGTTCCCCACGCTCCTGACTCTGCTTTCGCCCCCCGCGCAGGGGCTAGCTCCAGACGTTGCCCTGGTTCTGCCCCCGGGCGCCCTGCTGGCCCATGCCGTACTGAGCCCTGGCGCCCTGCCCGACGACGGCGTTCTGCGGCGGCAGCATCTCGCTCGGCTGGACGAGGGCGTAGCCCTGGCCCATGAAGCTGAGCTCCCAGCCCTCACCGGTGTTGCCGCGGCGCCGCCACACGCCCGATGAGTGCGTCTGGGCCTGCATCTGCACCCGCAGGCCGTTGGACCAGGCGACGATCGCGTCGGCGTCGGCGTTCACGTACTGGTCCGGCGTGACCTGAAGCATCAGCGGCTGGCCCGAGGTCATCAGGGCGACCTTGCCGCGGCCCGTGATGTTGAGCTGGTACTTGCCCGACCCGGAGATGCCGTACTGGCTGTCGACGGCGATGACCTGGTGGGTCAGCGACGAGTCGAGCGCGAGGACATAGCTGCTGTCCACGGTCAGACCGTCCTGGTCCACATCCACTACGTGGATGTACTGGGCGAGGTTGGCGAGATAGAGCGTGCCCTGGCCGTGGCAGCGCATCAGGTCGAGGCCTTCGCCGGTGTGCGCGCGGGCCCGCTGGTTGCCCTGGCTCTGGTACTCGGCGTCGAACTCGATCAGACCCTGGTAGGCGACCATGGCGCCCTTGCGGGCCAGGATGTCGTCGTGGCCGGCGAGGGCGACCCGCAGCAGCTGCGGGTTCTGGACGGTGTAGCGCTCCTGAGTCTGCTGCTCGGTGTGCGCGAAAAGTGGGCTCTGCATGATGTCCTGCTCCCCCTCAGCCCCGGGCTCGGAGACGGTCGGTGCTGTCCTCGCTGGGCTGTACGACGACGATGCCCTCTCCGGAGAAGCCCATCTGGTAGGCCTCACCGCTGCCGCGCCCGATGAGCGAACCGGCCTTGAAGCTGCGCTTGCCCTTCACCTTGAGGTTCGGGGACCAGGCGATCAGGGCGTCGGGGTCGACGTACGTCTCGTCGTCGCCACGGCCGCAGTCGACGACGATCGGAGTGCCGCGGGAGGTCAGGGCCACCCAGCCCTGCCCGGAGATCTTGACGTTCCACAGGCCCTGTCCGGCGAACTTGGCCATGCCCTTGACCCGCTCGACGCCCCACTGGAGGGACGTGTCGAAGGCGAGGAGGTTCGTACCGTTCACCGAGAGCGAGTCGCCCGCCAGGTTGATGACGACGACGTCGGCTCCGTAGTCGGCGAGATAGAGCAGGCCGTCTCCGGAGCACTTCATCAGAGGTGCGCCCTCGCCGGTCATCCACTCCCGCGCGATCTGACGCACGACGGGCGGATTGGGCTCGTACTGCACGAACCCTTCGTAGGCGACCATGGAGCCCACGCGCGCGAGGAGGTCGTTCCCGCTCTGCATGGCCACCTTGAGCATGTGGCTGCCGTGGTTCTCCATGCGGGCCGAGACCTGTGCCGGGGCGAAGCCCGAGAGTTGCTGATTCATGACGGGCTCCCTCAGACCTCGAACGGCTGGACGATGATGAAGTTGCCGGGCGCGCCCCGGAACTGGAGGTTCACGCTCTCCCCCGTGGCGCCCGCGTAGGCGTTGCTGCGCAGCCGCACCTGGCTGGAGACGATGGCCTGGGCCGCCGCCGACCAGGCGACGACGGCGTGGCAGTCGGCGAACGTGGTCGGCGTGACGGGCAGGACGACGGGCACGCCGTGCGTCTTGACGACGACCGTGCCGGTGCCCTGGAACTGCATCACGAACAGCGCGCCGCCGGGGATGCCGTGGCCCTCGATCCTGCGCACCTCGTGCTGGAGCGACTCGTCGAACGCGAGGACGTTCTCCGCGGAGACACAGATCGCGTCCCCTTGGAGCTCGATGGGGTGCAGATGCGTGGCCTCCTCGGCGAGGAAGACCTGGCCCCGGCCGGAGCAGCGCATCAGCTGCATCTCCTGGCCGGTCGAGTTGCCCACGACGCGGCCCGCGAAGCCCGCGCCCTTGTAGCTGAACTCGACCTTGCCCTGGTAGAGCACCATGCTGCCCTGCCGGGCGAGCACGGCCTGGTCGCTGACGCCGAGGTCGACGCGGACCAGCTTCTCGTTCTGCTGCGTCCAGCGCTGCCCGGTGGGGGCCTCGCGGTAGGCCGCGAGCGCGGCGGAGACACCGCCTCCCTGCGCGGCACCCTGGGGTACGCCGGCTCCGTACGGGGACGGGGCGGCGGGCTGACCGGGGAACTGGCCGGGGGGCTGCTGGCCGTAGCCGGGCGGCATCGGGGCGCTGGGCTGCTGGCCGTAACCGGGCGGCGGGGGCGCCGACTGGCCGGGGACCTGGCCGAACTGCGGCTGCTGCGGCGGCTGGCCGGGCTGTCCGTACGGCGCGGGGGCCGGCGGGGGCGGCACCGTGCCGCCCTGCGGCTGGTGCATCGGCGCCACGATGGTCTGCGCGGCGTGCACCGACGGGTCGACGGGGGCCGGGGCGGGCGGCGGAGTGGCACCCTGCGGCGGTGCGAAGTTCTGGGCCGGGGCGGGCGCGGGGGCCGGTGCCGGGGTCTGCGCGGGGGCCGCCGGTGCCGCGGGAGCGCCGAACGCGGGCGGCGCTGCGGCCTGGCCGGGGGGCGCGAAGGACGGGGCGCCGGTGGCCTGCGGTGGCTGCGGCGCGGGCTCCTCCTCGGCGACCTCGCCGCCGAAGTTCTTCAGGAGCGCGTCGAGGCCGCCGTCGAAGCCCTGCCCGATCGCGGCGAACCGCCAGACGTCCTTCAGATAGAAGTCGCCCAGCATCACGGCACGTTCCGTGGAGAACTCGGCGCCGTTGAAGGAGTAGCGGGCCACTTCCTCGCCGCCCGCGACGATCCGGATGTAGCCGGGGGCGACCTGCGACATCTGTCCGGCGCCGTCGATCGTCGCGGTGAACGACAGCTTCTTGATCTGCGGCGGGATGCGGTCGAGCGTGACCCGGAAGGACTCCGTGTCGCCGGCCTGCGCGCCGAGGAGCTGGATGGATTCCTCGGGCGACTTCGGCTGGTTGAAGAAGATGAAGTAACTGTCGTCCGAGAGGCGCTCGTCCGCGTCAAGGCCGAAGCAGCTGATGTCGAAGCTCAGTCCGGGGGCGGAGATCTGCACGCCTACGTACAGATCGGTGCCCGCGGTGAGGTCACTGATCTTGGCCTTGTGGCCGCGTTGGAATTCCCTGGCCATACGTAACGACCGTCCCCCATCCCGAATGTAAATGCGTCGCGTCAGGCTAACCGGAAAGTCCGACAACGAACCAAGCCGGTACAGACCCGGTACACAACCTCACGGAGCACGGGAAGTTCACTCGTCGCGGGCAGCGGGCAGATGGGGCAGCCGGTCGGCCGCGACCACACCTTCGAGGTACCCACGGGCCCGCTCCGTCCGGGGATACGCCTCGAGGAGCTGCCAGAAGTTGGGCCCGTGCCCGGGGACCAGGAGATGCGCGAGCTCGTGGACGAGGACGTAGTCGACGACGTACTCGGGCATGCCCTGCAACCGGTGCGAAAGACGGATGCTGCCCTCCGACGGGGTGCACGAGCCCCATCGGGTGTTCTGGTTCGTGACCCAGCGAACGGACGTGGGCCTGGCCCGGGCGTCGAAGTACTGCTCGGAAAGACGCTCGGCGCGCTCGGCGAGCTCCGCGTCGCCCAGGACCCGCTTGCTCTCCTGGGCCGCGAGCTTGTCGAGCATGACGTTGACCCAGCGCTGTTCCTCGGCCTCGGACATGCGGGCGGGGATGAGCACGACGGTGCGATCGCCCTCTCGGTACGCGGAGACCGTTCTGCGACGGCGGGCGCTCCGTCTGACCTCGACCGCGCTCGCCCCCGAGCCGGGTGACGGCGGGCTGGTCGTGCTGCGCTGTGGGTTTCCGGCGCGGTGCAGTGGGTCGGCGGGCACGCCCCGACGTTACCCGCTGGGCGTGGGGGAAGTCCCGCCTCCGGGACGGTTCGGCGGGGTATCGCTCCCCGTGCGATCGATTAGTACGACGAATACCCCCTGCCTGTGGACAACGCTCCGCGGGTGTCGGGAAAGGCGGGCATTCTGGCTGTCGACCGGCGATGCGGACGGGGATCGACAGCGCCGGATGACCACGGGGGACGACCATGCATCCGATCTTGAAACCGGCGTTGCGGCGCGGTTGGCGCGATCTGAACACGATCCAGTTCGGCGTGGCGCCCGCCCACGCCCTGGTGCTCGGGCCGGTGGACACGGCGACAAGCAGCTTTCTCCAGCTCCTGGACGGGACACGCGGGCTGCCGCTCCTGCGCGACGAGGGCAGGCGGATGGGTCTGCCCGACGGTCACGTGGACCAGCTCGTGCGGCGGCTGTCCAGAGCGGGGCTCCTCGACGACGCGACGGGCGGCGGTTCGGCGGCCGACGCACTGCGCAAGCGAAGCCAGGCCATGGACCGGCTGCGTCCGGATCTGGCCTCCCTCTCGGTCGTGACGCCCGAGCCGGGTGACGGGATGCGCAAGCTGGCGGCGCGTCGCGCGATGCGGGTACAGGTGCGGGGCGCGGGCCGGGTGGGCGCGGTGGTGGCCTCGGTGCTGTCCGGGGCGGGCGTGGGGCAGGTCGACGTGATGGAGGGCGGGGTCGTCGAGCCCTGGGACGTGGCACCGGGCGGGCTGCCCGCCGAAGCGGTCGGCGCCCGCAGGGACGCGGCGGCGCGACGGGTCGTGCGGCAGTCGGCTCCGGACCGACCGCCCCGCCGGGGCCGGAGGGGGGCGGGAACAGCAGGGGCATCAGGGACAGAGGAGGCAGCAGGGTCAGCGGAGACAGCGGGAGAAGGGGAGCCGGGTCTCTCCCTCGTGATCATCGCGCCGCGGGACGGTCTCGACGCCCATTCACCCGACCCGCTCGCCGCCGAGCCGCTCGTCTCGGCGGGGACACCTCATCTCTACGCGGGTGTGATCGAGGGAACCGGGGTGGTGGGGCCGCTCGTCTTGCCGGGGGCGACAGCCTGCGCGGGCTGTCTGGCGCTGGACCGCGCGGACCGGGATCCGACCTGGCCGCGCATGCTGGCACAGTGGCGTTCGGGACGCGCGCGCCATGTCACCGCGTGTGATCTGGCACTGTCGACCACGGTCGCCGGCCTCACCGCGGCGCATGCCCTGGCCTTTCTGGACGGGGCCGCACCGGCGAGCGCGGGGGTCCGCTGGGAGGCGTCCGTGCCCGGATTCGACTGGCATGCACGACCGGTGCCACCGCATCTCACGTGCCCGTGCGGGGCGGGAGTGGTGGATAAGGGGGAACACCCCGCCGGGGACAGGAAGCAGCACGACACAATGGCCGGGTAACCGCCTGACAAGGCGTGGCTGTCTGGGACTTGGAGGGGCGCATGTCTGATCTTCCCCGGAAGGCGGTAACCCGTACCGCCAAACTGGCCGCGCTGCCACTCGGCTTCGCCGGGCGGGCGACCTGGGGGCTCGGCAAGCGGATCGGGGGCAAGTCCGCGGAGATCGTCGGCCGTGAGCTGCAACAGCGCACGGCGGAGCAGCTGTTCAAGGTGCTCGGCGAGCTCAAGGGCGGGGCCATGAAGTTCGGCCAGGCCCTGTCGGTCTTCGAGTCGGCGCTGCCCGAGGAGGTCGCGGGGCCGTATCGCGCCGCGCTGACGAAGCTGCAGGAAGCGGCGCCGCCGATGCCGACGCGCACCGTGCACGCCGTGCTCGCTGAGCGGCTCGGAGAGGACTGGCGCGAGCTGTTCCTGGAGTTCGACGACAAGCCGGCCGCCGCCGCGTCGATCGGCCAGGTCCACCGGGCGCTGTGGGCGGACGGGCGCGAGGTCGCCGTGAAGGTGCAGTATCCGGGGGCCGGTGAGGCGCTGCTCTCCGATCTGAACCAACTCAGCAGGTTCGCCCGGCTCCTGGGACCGCTGATTCCGGGGATGGACATCAAGCCGCTCATCGCGGAGCTGCGCGACCGGGTCTCCGAGGAGCTCGACTACAGCCTGGAGGCCCAGGCCCAGCACGCGCACGCCGAGGAGTTCGCGGACGACCCCGATGTCGTGGTGCCCGATGTGGTGCACCAGTGCGAGCAGGTCCTGGTGACCGAGTGGATCGAGGGGGTGCCCCTGTCGGACGTGATCGCGGACGGCACGCAGGAGCAGCGGGACCGGGCGGGACAGCTCCTTGCCCGTTTCCTCTTCTCGGGCCCGGCGCGCACCGGCCTGCTGCACGCCGATCCGCATCCGGGCAACTTCCGGCTGCTGCCCGACGAGAAGGACGGCTGGCGGCTCGGGGTCCTGGACTTCGGCACGGTGGACCGGTTGCCCGGCGGGCTGCCGCCGACCATCGGCCGCTCCCTGCGGATGACGCTCGACGGCGAGGCCGACGCGGTCTACGCGATGTTGCGCGAGGAGGACTTCGTCCAGGAGTCCGTCGAGCTCGAACCGGACGCGGTCCTCGACTATCTGCTGCCGATCATCGAACCGATGCTGGTGGAGGAGTTCACCTTCACCCGCGGCTGGATGCGCGGCCAGGCGGCACGGGTGGCCGATCCACGCTCCCCCGCCTACCAGTTGGGCAAGCGGCTGAACCTCCCGCCGTCGTATCTGCTGATCCACCGTGTGACGTTGAGCACGATCGGGGTGCTCTGTCAGCTCGGGGCGACGGTGCGGATGCGGGACGAGCTCGAGGAGTGGCTGCCGGGCTTCCTGGAGGAGGAGCCGGACGAGCTGGAGGAGCAGGAGGCGGAAGATCCTGCGGCCGGAGCCTGACCGGGCCTGACGCCGTGGTCCGCCCTCACCACCACGGAGAGTCGAGCCGTCCTTCGATGGCCCTGAGGTTCTCGCGGGCGCAGGAGTCGCAGAAGTAGCGGCGGACGCCGTTCTCCACCGAGCAGGTCCAGGTGAGCGGTGCTCCTTCGGCGACCGTGCCGCAGCGGGAACACACAAGATTCTCGGCGCCCGCGGGCTGAGGAGTCTGCTGGTCCACCCGGCGACCATATCGCCGCTCCGAGAGGTTCGCCCGGCACAACGCACCGCGGGGGCCGGTCCGTTCGGACCGGCCCCCGCGGGCTGGGTGGTGTTGCTCAGTCAGCGCGTCGGCTCGTCGCGTCGGCCGTCACTGCATGACGGCGATGGCGAGCGCGCGCCGGGCGCGCAGCGACGCGCGCTCGGCGCGGCGCTGCATCCGGCGGGCCGCCATCAGACGGGCGGCCGGGCGTTCGGCCTCGGCCTCACGCATGCGTTCGTGCATATGTGCACGAGCCAGGGCTTCTGGGATGAGTTGCATCTCGCGGGTCCTGTTCTGGCGCGAGTCGTTCGCACCGGTGGTGGTGAAGTCTGGGGTGGCGGAGCCTGCGGGCTCAGCGGTGGCTGCCTTCATCGGGGCCTGCTTCTTGGGGTCGTGCGTCAGGGGGCGATCGATCGTTCCGGTGGCGTTCATGCGGCGACAACCGGGTTCTTGCGCGGACGGCCACGCGGCCGCTTGCGGGCAACGACGACACCCTGGACGAAGAGCTCTCCGCCCCAGACGCCCCACGGCTCACGCCGCTCCTTGGCGCCGGCCAGGCAGGCCTCCATCAGCGGGCAGGTACGGCAGAGGGACTTGGCGTACTCGACGTCCGCGGGCGACTCGGCGAAGAAGACCTCGGGGTCGTAGGCACGGCAGGGAACGGGTACGCCGAGGTTCTCGATGGCGTCGTCGAGCGCGGTGAGCGCGGTCAGGGGAGTCAAGGTCGGGTCCTCCGTGGGAACGGGCGGGGGGAGAGTCGCTGAAGGCGGTACGGACGGGGCGTGCGCTTCGAGTTGCACGGTGGTGTTTTCCTCGTCTGGTCGTGCCGGCCTGGGTCGGCCGGTTGGCGGCTGGTACCGGGTCTTGCTCGGCCCCTTCGCTCCGTCATCCCGTTTTGGGGAAAACAGAAGGGCCGCGGATCCCGGGTGGGGTTCCGCGGCCCTGAAGGCGCCGGTCTGATCGACGATCAGACTGGATCACTCCAGGGTTCGAGCCCACGGAAGGCCCACATCGTGTGGTGCTGCGTCGTCTGCTTCTTGGATCCGGCACCGGCTGCGGCAAAGGCATAGGCCTGTGCCTGGGTCACTACTGCTTCCGGTGCCTTGGTCGCTCGCTCGCTGCCTTCATTGACCTCACGCATCGGAAGAACGTTGAGAACGCGCGGGAGGGCGATGGGCAGGACGGAGGACTCCGGACGGTTGGCGGCGGCAGCGATGCCACCGGACAGACCGGTGCCCAGGTTCGAGAAGCCGAGCAGGCAGGAAGCGACGACCGAGCGATCGGTCATTTTCACGGTGCTGATGAAGCTCTCGTTGCTGCTGATCACTGGAATCGCCTCCTCTCGGCGTCTATGGGATCGGCCGGAACCGATCCTGCGGGCTATTAAGTACAGCACGGGGCGAGGGCTTCGGAGAAGCCGCCGTTCCCGTGCTTAAGAACCTATGGGTCTTCCTTGCGCATGCGCAAACTATTTTTTCGACGAGTTTGAATCAGTTGCCATCGGCGCCCCTTACAGGCTCTCCACCTGCACAAATGGCGAGGACATCAGATCCGAAGCGGTTGAGCTTGCGCACGCCGACGCCGGGGATCCGGGCCAGCTCGCCCTCTTCGTCGGGCGCGGCCTCCGCGATGGCGATCAAGGTCTTGTCCGTGAACACGCAGTACGCGGGCTGGCCGAGCAGCTCCGCCTGGCCCGAACGCCACTCCCGCAAGCGTTCGTAGAGTCCCTCGTCCATGTCGGACGGGCAGTCCTCGCACCGCATCAGCTTCATCTCGCCCGCGTCGGTCAGGGTCCGCCCGCAGACCCGGCACCTGGCCGGTGACCTGCTGGTCCGCCGGCGGCTCTTGGCGACGCCGCTCTCCTCGCCGCCGGTGCCACGCTCGATGCCGCCGGGTCCGCCGCCCGCGGCGCGCGCTCCGGCGCCCGCTCCCGAGCCCGGACGCAGCCCGTCAAGGAAACGGCTGGGGCGGCGGCCCGCGCGGCCGCCCGGTGAGCGGGACAGCGCCCAGGAGAGGGAGAGGTGGACGCGGGCCCGGGTCACGCCCACGTACAGGAGGCGGCGCTCCTCCTCGACCTGCTCGTCGGTCTTGGCGTACGTGATCGGCATCATGCCCTCGGCGAGGCCGACCAGGAAGACGGCGTCCCACTCCAGGCCCTTGGCAGCGTGCAGCGAGGCGAGGGTGACGCCCTGGACGGTCGGCGCATGCTGGGCGCTCGCGCGCTCGTCCAGTTCCCCCACGAGGTCGGAGAGCGTCGCGTCGGCCTTGGCCGACGCGAAGTCCTCGGCGAGGCGCACCAGGGCCGCCAGGGACTCCCAGCGGTCGCGGGCCGCGCCGGAGCCTGCCGGGGGCTGTGTCGTCCAGCCCTTCGTGGAGAGGACGGCCCGCACCTGCGAGGGCAGGTCGATGACGTCGTCGAGCAGCGAGTCGTTGCCCCCGAAGCGGGCCGCGCCGCGCAGGGCCGCGCCCGCCTCCCGGACCTCGGTGCGCTCGAAGAAGCGCTCGGCGCCGCGCAGCTGGTAGGGCACACCGGCGTCGGCGAGTGCCTGTTCGTAGATCTCGGACTGGGAGTTCGTGCGGAAGAGGACCGCGATCTCGCTCGCCGGGACGCCGTCGGCGATGAGGGACCGGATGCGGCGGGCGGCGCCTTCGGCCTCGGCCGGCTCGTCCGCGTACTCCACGTAGACCGGTTCGGCTCCGGCGTCGCGTTGGGAGATCAGTTCGAGGCGGTGGTCGGCGGCGCGGCCACGGGCCTGGGAGAGCAGGCCGTTGGCGAGGTGGACGACCTGGGGCGTGGAGCGGTAGTCCCGGACGAGCTTGACGACCGTCGCTCCGGGGTGGCGGGTGCGGAAGTTCAGCAGGTGGTCGGGGGTCGCGCCGGTGAAGGAGTAGATCGTCTGGCTGGCGTCACCGACGACGCAGAGGTTGTCCCGGTCGCCGAGCCACAGCTCAAGAAGGCGCTGCTGGAGCGGGCTGACGTCCTGATATTCGTCGACCACGAAGTGTTGGTACTGGGCGCGGACCTGGTCGGCGATGTCGTGGCGGTCCTGGAGGATGCCGACGGCCAGGAGCAGGACGTCCTCGAAGTCGATGACGGAGCGGTCGCGCTTGAGGTCTTCGTACGCGCCGTAGATCTGGGCGATCTCCGCCGCGTCCCGGGGGATGAGGCGGCCCGATTTCGCGGCGGCGGCCGCATAGTCCGAGGGGACGGTCTGGGTGACCTTGGACCACTCGATCTCGCTCGTCACGTCGCGCAGTTCATTGCGGTCCAGGCGGATGCGGGAGGCGGCCGCCGCGTCCGCGACGATCTTGATCTTCCGGTCGACGATCCGGGGCAGCGAGCCACCGACCGCTTTCGGCCAGAAGAACTGGAGCTGGCGCAGGGCGGCGGAGTGGAACGTGCGGGCCTGGACCCCGGAGGCGCCGAGCTGGCGCAGCCGGCCGCGCATCTCGCCCGCCGCGCGGTTGGTGAACGTGACGGCGAGCACGCTGGCCGGCTGGAGGATTCCGGCACGCACGCCATAGGCGATCCGGTGCGTGATCGCCCGTGTCTTGCCCGTCCCGGCACCTGCCAGGACGCACACCGGCCCGTGCAGGGCGGTGGCCACCTCGCGCTGCTCGGGGTCGAGCCCGGCGAGCACCGCGTCGGCAGAGTCCGGGACCTGCGGGAAGAGGGTGGAGTGCGTTGCTGCTGTCACCCCGCCATGCTGCCAGGTCGCCGGAGGCCCGTGAGCCCGGTTGTCCACAGGGAGGCCACTGCGGTCGTACTAATGCGGGAATGGTGGCCGGGTCACGTACGTTCAGGTCATTGCGATGACGCACCCCGAGCAACAAAGGAGCGCGAGACACATGCCGGGCACTGTGACGATGTACAGCACCACGTGGTGCGGCTACTGCCGCCGGCTCAAGGGCCAGATGGACCGCGAGGGCATCACGTACAACGAGATCAACATTGAGCACGACCCGGACTCCGCGGCCTTCGTCGAGAAGGCGAACGGCGGAAACCAGACGGTTCCCACCGTTCTCTTCCCGGACGGCTCGACCCTGACGAACCCGTCGCTCGCCCAGGTGAAGCAGAAGCTGGCCGCCTGAGCGACCGGGGCCCGCCCGCGGGACGGGCCCCCTAGCCGACGGTGCCCGGCTTCGGCAGGGGCTTTCCGTACCAGAGCTCGATCAGTCGGGCCGCAATCGAGATCCCGTAGGGAGGCAGGACCTCCCCGGACTCGAATGCGGCCCGCAGGTCTTCCCGGGAGAACCAGCGCGCCTCGGAGATCTCCTCGCCGTCCACGTTGATCTCCGACGAGGTGGCGTTGGCCATGAAGCCCAGCATCAGGCTGGAGGGGAACGGCCAGGGCTGGCTCGCGACGTACTCGACGTCGCCGATCATGACGCCGGCCTCCTCCCAGACCTCGCGCCGCACCGACGTCTCGATGGACTCGCCCGGCTCCACGAAGCCCGCCAGCGTCGAGAAGCGGCCTTCGGGCCAGTGCACCTGGCGGCCCAGGAGCGCGCGGTCCTGGTCGTCCGTCACCAGCATGATCACCGCAGGGTCCGTACGCGGGTAGTGCTCGGCGCCGCACGCCTGGCAGCGGCGGATATGGCCGGCCGCCGCGATGACGGTGCGGTCGCCGCAGCGCGAGCAGAAGCGGTGCAGGCGCTGCCAGTTCTCCAGGGCGACGGCGTGCACCATCAGGCCCGCGTCACGGGGCGACAGGAGGAGTCCGGCCTCGCGCAGGCCCGCGGGGCGCGCCTGCTGGTCCATGCGGCCGGGCAGGGAGTCCTTCTGCAGCGCGAAGTAGCTGACGCCGTCCTCGTCCGTGCCCAGGAAGTAGCGGTGGGCCTCGGTGAGGGGCGCCTCGAAGGACGGCGTCATCACCAGTTCGGTGCTGCCGTCCGGTGTCTCGTCGATGAGCACCTGACCGCCGGAGACCACGAAGACCCGTGTCGTGGGGTGGCTCCAGGCGGCGGCGAGCCAGGCCTCGTCGAGGCGGTGGTGGGCTGCGCGATCGATGCCGCTCGGCGCGGTGAGCGAGACGGGACGGTCAGCGGTGCGTTCGGTCCAGGTGGTCACAGGTGCTTCCAACTCCCCCGATGGAATGGGTGGTGCGGCAAGGTCGACAAGGCGGGACTCAGTGTGCATCGCGCCAGTGCTCGGCGAGATCGCCCCACAGGTAGGCCGTCGTCTCGACTCCCTTGAGGAGCAGATCGAGTTCGACCTTCTCGTTCGGTGCGTGCCAGCCGTCGGACGGCACGGAGATGCCCAGGAAGAGCACGGGGGCGGTCAGGACGTCCTGGAGATCGGCCGCCGGTCCCGAACCGCCCTCCCGGGTGAAGCGGATCGGCTGCTCGAAGGCCTGCCCCATCGCCCGTACGACGGACTGCAGCGCGGGGTGGTCGAGCGGCGTCAGGCACGGGCGCGTGGCGGCGCCGAAGGTGATCGTGTGGCTGATTCCGTCCGGCAGCCGGTCGGCGACCCAGGTGCGGACGGCTTCTTCGACGCGGTCCGGGTCCTGTCCCGCGACGAGCCGGAAGGAGAGCTTCAGGAAGGCGGACGACGGGACGATGGTCTTGCCGCCCGGTCCTTGGTAGCCGCCGCCGATGCCGTTCACCTCGGCGGTGGGGCGGGCCCAGATGCGCTCCAGGGTGGTGTGGCCCGCTTCTCCGTGGGTCGCGTGCGACTTGGCCGTGCGCAGCCAGCGCTCCTCGTCGAAGGGCAGCTCGGCGAAGAGTTCGCGCTCGCGGTCGGTGAGTTCGGTGATGCCTTCGTAGAAGCCGGGGACGGCCACGCGCGCGTGCTCGTCGTGCAGCGCGGCGACCAGGCGCGCGGCGGCGGTCGCCGGGTTCGGGACGGCGCCGCCGAAGGAGCCCGAGTGGATGTCCTGGTCGGGGCCGCGCAGCTCGATCTCGCAGTCGGCGAGGCCGCGCATGCCGGTGCAGACCGTGGGGGTGTCCTCGGCCCACATGCCGGTGTCCGAGACGATCACCGCGTCGGCCGCGATGCGCTCCTTGTGCTCTTCGATCAGCGCGCGGAAGTGCGGGGAGCCCGACTCCTCCTCGCCCTCGACCAGGAGCTTCAGGTTCACCGCGGGGGCGGTGCGGCCGGTGGCGGCGAGGTGGGCGCGGACACCGAGTGTGTGGAAGAACACCTGGCCCTTGTCGTCGGCGGCACCGCGCGCGTAGAGGCGGTTGCCCTGGACGACGGGCTCGAAGGGGTCCGTGTGCCAGCCGTCCTCGCGGGCCGCGGGCTGCACGTCGTGGTGGCCGTAGACGAGGACCGTGGGGGCCTCGGGGTCCCCGGAGGGCCACTCGGCGAAGACGGCGGGCGCTCCCGCCGTCTCCCAGACCTCGACGGTCGGGAAGCCGGTCTCCTTGAGCTGGGCCGCGAGCCACTCCGCGCTGCGCCGCACGTCGTCCGCGTGGTCGGGCTGTGCCGACACGGACGGGATGCGCAGCCACTCGGCGAGATCGTCGAGGAAGGCGGCACGGTGGGTCTGGATGTACGTACGAACGGCGCTGACGCCACTGACGTCACTGTCAACGGACTGGCTCATGGTCACGAGCCTAGCCGCCCCCGGGAGCCGATCCGTCCGGTGGTTCGTCACCCGGTTGCCCGCCCGGTTCCTCCAGCAGGATCCGCTCCAGTTCGGCCCGGCCCGGCAGGTACGCGGGGCGGGAGGTCTCGCCGCTGCGCACGTAAAGGAACGCCGCCTTCACGGATTCCGGGGGCACGTCGTGCAACTCCGCCCAGGCCAGGCGGTAGACGGCGAGCTGGAGAGGGTCGGCGGTGCGGGTGCGGCTTGTCTTCCAGTCGACGATCTCGTACGTCACGTCGTCGCCGTCGACCTCCTTGTAGACCGCGTCGATGCGGCCGCGGACCACGCGGCCCGCGAGCGTCAGCTGGAAGGGAACCTCGACGCGGTGAGGGGTCCGGTGGGCGTACTCGGTGCGCTCGAAGGCTTCCTTGAGGGCGTCCAGATCGCGTTCGTCGGCGATCTCGGCCTCTCCGAGGCCGCCGCCCGGCAGGTCGTCGGGGGCGAGCAGCGGGAGGCGCAGCTCTTCGAAGCGGGTCTCGATCCAGGCGTGGAAGCGGGTGCCGCGGCGGGCCGCGGGCTGCGGCGGGCGCGGCATGGGGCGGGCGAGCTCCTGCGCGAAGCCCTCCGGGTCGGCTGCCAGGCGCAGTACTTCGGACGCGGTGAGGGAGGCGGGGACGGGGATGTCCCTTATCGCTTCGCGGGCGCGCAGGAGTTCGCCGGTGAGGGCGTCCAGGTCACGGTCCCAGGAGGCGAGGGTGCGGGCCTCCTCCGGGGTGAGGCGGGCCTGCTCCGGGGTGGGGCGGGCGTCCTCCGGGGCGGCCTCGGCAGCGGCCTCGACAGGGGCCTCGACAGGGGCGTCGGCAGCGGCGTCGGCGGGGTGCGGGCGCGCTTCGGGCTCGGTGGGCGGGGCCGCTGCCTGGTGCGGGATCGCCGGGCGGGCCGCGGTCCAGGAGTCCCAGCCCTCGGGGTCCTCAGGGTCCTCGGGGACACCTTCGGGCGGCTCTTCGTCCTCCGGAGGGGGCGGCCA
Organism: Streptomyces sp. NPDC054047; assembly: GCF_055585065.1. Taxonomy (NCBI): domain Bacteria; kingdom Bacillati; phylum Actinomycetota; class Actinomycetes; order Kitasatosporales; family Streptomycetaceae; genus Streptomyces; species Streptomyces sp. NPDC054047. Next base: position 151,914 of record NZ_JBVJKV010000008.1, on the reverse strand, counting down.
GTCCGGGTCCTCGGCCGGGGGCACGTCGTCGTACGCCGACGGGTGGGGCTCTTCGTGCGAGCGGGCGTCGTCCGGCGCCCCCTCCCCCGTGAGGTCGCCCGTCAGATCGCCCGTCAGGCGGTCCAGATGCGTCAGGACCGTCTGCGCGGCGGCCCTGCGGCGGGCCAGGGACGCGTCGTCCAGCGGGAGCGGCCACGCGTGCTCGGCGGCGCCCTCCACCAGGGCGGGGTTCTCCTCGCCCTCCTCCGGTTCGTCCGCCCAGGCCTCGATCTCCCCGTGACCCACCGCGCAGTGGTCGTACAGCGCCTGGAGGAAGTCCGAGGGGCCGCGCGGCTTCTTCTGCGAAGGGCCCCACCAGTGGCCCGAGCCCAGGAGCAGCGAGCGGGGGCGGGTGAACGTCACATAGCCGAGGCGGAGCTCCTCGGTGCGCTGGTGCTCCTTCATGTCCTCGTGGAACGCCTTCATGGACCGGGAGTCCCACGCCTCGATGTCGGGCAGGGTCGACGCGTCCCCGCGCAGCGTGTGCGGGACGACCTTGCCCTGGGCCGTCCACTTCTCGCGCCCCTGGGTGCTGGGGAACGTCCCGGTGACCAGGCCGGGGACGGCCACGACGTCCCACTCCAGGCCCTTGGACTTGTGGGCGGTGAGCACCTTGACCGTGTTCTCGCCGCCCGGCAGGGCGTTGTCCAGGCCCTTCTCGTACTGCGCGGCGGTCCTCAGGAAGGCGAGGAAGGCCAGCAGGCTCGCCCCGCTGTCGTTGGCGGCGAAGGACGCGGCGACGTCCAGGAAGTTCGAGAGCGTCTCGCGGCGGCGGGCCGCGAGGGCGTGCGGCGACGCGGAGAGCTCGACCTCAAGGCCCGTGACGGCGAGCACCCGGTGCAGCACGTCCATCAGCGGGTCGGCCAGTGAGCGGCGCAGGTCGCGCAGCTCGGCAGCGAGCCGGGCGAACCGCACCCTCGCCTCCGGCGAGAAGGGCAGGCCGTCGTCCTCCGTGTCCGCGTCCAGGGGCGTCTCCAGGAACGTGTCGAGAGCGTCCGCGAGCGATATCACCTCGGCGGGGTCGACCCCCTCGACCGCTTCGGCGAGACGCCGGTCCGGGTCGTCGGGAGCCGCGTGCCCATGGCGTACGAGAAGGCGTGCGCGGCGGCCCAGGAGGGCGAGGTCGCGCGGGCCGATGCGCCAGCGCGGGCCGGTCAGCAGGCGCACCAGGGAGGCGTTCGCGCCCGGGTCCTGGAGCACCTCGCAGACGGCGACGAGGTCGGCGACCTCCGGGAGGTGCAGCAACCCGGAGAGACCGACGACCTCCACGGGGACGTCCCGGGCGACCAGCGCCCCCTGGATCTGCGCGAAGTCCGTCGCCGTGCGGCACAGGACAGCGATCTCTCCGGGGGCCTTTCCGGTGCGCACGAGGTGCGCGATGGAGTCGGCGAGCCAGTCGATCTCCTCGGCGTGCGTGCGCAGCAGGGCGCAGCGCACCATGCCGTCGCGCTCGGCGCCGGGGGCGGGCCGCAGGGCCTCCACGCCCGCGTGCATCGCGCGCAGCGGCTGCGCGAGGCCGTTCGCGAGGTCCAGGAGGCGGCCGCCGCTGCGGCGGTTCTCGCTGAGCGCGTGGCGCGCCGCGGGGCGGCCGTCGGCGTGCGGGAAGTGCTCGGGGAAGTCGTCGAGGTTCGCCACGGAGGCGCCGCGCCAGCCGTAGATCGCCTGGCAGGGGTCGCCGACCGCCGTCACCGGGTGGCCCGTGCCGCCTCCGAAGAGGCCCGCCAGGAGGATGCGCTGGGCGACCGACGTGTCTTGGTACTCGTCGAGCAGGACGACGCGGAACTCCTCGCGCAGGATCTCGCCGACCTCCGCGCGGGTGTCGGCCAGCGTCGCGGAGAGGGCGATCTGGTCGCCGAAGTCGAGAAGGTCGCGGGCGCGCTTCGCCTCCCTGTAGCGGCCGACGAGCTCGGCCAGTTCGAGCCGGGCCGCCGCCGTCTCCGGCACCTTGCGCAGGTCGGCGTTGGAGAGCTTGGCGCCCTCCAGGGCGTGCAGCAGCTCGGTGTCGTACGCGCGGAGCCTGTCGGGGCGCACGAGGTGCTCCGCGAGCTCGCTGTCGAGTGCGAGGAGGTCGCTGACGAGGTCGGGGAAGGAGCGGGTCAGCGCGGGATAGGGGCCCGGCGCCTCGCGCAGCACGCGTGCGGCGAGCTGGAAGCGGGTGGCGTCGGCGAGCAGCCTCGCGGTGGGTTCGAGCCCTATGCGCAGCCCGTGGTCGGTCAGGAGGCGGCCCGCGAAGGCGTGGTACGTGGAGATGACCGGTTCGCCCGGCGGATGGTCCGGGTCGAGCGCCTCGGGGTCGGTGACCCCGGCCTTGATCAGCGCCTGGCGCACCCGCTCGGCGAGTTCACCGGCCGCCTTGTTCGTGAACGTCAGGCCCAGGACCTGCTCGGGGGCGACCTGGCCGGTGCCGACGAGCCAGACCACGCGGGCCGCCATCACCGTCGTCTTGCCCGACCCGGCTCCGGCCACGATCACCTGCGGGGCGGGCGGCGCAGTGATGCAGGCCGTCTGCTCCGGGGTGAACGGGATGCCGAGGAGCTCTTTGAGCTGCTCGGGGTCGGTGATACGAGGTGACACGTCAGAGAGGCTAGCGGCGGCCACTGACAATCGGGGCATCCCCGGCTGTCGGTGGCCGCCGTCGCTGCTGGCGCCAGGAGTCGTCAGGTATCAGGACTTGTCGGGCGCAAGGACCTGTCGGGCGTCAGGACCTGTCGGGCGTCAGGACTTCATGAGCTCTTCGAGGTCCATGACCTCGTTCGGCGCCGGGGCCTTGACGGAGACGGGCGAGCCGTAGTCGCTGAAGGCCATCGTGCCCGGGTCTTCCTCGCCGGTCGTGACGACCTTCAGGAAGTACGGCTTGCCCTCGGCGGCGACGTAGAAGGTGGTCTTCTTGCCCGACTTCTTCTTCGTGAGCACGGCCGCCTTCTTGCCGTCGACCTCGGAGTCCTTCTCGCGCTTGAGCTTCTTGAGGTCCTTGGACTGGAACATGGCGTCCGCGTCACAGACGCCCTTGCCCTCGGCGTTGGGCGACTTGACCCACTTGCCCTCGAGGCGCGAGGCCTGACCGCCGGCCCCGCTGCCGCCCATGGCGTCCTTCCAGAACGCCTTGTCGCCCTTCATGTACTGGCTGTCGCCGGACACCAGGAGCTCGGCCGTGCCGTCCGCACCGCCGTCCATCTTGCCCTTGCAGTCACCGGACTTGGCGACCGAGAAGTCGACGTTGAGCGGCTTGCCGTCCTGCTTGCCCTCACCGGTGACCTTGAAAGAGCCCGCGCCCTTGGACGCGTCGGCCGCCTTCTTGGCGATCTTGTCGGCGCTCATCCCCTCGAAGGGATCCTTCTCCTCGCTGGAGCAGCCCGTGATGCCGACGAAGGCGGCGGCACATGCGACTGCCGCGGCCAGGAGCTTCCGGTTGGCTGCCATGTCTGTATCTCCTCGGGAAGGTGCACGATCGGAGGGTCCACTGGTGCACAAATCAGCTTTACCGAGACTTTAGATGGCCTGTGAGGCTGCTATGAACGCGAGTGCCGTGACGTGAGCTTGGCCACCAACCGCGCTGGCTGCCGCCCGCTGGTTGCCTCCGGGGGTCAGCCCGAGTCAGTCCACGACCTGCCGGCCCTCCGGGCGCGCGCTGCACGAGGCGCGGAAGTCGCAGTGCGTGCAGTGCTGGCCCGTGGTGGGTGAGAAACGCTCGTCCAGGACCTTGCCCGCGGCGGTGGCCAGGAGGTCGCCCACCCACTCCCCGTCGAGCGGCTCCTGGGCCTGCACCTTGGGGAAGGTCTCGCCGCCGTCCTTCTTGGCGGCGCCCTGGCGCAGCTGCACCAGTTCGGCGCCGCCCGCCTCCGGACGTACGCCTTCGAAGGCGTCGTCGACCGCGCCCTCGCGGAGGGCGAGCTGGTAGACGGCGAGCTGCGGGTGGCGGGCCACCTCGGCGGCGGTGGGGGTCTGCTTGCCGGTCTTGAAGTCGACTACGTAGGCACGTCCTTGCGCGTCCTGCTCGACGCGGTCCATGGAGCCGCGTACGCGTACTTCGTAGGGGCCCGCTTCGAGGGTCACGTCGAAGTCGTGCTCGCTGCTGACGGGGGTGCGGGTCGCGCGGTCCGTCACATGCCACTGGAGGAAGCGTTCGAGCGCCACGCGCGCGTGCTCCTTCTCCTGGGCCGACTTCCAGGGGGCGTCGAAGGCCAGCGCGTCCCAGACCGAGTCGAGGCGCTCCATGAGGACGGCGAGGTCGGCGGGGGTCCTGCCGGACGCGACCTCGTCGGCCAGGACGTGCACCACGTTGCCGAAGCCCTGGGCGGCGGTCGCGGGGGCGTCCGCCTTCACCTCGCGGCCCAGGAACCACTGCAGGGAACAGGTGTTGGCGAGCTGGTCCAGGGCGCTTCCGGAGAGGACGACGGGCTTGTCGCGGTCCCTCAGGGGGACTTCGCTCGCCGTCGGCTCGTACATGCCCCACCAGCGGTACGGGTGCGCCGACGGCACCAGGGGGCGCCCGTCCGCGTCGCTCAGCGCGGCGATCCGGGCGAGGCGGTGGGCGGCGGCCTCGCGCAGGGGCTCCGAGACGCGGGGGTCGACGGTGGTGGAGCGCAGCTCGGCGACGAGCGCCGAGACGGACAGGGGGCGGCGCGGGCGGCCCGTGACGTCCTTGGGCTCGACGCCGAGTTCGGTGAGGAAGCGCGATGGCTGGTCTCCGTCGTCCGCGGGCGCCTTGACGGCGGTGACGACGAGGCGTTCACGCGCGCGCGTGGCGGCCACGTAGAACAACCGGCGCTCTTCGGAGAGGAGCGCTCCGGGGGTGAGGGGTTCGGCCAGGCCGTCCCTCCCGATGCGGTCGGCCTCCAGGAGGGAGCCACGGCGGCGCAGGTCGGGCCAGAGGCCTTCCTGGACTCCCGCGACCACCACGAGCCGCCACTCCAGGCCCTTGGAACGGTGCGCCGTCATCAGGCGTACGGCGTCGGGGCGCACCGCCCTGCGCATGAGGGTGTCGGCCGCGATGTCCTGCGCCTCGGTCTCCTCCAGGAAGTTGAGGGCGCCGCGGCCTCCGGTGCGTTCCTCGGCACGGGAGGCGTACGCGAACAGGGCGCAGACCGCGTCGAGATCCCGGTCCGCGTTGCGCCCGGCGGCGCCACCGCGGCGTGCGGTCCGCTCCAGGCGGCGCGGCCACGGTGTGCCGTCCCACAGCTCCCAGAGCGCCTCCTCCGCGGTACCGCCGCCCGCGAGCCGCTCGCGGGCCTTGCGCAGCAGCGCACCGAGCCGCTGGGCGCCGCGCGCGTACGCGGGATCGTGCGCGACGAGCCGCTCCGGTTCGGCGAGCGCACGGGTCAGCAACACGTCGGAGGACGGCGGCAGATGATTCCCCGCGGCACGCTCCTCCGCCCGCAGCGCCCGCCCGAGCCGCCGGAGATCGGCGGCGTCCATGCCGGCGAGGGGGGAGGTGAGAAGGTCCAGGGCCGTCTCGGTGTCGAGCCAGGTTGTGGTGGGGGCGGTGGCTTCGGGCTCGGATCCGGAGGCGGCTGAAGGGCCGGGGTCCGAGTCGGGCTCAGGGTCAGGGTCAGGGTCCGAGAGGGGGTCCTGGTCGGAGGCAGGCTCGGACTCGGACTCGGAATGGGACTGGGACTGGGACTGGGGCGCCGGACCAGACTCAGGCTCGGCCACGGCCTCAGCCTCAGAGACAGGCTCGGACTCGACCACAGCCTCAGAGACAGGCTCGGACTCGACCACAGCCTCAGAGACAGGCTCGGACTCGGCCACGGCCTCAGAGACGGGCTCGGCCGCGAACCCGAGCTCCGACACCGGGGCAGCCCCGGTCTCGGACTCCGGCCCAGCCCCGCTCTCGGACCCCGGCGCAACCCCGCCCTCGGACCCCGGCCCAGCCCCAGTCTCGGACTCCGGCCCAGCCTCGGGCTCCGCCCCCGTCTCCACCCCAGAAGCCGCCCCCTGTGAAACCACCGCCGTCGCCACCGCCCGCAGCGCCGTCAGCAATGGCGTGATCGCCGGTTCGTGGCGCAGGGCGATGTCGTCGCCGTCGATGTCCAGGGGGACGCCGGACGCGGTGAGGCTGCGGCGGACCGCGGGGATCGTGTGGGCTCCCGCGCGGACCAGGACCGCCATCTCGCCCCAGGGGACGCCGTCCTCCAGGTGCGCGCGGCGCAGGATGTCCGCGATGTTGTCCAGCTCGGCGCCGGACGTCGGGTAGGTGTACGCCTCGACGCGGCCCCCGTCCCGCACCGCCGCGAGATCCCGGTGGGCCCGCACCTTCTCCGCGGGCAGCCTCGTCAGCGGCATGCGGCGGGTGAGCAGGCGCGTGGCCGCCAGGAGGCCGGAGCCCGACCTGCGCGAGGTCGTCAGGACCTCGACCGGCGCCTCCGTGCCGTCCGCGCGCGGGAACTCGGAGGGGAACTCCAGGATGCCGTTCACGTCGGCGCCCCGGAAGGTGTAGATCGACTGGTCCGGGTCGCCGAACGCGACGAGGGAGCGCCCGCCCCCGGCCAGCGCGTGCAGCAGCCGCACCTGCGCGGGATCGGTGTCCTGGTACTCGTCCACGAACACCGCGTCGTACTGCGCGCCCAGCGCCCGCGCGACCTCGGGACGCCGCGCCAGCAGCACCGCGCGGTGCACGAGTTCCGCGTAGTCGAGCACTCCTTGCATGTCGAGTACGTCCAGGTACTCCGCGAGGAACGCCGCTGCCGCGCCCCAGTCCGGCCGCCCCGCCCGGCGGGCGAAGGCATCCAGGGCGTCGGGGCCGAGCCCCAGTTCACGGCTCCGTGCGAGCACCGCGCGCACCTCGTCGGCGAAGCCCCGCGTCGTCAGGCAGGCGCGCAGCTCGTCCGGCCAGCGGACGTGGGAGCGCCCCTCCCCCGCCAGGTCGATCTGGCCCGCCAGGAGCTCCCGTACGGCCACGTCCTGCTCGGGACCGGACAGGAGTCGGAGGGGCTCGACGAACAGGTCCGCGTCCTGGTGGGCGCGGATGAGGGCGTAGCAGAAGGAGTGGAAGGTCGTCGCCTGCGGGGCGTTGGCCGCTCCTATGCGCAGCGCCATGCGGTCGCGCAGTTCCACCGCGGCCTTGCGGCTGAAGGTGAGGACGAGGACCCGCTCCGGCTCCGTGCCCTTGGCGATCCGCGCGGCGACGGACTCCACCAGCGTCGTCGTCTTGCCCGTGCCCGGCCCCGCCAGGACGAGCAGCGGCCCTCCGGGGTGGTCAACCACCGCACGCTGCCGTGCGTCAAGACGAGGGGGGTCCACGTGGACCGGCGCGGTGCGCACCAGCCGATAGGCGCCCTGGGCCCCCTGTCGCACCTGGGGGTGCGACGGGTGCCGGGTGTGCCGGGCGGAAGAAGTGGAGCTCACGTGGGTCGCCGGTCCTGGTGGGTGTACGGGTTGTCATACGGCTGCGCGATGGCTGCGGGGTGAGAGAAATGCGTGCTGTCGACGCTACGCCAGCGGGCGTGCGGGACGCGTGGCTTCCCCCGTACGGGCCACCGGTCCCCCACGACGCCGCGGGATGGCCGAAGCTGTCAGGTGTGAGCCCCCGGAGCCTGCGGGCGAGCGGCACCGCCACTGCCCGCCGCGTCGCCACGCGCCGCGTCGCCGCCACGCGCCGCGCGGTCGCCGTCGCGCAGAGCCGTGTCCCCGCCCCGAGCGGCCCCGTCCCGGACGGCGCCGTCCCACCGCGCCCGCCGCATGTCCAGGCGCGGCACATGCCCTTCGGACGCGCGGCCCGCCTCACGCAGCGGCGTGCCCTCCGCGCGGTAGTGGCCCATCGCCCGCAGCTCGTGGCCCGGCAGCAGACGCCCGTCCGCGCGCACCACGCGCCACCACGGAACCGCGTCCCCGTAGAGGGCCATCACCCGGCCGACCTGCCGGGGGCCGCCCTCCTCGAGCCACTCCGCGACGTCCCCGTACGTCATCACCCGTCCCGGAGGGATCAGCTCCGCGACCTCGAAGACCCGCTCGGCGTACTCCGGGTAGGCCGTGAGCCCCTGCTCCGGTCCGCTCTCGCTCTCCTCGCTCATCCGGTCCATCCTGCCGTACCCCACCGACACCGTGACCGGCCCGCGACAGAGTGTGCGGTACGAGACAAACTGGAGCTCGGTGAACACTTTGCGCCCCCGCATTGCACCCTGATGCCCCCCTCTGTCGGTGTGGCATGCCACCATCGTGCGGGCGGTGACTGGTGATACGAGATCAAGAAGAGGCGACGGAGCAGCAGGACGTGCACCCCGATGAGTCGGCGGGCACCCCTGCGGCCGAGGCGCACCCGGACACCGGTGGGCACTCCCTGAAGAAGCACGAGAAGCACGAGAAGCACGAGACGGTCCAGAAGTCCGGCCGAGATTTCGACCGGGAGTCCGGCTGGGAATCCGGCGCGGACCAGGACGCGCGGCCCGGCACCGACCAGGACGCACGGCCCGGCGCCGAGCAGGACGCGCCCGTGGCCTTCGTCCCGGACGCGTGCGCCGACGGCGAGGAAGCCCACACCGACCGCGTCGCCGGTGACGAACCGCTGCTCGCCGCGCGCGTGCACCGTCCTTCGGACCTGATGCGGCTGCTCGTCGGCATCCTCGGCATCGCCGTGGTCCTCGCCATCGCCGCGTTCGCGCACGGCACGACGTCGGGTCTCGCCCAGGACATCGACAAGGGCACGGACCAGGCGCCCGACCTCCTGATCAAGTTCGCGGGTCTGACCGCGAGCATCGGCGTCCTGCTCGTTCCCGTCGCCTTCGCCATCGAGCGCCTGGTCAAGCGGGACGGTCTGCGCATCGCGGACGGCGTCCTGGCGGCCGTTCTCGCGCACGGCGTGACGCTCGCCACCGACCTCTGGGTCGCCAAGGCCGCCCCCGGCTCCATCCAGGAGGCGCTGACCCGGCCCTCGCCCGGCGATCTGCACGCGCTCACCGACCCCGTGCACGGCTATCTCGCGCCCGTCATCGCGTACATGACCGCCGTCGGGATGTCCCGAAGACCACGCTGGCGCGTCGTCCTGTGGGTGGTGCTGCTGCTCGACGCCTTCACCATGCTGGTCACCGGCTACACCACGCCGTTCTCGATCATCCTGACGGTCCTGCTCGGCTGGAGCGTGGCCTACGGAACGCTCTACGCGGTCGGCTCGCCGAACGTACGGCCCACCGGCCAGACGCTCCTCGCCGGTCTGCGGCACGTCGGCTTCCACCCGGTGAGCGCGGCCCGCGAGGACTCCCCGGACAGCGAGCACGGCGACCGGGGCCGCCGCTACTTCGTGACCCTGGAGGACGGCCCGCCCCTGGACGTCACGGTCATCGACCGCGAGCAACAGGCGCAGGGCTTCTTCTACCGCGTCTGGCGCAGGCTCACCCTGCGCGGCATCACCCAGCGCCGCAGCCTGCAGTCGCTGCGCCAGGCCCTGGAGCAGGAGGCGCTCCTGGCGTACGCGGCGATCGCGGCCGGGGCCAACGCCCCCAAGCTGATCGCCACCTCCGAGCTCGGTCCCGACGCGGTGATACTCGTCTACGAGCACACGGGCGGCCGCACCCTGGACTCCCTGCCGGACGACGTCATCACCGATGAGCTGCTGTGCGACACCTGGCGGCAGGTGCAGGCGCTCCAGTCGCGGCGGATCGCGCACCGCAGGCTCGCGGGCGACGCAATCTTGGTGGATCGTTCCGGCACGGTGATCCTGACCGATCTGCGGGGCGGTGAGATCGCCGCGGGCGACCTGGTCCTGCGGATGGACATCGCCCAGCTCCTGACCGCCTTCGGCCTGCGTGTGGGCGCCGAGCGCGCGGTCGCGACCGCGGTCGACGTGCTCGGCCCGGACTCGGTCGCCGACTGTCTGCCGCTGCTCCAGCCCATCGCCCTGACGCGCTCCACCCGCGGCACCCTGCGCAAGCTGGCGCGGGAGCGTTCGCAGCGCGAGCGCGAGGCGGTCCTGGAGGCGTCCCGCCAGGACAAGCTGGCCCGCGCGGCGGAGGCGGACGCGGCAGTGGCGGCGGAGGCGGTGGAGACCGCCGAGGGCGCCAAGGGGCCCGACCGCAAGACCGTGCGCGCGGAGAAGCAGGCCGAGAAGCAGGCGATAGACGTCGCGCTCGACCAGGCCCGCGAGGAGGACCTGCTCACCCAGATCCGCCACCAGGTGCTGCTGATCCGTCCGCAGGCGCCCGTCGAGCCCGCCCAGCTGGAGCGCATCAGGCCGCGCACGCTGATCAGCTTCATCGCCGGTGCCATCGGCGCGTACTTCCTGCTCTCGCAGCTCACCCACGTCGACTTCAACACGATCATCGGCGAGGCCGAGTGGGGCTGGGTCCTGGTGGCCGTGGCGTGCTCGGCGCTGAGCTACTTCGCCGCGGCGATGAGCCTGCTCGGCTTCGTGCCGGAACGTGTGCCGTTCCTGCGGGCGGTGCAGGCGCAGGTCGCCGGTTCGTTCGTGAAGATCGTGGCGCCCGCCGCGGTGGGCGGTGTCGCGCTCAACACGCGCTTCCTGCAACGCTCCGGAGTGCGCTCCGGCCTCGCGGTGGCGAGCGTCGGCGCCTCGCAGTTGTTCGGGCTCGGCTCGCACATCATGCTGCTGATGATCTTCGGTTATGTGACCGGCACGGAGAAGACACCGTCCCTGTCGCCGTCCCGCACCGTGATCGCCGGTCTCCTGTCGGTCGCGGTGCTGGTGCTCGTGGTGACCGCGATCCCGTTCCTGCGGAAGTTCGTGGTCACGCGCGTGCGGTCGCTGTTCGCCGGTGTCGTGCCGCGCATGCTCGACGTGCTGCAGCGCCCGCAGAAGCTGCTCACCGGCATCGGCGGCATGCTGCTCCTGACGCTGCTGTTCGTGCTCTGCCTCGACGCCTCCGTACGGGCCTTCAGCAGTACGGAGATGACGACGCTGAGCCTGGCCAGCGTCGCCGTGGTCTTCCTCGCCGGCAACGCGCTCGGCTCGGCGGCGCCCACCCCCGGCGGTATCGGTGCGGTCGAGGCGACGCTCACCCTCGGACTGGTCGCGGTGGGCGTGCCCAAGGACGTGGCGGCGCCGGCGGTGCTTCTGTACCGGCTCCTCACGCTGTGGCTGCCGGTGCTCCCGGGGTGGCTGTTCTTCAACCACCTGACCAGGAAGGGCCTTCTTTAAAGGAAGGGCCTTCTCCGGGAGAAGGGCTTCTCCCGGAGAGGGACGCCGGTCCACGGAAGGCCGAAGCAGCCGTGCGCCCCGTCTGCGCCCCCCGCAGGATGGGAAGCATGCCCAACCACAAGGCGCGTGCCGCCGCCACCGTCGTCCTGCTGTCTGCGACCCTCGCGGCCTGCGGCGGTGACGACTCCAAGGAGTCCGAGGCCTCCAAGGACACAGATCTGTCGGCCCAGGAGCTCAGCTGGAAGGACTGCCCCGCGCCCGCCTCGTCCGAAGGCGGCGGCGAGGCCCCCTCTCCGCTGCCCGGCGGCGCCGAGTGGCAGTGCGCCACCATGAAGGCCCCCCTCGACTGGGACAAGCCCAAGGGGGACACCCTCGACATCGCCCTGATCCGCGCCGCGGCGAGCGGCGAGAAGGACCGGCGGATCGGCTCGCTCGTCTTCAACTTCGGCGGCCCCGGCGGCTCGGGCATCACCACGCTGCCCGCCTTCGGAGAGGAGTACGCCAAGCTGCGCACCCGCTACGACCTGGTGAGCTTCGACCCCCGCGGCGTCGGCCGCAGCGCGGGGGTGACCTGCGAGGACGACGAACAGCTCGACGCGTACTTCCAGGAGGACTCCACGCCCGACGACGACGCCGAGCGGAAGAAGCTCGTCGAGAACGTGAAGGGCTTCAACGGAGCCTGCGAGAAGAACTCCGGCAAGGTGCTCCCCCACGTGCGCACCACCGACGCGGCCCGCGACATGGACCTGATGCGCCAGGTGCTCGGCGACGACAAGCTGCACTACTTCGGCATCTCGTACGGCACCGAACTGGGCGGCGTCTACGCGCACTTGTTCCCCAAGAAGGTGGGCCGTGCCGTCTTCGACGCGGTCGTCGACCCCACCGAGACGGCGGAGCAGGGCTCGCTCGGCCAGGCCGAGGGCTTCCAGCTCGCGCTCGACAATTACGCCAAGGACTGCACGTCGCAGGTCGACGACTGCCCTGTCGGCGACACGGAGCAGGACGTCAAGGACAAGATCGCGAAGCTGCTCGACGACCTGGACGACAAGCCGCTGCCAGGGCTGCCCCCGCGCGAACTGACGCAGACCGCCGCCACCAACGGCATCGCGCAGTCGCTGTACTCCAAGGACTTCTGGCCTTACCTCACCGAGGGTCTCGACCAGGCGTACGACGGTGACGGCAGAATCCTGATGACGCTCTCGGACTCCATGAACGGCCGCAACGAAGACGGCACGTACAGCAACATCCAGGCCGCCAACATCTCCATCAACTGCGCGGACGACAAGGCGCGCTACACACCGCAGTACGTCGAGGAGAAGCTCCCCGGGTTCCGTGAGGCGTCGCCGCTGTTCGGCGACTATCTGGCGTGGGGCATGGTCGGCTGCACCGACTGGGCGGTGGACGGCGCCGCCGAACACCCGGACGTCAGCGCGCCGGACGCGCCGCCCATCGTCGTCATCGGCAACACCGGCGACCCGGCCACGCCGTACGAGGGCGCGAAGAAGATGGCGCAGGCGCTGGGCAAGGGCGTCGGCGTCGAGCTGACGTACAAGGGCCAGGGGCACGGGGCGTACGACAGCAAGAACACGTGCGTGCGGGGCGCGGTGAACGGATATCTGCTGGACGGCACGGTGCCGAAGGAGGGCACGGTCTGCTCGTGACGGGGCGGGGCCGCTTCGGCCCGCCCGGATCGATGTCGGTGGCCCCGCCTACTATGGCTTGACTGTCTTTCCGAGGGGGGAAGCGCTCCATGCCGCGTTTCGTACGGTCAGCCGCTCTGGCCGCCGCAGGGGTTCTGGTGGCGGGGCTCGCCGTCGGCTGCGGCGGCTCGGACGGGGACGGGGGCAAGGACGACGCGAAGCCCGCGCCGACCGGCCCCGAGCAGTCGCCGAAGCCCGATCCCTCCTCCACGCTGCCCGCGGCGCTCACCGCCCAGAAGCTCGACTGGGGCGGCTGCAAGGCCACCGGCAGCGACCCCGCGCCCGGCTCCGAGTGGCAGTGCTCGACCCTCAAGGTCCCCTTGGACTACGCGAAGCCGGACGGCGAGACGATCGACGTCGCGCTGATCCGCGCCAGGTCCACCGGCAAGGGCGAGCGCATCGGCTCGCTCCTGTTCAACTTCGGCGGGCCCGGCGGCTCCGGCGTCTCCATGCTGCCGTCGTTCGCGGACATGTACGACACGCTGCGCGAGCGGTACGACCTGGTGAGCTTCGACCCGCGCGGGGTCGCGGGCAGCGAGGGCGTGCGCTGCCGCAGCGACAAGGAGACGCAGGCCGCCGAATCCGTCGACCTCACTCCGGACACCCCGGCCGAGGAAGCGGCGTACTTCAAGGACGCGGCCGACTTCGGCGCTGGCTGCGCGAAGGACTCGGGCAAGCTCCTGGGCCATGTCTCGACGGTCGAGGCCGCCCAGGACATGGACGTGATGCGCCAGGTGCTCGGCGACGAGAAGCTGCACTACATGGGCGTTTCGTACGGCACCGAACTGGGCGGCACATACGCCCACTTGTTCCCCAAGAGGGTGGGGCGCCTCACCCTGGACGCCGTCGTCGACCCCAGCGCGGACTCGGTGGGCCACGCCAAGAACCAGGCGCGGGGATTCCAGCGCGCCCTGGAGAACTACCTGAAGTCCTCGGGCCAGGACCCGAAGGCGGGCTCGCGGAAGATAGTGCGCCTCCTCAAGCGCCTCGACGCCGAGCCGCTGCCCGGATCGGGCGACCGCAGGCTCACCCAGTCCCTGGCGCTCACCGGCATCACGGTCACGCTGTACAGCAAGCAGAGCTGGCCCGCCCTGACCCGCGGCCTGGAGCAGGCGGAGAAGGGCGAAGGATCGGCGCTGCTCCAGCTGGCCGACGCGTACAACGAACGTGACGCCTCCGGCAGTTACAGCACGGCGAGCCACTCGCAGCGCTCGATCTCCTGCCGCGACGGCAAGGCGCGGACGACACCCGCCGAGGCCAAGCGGCAGCTCGGTGAGTTCCGCGAGATATCGCCGGTCTTCGGCGAGTTCATGGGCTGGGACACGGCGGGCTGGTGCCACGACTGGCCGGTGGCCGGGCTGCACGACTCCCCGGACGTGAGCGCTCCCGGCGCGGCCCCGGTCCTGGTCGTCGGCAACACCGGAGACCCGGCCACGCCCTACGAAGGCGCCCGCAAGATGGCGGACGAGCTGGGCAAGGGCGTCGGCGTCGAGCTGACCTGGAAGGGCGAGGGCCACGGGGCGTACGGCAGCGGAAGCGGCTGCGTGGACGACACGGTCAACGACTACCTCCTGGAGGGCAAGGCCCCGAAGGACGGCAAGGTCTGCGAGTCCTGAGGGGGTTCAGCCCGTCCGGCGTTTGAGGACGAGCCCTTACGGCGACAGGGCCCGCACCTTCACCAGGTGCGGGCCCCTCTCCGTTCAGGCGCTACGCCTAGTAGATCGGCTTCTCGGGCTCGATCTGGTTGACCCAGCCGATCACGCCGCCGCCCACGTGCACCGCGTCGCTGAAGCCCGCGGACTTCAGCACGGCGAGGACCTCCGCGGACCGGACACCCGTCTTGCAGTGCAAGACGATCTTCTTGTCCTGCGGAAGGCCCTCCAGGGCGGTGCCCATGAGGAACTCGTTCTTCGGGATCAGCTTGGCGCCGGGGATCGAGACGATCTCCCACTCGTTCTGCTCGCGCACGTCGATGATCTCGATCTTCTCGTCCGCGTCGATCCACTCCTTGAGCTGCTTGGGAGTGATCGTCGAGCCGAGCGCCGCCTCCTGGGCCTCGTCCGACACGACGCCGCAGAAGGCCTCGTAGTCGATGAGCTCGGTGACGGTGGCGTTCGGGCCGCAGACCGCGCAGTCCGGGTCCTTGCGGACCTTGACCTGGCGGTACTGCATCTCCAGGGCGTCGTAGATCATCAGGCGCCCGACCAGCGGGTCGCCCACGCCGGCCAGGACCTTGATCGCCTCGGTGACCTGGATGGAGCCGATCGACGCGCAGAGCACGCCGAGGACGCCGCCCTCCGCGCAGGACGGGACCATGCCGGGGGGCGGGGGCTCCGGGTAGAGGCAGCGGTAGCACGGGCCGTGCTCGCTCCAGAAGACGGACGCCTGGCCGTCGAAGCGGTAGATCGAACCCCATACGTACGGCTTGTTGAGCAGCACGCAGGCGTCGTTGACCAGGTATCGCGTGGCGAAGTTGTCCGTGCCGTCGACGATCAGGTCGTACTGGCTGAAGATGTCCATCACGTTCTCGGCCTCGAGCCGCTCTTCGTGGAGGATCACGTTCACGTACGGGTTGATGCCGAGGACGGAGTCCTTCGCCGACGCCGCCTTGGAGCGGCCGATGTCGGCCTGGCTGTGGATGATCTGGCGCTGCAGGTTCGACTCGTCGACCTCGTCGAACTCCACGATGCCGAGCGTGCCCACGCCCGCCGCGGCGAGGTACATCAGCGCCGGTGACCCGAGGCCGCCGGCGCCGACACACAGCACCTTGGCGTTCTTCAGCCGCTTCTGCCCGTCCATCCCGACGTCGGGGATGATCAGGTGGCGGGAGTACCTGCGAACCTCGTCGACGGTGAGCTCAGATGCTGGCTCGACCAGGGGTGGCAGCGACACGGGGACTCCGTTGGTCGGTATTTCGGAACGGTGGTTCTCTCCGTAACACTGCCACGCCCCTCGTCATTCCGAGACACCCGTTCCGATGCGCGAGACGATCTCGTCCCAGTACCCGGGCATCGACTCCCAGGGGTCGTCCGCTCCCCCGCCGTCCACCCGGTCGGTGAAGTAGATCGTCGAGGCGCCCTGCCAGCGTGCGATGCGCAGCGCCTCGTCGAGATGGCCGCGCGGCATCCCGTGCACGAAGTGGCAGAAGCGCTCGGGTGGGTAGTCGGCGGTCCACTCCGCCACCTGTGACCAGCGGTAGTCGCTCCAGGGGCCCGCGAAGGTCACCAATTGGTCGGCGGATTCGGCGTATCCGGGGTACGGATGGGTGCCGTGACCCAGGACGATGTGCGCGTCGTCGCAGAGCGCGCGCAGCGTCGTGACCGTCCTGCGCACCTCCGGGAGCGCGGCGCGCTCGGTGGGGCAGCGGTCCAGCGAGAAGCCGTCGACCTGATACCAGTCGAGGTAGCGGTGCGCGTCGGAGATGATCTCCCCGAAGCCGCGCGCTCCGTACATCACGTCGAGGTGACCGAGAACACGCACGCCCGCGTTCCGCAGCCGTCCCGCCGCTTCCAGGCAGTGCGGGTCGGGCCGGTCCCCGGGTCCCCTGCTCACGTTCAGGACGACCCAGTGCAAAGGGGCTCCGGGGCGGGTGAGTTGCGACCACTCGGCGGGGGCGACCAGGGGGTGCGCGAAGCCCGGGATGCCGAAGCCGAGACGTACGTCGGTGTGTGCGGAGCCTGTGCCGGTCCTTGTCAGATGCGGCATGCCGCCTCCATCCAGATGTCGGCGAGTGATTCTTCGAGGTTGATCCGGGGGCGCCAGCCGAGCCGGTCGCGCGCGGTGCGCACGTCGGCCTGCTGCCAGCTGCCGCACCCGTCCGGGTAGGGGTAGGCGGCCGGGCTCCCGTGGTCGGATTCGGTGCGGGGGTGCCCGATGGATTGCCGCAGGGACCCCTGGTCGAGCTCGTGCAGGGCTCCGCCGTACCCCGCGACGCGGGCCAGGACGGCCGCCGCGTCGCGCAGCCGCACGGCGCGGCCCGCCCCGATGTTCACGATCCCCTGGGCCGCGGAGAGCGAGGCGGCGTGCACGGCGCGCGCCACGTCGCGTACGTCGATGAAGTCCCGCTGCACGCCAAGGCCCCCGAGCTTGAGCTCGCCGTCACCGGCCTGCATGGCCCGCCGCATGGCCTCGGCGAGCCGCCCGAGCGGCGAGCCCGCCGGGGTGCCGGGCCCGGCGGGCGAGAACACCCGCAGGACGACGGCGTCGAGACCGGAGCCGAGGACCAGCTCGGTGGCGGCGAGCTTGCTGACTCCGTACGGTCCGCCGGGCCTGGGCACGGCGTCCTCCGCGGTGGAGGAGCCCGGCTGGCTCGGCCCGTACTCGGCACCGCACCCCAGCTGGACGAGGCGTGCCCCGCATCCGCTGCGGCGCAGGGCCTCGCAGATGGTGGCGACGGCGACGGTGTTGTGCCGCGTCAGCTCGCGGGCACCGCCGCGGGTGGCCCCCGCGCAGTTGATGACGACGCCCGGGTGGACGGCGTCCAGGAAGCGGGTGAGCGCGCCGGGGCTGCCGCTCGCGAGGTCGAACCGTACGTCCGAGTCGTCGCCGCGGCCGAGCGCGGTGAGCTGCACCGCCGGGTCGGCGAGCAGCCGGTCGGCGACGAACCGGCCGAGATATCCGTTGGCTCCGATCAACAGCACCCTCATCGGGCGGCTCCCGGGTCGGATTCTCGGATGCTGGGGGTGCTCATCTGGGTTTCTCCTTCAGGGGGTTGCCGTAATGCACGGGGTAAGGCCCGCGGTGTCGGCCCCGCGGGAGAGAAGGTTTTCGGGTGGAGCGGCCAGGAATCCGCAGGCGCGGCGCGCATGCTCAGGGCGCCCCGTCGGCGTGCGCGGAGGCCCGGCTGAGCACCCGCGAGGAATGGAGCAGCAGCACGCCCGCGGCGACGCCGCAAGCGACGACGGGTACGACTCCGGACCCCCAGGCCCGGACCGCCCCCTCCACCGGGGCCGCGAGCCACGCGCACCCGGGCAGCCGCCCCGCGAACACCGAGGCGAGCGAGACCGCCTCCGCCGCCCCCGCGGCCGCCAGCATCAGCAGGGGTGCCCGCGTGAATCCGTACGAGGAGAGCAGCCGCGAGAGCAGCAGCAGCGCGCCCAGCGCCCCGGCCCCGGCGGAGGCCGGGGCGCCGTAGACGGCACCGGCCCCCACGAGCAGGGCCCCCAGGGCGCACAGGTAGAGCGCGACCACGCCGAGCAGCAACGGCCGGACGGACGCGGTGAATTCGGTGAGTCCACGGCTGAGCGCAAGGCGTCCCCGTGCCCCCACGGAGAACAGCCGCACGCACCACACGGCGGGCGCGACGGCGAGGCAGAGCCCCAGCGCGGCAGCGATCGACGGCGCCCAGGGGCCGTCGGGCCCGCCCGAGACGGCGGCCCGCAGCAGTCCGTCGCCGAAGAGGGCGTACGCGAGGAGGAGGCATACCCACGCGTGCGTGGCCGGCGCGACATGGTGCGCGGAGCGCAGCGGCCCGTACCGAAGAGCCACTCGCAGCGCGACGGCCACGGCGAGCGCTCCGCCGAGCCCCACCGCGAGCCGCGCGCGTCCCTCGCTCAGGTCGAGCCCCACGGCGGCGAGCCCGCACACCGCCCCCGGCAGCAGGGCGAACAGCGCCCATCCGGCGGGCAGTTCGGCCGCGCCCGTCGAGGGGGGCGCCACAGGGGCGGCGCGCTCCTCCTCGTCACGCGGCACGCGCGCGTACATCTCCTCGGCGAGTGCGAACACGTCCCGGTGCCGGAACCGCGCGGCGGTCCGGTCGGTCACTCCGTGCGCCTCCAGGCCCGCGGCGATCTCCAGCGGGTCGACGGCGCGCTCGCAGAGCTTGCGGTGGCGGTGCATCAGGGCCTTCACGGGATCGACGCCGCCGCGCCGCGCGGGCTTGGCACCGGTCTCGGCCGCCGTCCCCCGCCAGGCCGCGGGCTCGCGCACCAGAGCCGTGTCGGCCAGCAGTTCCTCCGACCGCACGTCCCATCCGCCGGGGCTCTCGGGAGCCCGCGGGGCGTCCACCTTCTGGTCCTGACTCATACGCCCGCCCCCTTCAACTGCTCCGGTCTGTCCGCCTCTTGCGCCCAGCTGGGCGCGCCTCCCGGACTCGCGCCGGAGCCCGGGCCGGCGTCCCCGCCGCCCGCGGCGACCGCCCACCTCCCCGGCATGTACGCCTCCGCCGGATTGCCGAACGGCACCGGCTCGCCCGCGTCGTCGACCGCGTCCCTGCGCACCGGACAGTGCGAGACGATCTCCAAATAGATGCCGCGAAATGCCTCGATGTTCTGCTCCACGGTGAACAGTTCGAGCGCCCGCGCACGCGCCGCCGCCCCGAGCCGCTCGCGCCGCCCGGCGTCGCGCAGCAGCGCCACGCACGCCTCGGCGAGCGCCCGGGGGTTGCGCGGCGGCACCACGAGCCCGGTGCCGCCGATGACCTCGACGACCGCGCCGACGTCCGTGGAGACCGTCGCGCGCCCGCAGAACATCGCCTCGACCAGGCTGATCGGGAAGCCCTCGACGACGCTGGACAGGACGACGACGCTTCCCGCCGCGTACGCGTCCTCCAGATCGGGTACCTCGGGTGCGCCGATCTCCTCGAAGGACACGGGGTTGTCGCCGACGGCGTGCGCGCCGTCCGCCTCGTCGGGGAAGAGCTGCGCGGCGAGCGCCCTGCAGTGCGCGAGGTACGCGTCCGCCTCCGGGCCGTCCGCGGGCGCGCCGACGATGCGCAGCCGCGCCTTCGGCTCCTCCTTGCGGACCTCCGCGAAGGCGTGGAGCAGGGAGATCAGGTCCTTGGCGGGTTCGATGCGTCCGACCCACAGGAGGGTGTCGGGGTCGCCCGGGTCCTCGCGCTCGCCGACCTCCGCGAACCGGGAGGCCTCCATGCCCGGGTAGACCGTGCGCAGCTTCGCCCGCTCGGCTCCGCACCGCTCCTGCCAGCGGCGGGCGTGCGTGTTGCCGGGCGTGATGGTCGTGGCCCTGCGGTACACCTCGGCGGCGAGCCTGCCGTGGAAGGAGGTGAGCAGCGCCCGCGCCGGCGCGCTCAGGGCCTCGTCGCCGGTCGCGAGGTAGTGCGCCCGCAGCTGCACGCCGTACTCGGTGACCAGGAGCGGGACTCCGGAGAAGTGCTGGGCGAGGAGGCCGGGGAGCGCCGCGGGGCCGCCGGACGTGGCGTGGCACAGGTCCACCGCGCCGAGGCCGTCGTCCCCGTACCAGTCGAGGGAGAGCGGTCGCAGCGCCCGTTCCAACAGGCCCGCAACGGCGAGGAGATCGGGCACGCGTGCGGTGCGCGCGGTGCGGAGTGCGCCCGGCGCGCGGCACGCGCGCTCCAGGGCGCGCACGGCCGCCTCGGAGCGCAGTGCGGCGACGAGGCCGCCCTGGTCCACCGCGAGTTCGGCGAGGCCGTAGAGCGCACTGCCGAAACGGTCCGCCAACGCGTCAGCGGCGCCCGGGTCCCCCGCCGCGCCCGCCGCTCCGGAGTCGCACACCACCGCGGCCAGCTCGCCGTAGCACTCGGCGAAGCGCCGCCGCGCCCGCCGTCCGTACCCGGCTCCGAGGGCGACGCCGTCGTCGACCGTCCACAGCGGCGCCGTCCGCACGCGGTTCACCTGGGGCGGCAGCTCGATCCAGCCCTGCGCCTCCTGCCGCTCGCTGCGACTGAGGGCGTAGATGTCGAATTCGTGCTGCCCGAGCCCGCGCACGAGCCGGTCGCACCAGAGCCTGGCGTCACCGCTCACATACGGATAGCCACCCTCCGTAAGCAGTCCGATGCGCACGCGTACACCCCCGATCTCCCATGTGGAGAGCCGCCGTTGGACCGGCGGCTCGCAGCGGGACGAACGTATGCGGACATGCCGGTGGCGTGATGGACGGTTGTCCATCACGCCACCAAAAGGGGTGAACGGCAGTAACTTTCCCGCACCGGTAGCGTTCCGTCGCGCTATGGCACCCGGAGAGCGCTCTTTCGTTACGGAGCGTTAAGCTGCGGCCAGCTCCCTGCGGGCCGTACGGCGCTGTGCCGCCGCCTCCGGGTCGAGCGCGGGCACGGCCGCCAACAGCTGTCTGGTGTACGCCTGCCGGGGCGAGCCGTAGATCTCTTCGACGGAGCCCTGCTCGACGATCCGTCCCTGGCGCATCACCGCCACGCGGTCGCTGACCTGGCGTACCACGGCGAGGTCGTGCGCGATGAAGACGAGGGCGAGCCCGTGCTCCTCCTGTAGTTCGGCAAGCAGCGCGGTCACGTGCGCCTGCGTGGTCACGTCGAGCGCCGAGACCGGCTCGTCGCACACGATGACGTGCGGCTCGGCGGCGAGGGCCCGCGCGATCCCGACGCGTTGGCGCTGACCGCCGCTGAATTCGTGCGGATAGCGCCCGTAGTACGCCGGATCGAGCCCCACGCGCTCCATGAGGTCCCGCACGCGTGCGCGCACCACGGAGTCGTCGCGCTCCCCCCGCGCGCGCAGCGGATCGGCGATGGACTCCCCGATGCCGCGGCGCGGATTGAGCGAGGCGACGGGGTCCTGGAACACCATCTGGACCCCGGCCCGTATGCCGCCGCCCGGCTGCCGCGCGCCCCCGTGCCGGATCTCCCCCGCCGAGGGATCGAGCAGCCCCACCAGCATCCGCCCCAGGGTGGTCTTGCCGCTGCCGCTCTCCCCCACGACCCCGAGCGTCTCCCCCCGGCGGACCGTGAGCGACACCCCGTCCACCGCGGCGAACGCCCGCTTGCCGCGCCCGAACTCCTTGCGCAGGTCGACGGCTTCCAGCACGACGTCCCCCGGTGCGGCGGCCGACGCCTCCCGCGGCGCGTCCACCCGGGGCACCGCCCCGAGCAGCTCCCGCGTGTACGCCTCCTTCGGCGCCCCGAGGACCTCGCGCACGGGCCCCCGCTCGACGGCCCGCCCGTACCGCATCACCAGGACGTCGTCGACGCTCTCCGCCGCCACGCCCACGTCGTGGGTGACCAGGAGAAGACCCATCCCCGTCTCGGCCCGCAGCACGTGCAGCAGGTCGAGGATCTGGGCCTGCACGGTGACGTCCAGGGCGGTCGTCGGCTCGTCGGCGATCAAAAGCTCGGGCTCGCAGGCGAGCGCCATGGCGATGAGCGCGCGCTGTCGCATGCCGCCGCTGAACTCGTGCGGCCGGGAACGAGCCCTGCGTACGGCATCGGGGATGCCCACCCGGTCGAGCACTTCGACGGCACGCGCGCGTGCCGCCCGGCGCGAGGCTCCGGTGTGCACGCGGTACACCTCGGCGATCTGGTCGCCCACCGCGTAGTACGGATCGAGGGAGGACAGCGGGTCCTGGAAGACCATCGCCGCCTTTCCGCCCCGCAGCAGCCGCAGCTCCTCACCGGACGCTTCCGCTACGTCGATGCCGCCGACCCGCACCGATCCGCCGACCCGCGCGCCGGTGCCCCGGTGGAGCCCGAGCAGCGCGGCGGCCACCGTGCTCTTGCCGGAACCCGACTCGCCGACGAGGCCTAGCGCGGCGCCCTTCTCCAGCGTGAAGGAGAGCCGGTCGACGGCGCGCGTGTCCCCGAAGTCGACGACCAGGTCGGTCACTTGGACGAGGCTTCGATCCGGGCTCATGACAGGACCACCCTTCGGTCGGCCACCGCGTACAGGACGTCCGCGACGGCGTTGGCGAGCACCACGAAGAAGCCGGTCACCAGGACCATGCCGACCACGACCGGCAGATCGACGACCTTGACCGCGTGCACGAGTTCGCGCCCCATGCCGGGAAGGCCGAAGAGCGTCTCGCTGAGCACGGCCCCGCCGAACATCGACCCGAAGTCGTTGGCGCTCAGCGCGATGACCGGGGCGACCGCGCCCCGCAGGGCGTGCTTGCCGATGATCGAGCGCTCCCCGACGCCGTACGCGCGAAAGGTCCGCACATGGTCGTCGGCGAGGGTCTCCAGCATCGAGGCGCGGGTCAGGCGCGCGTACTTGGCGGCCTCGATCAGGGCGAGGGAGAGCCAGGGAAGCAGCAGGTTCCACGCCCACTGCTGGGGGTCGTCGGTGAACGGCACGTACTGCGGGAAGGGCAGCCAGTTCAGCTGGCCGCAGACCACGATCATCAGGAGCAGGCCGATGACGAAGACGGGCGTGGCCGTGCCCGCGAGCGTGACGGCGGTCAGGGCGCGCTCGGTGAGGCGTCCGCGCCGCCAGGCGGACAGGACGCCGGTGCCGACGCCGAGGATCAGCCACATCACCATGGCGCCGAGCGCGAGCGACCCGGTGACCGGCAGCTTCGCCAGAATCAGCTGGGTGACCTGCTGGTCGCTCTGGTAGGAGAGCCCGAGGCAGGGGGCGTCGCAGTGCTCCACGCCGGTGCCCGTCGAGTAGTCCTGGCCGACGAAGATGCCCTGGAGGAAGTCCCAGTAGCGCACGTACACCGGGTCGTCGAGCCGCAGCTGCTCGGAGACCTGGGCCACTTGGGCCGGTGAGCAGCGCGGCCCGCAGGTGATCTGCGCGACGTCGCCGGGAGCGACGTAGAAGACCGCGTAGATGATCACGGAGATGGCGAGCAGCGTGACGAGGGCGCCCACCGAGCGCCGCAGGAAGAAGCCCGGGAAGCCGGTCATGCCTTGCCCTCCCGCTTCTGCCCGGTCCCGATCCGCAGCCGCGACGCGGCCCGTGGATCGAGCGCGGTCCGCACGCCGTCGCCCAGGACGGTCAGCGCGAGCACGGTCACGAACAGCGCCCCGGCGGGCAGCAGTAGGTACTGCGGCGCGGCCTGGTACCAGATGTCGGCCGAGGTCAGCATCTGTCCCCAGGACGCGGTCGGCGGTTTGACGCCGACGCCGAGGAAGGAGAGCGCCGCCTCGACGGTGATGTTCAGCGGGACGAGCAGCGCCGCGTAGGTGATGACGGGGGCGGCGAGCCCCGGCAGGAGTTCGCGGCGCGCGATGCGCCAGGTGCTCCAGCCGCTGAGCCGGGCGGCGGCCACGTAGTCGAGCTCCTTGAGGGTGATGGTCTGCGCGCGCACGATCTTGGCCGTGCTGCCCCAGGCGACGAGCCCGATGACCAGGGCGACCAGGACGGGGCGCGGGAAGCCGCTGGGCACGATCGCCATCAGGGCGAGCGAGAGGACCATCAGCGGCATGGCGACGATGACGTCGGTGGCGCGGCTGAGCACCTGGTCGACCAGGCGGTTGCCGAGCCCGGCCGCGATGCCGATGCCGACGCCGAGCAGCACCTGCACGAGCGTCGCGGCGAGCGCGACGCCGAGGGAGACGCGCGCGCCGTACACGAGCCGGGCGAACAGGTCGCGCCCGGTCTGCGGTTCGACGCCGAGCCAGTGCTCGGCGCTGATCCCGCCGAACGGGCCGATCGGCACGCCGCCGCGGCCGGAGTCGATGAGGTCGGGGTGGTACGTACTGGGGTCCTGGCCCTCGATGGCGGTGAGCAGTGGCGCGGCGAGCGCGACCAGGACGAGAAGCGCGACGACGGCCGCCGCGACGAGGGCGGCACGCTGCGCACGCAGCCGCCGCCAGAACTGACGGGCACCGGAGGTCGGGGCGGGCGCCTGCGCGCCCGTCCCCGCCTCCGAGGCCAACAGGGCCTCGCTCATGGTGATGTGACCGGTAACCCTTACTTGACCGCGACCTGGGAGATGTCCAGGACACCCGTCCAGTCGCTGATCACGATGTTCTTGACGTCCTTGCCGTACAGGCGCTTGTAGACGGGGTGGAAGAGCGGCACGGTCAGGGCCTGCTCGCCGATCTTCTTGTCGAGGGCGCCCCAGCGCTTCGCGGCCGCGTCGAGGTCGGTGAGCTTGTTGATCTCGTCGATCTCGTCGTTGACGGACTGGTCGTCCAGGAAGCCGGTGTTGAAGTTGGCGCCGTCCTTCACGATCTGCCGCCCGTCGAAGATCGGGGCGAGGAAGGGGCCGCCGGAGGGCCAGTCGGCACCCCAGTGGGCGAGGAAGAGACCCGGCTCGTCCTTGGCGCTGTGCACCTTGTCCTTGTAGTCGTTGTCCTCAAGGCCCTGGAGCTTGACGGTGATCCCGGCCTTCTTCAGGGCGTCCTGGAGCGCGGTGGCGATCTCCGGGCTCGTCTCGAAGTCCTTGGCGTTGGAGTGGGTCAGCGTGATGGTGAGCCCGTCCTTGTGACCGGCCTCCTTCAACAGCTCCTTGGCCTTCTTCGGGTTGCCGGCCTTGCCCGCCGGGAAGTGGTCGTACTTCGTGTATCCGAAGGACTTCTGGTTGGGCAGGTACGTCGTCGCGGGCTCGGCGAGCGAGGAGCCGCCGGCCGCGTTGACCACGGACGAGCGGTCGACGGCGTACGAGATGGCCTGGCGCACCTTCGGGTCGTCGAAGGGCTTCACCTTCGGGTTGAAGGCGAGGTAGTTCGTGTAGCCGAAGTGCCCGGTGCCGACGCGGGAGGCCAGCGCCTTGTCGCCGGTGACCTTGGCGAGTTCGGCGGGGCCGAGGTTCGTGTCGGTGGTCACGGCGGCGGCGTCCGCGCCCTGGCCGGCCGAGAGCCGCTGGTTGATGACGGAGGAGTTGAGGCCGGACCGCACGTCGATCTTGTCCGGGTAGGCCTTGCGCTCGGGGTCGGTCTTCGCCGACCAGTGCGGGTTGCGCTCCAGGGTGAGGCGCTCGCCGTCGTTCTCGTTCTTGACGACCTTGTACGGACCCGAGGAGACCGGGTGCTCCTCGTACTTCGTGCCCTTGTCCTTGCTCTTGGGGACGGGCGTGAACTGCGTCTGCGTCGCCAGGTAGGGGAATTCGCCCTCGGGCTTGTTCAGGTGGAAGACGATGGTGCGCTCGTCGGGCGTCGCGATCGACTCCAGGCCCTTGCCGCTCTTGTCCTTGTACGGCCCGGCGTACTTGTCGCCGCCGATCAGCCAGTCCCTCAAGTAGGGCGCGCCACCGGAGAGTTCACCGGCGAAGGAGCGCTCGATGCCGTACTTGATGTCGGCGGAGGTGATCGGCGAACCGTCCTCGTACTTGAGCCCCTTCTTGAGGGTGTACGTCCACACCGTGGCGTTCTTGCTCGACTTGCCGAGGTCCGTGGCGAGGTCCGGCACGACCTCCGAGCCCTTGGCGCCGTCCTCGCGGTTGCGGGTGGTCAGGGTGCGGAAGACGAGCGAGGGGACGTTGCCGCCGCCGGAGGTGTAGAGCCTCGCCGGGTCGAAGTCGACCTGCGGGTCGCTGTTGAGGACGGTGAGCGTGCCGCCCTTGGCGGGCTTGCCGTCGGCGCCGCCGCTCCCGGCGTCGTTGTCCTCGGGGCCCGCGCAGGCGGCGGCGCCCGCTGCCAGGACGAGGCTGACGGATGCCGCTGCCACGCGGCGGGCTATGACGGACGGTTGACGCATGGGAAAGGACCTCTCGGAGTATCAGACAGGGAAATGAGCAGAGCTCGCCCCGGGGTCGCCGAAGAGGGTCAGTCAGGACCGCAGAAGGTGCACTGGGTGCACAGGGTCCGGAGAGAAAGCGACGCACGCGCCAGGGGCGGGCGTCAGCAACAGTGGATGTCGGACACGCAGAGCGCGGTCACGCCGAAGAGCGCCAGCTCAAGGGCTGCGCGCGAGGAGGCGTGACGAGGCGACATGCGGAGAAATATGAACGAACTTTCGGCGGTTGTCAAAGCTGCCGAGCAGAGCCGCCGACCGACGGACGCCCGCATGCCGGGCACTTCTGTCTCAACTCTTGGGAAACGCCCACGGGTTGGCCTTGCACTTGATTCCGTCGTGGTCGAGGAACTTCGTCTGCTGCTGCATGACGGGCGCGAGATCGCCGTCCTTGGTGCAGTCCGTGTGGTTGAAGCCGAGCCGGTGACCGACCTCGTGGTTGATCAGCATCTGCCGGTACGGATGGATGCGGTCGCCGTAGGTCTTGGCGCCCTGCGCCCACCGATAGGCGTTGATCATGACGCGATCGGTGGCCGCGGAATCGCAGGAGACGTTCTGCTGCTTGGTGTCGAGCCCGGATTTGGCGCACCACGTCGCGGTCGTCCCCGGACTGGCGAGCGTGATGACGAAATCGGGCTTCCCGGAAGATATCCGCTCGAAGGTGCGGCCTCCCTTGTGCGCCCAGCTCCGGTCGTCGTTCAGCGTCTTCTGCACGGCGGACGCGAACAGCTCGCCGTCCAGGCCCATCCCCTTCTCGACGTCCACGCGGTAGCGGAACAACTGCCCCTTGCCGGGCGCCTTGTCGAACCCTGCCATCGCGTCGAAGTCGCCGGACGCCGTGAGCTTGGCGTCCAGCGGATACTTCTTGGCCATCTTCGTCTCGTACGTCGCCGGAGCGGACTCCGGAGGCGTGGGCCGGTCGTCCGAGCGGGACGCGTCGGCGCCCGCGTCGCGCTCGCCCTGGCCCTTGGCGGCCTGCGTCCGCGGCGCGGAATCCTTTGGCCCGTCGGTCACCTGACCGGCCACGACGATCGCGAGGACGGTGGTGACCGCGGCGGCGGCTATCCCGGTGAAGGTGCGGCCCTTGCCGCCCCCCTTGCC
The DNA here is from genome assembly GCF_055585065.1 of Streptomyces sp. NPDC054047. Classification (NCBI taxonomy): domain Bacteria; kingdom Bacillati; phylum Actinomycetota; class Actinomycetes; order Kitasatosporales; family Streptomycetaceae; genus Streptomyces; species Streptomyces sp. NPDC054047. Next base: position 124,645 of record NZ_JBVJKV010000008.1, on the reverse strand, counting down.
GTCCTCGGCCTCGTCGGGCGCGATGCCACCGGGTCCGCCGGCGCCGTCGGCGCCGCCTGTTCGGTCGGCTCGGTCGGCTCGGTCGGCTCCGTCGGACCAGAGGTCTCCGTGCGCTTCCTCGTCCTCGTCGACCGCGCGGTCCCAGTCGGTGACCGAGGCGTACGGATCGCGGGGCGGGACGCCGGTCGACGCGGGCAGGGCGTCGATCGCACCGCCCGAGAAGAGGTCCTCCTCGGCGAACTCCTCGCCGAACGCGTCCACGTACTCACGGCGCGGCCCCGGCACGCGGGACGGCGCGGTCCGCGCACCCGGCGTTCCGTACACGGCGCCCGTGCGCGGCCCTGCCCCCCAGGCCCCGCCCGGCTCGCGCTGCTCGGGGTGCCCGCCGCGCACGTGCGGCGTGCCGTGGGAAGGGGTGGCCTGGGGCATGCCGTGCGGCGGAGTGGCCTGCGGGATGCCGTGCGCGGGCGTGCCGCCGTCCCCCGGGGCACGCCTGCGGCGCCCCGTGCCGGGGGACGGCGGGCGTGCGCCCTGCGGTGCCGGTAGATCGGCGGTGTTCCTGCTGCCCGTGTTGTCTGCGAGGTCGGAGGAACCCCGGCGGCTATGACGTCCCACGCGCCGCCTCAGCTCCCCGCGCCCGATTGACCGGATTCATGCAACTCGCCCGTGTCCGCGAGCAGTTCGCGGAATGCCGTGGCCACCGTATCCGGATACTCCATCATCGCCACATGCCCGGCGTCCGGCAGCGTGAGCAGCCGTGAGTCACGGAACGCGGCGGCGGCCTTGCGGGCCATGCGGAACGAGACGAGCAGGTCCCGGCCGCCGTAGATGAGCAGCGTCGGCGCGAGCACCCGCTCCGCCTGCCGCCACAGGCCGTGCTGGCCGCCCAGCGTGTACGCGTTCACGATGCCGCGCGCCGAGCGTGCCATCGCGTCCCACATGTACGGAAGCGCCAGCCTGCGCTCCATCTCCCGCACGGCCGCGCTGTACCCCTCGGGCGAGACCCGGCCCGGGTCGCCGTAGCAGAGGCCCATGACGCCGCTGACGCGCTGCTCGGGCGTCCAGTCCTTGGTGAGCCGGGTGAACAGACCCGCGACGCCGGGCACCGCGAGGAGCCCGGTCGGCAGCGCCGTGCGCTGCACCCGCAGCTCGGGGAGCGCGGGCGAGATCAGCGTGAGGGTGCGCACCAGGTCGGGGCGGACGGCGGCGACGCGGGTGGTGACGGCGCCGCCCATCGAGTTGGCGATCAGATGGACGGGCCCGGCCTCGCGCGAGTCCAGATAGCGGATGACCGCGCGCGCGTGCCCCGTGATCGAGTAGTTGCCGTCGTCCGGCGGCGGCGAGTCGCCGAACCCCGGCAGGTCGAGCGCCGCGCAGTCCACGACGTCCTCGAGCAGCGGCATCAGGGCCGACCAGTTCTGCGAGGAACCGCCGAGCCCGTGCACGTACAGCGCGGAGGGCAGCCCCTCGCGGACCGAGGGCCGGGAACGCACCGAAAGCGTGAGTCCGGGGAGGGTGACCGAGTCGAGCCGCTCGCCCGCCGCGACCCCGACGGCACCCGGTTTGGGTGCGACGGAAGCGGCGATCAGGTCCGGCAGCTCGGTCGAAGACATGCGGCAATGTTACGAGACGATCACACGGTGGTTCGTGTGTTCGCCGTCACAGATCCAGCCGATCTCGCGCGGAGATCGCGTAGCGCCCGGTTCGACAGTCTCCTACGCTCTTAAGAGAGGGCGAACAGGGCACTCGCACCACTAGTCCGCTAGGGAAGAGAGCCACGATGACCGTCGACCCGTCCGATCCCGAGACCTTTCAGGTCGAGGAGACCGCCGAGACCAGCACCGAGGCCCCCGAGGCCGATTCCGCGGAGCAGCACACCGACCTGGCGCCGAGCGAGGACGACTCCTTGCAGGGCGCGGACACGGACGCGGCCAACGAGGCCGACCTCGCCGAACAGGCCCGCGTCGTCAGCATCGACGAGGACGACTATCGCTGAGCTGCCCGTGTTTGCCCTGCTACGCACGGCTTTCACGGTCATCCAGTCCGTGAAATTCTCCGCTCGTACCGCGCACATCACGGTTACCGAAAAGTACGATGGCCGCGCGGCGCACACCGCACATTCACGATCATGGGAGGCGGCGTGACAGCCATCGAGCAGACAGAGGCAGCGCGCCCGCGGGGCACACGCCTGCCGCGTCGTGCCCGACGCAATCAGTTGCTGGGCGCGGCTCAGGAGGTCTTCGTCGCGCAGGGGTACCACGCGGCGGCGATGGACGACATCGCCGAGCGGGCCGGAGTCAGCAAGCCGGTGCTCTACCAGCACTTTCCCGGCAAGCTCGACCTGTACCTCGCCCTGCTCGACCAGCACTGCGAATCACTGCTGCAGTCGGTCCGTACGGCACTCGCGTCCACGTCGGACAACAAGCTGCGGGTCGCGGCCACGATGGACGCCTACTTCGCGTACGTGGAGGACGAGGGCGGCGCCTTCCGGCTCGTCTTCGAGTCCGACCTGACGAACGAGGCCGCGGTCCGCGAGCGCGTGGACCGGGTCACGCTCCAGTGCGCGGAAGCGATCTGCGAGGTCATCGCCGAGGACACGGGCCTGCCCCGTGACGAGGCGATGCTGCTCGCGGTGGGCCTCGGCGGCTACTCCCAGGTGGTCGCCCGGTACTGGCTCGCCAGCGGCAGCACGGTCCCGCGCGACAAGGCGGTGGAACTGCTGACCTCGCTGGCCTGGCGCGGCATCGCCGGTTTCCCGCTGCACGGCCTGGAAGGCCACTGACCCCCGGTTTCGCGTCCTCGCATTATGTTCCCGATCTCTGTTCGCTACTGGCGTGCAGCGGCGGAAGCATGGGCGTCGCTTCACCGGGCTAATGTGTGCTGAGTACGGCGCGGACGCCCGCGCACATCACTGACCGTCGGAGGGACAAAGCCGTGGAGGTCAAGATCGGCGTGCAGTACGCGCCCCGCGAGATCGTGCTCGAGAGCACTCAGAGTGCCGAGGAAGTCGAGCGCGCGGTGTCCGAGGCGCTGACCGGCAAGTCGCCGCTGCTGAGCCTCGTGGACGACCACGGCCGCAAGGTCCTGGTTCCGGCCGACCGCCTTGCGTACGTCGAGCTCGGTGAGCCGACCGCCCGCAAGGTGGGCTTCAGCGCCCTGTAGTTCACGGCGCTGCACGCAGGACGAACAGACGAGAACGGCCCGGTGGTCACAACCACCGGGCCGTTCTCGTTTGTTGACGCGCCTCGCGCACAGAAGGTCTGGAGGGTTGTATTCCGGCGCCCACGGGTAAGACCGGCTACGACCGTTTTGCACCTGGCCGCGAGGGAGGGAACACCCTGTGATTCTGGAAGCACTCGGATCCGCACTGCTCGGTTTCGCCCTGGCATGGGCGGCGGCCCACCGACTGTCCCACCGGCTCCCCGCACGCAACCTGGTCCTGGCGACCGGGGCCGCGGGCGCCGTGATCGGATCCTTCGTCACGCACATGGCCCTGGGAGCGGGCCACGCGACCGGCACCCTGGTCGGCGCGGTGGCCGTGGCAGCGGCCCTGCTCTCGCTCCTGCTCCGCCCCAGCCGTGGCCGACTGCGCCGTCGCTCAGCGACGGCGTAGGGGCGCGGGGAACGGCGCACCCAGCCACAACCCACCCGCAGGGAACCCGACGGCTCAACCCCACCAGGGGCGCGAGGAACCGCGCACCCAGCCACAACCCACCCGCAGGGAACCCGACGGCTCAACCCCACCAGGGGCGCGAGGAACTGCGCACCCAGCCACAAACCACCCGCGCGTGAAGACGACACCCGCAGTGAAGCGAACCCAACCCCGCCAAACCCAGCGGAGCGCCTACGCGGCGAGACCCAGCGCGGCCATCCGCTTCGTGTGCGCCTCGGTGATCCGCGAGAACATCCGCCCGACCTCGGCAAGGTCGAAGCCGTCGGCAACGCCCCCGACCAGCATGGTCGACAGCGCGTCACGGTCGGCGACCACCCGCTGCGACTGCGAGAGCGCCTCGCCCATCAGGCGACGGGCCCACAGCGCGAGCCGCCCGCCCACGCGCGGGTCCGCGTCGATCGCGGCGCGCACCTTCTCCACCGCGAAGCTCGCGTGCCCCGTGTCGTCGAGCACGCCGAGGACGAGCCGTCGGGTGTCGCCGTCGAGGCGTGCCGCGACCTCGCGGTAGAAGTCACTGGCGATCGAGTCGCCGACGTACGCCTTGACCAGACCCTCCAGCCAGTCGGACGGCGCCGTCTGGCGGTGGAAGCCGTCGAGGGCGGCGACGAAGGGCTCCATCGCCTCGGTCGCGTCCGCGCCGATCGCCGAGAGCCGGTCCCGCAACTGCTCGAAGTGGTGGAATTCGGCCGACGCCATCTTCGCCAGCTCCGCCTTGTCGCCGAGCGTCGGCGCCAGCTTCGCGTCCTCCGCGAGCCGCTCGAAGGCCGCGAGCTCTCCGTAGGCGAGCGCCCCGAGCAGATCCACGACCGCGGCGCGGTAGTGCGGCTCGGCGGCAGCGGTCTTCCAGTCCTGGGCGGCGATTCCGGTGGGTTCGACGGGTGTGTCAGCGGCGGTGTCAGGCGTCTCCATAAACCGCACAATAGCCCGCGCGCAGCAACGTGTAAGGGCCTGGTCAGTGACTGTGACGACGACTACGTGACCAATTCGCCAGACACGGCTGCGAGATTCCGGGGTACAGTGGTAATGCGCCCGCCGAATATTCGTCGGGCCGTACGAATGAGGATGCCCGGTCGGAGGCCCGATCGGCTCCGACCCGACAGCCCTCCAGGCGGCCCGCACGGTGCGGACGGCACGAGGAGGGAACCTCAGCGGTACGAGCGCTCGAGCGCAGGCAGTGGTCCCGCGCCCCCGGCCCCGCCCCCCAAGCAGCCGGCGGTAGTGGCACGGTCACGACCCCCAGCGTTCGCCTCGCGCCGCGTCTCACAGAAGAGGCAATGCCCTGACTACGACTTTCCGCGATCTCGGAATTCTCCCCGAGACGGCCGAGGCCCTTGAGGCCGTCGGCATCATCAGTCCCTTCCCCATCCAAGAGATGACGCTCCCCGTCGCGCTCTCCGGCAGCGACGTCATCGGCCAGGCCAAGACCGGCACCGGCAAGACGCTCGGCTTCGGACTCCCGATCCTGGAGCGCGTGACCGTCCCCGCGGACGTCGAGGCGGGCCGGGCCAAGCCCGAGCAGCTGACCGACGCCCCGCAGGCGCTCATCGTCGTCCCCACCCGTGAGCTGTGCCAGCAGGTCACGAACGACCTCCTGACCGCCGGCAAGGCGCGGAACGTACGCGTCCTGGCCATATACGGCGGCCGTGCCTACGAGCCGCAGGTCGAGGCCCTCAAGAAGGGCATCGACATCGTCGTCGGCACGCCGGGTCGTCTGCTCGACCTCGCGGGCCAGAAGAAGCTCAACCTCAAGCACATCAAGTGCCTGGTCCTCGACGAGGCCGACGAGATGCTCGACCTGGGCTTCCTGCCCGACGTCGAGCGGATCATCAACATGCTGCCGCCGAAGCGTCAGACGATGCTGTTCTCGGCGACCATGCCGGGCGCGGTCATCGGCCTGGCCCGTCGCTACATGTCGCAGCCCACGCACATCCGCGCCACCGCGCCGGACGACGAGGGCCAGACCGTCGCCAACACCAAGCAGCACGTGTACCGCGCGCACAACATGGACAAGCCGGAGATGATCTCCCGCATCCTGCAGGCCGACGGCCGCGGGCTCGCCATGGTGTTCTGCCGCACGAAGCGGACCGCCGCCGACATCGCCGAGCAGCTCGAGAAGCGTGGCTTCGCCTCGGGCGCCGTGCACGGCGACCTCGGACAGGGCGCCCGCGAGCAGGCGCTGCGCGCCTTCCGCAACGGCAAGGTGGACGTGCTCGTCTGCACCGACGTCGCCGCCCGCGGCATCGACGTCGAGGGCGTCACGCACGTCATCAACTACCAGTCCCCCGAGGACGAGAAGACCTACCTGCACCGCATCGGCCGCACCGGCCGCGCGGGTGCCAAGGGCATCGCGATCACGCTGGTCGACTGGGACGACATCCCGCGCTGGCAGCTGATCAACAAGGCGCTGAACCTCGGCTTCGGCGACCCGGTCGAGACGTACTCCAGCTCTCCTCACCTGTACGAGGAGCTGAGCATCCCGGCGGGCACGAAGGGTGTGCTGCCGCGCGGCGAGCGGACCCGTGCCGGGCTCCGCGCCGAGCAGATCGAAGACCTCGGCGAGACGGGCGGCAAGGGCGGCTCGCGCGGACGCGACCGCGACCGCGGCGGCCGCGACGGTGGCCGCGACCACGGTCGTGACCGTGACCGCGCTCAGGCTCCCGAGCCGGACCGCGAGCCGCGTGAGGCGCGTACGCCGCGTCGGCGTCGCCGGACGCGTTCGGGTACGCCGCTGGACGCTCCGGCGGTGGCGGTCGCCGAGACCGCTGCGCCCGCCGCCGCGGCTGTGGCCGTGTCCGCCCCTGAGACGGCCGAGCCGACGGAGCCGCGTACGCCGCGTCGCCGTCGCCGGACGCGGAACGGTGGCTCGGACGCGGCGGAGGCCGCGGTCGAGACGGTCAAGTCGGTCGAGACGGTGTCGGCCGTGGAGACTGCCGTGGTCGAGGCCGAGGCCCCCGCCACGAAGCCGCGCCGCCGCACCCGCAAGGCCGCCGAGCCGGTGGTCGAGGTGGCAGAGGCAGCAACCGAGGCCGTGGTCGAGGCCGACGCACCTGCCGCCAAGCCGCGCCGCCGTACCCGCAAGGCCGCGGAGGCCGTGGTCGACACGGTCGAGGCCGTGGAGACCGTGGAGGCCGAGGCCCCCGCCACGAAGCCCCGTCGCCGTACGCGCAAGGCCGCCGAGCCCGTGGTCGAGGTGGCGGAAGCCGCCGAGGCCGAGGCTCCGGCCACGAAGCCGCGCCGCCGCACCCGCAAGGCCGCGGAGGCCGTCGTCGACACGGTCGAGGCCGTGGAGACCGTGGAGGCCGAGGCCCCCGCCACGAAGCCCCGTCGCCGTACGCGCAAGGCCGCCGAGCCCGTGGTCGAG
>NZ_JBVJKV010000008.1:0-117515 GCF_055585065.1 Streptomyces sp. NPDC054047 | reverse complement strand
CGTGGTGGCGGAAGCCGCCGAGGCCGAGGCTCCGGCCACGAAGCCGCGCCGCCGTACCCGCAAGGCCGCGGAGGCCGTCGTCGAGACCGTCGAGGCGGAGATTCCCGCTCAGCCGACGGAGGAGACCAAGCCGCGTCGCCGTACGCGCAAGGCGGCCGAGGCTGCTCCGGTCGTCGCCGAGGAGGCCGCCGTCGCCAAGCCGCGCCGCCGCGCCCGCAAGGCGGTGGCCGCGCCGGCCGAGGAGAGCTGACACGCTCCACTGAGGCGCAACGCCTGAAGGCCCGGGCCCCCACGGGGGACCCGGGCCTTCTGCATGCGCTCCCCCCAACTCCCCCACCCCACTCCACTGCACTCAACTTGCCACCCGAACCCCCCGCCCAAGACCCGGCCCGGAAGCCAGCAGCTAGCCTCGAGGCATGAGCAGGCCCCCGACCTTCACCCCGCCCCCCGGCGTCGACGCGCGTCGTCTCCAGACCGCGCGCGGCGACTTCGCCGCCCTGGATGCCCGCCCGGCCGGCCAGGCCAAGGGCACCGTCCTGCTGCTCCCCGGCTTCACCGGGAGCAAGGAGGACTTCATCGCCCTGCTCCGGCCCGTCGCGGATGCCGGGTATCGAGCCGTCGCCGTCGACGGCCGCGGGCAGTACGAGAGCGAAGGCCCCGAGAAGGACGAACTCCCTTACGCCCAGGACGAGTTGGCCCAGGACGTGCTCGCCCAGGCGGAAGCCGTCGGCGGCACACCGCACCTCCTCGGGCACTCCCTCGGCGGCCAGATCGCCCGCGCCGCCGTCCTCCGCGTCCCCGCCCCGGAGGCCACCTTCGCCTCGCTCACGCTCCTGTCCTCCGGCCCCGCCGCCATCTCGCCCTCGCAGCAGGAGCGGGCCACGATGCTGACGGACGCGCTCGCCGTGCTCTCCATGGCCGAGGCCTGGGCCGCCATCCAGGCCCTCGATCCGCCCGAGGAGACCGACCTCGACGGCGACGCACTGCGCGAGCGCTGGCTGCGGCACAGCCCCGCCCAGCTCATCGCCACCGGCAGGCAGCTCTGCGCCGAGCCGGACCGCGTCACGGAGCTCGCCGCCGCGCCGCTGCCCAAGCACGTCGTATCCGGCGAGCGCGACGACACCTGGCCCATCGCCTGGATGGACGAGATGGCCGAGCGGCTGCGGGCCCACCGCACCGTCGTCACCGGCGCCGAGCACTCCCCCAACACCGACTGCCCCGCTGAGACCGCAGCCGCCCTCATCGCCTTCTGGGACCGGATCACCAGCGGCTCCTAGCGAAGATCCCCCGCGCCCGCACCCCGCCCCACCCCGCCCCCGCTAGTACCGCGTCTGCAGGTTCTCCCAGAAGCCGTCCCGCAGCGCCCGCCGCAGATCCGACTGCCCCCGCAGCGAGTACGACAGGAGCTTCTCGGCCTCCACCAGCAGCTCCTGGTCCACCGACCCCGGCAGGTAGGGATGGCCCGGCAGCAGGTCCACCAGCGCCGTGCGCCCCCGCTCGGCCAGCCACTTCGCGGCGACCTGCGCGCCCACGAACCGCACGTCCTCGCGCGAGGGCCGCGGCGTGCCGGCCGCCTCGTACGACATGGCGGTGCGCCGGGACACGTACGGCTTGAAGAACTCGAGGTCGAACGTGCGCTGGCTGTCGACCTCCCACAGCAGCGGCTCCGCCTGGTTGCGGCTGCCCTCGGCCGCCTCGATGCCCCACAGATGCACCCGCGCGCCGTACCCCTGCGCCGCCTCCACCGCCGACACCAGGTCCTCGTCGCCCCCGACCAGGGCCGCGTCGCTGATCGCGCGGTGCCGGGCCAGTGACTCCAGATCCGTCCGGATGAGGGAGTCCACGCCCTTCTGCTGGTTGTTCGCGTTCAGGTTGCCCAGGCGGACCTTGACGTCGGGGAGCTCCGCGATGGACTGCTGCTCCACCGTGTGGATGCGGCGCCGCGCGCCGTCGTACCAGTAGACGCGCAGCAGACGGCTGTCCGCGAAGATCGTGCGCGCCTTGTCGATGAACGCCTCGATCAGCCCTTCCGCGTCCAGGTCGAAGGACCGCCGGTCCTCCGTGCCGACGGCGAGCCGTCCCGCGGCCGCGTACACATACCCGGCGTCGACGAAGATCGCGTGCGTGGACGGAGTCTTCGCCACCTCGGCGAGCACGCGCTCGAGGAGTCCGTTGGTGCGCTCCAGCTGGGCGCTGATGTCGATCTCGTCGTTCATTGGAACTCATTGTCCCGTTGGTCACGCAGCGAACACAACCGGTCTCGCTACTCGTGAGTAATTAGTCTGTCGAAAAATTTCCTTAGCGTAGGGAATGTTTGCTGGGGGCAACTCGTTGTACCCGTATGGAACGCAGGACACAGCTGTCCCGGGGACCACAACACCAGTAGTTCTCCTTCAGGAGGATGACCAGACGAAGGGAGAAGCCATATGCGCTTCGAAATCATGCGACTCGACGACGTCGACGGCGCCGCCGTGGACCGGACCGTCGTAGACGCCGCCTCCGTCAATCGGATCGTGCAGCAGGCCGCAGCGATCGGCCAGCGCATCTATATCCGACCGGCCGAATCGCCGGCCTCGTAACGCACAGTGTTGAGACGCAGCACCGGTTGAGACGTACGAGCTGAACAGGTTGAAGGGCCCCCGTACACCTTTGGTACGGGGGCCCTTGGCATGCCCGGCGGCCTTCGCGCCGTCCGCCTAGCCGCCGTTGATCACCTGCGTCACGCCGTTGATGATCTGCTGCACGGCGATCGCGGAGAGCATCATGCCCGCGAGCCGCGTCACCAGGACCACGCCGCCGTCCTTGATGACCCGGATGATCAGCAGCGAGTAGCGCATCACCAGCCACAGCACGACGTGCATCGCCACGATGGCCGCCCACACGGAGATCTGCGAGCCGACGCTGTCGGCGTCCTGGACGGCCAGGATGACGGAGACGATCGCGCCGGGCCCCGCGAGCAGCGGCATGCCGAGCGGCACCAGGGCGACGTTGACGTCCTTGGTCTGCTTCGGCTCGTCCGTCTTGCCGGTGAGCAGGTCGAGCGCGATCAGCAGGAGCAGCAGCCCGCCCGCGATCATCAGCGCCGGGACGGAGACATGCAGGTAGTCGAGGATCTGATGGCCCAGGAGCCCGAAGACCGCGATCACGCCGAAGGCGACGCACACGGCCTGGAAGGCCATCTTCTTCTGCACCTTGGCGGGGCGGCCGGAGGTGAGTCCGAGGAAGATCGGGGTGATCCCGGGAGGGTCCATGATCACAAAAAGGGTGAGAAAGAGGGATCCGAAGACGGCGACGTCGAACACAGTGATGGCCTTGCGGTGAGTCGTACGAAAGTGCCGCGCGACGGCGGCGGAAAAGGTGGGGCGGAGCCGCGTTACGCGGCGGGGCGTCCGCCCGCGCCCGGCACCGGGAACGCCCCGGTCGCACGGCGGGTGATCTCGCCGTAGATCTCGGGGTCGGTGGTGAACTCCCCGAGCACACAGGTCTTGCGGCTGCCGTGGTAGTCGCTCGACCCCGTGGCCAGCAGGCCGAGGTCCGCGGCGAGACCGTGCAGGCGCGTGCGCGTGGCCGGGTCGTGGTCCATGTGGTCGGCCTCGATGCCGTCGAGACCGGCGGCGGCCAGTTCCGCTATCGCCGCCTCGGGCACGACCTGGCCGCGCTTGACGGCCGCCGGGTGCGCGAAGACGGTGACGCCGCCCGCGGCCTTGACCAGGCGGATCGCGTCGAAGGGGTCCAGTTCGTGCTTCTCGGCGTACGCGCGGCCGCCGTCGGCGAGCCAGTCCGGCGTGAACGCGTCCGAGACGGTGGGCACGACGCCCAGTTCCACCAGGGCCTCGGCGATGTGCGGGCGGCCGACCGAGCCGTCGCCCGCGATGCGCGCGACCTGCTCCCAGGCGACCTGGACGCCGAGCTCCTGGAGCTTGCCGACCATCGCCTTGGCGCGGGGCACCCGGTCGTCGCGCACGAGTTCGCGCTCGCGGGCGAGCTCGGGCTCCTCGGGGTCGAAGAGATAGGCCAGCATGTGCAGGCCCACGCCGTCGAGGCGGCAGGAGAGTTCGGCGCCGGTGACGAGAGTGAGGCCCGCGGGGAGGGCCGCGACGGCCTGTGCGTGCCCTCGGGTGGTGTCGTGGTCCGTGAGCGCGACGACGTCGAGCCCGGCCGCGGCGGCGTTGCGCACCAGCTGCGCCGGGGTGTCCGTGCCGTCGGAGGCGGTGGAGTGGGTGTGCAGGTCGATGCGCACGACGCGGACTCCAGGCTCTGACGGGGCGGACGCGGACAAGTCCACGAGGGACGGTCGCGAGGGGGACGCTCAAGGATAACGGGGCCCGAACGCTCCCCCGCCCGCCACGAAGGAGACTCCCCTCACCTCACGGCACCAGCGGCCCGCCCGGCACTCCCAAGATCGGCGCCGGCACCCTCACGGCATCAGAATCCGCGGCGAGAGCGCCCCGCACGGCAGCAGGTCCACCTCGGCGCCCGCGTCCCGCAGATCGGTCAGCACCAGCTCGTCGTACATCAGGAGCCCCGACTGCTCCGGCCACGCCACCGCCCACAGCCACAGCCCGCGCGCCTCGCCCGCGAAGACCGCGCGGTCGTCCGGGGTGCCCGCCACATGCCACATGGGGGTGGGCCGTCCTGCCGCGAGGAGCTTGGCCACCGGCGGCTTCTCGACGTTCAGATACGGGCCGGGGTCCGGGCCGTCGATGCCCGCGTACCGCGCGCCGAGACCGACACCGAGCTCCTCGGCGATCAGGACCAGCTCGCCGATGCCGCCGAGCGGCGCGGGCCCCGAGCAGGCCACGGCGGTCGCACGGCCCCCGCTGCGGTCGTCGCCCGCGCAGGCCACGCCCGTGAAGAGCCACCCCACCGGCAGCGGCCACGGCATCCACACCGGCACCTGGGCGCGATGCACCACGACTTGGAGGGCCTCGACGCTGGGCGGGATCACAGGCTGCAGCGGATGCACCGTCCCGTGCACATCGCACTGCCAGGAGTCGGCAAAGAGACCGGGAGCCCTGACCCGGCCACCACACTTCGGGCAACTGGGTTCGCCCCTCATAGCGCCCAACGGTCCTCCCCGGTCGTCGCTCCGTCAAGGACGATCACCCGTCCGGTGGCGCCGTCACCAGGCAAAACTAGATGTAGCTTGCATCTTTTAGGCTGGCTAACTAATATGTGTATACGTCAACGATCTCGACGGAAGCCGCTAAGGAGCAGGCATGAACAGCAGCACAGGAGGCCCCGCCGAAGGGGATCCGTTCGACGAGGGGGCGACCAGTCTGCTGCGGCAGCCGAAGGCCGTCTGGGCCACCGCGGGCGCGTCGGTCGTCGCCTTCATGGGCATCGGGCTCGTCGACCCGATCCTCCCCTCCATCGCCAAGGGCCTGGACGCCTCCGCCAGTCAGGTCTCCCTGCTCTTCACCTCGTACTTCCTGATCACCGCCGTCGCGATGCTGGTGACCGGCTTCGTCTCCAGCCGGATCGGCGGCAAGAAGACCCTGCTCCTGGGCCTCGCGCTCGTCGTGGTCTTCGCGGGGCTCGCGGGCACCTCGGGCTCGGTCGGCGAGCTGGTCGGGTTCCGCGCGGGATGGGGGCTCGGCAACGCGCTCTTCGTGTCGACCGCCCTGGCGGTCATCGTCGGCGCGGCGGCGGGCGGCAGCGCCGCCGCGATCCTGCTCTACGAGTCGGCGCTCGGCCTGGGCATGGCGTGCGGGCCGCTGCTCGGCGCGGTGCTCGGCAACGCGAGCTGGCGCTACCCGTTCTTCGGCACCGCGGTCCTCATGGCCGTCGGGTTCCTGTGCATCACGGCGTTCCTGAAGGAGCAGCCGAAGCCCGCGCGGAAGACCTCACTGCTCGCCCCGATCAAGGCGCTCGGCCACGGCGGCCTCGCGTCGGCCGCAGCCTCCGCGTTCTTCTACAACTACACGTTCTTCACGGTCCTGGCCTTCACGCCGTTCGTGCTGAACATGACCCCGTACAAGTCGGGCGCGATCTTCTTCGCCTGGGGTCTGCTGCTCGCGGTCTTCTCGGTGCTCGTGGCGCCTCGGCTGCAGGCGAGGTTCGGCTCGCTGAAGGTGCTCGGCGGTTCGCTGGTGCTTCTCGCGGTGGACGTGCTGGTGCTCGGGTACGGCAACCACACCACCGCCATCGTCTGCACGATCCTGTCCGGCGCCTTCATCGGCGTGAACAACACCGTCTACACCGAGCTCGCGCTCGGCGTATCGGACGCGCCGCGCCCGGTGGCCAGCGCGGGCTACAACTTCGTCCGGTGGTTCGCGGCCGCCGCCGCGCCGTTCTTCGCGCCGAAGATCGAGGAGTGGACCGACATCCACGTCCCGTTCGCGGTCGCGGCGATCACGGCGGTGCTCGGCGCGGTCGTGGTCTGGGTCCGCAAGGACTCCCTCACCCACGAGGCGGCGGAGCTCGAACCGAAGCACGCGGCGGAGGACGGCGTCACCGTCTTCGCGAACTGACGCACCCGGTACGTCGGTTCAGTCCAGGGACACGGACTTGCGCAGCGGATCGCGCAGGTCCGTTCCGCTGGTCAGCCACCGCTCCTGGAGGGCCTGCGCGCCGTGCACCCGCTTCCACGCGCCCTCGTTCGGCGTCATGGGCAGCAGCGGCAGGAACCGGACGGGCTCCATCGGTTCGTCGAGCTCCAGGTCCTCCACCAGACCGCCCGGCTCCGCGACGAGGACCGACGTGAACTGCGCGCCGGGCCACAGCGGTTCACCCACGTCGAGCGAGGCGCCTGGGGCCACGATCAGCCCCTCGACCTGGGGCGACGCGGCCAGCACGGCGAGGGGGCGCAGCACCTTGTCCGTGTCGGCGACCCCGCCCCGCACCGACAGGATCAGCTCCGCGCGCGGGCCCTTGACCGGGTCGGCCAGCGGGGCGGTGGGGTCGGCCATCGGCTGGGACGACATGCCGAGGGTGGCGTACCTGACCACGTCCCCGTCCGTGAATCGCAGCACTTCGACGCGGTCGGTGCCGAGGAAGGTCACCGCGGCGCGGGCGTCCGGTTCACCGAGGCCAGTGCGGAGACGGGCTTCGACCAGAGCAAGAACATCAGCCATGTCGCGAGCATAGAACTCGTCAGTGGCGGGTAAAGGCGGGGCTTGACACTTCAGTCGGCTGATAGTGTTGGCCGCTGGTTCCGGGCAGCACGCAGAGCGCGCTTTCAAGCCCGGGCAGATGACTTCGCGCGCTACGCGCTTGGGACTTCCCCTACGGGGGACCGGCCGGAGGAGGTGGGGCTGCCATGGATCGAAGTCGACCGTGCAGTACCACCCGTTCTTCCGTCTGACACCTCACGCAGCTCTGTAGCTGCCACTGTGCGCCCGCACTCCCCGTGCTCGCGTGCGACGGAAGAGCACTTCGTTTCCACCTGATCTCTCTGAGTTATCTGATCTGAGTCAGTAGCGAAGCTGCCACCGCGATGGTGCGGTGCTCCCCGCTTTGTGGACGTGCCAAACATCCTCAGCAGGACGTCCCCATTCCGGGTAGTTCCACCCGCCGCCGGCGGCCTCCGTCAAAGGAGCCTGCCCATGTCGATGATCCGTGACCTTCGCGCCGCCGTCCGCCCCTCGCTCCGCAAGGACGGCAGCGCCTACAGCTCGTACGACACCACGCGCGACCCCACCGCCGCCTCCGCCGTCGTCGACTGCGCCGTCTACCGCGACGGCCGGCGCGCGGCCTGCGACGACACCCTCACGCCGCACGAGGCGATGCTCCAGGTGCGGCGCGACGGCGGCTTCGCCTGGATCGGTCTGCACGAGCCGACCGAGGCCGAATTCGCCGGTATCGCCGCCGAGTTCGGGCTGCACCCCCTCGCCGTCGAGGACGCGGTCCACGCCCACCAGCGGCCCAAGCTGGAGCGCTACGACGACACGCTCTTCACGGTCTTCAAGACCATCCACTACGTCGAGCACGCCGAACTCACCGCCACCAGCGAGATCGTGGAGACCGGCGAGGTGATGTGCTTCACCGGGCGGGACTTCTTCATCACCGTGCGGCACGGCGGCCACGGCTCGCTGCGCGCCCTGCGGCGCCGGCTCCAGGAGGAGCCCGAGCTGCTCGCCAAAGGCCCCTCCGCGGTCCTGCACACCATCGCCGACCACGTGGTCGACGGCTATCTCGCGGTGGCCGACGCCATGCAGGACGACATCGACGAGGTGGAGACCGAGGTGTTCTCCGCGCCGAGCAAGGGCAAGGGCACCGCGCGCGGTGTCGACGCCGGTCGGATCTATCAGCTCAAGCGTGAGGTCCTGGAGTTCAAGCGGGCCGTCTCGCCGCTGCTCCGGCCCATGCTGCTGCTGAGCGAGCGGCCGATGCGGCTGGTCGACCCGGACATCCAGAAGTACTTCCGTGACGTCGCCGACCACCTGGCCCGCGTCCAGGAGCAGGTCGTCGGCTTCGACGAACTGCTCAACTCGATCCTCCAGGCCAACCTCGCGCAGGCCGCGGTCGCGCAGAACGAGGACATGCGCAAGATCACCTCCTGGGCGGCGATCATCGCCGTGCCGACGGCGGTCTGCGGGGTCTACGGCATGAACTTCGACCACATGCCCGAGCTGCACTGGCGGTTCGGCTACCCGATGGTGCTCGGCCTCATCGGCGGCGTCTGCTACGCCATCCACCGCACCCTCAAGCGCAACGGCTGGCTCTAGCACCCCACTCGGTAGGCTGCGCGCATGACAGAATCGCTGCTCGCCCAGGCCCTCCTGGAAGAGGCCACCAAGAAGTCGGGCCTCATCTGGGTGCGCGGCGAAGAACCGGCCCGCGCCCTGTGGCACGTCTGGCACGAGGGCGCGGCGCACCTCGTCGGCGACGGCCCCGGTGAGCAGCCGCTGCCGGGGCTCGTGGACGGCGGCACCGCCGAAGTGACCGTACGCAGCAAGGACAAGGGCGGCCGGCTCATCGCCTGGACGGCTCTGGTGACCGAGCTCGCGCCGCGCTCCGACGCGTGGGAGGCGGCCGTCGCCGAGCTCAAGGGCAAGCGGCTGAACGCGCCCGACGGCGAGCTGATGCCGCAGCGCTGGGCCGACGAATGCCGGGTCGTCCGGCTCACCCCGCAGGACACGATCACCGACCTGCCCGACGGCTCCCTCGCGGCCCCGCCGCTGCCGACCGGGGCGACCACCCGGCAGCCGGTGCCCGATGCGCTGCCCCGGCTGCTGTTCAAGCGCAAGAAGCGGCGCGCCTAGCGCGTCCGCGCGCCCTCAGGACTGCGGCAGCTGCTCTCCGTAGTCCACCATCTCTTCCTTTTCCGGCTCGCTGAGCGGGAAGTCCCTGCCCCAGTCGCTGAGTCGGAGCGTGCCCGCGTCGCCCGCGCGCTCCAGGCTCAGCGGGTAGGGCTTGCCCTTCAGGGAGACGTCCAGGGTGCCGCCCGCGCCCTTGTCGCCGGTGATCTCGATGCTGGGGTTGCCCGACGTCGTGCCGCGCTCGCCGGTGGCGAGCTTGCCGTGCAGGGTGAGCATGCCCTCCAGGAGGACGTCCTTGTCGGTGAAGCCGCTCAGCTGCTGGTAGGAGGCGTCCTCCTGGGGGACCTTCACGTACTTGCCGTCGAGCTTGGCCGCGGCGCCCTCGTCCGCCTTGCCGGGCTTCTCGCCGCCCTTGGCGTCCTCGTGGGTCCAGAAGGCGGAGTCGGCCTTCAGGAAGAGCTCCTTGCCGACGCGCAGCAGCTGGAACGTCTCGCCCTTGGAGGTCACCGAGCCGATGCCGCCCTCGTCCTTCAGGCGCATGTCGAGCTTGTACGTGTGGCCCTTGCTGACCAGCGTGCCCGAGAGCCGCACCGCGGGCGCGGCGTCGGCCGCCGCGCGTGACTTACTCTGGATCTTGGCGGCGGAGAGTTTCCCGATGCCGTTCGTTCCTGCGTCCGGATCCTCTTCTTCACCGCTGCACCCGGTGAGACCGGCGACCCCCAGGACGAGCCCCGCGCACACCGCGCTCACGAGTGCCGTCCTGCGGGTACGGCGGACCGGGGGAATGAGTGACACAGGGGGCGCTGCCTCTCGTGGGGACGACGGCTACGGCTACGGCAGTACGGCAGCGTACCCGTGCTGACTAGGTGGATCGTCGCCAGTGGGGCCGGACGCTCCGCCGGGGCGTATCCGACCGGGACGGGCTAGCCTGAAGCCCGCATTGCCCGACAGAACGGCACAAAAAACGCTACGAGCACGCTATGAGCAAGGGAGGCACGCGAGATGGCGGCAACCGCCTCCCGGGTCTTCGTCTCGCATCTGGCGGGTACCGCCGTCTTCGACCCGAACGGCGACCAGGTCGGCCGGGTGCGCGACCTGGTGGCGACGCTCCGGGTGCAGCGCAGGCCTCCCCGGCTGCTCGGCCTCGTCGTCGAGCTGTCCACGCGGCGCCGCATCTTCCTGCCCATGACCCGGGTGACCGGCATCGAGACGGGCCAGGTCATCACCACCGGCGTACTGAACGTGCGGCGCTTCGAGCAGCGGCCCACCGAGCGGCTCGTGCTCGGCGAGATGCTCGACCGGCGGGTCAGGCTCGTGGAGTCGGACGAGGAGGTGACGGTCCTCGACGTGTCGGTGCAGCAGCTGCCGGCCCGCCGCGACTGGGAGATCGACCGCATCTTCGTACGCAAGGGCAAGGGCGGCACCTTCCGGCGCAAGGGCGAGACGCTCACCGTCGAGTGGTCGGCCGTCGACGGCTTCTCGCTGGAGGAGCACGGGCAGGGCGCCGAGAGTTTGCTCGCCACCTTCGAGCAGCTGCGCCCCGCCGACCTCGCCAACGTGCTGCACCACCTCTCGCCCAAGCGGCGGGCCGAGGTGGCGGCCGCGCTCGACGACGACCGGCTGGCCGACGTCCTCGAAGAGCTCCCCGAGGACGACCAGATCGAGATCCTCGGCAAGCTCAAGGAGGAGCGCGCGGCCGACGTCCTGGAGGCGATGGACCCGGACGACGCCGCCGACCTGCTCGCCGAGCTGCCCGAGGACGACAAGGAGCGCCTCCTCACCCTGATGCAGCCGGACGACGCCGCCGACGTGCGGCGCCTGATGGCGTACGAGGAGCGCACCGCCGGCGGTCTGATGACGACCGAGCCGATCGTGCTGCGGCCCGACGCGACGGTCGCCGACGCCCTGGCGCGGGTGCGCCAGCAGGACCTCTCCCCCGCGCTCGCCGCGCAGGTCTACGTGTGCCGTCCGCCGGACGAGACGCCGACGGGCAAGTACCTGGGCACCGTGCACTTCCAGCGGCTGCTGCGCGATCCGCCGTTCACGCTGGTCAGCTCGATCCTCGACGACGATCTGCAGACGTTGCTGCCGCAGACCGCGCTGCCTCAGGTCGCCGGGTTCTTCGCCACGTACGACATGGTGGCGGCCCCCGTGGTCGACGAGGGCGGCTCGCTGCTCGGTGCGGTCACCGTCGACGACGTGCTCGACCACATGCTGCCGGACGACTGGCGCGAGACCGAGTTCCACCAGGAGGAGGGAACACCTCATGGCGCCGGCTGACCGGGAGCGGGACAGCCGCGTCGAGCCGCGGACCGCTCCGCGCTTCCGGCTCGACCAGCCGCGGCCGCCGCGCCGCAAGCTGCTTCCGGAGTACGACCCCGAGGCCTTCGGGCGGCTCTCGGAGCGGATCGCGCGGTTCCTGGGCACCGGGCGCTTCATCGTCTGGATGACGATCACCATCATCGTGTGGGTCGCCTGGAACGTCTGGGCGCCGCAGGCGCTGCGCTTCGACCCGTTCCCGTTCCTGTTCCTGACCCTCGCGCTGTCCTTGCAGGCGTCCTACGCGGCTCCCCTGATCCTGCTCGCGCAGAACCGGCAGGACGACCGGGACCGGGTCAATCTCGAACAGGACCGCAAACAGAACGAGCGCTCCATCGCGGACACCGAATATCTCAGCCGTGAGATCGCCTCGCTGCGCATGGGCCTGGGCGAGGTGGCCACCCGCGACTGGATCCGTTCGGAGCTCCAGGACCTGGTCAAGGAGCTGGAGGAGCAGCGGAAGGGGAGCCGCGTGGTATTCCCGTCCGAGGAGAGCGGCGGGCGTGATGTAGGCGACCGTTGACGGCCCTTTCCGGGGCAGGGTTACCGCGCCGTACTATCGGTCGTATGGCTACGGAAGACGCGGTGCGTGAAGCACTGGCGACGGTGAACGACCCCGAGATCCACCGACCGATCACCGAGTTGGGGATGGTCAAATCGGTAGATATCTCCCCTGATGGGGTGGTAGCGGTCACCGTGTACCTCACGGTCTCCGGGTGCCCGATGCGCGAGACCATCACGAAGAACGTGACCGACGCGGTCGCCGCCGTCGAGGGCGTCACGCACGTCGACGTCACCCTCGACGTGATGAGCGACGAGCAGCGCAAGGAGCTGGCGAGCGCACTGCGCGGCGGCACCGCCGAGCGCGAGGTGCCCTTCGCCAAGCCCGGCTCGCTGACCCGTGTCTACGCCGTCGCGTCCGGCAAGGGCGGCGTCGGCAAGTCCTCGGTGACGGTGAACCTCGCGGCCGCGATGGCGGCGGACGGCCTGAAGGTCGGCGTCGTGGACGCGGACATCTACGGCCACTCCGTGCCCCGGATGCTGGGCGCCGACGGCAAGCCCACCCAGGTCGAGGACATGATCATGCCGCCGTCGGCGCACGGCGTGAAGGTCATCTCGATCGGCATGTTCACGCCGGGCAACGCCCCGGTCGTGTGGCGCGGCCCGATGCTCCACCGTGCCCTCCAGCAGTTCCTCGCGGACGTCTTCTGGGGCGACCTGGACGTCCTGCTCCTCGACCTGCCCCCGGGCACCGGCGACATCGCGATCTCCGTGGCCCAGCTGGTCCCGAACGCCGAGATCCTCGTCGTGACGACGCCCCAGCAGGCCGCGGCCGAGGTCGCCGAGCGCGCGGGCTCCATCGCGGTGCAGACTCACCAGAAGATCGTCGGCGTCGTCGAGAACATGGCGGGCCTGCCCTGCCCGCACTGCGGCGAGATGGTCGACGTCTTCGGCACGGGCGGCGGCCAGCGCGTCGCCGAGGGCCTCACGAAGACCACCGGCGCCAACGTCCCGGTCCTCGGCTCCATCCCGATCGACGTCCGCCTGCGCGAGGGCGGCGACGAGGGCAAGCCGGTCGTCCTGACGGACCCGGACTCCCCGGCAGGGTCGGCGCTGCGCACGATCGCGGGCAAGCTGGGCGGCCGCCAGCGCGGCCTCGCGGGCATGACCCTGGGGATCACCCCGCGCAACAAGTTCTGAGCCTTCCCTGCCGTACGCCGATGGGGGCGCCGCTCTTCGTGAGCGGCGCCCCCATCGGCGTACGTGCGAGTGGGAGGCGCTAGGAGGCGTACTCGTGGATGTCCTTGACCCCGGAGAAGCCCAGGCCGTACGCGCTCATGCCGCGCCCGTAGGCGCCCAGGTGGACGCCCTGCTCGGTGGAGCCGGCCAGCACCCAGCCGAACTCGGACTCGCGGTAGTGGAACGAGGTCGGCACCCCGTCCACCGGGAGCGAGAGCGTCGACCAGTCGTCGCCCTGAAGATCGTCCGCGAGGACCCAGGCCGTCTCGGTCTGCTGGTCCAGCCAGTCGTCACGCAGGCTGTGGTCCATCTGGTTGGGCCAGGTGAAGGACAGCAGCCCCACTCCGGCGAGCCAGGCCGCGGACGACACCGAGGTCGCCTCAAGAAGGCCCGTGCCGTCCGGGCTGCGTCGCACCGGGTTGGCCGCGACGGTCACCACGACGGCGAAGCGCTCCTTGTCGCTGTTCCCGAAGGGCCCGTCACTCCGTACCGACGGCTCATCGCCGTGCCCGATGGAGCCGTGCTCCACCGCGCCGTCCGCGGCGGTGCCGACCTGCATCAGCCAGCGCTCACCCGTAAAGGCCTCGTCCAGGCCGTACCAGGGAAAGGGCGCCAGCAGATAGCTGTCGACCGTGCGCCGGGCAGCGGCAGGCATCGCTTCTGCGGTGCCGTCCGCGGCCGGCGCCTGTGCGCCTACGCGACTTGTCGTCTCCATGTACCCGGCCGCCTCCTCGTTCTCATCGGTCCGCAGGGCCCGCCCCCCTCGGGCGTCCTCAGCCGGACAACAAGGCAGGATAGCCACACCCGTTCCGGAAGCTGGGACACCGGTAGGCGGACGGGTGTCTCAAAGGGAGTACCCCGGGACGTGCTCAGGCGCCTGCGGCGGGTGCCTCCGAGGAGGTCAGGTGGCGTCCGCGTCGAACGGCGGGTGGTCGGCGGGCGCGGCCTTCTCGGGGTTCTTCTCCATGTCGATGCGGCCGTCCTTCTTGGCCATGTCGATGCGGCCGCCGGTGGCGCCCGACCCGCTGTCCGAGCCCTCGGCGGATTCACTCTCGCGCCCGTGCACGGCGTCCGTGACCTCGGCCATCTCCTTCTTGAGGTCGAAGCCGTTGCGGATTTCCTTCAGGCCCAGCTCGTCGTTGTCGAGCTGCTTGCGGATGAAGGTCTTCGGATTCAGGTCCTCGAACTCGAAGTCCTTGAATTCCGGGCCGAGTTCACTGCGGATATCCGCCTTGGCGCTGTCCGAGAATTCGCGGATCTTACGGATGGTCCGCGAGGCGTCCTGAATCAGCTTGGGCAGCTTGTCCGGGCCGAAAACGAGCACGGCGAGGATGATCAGCGCCACTACCTCGAGCGGGCCAATGTCTGAGAACACCTTGAGCTCCTTGCCATCCGGACCGGGTCCACGGTACCCGGCGTTCCTGTCCGTCCGGTAGCCGCTGGGCGACAGACGTGGATCAGCTGCCGTCCGACGCTCCGAGCACGAGCGTCACTTTCCGGTCCTTTCCCGCGCGCTGGAGCGTCAATTCGAGGCGGTCCTTCGGGCGGTGGGCGCGGATCTTGACGATGAGCTCGTCCCCGGAGTGGATGCGCCGGCCGTCCACCGCGGTGATGACGTCGCCCGGCTTGATCCCGGCACGGTCGCCGGGGCCGCCCTCGTTCACGGCGGGGCCGCCGTCCTTGCCCTTCTCGCCGACGCGGGCGCCGTCGCCCGTGTACTCCATGTCGAGCGTGACGCCTATCACAGGGTGCGTGGCCTTGCCGGTGTTGATCAGCTCTTCGGCGACGCGCTTGCCCTGGTTGATGGGGATGGCGAAGCCGAGGCCGATGGAGCCCGCCTGGCCGCCGCCGGGCGCCGAGCTGTCGTCGGCGGAGCGGATGGCGCTGTTGATGCCGATGACGCGGGCGTCGGAGTCGACCAGCGGGCCGCCGGAGTTGCCCGGGTTGATGGGTGCGTCGGTCTGGAGTGCGTCGACGTAGCTGACGTCGCTGCCGTCGCCCTTCTCGCCGCCCGCGGTGATGGGGCGCTCCTTGGCGCTGATGATGCCGGAGGTGACGGTGTTCTCCAGGTCGAACGGGGCGCCTATGGCCACCACGGGGTCGCCCACCTGGACGTTCTCGGAGTTGCCGAGAGGCAGCGGCTTGAGTCCGCGCACGCCGGAGACCTTGACCACGGCGAGGTCGTACCCGGAGTCGCGTCCGATGACCTCCGCCTTGGCGCTCTCGCCGCCGCTGAAGGTCACCGATATCTCGCCGCCGGTCCCGGCGGGCTCGACCACGTGGTTGTTGGTGAGGATGTGGCCCTTGCCGTCGAGCACGAAGCCGGTGCCGGTGCCCTGTGCGTCGTCGCCACTGACGTGCAGGGTCACCACGCCGGGCAGCGACCTCGCCGCGATCCCGGCGACGCTGTCCTTGGCGCGGTCCTTGCCCTGCGAGTCCGCCTGCGGCAGCTCGATGTCCGAGACACCGGCGTTCCGCTCCAGGTAGGCGCCGAGGGCTCCGCCGATGCCACCGGCCACGAGGGTGATGACGGTGATCCCGACCAGGATGATCCGCCGCGTCCGCTTCCGCTCCTTCTCCCTGTCGACGGGAACGGCACCGCTCTGCTGGAGGGGGGCGTTCCAGGGGTCGTAGGGCTGACGTGGAGGCCCGGCGGCCTGCTGGTGGGGCTGGACCTGTGGAGAGGGCTGCTGGTGCGCCTGCTGCGGCTGTGGGGCCGGGTAGGACTGAGGCTGGGGTGCGGGCTGCGGGGGCTGGGCCGAGTGGGCCTGCGGGGGCAGAGGGTGCGGGGTGCCGTGGGCCGGAGCCGGGCCGGGGGTGCCGTGGGGCGGGGTTCCGCTGTGGTCCGCGGCCGGGAGCTGCGTGCCGTGCGCCGGGGTGGTCGCCGGGTGCTGCACGGGCGGGGCGGGGGCCCAGGGCCCCGGCTCGCCGTAGGGCGGCGTGCTGTACGGATCGGGGTCGTGCAGCGGGCGGGGGCGGTCGGCGGGGGCCGGATCGACCGGAGCAAGGCTCCCCGGAGCGGGGCCACCTGCGGCAGGGTCACCAGGGGCCGGGCTACCGAGGGCGGCGTCGGACGCGGGTGCGGGTGCGGGTGCGGGGGACGGCACCGCGGCGGAGCTGGGCGCGGGTGCAGGTGACGGCACCTCGGCGGAGGGGGGCACGGCTGCGGGCGGAGGCACCTCAGCGGAGGGGGGCGCGGGTGCAGGTGACGGCACCTCAGCGGAGGGGGGCACGGCTGCGGGTGACGGCACCTCGGTGGAGCCGACGGCAGGCCGGCGGGGCTCTGAGGTTGTCTCGGGTGGGGTTGCCGCCGCCAAGGTGAAGTCGCCGGACGCGTCCTCCGCTCCTCCGGTCTCCCCGGTGGTGCCTATCTCCCCGTCGGGGCCGCCCCGCTCCGCCCCAGTTCCGTCAGGCGCGGACGCCGACCTGGGGCGGCTCCACCACTTCGCCTTCGTGGGCTTGCCCTCGTCCATGCTCTCCCCACACCTGGCCTACGGCGGACGCCGATCACGTGCTCAACTCCGCGCCCGCCACAAGCCTCGGGCAGGCACGGCCCACCCAGGATTCAACCAGGTTCCCGCGCCGAAGCGCAGAGCACGTCAGCGGATCCGCGCGGTCCCCTGCAGCGCGCCCTCGACGGGCGAGGACGCCGCGGTGCGCTTCGGGTCCGCCCCGCCGCCCGAAGCCACGCCGCCCGGAGTCGACACGGCGCCGACCGGGGACGTGCCCGCGGGTGTCACGGGAGAGACCGGACGTATCAGAGGAGACATGATCGCCGCGCCGGTCAGCATCGGCGCCGTCACCTCGTGCCGGGCGGACACGGGCTCGGGCTGCTGGATGCGAGGGCCCCGCACGGGCACCCCGGGCAGCAGGGGACCGGTCGCCTGGGTCGGCGCGACCGGCGCCGCGAGGACGCCAGGCCGCTGGCCCTGCACGGTGAGCGGCCCGCCGCCGCGGCGGCGGACGGAGTCGGGAGCCGTGGTGACACCCGAACCCTGCGAACGCATCGGCGACGCGTTGCTGTTGCCGCTGCCCGAGCCGTTGCCACTGCCCGTGCTGTTGCTGCTGCCCGCGCCCGCGCGCGGCTCACCGGGGTCGGCGGGAATGCCCGTCGTGACACCGCCCAGCGCTATCGCGGCCAGCGACACCGCACCGGCGGCGGCGAAGGCGAACCGCCGCCCCAGCCACAGCGAACGCTCGGCCTCGTGACGACCGACGTCGTGCCGGCTCTCGTCATGGATGCGGAAACCGCGCCCCGTGCTCGGCAGCACCGCGGCATGGGTACCCGACGGCGCATAGCCGAAGGTCTCGGGTTTCACGCCGAAGATTCCGGTGGGGGGCAGCCCTGACTCGGTGTCGGCGGTGGCGAAGCCGCCGCTTCCGGGGCGTCCGGGACCGGAGGGGGGCTCGCTGCCGCCGCCGGGAAGGCCTTGAAGGCGCGCCAGGAAACTCTCGGAGGGAGGAGGCGGGGCCACCTCCGCGAAAACACTCTTGAGCCGGCGCTGCGCGTCGGCCTCGGTCTTGCACTTCGGACAGGTCGCGAGATGAGCGAGGACCCGCTCACGCGCGTCATGGCCCAACTCACCGTCCACCAGGGCGGCGAGTCGGTCCCCCAGATGCTGCTCGGCCAGATGCCGCTCGGCAGGATTCGACCGTGATCCACTCACGCGGTCGCGCCCCCTCCTCCCAGCGCCACGGCTCCTGCGAGCGAGCGGCGCTCGGCGCGGGCTTCGGGCGACCGGTGCTGAAGGGCCTTGCGCAACTGCGAGCGGCCACGGTGGATACGGCTGCGGACCGTGCCCAGCTTGACGCCCAGGGTCGCGGCGATCTCCTCGTACGAGAGACCTTCGATGTCGCACAGGACCACCGCGGCACGGAACTCGGGAGCGAGGGTGTCGAGCGCCTGCTGCACGTCCGCGTCGAAGTGCGTGTCGTTGAAGACCTGCTGCGGGGAGGGCTCGCGGCTGGGGAGGCGCTCGGCCGCGTCGTCGCCGAGGGCGTCGAAGCGGATGCGCTGCTTGCGGCGCACCATGTCCAGGAAGAGGTTCGTGGTGATGCGGTGCAGCCAGCCCTCGAAGGTGCCGGGCGTGTACGTCGACAGGGACCGGAAGACACGGACGAAGACCTCTTGCGTGAGGTCCTCGGCGTCGTGCTGATTGCCGGTGAGGCGGTACGCCAGGCGATAGACCCGTCCGCTGTGCGTGCTGACGATCTCCTCCCAGGTGGGCGGAGTCCACGCCTGCGATTCCGCATCAGCGGCAAAGGTCGCGGTCTGAGCGGAGCTGGCGGTGTGGAATCGGTCAGCGGTGTCGGTCACGGATTTCGGCTCACCCGCCAACCCGAGAAAGCGCCTCAGCGCTCCTCCCCGATCCGCGGACGCAGCCGCACCTCCCCTGTCGGCTCTGGTGGTGTCCAGTGGAGCCCCTACCATAACCACCTCGCCCGTTAGCTCCGGATAAGCGTTTTTACTGGAATTTGGTACGGGCTTCCTGCCAGCTGTCCTGCCTGGTCGAAGGGCCCGCAGCCAGTCTTGATCCATTCGTTACCCCCGGCGTCTGCCTACCCCTACTAAACGCCCGGTCCCATCTGCGGGTTCCCACCCCCAACGGATACAGTCACGGCCAGGCATCCACGGGGACAGGAGAGGGCCATTACCGGCAACCGGCAGACGAGCTGGGCGTTCGCCGACGCCTTTGTCGCCGAGGACGAGGCCACACGCTGGGCCCGTGACCGGGCCCTGGACGCGAGCCTGCCCTCGGTGTCTCCCGGTACCGGCGCCGCGCTGCGCATGCTGGCCGCCACGGCGGACGCCAAGGCCGTCGCCGAGATCGGGACGGGCACGGGCGTGTCCGGGCTCCATCTGCTGCACGGGATGCGGCCCGACGGCGTCCTGACCACCGTCGACCCCGAGCCCGACCGCCAGCAGTTCGCCCGCGAGGCCTTCCGCGCCGCCGGGTTCGCCGGCAACCGCGCGCGCTTCATCCCCGGCCGCGCACTCGACGTACTGCCGCGGCTCGCGGACGGTGGCTACGACCTCGTGTTCTGTGACGGCGACCGCACGGAGTACCTGGACTACCTCGCTGAATCGTTGCGCCTGCTGCGCCCCGGCGGGCTCGTCTGCTTCGAGGGCGTCTTCGCCGACGGCCGGACCGTCGACTCCGGTCCGCAGCCCGCCGACGTGCTGCACATTCGTGACCTGCTGCGCACCGTGCGCGAGAGCCAGGACCTGATGCCGTCGTTGCTCCCGGTGGGCGACGGGCTGCTCTGCGCCGTCAAACGCTGACCGCCGCGTGCGCCCCGGCCCCGCGGGCACCCCGGACATAGCACTGCCCCGGCATGTCTTTACGATGCCGGGGCAGTGAAAAAGTGTGGGCGCTTCCGCGTCAGCCGACGACCTTCTTCAGGGCGTCGCCGAGTGCATCGGCCTCGTCCGGAGTCAGTTCGACGACAAGTCGTCCGCCGCCTTCGAGCGGAACGCGCATGACGATGCCCCGCCCCTCCTTGGTCACCTCGAGCGGGCCGTCGCCCGTCCGCGGCTTCATGGCCGCCATGCTCGTTCCCCTTCCTGAAACCAGCTCATCGCAGCCGACAACCCAGGTGTCACCGGCATCGAACACATTGCTTCCAGGCCATTATCCCGCATGGCAGGACCCGATGACCAACATCGGTCTGCATCGCTTGCGCAACGCGCGCCCGCAAAACCACTCAATTCGGCGATGTGGCTGCGATACTGCGCCGCCTCTTACGCCCCCAGGCCCAGGAATTCTTTGACGCAGGTCACATATCTCCCCTCATGTCGGAGCCCGATGATCTCCGTCATGCTGGGCTCGGACAAAGATGACCGGCGCAGGACCACTGGAGGGGATTCACCATGGCCGACACCGTGCTCTACGAGGTGAGCGACGGGCTCGCGACCATCACGCTCAACCGCCCCGAGGCGATGAACGCGATGAACGTCGAGGCCAAGGTCGCTCTGCGGGAGGCGGTGCGGTCGGCCGAGTCGGACCCCGCGGTCCGCGCCGTCCTGCTCACCGCGACCGGGCGCGCCTTCTGTGTGGGACAGGACCTGAAAGAACACGTGGGTTCCCTCATGGCGGACCGCGCGGCGGGCACCGGACAGACGATGAGCACGGTGCGGGAGCACTACAACCCCGTCCTGCGCGCGCTCACCGGAATGGCCAAGCCGGTCGTCGCGGGCGTCAACGGCGTCGCGGCCGGTGCGGGACTCGGCTTCGCGCTCGCCGCCGACTACCGGATCGTCGCGGACACCGCGCGGTTCAACACGTCCTTCGCCGGGGTCGCGCTGACCGCCGACTCGGGCGTCTCCTGGACGCTGCAGCGCGTGATCGGCCCCGGCCGCGCCGCCGACCTGCTGCTGTTCCCGCGCAACATCGGCGCACAGGAGGCGTACGACCTGGGCATCGCCAACAAGGTCGTCCCGGAGGCCGAGTTGGCCGCCGAGGCCCTGAAGGTGGCCCGCACCCTGGCCGAGGGCCCGACGCTCGCCTACGGGGCCCTCAAGGAGTCCCTCGCCTACGCGGCGGGCCACACCCTGGAGGAGGCCCTGGAGAAGGAGGACGAACTCCAGGCGAAGGCGGGCGCGTCCGAGGACCACGCGATCGCCGTCCAGGCGTTCCTGGACAAGGCCAAGCCCAAGTACCTCGGCCGCTAGAGCGGCGCTCCCAGGGCCCCTAGCGGCCCTGGGGGACGCGGATCACGCAGTCCTCCAGGTGGTCGTTCACCAGGCCGCAGGCCTGCATCAGGGCGTACGCCGTGGTGGGGCCGACGAATCGGATGCCGCGCTTCTTCAGCTCCTTGGACAGGGCCGTGGACTCGGGCGTGATGGCCGGTACATCGGCCAGCGCGCCCGGGGCCTTGCGGGAAGCGGGGTCCGGGGCGTGCGACCAGATCAGCTCGTCGAGATCGCCTTCGGCCCAGTCGGCGAGCACGCGCGCGTTGGCGAGGGTCGCGTCGACCTTGGCGCGGTTGCGGATGATGCCGGGGTCGGCGAGCAGCCGCTCCCGGTCGGCGTCCGTGAACCGGGCGACCTCGTCGATCCGGAAGCCGGCGAAGGCGGCGCGGAAGCCCTCGCGGCGGCGCAGGATCGTGATCCAGGAGAGGCCCGACTGGAAGGCCTCCAGGCAGAGCCGTTCGTACAGCGCGTCGTCGCCGTGGACCGGGCGGCCCCACTCCTCGTCGTGGTACGCCACGTAGTCCTCGGTCGAAAGTCCCCAGGGGCAGCGCAGTCTGCCGTCCGGGCCCGCCACCGCGTCGCCGCTCACTGGTCGTTCTCCTCTTCGGCCGCGTCCTTCGGAGTGTCCTGGTCCTGGGTCATCGTCGGCGGGGCGTGCGTCTTGAGGAGGCCTGGGCCGCCGACCGCGGTGGCCTGGGCGCCGGCGAGCGCCGCCTCGAGCTCCGCGATGTGGGCGTCGCGCTCGGCCAGTTCGGCGGCGAGGCGGCCCAGGGCGTCGTCCACGTCCGCCATGCGATAGCCGCGCAGGGTGAGCGGGAAGCGCAGGGCCTCCACGTCCGCGCGGCGCAGGGCGCGGTCGGGGGGCAGCGGGTCGGCGAACCGCTCGGCCGGCACGTCGGGCAGCGCGGCGCGCTCTCCGCCGCCGACCACAGCCAGCGTCACCGCGCCGACCACCACGACGAGGGCGATGACCAGGAACAAGAACAAGACCATCTCTTCAGGCCCCCACGCTCGACTGCCGTGTTCAAACTGTCAGGGTCTGATCGTGCCATGCGGCTGTGACAGTTAAGGTCGCAGGCGGCCGGACCACGGCACCGACGGAGGAGGTTCACAGGGGATGCTCAGGCTTGGCAGGCGTGAATTCGACGCGCACGAGCCGGTGATCATGGCGATCGTGAACCGGACCCCTGACTCCTTCTACGACCAGGGCGCCACGTTCCGCGACGAGCCCGCGCTCGCCCGCGTGGAGCAGGCGGTGGCGGAGGGCGCCGCCATCATCGACATCGGTGGGGTCAAGGCCGGTCCCGGTGAGGAGGTCACGGCGCGGGAGGAGGCCCGGCGGACGGTCGGTTTCGTCGCCGAGGTGCGCAAGCGGTTCCCCGACGTCGTCATCAGCGTCGACACCTGGCGGCACGACGTCGGCGAGGCGGTCTGCGAGGCGGGCGCCGATCTCCTGAACGACGCGTGGGGCGGGGTCGACCCCCGGCTCGCGGAGGTGGCGGCGCGCTACGGCACGGGCCTGGTGTGCACGCACGCCGGTGGCGCCGAGCCGCGGACCCGACCGCATCGGGTGACGTACGAGGACGTCATGGCCGACATCCTCTCGGTCACCCTCGGCCTGGCCGAGCGCGCGGTCGAGCTCGGGGTGCCGCGTGAGTCCGTGATGATCGACCCCGGGCACGACTTCGGGAAGAACACCCGGCATTCGCTGGAGGCGACGCGGCGGCTCGGGGAGATGGTGGAGACCGGGTGGCCCGTCCTGGTGTCGCTGTCCAACAAGGACTTCGTCGGGGAGACGCTCGACAAGCCGGTCAAGGAGCGCGTGGTGGGGACGCTGGCCACCACCGCGGTGTCGGCGTGGCTGGGGGCTCAGGTGTACCGGGTGCACGAGGTCGCCGAGACCCGGCAGGTCCTGGACATGGTCGCGACCATCGCCGGGCACCGGGCCCCGGCCGTCGCCCGCCGGGGGCTGGCGTAGGACCCGGCCGGGCGGGCCGAGGAGAGCCCGCCCGGCGAGGCGCGGCGAGCTAGCGCCCGACTTCCTTGGTCACCAGGGTGACCGCCTCGTCCACGTCGTCCGTGATGTGGAAGAGGTGCAGGTCGTGCTCGGACGCCTTGCCGCCCGCGACCACCGTGTCGCGCAGCCAGTCGACGAGCCCGCCCCAGTACGCCGACCCGAAGAGGACGATCGGGAAGCGGGTCACCTTGCGGGTCTGGACGAGGGTGAGGGCCTCGAAGAGCTCGTCCAGGGTGCCGAGGCCGCCGGGCAGGACCACGAAGCCTTGCGCATACTTCACAAACATTGTCTTTCGCACAAAAAAGTAGCGAAAGTTCACGCCGATATCGACGTGTTCGTTGAGACCCTGCTCGAAGGGCAGCTCGATGCCCAGGCCCACGGAGACGCCCTTGGCCTCGCGCGCTCCCTTGTTGGCCGCCTCCATGGCGCCGGGGCCGCCCCCGGTGATCACGGCGAAGCCCGCGTCGACCAGCGCCTTGCCGATGCGGACGCCCGCTTCGTACTCGGGCGAGCCGACCGGCGTGCGCGCCGAGCCGAAGACGCTGATGGCGCTGGGGAGTTCGGCGAGCGCGCCGAAGCCTTCCACGAACTCGGACTGGATGCGCATGACCCGCCAGGGGTCGGTGTGCACCCACTCCGACTCGCCCTCGGCGTCGGTGTCGAGGAGCCGCTGGTCGGTGGTGCCGGGGGTGATCTGCTCACGCCGCCGCACCACGGGCCCCAAGTGCTGCTCCTCCGGCGGGCCCTGCCCTTCTGGACTACCCATGAACGTCCCCTTCCGCTGACGGTCTTGCTCGACGTGCCGCTTCAGCGTAGGTCTACGGGCGTTACAGGCGTCGCATCCTCAACGGAACTCAGGATGTCAGCCAGGCGCTCAGCCGCTTCTCGGCCTCCGGGATCAGCGAGACCCGCACGCGCTCGTCGATCTTGTGGGCGAGCAGCGGGTCGCCCGGGCTGTAGTTCACCGCGGGCACGCCCAGCGCGCTGAAGCGCGAGACGTCCGTCCAGCCGAACTTGGGCTTCGCCTCGCCGCCGACCGCCGCCATGAAGGCCGCGGCGGCGGGGTGGTCGAGGCCGGGGCGGGCCCCGCCCGTGTGGTCGTCGACGATGAACTCGTCGATCTCGCAGTCGGCGAAGTACTCGCGCACGAAGGCGAGCGCCTCCTCCTCGCTGCGGTCCGGCGCGTAGCGGAAGTTCACGACGACCGTGCACTCGTCCGGGATGACGTTGGTGGCGACGCCGCCCTCGACGCGCACGGCGTTGAGTCCCTCGTGGAACTGGAGGCCGTCGACGACCGGCTTGCGCGGCTCGTACGCGGCGAGCTTCGCCAGGATCGGCGCGGCCTTGTGGATCGCGTTCGAGCCCATCCACGCGCGCGCGGAGTGCGCGCGCGTGCCCTTCGTCTTCAGGAGGACCCGCAGCGTGCCCTGGCAGCCGCCCTCGACCTGGTTGTCCGTGGGCTCCAGGAGGATCGCGAAGTCGCCCGCGAGCCAGTCGGGGTGCGCGTCGGCGACGTGGCCGAGGCCGTTCAGGTGGGCGGCGACCTCTTCGTTGTCGTAGAAGACGAAGGTGAGGTCGCGGTTCGGCTCGGTCACGGTCTGCGCGATGCGCAGCTGGATGGCGACGCCCGACTTCATGTCGCAGGTGCCGCAGCCCCACAGGACGCCGTCCTCGTCCAGGCGCGAGGGCACGTTGTCCGCGATCGGGACCGTGTCGATGTGCCCGGCGAGGATCACGCGCTCGGCCCGGCCCAGGTTCGTGCGCGCCACCACGTTGTTGCCGTGCCGGTCCACCGTGAGGTGCGGCAGGCGGCGCAGGGCCGTCTCGATGGCGTCGGCGAGGGCTTTCTCCTGGCCGCTCGGCGAGGGGAAATCGACCAGCTGGGCGGTGAGCGCGGCGGCGTCGAGCGTGAGGTCGAGCGACGGATCGTGTGAGGTCTGGGCCATGGCTTCGACCCTAACGCCCCTCGGCCCACCGCCCTGTCGGTGACCTCCAGTACCTTGGTCGCGTGCCTGAGCCCCCCACCCTCGTCCGGCGCGGCCGCCTCCTCCGTATCGGGGCCGCCGTCGCGGTCCTCTGCGCGCTCGTGGCCTATGTGGTGGTGCAGTACGTCTTCGGGGGCAAGGCCGCCCCCCGCTGCCAGGTCGTCTCGGGCAACGGGGACGGGGCGTCGTACGAATTCGGCGCCGAGCAGGCCGAGAACGCGGCGACGGTCGCCGCCGTGGGCACCTCCCGCGGCATGCCGGAGCGCGCGGTCACGATCGCCCTGGCGACGGCCCTTCAGGAGTCGGGCCTGCGCAACATCAGCCACGGCGACCGGGACTCGCTCGGCCTCTTCCAGCAGCGGCCCTCGCAGGGCTGGGGCAACGAGAAGCAGATCATGGACCCCGCCTACTCGGCGGCGCGCTTCTACGCCCACCTGAAGGACGTCCCGGGCTATTCACGGCTCCCCCTGACCGTCGCCGCGCAGCGCGTGCAGCGCAGCGGCTACCCCCAGGCGTACGCGAAGCACGAGCCGGACGCGGCGCTGCTCGCCGCCGCGCTGACCGGCCGCGCCCCCGCCACCCTCACCTGCGAGGGCCGCACGGCCGACGAGCCGGGCGATCCGGCGAAGGTGCGGGCCGCCCTGGCCCGGGACTTCGGCCGTGACGTGTCGCCGGAGAGCGGCCGCGGCGGCGCGGTCACCTTGCCGGTGGACGCGCAGGGCGGCGGTGACCAGCGGGGCTGGGAGCTCGCGCACTGGGCGGTGGCCCAGGCGTCCACGCTCGGCATCGAGCGCGTCGCGTACGGCGGCCGGGAGTGGAGCGCCACGGATTCCGGGAAGGAATGGCGCAAGCCGGGCAAGGCGGACAAGGGCAGCCGTCGCCCCGACGCCGGAAGCGGCGCGGGCGAGGTCCGAATCGTCCTTGGGCAGTAGTACGGCGGGTCACCCGATCGGGGCACGTCGATCACGCACAGGCAACGTGCCGCCCAGACTTTCGCGCACCACGGCCCGCATACGCCAAACCCCTTGCGAACACAGGGCATTGACGATTCAGCAGGCCCTCAAGAGCTGATCCATTTGCCCGTTTTTATCCACAGCCGATAATGCGATGCATTGCCAACTCTTTACGTTGGCCCACCGCAACCTTCGAGGGCTTCGAGCGGTAGTCACTGCGTCCAAGCGCCGGGCCCCATCCGGCCGGACACACCAACGTTCTCTCCCGTCTGAAGGAGCATCATGTCCCTCCCCCTGACCCGCCGGATCGCCCGCGCCGCGCTGCTCATCGCAGCGGGGGCGGCTCCCGTGGTCGGTGCGGCCGGCTCCGCAAGCGCCGCCGAACTTCCGGCCACCCCCGACCTGGGCGGCGTGACCGCCCTCGACGGTGCCGGTCTGGGCAACACCGTCGACGGCGCGGCTCAGAACACCACCGGTCTCGCGGGTGAGACCGGCAGCAAGGCCGTGAAGAAGGGCGTCCCGACCGCGGGCAAGGTCGTCGGCTCGGGCGCCAGGACCACGACTCCGGTCGCCCAGAAGGCCGCGGGCGACCTCGCGGGCAACGCCGGTGACGTGGTCGGCGAGACCGCGGGCACGGCCACCAAGGGCGGTCTGCCCACCGACGCCGTCGGCGAGGGCCTGCCGACGGACTCCGTCACCAAGGGCGGCCTGCCCACCGACCAGCTGCCGGTCAAGAGCCTGCCGCTCGGCTGACCGCCGCGCACCTGACGAGGAGGGCCCGGAGCCACTGGCTCCGGGCCCTCCTCGCGTACGCCCCCCTCGCGTACGACCCCCTCGGCCTCACCCGTCCCCCTGCGCCTCGACGAGGACCTCCCCCGCCGCCGTACGGAAATACAGCACCGAACGCCCCGTACGCCGCCTGCGCACGAGCCCCGCGTCCAGCAGCACCCGCAGGTGGCGGCCCACCGAGCCCAGCCCCTGTCCCGTCAGCGTCACCAGCTGCGAGGTGCTCTTCGGCGCCGCGAGCAGCACGAGGACCGCCGCCCGCCCCGGCCCCAGGAGCCTGCCCAGCGGCTTCGGCACCGCTGCCGCCCGGTCGGCGTCCGCGAGCGCCCCGGAGCACGGGTACACCACCGCGTACCGGTCCGCCGCGTCCCACGACACCCAGCTCTGCCGCGGCGTCACCGGCACGAAGAGCAGGCGCGCCCCGGAGATCTCGCGCGGCGGGTAGTCGTGGGTGTTGACCTGGAGCCTGCTCTCCCCCAGCCAGCGCATCCCCGGCCGCATGCCGTTCAGCGCCTCGGCCCAGCCGCCCTGGCTCAACTGGGCGGTGCGGGCGACGACATCGGCCTCGATGACCGTACGGACGCGGGGCCAGCGCGGCAGCACCGTCCGGGTCCACACCCACTCCAGGAGGTCGGCCAGCCGCTCGGCGAAGCGGCCTGCGCGCAGCAGCTGTGCCGGGAGCGGTCCGCCGAAGGAGACCGCCAGGTGCGCGCGGGCCGTCGCGTCGGGGGTCTCGCGGACCCGCGCCAGCTCCTCGGCGAAGTCGGCCGACGACGAGTCGCCCTCACCCGTGGGCGTCGGCGTGAGGAAGTCCGCGATCCAGCGGGTGCGGTCGCCGCGCGCGGCCCGCACGAGATCCCCGAGGCCGGGCTCCGCGGCCAGGCGCTCGCGGTAGGCGGGCAGATGGGCGTCGAGCCAGGCCCGCTCCCCCGGATGCGTCGCCGAACGCCGCTCCAGCAAGAAGAGGCTCGCGGTGGCCTCGGCCAGCGGCGAGACGACGAAGCGGCTGCCCGCGAGGGTGTCCGCGTTGACCTGCCACCAGCCCATGCCGCCACCCCGCTGCCCGCGCACCTTTCGCCACCGCGCGAAACATTAACGCCTGCGGATGCCGCCCCCGAAGACTCCCGGCATGCGCACCTACCGCGAGCTCTTCCGCACCCCGGAGTTCACGCCCTTCTTCCTGACCGCCTCCTTCCAGGTGGCGGCCCAGACGGTGAGCGGCCTCGCCCTCGGCACGCTGATCTACGACAGGACCGGCTCGCCGCTGCTCTCCGCCCTCGGCATGTTCGGCCCCTCGCTGGCCCAAGTACTGGGCGCCACGGCCCTGCTGTCGGCCGCCGACCGGCTGCCGCCGCGCGCCGCGACGGCGGGCCTCGCGCTGGTCTTCGGCGTGGCCACCGCCGCGCAGGCCCTGCCAGGCCTGCCGCTGTGGGCCGCCTTCGCGCTGCTCCTGGGCCTTGGGACGCTGTCCTCGCTCGGCGGCGGTGTGCGCTACGGGCTGCTGAACGAGATCCTCGCCAGGGAGGGCTTCCTGCTCGGCCGCTCCGTGCTGAACATGTCCGGCGGCACGATGCAGATCTGCGGCTTCGGGCTCGGCGGCGTCCTGGTCGCCACGCTCTCGGCGCGCGGCACGCTGCTCGCGGGCGCCGGTCTCTACCTCGCGGCGGCGGTCGTCGCGCGCTGCGGGCTGCGCCGCAGGGCGCCGCGCGCCACGGGCCGCCCCTCGGTCGCCGAGACCTGGCGCACGAACGCGCTGCTGTGGTCGTGCGGACACCGCCGCACGGTGTACCTCGCGCTCTGGGTGCCCAATGGGCTGATCGTCGGCTGCGAGTCCCTCTTCGTGCCGTACGCGCCCGGTGACGCCGGGCTGCTCTTCGCCTTCGCCGCGTTCGGGATGCTCGTCGGTGACGTGCTCGCCGGACGGCTCCTGTCGCGCCGGTGGCGGGAGCGGCTCGCCGCGCCGCTTCGGCTGCTGCTCGCCGTCCCGTATCTGCTCCTCGCGGTGCGGCCGGGGCTGCCCTTCGCGCTGACGGCGGTCGCGCTCGCCTCGGTCGGGTTCTCGGCGAGCCTGCTGCTCCAGGAGCAGCTGATGGCCCTGACGCCGGACGAGTCGAGCGGGCACGCCCTTGGCCTGCACGCGTCCGGGATGCTCACGATGCAGGGCGTGGGCGCCGCGCTCGCGGGCGCGGTGGCCCAGCTGACGTCGGCTCCGGCCGCCATGGCCGTGCTCGCCATGGCGTCCGTCGCCGTCACGCTCGCCCTCGCGCCGGGCCTGCGGTCAGCGGCTCAGGCGAGCCGCTCGACCGCTGCGGCCACCCGCTCGTCCGTGGCGGTCAGCGCGACACGTACGAAGCGGTCGCCCGCCGGGCCGTAGAAGTCGCCGGGGGCCACGAGGATGCCCAGGCCCGCGAGGTGCCCGACGGTGTCCCAGCAGGACTCGTCGCGGGTCGCCCACAGGTACAGGCTCGCCTCGCTGTGCTCGATGCGGAAGCCGTGCTTCAGGAGGGCCTCGCGCAGGGCGGTGCGCCGGGCCAGGTACCGCTCGCGCTGCTCGCGCACGTGCTGGTCGTCGCCGAGCGCCGCGACGACCGCCGCCTGCGTCGGCGCGGACGTCATCATGCCGCCGTGCTTGCGGATCTGCAGCAGGTCGCCGAGGACGCCCGCGTCACCGGCGACGAACGCGGCTCGGTAGCCCGCGAGGTTCGACCGCTTGGAGAGCGAGTGGACGGCGAGGAGTCCCTCGAACGAACCACCGCACACGTCCGGGTGCAGGACCGAGACGGGCTCCGCGTCCCAGCCCAGCTCCAGGTAGCACTCGTCGCTCACGATGAGCACGCCGTGCTCGCGCGCCCAGGCGACCGTGCGGGTCAGCTCGTCCTTGGACAGGACGCGACCGGTGGGGTTCGAGGGCGAGTTGAGCCAGAGCAGCTTGAGGTTCGTGGGGTCGAGATCGGTGGGGTCGTCGTACGCGACGTACTCCGCGCGGGCCAGACGCGCGCCCACCTCGTACGTCGGGTAGGCGAGGCGCGGGTAGGCGACGACGTCGCCCGGGCCCAGGCCCAGCTGCGTCGGGAGCCAGGCCACCAGCTCCTTGGAGCCGACGATCGGCAGCACGTTCCGGTGCGTCACGTCGCGTGCGCCCAGGCGCCGCTCGCACCAGCCGGTGATCGCGTCGCGCAGCTCGGGCGTGCCCCAGACCGTCGGATAGCCCGGCGAGTCCGCCGCCGCGACCAGCGCTTTCTGGATCAGCTCCGGGACCGGGTCGACCGGGGTGCCCACCGACAGGTCGACGATGCCGCCGGGGTGGGCGGCCGCCGTGGCCTTGTAGGGCTCGAGCTTGTCCCAGGGGAAGGTGGGAAGGCGGCCGGTAAGACCGGAGACTACGGACACGTGCTGACTCCCGTGCTGCGTGTATGGACAAATGCCCCGGTCCCGTACAGCGACGAATGCCGTACGGGACCGGGGCGGCGCTTCAAGCTGCCGTTACTGGTTCTGCGGCGGCAATGCGGCGATGAAGGCGTGGTCGCGCTCGATCAGGCCGAGCTTGCTGGCACCACCGGGCGAACCGAGCTCGTCGAAGAACTCGACGTTCGCCTTGTAGTAGTCCTTCCACTCTTCCGGAGTGTCGTCTTCATAGAAGATCGCCTCGACCGGGCAGACCGGTTCACAGGCTCCGCAGTCGACGCATTCGTCCGGGTGGATGTACAAGGACCGGGAGCCCTCGTAAATGCAGTCGACCGGGCACTCCTCGATGCACGCCTTGTCCTTGACGTCGACACAAGGCTGCGCGATGACGTATGTCACGCTGTCGTTCCTCCTCGATACGGGCGTTGGCGGGCCGTCTTCAGGCTCCGCTCGCCTGGCGCGCGGGAGCGCGGCGTCGTCGATGCCCGCCTCTAGTATCTCCGTTCCCGGGCGTGATCCGAACAGGAGGGGCGTACAGAGCTGTGGAATTCACTGCGGGCGGACGGCTTGAGGTCCGTATCACCCCTGCTGACGTGGGCAGACGCGTGTCGGTCCGACGCCTCAACGACGGGTCGAGGACGGCCGGTAAGTTCACTGACACGGTGGGTGTTCTCACATCGTGGGACGACGGTGTGGTACTGATCACACGCCGTGACGGCGAGCGTGTCCGCATCGTGGAGAGCGACCTGGTGGCGGGCAAGGTGGTCCCCGCGGCCCCGGCCCGCAGGCGCGGCCCCGCGGCGACGTACGCGGAGCTGGCCCGGGCGGCCGCGCGGGCCTGGCAGCCCGTGGAGAGCGAGCCGCTCGGCGAGTGGCAGCTGCGGGCGGCGGGCGGCTTCACCCGGCGGGCCAACTCGGTGCTGCCGACGGGCGATCCGGGACGACCTCTTGACGAGGCACTCGCGTACGTACGTCAGTGGTACGAGGAGCGGGAGCTGCCCGCCTACATACAGACCGCGACCGGGGCCGAGGGCACCCAGGAGCTGCTCTGCGCGGAGCTGGAGGAGCGGGGCTGGGAGCGCGAGGTGAGCTCGGAGATCCACGTCGGCGCGCTCGCGCCGCTCGGCGATCCGGACCTGCCCGACACGACCGTGGAAAGGGTGCATCTTTCACGCTCTTTCGACGAGGCATGGCTGCGGCGGTACAAGCGATTCGGGGTCCCGGGACCTCATGTGCTCAAGGTGCTGGCGGGCGGCCCCTCGGTGTGGTTCGCTTCCGTGCCCGGGGCCTCATCCGACGCGGGGCCCGCGGCCATCGGGCGCTGCGTCGTGGACGGGCGCTGGGCGGGATTCATGGCGGTCGAGGTGGATCCGGCGCACCGCAGGCAGGGACTTGCGACCGCGGTGATGGCCGCGCTGTCCCGGCAGGCGCTCGCCGAAGGCGCTTCGGCGGCCTGGCTACAGGTCGAGGACGACAACGAAGGTGCGCGGAAGCTGTACGGCGGGCTTGGCTTCGCCGCTCACCACACGTACCACCACTATCGATACCCGTCGGCCCGGTAGCTCTACCGGGCCGGCTCGGTAAGTAAGGCACGAGGCACGCATGCACGAGGAGTCAAGGACTGCCGCGTCCCGGCGGCGGTTCGCTGAGGAGGCCAGGTCCGAGCGGCCCGACCTGTCCCTGCTGTGCCTCCTGCTGAGCGCGGAGGCGGACCCCGAACTCGGTGACGACGGGATCGACGCGGCACAGATCGAGCTCGACCGGCTCGCCGGGCTGCTGCCCTACCGCCCCGGCGGGGCCCGGGAGTGGGCGGCGGCGCTCGCCGAACTCCTGGGCGCGCGGTGCGGGTTCATGGGGACGCCAACCGACTACCAGCGGCTGGAGTCCTCCCTCCTGCACGAGGTGCTCCAGCGCCGCCGCGGGCTTCCGATCCTGCTCTCGGTGGTGTGGATCGAGGTGGCACGCCGGGCGGGCGCGCCCGTCTACGGCGTCGCGCTGCCCGGTCACTTCGTGGTCGGCTTCGGCGCCCGTGACGAGCAGGTGCTGACCGATCCGTTCGCCGGTGGGCGGCTTTTGACGGGCGAGGACGCGGAGCTGCTGGTGGCCGGTTCCTCGGGCGGCACGGTGTCCTCCTCGATGCTGACGCCCGCCGATCCGCTCAACATCGTGCTGCGCATCCTCAACAACATCCGCGCGTGGGCCGCGGCCCGCCCCGAACGCTCGGACGTCGCCCTCTGGGCGGTCGAGCTCTCCCTGCTGCTGCCGTCGCATCCGGCGCGACTGCGCTACGAACGGGCCCAACTCCTCGTCCAGCGCGGCGACTTCCTCGCGGGCGCGGCGGAGCTGGAGACCTACGCCGACGTGGTGACGACGGTGGAGCCGACCACGGCGGACCGCGTGCGGGACCAGGCACGGGCCGCGCGGGCCATGCTCAACTGACCGCTCCCGTGCGGGCGTAGCGCCCCGGAGCGATGCCCACCACCCGCTTGAAGTGCCGGGTGAGGTGCGACTGGTCGTAGAAACCGGCGGCGATCGCCACCTCCCCCGGCCGCTGACCGGCCAGCAGGAGACGGCGGGCGCGGTCGACGCGGCGGGACATCAGGTACTGGTGCGGCGCGATGCCGAAGGCCCCGCTGAAGGCGCGCACGAGGTGGCTGGGGTGGGCGTGGACCAGGCGTGCGGCCTCGTCCAGGCTCACGCCGTCGAGCAGCCGCGCGTCGAGAAGGTCGCGGAGGTCGTGGGCGACGCCCCGGCCGGGGGTGTCGGGGATGCCGGTGGTGAGCCTGGGGCGCAGGTGGCCGCGCAGCCGCTCGCTGATCAGCGCAAGGCGGCTCTCGGCCTCCAGCTCGTCGCCCCGGCGCGCGAGGGCCGCGTGCAGCTGGCCCACGCGCTTGCGCAGGACGGGGTCGACCAGGTCGGGGCCGTCCACCGCGGGGCCGATGAAGCCGGCGTCCAGCTGCGTCATGTCCAGGTAGAGCACGCGCTTGCGGAAGCCGTCGGGGGTGGCGGGCGAGCCGTTGTGCGGGACCTGCGGCGGGAGCAGCGAGACGGTGTCGCCCGGGGTGCCGTGCTCGTGGCGGTCCAGGTCGTAGCGGACGGCTCCGTCGTCCACGATCAGCAGCGTCCACGCGTCGTGGACGTGCATCGGATAGGCGTGCTCGGTGAAATGGGCGTGGAAGACCTCCACCACACCCGCGACCGGCGGGCGCCATGCGGATATCTCCTGCCGGGCCACCATGCAAGAAACGTACAAGACGCGGCGTCGGACGGCTCGGCAGTCTTGAGGCATGAGAACCACCGCTGAGACACAGACCGCCGAGACCGCGGCCGCCGGGGCGCAGAGGCCGGGCAGCACGGGTGAGACGCGGACCGCGGGCGTCACGGGCGAGGCGCCCGTCCGCTTCGACACGAAGATCGCCGTCCTGCTCCGTGACGACCTGGAGACCTGGCAGCGCCTCAACGTGACGGCGTTCCTGGTCAGCGGGCTCGGCACGGCGGCGCCCGAGGTGATCGGCGAGCCGTACGAGGACGCCGACGCCACCCCCTACCTGCCGATGTTCCGCCAGCCCGTCCTGGTCTTCGAGGGGTCGAAGGAGACGCTGACCGCCGCGCACGGCCGCGTCCTGTCCCGTTCGCTGCCGAGGGCGGTCTTCACCTCGGACCTGTTCGCCACCGGCAACGACCGGGACAACCGGGCGGCGGTGCGGGCCGTGCCCGGTGATCAGCTCGACCTGGTGGGGATCGCCGTCCACGGTCCGCGCAACGCCGTCGACAAGGTCCTCAAAGGGGCCCGGATGCACCCTTGACCGACGCGGGCGGCACGGCGGGGTGAGATCGGAGCGCTATCGATCGGCCCGGCAGGGCACGAAGCACCTATGCACCCCCAATCCCTGGAGCGGCGACGCCTCTTCGCCGATCAGGCACGGTCGGCGCGGCCCGATCTCGCGCAGCTGTGCCTGCTGATCGGCGCGGAGGCGGACCCGGATCTCGACGAAGCGGGCATGCGTGCGGCGCGGCGCATCCTCGACCGCCTTGCCGACCAGCTGACCGACGAGCTGACCGAGCGGCTGCCCGACCAGACCGGCGGCCCCCGGTCCTGGGCGCTCGCGCTGGCCGAACTGCTCGGCACGCGCTACGGGTTCAAGGGCAGGCCCGGCGACTACCAGCACCTCCGGTCCGTGCTCCTGCACGAGGTGCTGCGCAGACGCAGGGGCCTGCCCATCCTGCTGTCGGTGGTGTGGATCGAGGTGGCACGCCGCGCGGGCGTGCCCGTCCACGGGGTGGCCCTGCCCGGTCACTTCGTGGTCGGCTTCGGCACCCGCGACGAGCAGGTGCTCGCCAATCCCTTCGCGGGCGGGCACCTGCTGTCGTACACGGACGCGGAGTTGATGGTGGCGGGCGCCACCGGCGCGCCGCTCGCGCCGTCGATGCTGAGCCCCGCCGGGCCCCTCGACATCGTGCTGCGCGTCCTCAACAACATCCGCGCGTGGGCCGCGGCCCGCCCCGAGCGCTCGGACGTCGCGCTCTGGGCGGTGGAGCTCTCCCTGCTGCTGCCGTCGCACTCCGACCGGCTGCACTACGACCGGGCCCAACTCCTCGTCCAGCGTGGTGACTTCCTCACCGGCGCCCTGGAGATCGAGACGTACGCCGATGCCCTGGCCGCCACCGACGAGGCGACGGCGGTGCGGCTGCGCCAGGAGGCGCACGGGGCGCGGGCGATGCTGAACTGACCCATCAGGACGGGCGGTTCAGAGCCAGCCCTTGTCCCGGGCGACCTTGACCGCCTCGGCGCGGTTGCGCACGGCCAGCTTCTGGATCGCCGTCGAGAGGTAGTTGCGGACCGTGCCCGGGGAGAGGTGCAGAGCCGTGGCGAGTTCGGCGTTGGTGGCGCCGTCGGCCGCCGCGCGCAGGACCTCGCGCTCGCGGTCGGTCAGCGGGTTCGCGCCCCCGGCGAGCGCCGCGGCCGCGAGCGTGGGGTCGATGACCCGCTCCCCCGCGAGGACCTTGCGGACCGCGGCGGCGAGCTGCGCCGCGGGCGCGTCCTTGACGAGGAAGGCGTCGGCGCCCGCCTCCATGGCGCTGCGCAGATAGCCGGGGCGGCCGAAGGTGGTGAGTACCACGATCTTCAACTCCGGGAGCGCGGCGCTGAGTTCGGCCGCCGCCTCGATGCCCGTGCTGCCGGGCATCTCGATGTCGAGCAGCGCCACGTCCACCGCGTGTTCGCGCGCCGCCGCCAGGACCTCGTCGCCGCGGGCCACCTGGGCGACCACCTCGATGTCCGGCTCCAGGCCGAGCAGCGCCGCGAGCGCCTCGCGGACCATCGACTGGTCCTCGGCGAGGAGCACCCTGACGGCGGGGCCCGCACTGTTCGTCCTCATGCGGAG
Organism: Streptomyces sp. NPDC054047; assembly: GCF_055585065.1. Taxonomy (NCBI): domain Bacteria; kingdom Bacillati; phylum Actinomycetota; class Actinomycetes; order Kitasatosporales; family Streptomycetaceae; genus Streptomyces; species Streptomyces sp. NPDC054047. The sequence goes on along the minus strand of NZ_JBVJKV010000008.1, from coordinate 82,030 downwards.
GATCCTAGAGCCGAAGATCCCGAAGCGGAGCCGCCGCCCTCGTCGGCGCCGCTCTGGCCCGTGCCGTCGCCCTCACCCAGCGGCACCCGGACCGTGAGCCTGAAGCCCTTGCGGTCGCCGGGCCCCACGTCGAGGACGCCGCCCACCGCCTCCACGCGCTCGGTCAGACCCGCCAGGCCGTTGCCCTGGGCCGTGCCGGAGCCACCCCTGCCGTCGTCCTCCACCGACAACTCGACCACAGGGCCGTCCAGGGTGTGCCGCGACGTGAACGCCACCGTGCAGCGGCGCGCACCGCTGTGCCGCACGACGTTCGTCACCGCCTCGCGCAGCGCCCAGGCCAGCGCCGTCTCCCCCTGCTCGGCGGGCAGCACGGCGGGCGCCTGAAGCGGTACGTCGGCCTCGACACCGGCGGCGGTCAGCGCCGTGCGGGCGCCCGCGAGCTCGCCGGCCAGGGTGCGCCTGCGGTAGCCGGAGACCGCCTCGCGCACGTCCACCAGGGCCTGGCGGCTGACCTGCTCGATGTCGGCCACCTGCCGCGCGGCCTTGTCGGGGTGGTCCGGGAGCATCCGCCCGGCCAGCTCGCTCTTCAGGGTGATCAGGGAGAGCGAGTGGCCGAGGAGGTCGTGCAGATCGCGGGCGAGCCGCAGCCGCTCCTCGTTGGCGGCCAGTTGGGCGACGGTGGCCCGTGCCTGGCGCAGCTCGATCGTCGTACGGACCAGCTCGCGTACGCCGGTCATCGCGAAGCCGACCAGGAGGGTCAGCACGGCGAGGCTGCCGAGCAGGTCCTTGACGCTGTCGGTGCGCAGGCCGACCGCGATCATCACGCCGGTGACGGCCGGGATGACCCACATCGCGTGCCGCATCGGCAGCACGGCCCCCGCGGACACCGCCACGTACACGAAGAGCCCCAGCCAGGCCGTGCCGAAGGCGAACGACAGGACGACGGCCAGCACGAGCAGCGTGCCGAACGACACGTGCACCGCACGCCAGTCGAACACCTGGGAGGTGTAGCGGAAGACCAGGGCCAGATAGCAGGCCACGAAGGCCGCAAGGCCCAGCCAGCCGAGCACCGTGGCCGCCCCGCCACGGTCCGTCCCCAGCAGGTCCTCCACCGGACTGGCCATGAAGACCAGCCAGATGCCGATCCACAGCGCCTTGGTCAGGAGCTGGCGGCGGTCCGCCACCGGACGGCCGAAGCTGTGCAGGGGGTGGCCCCGCTCGGTGCAACCGTCGGTGTCCTTCACGCCTTCGATGTGTCCTTCCGGTACAGCCATGCCGCGCCGCCCGCGAAGAGGACGAAGTACCCGACGAGGAGCGCGATGTCCTTGGCGTGCGGGGCGTCGCCCAGTTCGATGGCCTGTCCGAGGGCAGCGTACGCATGGGTCGGCAGCCAGGTCGCGATGTCACTCAGCCACTGCGGGAAGGTGGCCGTGGGCATCCACAGGCCGCCGAGCACGGAGAGCCCGAAGTACACGATCATCGTGATGGGGCGGACCGCGTCACCGGTCGCGAGATAGCCGATGGCCACACCGAGCGCGGCGAAGCAGAGGCTGCCCGCCCAGATCGCGCCGGTCAGCGCCAGCCACTGCCAGGCCTCCAGGCGTACGTCCTTGACGGCCGCGGCGACCACGAACACCACGACGATCGACGGCAGGCTGACCACGGCGGCGCTCGCCGTCTTGGCGATCACATAGCCGCGTCCCGGCAGGCTGGTCAGGCGCAGCTGGCGCACCCAGCCGCTCTCGCGCTCCTTGGCGATGCGCTCGCTGTTGCCCATGAGGACGGCGGTGAGGGCGCCGAACGACGCCATCGACACCATGAAGAAGGCGGGGAGCGCGAGTCCGGTGTCGCCGACCATCTCCGTGCCGCTCCGGCCGCCCGCGATGATCAGGAAGAGCATCGAGGGATAGATCACCGAGAAGAACAGGAACTTCTTGTTGCGCAGGGCGCGGACGATCTCCAGCTTGATCAGCATGTCCCGGCCTCCTTCTTGGCCTCCTCGGCCTCGGTGATCGCCACGAAGGCCTGCTCCAGGCCGAGTCCCGCGACTTCGAGGTTGCGGGGGTAAAGGCCGAGCCCGTACAGCGCGTGCACGGTGGCGTCGGCGTCCGTCGACTGGAGCCGTACGGTGTGCCCGGAGACGTCCACGGCGGTGAGGAAGGGCAGGGCGCCGAGCTTCTCCGCGAGCGCGGCGTCCAGCTCCGGCAGGTCGAAGGAGACCTTCCGCGCCCCGGCCTCCGCCTTGATCTCGGCGGCCGTGCCGTCCGCGAGGATTCGGCCGCGGTGCAGGACCAGGACCCGGTCCGCGATCGCGTCGGCCTCTTCCAGGTAGTGCGTGGCGAAGAGGACCGAGCGGCCCTGGTCGGCCTGCTCGCGCATGGTGGCCCAGAAGGCCTGGCGCACGGTGACGTCCATGCCGGTGGTCGGCTCGTCCAGGACGATCAGGTCGTTCGCGCCGGCGGTCGCGAGTGCGAACCGCACGCGCTGCTCCTGACCGCCGGAGAGCTTGTTGACCTTGCGGGCGGCGAGCTGGGTGATGCCCGCGGCGGCCAGTACGTCGTTCACGCGGTACGGCCTGGGGTGCAGATCGCAGGCGAGCCGCACCAGCTCGCGGACGGTGACGTCCTCCATCAGGCCGCCGCTCTGCAGCATCGCGCCGACCCGGCCCGCGGTGATCGCCTCACGCGGACTCGTGCCGAAGACGCGCACGGTCCCGCTGTCCGCGTTCCGCAGGCCGAGCAGGAGGTCGAGCGTGGTGGACTTGCCCGCGCCGTTCGGCCCGAGGAGGGCGACGGTCTCCCCGGGGTGGAGATCGAGCGTGAGGGAGTCCACGGCGCGGACGTCCCCGAAGCTCTTGGTCACCTGGTCGAAGCTCACCGCGGTGACGGGCGGTGCTGCGGTCGTCGTCATGTGATCCATCGTCGCCAGGGGCGGCCGACGGCGGCAGTGTCGTGTGTGCCGGGTCCGGGATGACAGATGTCATGCCGGAGGTCGTGCGGAAGGCCGGACGGTTCACTTCCGTGAGCCGTCCGGCCTCCGAGTGCGTGCGGGAATCAGCTGGCGTTGGTCTCGATGACGCCGATCCGCTCCGCCGGCGTCTTGCCGAGCAGCGCCTTGTTCATGGCCTGGGCCACGTCCGTCGGCTGGACCGGCGTCTTGTCGCCGTTGCCGCGCTGGATCAGGATGCCGTCGAAGACGTTGCCGTACAGCTTCTTGAGCTCCGCGAGGTTGTAGTGCGCCTGCAGCGTGCCGTTGTCGAGGACCTTGGTCTCCAGGATCTTCGGCAGCGACTTCGAGGGGCCGAACGGGATCGAGGCGTTGCCCGCCTTGATCGTGACGTTGGCGGACATGGCGGGCTTCGCGAAGCGCGTCATGAACTTGTCGACCTCGGCGTTCGCGACGGTCGGCTTGCGGGTCGTGACGGGTACGTCGACGGTGCCGGCGCTGCCGGTCTCGACCTGCTTCTTGTAGCCCTCGGAGACGGCGGTCACCGACGCGTCGACGTCGATACCCTTGCCCTCCTTGCCGTACACGGGGACGGCCTTGCCGGGCACGAACTTGACCGAGCCCTCCTTGGCCGAGCCCGAGCCGCCCGCGGCGCGCTCCAGGGCGGCCGCCAGCTTCTCCTCGTCCACGGGCATGACCGGCTCGGCGACACGCTCGCCGCCGAAGAGCGACCCGATCACCGACACGGGGTTGTAGTCGCTGCCCGCCGCCTCGCGGACGGTGGCCTGGCTGTCCAGGGTCAGGCCCGCCTGGTCCGGCTTGAGCGTGACCGCTTCGCCGTCGACCGACAGCTTCAGAGGCTTGGCGACGCGCTCGCCGATCGCCCCGTCGAGCTTCTTGACGGCCTCGTCGCGCGTGCCGCCGCCGATGTCGACGCCGAGCACGGTGGTGCCCTTCGGCACGTCCGCATGGTTCATCAAGAGACCGGCGCCGTAGGCACCGCAGGCCACGACGACGACCAGAACGCCCACGAGAACGAGCTTGTTGCGCCCCTTCTTCTTGGGCGGGGACGCGGCGACGGGCACGTTCGGCTGCACCGGCTCGGGCAGCTTGGGCGGGGTGTGCGGCACGGGTCCGTCGGTGTGCGGGCCCGCGGCGAACGGCGAGTTCTGGGCGGGCGGTACGACGGGGATGCCACTGGTCAGGGTGTCGCCGGAGACGTTGGTCCCGGGCGAGGGCGCGCTCGGGCCGCCGGGGATGGAACCGGGGCCGCCGTGCACCGGACCGCCGCCCGGGCCCTGAAGGGGGCCCGCCTTCTGCGGCGTGAGGATAGCGGTGTCGTCGCCCATGGCGGGCGCACCGGCGCCCGCGCCCGAACGGGCCGCGGGGTTGGCCGGGTTGGGGCGGCTGCCCGGGTTGGGGCGGTTGCCGGGATTGCCCGGACCGCCCGAGTTCGGCGGTGCCATCGGGTTCGCCCGGCCTGCCGGGTTGGCCTGGTTCGCCGGGTGGGACGGGTCGCCGGAGCCCGGCGACATCGGACCGTCGCCGGTCACCGGGCCGCCGGTCGGGCCCGAGGGGCCGCGGCCGCCGTCACCGGCGCCGCCTCCGGAGAAGTACGGCAGGTCCCCGCGCTGCGGGTCGCCGCCCTGCGGCGCGCCCGTGCCGAGCGGGCCCGATGCCACGGCGCCGGACACGTCGAAGGAGCCCGTACCGGAACCGCCCGCTCCCTGACCGGACGGACCGGACGGACCAGATGAACCGGATGAACCGTTCGAACCGGACGCGGCCGAACCGGTGGGTCCGGCCGAACCGTTCCCGCTCGGGCCCGCACCGCTCTTGCGCGGCGCGAACCAGTCGCTCGTCTTCTCCTCCGCCGGAGCGGAGGGCGACGAAGGACCGGAAGCGGAAGGTCCGGCAGGCGTGGAGCCCGCGCCGGACATCCCGGCGGAAGCGGGCCCTCCGGCACCGTTCGTGGACCCCGGACGCCCCGCGGTGTCCCCGGCGTCGGCCGCGTCCGCCGCCCGGCCGGGGGCCGCGCCCAGCGGACGCGAGGCACCCGCGTCGCTGTCCGTGACGGGCGTGCGCATGACGACCGGTGGGATGGGCCGCGACCCGGGGATGTTGATCCGGATGCGCGTGGTCAGCGTGGTCTCGGTCTTGGGCTCGTCGGGCCGCTCGTCGGCGGCCTGCCGCTGCGCGCCCTCCGCGGCGCCGTCCGAAGCGGCGCCCTGTGCGGGGGAGCCGTACGGCGGCGTCCCCGAGGGGTAAGCGGCTCCACCGCGCCCCTGGGGCCCGGAGGACGAACTGTCAGTTTCACGACTCAAGGCAGGTTCTCCCGGTTGGCTCCGCCGCCCGTCTCGACCTCACTCGGGCGGCTCGGCGGCGCGCACCACCATACTGGCCGCCGTCGGCACTCATCCTGTGACCGCCGTCAAACCCGTGCGGTGCACGGGCTGAAGTGGTACGTCACTTGCCAAGTCGGGCGGCGGGCCCGCCTGGTTGCGGCCGCTGACCGAGGGTGGCACACATCACAGCGACCGCCATTCCGCCCAGCAGGAAGGCGTACGACCCGAGTCCCGCGCCGAAGAGGAAGTCTCCCTCGGGCCGGCTGGCCGTGAGCAGCATGACGGCGACGAGCCAGCCCGCCGCCGGCGCCACCGCCCCCGCTCTGGTGCCGATCGCCCGCGCCCCTCCGTAGAAGAGCCCGGCGGCCCCGAGGAGCGCGAGCAGCAACCCGCCCGGGAACCAGCCCCCTTGGACGAGCGCACCGGCCGTCCCGACGACGGCGCCCAGCACGAAGAGACCGGCGTAGGAACCGATGCGGCCGGGATTCAGCGGCTGGGCGAGTGCGCTGCCGCCCGGCGGTGCGGCGGCGGAACCGGAGGCGGAACCACGCGGTCCGGAAGGCGACGCCGAGGTCGCACGCGAACGAGTGCTCACAGCTTCGTCACCCCTTCGAGGCCCGCGTCTTCGAGCCCCGCGAACAGATCCGTCTCTCGCCCGCCGTCCACCGCACCGGCCTCTCCTCGCACCAACTCGTAGTACTCCACATCAAAGATCGGCTGCGCGAGCCCGTTCGACAGGACGAAGAGCGGACCCTGTACCTCGATCTGCGTGGCGTGCGCGCGCATCGCCGCCGCCTTCGCCCGCGCGAAGGCGGTCCCGTCGATCTCCGCCGTGATCCGTTCGTCCTCGGTCACACCGGGCACGTCCGCGACCACGCCGGGGGTCGTGAACGGCGAGTGCCGCAAGGCACCCTCCATCCACCGGAACCGCTCTTCGACGACGGAGCGCGGCGCGCGGTTCCAGTAGATCTTGGCAATGGTGTGCGGTTCGCCAAGATCCGCCCGGAAGGCGCCCTCGGCCGCGAGGTCCGCGGCACGCATCGCGACCCGGTGGGCCTGGATGTGATCGGGGTGGCCGTATCCGCCGTTCGGGTCGTACGTCACGAGCACCTGGGGCCGCACCTCGCGGATCACCTCGACGAGGTGCGCGGCGGCGGCGTCGAGATCGGCGGACCAGAACGCGCCCGGCCGGTCGTTCTGCTCGATGCCCATCATCCCGGAGTCGCGGTAGCGGCCGGTGCCGCCGAGGAACCGGTGGTCGGTGACCCCCAGCTCCTTCATGGCGGCGGCCAGCTCGCCGATCCGCTGCGGCCCGAGCGCGTCCTCGCGGTCGGGCGCGAGGTGGGCGAGCTCGGGCGGGATGACCTCGCCCTCCTCGCCCAGCGTGCAGGTCACCAACGTGACATGGGCGCCGTCGGCCACGTACTTGGCCATCGTCGCGCCATTGTTGATCGACTCGTCGTCGGGGTGCGCGTGCACGAGCAGCAGACGCCGGGCGGGCAGTTCCGTCATGGGACCACCCTACGAGCACCCCGCACAGTGATCAGAACGTGATGTGCCCGGCTCGAAAATGGATCAGAAATAGATCAGAACTTGATGTCGCCGATCATCCCCGCCACGTTCGTCGTCAGCTCGTTGATCGTCGGGGCGATGGAGGAGCTCGCCAGATAGAAGCCGAGCAACACACAGACGATCATGTGGCCCGTCTTCAATCCTGACTTCTTGACCAGCAAGAAGACAATGATCGCCAGCAGCACCACCGCCGAAATCGAGAGTGCCACGGCGGCTCACCTCCAAGTCCCAGACCCTGCACCAGTGCGGACGCCAGCAGGTACATACCCACTAAGCGCTACGGATCATAACTATCCGTGGGTCCGCATGACTCGGAGCATCGCAGCACAAGGGGGCGCATGCCCCCTAGGCTCAGGGAATGACCATCGAGTTGCCCGCGACCGCGGGGCCCGCCGAGAGCCAGGCGCAGCGGCTCTCCTTCCCTCGACTGCACGCCCGCACGCAGCGGTTCACCCTCGGTGCGCCCCGCGCGTTCACGGTGGCGCCGGACGGGTCCCGCGTCGCCTTCCTGCGCTCGTCGTCCGGCACCGACCGGGCGAACCAACTCTGGGTCCTGGACCTGGAGGACGGCGCGGTCGAGCGCGTCGCGGCCGATCCTCAGGCCCTGTTGAAGGGCGCGGTCGAGCGGCTCTCGGCCGAGGAGCGTGCCCGCCGCGAGCGCAGCCGCGAGGGCGGCGCGGGCATCGTGGGCTACGCGACGGACGCGGCGGTGGAACTCGCCGCCTTCACCCTCTCCGGCCGGCTCTTCGCGGCCGAGCTGCGCGTGGGCACGGCCCGCGAACTGCCCGCCCCCGCCCCGGTGATCGACCCGCGCCCCTCGCCCGACGGCCGCCACATCGCGTACGTCGCCGGGGGCGCCCTGCGGGTCACGGGCGCCGACGGTGCGGGTGACCGGGCGCTGGTGGCGCCGGAGCCCGACTCCGCCGAGAAGGCGACCGTGACGTACGGCCTCGCGGAGTTCATCGCGGCCGAGGAGATGGGGCGTTCGAGGGGCTTTTGGTGGTCGCCCGATTCGGACCGCCTCCTGGTCGCACGCGCCGACGACGCCCCCGTGCGGCGCTGGTGGATCGCCGATCCCGCGCACCCGGAGACCGAGCCCACGCGGGTCGCCTACCCGGCGGCGGGCACGGCCAACGCGGACGTACGCCTCTTCGTCGTGACCCTGGACGGCGCGCGCACCGAGGTGATGTGGGACCGCGCCCGCTACCCGTACCTGGCCCGTGTGCACTGGTCGTCGGCCGGGGCGCCGCTGCTCCTCGTCCAGTCCCGGGACCAGCTCAGCCAGCTCTACCTGGCGGTGGACCCGAACGACGGCTCGACCCGCATGGTGCACGCGGAGGAGGACCCGCAGTGGCTCGAACTCTTCCCCGGCGCCCCCTCCTGGTCGCCCAGCGGCCGCCTCGTGCGGATCGTGGACGAGGGCGGCGCGCGCGTCCTGGCGGTGGGTGAACGCCCCCTGACGGGACCGCAGTTGCACGTCCGCGCGGTGCTCGACGTGGCCGACGACGACGTGCTGATCTCGGCATCGGCGGGCGAGGCCGCGGCCGTCCCGGAGACCGGCGAGGTGCACGTCTACCGGGTCAACGAACTGGGCGTGGAGCGTGTCTCGCTGGAGCCCGGGGTGCACTCGGCGGTCCGCGCGGGCGGCCTCACGGTCCTCGTGTCGGCCACCCTCGACCAGCCGGGCTCCCGCGTCCAGGTACTGCGTGACGGCAAGCAAGTGGCGACCGTCGCCTCGTACGCGCAGCATCCGGGGCTCACGCCGCGCGTGACTCTCACCGAGGGGGGCGCACGCAAGATCCCGTGCGCCGTCCTGCTCCCCACGGATTACCAGGAGGGCTCCGGCCCCCTGCCGGTGCTCCTCGATCCGTACGGCGGCCCGCACGGCCAGCGGGTCCTCGCGGCCCACAATCCCTACCTCACCTCCCAGTGGTTCGCCGATCAGGGCTTCGCGGTGATCGTCGCGGACGGCCGGGGCACTCCGGGCCGCTCCCCCGCCTGGGAGAAGGAGATCCGGCGCGACTTCACCCTGACCCTGGACGACCAGGTGGACGCGTTGCGGGGACTGGCCGCCTCGCACCCCCTGGACCTGGACCGGGTCGCCATCCGGGGCTGGTCCTACGGCGGTTACCTCGCGGGGCTCGCGGTCCTGCGCCGCCCCGACGTGTTCCACGCGGGGGTGGCGGGGGCGCCGGTGACGGACTGGCAGCTGTACGACACGCACTACACGGAGCGGTACCTGGGCAACCCCGCAAAGGACCCCGCGCCGTACGCCCTGAGCTCCCTCGTCACCGAGGAGGGGCTGGTGACGCCGGAGGAGCCGCACCGGCCGCTGATGATCGTGCACGGTCTCGCGGACGACAACGTGGTGGTGGCGCACGCGTTGCGCCTCTCGTCGGCGCTGCTGGCCGCGGGGCGGCCGCACGAGGTGCTTCCGCTGTCCGGGGTGACGCACATGACCCCGCAGGAGCAGGTGGCGGAGAACCTCCTGCTGCTCCAGGTCGACTTCCTGAAGCGCTCGCTGGGCCTCTCCCGGCCCTAGGGGGGCACGGCGATCGGCCGGGGCGACATGGCATGCCCCGGCCGATCTACGGCACCCGCACGGCCGTACGCGGCTCAGCCTGCCGGGTGCGTATATCGCTGACGCGACGCTGCGATTGCCCACGTGTTAAGGCCCGAACGGGGTTCGTTCCCCAGCCCCGCCCCTACGGGACCACCTGCTTCTCCTCCGCGAAGTGGCAGGCCGAGTCGTGGGCCGCGGGCCCCTCGGCGTGGCGGAACTCCGCCGGAACGGCCAGCGCGGGGACCTCCAGAGCGCACCGCTCCTGCGCCTTCCAGCACCGCGTGCGGAAGCGGCAGCCCGACGGCGGGTTCGCCGGGGACGGCACGTCTCCGCTCAGGATGATCCGCTCCCGGTGCTCGCGCGCCTCGGGATCGGGCACCGGCACGGCCGACAGCAGCGCCTGCGTGTACGGATGCGTCGGGTGCTCGTAGATCTCCTCGTCCGAGCCGATCTCCACGATCCGGCCCAGGTACATCACGCCCACCCGGTCGGAGATGTGCCGCACGATCGACAGGTCGTGCGCGATGAACACGTACGACAGGTCGAAGTCGTTCTGGAGCTGGTCCAGGAGGTTCACCACCTGCGCCTGGACCGAGACGTCGAGCGCCGAGACCGGCTCGTCCGCCACGATGATCTCGGGGCGCAGCGCCAACCCCCGCGCGATCCCGATCCGCTGGCGCTGGCCGCCCGAGAACTGGTGCGGATAGCGGTGGATGTACTCGGGGTTCAGGCCGACCACGTCGAGCAGTTCCTGCACCTTCCGCCGCCGCGAGCCCTTGGGCGCGACCTCCGGATGGATCTCGTACGGCTCCCCGATGATGTCGCCGACCGTCATGCGCGGATTCAGCGACGTGTACGGGTCCTGGAAGACCATCTGGATGTTGCGGCGCACCGCCTTCAGGGCGCGCCCCGACAGCTTGGTGATGTCCTCGCCCTTGTAGCGGATCTCGCCCGCCGTCGGCCGCTCCAGGTTCACCAGCATCTTCGCGACCGTCGACTTGCCGCAGCCGGACTCCCCCACGATGCCGAGCGTCTCGCCCCGGCCGAGGTCGAAGTCGACGCCGTCGACGGCCTTGACCGCGCCGATCTGCTTGCGGATGACGATGCCCTGGGTGAGCGGGTAGTGCTTGACCAGACCCCGCACCTGGAGGATCGGCTCACGGCCCGACGCCGAGCCGTGCGCGGCGAACTCGCTCTCGGCCCGCGCCTTGTGCATCAGCTGCCGCGCGGTCTCGCCCTCCTCCTCCAGCTGCTTCTTGCTGACGTGCTCACCGTGCGGCATCGAGCGTCTCCTTCCAGAAGTGGCAGGCGCTCCGGCGGTCGGCGGCCAGACCCTCGTACGCCACCTCGTAGAGCGGCGGCACGTCGGTCCTGCAGACGTCCTGGGCCATGGGGCAGCGGGGGTTGAAGGCGCAGCCCGGCGGGATGTGCATGAGGTTCGGCGGCAGGCCCTTGATCGCGTAGAGCTCCTGGCCCTTCTGGTCGAGCCGGGGAATCGACTCCAGGAGGCCGCGCGTGTACGGGTGCGCGGGGGCCTTGTAGATCTCGTGGACGGGAGCCTTCTCGACGATGCGGCCCGCGTACATGACGGCGATGTTGTCGGCGACGTCCGCCACCACACCCAGGTCGTGGGTGATGAGGATCAGGCCCATGTTCAGCTCGCGCTGGAGCTCGGCGAGGAGCTCCATCACCTGGGCCTGGACGGTCACGTCCAGGGCCGTGGTCGGTTCGTCGGCGATGATCAGCGAGGGTTCGAGCGCCATCGCCATGGCGATCATGATGCGCTGGCGCATGCCGCCGCTGAACTGGTGCGGATACTGCCCGACCCGTTCCTTCGCGGCCGGGATGCGCACCCGGTCCATCAGCTCGATCGCCTTGACCCTGGCGTCCTTGCGGGACATCCCCCGGTGGACGACGTACATCTCGCCGAGCTGCTGGCCGACGCTGACCACCGGGTTCAGCGACGACAGGGCGTCCTGGAAGATCATCGCCATGCCGGCGCCGCGCGTCTTGCGCCGCTCCTCCGCCTTGAGCTTCAGGAGGTCCTGGCCCTGGAAGAGGATCTCGCCGCCGGTGATCTTGCCGGGCGGCATGTCGAGGATGCCCATGATGGCCTGCGCGGTCACGGACTTGCCGGACCCGGACTCGCCGAGCACGGCGAGCGTCTCGCCTTCGTCGACGGTGTAGTTGACGCCGTTGACGGCCTTGGCGACGCCGTCCCTGGTCCTGAACTCCACGTGCAGGTCGCGCACTTCGAGCAACATGGGCGGCTACCTCAGCTTGGGGTCGAGGGCGTCGCGCACCGCGTCGCCGAGCATGATGAACGCGAGCACGGTGATCGCAAGCGCTCCGGCGGGCCAGAGCAGCATGTGCGGGGCGTTGCGGATGTACTGGGAGGCGGCCGAGATGTCGATGCCCCAGCTCACGGTCGGCGGCTTCAGGCCCACGCCGAGGTACGAGAGGGTCGCCTCCAGGGCGATGTACGTGCCCAGCGCGATGGTGGCGACCACGATCACCGGGGCGACCGCGTTCGGCGCGATGTGCCGCAGCAGCATCCGCGAGTTGGACGCTCCCAGGGCCCGCGCCGCCTGGACGTAGTCGTTCTGCTTGGCGGTGATGACGGAGCCGCGGGCGATGCGGGAGAGCTGCGGCCAGCCGAGCAGGACCATGAAGCCGATCACCGGCCAGACGGTGTTGCTGGTGACGACCGACAGGAGCACCAGGCCGCCGAGCACGACGGGGATGGCGAAGAAGACGTCGGTGATCCGGGAGAGGATCGCGTCCCAGAACCCGCCGAAGAACCCCGCGAGCCCGCCGAGCACGCTGCCCAGGATCGCGACACCGAGCGTGGCGCAGACGCCGACGGTGACCGAGGCGCGGGCCCCGTACACGGTCCGCGTGTAGACGTCGCAGCCCTGTCCGTCGAAGCCGAAGGGGTGGCCGGCGGTGGAGCTCTTCTGGGCGTTGGCGAGGTCGCAGTCGAGCGGGTTGCCGGAGGCGATCGCGGACGGCCAGAGCGAGATGAAGACGAGGAAGACGATGATGAGGCCCGAGATGATGAAGATCGGGTTGCGGCGCAGCTCGCGCCAGGCGTCGGACCACAGGCTGCGGGCGGGCCCCGTGCCGGCGGGACCGCCCGGCGTCTTCTCCAGCGTCGCCCCTTCGGTCGCCGCGAGGTCCATCGCGCCGCCCGCACCGGTCGGGGCGATGGCTCCGTCTGGCTCTCGGGGTTCAGGCATAGCGGATCCTCGGGTCGAGTACGGCGTACAGAAGGTCGACGATCAGGTTGGCCACCAGGAAGACCAGGACGAGGACGGTCACGAAGCCGACGACGGTCTGGGTGCTCTGGCGGAGGATTCCCTGATAGAGCTGGAAGCCGACGCCGTGGATGTTGAAGATCCGCTCGGTGACGATGGCGCCGCCCATCAGGGCGCCGATGTCCGTGCCGATGAAGGTGACCACCGGGATGAGTGAGTTGCGCAGCAGGTGCCGGGTGATGACGCGGCGCCTGGGCAGCCCCTTCGCGATGGCCGTGCGGACGTAGTCGGCGCGGCGGTTCTCGGCGATGGAGGTCCGGGTGAGCCGGGTGACGTACGCCAGGGAGACCGAGGCGAGCACGAGCCCGGGCACGATGAGTTCGTTGAGGGGCGCCTCCGAGGAGACGGAGGGTTTCATCACGCCCCATTCGACGCCGAGCAGCAGCTGGAGCAGCAGGCCGGTGACGAAGGTGGGGATCGCGATGACGACCAGCGTCAGGAGCAGGACGACGGTGTCGATGGGACGCCCGCGTCGCAGTCCGGTCACCACACCCAGCGAGATGCCGATGACGATCTCGAAGACGATCGCGACGAGCGTCAGGCGGATCGTGAGCGGGAAGGCGGTCGACATCAGCTCGGTGACCTTCTGCCCGTTGAAGGCGGTACCGAAGTCACCGGTGAAGACATTGCCCATGTAGGTCGCGTACTGCTGCCACACGGGCTTATCGAGGCCGAACTCCTTCTTCAGCTGTTCGGCCGTCGCGGGGTCGCACTTTCGGTCCCCGCACAGGCCCGCGATGGGATCGCCCATCACGTTCACCATCAGGAAGATCAGCAGTGTGGCGCCGAAGAAGACCGGGATCATCTGCAGCAGACGCCGGATCACATAACGTCCCATGAAGGGCTCCGGAAGTAATGGGAGCGGTCGTCCGGCACGTTTCGCCGGACGACCGCTCCCTGGGCCTCAGCTGACCTTGATCTCGTTGTAGACGGGCACGCTGAACTGGTTCAGCGCCACGTCGGAGACCTTGTCCGAGTAGCCGGCGCTGCCGTTCTGGTACCAGAGCGGAATGACCGCCATCTGCTCGGCGAGCACCTTCTCGGCGTCCTGGAAGGTGGAGACGGCCTTCCCGGTGTCGGTCTCGGCGTTGGCCTTGTCGACGAGCTTGTCGAATTCCTCGTTCGACCATTTGCCGTCGTTGGACGGGGCGTCCGTGTAGTACAGCGGCTGGAGGAAGTTCTGGATCAGCGGGTAGTCCATCTGCCAGCCCGCGCGCCAGGCGCCGTCCAGCTTCTGCTGGGAGGCCTTGCTGCGGAAGTCGGCGAACGTGCCGACCGGACTTCCGACGCAGGACTTGTCGTTCCCGAGGGCCTTGTTGATGGAGTTGCAGACGGCGTCGACCCATTCCTTGTGCGAGCCGGTGTCCGCGTTGTACGTGATCTTCAGCGTGCCGCCGGGGATGCCGCCGCCGTCCGCGATCAGCTTCTTCGCCTTGGCCGCGTCGTACGTGCAGGGGTCGCCGCAGAGCCCGGACTTGTAGCCGCCGGCCTCGCCGAGCACCGGCGATGTCCAGTCGGTGGCCGGGGTGCGGGTCTTCTGGAAGATGGTCTCGGTGATCTGCTCACGGTTGATCGCCATCGAGAGTCCCTGGCGGACCTTCTCCATTCCGTCCTTCGACCACTTGCTGTCGTAGAAGGGGAAAGCGAGGGTCTGGATGATGCCCGCCGGGGTGTTGATGTAGCGGTCACCCAGGTCGTTCTTGGCGTTCTTGAGCTGCGAGGCGGGAACGTCGTCGACGAGGTCGAGGTTGCCCGCCATCAGGTCCGTGTAGGCGGTGTTGTTGTCGGTGTAGACCTTGAGGTCCACACCGCCGTTCTTCGCCTTGTCGTCCCCGCTGTAGCCGTCCCATTTCCGCAGGGACATCTTGGATCCCTTGGCGTACGAGTCCACGGTGTACGGACCGTTTCCGACGGGCTTGGCGAGCCATGCGTCGTGGTCGTCGTAGAACGCCTTGGGCAGCGGCGCGAAGGCCGGGTAGCCGAGGGTCTTGGGCCAGGTGGAGAACTTCTGCGTGAGCTTCACGGTGAAGCTGGTGTCGTCGACGACCTTCAGCCCGGAGAGCGTCTCGGCACTGGCGTCGCCCTTCTCCGGGTGGACCTTGTCGTAGCCCTCGATATAGCCGAAGAAGTAGGCGTTCTTCTGGTTGTTCTTCAGGTGGGCGCCGTAATTCCAAGCATCGACGAAGGACTTCGCGGTGACCTTCTCGCCGTTGCTGAACTTCCAGCCGTCCTTGATCTTCACGGTGAAGTTCTGCGAGTCCTTGGTGTCGATCTTTTCGGCGACCATGTTCTTGGCCTCGCCGGTCTTCGGGTCGTAGCGCATGAGACCCCGGAAGAGCATGTCGAGCACCTTGCCGCCCTGCACCTCATTGGTGTTGGCGGGCTCCAGCGGGTTCTGCGGATCCCCCCAGGAGGAACCCACGATCCCGGAGCCGTCGCCGCCACCGCCGCTGTCCCCGCCTCCACCGCAGGCGGTCGCCGCGAGGGCGACGGTCACCGCACATGCGGCCCACTTGGCGTGCGTGGCTCCACGCATGGAGAGCCTCCCTTTCAGGCCTGAGTCAGACTTAGGCCCAAATACACCCCAATGCAGGGTGCTGCGCATCTTTATGGGGGCTTTCCGAGGCTAGTAGGCCTGGGGAAACCCCCGGATGCCCCATGGGGATGACCAACAAGCGGCGAGCAGCGGGAAGCCCCCTCGCTACGCTCGAACCATGGAGTACGCGAAGATGCGCGCGATCGCCGAGGAGCTCGGAGCCTATGCCGAGAACCTTGAGGGCACCTGGCATGTAGAGATCGGGCCTTCGGGCCCGATACTGGCCATGATGTGCCCCTCGAAGCGCCACGAGGGCACGGTTCGCCGCATCTGCAAGCAGCTGGACAGACAGCTCCTCGTCACCCACCCCGGCTACATCTGTGCCAACGGCCCCGAGATCGAGCACCCCTCCATCGGCCGCATGCGCCGCCCCGACGCCCTCGTGATCCCCGAGACCGTGCTCGACGAGGAGGGCATCGCGGTGGATGCCACTCAGGTACTTGCCGTCATCGAGATCGTCTCCCCGTCCAACCCGAACAACGACTACGGCGAGAAGCTGACCGAGTACCCCGCCATGGGCATCGACCACTACATGATCGTCGACCCACGGACCGGCACGATCGAAGTCCACTCGGAGCCGTGTGCCGGCCGCTACCGGAACAAGGAGCCGTACATCTTCGGCGACGAGGTGCCGTTCGGCCCCTGGACGGTGGAGACCGCCGCGTTCCGGCGCTACGAAAAGCCAGGGAACGTCGAGAGCTAAGAGCCCCGCTGGTCCGAGGCGAGCCGCGCGTGCAGCTCGACGTCGTAGCGGACTCCCTCGTACGCGAGCTTCTGCCGCTGCAGGCCCTCCGCCGTGAAGCCGGCGGCCCTGGCCACCCGGCAGGACGCCGGGTTGTTGACCCGGTGGCCCAGCTCGAGCCGGAAGAGCCCCAGCTCGCCGAAGGCCCACCGCGCCAGCGCATCGCACCCGTACGTCGCCACGCCGCGCCGCCGCGCCGAAGGCAGCGTCCAGTACGACACCCAGCCCGTCGCGTGGACGTGGTTCACGGCGCCCACGGCGACATTGCCCAGCGGAGTGCCTTCCCCGTCGACCACCGCGAAGGCGTACGCGATCCCGGCGCGCTCCTCTTGCTCACGCCGCGCGATCCAACGGGACGCGCTCTCACGGGAGTCGACCGGCTCGTCGGACTGCCGGGACATCCCCGGGGCGGCCAGGGCGGCGAGCACGGCGCCGGCGTCCCGCTCCGTCCAGGGCCGAAGGCTAAGCACGACGCCCCGCCCCACTCCCCCGGACGCGGCCCGCGTCACCCACGCCCATCCGACTCCGCCTCCACCTCCACCACGGACACCCGGCCACGCCACCGCTCGCGTTGCCGGGCGGTGGCGGTCTTTTCACTGTAGTACTCCGTCCCGAACTGGACGGGGGCGCCCGGAACCGAGTGGTTCCGGGCGCCCCCGTCGTGTCCGGCCAGAGGCCGAGGGTGAGGTTACGCCGCGTGCACGACGTCCTTCTCCTCCGCGAAGTGGCACGCCGACTCGTGGGCCGCCGGGGTGTCCTGGCCCGCGAACCGCTGCGGGATCGCGAGCAGCGGGGTCTCCTCCGCGCACTTCGCCTCCGCCTTCCAGCAGCGGGTGCGGAAGCGGCAGCCCGAGGGCGGGTTCGCGGGGGACGGCACGTCACCGGTGAGGATGATGCGCTCGCGGCCCTCGCGGGCCTCCGGGTCCGGCACCGGGACAGCCGACAGGAGCGCCTGCGTGTACGGGTGCGTCGGGTGCTCGTAGATCTGCTCGTCCGAGCCGATCTCCGCCATCTTGCCGAGGTACATCACGCCCACGCGGTCCGAGATGTGCCGGACGATCGACAGGTCGTGCGCGATGAAGAGGTAGGAGAGGTTGAACTCGTCCTGCAGCTTCTCCATCAGGTTGATGACCTGGGCCTGGACGGACACGTCCAGGGCCGAGACCGGCTCGTCGCAGATGATGATCTCGGGGTTGAGGGCCAGACCGCGCGCGATGCCGATGCGCTGGCGCTGGCCGCCCGAGAACTGGTGCGGGTAGCGGTTGATGTACTCCGGGTTCAGGCCCACCACGTCCAGGAGGTCCTGGACCTTCCGGCGGCGCGAGCCCTTGGGAGCCACCTCGGGGTGGATCTCGAAGGGCTCCCCGATGATGTCGCCCACCGTCATACGCGGGTTGAGCGAGGTGTACGGGTCCTGGAACACCATCTGGATGTTGCGGCGCACCGCCTTCAGGGCGCGCCCCGACAGCTTGGTGATGTCCTGGCCCTTGTAGAAGACCTCGCCGGCCGTGGCGCGCTCCAGGGTCATCAGGAGCTTGGCGACCGTGGACTTGCCACAGCCGGACTCGCCCACGATGCCCAGGGTCTCGCCCTGGTAGAGGTCGAACGAGATGCCGTCGACCGCCTTGACCGCGCCGACCTGCTTCTTGATCAGGACGCCTTGGGTCAGCGGGAAGTGCTTCACCAAGTTGCGGACCTGGAGGATGGGCTCGCCGCGCTCGACCGGTGCCTCGATGGCCGCGACGGCCTCCTCGGCGGTGGCGGCGTCGACCGTTTCCACCTCGGAGACGTTCGGGGTGGCGTCGGCGGGCTCGTCCGTCTTCTTGAGCGGCTCAGCCATGGATCGTCTCCTTCCAGAAGTGGCACGCGCTGCCGCGGCCCGGCAGCTCCGTGCCGTCCTGCTCGCTCACCGGCACCAGGGCCGGGACGTCCGTACGGCAGATGTCCTGCGCCTTGGGGCAGCGCGGGTTGAAGGCACAACCGGACGGAATGTGGAGCAGGTTGGGCGGCAGGCCCTTGATCGCGTAGAGCTCCTGGCCCTTCTGGTCGAGCCGGGGAATCGACTCGAGCAGACCGCGCGTGTACGGGTGCGCGGGGCGCTTGTAGAGCTCGTGGACCGGGGCCGTCTCGACGATCCGGCCCGCGTACATCACCGCGATCTTGTCGGCGACGTCCGCGACCACACCCAGGTCGTGGGTGATGAGGATCAGGCCCATGTTGTACTCGCGCTGAAGATCCGCGAGCAGGTCCATGACCTGGGCCTGGACCGTCACGTCGAGCGCCGTGGTGGGCTCGTCCGCGATGATCAGGTCCGGCTCCAGGGCGAGCGCCATCGCGATCATGATGCGCTGGCGCATACCGCCGGAGAACTGGTGCGGGTAGTCGTTCACCCGCTCCTTGGCCGCCGGGATCTTGACCTTGTCCATCAGCTCGATGGCCTTGGCCTTGGCCTGCTTGCGCGACATTCCCTCGTGCACCCGGAACATCTCGCCGAGCTGGTAGCCCACCGAGAGAACGGGGTTGAGGGAGGACAGCGCGTCCTGGAAGATCATGGCGATCTTGCGACCGCGGATCTTCCTGCGCTCCTCGTTGGACATCTTCAGCATGTCCTGGCCGCGGAAGACGATCTCGCCCTGCGGGATCTTGCCGGGCGGCATGTCGAGGATGCCCATGATGGCCTGGGCCGTCACGGACTTGCCGGAGCCGGACTCACCGAGGACCGCGAGCGTCTCGCCCGCGTCCACGCTGTAGTTGACTCCGTTGACCGCCTTGACCACACCATCACGGGTGTGGAACTCGACGTGCAGGTCCTTGACGTCCAGCAGCCTGCCGCTCTTTTCCTCACCCGAGCGGGGGGCGGGAACCGAGTTTTCCTTGATGTCGATGCTGGTCATTTACGCCTCCCTCAGCGCAGCTTCGGGTCGAGGGCTTCGCGTACGGCGTCACCCATCATGATGAACGCCAGCACCGTGATACTCAGCATTCCCGCCGGGAAGATCAGCGTGTGCGGGTTGTTGCGGATGTCGTCCAGCGAGTCGGAGATGTCACTGCCCCAGGAGAACTCGTCGCCGCCGAAGCCGAGACCGAGGAAGGACAGCGTCGACTCCGCGACGATGTACGTACCGAGGGCGATGGTCGCGATGACGATCACCGGAGCCAGCGCGTTCGGCAGGATGTGCCGGAACAGGATCCGCTTGGTGTCCGCGCCGAGCGCCCGCGCCGCCACCACGTAGTCCGCGTGCTTGGTCGTGATGACCGCACCGCGCATCACGCGGGCGATCTGCGTCCAGCCGAGGAAGGCGAGCGCGCCGGTGATCACCCAGACGTTCGGGTTGGAGAACGCGTTCAGGATGACCATCGCGCCGAGCAGGAACGGGATACCGAAGAAGATGTCCACGATCCGCGAGAGCAGGCTGTCCCAGAAGCCGCCGAAGTAGCCGGCGAGCATGCCGACCAGGCCACCGAAGAGGGTGATCAGGATCGTCACCCCCATGCCGACCATGATCGAGTTCCGCGTTCCGTAGACCACCCGGGCGTAGATGCTGCGCCCCTGGCGGTCGTAGCCGAACCAGTCGGCCTGGAAGAAGTGGGTGAGGTTCGGCTTCTCGAGGAAGTGCTTGGTCAGATCGCCGTACCGGGGGTCGGCGCTGGTGAACAGGCTCGGGAAGGCCGCCAGCAGGATCACCAGGATGATCAGGGCCGTGGCCGCCAGGAACATGGGCCGGCGGCGCAGGTCGCGCCAGGCGTCTCCCCACAGGCTGCGCGGCTTGCTGGCCGTGCTCGCGGAGTCGTCCGCCTTGGCGTCGGCTTCGACGATGGCCACGGCCTGCGCCTCGTCCGTGGCCGGGGTCTTGGTGAGGTCAGGCATAACGGATCCTCGGGTCCAGGACCGCGTAAAGCAGGTCGACGAGCAGGCTGGCGAGGAGGTACACGAGCACCAGGACGGTCACGATGCCGACGATGACGGCGCCCTCTCGCTGGCTCAGCGCCTTGAAGAGAAGGTTGCCGACGCCGGTCACGTTGAAGATGCCCTCGGTGATCACCGCACCACCCATGAGGGTGCCGATGTCCGTGCCCAGGTAAGTGACCACGGGTATGAGGGAGTTGCGCAGCAGGTGCCGGGAGATGATGCGCTGCCTCGGCAGTCCCTTGGCGACCGCCGTGCGGATGTAGTCCGCCTGCCGGTTCTCCGCGATGGACGTACGGGTCAGGCGCGCCACGTAGGCGAGACCGACCAGGCCGAGCACGAGCGCGGGCAGCAGAAGTTGGGTGAACTCCTCGGAGTCCTGGACCGTGGGCGTCACCCAGCCGAGTTCGTTGCCGAAGATCAGCTGGAGGAACAGTCCGAACACGAAGATCGGGACGGAGATCACCAGCAGGGTGAACAGCGTCACCGTGTTGTCGATGAACCGGCCGCGCTTCACACCTGCCAGGACGCCGAGGCCGATACCGACGATCAGCTCGAAGGTCCACGCCATGGCGGCGAGACGCATCGAGACCGGGAAAGCCTGCGTGATCTCGTCAAGAATGGGTCTGTTTCCAGCGATGGTGTTGCCGAAGTCTCCCTGCAGCAATCCCCACATGTAGTGCAGATACTGCTGCCACAGCGGCAGATCAAGTCCGCGGTCGTGCTTGATCTGTGCGACCTGTGCCGGGTCCGGCGGCTTGTCGCCCCACAGCGCCGCGACCGGGTCGCCGGGGAGCACATTGACCATCAGGAAGATCAGCAGGGTTGTCCCGATGAAGACCGGGATCATCTGGAGCAGTCGCCTCGCGACGTAGCGCCCCATGGTGGTGCCTCCGTCCATTGCGGAGCCCCCCGTCAGCGACGCCCGGGATCGCCGGGCGTCGCTGACGGGAACGGACTCCGACGACTACTACTTCTTCTCGAAGACCTGGACCTGCGTGAGGATCGGGTCGCCTGCCTGGTCGAACTCCATGCCCTTCACGTTGTTCGAGTACGCGGAGAGCGTCTTGTTGTACCAGAGCGGGATGCCCGGGAAGCTGTTCTGCAGAGACTTCTCAGCCTCGCCGTACAGCTTGGCGGACTCGTCGATGGTCTTCGCCGCGTCGGCCTTCTTGGTCAGCGCGTCGAACTTCTTGTCCGAGAAGCCGCCCTTGTTGCCGTCGACGCCGGTGCCGTAGAGGTCGGCGAGGAAGTTGCCGTTGAACGGGTAGTCGAGCACCCATCCGGAGCGGTAGATCGACTTGACCTTCTTCTGGTCACGGATCTCCGTGTCGGCCGCGAAGTCGGTCACCGCGTCGCCGACGCACTTGACGCCGGTCGAGTTGGTGATGCTGTTGCAGACCGCGACGACCCAGTCCTTGTGCGGCTGGTCGGCGTTGTACTGGATGGAGATCTTGTTGCCCGGGACGCCGCCGCCTTCCTTGATGAGGGCCTTGGCCTTCTTGGCGTCGAACTTGCAGTACTCGCCGCAGGCGTCCTTCTGGTAGCCCTTGACGCCCTTGGCGACCCAGCCGGTGGCCGACTCACGCGTGCCGTGGAACACGGTCTTGGCGATGGTGTCGCGGTCGATCGCCATCGACAGGCCCTGCAGGACCTTGACGTCGATGTCCTTCCACTGCTTGGTGTAGAAGGCCGGGTTGATCGTGTTGATCGCCGAGAAGTCCTGCTCGATCGCGCGGTCGCCGAAGTCCTGCTTGAAGTTGGCGTTCTCGCTGTTCGGCACGATCGGCATCGAGTCGACGTTGTCCGACTTCAGGTCGGCGTAGGCCGCCGTGTCCTTGGTGTAGGCCTTGAAGTCGATGCCGCCGTTCTTCGGCTTCTCGCCCTTGTACCCACCCCACGTGCGGACCTGGATGAGCTTCTTGTGGTCCCACTTCGCGAACTTGTACGGGCCGTTGCCGACCGGCGCCTCGCCGTACTTCTTCGGGTCCTTCAGCGCGGCCGAGGGCAGCGGGTAGAAGGGCGCGTAGACGAGCTTGTACGCGTAGTACGGGATGCCGTTGTTCAGCGTGATGGTGAAGGTGTTGTCGTCGACGACCTTCAGACCCTCCATCGCCTTGGCCTTGGCCTTCCCCTTCTCGGGGTGGACCTTGTCGTAGCCGACGATGTCGCGGTACCAGGAACTGTTCTGCTGACCGTTGGCCGGGTTGGCGGCCCAGTTCCAGGCGTCCACGTACGACTTCGCGGTGACGGCCTCACCGTTGTGGAACTTCCAGCCCGACTTCAGCTTGACGGTCCACACCTTCGAGTCCTTGTCGGGGGTGACCGACTCGGCGTTCTCGTAGGTGATGTTGCCCTGCTTGTCGTAGTGGACCAGGCCCGTGAAGAGCGAGTCGATGACGACGCTTCCGTACGCCTCCATGGTGTTGGAAGGCTGCAGGGCGTTCTGCGGCTCGCCGTTCGCGTAGCTGACGATCCCCTTGGGGTCGACCTTGCCACTGTTGCCGCCGCTGTCGCTGTCGCCGCCGCAGGCCGTTGCCGTCAGCGCCACGACACCCGCTATCGCGACCCACTTGGCGCTCTTGGCACCACGCATGGGGTTCCTCCTCATGAGTCCACTTGTTCACTACAAGAGGGGGTACAAGAAACCGCGCCGACACCCCTGACGGCGCGTAGATCGAAGTACCCCAGAGTGCTCGTGAGTCGGCGCTCCCCACAGCGCGTGACCCATTGACCCGAGCTATACGCGGTCAACTATTAGCCATGAGGTACCGCCCGACCACACTCTTTTGGTCTCGGTTCAATCACACCTGGTGCGTACAACTTCCAAAATCCGGACAAACCGATCCGAGATAGATGGTTGCGAAACGGACGTGTTACACATCTAACGGTCAACGGTGTCCGTATTCCGGACAGATGGCCCAGGAAAACCGGTTGCGGCGGACCGCCGCGGAGCCGACTCGCGGCGTCTTCGGGGGCGGCTCTGTGGACGCGCGTAGATGCGCGGAGCGTCGCCGACGGGGCCCGACCCCCGCCCCCGAGGTCTGGGCCAGCGTAGTGCCGCTGAGGGCCCCGCAAGGGGGTAACCCCCGCAGACGCACGAGAGGCCGGTCCCCGCCGCTCCCGGAGGGAGGGACGGAAACCGGCCTCTGATGCCGAATTCGCCGAGCGTCAGCGGCAGTTGTGCCGGGCCCGGACCAAGCGCGAAGCTTTAGCCGCGCTTTGCTCCGGCCTTAGCCGTGCTTGGCGCGCGAGGCGGTGCGGCCGCGCTGCTTGGCGTCCAGGACGACCTTGCGGATACGCACGGTCTCCGGGGTCACCTCGATGCACTCGTCGTCGCGGCAGAACTCCAGGGACTGCTCGAGCGACAGCTTGCGGGCGGGCACGACGTTCTCGGTCGTGTCCGCGGAAGCCGCACGCATGTTGGTGAGCTTCTTCTCCTTGGTGATGTTCACGTCCATGTCGTCGGCGCGCGAGTTCTCGCCGACGATCATGCCCTCGTACACCTCGGTGCCGGCCTCGGTGAAGATGACACCGCGCTCCTGGAGGTTGACCATGGCGAACGGCGTGACCGAGCCCGAGCGGTCCGCGACGAGCGAGCCGTTGTGACGGGTGCGCAGGTCGCCGAACCACGGCTCGTGACCCTCGAAGATCGAGTGCGCGATGCCGGTGCCGCGGGTCTGGGTCAGGAACTCCGTACGGAAGCCGATGAGGCCACGCGACGGAACGATCCACTCCATGCGGATCCAGCCGGAGCCGTGGTTGGTCATCGTCTCCATGCGGCCCTTGCGGGTCGCCATCAGCTGCGTGATGGCGCCGAGGTGCTCCTCGGGCGAGTCGATCGTCATGCGCTCGATCGGCTCGTACGTCTTGCCGTCGATCTGCTTGGTGACGACCTCGGGCTTGCCGACGGTCAGCTCGAAGCCCTCGCGGCGCATCTGCTCGACCAGGATGGCGAGCGCGAGCTCACCACGGCCCTGGACCTCCCAGGCGTCGGGACGCTCGGTGTCCAGGACACGGAGCGAGACGTTACCGATGAGCTCCTTGTCCAGACGGTCCTTCACCTGGCGGGCGGTGACCTTGTGGCCCTTGCCGCCCTTGCCGACGAGCGGCGAGGTGTTGGTGCCGATGGTCATGGAGATCGCGGGCTCGTCGACCGTGATCAGCGGGAGCGCGATCGGGTTCTCGGGGTCGGCGAGGGTCTCACCGATCATGATCTCCGGGATACCGGCGATGGCGCAGATGTCACCGGGGCCCGCCTTCTCGGCGGGCTTGCGGGTGAGCGCCTCGGTCATCATCAGCTCGGTGATGCGGACGTTGGACTGCGACCCGTCGCGCTTGATCCACGTGACGGTCTGGCCCTTGCGCAGCTCGCCCTGCTCGACACGGCAGAGGGCGATACGGCCGAGGAAGTTGTCGGCGTCCAGGTTCGTGACGTGAGCCTGGAGCGGGGCCTCCTCGTCGTACTCCGGAGCCGGGACGGTCTCCAGGATCGTGGAGAAGAACGGCTCCAGGTTCTCGCTGTCGGCCGGGACGGTGCCGTCCTCCGGCTTGGTCAGCGAGGCGACGCCGTCACGGGCGCAGGCGTAGACGATCGGGAACTCGATCTGGTCCTCGTCAGCGTCGAGGTCCAGGAAGAGGTCGTACGTCTCGTCGACGACCTCGGCGATGCGCGAGTCCGGTCGGTCCGTCTTGTTGATGCACAGGATGACCGGCATCTTGGCCGCGAGGGCCTTGCGGAGCACGAAGCGGGTCTGGGGCAGCGGGCCCTCAGAGGCGTCCACGAGGAGGACGACCGCGTCCACCATCGACAGGCCGCGCTCGACCTCGCCACCGAAGTCGGCGTGGCCGGGGGTGTCGATGATGTTGATGGTGATGACGTCTCCGCCATCCTTGGGGTGGTACTTGACGGCCGTGTTCTTGGCCAGGATCGTGATGCCCTTCTCACGCTCCAGGTCGTTCGAGTCCATCATGCGGTCGTCGAGGGACTCGGCTGCATGCGCGGCGAAGGAGCCGGCCTGCTTGAGCATGGCGTCGACCAGGGTGGTCTTGCCGTGGTCGACGTGGGCGACGATGGCAACATTACGAATGTCATGGCGCGTGGGCATACGAGCTGCGCTTCTCCCGGGAAGAGTGGATGGCCGCGCGTACGGTCTGGCACGCGTGCCCTGCCGGGCAGAACACGCCACGGCCTCACCCCAGTCTACGGCCCTTACGTGGAGGTCACCTCCGCGGGGCCCTCCTATCCAGCCTGACCTGGGGTTATAAGGGGTATCAGGGGGTGCTGGGCCCGTGCGGGGGCGTGGGGGGAGAACGTACAGGTCAATGGGTGGAAACGACCTTGCCCGCCGGAGGCGCCGGCGGGCAAGGGAGTTGAGCGGAATCTGAGCCTGACCTGCGGCGGAGCTACTTCGCGGCCGGCTTGCCCGAGGGTTTCGCGCCCGGCTTCAGGAAGCCCATGTCCTCGAAGTTCGGGGACTGGAAGCCGAACGCGCCCGCGTTCGCGAGGTTCGTGCGGGCCGCCATCAGCTGGGGGCGCTGATAGAGGGGGATGGAACCGGCCTCGGCCCAGATGCGGGCGTCCGCCTTCTTGACCAGGGCGCGGCTCTCGTCCTCGTCCAGCTCCCCCATCGCCTGATCGAACAACTGGTCGATGTGGTCCGTACCGACCCGCGTGTAGTTCTGCTCGACGTTCAGCGAACCGTCCGCGGCCGGCACCGGCTTGGCGAAGATCGGGCGCGCGTCCGTGGCCGGGAAGGCCGAGGCGGGCCAGGAGTAGAGGGCGAGGTCGTACTGACCGGACGCGATGTGGTCCTTGAAGTAGCTGTCGTCGGCGACCTTCGCCGTCTCCGTACGGATGCCGATCTTCTCCAGCATCCGCGAGATCCGGTCGGCCACCGTCCGCAGCGACTCCGAGCCCTCGCCGGACGGCAGGACGAAGCGGAGGGTGAGGGGCTTGCCGTCCTTCGCCATGGGGCCGCCCGCCGCCGGGGTCGCCGCGGCGGGCGCCGCGGTGCCCTTGGGGGCGTACGCGCCGGGCGCACCGCCCTTCGCGGCCTGCTTGTCGGCGCGCTTCTCCGCCTGCTGCTTGGCGTGCCCGCCGGGGTCCTTCTTCTTCTCCTTGTCCGCCTCGCGAGGAGCCGTGAGGGACGCCGCCTGGCGGGTCAGCGCCGCCTGCTGGTAGGCCGCCGCGGGAGCGGGCGCCAGCACCGAGGTGCCGCTGTCGCCCGGCTTCTGGTCGTCCTCGCCGACGACGTACGAACCGTCGTCATCCGAGTCCTCCCCCGCGTCCGCGTCGGACTCCGAGCCGGAGTCCCCCTTGGCCTTCTTGGCGTCGGCCTCACCGCCGGCCGTCTTCCCCTTGGGCTCCTTCAGCGGACCGCCCGGCGTCCACCCCGCGTCGGCGAGCAGCGCCCGCGCCTCGGTGGTGTCCTGGTCGCCCAGGGCCCCGCTGTTGTCCGCGTACGCCTGCTGCCCGGCGAGCGCCAGATGGCTGCCGACCGGTTTGGCGGGCAGGCCCAGCGGCGAGAGGACCGCCTTGGCGAGCTCGTCGCGGTCGAGGGCGCGGGCCACCGCGCGCCGCACCCGGTCGTCGGCGAGCGGGCCCTCGGTGCCGTTGAGGGCGAGCTGGGTGTAGGCCGGTTCGAGGGACTTGCGGACGGTGTAGCCCCGCAGGCCCGACTGCTCGGTGGCGTACTTCTTGATCGCCTTGTGGGTCTTCGCGCGGACCTCCTGCTCGCTGTCGGCCGCTTCCTCGTCGGAGCCGTTGGCGATCGCCCAGGAGCGCAGCGCCTTGGCCGGGGTCAGCCGCGCCTCGGGGCCGTGGGCGAGCGGACCCTGGGCGCCCTGGTCGCGCGCCGCGTTCGTGATGCGTCGCGCCTCCGGGGCGTCGATCTCCGCGAGGTCGACCTTGCCCTGCGCGAGCGCGGACGCCCGCTCGTCGCGCGGCACCTCCCGCAGGACGACCTTGGAGAGCTTGGCGGGCCTGCCCCACCAGCGGGGGTTGCGGACCAGCGTGACCTCGTCCGCCTTGCTGTCGAAGTCCTGCACCGCGAAGGGGCCCGCGCTCACCTTGAGCTTGCGCCGCGCACCGTCGTTGAAGGTGTCAGGAGTGCCCATGACCTCCTTCGGATACAGCGGCGAGAAGAGCGAACGCCAGTCCGCGTACGGCTTGTTGAAGGTGACGCGCACCTCCAGGTTGTTCTCGCCGCGCTCGATCTTCTCGATGCGGTCGTAGCCCGCGTTGCGTGCCGTCCAGTACGCGCTGTCCTTCCCGGACAGGGCGCGCTGCTGCGCCGCGAAGTCGTCGGCCCCGATCTCCCGGCCGTCGCTCCACACCGCCTGCTGGTTGAGCTTGTAGAGCACGACCTGCTTGGGCTCGCGCTCGACGACCTTCGCCGACTCCAGGAAGTCGGCGTTCTGCTGCGCCCTGCCCTGTGCGTCGAGGCGGAACATCGACGGCAGGACCGCGCCCGCGATCCGCGACGTGCCCGCGTCGGCGTCCGACTGGAAGGAGTTGAGGGTCTCCGGCATCGCGTCGACGGCCCAGTTCATGGTCCCGCCGTCGGCGACGAGGTCCCGGGCCGCGGGCGCGACGTCCTGACCGGCGGTCGGGGCGCCCGCCTCGTCCTGAGAGCTGCAGGCGGCGAGGGCGGGCAGAGCCAGCACGCCCGTGGCGAGGAACACGGCAGATCTCAGTCTGGCGCGGTCTGGGGTCATGGCGGGTACCTCCGGGGCTCGCCCGGCCGCCCGCTACCAGGACCGGGGCCGGGTTTGATCACGTTTGGCGGTATATGGAGCTGATCACATCTATCGACCCACTGAAGGGGACGAGGTCCGGCACACGGGAGCGACACGGCGTGGGTGCGTCAGATCCCACTCGTGCGGCCCAACCAGGCGTGACCGAGCGTGACGACGGCGGTCGACAGCGGAGGACGGGCAGTCACGTGCGCCCCGAGGCGCGGCCGTGACGGCGGCGTGCACCCCGGCGCGTTTCAGCGCGTACGAGCCGGGAATCCCGGCAGATCCCTTCACAAGCCGGGATGTGACGCGCGACACTCGCAGGCGCATGAACGTTGCCGCCGCACCCCTGAAGTGAGGGCAAGTCATGGCTCTGCAGGATGATCTGACGGCTGTTCAGCGATGCGTCGACGATCTGGTCCGCACCGTCGGCAAGCTGGAGCAGCAGGTCGGCGAGGGTTCCCAGGGTGGTCTTCCCGGACTCGACGTCCGCCGCGTCCGCACGGACGCCGACCACTTGCGCGAGAGCGTCGCGCTTCTTCGCGCCACGGCCCCCGATCCGGGCGCCGTCCCCCAGAAGAAGCGGCCCGACCTGGTCACCATCCCCGATACGCCGTACGACAGCTCTCTGTGGACGGACTCGGACGACGAGGGCCTCGGCGCGAGCGACCGGCATGCCCCTTGAGCCGGTGTGCACCTTGAACCGGTGGGACCCATGAACCGGCCCGCCCCATGACCCGGCACGCCGTCTTGAGGCGCCGCACCCGCCCTGAGCCCCGCCGCCGACCTGAGGACAGTCGACCGAAGGGCGGTCGCCGCGACGACCGCCGACGTGAGGACTGCCGATCTGAGGACAAAGGAGTGGAGCCTCGTTGGCCACTGGCACGGAACCCCATCTGAAAAGCGGTCAGGATTCCGGCGGCGTACGAGCGGCGACGCGCGCCGCGATCAGCGCTGCCCATCTGCGGACCGACCGCTGGTGGCTGGCGCCCGCCGCGACCGCCGCCGGCCTCTTCGCCTTCATCGTCTACTCGACGTGGCGGGCCTTCGCGAACGCGGACTACTACGCGGCCCCCTACGTCTCGCCGTTCTACTCGCCCTGCCTCGCCGAGAACTGCGAACCGATGCGGTCGGGCCCCAACTGGGAGATCTTCGGCAGCTGGTGGGGCCTCTCCCCCGCTCTGCTGATCCTGATCTTCCCGCTCGGCTTCCGCCTGACCTGCTACTACTACCGCAAGGCCTACTACCGCGGCTTCTGGGCCTCACCGCCCGCCTGCGCGGTGGCCGAGCCGCACAAGAAGTACTCCGGAGAGACCCGCTTCCCGCTCATCCTCCAGAACATCCACCGCTACTTCTTCTACGCGGCGGTTCCGGTGGCGGGCATCCTCACGTACGACACCGTGCTCTCGTTCCGCGATGAGCACTACGAGTGGGGCCACATGGGCCTCGGCACCCTCGTCTTCCTGGTCAACATCGTGCTGATCTGGGCGTACACGCTCTCCTGTCACTCCTGCCGGCACATCGTCGGCGGCAAGCTCAAGCACTTCTCCAAGCACCCCGTGCGCTACCGCATGTGGCAGTGGGTTGGAAAACTGAACGCACGGCACATGCTGCTCGCCTGGGCCTCCCTGGTGAGTGTGGCGCTCGCCGACTTCTACGTGTACCTGATCGCGTCCGGCGCCTTCGACGATCCGAGGTTGTTCTGATGTCTCAAGTGGAGCGGCAGCAGTGGGACGTTGTCGTGGTGGGAGCCGGAGGAGCGGGCCTGCGGGCCGCGATCGAGGCACGAGAACAGGGCGCGCGCACCGCCGTGATCTGCAAGTCCCTGTTCGGCAAGGCGCATACGGTGATGGCCGAGGGCGGCATCGCGGCCTCCATGGGCAACGTGAACTCCGGGGACAACTGGCAGGTCCACTTCCGCGACACCCTGCGCGGCGGCAAGTTCCTCAACCAGTGGCGGATGGCCGAGCTGCACGCGCAGGAAGCGCCCGACCGGGTCTGGGAGTTGGAGACCTGGGGCGCGCTGTTCGACCGTACGGCGGACGGGCGGATCTCCCAGCGCAACTTCGGGGGGCACGAATACCCCCGCCTCGCGCACGTGGGCGACCGGACCGGCCTCGAACTGATCCGCACGCTCCAGCAGAAGATCGTCTCCCTCCAGCAGGAGGACGAACGCGAATTCGGCGACTATGAAGCCCGCTTGAAGGTCTTCCAGGAGTGCACGGTCACCCGTGTGCTCAAAGAGGACGAGCGGGTCAGCGGCACGTTCTGCTACGACCGCGAGACCGGCCGCTTCTTCGTGCTCGAAGCCCCGAGTGTGGTCCTGGCGACCGGCGGCATCGGCAAGTCCTTCAAGGTGACGTCGAACTCGTGGGAGTACACCGGAGACGGCCACGCGCTCGCGCTGCTCGCCGGGGCGCCGCTCCTCAACATGGAGTTCGTGCAGTTCCACCCGACGGGGATGGTCTGGCCGCCCTCGGTGAAGGGCATCCTGGTCACCGAGTCGGTGCGCGGCGACGGCGGCGTACTGCGCAACTCCGAAGGCAAGCGGTTCATGTTCGACTACGTACCGGACGTCTTCAAGGAGAAGTACGCGCAGTCCGAGGACGAGGGCGACCGCTGGTACGAGGACCCGGACAACAACCGGCGGCCACCGGAGCTGCTGCCGCGCGACGAAGTGGCGCGCGCCATCAACTCCGAGGTGAAGGCGGGCCGCGGTTCGCCGCACGGCGGAGTCTTCCTGGACGTGTCGACGCGCATGCCCGCCGAGGTCATCAGGCGCCGACTCCCCTCCATGTACCACCAGTTCAAGGAGCTCGCGGACGTCGACATCACGGCCGAGGCCATGGAGGTCGGACCGACCTGCCACTACGTGATGGGCGGCATCGCGGTCGAGTCGGACACGGCGGCGGCCCAGCGCGTGCCGGGTCTGTACGCGGCCGGTGAGGTCGCCGGCGGCATGCACGGCTCCAACCGGCTCGGCGGCAACTCCCTCTCGGACCTGCTCGTCTTCGGCCGGCGCGCGGGCCTGCACGCCGCGCGGTACGCGGCCGGGTTCCCCGCGGCCGACGCGCGGCCCCAGGTGGACGAGGTCCAGGTGGACACGGCCGCGGCCGAGGCGCTGCGGCCGTTCAGCGCGGAGGGCCCCGAGGACGGGGCGACGCCGGAGAATCCGTACACCCTGCACCAGGAACTCCAGCAGACGATGAACGACCTGGTCGGCATCATCCGCCGCGAGGGCGAGATGGAACAGGCCCTGGAGAAGCTGGCGGAACTGCGGGTGCGGGCACGGCGGGCAGGCGTCGAGGGCCACCGCCAGTTCAACCCCGGCTGGCACCTCGCGCTCGACCTGCGCAACATGCTGCTCGTCAGCGAGTGCGTGGCGCGGGCCGCCCTGGAGCGCACGGAGAGCCGGGGCGGGCACACCCGCGAGGACCATCCGGGCATGAACCGCGAATGGCGCCGCGCGAACCTGCTCTGCCAACTCACCGATCCCTCCGGAGGGTTGGCGGCCACGGACCCCGTACGCGGCCAGATCGATCTGGTGCGGGTCACCACCGAGCCCATCCGTCCCGACCTGCTTGCTCTCTTCGAGAAGGAAGAGCTGGTCAAGTACCTGGCCGAAGAGGAGCTTTACGAGTGAGTACCGCTACGCCGAGTCCTTCGGCTTCTTCAGGTCCTTCAGGTCCTTCAGGTCCTTCGGGTCCGTCCAGCTCTTCGAGTACGTCGTACGACGCTCGGTTCCGGATCTGGCGCGGGGACATCGAGGGCGGCGACCTGGAGGACTTCAAGGTCGAGGTCAACGAAGGCGAGGTCGTCCTCGACATCATCCACCGCCTGCAGGCGACCCAGACGCCCGACCTGGCGGTGCGCTGGAACTGCAAGGCGGGCAAGTGCGGTTCGTGCTCGGCGGAGATCAACGGCCGACCACGGCTGATGTGCATGACGCGGATGTCGGTGTTCAGCCGCGAGGACGTCATCACGGTGACCCCGCTGCGGGCCTTCCCCGTGGTGCGGGACCTGGTGACGGACGTCGGCTTCAACTACACGAAGGCACGGGAAGTACCGGCCTTCGTGCCACCGGCGGACCTCGGTCCCGGCGAGTACCGCATGCAGCAGGCGGACGTGGACCGCTCCCAGGAGTTCCGCAAGTGCATCGAGTGCTTCCTGTGCCAGGACACGTGCCATGTGGTGCGTGACCACGAGGAGAACAAGGCGGCCTTCGCGGGCCCGCGTTTCCTGATGCGGGTCGCGGAGCTGGACATGCACCCGCTGGACGCGGCGGCCGAGAGCGGCCTCGACCGCAAGCAGACCGCCCAGGACGAGCACGGACTCGGGTACTGCAACATCACGAAGTGCTGTACGGAGGTGTGCCCCGAGGGCATCAAGATCACGGACAATGCCCTGATTCCCTTGAAGGAACGGGCAGTCGACCGGAAGTACGACCCGCTGGTGTGGCTCGGGAACAAGATCCGGCGGCGGGGGGAGAAGTAGCGCCGCTCCCGCGCTAGGGCGCGGCGTGGAGAGGCCTGGGGGTAATCCCCCAGGCCGAAGAGTCGAGATTTCCTCCATGGTCACGGGGGCCGGGCGAGATCAGCATGGAGGCATGAACTCTTCCTCGGCGATGACCCGGCGCTCGGCGCTCGGCCTCGCGGCGGCCGGTCTGGCGGCCACGGTGCTGGCCGCCCCGGCCCCCGCGCAGGCGCGGTCCGCGCGATCCACGCGGTCCATGCGGTCCACAGGCATCGCGGCGAAGCTCCCCGTGCCCACGGGCCCGCACCGGATCGGCACGGTGTCGACGCGCCTCGTCGACACCTCACGCCGCGACCCGTGGGTGAAGTCCGTGCCGTACCGGGAGCTGATGATCAGCATCTGGTACCCGGCGGCGGAAAGGCCGGGCGCCGCGGGACACCGTCTCGCTCCGTACATGACGCCGGGCGCGGCGAAGGCCTGGAACGCGACAGCACCCCACGGCATCCCCCAGGACGCGATCGACTTCGCGGCCATGCGGACACACGCGCGGGAGGGAGCCCCGGCCGACACGAGCGGGGGCCGACGACCGGTCCTGCTGTACGCGGCGGGCGCCAACGACCCGCGCACCTGGGGCACCTCGGTGGTCGAGGAGCTGGCGAGCCACGGCTATGTGGTGGTGACGATCGACCACACCTACGAGGCGCCGGGGGTGCAGT
Organism: Streptomyces sp. NPDC054047; assembly: GCF_055585065.1. Lineage (NCBI taxonomy): Bacteria > Bacillati > Actinomycetota > Actinomycetes > Kitasatosporales > Streptomycetaceae > Streptomyces > Streptomyces sp. NPDC054047. The sequence continues at coordinate 49,113 of NZ_JBVJKV010000008.1, read as the reverse complement.
TCCCCGACGGCTCGGTCAAGGGCGACGCCCCGCTCCTCAAGGCCTTCGAGGAGGCGCAGCGGAACGATGCGGTGCCTGCGCTGCTCAAGCGGGTCCTGGACATCCGGGTGGCCGACTCGAAGTTCGTCCTGGACCGCCTCGGCTCACTGCCGCACGGCCTGTCCGGGGTCGTGGACCAGCAGCGGGTGGGCATGCTCGGCCAGTCGGCGGGCGGGATCGCGGCCGCCGAGACGATGTACGAGGACGACCGGGTCAAGGCGGGCCTGAACATGGACGGCACCCTGGAGAACAACCCCGAACCGAACGGCACGAACCTGACGCCGGTGGCCCGGCACGGCCTGACGGGACCGTTCCTCCTGATGGGCAGGCAGGGCAGCGACCGCACGACGGAACCGTCGTGGCGCGCGTTCTGGTCCCACACGAGCGGCTGGAAGCGGAATCTGACCCTGCGCGGCTCCATGCACCAGACGTACACGGACCTGGCGGCGCTGCTCCCCCAGGCCGGGGTGGACCGCAAGATCATCGAGGAGAACCTGGGCACGGTCGACCCGAGCCGCGCGGTGGCGGCGGAGCGGGCGTACGCGCGATCGTTCTTCGACCGCTGGCTGCGCGAACGGGACGACCACCTCCTTGACGGGCCTTCGGGTAGGTATCCGGAGATGGAGTTCGCGGGGTGAGCGAGGTCGGGCGGCGGCATGTCCTCCCAGCCCCCGGTCGCGCACCCCCCAAGACGGCCATACGCTCCCAAATGTGACGCCGTCCTCGCACCTGACCGTGCGGGCGACAGCGGCAGCCACCGCACTGCTCACGTGGTGCCTGCTGCTCCTGTCCGCCCCCGCGGCATCCGCCGCCCCGGCCGACGACCCGGTCACGCTCTCCCGCGACGGCCAGATCACCGACAAGGTGGGCGCGCTCGGCGACCGCGGGGACGCCACCGGACGGGCGCTCGACCAGCTCTACGACGACCGCGGCCTCCAGCTCTTCGTCGTCTACGTACGCGACTTCTCCGGACGCGGCGCACAGGACTGGGCGGACGCCACCGCCGAGCGCAACGGGCTCGGCCTGGACGACGCGCTGCTGGCCGTCGCCACGCACGACCGCCAGTACGCCTACTCCGTAGACGTCGGTTCCCGGCTCACCGAGGCCCAGCTCCAGGACGTCGCGACCACCGCGATCAAGCCCGCGCTGCGGCAGAACGACTGGGCCGGCGCGGCCATCGGCGCCGCGAACGGCTACCGCGCGGTCCTCTCCGGGCAGCCCGTCCCCACCCCGACGCCCACCCCTGGGGAGGCCGACCCGGGCGGCGGCAGCGGCAGCGGCGACGACGTGGCCACCGGCGACCTCGTCCTGCCCATCGTGGCGGTCGGCGGCGCGGGCGCCCTCGCCGCGGTCGCCTACAGCCGCCGCAAACGGCGCACCAACACGCGTACGACGCCCGGAGGCGGTGGCTGGGGCAAGGGAGCGGCCGGCGAGCAGCCGACCCCGCTGCCGGAGCTCGACAAGCAGAGCAAGCAGCTCCTGGTGGAGACCGACGACGCGATCCGCACCAGCGCCGAGGAACTCGGCTTCGCCACCGCACAGTTCGGCGACGAGGCGGTGCGGCCCTTCACCGAAGCGCTCGCGTACGCACGCGCCGAGCTGACCGCGGCCTTCAAGCTGCGCCAGCGCCTTGACGACGCCCGTCCGGAGGACGACGCGACCAAGCGCACCATGCTGGACGAGATCGTCTCGCGCTGCGCCGAGGCCGGCCGGCGTCTGGACGCGGAAGCCGCGGGCTTCGACCAGCTGCGCGCCCTCGAACGTGACGCGGCGCAGGCCCTGGAGCACGCCGAAACGGTGTTCCGGCAGGTCACCGGGCGTACCAGCAGCGCGGAGAGCACCCTCGGCACGATCCGGGAGCGCTACGCCCCGTCCGCGTCCGCGCCGGTCGTGGGCCACGTGGAGCAGGCCAAGGACCGCCTCCTCTTCGCCACGACGCACCTCAACGAAGCCCGGCAGGCCATCGACGCGGGCGACAACGGCAAGGCCGCCGTCCATCTGCGGGCCGCCGAAGGCGCCGTCGACCAGGCGGGCACCTTCGTGGACGCCGTCGAGCGCCTCGCCGAAGAGCTCGCGCTGGCCGCGGAGAAGCTGCCCGACGCGCTCACCGAGACGGAGACCGACCTCGCCGAGGCGCGCGGCCTCCTGGAGGGCACCATGGCGGGCGCCTCCACGGCAGACCTGCACGGGCGCATCGCCCGCGCGGAGACGGTGGTCGCCGAGGTCCGCAAGAAGATGGCGGCGGGCCCGCACGACCCGATCGACGCCCTGCGCCGGGTCGAGGAGGCCGACACGGTCCTCGACGAGTCGCTCACGGGCGCCCGTGAGCGCGAGGTCGGCCGGCGGCGCGCCGCCTCCCTCCTCGGCCAGGCCCTGCTCACCGCGCGCAGCGCCGTGGGAACGGCTGCGGATTTCGTCGACACGCACCGGGGCGCGGTGGGCAGCGAGGCGAGGACCCGCCTTGCCGAGGCACAGCGGCACCTCTCGGGCGCGGAGGCCGCCCAGGACACCGACGCCGCCTCGGCGCTCGCCGAAGCCCAGCAGGCCGACGCCCAGGCCCGGCAGGCGCAGCAGCTCGCCGAACGTGACGTACGCGGCTACGGCAACCCCTACGGGGGAGGCGGCGGGCGCGGCGGCGGCATGGGCGGCGCGGTGCTCGGCGGCATCATCCTCGGCGAGCTCTTCGGAGGCATGGGCCGCGGGACGGGCGGAGGGGGCTTCGGAGGCGGCGGCCCCGGGAGCTTCGGCGGAGGCGGGACGCGGGGGCGGATGGGCGGGGGCGGGAGGTTCTGAGACCGGCGCATCATGACGCCGCCCTCGCGGCGGACCTTTCGTACGTCCCCTGGAGCCCTCGCACAGAGCCCTCGCACCCCGATCACTCCTACCACCCCACATAGAAGGAGCTCGTCATGACGAAGCAGACGATCCTCGGCCGCGTGGCACAGCTCGCCAAGGCCAACATCAACTCGCTCCTCGATCAGGCCGAGGACCCGCAGAAGATGCTCGACCAGCTGATCCGCGACTACACGAACAACATCCGGGAGGCCGAGGAGGCGGTCGCGACCACCATCGGCAATCTGCGGATGCTGGAACTGGACCACAAGGAGGACCAGGACGCGGCCGACGAGTGGGGCTCCAAGGCGATCGCCGCCAGCAAGAAGGCGGACGAGCTGCGGTCCGGCGGGAGCGCCGTGGAGGCCGACAAGTTCGACGGCCTGGCCAAGGTCGCGCTGCAACGGCAGCTTCAGTCCGAGCGGGAGGCCAAGGACGCGGAGCCGACGATCGCCTCGCAGACCGAGGTCGTCGACAAGCTGAAGTCCGGGCTCGACCAGATGAAGATCAAGCTGACCCAGCTCCAGTCGAAGCGCGATCAGCTGGTGGCCCGCGCCAAGACCGCCCAGGCGCAGAACCAGATGATGGACGCCGCGCAGAGCATCGATGTGCTCGACCCGGCCAGCGAGTTGAGCCGTTTCGAGGACAAGGTGCGGCGCGAGGAGGCCAGGGCGCTGGGCAAGCAGGAGCTCGCCGCGTCCTCCCTGGACGCGCAGTTCGAGCAGTTGGACGGCATGGGCGACGAGGCGGAGGTCGCGGCCCGTCTCGCTGCCCTGAAGGCCACCACGTAACCGGTCGCCCGCAGAGGAGCGGGAGCCCGCGGAGGAACGAGAGCCCTCAGTCAGAGGAACAGGAGCCCTCAGAACAGGCTGAGCAGCGCCTCCGCCGCGTCCATCGGCTCCACGCCGCTCTCCGGCAGCGGCATCTCGAACCACACCGTCTTGCCGCGCGGCGTCCTGCGCGAGCCCCACGCGGCGCTCAGCAGACCGACGAGCTGAAGCCCGCGGCCGCCCTCGTCCGTGTCACGCGCCCGGCGGCGGCGCGGCTGGACCAGCCCCGCGTCCCACACCTCGCACACCAGGGTGCGGTCGAGCAGGAGCCGCAGCCGGATGTCGCCCTCGCCGTACCGCAGCGCGTTGGTGACCAACTCGCTGACCAGCAGTTCGGTCGTGTCGCAGAGCGGTTCCAGGTCCCAGGTGCGCAGCTGCTCGCAGGCCAGTTCGCGGGCCCGGCCCACCGACTTCGGGTCGCGCGGCAGCGTCCAGTCGCCGACGGCCTCGGCGGGCAGGCCCTGGATGCGGGCCATGAGCAGCGCGATGTCGTCCTCTCCGTGGTGCGTGTCGAGGGTGTTCAGGACGTGGTCGCAGACGTCCTCGAGAGCGGGCGCGGGGTCGTCGAGCGCGCGGACGAAGGCGTTGAGGCCCTCGTCGAGGGGATGGTCGCGGGATTCGACGAGACCGTCCGTGTAGAGCGCGAGCAGGGCGCCCTCGGGCAGCTCGACCTCGACCTCCTCGAAGGGTTCGCCGCCGACGCCCAGCGGCATGCCGGGCGGCACGTCGAGCATGAGCGGCGATTCGCCGGGCTCGACGAGCACGGGCGGCAGGTGGCCGGCGTTGGCGAACGTGCAGCGGCGCGTGACGGCGTCGTAGACCGCGTAGACGCAGGTGGCGAGGTAGACCTCCGAGAGGTCCGTGCCGTTCGCGGAACGCGTCTGGCGGGCCGCTCGCGTGGCCTGCTGGGTGCCTGAGGGATCGCCGAGGCCGCGGGCGATCTCGTCGAGCGCGGAGAGGACCTCGGCGGGCTCCAGGTCCAGGAGCGCCAGGGTGCGTACGGCGGTGCGCAGTTCCCCCATGGCGACGGCGGCGCGCAGGCCGCGGCCCATGACGTCGCCGACGACCAGGGCGGTGCGGTGGCCCGGCAGCTCGATGACGTCGAACCAGTCGCCGCCGACCTCGGTGGCCGCGTTGCCCGGGAGGTAGCGGCAGGCGATGTCGAGGCCGGACGCCTCGGGGTCGCCCGGCGGCAGCAGGGAGCGCTGGAGTATCAGCGCGCGTTCGTGCTCGCGGCGGTAGAGGCGGGCGTTGTCGATACAGACCGCGGCGCGCGCGGCGAGCTCGACGGCGAGGGAGCGATCGCGCTCCCCGAAGGGCTCGCTTCCCTTCGTGCGGGAGAACTGGGCGATGCCGACGACCGTGTCGTGGGCGACCATCGGCACGGCAAGCGTCGACTGGATGAGCCCGCCGGTGAGCCTGCTCGCGGAGCCGTCGTCGGCCCCGGAGACCAGCCGCGGCCGTGCGGTGCGCAGGGCGTCGGCGCAGGGCGAGGTGAAGGCGAAGCGGTGCACGGCGCCCACGTCGACGGGGTGGCCGCCCTCGGGGAAGGGCGCGTCGGCGACGGCGCTCGCGAAGGCGACGCGGCGCAGTTCGGCGCTGCCGTCGGCGAGGCCCGGAGGCGTCTCGTCGCCGTCGAGCAGCCCCTGGTAGAGGTCCACGGACGCCAGGTCGCAGAAGCCGGGGACGGTGACGTCCAGGAGCTCGCGCGCGGTCGTCTCCAGGTCCAGGGAGTTGCCTATGCGGGCGCCCGCCTCGTTGAGCAGGGCGAGGTTGCGGCGGGCGTGGGCGGCCTCGCGGGCGGCGGCGTGCCGCCGGGTGACGTCGGTGCCCAGGCCCGCGACGCCTATGGGGCGGCCCGAACCGCTGTGCACGCGGTAGAGGTTGATCGACCAGTGGCGGCGTTCGTTGCTGCCGGGGGCGGGGCCGACGATCTGCATGTCCGTGACGGAGTCGCCGGTCTCCAGGACGCGCTTGAGCGCGGCGGCCATGCGGTCGGCCTCGTGCCGGGGGAGGTAGTCGTGGACGGTGCGTCCGCGCTGCTCGTCGACGCCGCCCCCGAAGACCGCGGCGAAGCGGCGGTTGGCCCGCTGCACCTTCAGGTCCGTGCCGAACAGCAGGAACCCGAAGGGAGATTGGCCGAAAATCGCCTGCGACGCGGCGAGGTCCGTCTCGATCTGCCGGAGCGCCCGTACGTCGACGACGATGCAGACGGCGGCCCGTTCCCCCTCCTCCGTCTCGGTCGGCATCACGTAGACCTCGGCGATGCCTTCGGAGCCCTTGAAGACCCCCGCGCCGGAATCAGCACCGGAAGCCGCGCCGAGACCCGCGTCGGGCTCCGCACCGGAACCCGCGTCGGCCCCCTCGGCCTGCCCGGGCGCCCGGAAGGGGACCGACCCGGTCCACTCCCTGCCGTCCAGGATCTCCGCCATCTTGCGGTGCCCGCTGCTGCGCAGCTCAGGCGCCACGAAGGCTTCGATCGGGTCCCTGCCCACGGCGTCGTCGGCGGACACGCCGAACAGCCGCTCGGCCCGCAGACTCCACTGGTCGATGAGACCGTCGGGGCCGATCGAGAACGAGGCCACCTTGATGTAGTCGTAAATCGAACCGGGTGGACTGCTCTGCCACATCACGTCATCCGCAGCTTCGCCCCTAGCGTCACCCGACGGCCCGTCCTGCTCCGTCGCCTTCGCTGGTATCTCGCTCACGCGAACCGTCCCCTCCAGCTCACCACGTCCGGCACCGGTCACCGGATGCGGCTGCCCGCAGTATCCAGCACTACGGAGCCACGCCACACGGCGTTCACGATCACAGCACGGACTCAACTCTTTTTGGCCCGCCACCGTCTTGTGTCCGTCCTACGCTGCCAGTCTTCTAACCCGGCAGCACCAGCTCGAACCACACCGTCTTCCCCGTCTTCCCCGTCCTGCCCTGTCGTGTCCCCCAGCGCCGTGACACGCGGGCCACCAACTGGATGCCTCTGCCCCCCTCGTCATCGGGGGTGGCATCGCGCTCCAGGGGCGGGTCGGGGAGCGGATCGGAGACCTCCACGAGAAGGGTGCCGGACGGTCCGGCAGGGCGTACGAGACGTACGCCGATGGGGCCGGAGGCGTGCCGCAGGGAATTGGTCACCAATTCGCTCACGAGAAGGACGGTGATGTCACCGAGGGCGGCGAGGTCCCAGGCGGCGAGCTGCTTGCGGACGACGGCACGGGCCGTGCGCACGGCGCCCGGGTCCGCGGGAAAATCCCACTCGGCGCAGTCGCCTTCGGTGTCGATCACGCCGATCACTTCCAGACCAGCAACAGCGGACCCTTGTCCGGTTTCATGGGGTTAATGGGCACATACCCGATATCCCGCCGGAACTACCGCGCACCTGGGCGCACTGTGGCACGAACGGCGTAGGTGGGGCTCAAGCGCGGGGAGAGATGACCTCGCGCGCTCCCCCGCCCGGCGGCACCCGATCCGCCCAGCGACAGTCGATCCGCCTAGCGGCACTCGATCGCGGCCGCCACCGCGGGGACGTCCGCGTCCAGCCACTCCACCGACCAGACCTCGTCCGGCGCGAGCCAGCGCAGTTCGTCGTGGTCCTCCAGGGGCTCGGGGGCTCCCGAGCGGAGCTTCACCGTCCACACCCACAGGACGTATCCCGGCTTGAGCGGCCACTCACCGGGGACTCGCGCGACCGGTTCGGCGTCCACGCCCAGCTCTTCGCGCAGCTCGCGCACCAGGGCTGCCTCGGGGTGCTCGCCGGGCTCGACCTTCCCGCCGGGCAGTTCCCAGCGGCCCGCGAGCTCAGGGGGCGCGCTGCGTCGCGCGGCCAGCAGGCGCCCGTCGTCGTACAGGGCGGCGCCCACCACGATCCGTTCCGTCATGCGACGGAGCCTAAGCGGTCAGTGGGCGTTGCTGTTCTGGCTCAGCTTCTCCACCCAATACAGCTGCTGGTGGCCGTGCTCGTCGAGGCTGTCCGCGATCTTCTCGGCCTCCGCCTTCGTCGCGTACCTGCCCACCCTGTAGCGGTTGCCGTTGTCGTCCTGACGTATCACGAGCCAGGGAAGTACGACCGTCCCGTCATTCATCGCGCCCCTCCGCTCGCCGCCCCCGGCGCGCGCCACGCCTCGATCAGTAAGGAAACCGCAATCCGCATATGCCCGAGCCTACGCCCGACCTTTACTCAGCGGATACGACTTTGCACAAAGAGGTACGCAATTGGCCAACGTCGAGGGGGCGCACTTTGTCGGGTGCGCCCCCTGGTGAGGTTGGTTCAGTCGGTGCGGGCCCGCGTCAGCCTGCGCGACCCCGGCCCCGCGTCACTCGGCGCGCACCGTGGGCATCGGCATGAGCACCGGCACACTCGACGGCGACGTACGGCAGACGTCGCCGCACTCCGCGTCCAGCGAGCAGCACAGGGAGCAGATCGGGCCCGACTGGACCGGGCAGTCGGCGATGTCCGGGAGTTCGTACTCCGTCTCGCAGACGGCGCACGCGTGCGTGGCCGTCACGTCGGGCACCTCGACATGCGGCCCGTTCACCGGGTTCGGGCGCGCAAGGTAGTACTTGCCCTTAGTGGCCCAGGCGATCAACGGGCACAGGACGACGGCGAGTCCGGCCGCGATGAACGTCGAGAAGGCCTCCGCGTACCGGCCGAAGAGGCCGAAGAAGGCCAGGATCGACACCACGGAGGCGATCACCATCGAGCCGAAGCCCGCCGGGTTCACCGCGTACAGGTAGGCCCTCTTGAACTCGATGTACGGGGGACTCCAGCCCATCCTCTTGTTGATGACGAGGTCGGCGGCGACCGCCACGATCCACGCGATGCCCACGTTCGAGTAGAAGCCGAGCAGCTTGTTGAGGGCGGCGAACATGTTCATCTCCATCAGCGTCAGCGCGATGGCGAGGTTGAGGAAGATGTACCAGACCCGGCCCGGGTGCTTGTGCGTGATGCGGGAGAAGAAGTTCGACCACGACAGCGAGCCGCTGTAGGCGTTGGTCACGTTGATCTTGATCTGCGAGACGATCACGAACAGGGCCGCCGCGGGAAGGGCGAACGAGCCGAGCCAGGGCTTCAGGGCCTCGATCTGCGGGGCGATCGGCTCCAGGGCGTGCGTCTTGCCGACGGCTTCGAGGGCCACGAACGCCAGGAGCGCGCCGCCCAGCTGCTTGGCCGCGCCGATGACGACCCAGCCGGGGCCCGCCGCGAGAACGGCCAGATTCCAACGCCTCTTGTTCTGCTCGGTCTTGGCCGGCATGAACCGCAGATAGTCCGCCTGCTCGCCGATCTGCGCGATGAGCGAGAGCGCGACGCCCGTGCCGAGCCCGAAGGCGACCCACGAGAAGCCGCTGCCCGCGCCCTCGGTGCCCCCGAAAGAGGCGAAGGCGCCCCAGGCGTCCGGTGCCTCGAAGGCGAGCACCACGAAGGGCAGCACCATGCCGACGAGCCAGATCGGCTGCGTCCAGGCCTGCACCTTGGCCAGGGCTCCCATGCCGCGGAAGACGATCGGGATCACGATGAGCGTCGTGATCAAGTAGCCGATCTCCACCGGGAGTCCGACGGCCTGGTGCATGGCCTGGGCCATGATCGAGCCTTCGAGCGCGAAGAAGATGAACGTGAACGAGGCGTAGATCAGCGACGTCAGCGTCGAGCCGAAGTAGCCGAAGCCGGCGCCCCGGGTGACCAGGTCCATGTCCAGGCCGTACTTGGCGCAGGCCCGCGCGATCGGGATGCCGGTGACGAAGATGATCGTCGCGGCGCACAGGATCGAGGCGAGTCCGCTGGTGAAGCCGTAGGTGAAGACGATGGACGCGCCGATCGCGAAGTCCGCGAGGTAGGCGATGCCGCCGAGCGCGGTCGAGGCCACCATCGTCGGCGACCAGCGCCGGAACGAGTGCGGCGCGTACCGCAGGGAGTAGTCCTCGCGGCTCTCGTCGGCCGCCATCTTCGCGTAGCTGCGCTGGGGCGGCGGGCCGGCGGCGGCACTGGTGTCGCGGGTGGCCGTATCCGTCATGTGGGCTCCTGTCGTCCGACCGGATTGCGGGTACGGGCGACGAAGTTAGGAGCCGTGCATGACAAGTTGCCGCAGGGGACGATTGCTCCGGCGTTACGGAAGTCGGGCGCGGGTTAACTCGCGATCACGGCGGGCGGACGGGCCCGTCCGGATTCCGGGCGTGCGGGCCAGTCCTGATTCCGGGCGTACGCCGGAGCGTCCGGTCACCTCACCGGCAGGTGGTATGCGATCCGATACCGGTCCGCGGGCACCACGACGTCGGCCGTCTCGACCGGCTTGCCCGACGCGAAGTACGTCCGCTGCACGACGATCACCACATGGCCGGGGACACCGCCGAGCGCCATGAGCTCCTCCGCAAGCCCCGGGCGCGCTCCGACCTCCTCCGCGACGTTGTCCACGATCACGTCGATGGCCGCCATGCGTTCGACCACTCCGCAGCCGCCGAGGGGCCCCTCCTCGGGGAGCATCACCGGAGTGCGTCCGGTGACGGCGAGGGGCTCCCAGGAAGTGGAGAGCATCATCACCTCGCCCGCGTCGCGGTAGACGTACTTGGTGCACATCACGCGGTCGCCCGCGCGGATACCGAGGCGCTCGGCGACCGCGCTGGTCGCCTCCGCCTGTTCGCTGCGGGACTCCCAGGTGCCGCGCGCGCCGTCCTCCGCCTGCTCCTGACGGAAGGGTGTCGAGCCGCCGGAGCCGCGGTAGCCGGTGCGGGCCACGCGGCGGGGCACCGGTCGCTCGCGCACGTACGTGCCGGATCCGGAACGTCCCTCGACCAGGCCTTCGGCCATCAGGACCTTGCGTGCCTCCAGGGCGACCGTGTCCGACACTCCGTACTCCTCGCGGATCCTGGCCTGCGAGGGGAGTCGGGTGTGCGGCGGCAGGGAACCGTCGACGATCTTCTTGCGGAGATCACCCGCGACACGCAGATACGCCGGCTGTTCACCGAAAGTCACTGGCCACTCCCATCAGGTTGACAGACAGCAACAGCCTGGCAACCGTCGGTTGTTGGCCGCAACCCAAGGCCAATGAATCACCCGAAGTGATGAAGTCTGTGCGTGCAGGGCTTTACGCAGGGGCTTTCCCCAGCTATGGCGATCACCTTTCCGCGGCGCTCCAAGGGGCCGCGACGGCACTCCAGAAGGGCCGTGATCAGACGCTCGCGCCCCGGACGGCGAGGAAGCGGGAGACCGCCGAGCGCGCGATCTGGCTCCCCCAGCCGCCCCAGTTCACGTCGAAGCAGTGGTCCGCCCAAGGGAGTTCGACATACGTCGCCGGCGCTCCGGCCGCGTCCAGGCGCCGGGCCAGCTCACGCGCCTGCGCCACCGGCACCGCGCGGTCCGCGCTGCCGTGCAGCAGGAGCGTGGGCGGCACATCGGTCCGTACGAGCCTCGCGGGCGAGCCGAGGAGGTAGCGGGCGGGTGCTGTCTTCGCCGAACCGCCCATCAGGCGCGGGATCATGGGGTCGGCGCGCAGCGCGGTCCCGGCGACGAGGCGCGCCATGTCGGTCGGCCCGTAGAGGGAGATCACCCCGGCGACCGAGCTGTCACGCACCGCACAGGACGCGGGGACGCGGTCATCACCCTCCGTGTAGGCGGCCGCGAGGGCGAGGTTGCCGCCCGCCGAACTCCCCGCGAGGACAAGGCGGTCGGGATCGATGCCGTACGCGCGCGCGTGCCGCCGCACCCACCCCACGGCGCACTTCACGTCGCCGATCTGGTCGAGCTGGGTCACGCGGGGCGCGAGCCGGTAGTCGATGTCGAAGACCGACCAGCCCTGTTCGTTGAACCATCGGTTCCATGCGGGGCTCTGACCGCGGTGCCCCTTGTTCCAGCCCCCTCCGTGCACCCAGACCACGGCCGGGTGACGCACCCCGGCCCGCTTCGGCAGGGTCCAGAGGTCCAGCTTCTCGCGCCGCTCGCCGATGCGGGCGTAGCGGCGGGTGCGCTCCCCGTCGGGGGCCTTGGCGTAGTTGACGCCCTCGAAGTAGGCGGTGGGGGCCAGGGGTTGCCCGAAGGCCTCGGCGGCGCGGTGCGCGGCGGCGTACGGCATGACTCCGTAGACGAGCGCGAGGAACGCGGTCAGGACGGCGAACCCGGCGCACCAGGGGTACCGCCGCCCCGCGAGCACGCCGGCCGCCAGGCCGACGACCGCGGGCGGCACGAGCACGAGCCCCCAGGAGGTGATCGCCGCCGCGACGAGCACCAGGAGGGGGATGCGGGGCAGCGGGGCGGCGACGAGCACGACAAGGGCGGCGTTCAGGAGGGCGACGAGGACGAGGAGCCCGCGGGAGAGGTGCGCGACGCACGAAACCCTGGGCCCGTTCCTGCCGTTGCGGCTGCCCCTTCGGGGAGAGTCCGGCGCCGCGGGCCCCGGAGTGCGCTGGGCCGCGACGGTCGGCGTCATGACGGTCGTCACGCCGAAGAACTATCACAGAAGCGGACAAAAAGCCCTTAAGGTGAGTGGTGTGAGCGGCCGTTGCGGCGACCGGCCCCGCGGCCGGCACACCCCACGCCACACCACCACCAAGCCACACCACCGCCCCCTTCCGTCACACCGCGGCGCCCGCCCCGCCCCCGGCGCCCCCGGCGTCTTCGTGGCTCCCGCCGCCCCCCGGCACGTCACGAGGCGAAGTGGTCGCCAGGCCCAGGGGTTTGCGGGCCGCGGCCTCGCGCTCGCCGCTGATGTGCCGCTGCGCCGGCACGTAGTACGCGTCGAAGGCGTCGGCGTCCTTGGCGGTGGACGCCTTCTTCCACTGCTTGCGGTTCTGCTCGATGGCGTCGACGAGGGCGGCGACATCGGCGTCCGCCTTCGCGGGCCAGTCGTGCGCGCGCAGCAGCCGCGCCTGCTCGGCGAGGCCCTTCTCGACGCGGCCCGCCCACTCCTTGTGGCCCGGCAGGTCGTCCGCGAAGCGCTCCGTGTCGGGTTCGGTCCCGTACGCGTCGTAGAGGGCCTTGTCCGCCTTCAGGTAGGCCAGCTGGTCGGCGTCGAGGTTCGTCGCGTCCCGCCGGACCGTTCCCTTCAGGGTGCGCTCCCGCTCCACGACGCCGTAGAGGCAGGTGATGTGGCGGTCCCCCTGACTCCAGGTCTCCCGGTCGGGCATGAAGTACGTGAGCTCCGCGTCCCCGATGTCGACCCAGGAGTCGAGCACGTAGGAGGCGTCCAGGTCGACGCACTTGCGGGCGGCGAGCGAGGTGAGCGCGTCCTCGCCCGGGAAGGTCTCGTGGTTCACCCGGAACTGGGCGATGACCTCGCCGTCGTGCCGGTCCGAGCAGGGCGCCTCGTCGATCTCGAAGGCGTACTTGGCGCCTTCGAGATCGCTGCCGGGGACGTTGAAGCACTCCCCCTTGCCGATGGGGAACCCGGAGCTGTTCCGGGATTCACGCGCGGCGTCCCTGAAGCCGTCCATGAAGTCACGCGCACCCCCGGTGACGACGGCGAGCACCAGCAGCACGATGCCGAGGGCGGACAGGATGCTGCCCGCGATCGCCATGCCCTTGCCGCGCTCGCCCTTCTTCGCGATCTGCGAGAGCGCGACCAGGCCGAGGACCAGACCGACGGCGGGTATGCAGCACAGGATGCCGAGGACGAGCGAGGCGATCGCGAAGCCGTTGACCGGAGGGCGCGCGTACGGCGAGTACGCGCCGGGCCACCGCTGGTACGGGACCTGGGGTCCGCCCGGGTACGGAGGCTGCGCGGGCGGCCCGTACGGGGCCTGCCCGTAGGGCTGCTGAGGGCGGCCACCGGGGTCGGGCGGCGGGGGTATGTCCACGGGTCCGTGCTCCTGCGTTCGTGCCGGTCGGTCGATGCGGGGGGCTTCGCATCGTATGCGGGGCACGCGCGGGAGACTGAAGAGGCACATCGGGCGACATACGACGCGCTCTCGGCCCCGGAGCGGACCGGGTCGAGGACCCGAAGCCCTTCCCCGAGGACGAGAGCGCGTACGGAGCGGAGCGGCTCAGCTCAAGGCCTGTGGCCTAGAACTGCAGCCCCCAGGAGTCGATCTTGCCGACGTCCTGCGCCGCGTTGTCACTCACCCGCAGCTTCCACGTCCCGTTGGCCGTCTCGGACGACGCGTTCACCGTGTACGAGGTGTTGATGTCGTCCGAACTGCCGCCGGTGCCGTAGCCCTTCAGCGTGTACGCGGTGCCGTCGGGCGCGATCAGCTGCACCTGGAGGTCACCTACGTAGGTGTGCTTGATGGCGACCGGCACGCTCAGGGCGGCGGGGGCGTTGCCCGCGACGCCGCTCACGGTGACCGGCGATTCGACCGTGGCGTTGTCGCTGATCGCGAAGTCGGTCGTGTTTTCGAACTTGGGGCCCGGAGGGTTCGTCGAGCCGGGACCCACGTTCAGGAGGCGGTTGGGCGAGCCCGTCCCCGGGCTGGTGACGACGCCCGTCGATGAGGCGCTGACCAGAGCCGCGGACACCTGCGCCGGGGTCGCCGTGCGGTTGTCCGCGAGGTAGAGCGCCGCGGCGCCCGCGGTGTGCGGGGACGCCATCGACGTACCGGAGATGGTGTTCGTCGCGCTGTCGCTGGTGTTCCAGGTCGAGGTGATGGACGAGCCGGGCGCGAACAGGTCCAGGACGCTGCCGAAGTTGGAGTAGCTCGCCTTGGCGTCGGTGTTCGTGGTGGCGCCGACCGTGATGGCCTCGGTCACGCGCGCGGGAGAGCGCGTCGAGGCGTTGACCGACTCGTTGCCGGCCGCGACCGCGAAGGTGATGCCGGACGCGATGGAGTTTCGTACGGCGGTGTCCAGGGCGCTGTCGGCGCCGCCGCCCAGCGACATGTTCGCGACGGCGGGCTTGACCGCGTTCTGGGTGACCCAGTCGATGCCGGCGACGACCTGCGCGGTGGTGCCCGAGCCCTGGTTGTTCAGGACGCGGACGCCGACGATCTTCGCCTTCTTGGCGACGCCGTGCAGGGTTCCGGCGACGGTGCCCGCGACGTGCGTGCCGTGTCCGTGGCCGTCCTGCGCGGTGTTGTCGTTGTCGATGGCGTCATAGCCGTACGAGGCGCGTCCGCCGAAGTCGCTGTGGCTGATGCGGACTCCGGTGTCGATGACGTACGCCGTGACGCCCTCACCGGCGGAGTCCGGGTAGGTGTAGGAGTTGTTCAGCGGGAGCGTCTTCTGGTCGATGCGGTCCAGACCCCAGGACGGCGGGTTCGGCTGGGTGGCGTCGACCGTGAAGGTCCGGTTCTGCACGACGGAATCGACCGCCGGGTCGGCGGCGAACTTCTTGGCCTCGGCCGCGGAGAGCTCGACCGCGTAGCCGTTGAGCGCCTTCTTGTACGTGCGCTCGATCTCGGCCCCGTACTTCGCGGCCAGGGCCTTGCCCGCCTTGGAGCCCGCCTTCGCGGCGTCCTCGTCGAGGCTGACTATGTAGCTGCCCGGTATCGCGCCGGGGGCTCCGGCGTTCTCGATCGTGCCTTCGGCCTGACCCGGCTGGGCGGTCGCGGGGAGGGCGGAGACGACGCCGAGGGCGAGGGCCGCGACCGCTGTCGCGCTGATCCCGGCCAGTCTTCGGCGGGTATGACGCATCACTGCCATCTGAGGGGTCCTCCTCAATAGGTGGTGCGCTGGTGGGGGATGGTGCCAGAAGTGCCAGAGGTACTGGTGGCGCTGGTGGTGCCCACACGCACGGAGGCAAAAGGCAGGGACATGTCAAGAACCCCGCCCACTCTTGCCCTCGTCGGGACGAAAGATTGGCGGATCCATAGGAATCCCACAAGAGCCAGGACCGGACGTAACACGACCGCCACGCACCCGCCATGACACACCGGTCCCAACCGGCCGAACTAGCCTGCCCGCATGACAGCATTGCCGGATTGTTTCTGCCCCACCGACGGAACGCGGGTCCCCGCGGGCACCCTCGCCTGGTGCTGCCCCGTCTGCCGCGGCCCGCTCGACCTGGACTTCTCCCCCAATCCCGCAGCGCTGAAATCCCTGAACGGAAGGGTCAATTCACTGTGGCGGTACGCGGAGTCCCTGCCGCTGCCCGTCCCCGCGTTCTCGCTCGGCGAGGGCCGCACTCCGCTCGTGCCGCTGGATGGCGCGATCTCGGCCAAGCTCGACTTCCTGATGCCGACGCTCTCCTTCAAGGACCGCGGCGCGGTCATGCTCGCCGCGCTCGCGCAGCGGCTGGCCCCGGAGCGGGTGATCGCCGACAGCAGCGGCAACGCCGGCACGGCGATCGCCGCGTACTGCGCGCGGGCCCGACTGCCCTGCACGGTGTACGTCCCCGAGGGCACGTCGGCCAAGAAGCTGGAGCAGATCGGCGCGCACGGCGCACGGCTCGAAGTCGTCCCGGGCGGCCGCGAGCAGACGGCGCAGACGGCACGGAAGGCGGCCGACGAACCCGGCGTCTTCTACGCCTCGCACGTCCACAACCCCTACTTCCTCCAGGGCACCAAGACGTACGTCCACGAGCTGTGGGAGGACCTGGGCGGGCGCCTGCCGGACGCGCTCGTCGTGCCCGTGGGCAACGGCACCCTGCTGCTCGGCGCGGCCCTCGCGGTACGGGAGCTGCACGCGGCGGGCCTGATCGCGAAGGCGCCCGCGCTGTACGCCGTGCAGGCAGCGGCGGTCGCCCCGCTGGCCGAGGCGTGGCGCACGGGCGCCGACGAGCCCCTGGGCACCACCCCGACGGCACCCACCCTCGCGGAGGGCATCGCGATCCCCCGGCCGCCTCGCGCACGGCAGATCCTGCGGGCGGTGCGCGGCTCGGGCGGCGGCTTCCTCACGGTCACGGAGGACCAGATCCGGCACGCCCAACTGGATCTGGCGGGGCGCGGCTTGTACGTGGAGGCGACCGGCGTCGCGTGCTGGGCCGCCGTACGGGACGGCGCGCTCGGCGAACGCACGGCGGTGGTTCCCCTGTGCGGGGCGGGTTTGAAATCAGGACTCGCGAGCGCTTGAAAACCGCCCACGGCACCCACCGAACCCGACACCCGTCCGCTACGTAACACTCACGGCGGGTGCGGCAAAGAAGGCCCCACTTCGAACGAACTGATCGTTGACGCAAGGAAGTTGGCATCCAACGACCGATGGTCACGGCTGTGTCCTGCTCATGGCCGGAGGCCTGCCCTGAGTCGGACAGGGGCCGTACGCTTGTCGCCACCATCGATATGACGGTGCCGCACCATCGATACATGAGTGCTGACTGCTGACTGCTGGTGGCGATCGGGAGGTCACGGGGGTGGAAGGGCGCAGCCCGGCGAGGGTTCGCAACGAATTGGTCGCCGACATCGTCGACGTACTGCAGGAATCGAGCACGGTACGACAGGAGAACAGCGCCGATCTATGGGTGCGCATGCTGAGCGACGAGCTGGAATCCCCCCTGGAGCCCTTGCGCAACGCGGCACTGCGGCCCTGGCTGCTGAACCTGGTGGAGCGCTGCGCGGAGGTCCCCGACGGGCTGCCGTGTCTGGTGCGCTGCCTGAAGTATCTGGAGCAGCAGTCTTCCGCCATTCTGTCGCTGCTGCGCCTGGTGGACGAATGGGAGGCCGTGGACTTCTTCGACGGCGCCGACCTGCACCCCTTGCAGCCCGTCCTGCGGGACATGCGCTCATCGGCCGAACTCGCCACGCTCGCCCGGCGGGCCAGCCGTTCACGCACCCAGGAGTTGCCCGCGTGGTGCGACTCGGGATGGGCAGTCTTTCTACGACTGGCCGGCGGCAACTCCGCCGCGAAGGAACTCCCCGTGAGCATGGCGTTCCTGGCCCTGGCCGCCGATCGGCTCGTGGAGGACGGACAGATGGAGGCAGCGGAGGAACTGCGTCGCTGGAACCGTCAGCAGGCCAGGACGTGGGGGCTCGAGGAGAAGATGACCGACTGGCAGCGCAGCGGTATCGCGCTGCAGGCGCCGCCGCCCATGGTGCCCGCTTATCTGATGATCCAGTTCGAGCCCGACGGAGTGGATCCCGACCGCTATTTCCTCTCGCACTGGCGCCAGTCGGACGCCGAGGGCTGGCATCCCGTACCGGGCGAGACCCTGCACCTGCACCGCGACGACCTGCCCGCCGAGGTCGAGGTCCTCATCGAGCAGACCGAGGAGCGGTGGGCGGACCTGAGACAGCCGGTCGTCCTGGAATTCATCCTCCCGTGGGAATTGCTCGGGGAACCGGTGGAGTGGTGGCACAAGGAGTCCTCGTCCTCCGCACCGACGCCTCTGGTGATGGACTACTCCGTCCTGATCCGCAGTTTCGAGCGCCTGCGCAAGGCCGCCTGGCACCGGCCCTGGCACAAGAAGTGGCGTCAGCTCAAGGAGCAGCCCGCCGACAGCCATTCGTACTTCAACCGCCCCGGCCAGTCGCACTTCCACCTGGAGCGCGAGCTGAAGGAGGACGACCACGCGGTCTGTCTGGTGCTGAGCCAGCCCCCGGGCACCGACTCGGCGGCGAGTCACCAGGAGTTCATGGCGGGCCTGCGGGCGGGGGTGCCCGCGATGATCTGGCACCGGGGCGACTGCGGGGACCCGGCGTTCAAGGAAGCGGTCGCCGAGATGGTCCAGGACAGGGGCCTGTCCAGTCTGGTGTCGCGCGCCGGAAATTGGCGCAAGGAAGCCCTGGCGCTGGGACCCGAGGGCTGGGACAACCACGTGGGGCGCCATCTGGCGATCCTGCTCGACGATCCGGAACGCAGACCCGGGCCGCCCGGCCCCGACCGTGCGGCGGTGACGACTTGACCGGGCCCGCCGGCCACATGTCCGTGAACCTCCCGCACACGGCGAGAGGGGGTGCCGCGCCGTGAACGCGCCGGCCTCCACTGCCGTACGGCCGTCTCCCGCAGGGCGCACGCAGCGCCCCGCGGGGAGCTTGACGTTCTCCGCCGGAGGCACGGCTTCCGCCGCCGGACGCGTGACTTCTAGCACGTTTTCCGTGCGCCCCGGCCCATGCCGCCGTACCCCCTTGCTTGCAGTGCGGGCGCACTGTCACGCTGCGCTTGTGGATGTCACGCACGCCCGCGCTCTGCGGGACTCCGCACAACTGTCCTGGCCGCCACGACGCCTTGAGGGCGCATATGCATGACGACGGAGGACAGCGGCAGGGGCCGGCAACGCGGGCACGTCGTGAGGCCGCGTCCGTTCTCGGCCGACTCGGCCGTGCGAGGCCAGGCCGGTCGGGCCGACAGGAGCGCGCCGAAGCGGTCCTCGTCATCGACGGTCACGTGACGATGAAGGTCTGGGAACAGGCGGTCGACGACCTGGTCGACGAGCTGAACCGCGAAGGCGACTTCACCCGCGTGCGCGTGCTGCGCCTGCGCCGGACCGACGAGACCGACCCCACCCGCCTGAAGCCGCAGGAGAAACTCGCCGACACCGGGGCCAGCGGGGACACGCGCCGCGTGGTCCTCGTGCTCACCGACGGCCTGGCGGCCGGCTGGCGCTCGGGCGCGGTCATGCCCCTGCTCCGTGCCTGGGGGCGCAACTGCCCGGTCGCCGTGGTGCACGTGCTCCCCCAGCAGTTGTGGTTCCGCACGGGTCTCGACGTCTGCCGGGTGCGGCTGCGCGCCCCCCGCGCCTGGGCGGCCAACGCCGACCTCGACTGGGAGCTGCGCGAGGCCCCCATCGAGTCGCGCGACCCGGACGAACCGGAGGTCGAGGGGGACACGGTCCTCGTGCCGGTCCTGGCCCTGACCAACCGCTGGGCCGAGGCCTGGGCCCGGCTCGTCACGGACCCCGAGGCACAGTGGCTCGAGATGTCGGCGGTCCGGGCGCGCGAGTGGAAGCGCAGGCCCGACGCCGCCCGCGCCCTGCCCTGGACGGACGACGTCCCGGACCCGCGCAGCACGGTGCCCGCGTCCGAGCGCGTGTCGGACTTCCGCGCCGGAGCCTCGCCCACGGCTTTCACCCTGGCCACACGCTTATCCGCCGTCCCCTTGAGCATCCCCCTCATCCGCAAGGTCCTGGAGACCACACCGGGAGCGGGCCCCGCGCACGCCTCGGAGCTCCTGATGAGCGGCCTCGTCCGGCCCAGTGGGGAGCAGGGCGACGACATCACGGACGTGGCGTTCTCCTTCGCCCCCGACATCCGCGAGGAGCTGCTGGCGCTCGGCCGCCGCAGCGACACGGCCCGGATACTGCACGACGTGCGCGCACTGCTGGCGGGTGACGGCACGGAGACCGCCTCGCTGCTCCCCTCCCCCGCCGAACCCCTCGACACCCTGGCCATGCCCCGGGTGAACAGCCGCAACATCGGCTTCCTCCGCGTGGAACTCGCCGCGCTGAGAGCACTCTCCGGACGATTCATGCAGCGCGCCGCCCTGCTGGCAGGGGTACTTGGCTGGCACGATCGTCGGTACGCAGTCAGCCTGGAGAAAAGCGGAGGAACCTCTGTCTCTCGGCCCGATCCTGAAGGAGCATCGGCGATGTCGACTACGCCCCAGCAAACGGTGGAGGGGGACCGCACTTCACAGCCGCGCGTCTGGGGAAACCTGCCGCCGAGGAACCCCAATTTCACCGGCCGCACAGAGCTACTCGAACTGCTCGGCGAGCGCTTGCGGGAGGGCACGACCACGGTCCTGCCCGAGGCGATCCACGGCATGGGCGGCGTGGGCAAGACCCAGCTGGCCATCGAGTACGCGTACCGGCACCAGGGCGAGTACGACATCGTCTGGTGGATTCCCTCCGAGCGGCCCGGTCAGATCGGCCAAGCCCTGGTGGAACTGGCCGGGCGCCTGGGCCTGGAGACCAGCACCGAGGCGAACATCGCGGGTCCCGCGGTGCGCGAGGCGCTGCGCGAGGGCCGCCCCTTCTCGCGCTGGCTGCTGATCTTCGACAACGCCGACAACCCCGAGCAGGTACGCCACTACTTCCCCACCGGGGGCAACGGCACGATCCTGGTCACCTCCCGCAACCGGCGCTGGGGCCTGGTCGGCGGCTCGCTCGAGGTGGACGTCTTCACCCGCGAGGAGAGCAAGGAACTGCTGCGCCACTCCGGCCCGCCCCTCCAGGAGGACGAGGCCGACCGCCTGGCGGAAGCCCTGGGAGACCTGCCGCTGGCCCTGGAGCAGGCCGCCGCGTGGCGCGCCGAGACGGGCATGCCGGCGTCCGAGTATCTGCGCCTCTTCGAGAACAAGCGCACCGAGCTCCTGGAGACGTCTCCGCCCCCGGACTACCAACTGCCGGTCGCGGCGGCGTGGAACGTCTCCCTGGACCACCTGGAGACCCGCAGCCCCTCGGCCCTGCGCCTGCTCCAGCTCTGCTCGTACTTCGCGCCGGACCCGATCTCGCGGTCCATCTTCTCCGGCCTCGGGAACAGCAGCATCTTCCCCGAGCTGGACGCGACGCTGAACGACCCGATGCGGCTCGCGCGCGCCATAAGGGAGGTCAACCGCTACTCCCTGGCCCGCATCGACCACCGTACGAACTCCATCGAGATGCACCGCCTCGTCCAGCTCGTCCTGAACAACCGCATGACCCCCGAGGAACAGGTCCGCATGCGTCACGGCGCCCACACCCTGCTGGCCGCCGCCGACCCCAAATCTCCGGTGTCGCCCGCCAACTGGCCCCGGTACGCGGAGCTGTACAGCCACGTCATCGCGTCCGAGGCGGTCAAGTCGGACCAGCCCTGGGTGCGCCAGCTCGTCCTGAACGTCGCCCTGTACCTCTACCACTGGGGCGACCACGACGTGGCGCTCGACTTCTCCGAGCGGGCCTGGGCGACCTGGCGGGAGGTCTTCGGCGAGGAAGACCAGATGACGCTCATCATGGGGCAGAAGCTGGCCTTCTTCTACTGGAGCGTCGGCCGCCACCGCGAGGCCGCGGCGCTGGTGGCCCAGATCAGGGAGATCTACGAGCGCACGGCCCCGACCGACCGTGAGGACGCGCGCGAGGACGCCCTGGACGCGATCAACCTCGAAGCGGCCGTGCGCCGCGTCGAGGGCGACTTCGCCCTCGGCGCCCAGCTGGACGCCACGGTGTACGAGCGGGCGCGCAGGGCCTTCGGCGAAGAGGACCCGACCACCCTGAACACCGCGCACAACCTCGCGGTGAGCCTGCGTCTGATGGGGGACTACCGCCAGGCGTTCGAACTGGACCAGCAGACCCTCACATTGAAGCTGCGGGTGCTCGGACAGGACCATCAGCAGACGCTGCACACCGAACTCAACGTCGCCATCGACATGCGCGAGACCGGCGACTACGTAGGCGCACGCGCCCGGCAGGAAGCCGTCCTGAACGCCTACCGCGAGGTCTTCGGCCGCGGCAACCCCGCCACGATCGAGACGATGCGCCAACTCAGCGAGGCCTGCCGCAAGGAGGGCGACCACGCCAAGTCCCTGGAGCTGGCCACCGACGCCAGCGCCCGCTTCACGCGCCGGTACGGCGACACCCGCCCCCAGTCGCTCTCCGCGGCCCTGACGCTCTCCATCGCGCTGCGCGAGAACGGCGACCTCGACGCGGCGCGCGAGCGGGGCGTCAAGGCCTGCCGGGTCTACCGCGACATCTTCGACCCCAGCCATCCGCACGTGCTGGCCGCCGACATCGACCTCGCGGTGACGCTGCGGCTCCTCGGGCAGCCCGACGAGGCGCGCCGGCTCGACGAGGCGGCGCTCTCCTCCCTGACCGAGCGGCTCGGCCCGGGGCACCCCATCGCACTGGCCTGTGCCATCAACCTGGCCAGCGATCTCGCCGCGCTCGGCGACGAGGCGGCGGCCCGCGTGCTCGGCCAGGAGACCCTGGAGCGCTGCCGGTTCACGCTCGGCGAGGACCACCCCACCACGCTGGCCTGCGCCATCAACCTGGCGGCTGACCTCATCGCCCTGGGCGAGGAGGCCGACGGCAATACGTTGCGGGCCGACACACTGGCGCGGATGGAGCGCGTGCTCGACGAGCCCCGGCTCCGCACGGCGACCGCGGCTCCGCACCCGGCCACCGTCCAGGCCAAGGCGGGACAGCGGGCCAACTGCGACATCGACCCCGTACCGCTGTAGGCCGCAGGGGCGGGGGCCCGCGCCCTCGCCCCGCTAGCTCTCCTGCGCCTCGCCCCGCCCCAGCCAGCGGGCCAGCTCGACCGGGTCGGCCCCCTGCCCCGTGACGTGCTCCAGCGCGCTCTGCACGGCGCAGGCCCGCTCCGGGAAGTGGCGCAGGAGACGGGACGCGTCCCGAAGCTCCGGCGTATCCGCGATGGCCCGCCCCAGCCCCGCCCAGGCGGCGGACGGCGGCTGCTTCCTGCCGAGTTGGGCGAGGAAGGCCTCGCGCGCGCCCGGCAGGTCGCCCCGCGCCAGGAGGAGGTCGGCGGCGCAGGCACCCTCGACCGCGCTCGGGTCGGCCGCGGGGTCACCGAGGCGGTAGCGGGCCAGGACGGCCGCGGTGTCGAGGTAGCGGGTCTCGGCGTCCGGGACCAGCTTGGGCCGCACGGCGAGCGCGGCGGGAGGCCGGTCCGCGCCACGCCGCCAGGCCCAGACGGCGTCCTCCACGGCCGCCGCGGGCGGCCGCAGATGGTGCGCGCGCCAGCGGGCGCGGTGGTCGTCCGCCGCCTCCTGGGCCAGCGCGAGCTCGGCGGGCGGCACCGGCTCGGCCATCCACTGGAGGCATCGCCCGCGCAGCGCGCCGAGGAGCCGCCGCCCCAGGGCGGTCAGGTGTTCGTGGCGGTGGACGAGCTCCACGGTGGACGACACCTGGGCGCGCCACAGCGCGAACTCGAAGTGCGCCATCGGAGCCTGCGCGGCATCGGCCGCATGCCGGTGGACGCACCAGAACCGGGCGACGCCCGCGAAGGCGTAGATCCCCTGGAGCAGCCCGCTCAGCGGCCGCGGATCGTCCCGCCAGGGAGCGTAGAACAGCTGCTCGCGGGCCCCCTTCGGGGCCGGTGGCGCGCTCAGCGGCCCCAGATGGATCAGACCGCCCAGCTTGGTGTGCTGGAACTCGTGCACCAGCGTGGCGGCGAGCTGCGCCACGTCGTCGGGCCGCGACGCCATGACGCCGCCGAACGCGTCCCCGGCCGTGACGCTGTGTGGCCGATACCTTTCCCTGGCCGGCGTGGGGGCCAGCGACATCAGCCCGACGCGCATCGCCTCCGCGCTCTCCGGCTCGTCGCGCCGCAGGATCTCCCACGCGTCGCTGATGAGGTCCTGCCAGGTGCGCGCCTCGGCGGCGGACAGCAGGCGGGGCGGGCTCGGGTGCGGGAAGGTGCGGTAGGGGTCCAACTCGTCGAGCACCAGGAACTTCCCCGATCCCGTGCCGTCCAGTTCGAGGCGGCGCACCGCGTGCCAGCCCGGCGCGGCCCGCGACCACGGGGGGCCTGCCGTCACCGTCTCCCGGCCGCCGGTGATCCGCAGCAGTCCGTCCCGCGCCTGAACCTGCGCCGTGCCCCACGGCTCCGTCGCCTCCGCGAGCACCGCGCAGCCCAGGGTGGGCAGCGGCACCCGGCCGTGGCGGACCGGAACGGTGAGGGTGAAGTCGAGGCCCGCGCGGGCGGCCGCCGCGGCGGCCAGCGCCGACAGGTGCCCCACGACCACCCACAGGGGTGCGTCCTCGTAGGCCGTCGCGCCCCGCATCCTGCGCAGGGCGAGCGACAGCCACATGCCGGTGTGCGGACACATCAGGATGTCCTCGAAGGCCTGCGGCGCCTCCCGCTGGGCGCGTCCGAGCAACGACCAGGCCGCCCCGTGCGACATGGGGTCCGTCCCCGCGGGCTGCGCCGGGTCGCCCCCGCTCAGGCCGTCGGCAAGGGCCCGCAGGAGCAGCAGGCGCCGGCTGCGCTCTGCGGTGAGGAGCTCCTCCACAGCCGCTCTGCCGCCCTCGCCCCGCGCGAGCGCGAGGACGCTGGGCGCCGAAAGCCGGTGGAACGTCAGGCCGTTCGCTGCCCCGCGGCTATCCGCCATGGGTGCTCCACGGCGCGCACACGGCCGCTCCCACCGTGTCAGTCGAAACGGGAGGGGCTGTACGACATGGTGACGGCGCGGGCGTCGTCGATGTGGCGCAGCAAGGGCTCCAGCGACCCGGCGATGGCACTGCCGTCCATGGAAAGCAGCGCTTCAAGAGAAACCCCCGAGAGATCTACGAGATCGGACTCGACGGCAGGCATCGATTGCTCCACGGCTGCCAAGTCCCCTCCCGCGATTCCGTGCATGCGCAGTCCCTTTCCCCCTCATGATGACCCAGCACGGCACGCTGCGAAACCCCGCATCCGAGCCGTGCCCGACATCAAGTCAGCAGTAACGCTTGGCCAGTTGAGCTGCTTCACGGTCGACGCGTGCTACTTCCACCGACCGTCCCTCCAGGAGACGGACGGTCTCCAGGAGCTGATCGAGTGTGCCCCGGTAGCGCAGACAGGTGCGCACGATGCCGTAGATGTCCATCCTGAGCCGGGAGTCCCGCGGCCGGTTCGCGGCGATCTCCGCGTCGATGCTGGAGAGCACCAGACCCAGGCCGTTCGCGTCCCCCAGCGAGGGGATCTCCACCAATGCGTCGACCAGCCCCACGAGTTCACGCAAGGGCAGGTCAGAGGGGAGATCGGCCAGGCTCGCGGGGACCGTCGCACCCTGCGGACCCGCCGCGGAAGGCAGCCCTCCACGCACGGGCAGACCGGCCTCCCGGTGGAGCTGTTCCAGCGCGGCCGACGAGAGCACGTCGTACCAGCGCTCCACCCTGCTGGCCGCGAGCCGCCCCAGCCCGTCCGAGCGGTGGTGGGCACTGATCACACCGATCACCGCGCCGCCGGACCAGACCACCGCGCCGGACATTCCCTCCCAGGGGGAACGCCCGGGTTCGGGGTCCGCGCGCGGTGCGAGAACGGCCAGTTCGAGTGTGCCCTCGCGGCGGTTGGACAGCACGGAGACGGTCCCCGAGGCATGGCAGGAGTCGCGGTACTGACTGGGAGCGCCGTCGTCGAGAAGCCGCATGCCGTCGTCCCGCAGCTTGAATCGGGGAAAGCCCATCGCGCTGACGGGCAGCACCACGTCGGTCTCGGGCACGGCCGCGTAGCGAGGACTCCCGACGCTCCCGGCACCGGGCGGCGTCGTCATGGTCTCCGTCGTCATGATCTCGAGGAGCGCGACATCCGCGGCCTCGGCGAGCAGCACGACGCGAACGTCGGCGCTCCACTCCCCCGGCAGATCGGCGTCGAAGCGCACCCGCACCGATGCCACGGGACCGGTGACCACATGCGCGGCCGTCAGCACGGTCCTGTCCCCCACGCGGTATCCGGACCCGCGCCGGCCGGGCTCGCGGCCCTCCGTCTCCACCAGCACCTCGGCGACCCGCGACGCCTCAAGACCCCCTGGAACCGACATGAGGGCCGGGCTCAGCGCTCGCGTGCGGTCTGGTCACCGCGGACCCAGGGCCGCTGATCGGTGCCGCGCACGCGGGGTTCCAGGCTGAGGGTGACGCGATGGGTGGTGCTGTTCGTCTGCTGGCCGGAGGCGCCTGCCTCGACGACCCAGAAGCGGATCCTGCCGTCCGCGGTGCCCGACCGCTGGACGGCGAACTCCGCCTCCAGCTGTACGGGGCCCAGCTCGAAGCGCAGCTCCTCGTCGTCCGCCGCGGCCATGGCGGCGGCGAGTTCCCCACGTAACTGCGCGATCATCTCGGCGAGTTCAATCACGCCGAGCCCCTACCCCCGGCGTGTCACCTCCACACGGTGGGGGCGACACGGGGAAACCCGCAGGGGCCGGCCGGCACGACTACGGCCGGCCCCTGGCAGGTTCTCAGCCGTTGCCGGCGCCGTTGCCCGACAGGACCGGGATGTCGGAGAGGATGTGCGACAGCGGCTCGTCGCCCTTCGCCTGCGTGGAGTTCTCGGTGCACTGCTGGTTCTGAGGCGCCGACAGGACCGGGATGTCCTGGACTCCGACGTTCACGAGCGCGACGAGCGACTGGAGGTTCGCCTTGACCGGCAGGCCGACACAGGGCTTGTTCAGCGAACCCTGGACCAGCGTGAGCTGGGGGCTCTGGTTGCCCTTGGTCGCGGAGTTGCCGAACGCCGTCTCGGCTCCGTTGCCGCTCAGGGACGTGGTGCCCGAGTCGTCACCGATCGCCATGGCCTGGGGGGCCATGCCCGCCGAGATACCGGCGACGGAGGCGGCAATGGCCGCGGATGCCAGGAGCTTCTTCATTTTGATTCCCTTCAAGAGCGGGCTCCGTTGGCAGAGCCGCGCGATGATGAACTGCCTGATCGGTCGATGGTTTCGGCCTTTGCCCCGGCTGGCCTAGTAATCAGACGGCCGTCAACGGCACTCCAAGGTGTCGCCCCGGACGGTCGCCGGGCTGCCGAAACGCGGCGGATCGCTCAGCCTGGCCTGCGAGTTGACGGGCGTCAGGGCCCGATCCTTCTTGAGGGCGCGGAAGACCTTGTCGGCCTTGGCCCTGTCCCACTCCAGCGCGCCGTTCAGGGCCGTACTGAAGCCGCTGATCGGCACCGTGGTGAACTCCGTGGACGACGCCGGGAGCCTGCCCAGATCGGCCGCGAGCGTCAGGATCTGCCGGGTGCTGAACCCCCGGTCGACCTTCGCGGAGCCCACCAGCGACCGGCTCAGCCGCGCCGCCCTGACCGGGTCGGCCAGCACGTTCTCCGTACGTACGCTGCTCATCGCGGCGATCAGGAAGCGCTGCTGGCGCTGGATCCGCCCGAAGTCGGCGCTCATGTCCACGTGGCGGGAGCGCACGTACTGCAGGGACCGGCCGCCGTTGAGCAGATGGCTGCCGGGGGCGAGGTCGAGCTTCGTCGTCCTGTCCTTGAGGGCGCGGGGCGTGCAGACCCGCACGCCGCCGACCGTCTCGACGCTGTCCATGAAACGGCGGAAGTCGAGCTGCAAGTACCGGTCCACGCGGACGCCGGTCATCGCCTCGACCGTCCGCACGGACAGCGCGGGACCGCCTTCCGCATAAGCCCCGTTGATCTTCCCGGGGTGGGCCGGGCGCTCTTCTCCCGTGGCCTCGTCACGGTGCGCCGGAATGTCGGCGTAGGAATCGCGGGGAAGGCTGACGACGCTGACGCGGTCCCGGGCCTCGGAGACATGGACCAGCATGAGCGTGTCCGTGCAGTTGCAGGCGACTCCGCCCGCGTGGAAATCCCGCTTCTCCTTGCGCGTGATGGTGTCGCGGCCGTCCGTCCCCATCAGGAGGATATTCGTACCGTTTCCCTCGTTCGGTCGATTCCTCATGTCACCGAAGACATCGACACGTTGGACAGGAAGAGGCAGCGCGGTGGCATTCCCCGTCGCAGCGGCGGCGATCAGCAGGACCGCCGGAATGGCGAGGCGCAGCCGTCGTGCCCGCCGGGATCCGGTCGGTGAGTAGAGGTGAGTGAGCAAGCTGATCTCCGCTGCGGGGGTACCGGGACGAAGAAACGGTAAACCGCTCGACGGCACTCCATGGCGTGGGAGTTCGCGGCGCGCACGAACAACAACTCGTTCGCCCTAAGCGTTCGGTTTCGCCTGATCCCGCGACTGGAACAGATCGCTCGACACACGCCGTCGAAGGCGAGGGAATATGGCTGACTTCAAGCAGCAGTGGAAGCGTCAGGGCCTCATCCCCGTGAGCAGAACTTCTCCGGAACGCCGCGTCGAGGATCCCATCTACAGTTCGTTGCAGGATTCTTGGGAAAGGCAGGGAAAGACCGTTCCTGGCCGCCCCGATCAGGAGTGGCAGGCTCTCATGTCACGCGATCCCTGGCCACGGGGCTGAAACCCGGGCGGAGTTGAACACGACAGCGGGCCGCCGGTGGACGGCGGCCCGCTGTGCGATGCGTGGGGAGATCAGCCGTTGCCGGCTCCGTTGCCCGACAGGACCGGGATGTCGGAGAGGATGTGCGACAGCGGCTCGTCGCCCTTGGCCTGCGTGGAGTTCTCGGTGCACTGCTGGTTCTGCGGGGCCGACAGGATCGGGATGTCCTGGACTCCGACGTTCACGAGCCCGACGAGCGACTGGAGGTTCGCCTTGGCCGGGAGACCGATGCAGGGCTTGTTCAGCGAACCCTGGATCAGCGCCATCTGCGGGCTCATGTTGCCGTACGTGGCGGAGTTGCCGTAGGCCTGCTGGGCGCCGTTGCCGCTGAGCGACGTGGTGCCGTGGTCGTCGCCGATGGCCAGCGCGGACGGAGCTGCGGCGGCGGACATGCCGACGACGGAGACGGCAACCGCGGCTGCAGCCATACCCTTCTTGATCACAACTAATTCCCTTCTGGAGAAACCCCGTTCGCCGGAGCGTGCTGATTAACGCAACGCACCACCCTTAGTTGCTCCGGTTCACTCCATTGGCCCAATACGGGGCGGGTACGGACCCCAACCGAGTGAAGCCCCGAAACTCAAACTCCTGCGGACCGGTTGGGCAGCGCGCAGTGACTCGAGCTTCTGCCAGAAAAGGAACAGACAAAATGATGAAGAAGGCTATGGCCACGGCGGCAGTTGCCGTTTCCGTCGTCGGTATGTCCGCTGCCGCGGCCCCGTCGGCACTGGCCATCGGTGACGACCACGGCACGACCTCCCTGAGCGGCAACGGCGCCAAGCAGGCGTACGGCAACTCCTCGACGCACGGCGACATGAGCCCCCAGCTCTCCCTCGTCCAGGGTTCGCTGAACAAGCCCTGCATCGGCCTCCCGGCCAAGGCGAACCTCCAGTCGCTCGTCGCGCTCGTGAACGTCGGAGTCCAGGACATCCCGATCCTGTCGGCGCCTCAGAACCAGCAGTGCACCGAGAACTCCACGCAGGCGAAGGGCGACGAGCCGCTGTCGCACATCCTGAACGACATCCCGGTCCTGTCCGGGAACGGTGAGTTCAACGGCTGATCTGCCGGTGTGAGGCCGCTCGGGCTGCCTGCCTTCTTCAAGGCCTGGCAGCCCGAGCTCCTTCGTTTTTGTATGCGGTAATTCGGGTGAATTTACTGAACGGGCGGAACCAGCGGTTTCTTCCGCCCCCTCAACTCGTTTGCAGACTGCAGGTCATGGTGCGAGACGTAAATGGAGTTTCGCTCGGTTTCGACTGCCAGATCGGCATGACCACAGAGAAGGGAACATCTGTGAAGCACAAGAAGAGCGCAACGATCATTGCTGGTGTCGTGATGGCCATGAGCATGGCGGCCCCCGCGTTCGCCGACGCCGGCGCCGAGGGTGCGGCCGTCGGGTCCCCGGGCGTTCTCTCCGGCAACGTCGTCCAGGTTCCGGTCCACGTTCCGGTCAACCTGTGCGGCAACAGCGTGAACGTGATCGCCCTGCTGAACCCGGCGTTCGGCAACACCTGCGCCAACGTCTGATAGCACCCAGCTCACCAGGCTGATTCATGGCCGGCCTTGGACTGTCGCTTCGACTCCAAGGCCGGCTTTCCACTTGCTCAGAGAGAAGACGAACTAGATGCGACAGGTCATTGGTAAAGGGATGCTCGCGACCGCGGCCGCGACCAGCATCCTCTCCCTGTCCGGCGGCTCGAGCGCGTTCGCCGCGGGCGCGGACGCCGTGGCGACGGACTCGCCCGGGATCTTGTCGGGGAACAGCGTGCAGGCCCCCCTGGACGTGCCGGTGAACGCCTGCGGCAACACCGTGGACGCGGGCGCCGGACTGAACCCGGCCTTCGGCAACAACTGCGCGAACTCCGAGGCCCCTTCGAAGGGCCACGCGAGCGCGCCGCACCGGGCGACGCCGCCGAAGAGCGCGCCGCACCGGGCGACCCCGCCGAAGCACGCGGCCCCCAGGGAGGACCGCGGGTACGGCGACGCCCCGGACACGCACGCGCCCCCGGCGTCGCACGCGGACACGCACCCGGGCCCGCAGCACGCCGACACGTACCCGGACACGTACCCGGGCACCCAGTCGGTGGCCCAGGGCAGTGCCACGAACTCGCCCGGTGTCCTGTCGGGCAACAACGCACAGGCGCCCGCGGACGTCCCGGTCAACGCCTGCGGCAACACCGTGGACGTGATCGCCCTGCTGAACCCGGCGTTCGGCAACACCTGCGCCAACGGAGCGCCCGCGCCCAAGCCCCCGCGGCAGGAGACGCCCCCGCAGCACGAGACGCCTCCCTCCCACGAGACGCCTCCGCAGGCCGGTGAGCCGCCCGTCGACCGCGCCGTCCCCCAGCCGCCGGTGCGCCCCACCGTGCCGCCGCAGCACGTCGCGTCCTCGACCGACCGGGAGATGCCGTCGGTGGCCCCCGCCGCGCGGCACGCCGCCCCTCAGCTCGCCGAGACCGGTAGCGACCAGGACCTCCTGGCCGCCGCCGCGGCGAGTGCCGCCCTGCTGATCGGCGGAGGAATCCTCTACCGCCGCGGGTTCGCCTCATCCGGCCGCTAGCCGCCCGGACATGCCGCTGGCGGGGAAGAGACACCCGAAGGTCTCTTCCCCGCCAGAACGGGAGGGGGCCGGCCCGCGAGGGGGTGTTGCCTACCCACGGCTAAGACGCCGACGGCTGGCGGAAGACAACCAGGCCCGTCCCATGACGACAGAGTCCACCACCTGAAGGCCGCCCGCGAAGAACCGATTCACCCGTTCGCCGACCGCATCACCTGATCGAGTCTCCGACGGGCGGGGCCGCCGCCCGGCGCTTGACGGCGCCCAGGGGCGCCCGGCGGCCGAGCTCACCGACCGGCGCCGGGACGGCCGGGCCCACGGGCCCCCGCCGCAGGCTCCGCCGAACGCCCCGCACCAGCCGCTGTGCCGTGAAGGACGCCCCGTGCACGAAGCGCATGGCCGGGCCGAAGCTGGACGCCGTCACCAGGCCCGCGAGGAACAGACCGGGGTACGAGGACTCGAACTCGACGGAGGCGTACGGCTCTTGGGCGGCGTTCACCGCCAGGCCGCGGCGCACGTCCGGGGCCAGCAGGCCCAGGCGCGCGCTCGTGGCCCGGAAGCCGGTGGCCGCGATGACGTGGTCCGTCTCCAGGCCCGGCCCGCCGCTCGCGTTGCCCACGGTCTCCAGGCGCACCCGGCCCCCCGCCACCGAAGCCGTGGCGACCTCGTGGTCGAGCAGCACCTCCACGCGTGACTCGACCCGGTCGCGCACCCACCAGGCCCCGGCGGGGCCGAGCGCCGACGCGCTGATGCGGGCGCGCGTGGCCTCGGGGAGCCGCCGGAAGCCGCCCGGCACCTCGGCGTAGAACCAGTTGCGCCATCCGCAGCCCAGGCCGCTGTGCGGAGCGCGGGCGGACTCGCGCCACGGGCGTTTCCACTCCGGGGGCGTGCTGTTCCAGCTCAGCCGGTGCGACCGGGCCAGGACCCGCACGCGCGTTCCCTGTTCGGCGAGGAGCGCGGCGGTCTCCAGGGCGGCCTGGCCGCCGCCGATCACGGTGACGTCCTTGCCGCGGAAGCGGTCCAGGTCCCGGTGGTGGCTGCTGTGCGAGACGTGCTCGGTGCCCAGGCCGTGCAGCGCCGAGGGGATCTCGACGAAGGGGATCACCCCCACGGCCAGGGCCACCGTGCGGCCGCGGACGGTCTGGCCGTCCTCGGTGACCGCCTCGAACCCGCCGGGGCAGGCGCTGACCGACGCCACCATGCGTTCGTCGACGTCCGGCACGGCGTGCTGCGCGAACCACAGTCCGTACGAGGCGAAGGTCTCCACGGAGATCGGTTCGCCGTGCCGGGCCCGCATCCCGTTGCGCCCGCAGTACTCGGCCAGGCCGTAGCGGCGCCGTGGGTCGGAGAGGTTCGACGCCCAGGGCTCCGACTTCAGGAACATGCCCCGCGGCATGTGGTCGCGCCAGGACGCCATGGGTCTGCCGAAGATACGTACGTCGAGTCCGGCGTCGGCCGCGTGGGAGGCGATGGAGAGCCCGTAGGGGCCGGCTCCGACAACCAACAGGTCATGCATCAGCAACTGCTCGCTCTCTCGTCGTCGATACGGGCGGCGTCGGCACGTCCGGAGCCCTCCGGCGCACCCGCCTGGCGCACCATCCGCACCCGCACCTCCTCCCCCGGTGGCCCGGTGGGACGGACCGTGCGCCGCATCCGGCCGAGCAGCCGGCGCGTCACGTGCCGGCACCACAGCACCCACATGGCGAGCGCGGGAGCCATGTCGTCCTGGGCGTGCCAGGCGAGCTCGCGGCGCCGGGACGCGGTGGAGACGGGCCCCGCCGTCAGCAGGACGCGCAGCGCGGCCAGCGGGGAGTAGTTCTCCACGACGAACGCGCGGCCCGGGAGGACGGCGGCGGCCGGCAGCGGGCGGTGCGTCATGTCCAGGTGCTGGGCGCGCACCACGTCCAGGTCGGCCCCGTCGGCGAACAGCCGGAACTGGGCGCCGGGCCGGGGGTTGAAGTCGAGCAGGCAGTGCTCGCCGGTCGCGGAGTCCACCCGGAAGTCGAGGTCGAAGATGCCCCGGTAGCCCAGCGTGTCGACCAGCCTCTCCACCCCGGCCCGCAGGCCCGGGTCGGGCGTCCACTCGCCGACCGCCGTCAGGCCCGCCCCGCGGGGCCAGGAGCGGTGCTTGCGGCCGGAGCCGCCGCCGCGCACGGCGCCCGTACGGTCGACGTATCCGTGCACGAACCAGTCGCGCCCGGGGCCGTCCGGCAGGAAGGCCTGGAGCAGGAGGCGGCTGCCCGCCTCGTCGCTGCGCCGGTAGAGCTCCTGGGCCTCTTTCGCCGACCGCACCAGGACCGTGCTGCGCAGGTCGGTTCCGGCCGGGACCAGCCACGGGCGGCTCCACTTCGCCACCACGGGCAGTCCCAACTGGCGTACTGCGGAGGCTGTTTGTGCGGCGGATTCCGGCTGGAGCGTCACCGGGTGGGGAATGCCGGCCGAGGCGCACACCTGGGCCAGCGTCGCCTTGTCGGCCACCCGTTCCGCGAGTCCGACCGCCTGGTCCGGCAGGAGATAGACGTCGGCCAGTTCTCTCTGCAGGCGACCGATGGCCAGGGCGCCCGCGTCGTCCATCGGAATGAGCACGGACGGCCGAGCCACCCGGTGGGAAATGCGGCGCAGTACGAGGGCGATTTCCTGGAGAGACGCTCCCGGCGGCGGCGGAGGGTGTGTCTGGTGCAGATAGCGGGATCTGCGTACCGGGCTCTCCGCGGAATCCGCGGCCGCCACATGTACCTCCACTCCCGCGCGGCCCAGTGACCGAACAGCTCCGAGCGTGCCGTGATGAAAGGGATTCCGGTCGATCCGCAGCAGAACCGCGGGGACCCGGGTGTCGAGAGTTAGCACAGCCAAATCCTCTCAATTCGATCCCCCATGCGGGCGATGGGCACGCCCAAAGGATTAGGGGCTCGATTGGCGCAATAGAAATACATATGACTGAGTGTCAGTGGACGAAGGAGCAGCATGAGGAGCGGCCATGGCTTTGCAGAGACGCCGGACCACCAGTAGACGGCTGGCATTCATCGCCACCGGAATCGTCGTGTCGGCAGCGCTCGCCGTCGGACCCGGCTATGCGTGGGGAGCCGGACAGGACCCCGATCCACCGGTCCAGATGCCCGCCCTGCCCGGGCTGCCGACGACGGTGCCCGTCCCGTCCCCCTCCGCGGCCCTCCCGGCGACCCCTGCCGTCCCGACCGGCGCGGACCCCTCCCCGACGCCCAGCGCCACGGGTACGGGCACGGGCCCGGCTGCCAAGAAGCCCGCCTTCGGCGCCTACCTCAATTACGGGCCCCAGGGCGTGGAGCGCATCGCCGAGCTCAGCAAGTGGCTGGGCGGCGCCGAGCTGCGCGTGGGGCACACCTACTTGCCGGGCGACCTGTGGAGCAATATCGAGGGGGCGCCGAACTTCCTCGAGAGCTGGGCCGAGTGGCGGCGCGAGAAGGACGACCGGCTCTTCGTGCTCAACGTCCCCATGCTGGAGCGCAACGAGGACCGCGTCGGCGACGCGGAGGTGCGCGCACAGCTCCGCCGGGGCGCGGCGGGCGATTTCGACCAGCACTACCGCGTGCTCGCCGAACGGCTCGTGAAGCTCAAGGTGCCCGACACCGTGGTGGTGCTCGGGTGGGAGATGAACGGCACTACGTACACCCATCGCTGTGGTCCCGACCCGGAGGCCTGGAAGAAGTACTGGAAGCGCATCATCACGACGATGCGGTCGGTGCCGGGCCAGAAGTTCAAGTTCGACTTCACGCCGAACAGGGGCCGGGACGCCATTCCGTGGACCGAGTGCTATCCGGGCGACGACGTCGTGGACATCGTCGGCATGGATTCGTACGACCAGCCGACCGGCACTGATTTCGCCGAGCAGGTCAGCGAACCGTACGGCCTCAGGCAGCACGTGGAATTCGCGAAGTCCCACGGCAAGGAGATCTCCTATCCGGAGTGGGGTCTCTTCCGCAACGGGGACAACGAGGAATACATGCGGAAAATGCTCGCCTGGATGGACGAGCACAAACCGCTGTACAACACCGTCACCGACTACTGCCCGCACGGCGTGTGGCAGTGCGACGACAATCCCAAGTCGTCCAAGGCCTACCGGTCCCTGCTCTTCGGCCGTACGGACACCGAGCCGACCGCCCCGGAGCCGACGCGGCCGGCCACGCCCACGACGCCGCCGAACTGTTCGCCGCTGAACCTCGGCGACTGGGTCGAGCACTGGCTTGGCGGCAAGCTGTGCATGCGCCTGGACTGGTACAAGCGGCCGTAGAAGAGGGCGCTCAGGACCGCTCCCGGCGTTCCCTGCGCCCGCGCAGGAACTCCTTGCCCCGGCTGCGGGCGGCCGCGTCCCACGCGGCGGCCCGCAGCACGGGGGCGGTGCGCCTGCGGGCGAGCAGGAGGCGGTGGTTGGTGGCCTCCTCGGGGCGCCAGTGGTGCTTGTACGGTTCGTTGCCGCGCAGGAGGCTCAGGACACGGCTCCGGTCGCCCTCGGCGTGCTCCGTGCAGGCGTTCAGGAGCATCGTCGCCACGTCCACCTTGCGCTCGCGCAGCTGCGGGTGCGCCCCGTAGAGGTAGCCGCCGACCAGGTGGGGCGAGAGCAGGGTGAGATCGGCGGCCACCACGGCGTCGTCGAGCCGGAACTCGGTGACCACCGCGTCGCCCGCCCTGACCATGAGCCCCACCGACCTGATCAGGTGCTCGGAGAACCGCGGCTGGAGGTGCTCGGAGGTCACCTTGCGCCCCTGCCACTGGAGCTGATGCAGGTGCAGCAGCGTGCGCACGGAGGCATCCACCTCGTCGTGGCGTACGATCCGCCGCTCGACGCCCAGCGCGTCCATCTTCCGGATCTTGGCGCGCGCCCGCTGGGCCCGGGGTGCGGGCAGCCGCCCGAGCAGCTCCTCCATCGACGCGGCGGGCAGCTCAAGGCAGAGCGAGTCCACGAGGCGGAGCCGGGGCCCTCGCCAGCGTTCGTAGATGTGCTCCACGG
Source organism: Streptomyces sp. NPDC054047 (assembly GCF_055585065.1). Lineage (NCBI taxonomy): Bacteria > Bacillati > Actinomycetota > Actinomycetes > Kitasatosporales > Streptomycetaceae > Streptomyces > Streptomyces sp. NPDC054047. The sequence continues at coordinate 13,200 of NZ_JBVJKV010000008.1, read as the reverse complement.
CGGCTCCTGACCGCACCTCGCGGAAGTCGATCAGGGCGCTGCGGGCCAGCTTCGCCAGGCCGTCGGCCAGCGCGTCGGCGGCCTCGTCGGCGAACGCGTCGTCCAGCAGCACGTCGGTGAAGTCGGAGATCGCGCCGCCCAGCGGCACGAGCGCGGGGAGCGGGACGTAGGCGCGCATCAGCGGCGCCGTCGCGACGAGCTCGCCGTCCTTGCGTACGAGGACGACGCGCAGCCGCCCGCGGGTGCCGTAGGAGAGCCACCACGAGTGCAGCCACGCGTGGCTCTGGAACGGCGTCGCCGTCCGGCACCTGCGGTGCAGCCGGGCCCAGGCCGCCGCGAGATCCCCGAACTCGCCCTCGTCCGTGCACAGTTCGATGGTCAGGGAGCTGTCGGGCACTCCCATCACCTCTCCCGGTTGGCGTCGGCGGACTGTGCGGGGCTCGGCACGGAGGCCGGTGCTGCGTCGTCGCCGTTCTCGCCGTGCTCGCCGCGCCGCGGGCGCACGAGGAGGGCGAGCCCGCCGATCAGGCCTCCCGCGCAGCCGCCCACCAGGGCGGTCATGGGCGCCGACGCCGACGCGGGGGCCTCGGGCTTGACCGCGCGCGAGAGCTGCAGGAGGCGCACCTGCGTGCTGTCCTTGGTGTGGTTCGCGTTGTTGGTCAGGGAGCGCGACACCGCGTTGGCGATGTCACGGGCCTTGCCGGGCTTGGCCGCGGTCGCCGAGATGGAGATCATCGGGGCGTCGGGCGACGTGGCCGCCTGCACGCTCTCGCGCAGCGTCCGCGGCGAGACGCCCGACTCCACCTGGGCGTCGCCGAGCACCGCGACCTGCGTGGCGACCCTGCCGTACGCGGTGGCGAAGCCGAGGGCTGCGGTGGGGTCGGAGCCCTTCTGCGGGACGGCGATCACATAGCTCGTCGCGGTGTACTCCGGTGTCTTCACCAGGCCGTACACGCTGCCGGTCAGGGCGCCGAGCGCGGCGCCCGCCGGCAGGATCCACCAGGCGGGCAGGCGCTTGACGCGGGCGAGGATCGGGGCCGGGAGACCGGCCGGGCGGTGCCGCCTGCTGAGGGTATCGGTCATCAGGAACTCACTCTCGGGGTCGAGCCGGAGGCAGCTGCCTCGTACACATGCATCAGCTGTGCTGCGCTGCGGGTGATGCTGTAGTGGCGCGCGGCCTCCGGGGCGAGGCGCGCCCGCGCCCCCGCCGACCGGACCCCCAGCAGCGCCCGCGCGAAGGAGTCCGCGTCGCCCGTGACGCGCCCGGCGCCGGTGGCGGCGTCCGGCGGGAGGTCCTCCACGGCGGGGCAGCGGACGTAGAGCACCGGCAGACCGGCGGCCAGCCCCTCCACGACGGCAAGACCGAAGGCCTCCTCGGACGACGGCGAAGCGAGGACGTCCATGGCGGCGAGGAACGCGGGGAGGTCGGTCGCCTCCGTGGACAGATGGGGCCGCTCCCCGGCGAACACCACCCGGTCCGCGAGCCCCAGTCGAGCCGCCGTCGCGCGCAGGCCGCCCTCCTCGGGGCCACCGCCGATCAGCAGCAGGCGTACGTCCTGGGGCAGCGCGGCCAGGGCGTGCAGCAGGACGTCGAACCGCTTGCCCGGGGCGAGCCGGCCCACCGCCCCGACCACGAACGCCTCGTCCGGGAGCCCCAGTTGGCGGCGGACGGCGACCCGGGCCCGCGGGTCGAAGCGGAACCGCTCCACCTCGATGCCGTTCGGCACGACGTGGATGCGCTGCCGGGGCACCCCCCACCGGGTGAGCCGCTCGGCGACGGAGGGGGACACCGCCACCGTGGCCCGCCCCAGACGCTCGCCGGTCAGGTACAGCGCGCGGACGCCCGCGGTCAGCGGCCGTCCCTCCATCTGCGAGTCGCCCAGGGAGTGTTCGGTGGCCACGACGGCGCGCGTCCCGGCCAGGCGGGCGGCGATGCGCCCGTACAGGCAGGCGCGGAACAGGTGGGTGTGCACGAGGTCGTATCCACCGCCCCGGATGACCTTCACGAGGCGGGGCACGGCGCCCACGTCACGGTTGCCGGACATGCCCAGGTGGATGACGCGTACTCCGTCGGCCGTCAGGCCCTCGGCGACCGGGCCGGGGTTGGTGAGGGTCACGACGTCGCAGGCGGCGGGCAAGTGGCGCAGGAGCAGGCGCAGTTGCTGCTCGGCGCCGCCGACCCCCAGGCCGGTGATGACGTGCAGGGCCTTCATTCGGCCACCGCCGGTTCGCGGACCGCACGGCGGCGCAGCCGGTTCAGCCGCAGTTTCAGCTGGAGCCGCAGGGCGGTGTCCTCCTGCCCGATGTGGATGCGCGGCAGGGCGTGGACACCGGTCAGCGGGCCCGGGGAGATCGCGCACGCGTAGCGGTAGCCGGCCGCTCGTACGGTGTCGGCGACGCGCTGGTCCACGGTGCCGTACGGATAGCAGAAGCCCTCCACCTCGCGGCCGATCAGGTCGGAGAGCGCGAGCCGGCTGCCGCTGGTCTCCTGCCACAGCAGCCGGTCGTCCGCCCGGGTGAGGTCGACGTGGGTCAGGCCGTGCGAGGCGACCTCCATCCCCTCGGCGGCGGCGTGCCGGATGCCTTCCGCGCTCAGCAGCGGCTTGCGGGGGCCCAGCGGGTCCCAGGCGTTGTCGCCCGCGAGGCGGCCCGGGAGCACGAAGACGGTGGCGCCGAAGTCGTAGCGGCGCAGGAGCGGCAGGGCGTGGTCGACGAAGTCGGTGTATCCGTCGTCGAAGGTGAGGCCGACCAGGCCGCGTCCCTCGCCGCGGGCGCGCGCCGTGAGGAGCCGGGTCATGCTCACCCCGCGCAGCCCCTGGCGGCGGAGCCAGCGCAGTTGGGCCGCGAGGCGTTCGGGCGAGACGGTGATCTTGTAGGGGTCGTCCGCGCAGTTGTCCACGGAGTGGTACATCGCCACCCACATCGGCGCCTGGGGCAGCCAGTGCCGCATGCGCCGCGAACGGGTGGTCTCACCGAGTGCTGTGTCAATGGACATGCCAGAGCTTCCGTGTGGCGGATGTGACGGAACGGATGACGGGCTCGAAGGCCTGGGCCTTCAGGGCCCAGAGCACCAGGAAGAAGACGGCGGCGACGGTCGTGGAGCCGACGGCGAAGGCGCTGAAGGGCGAGTCGACGTGGCTCGCGAAGGCGCCGCCGAACCCGGTGGCGCACACCGTCGCGGCCACCGGTTTGACCAGCTCGCCCAGGACGCGGCGGACCCGGATCGGCACGTTGCGCGGGCCCATCCCGCACAGCAGCACGAAGGCCGTGACGCTGATCCCCGCCGCGTTGGCGAGCGCGATGCCGCGTACGCCCCACAGGTCCACCGCCCAGGTGCCGATCCCCGCGGTCGCGGCGATCCCGACCGTCATCGCGCCCAGCGGGAACCACGTGGCCCGCCCGCCGGAGAAGTAGGAGCGCACGAGCGCGCCCACCAGCGTGTGGCCCAGGAGGCCCAGCGCGTACACGCGCATCACGGCCGCCGTGGCGACGGTGTCGTCCGCGGTGAACGCGCCTCGCTGGAACAGGAGTTGGATGAGCTGCGGCGCACAGGCGATGACCACGGAGGTGCCCAGCAGCACCACGCAGCCGGCCAGGCCCAGGTCCCGCTCGACGCGCGACCTGGCGCGCTTGACGTCGCCTTCGGCCAGGGCCCGCGCGACGACGGGGAGCGTGACCGTGCACAGCATCAGGGAGAGGATCATCGGCACCTGCGCCACTTTTTGCGCGTAGTTGAGGTGCGAGATGGCCCCCGAGGGCAGCGAGGACGCCAGGAAGCGCTCGATGAGCACCTGCGACTGCCGGCACAGCGCGAAGAGCAGCACGGTGGCGACGACGGCCCTGCCCATCAGCGCCGGGGCCGAGGGACCCGTCGCGTTGTCGTTCGGCGCGTCCGCCGTGTCGCGGGTGAGCTGCCGCCAGAGCGAGGGTGCCTGGACGAGCACCATGAGGACGCCGCCGACCGCGACGCCCAGCGCCGCCGCCCTAACGCCGTAGCGCGGGGCGAGGACGAACACCGCGGTGATGATGCCGATGTTGTAGAAGACGTAGATGGCGGCCGGGGCCACGAACCTGCGGTGGGCGCGCAGGGCCGCGCTGCAGTACCCGGCCAGGCCGAACGTGAAGACGCAGGTGGCGGTCAGGAGCGTGCAGTCCACGGCGAGGCGCGGGTCGGGCAGGCCCGGCGCGAGGACCTCCACCAGGACCGGCGCCCCGGCCATCAGGATCAGCGCGACGGCCCCGGAGGCCACCATCAGGCGTGGCAGCGACGCGGCCACCAGGGCGCGGACCGGGTCGCGCCGCGCGCCCTGGCCCCGGCGGGCGAGCGCCATGCTGAAGGCCGGTACGAGGGCGAACGCGAGGCCGTCCTCGATGAGCAGTGTGGTGGCCACCTCGGGGACGGTCCACGCGACGAGGAAGGCGTCGGTCTCGGAGCCCGCCCCGAAGAAATGGGCCAGGGCCTGGTCGCGCACGAGCCCGAGTACCGATCCGGCCACCGTGAGGACCGCGGTGATCAGAGCGGCCTTGGCGAGAAAGCCGTTGGAGGGGTCGGAGCCCCTGACGGGTTCGGCCTCGGTGGCCGGCGCGGGCACCTTGCCCGCCGGTGCCGTGTCCACGGAGTGGGTCGTGGAGGTCATCGCGGCGCCTCCCCCGGCGCGGGCGCCGCGAGGGCACGGCCGGACAGCGCCCACCAGGCCACGAGCCCCAGGACCACGGCCATGAGCACCGTCGAGGGCCCGCCGATGTCGGCGTACGCGAAGTCCACCAGCTGCCAGACGAGCAGACCGCACGCGACGAGCGCGCAGTCCGTGCCCGCGCACCCGCGCACCCGGGTCAGCCGCCGCAGACCGAGCAGCAGGAAGGCCGCCCAGCTGCCCACCAGCGTGCACAGGCCGAGCAGCCCCTGCTCGCTCAGGACGAGCAGATACATGTTGTGCGGGGAGAGCAGCGGCTGCCGGGCGAACGCGGCGCCCGCGCCGGCGGTGTCGCTGGCCGAGGAGAGGGCCAGCGACGCGTGGCTGTCGCGGTGGTCGGGGAAGGCCTTGAGCCCCACGCCCGACACCGGCTCGTCGCGCCACATGTCCACCGCCGCAGCCCACATCGTGTACCGGTCGGTGACGGACTGGTCGGGGGCGTCGGTCACCTGCGTGATGCTGGTGATCCGCTCCTGCAGCATCTGCGTGCCGATGCCGAGGCCGCCCACCAGGACCACGGCCGCGGCGGCCACCGCGGCGAGGGCCCGCAGGGCGCGCCGCACCCCCGCGAGCCCCAGCTGCGCGCCGCACGCCACGACGGTGGCGATCCAGGCGCCGCGGCTGAAGGAGAGCGCGAGCGGGACGGTCAGGAGCAGCGCGCACACCAGCGCGATCTGCCGCTGGCTCAGGCCTGCCTGACGCCCCTTCGGGGAGGCCGGGCCGAGCGCGAGGGCCACCGCGCACACCACTCCGTACGACACCACGGTCGCCATTCCCATGACGTCCGTCGCGCCGAAGGTCCCCACGGCCCTGACGTCCGAGCCCATGTAGGAGGCGCCCGTCCCCGTGACGTACTGGTAGACGCCGACCGAGCCCTGGAAGAGGGCCAGGCCGACGATCGACCAGGCCACCAGGCAAAAGTCGCGGCGGTCGCGGACGAGCATCAGGACCGCGGCCGGTACGAGGACGAAGATCTGCAGGTAGCGCACCAGGCCGGTCATCCCGGCGGAGGCGGTGCTCGCGCCGACCGCCGCGACCGCGATGCCGATCACCGGCAGGCCGAGCACGACGGCGGCGGTCCGCGTCAGCGGCCGCCGCGCCCCGCGCACGGCGCGGGCCACGCACCAGCACACCACCAGGGCGGAGACGGCGTCGGCGGCCGTGCCGCCCCCGGAGCCGCCGTCGCCCGGCGGTACGGGCAGCGCGAGCAGGGCGACCACGGCCATGACGGGCAGCACGGGCCCGGCACCGCGCAGCGCCGATGAGATCGCGGCGGCCGGTGAGCCGGGCGGGAGGAGCGTGATGGAGGCACCGTTCACCCGGGTCAGCTCCCCGTCGGACGTACGAGGGAGGCGGCGGTGCGCAGCAGGATGCACAGGTCCTGCCAGAACGACCAGCTGTCGATGTAGGCGTTGTCGAACCGGCACCGGTCCTCGATCGAGGTGTCGCCGCGCAGCCCCTGGATCTGGGCGAGCCCGGTGATGCCGGTCGGCATGCGGTGGCGCTCCGCGTAGCCGGGGTAGGTCTGGCTGAACTTGCCCACGAAGTAGGGGCGTTCGGGGCGCGGGCCGACCAGGCTCATGTCGCCCCAGAAGACGTTCCACAGCTGCGGCAGCTCGTCGAGCGAGGTGCGGCGCAGGAACTGGCAGAACCGGCTCATGTGCTGCTCGCCCGCGACCGTCCACCGGGTCGCGGCCTCCTGCGGGTCGACGGGGCGGTGCGTGCGGAACTTCAGCAGGGTGAACGGCCGCCCGTCCCTGCCGATGCGCTCCTGACGGAAGATCACCCCGGGCCCTTCGGTGGCCCGCAGGACGGCGGCGCAGGCGAGGAGCACGGGGCTGATGAGCAGCAGCAGGGTCCCCGAGGTCACCAGGTCGAGGGCGCGCTTGCTGACGCTGAAGTGCCGGGACCTCGCGGGCACGAGCGAGCGGCAGGGGAACCCGGCGAGCCGCCCGGATCTGGCCTGTCTCCCCGGCGCGTCGTAGCCCGGCGGCTGCGTCGCGTCGATCGCCCACACGTCGCATCCGGAGCCGCTCAGCGTGCGCAGCCACCCGATCTGCTCCGGTCCCGGCGTCGGCCCGACGACCAGGACGGTGCGTACGGCGTTCTGGATGACGGCGCGGCGCAGCTCCTCGATGGTGGAGAGCACCGGCAGCTCGGCGGCCCCCTCCGGCTCCGTGCGCTCGGCGGGCGCCTCGCCCACGATGCCCACGGGCCGCACCCCGGCCTGCGGATGGCGCAGGACCGCCTCCGCGACGCGCCGCGCGACGGCGCCGTGGCCGACCACCAGGGCCGGGCGCGGCTGGCGCAGCGTGGCCCTGCGGGCCCACCAGTACAGGGAGCCGCGGCCCGCGCAGCACAGCACGCTCTGCAGCGCCGCCGCCGTGCACAGGGTGGTGAGGGAGAGCGGGCTCAGGGCGGGGAAGCTCGCGGCCACCAGCCCCACGGCGCACCAGCTCAGCAGGGCCTGCCAGGCCAGCGACGGCAGTTCGTCGAGGGCGGAGGGCACGGCGAGCGGGCGGTACAGCGCGGCCCGCGTGTTCAGGCCGGTCACGCCGGCCAGGAGCAGGACCACCAGCAGGGGGTGGCGCTGCGGATCGGCGAGCAGCACGCTGCCGAGCAGGGCGGCGGTGCAGTCCACGGCGACCAGGGGCAGGGCCGACGAACGGCGTGTCGATGACCCCCAGCCGATGCTCGTCCTGCGGCCGCCCCCGGCCCCGCGGGGAGGGATGACCGAGGCGGTGGCGATGGCATGGTCGGCCGCCCGTGGCTGCGCGGCAGGGGCGACGGTTCGTTCCGCACTCACGGGTTGATGGACTCCCTGCACTTGATGGGCCCCACGCCCAGTAGCTCGCGGTACACGGCCGCGACAGCGTCCGTGGTGCGCCGCACATCGTGGGTGGTCGATACGTGACGGTGCGCTGCACGGCCGAGGGATTCGCACAGGGGCGGATCGCCGAGCAGTCCGACGAGGGCTCGCGCCAGCGCGTCGGGGTCCTCCGCGGGGACGAGACCGTGCGGCACGAGTGCGGGCGGCAGGCTCTCGCGCGCGCCGTCCACATCGGTGACCACCACGGGCCGGGCGCAGGCCATCGCCTCCAGGGGTACGAGGGCCATGCCCTCCCAGCGGGACGGCAGGACCACGACGTCGGCCGCCTGGTACCAGGAGGTGGCGTCCTGGACGGCTCCGACGAACCGGACGGAGGCGGGCGCCCGTTCGCGCAGACCGGCCGCGTCGGGCCCGTCCCCGACGAGGACGAGCCGGGCCATCGGCATCCACGCGCTGACCGCGGCCCAGGCCCGCAGCAGGACGTCCTGCCCCTTCTGCCGGCAGAGCCGCCCCACGCACACCACCAAGGGCGCCTGCTCGGAGATCCCCAGGGCGCTCCGCGCGGCCTGCGCGGCCATGGGCCGGAAGTGCTCGGCGTCCACCCCGTTGGGGATCACCGACCAGCGCGCGTCGATCCCGGAGCGCCGCCCGGTGAGCCGTTCCGCCTCGCTGACGCAGACCACGTGCGTGGCCCAGCGCGCCCCGAAGCGCTCCCAGCCCAGGGCGAGCCGCGCGGTCGCGCCGCCGACGGCCTCGAAGGACCACGCGTGCGGCTGGAACACCGTGGGGACCCTGCCGCGCAGGGCGAGCCGGGCGGCGAGCCCGGCCTTGGCGCTGTGCGCGTGCACGACGTCGGGCCGGAGCGCGGCGACGATACGGGCGAGGCGCCGCACCTCGCCCGGCAGGCCGGGGCCCGGGGAGCGGGTCGCCGCCCAGCCGTGGACATCGCTTCCCAGGCCGCGCACGGCGTCCGGCAGACGGCCGCCGTCCGGACACGCCACGTGGACCCGCATCCCGGTGGACAGCTGGGACTTCACCAGGTCGGTGACCACGCGGGCCACTCCGCCGTCGACGGGCTGCGCGACATGAAGGACGCTCAGCCGGGGGTCAGATGATGACAGTTGCATGCACGGCGCCTTGCTCAGGGGGAAGGTGGTGCGCTACCGCTTCGCGTCCACAGCGGCGAAGAGCACACCGGCCCACGCGGACTCTCGCTGCGAGGCGAGACGGATGAGCAGGCCCTTTCGGTCGGCCTTGAGGGCTCCGTCGAGCCGGAAGATGTCGGAGTCGTAGCCGAGCGTGTTGGCGTACGCGGGCGTCCTTGCGATCTGCCTGCCCGGCTCGCTGATGGTCGAGTTCAGTACGTCGCGGGCGGGGTTCGCCGCGTCGGAGAGCCGCACGGGCCTGCTCCGGTCGGTCGACACGGTGAGCGTGTCGCCTCTCGTTCCGCGGTCGCCGTTGTACGCGACCATGCCCACGCTGCCCTTGGCACGGGCCGGCACCGGCGCGCCGCCGAGCCGGACCGCATGGCTGCGCCGGCGCGCGTCGAAGGAGTCGAAGCCGTCCCACACGGTCAGGTGCCGCAGCGGCGCGGTCTCGTTCTCGTACGCGACGACCAGCGTCCAGCCGCCCCATGCCCCGGCCTTGGAGTGCCCCATCGCCACGTTGACCTGGGCGACGGTGTAGAGCCCGGCGCCGCTGGCCCTGACGAGGGGGGTGACGTCGGCCGACGCCTGGAAGGCGTCCGCTCCGTTGGCGGTGCGGTGCCCGACCAGGGTGTCGGCCTGCACGTCCCGGTAGCTGCCGCCGGGCTCGGCGATCAGGGCCCTGCCGTTGTCCTTGGGCGGCTTCTGCTCGCCGACGCGGAGGTTGCCGCCCCAGTACAGGCGCGCGTAGGAGACCCGGGAGCCCTGCGGCAGCCGGACCTCTCCGCGGCTGGAGTTGTAGGTGTTCGGGTCCTTGTCGACGTCGACGTAGAACATGTCGAAGTCGTTGTTGGCGGCCGCCTTGCCCCCGCGCGCGGAAGGGCAAGACACCGCGCGCGGGGCCATCGGCTTGCGGCACGTGATGGCCGTGTTGGCGGCGCGGGTGATCCCGCCGTGCTGGAGGGCGTGATAGCGCTGCGCGAACTTGATGCCGGCCGCTTCGGCGGCGGGGGGTGCGGGTGCGGCCAGGGCGGGGCCGCCCGGCGTGGCGACGACCACGAGGGAAACGGCGCACAGCGTCACACGACGCAGCAAGGGGCCCAGGGAATTACGCATGACCGGCGTTGCCCTTTCGGGAAAGGTTCCGGACCAGGAGGGAGAATGTAAATGCGACAGTCACACTCGTCTCGTAACTTCCCGCACTTGTTCTTTCAAATGGCTTCAGGAGGGAGCAACACTAGCCGCTTTCCGCATTAATCCAGGAAGGCTGTCAAGTGTGTCGGAATCGTGAAGTGAGTAACGCTCGGGAGCCTGCCGGGAGCACGGGCCGGGGCCTCGCGTTAACCCTGCGCCGACAGATCACCCTTTTGGGCCCACAACCCTTGCGGGCGAGTTCCGTTGATCCATGGGCCGGGCACCCCGCCCTGCCGATGCATCAACTCACCAAGGAGCAACTCTCCATGTCGCGTACCGCGAAGGCCCTCGCCCTCTCCACCGTTGCCGTGGCCGCCATGGCCGGCAGCGCCGGCATCGCCGCCGCCGACGCCGGTGCCCAGGGTGCCGCCACCAACTCCCCCGGTGTCATCTCCGGCAACGCCGTCCAGGTCCCGGTCCACATCCCGGTCAACGCCTGCGGCAACACCGTGAACGTCATCGGTCTGCTGAACCCGGCGTTCGGCAACACCTGCGTCAACAGCTGACGCTTCGGCAGCACGCACTGAGCGACGGCCGTTCTCCCCCGAGGAGGACGGCCGTCGTCCGTTCCCCGGCGTGCCCCGGACGGCCGCCATGCCCCCGAATGGCAGTCGCTCGGTTGCGGACGATGTCCACCGCTTTCACGGTGAACACAAGATCCGACGCATCACCGAAGGGAACATTCATGCGCGCTCTGCCCGTACGGCGTATCGCGACCACCGTCCTCTGCGCTTCGCTCCTCATCGGGACGGCCGGTCCCGTCATCGCCGCCGAGAGCGACTCCCCTCCCAGCAACGCCCAGGAGGCGGCCCGCGCGCCGGTCGCCGGAGCGGACGCGCTGCTGGCCCAGGCCAAGACCCTGGGCGACGCGGGCGGTGTGCTCACCCCGGTCACCGACCTGCTCACCGCCGTACTGAAGGCCGACAAGGGTCAACTGCCCGCCGCGGAGGCCGCGAAGCTCGCCGAGCCGGTGAAGGCCGCCATCACCAAGGCCTCGGCAGCGGCCCCCAAGGCTCCGGAGGCCCCGGCCCTCCCGCAGACGTCCACGCTCCCGGAGGCCCCGGCGCTCCCCAAGGCGATGCCGGACGACGCCAGGGCCGCGGCCGACCCGAAGGCCGACGCCCTGAAGGCACTGCAGACCGCGGTCGACACCCTGCTCAAGGCGGCGACCGGCGGCGACGTGGCCGCGGTGGCGGGCGCGGTTCCGACCGTGCTCACCGGCCTCGTCAACGTCGTCGCGGCCACGCTGCTCGGCGGCGGCCTGCCCGCGCCGGACCTGGCAGGCCTTCCGGCCCTGCCCAAGCTGCCGGAGGCCAAGCTGCCGGCCGCGCCCAACGTGCCCCAGGCGCCCGCGCTGTCCTGAGCCTCGGTCAGCACACGTCGGCACACGTCGGCACCCGTCAGCCCCCGTCAGCCCCCGTCAGCATCGATCTCCACCCGTCGCGTCGGCCTTCCCGGTCGGCGCGACGGGCTTTTCATGTCCCCATCGCCATCCATCTCACGGCCCCTCTCACGACCCCTCTCGCCGCCCATCTCGCCGCCCATCTCATACGAGAATGAGACACCGCCTTCGTTCGGGTGGGTTCCGTGAATTTCCGCCGCACAGAGTTTCCGCCGTACACAGCGCTCGTTACCCATGGCGAAGTGAAAATCCCCTCTGGCGACCGTCCGTCGCCGAAGAAAGGAACACGATGAAGCCCCTGAAGGCTGCCGCCGTCGTTGCCGGATCCATGGTCATCGCTGGTGCCGCCGCACCCGCCTTCGCCGCCGACCTCACGCCCACCAGCCTGAACGGTGCACTGGACACGATCGCCAGCCAGACGTCGTCGCTCGACGCGGCCCCGCTGGCCACCAACGCCCTGGACACCGAGAACAAGGACTCCGTCGTCAACACCGTTTCCGGTGCCGCGAAGGACCTGCACGCGGGCGGCGGCGCCGGCAAGCTGCTCGGCGGACTCCCCGTCGGAAAGTAGAACCCTTCCCGCTTTCCCGCGGACGGCGTATCGCGCCGAATGAAGGCCGAATGAGGGCCGAATGAAGGAAGCAATTGCCTGGGCGTGTTTCCTGCGGAGGATTCCGCGGACCGCTCCATGAGGCAACGCCTCGCCGCCGACGGCAGCGGTTCCAGTGCCGGGAGCGCGGCCGGCGGCTCGCCCGGCGTCATCTTCGGCACCCTGGCCGAGGTCCCGGTCCACGTACCGGTGAACGTCGCGGGCGACGCGGCCGTCACCAGCTGACGTTCTCCCCGAGAAGTGCTGCCGCGAGCGAACGCCACGCGGCGATGAGGGCCGGTTCCGCAGACGCATTCTGCGGAACCGGCCCTCGGGGTTTTCCCGGCCCGCACGCCTTCCCAGGGCCTCAGTTCGACTGAGGGGCCCCGGAGTTCGACCGGCGCGTGCCCCGATCGTGTGATGGCTGGCCCCCACTCACCCAGTCAAGTGACAGACGGGTCCGAGGCGTAGGGACACATCGATACGGTTCCGGGATGACCTCGACATCGAGCGAAACCCGCACCTTCCGGCCCGCCGATCTGGGCACCCTCACCGTGGTCCCCTGGAGTGGTGAACACCCCGAGGACGAGGAGGACATGCCCTTCCTGCTCGCGTACTCGCTGGGCGACGGCGAAGGCGGTCCCGAGGCCTCGACCGAAGCCATCGAGATCCTGCTGCAGAACACCGGGCTCCCCATCGGCGGCCCCGTCGTCGAGAGCTCCCGCAACCCGAGCCTGCCCGTCACCCTCCTCGTCGAGGCCGGCCAGGCCGTCCTGAACATGCCGCACCTCAACGCCCAGTGCGTCGTACCGCCGGAGTGGCTCGAGGCGGTGGGCGAGCGGGGCCACGCCTACTTCATGTTCACCACGCGTCCCTGGCCCGAGGCCAAGCCCGGGGTTCCGCTCGCCGAGGAGGCCCTCGCCGCCTTCGCGGGCGCCGAGGAGACCATGACCAACGCCGCGCACTGCCTGCTCTCCGCGCGAAGCCTGCGCGGCTAGGGGCGGCCGAGGGGGTGCCCGGACGCGGCGGGGCCCGCCGGTCGGGACGGACCGGCGGGCCCCGGCGCGGTGGTGACGCGGGTGGTCGCCCACAGGGCCTGTCCTGCCGAGAGATGCCCCACTACTGCAAAAGGGTGCCGGGCCCCGCAGCCCATGAACCCAGTGAGGACCGCAGCCGATGCACACCAAGACACCTCTGCCCGAAGCCCGTCAGCCCGAAGCCCCCTCAGGGCGCGTGGAGCCGCCACCCGCTGGCGTCGGTGGGAGCCGTGCGTTCGCGCTGCTCCTGGTGATCACGGGTGCGGCGGGGCTGCTGGCGGCGTGGGTCATCACGCTGGACAAGTTCAA